>NZ_CP019236.1:1450118-2900236 GCF_001955695.1 Rhodoferax koreense | reverse complement strand
GGCTTTCCTGGATGTTGGCCGAGAACAGCGCCAGGCGCACCGACGGATGCTCGCGCGCGATCTGCTCGGCCGCATCGGTGCCGAGCAGCCCGGGCATGTTGATGTCCATGGTGCAGAAGTCGGGTTGCTGCTGGCCCACGACTTGCAAGGCCTCCGCGCCGTTGGAAGCCTCGATGACCGTCCAATGAGGCCGCTTGGCCATCACCAGGCTGCGGATCATCATGCGGGAGACACGGCTGTCGTCGACAATCAGGAGAGTTTTGGGGTCCGTCATGGTAGTTGGAAATCAGCGCCGCACCGGCCGTCTTGACTTGTAAGTAGGGGTGTCACGAGCATCGGATTTTAAAAGATTGTGGGTGCCTGAGACCCAAATTGCGCGCCGTAAGATGCAAAGCGCGGTGCAAACTTCGCCGAAAGTTGCAATGGGCGTACCGGTGTTTGAAATATGCTCAACTTCAATGCAAATCAGATCAACCATTAGTCCAAATTAGGCGCATATCCGTGCAAACCACACAGTCCACGGATGCGCTGACCAACGCCGAGGTCGTCCTGCGCCTGAACGGCATCTCCAAGCGATTCGGTCCTCTCGTTGCCAACGACGCCGTTTCGCTGCAACTGCGCGCCGGCGAGGTGCTGGCACTGCTCGGTGAAAACGGCGCGGGCAAATCCACCCTGATGGCCATCCTGTTCGGTCACTATGTCGCCGATGCGGGCAGCATCGAGGTGTTCGGCCGGCCACTGCCCCCGGGGCAGCCCGCCGCGGCGCTGGCCGCGGGCATCGGCATGGTGCACCAGCACTTCGCGCTGGCCGACAACCTCAGCGTGCTCGACAACGTGATGCTCGGCACCGAGCCCTGGTGGCAGCCTGTGTCGCGCCGCGCCGCCGCGCGCCGCAAGTTGCTCGAAGTCGCACAGCGTTTCGGCCTGCCGGTGGCGCCCGAGGCATTGGTCGCAAGCCTGTCCGTCGGCGAACGCCAGCGTGTCGAAATTTTGAAGGCGCTGTACCGCGGCGCGCGCATCCTGATCCTGGACGAACCCACGGCCGTGCTCACACCGCAGGAAAGCGAGGCGCTGTTCGATACGCTGGCACAGATGGTGGCCCAGGGACTGTCCATCATCTTCATCAGCCACAAGCTCGGCGAGGTGCTGCGGGTGGCGCACCGCGTGGCGGTGCTGCGCCATGGCCGGCTGGTGGCCGAAGCCGCAAACGACGCCGCGGGCGCTTTGAGCCCGCCGCAACTGGCCCAATGGATGGTCGGCCATGCGATCGAGCCGGCGCAGCGCCGCCCCGCGCACTCCGTGGGCGCACCGGTGTGCGTGATCGAGCGGGCCAGCACCGCGGCCAGCCACCAGGACCGCCTCGATGGCGTGTCGCTGAGCCTGCATGCGGGTGAAATCGTCGCCATCGCCGGCGTTTCGGGCAATGGCCAGTTGGCCCTGGCCGAAGTGCTGTGCGGCACCCGCGGGCTCAGCCAGGGCAGCGTAAGTTTCCTCGACGCGCCGCTGCGGCAGCGGCCCGCCCTGCTCGTGCGCCAGGGCCTGGCCCGCATCCCGGAAGACCGGCACGGCGTGGGCGTGGTGGGCGATCTGCCGGTGTGGGAGAACGCCGTGGCCGAACGCCTGCGCGGGGCCGATTTCTCGCGCGCGGGCTTCATCCGACGTCGTGCGGCGCGCGCCCACGCGGCACGCATCGAAAAGGCATTCGACGTGCGCGGCGGCGGCCTGGCCTCTGCGGCGCGCGAACTCTCGGGCGGCAACATGCAGAAACTCATCCTCGGCCGCGCCCTGCTCGCGCCCGACGGCACCACGCCCCGGCTGATCGTGGCGCACCAGCCCACCTGGGGCCTGGACATCGGCGCCGTGGCCTATGTGCAGCAGCAACTCATCGCCGCACGCGACGCGGGTGCGGCCGTGCTGCTGATCTCGGACGACCTCGACGAAGTGCTGGCGCTCGGCGACCGCGTGGCGGTGATGCACGGCGGCCATCTCGGCGCGCCCAGGCCGGCGCTGGACTGGACGCGTGAGGCCATCGGGCTGGCCATGGCCGGCTCGGCAGCCATGGAGGCCCACGCATGAGGCTGGAAAAACGCAACCGATCCTCGGCCCTGGCGCTGCTGCTGGCGCCGGTCGGCGCCGCGGTCTTCACGCTGCTGGTCAGCGGCCTGCTGGTGCTGTGGGCCGGCGCGCCGGTGGCGCAGACCTATGGCCTGCTGTTCAAGGGCGGCTTCGGCTCGGTGTTCGCGCTGAGCGAAACACTGACGCGCGCCATTCCGCTGATCCTCACCGGCCTGGCCGCGACGGTGGCCTTCAAGGCGCGGCTGTTCAACATCGGTGCGGAGGGGCAACTCTACGCCGGCGCGCTGGCCGCCGTGGCCGTGGGCGGCATGCATGGCGCGGCCTCGGGTAGCGGACTGGCCTGGTCGCCCTGGCTGCTGTTTCCGCTGATGCTGGCGGCCGCAGCGCTGGCCGGTGCGGCGCTGCTGCTCGGCCCGGCGCTGATGAAGGCGCGGCTCGGCGTGGACGAGGTGGTGACCACGCTGCTCTTGAACTTCATCATGCTGCTGTTCGTGTCGATGATGCTCGACGGCCCGATGAAGGACCCGACCGCGATGGGCTGGCCGCAGAGCGTGGCGCTGCAGGGCGAGCTGGAACTCACCAAGCTCGTCGAACAGACGCGTGTGCACACCGGCCTGCTCATCGCCTCGGCGCTGGCCGTGCTGGTGTGGGCGCTGCTGAAGTTCACCGTGCTCGGCTTCGACATCCGCGCCGTCGGCGCCAATGCGCGTGCCGCGGCGTTCGCCGGCGTGCCCGTCACCCGCACCGTGGTGCTGGTGGCGTTGATCTCGGGTGCACTTGCCGGCCTGGCCGGCGCCATCGAGGTGGCCGGCCGCACGAGTTATGTCACGCTCGACATGTCGCCGGGCTACGGCTACACCGGCATCGTCATCGCCATGCTCGCCGGCCTGCACCCGATCGGCGTGCTGGCCGCCAGCGTGTTCGTCGCCGGCGTGCTGGTCGGCGCCGACAGCATGAGCCGCGCGATCAACGTGCCGACCTACATCGCCGACGTGATCGTGGCCGCATCGCTGCTGTCCGTGCTCGTGGCCACCATGCTCACGCAATACCGGCTGCGCTGGAAATGAGGCAAGATATCAAGCCAAATCGGCCTCTGGCGCAGTTATCACCTGCGCTGCCAGCTATTATTTCAATAGCGCACCATCTGAAGATGGCTGGCCCATGACCGAGCTCCTCGACATCCTGGCCAACCCGGCCTTCTGGATCGCCACCCTGCGCACGGGCACGCCGCTGATCCTCGGCACCCTCGGCGTGCTGATGTGCGAACGCGCGGGTGTGCTGAACCTCGGTATCGAAGGCATCATGGTCGCGGGCGCGTTCACCGGCTGGCTCGCGGTCTACCTCGGCCTGCCGCTGTGGGCCGGCGTGGGCGTGGCCGCGCTCACCGGCGCGGCGTTCGGCCTGCTGCATGCCTTGCTGACGGTCGGGCTGGCGCTGTCGCAACACGTGTCGGGCCTGGGCATCACCATGCTGGCGACGGCACTGAGCTACTTCGGCTACCGCGTGAGCTTTCCCAAGGTGAACACGCCGCCGACCATCACCCCTTTCGCGGAGATGGCCTGGCTGCCGGTGCCGATCCTGCAGAACCAGACGCCGCTGACGCTGCTGGCCCTGCTGCTGGTGCCCGCGATCGCCTACCTGCTGAACCGCACGCCGGCCGGCTTGTCGCTGCGCATGGTCGGCGAGAACCCGCGCGCGGCCGAGGGCCAGGGCGTGTCGGTGGCGGCTACGCGCACCGCAGCCATCGTCGCCGGCTCGGCGCTCATGGGAGTGGCCGGCGCGTTCCTCACGCTGTCGGCCTTCAACGCGTTCTTCTTCAACATGGTCAACGGCCGCGGCTGGATCTGCGTGGCGCTGGTGGTGTTCGCTTCCTGGCGGCCGGGCAAGGCGCTGCTGGGCGCGCTGCTGTTCGCGTTCTTCGACGCGCTGCAGCTGCGGCTGCAGCAGGCGACGGGCGAGGCCATCGTGCCGTACCAGCTCTACCTGATGCTGCCGTATGCGCTGTCGATCCTGGCACTGGTGCTGGTGGCGCGGCGCGCGGCGTATCCGCAAGCCTTGATGAAGCCTTATCGCAAGGGCGAGCGTTAGAGCGGACGGCCCGTCTGCGCACAGACTTCGAGAGCTTGGCCGTCGCGCCGAACCTGCTCGTCATCGAGCTGGACGGCTTCGACATCGAATTCGATCCCGAGCAAGCGCGCCAGAGCGGCGTCCTGGACCGGCAACTCCCAGGTCAGGAAGACCTGGCTGCAGTCGCGCCCGGGCCCGAAGGCAGCCGCATCGAAACGGTCGCTGCCGCGCTCGACGACCGCGTGCGGCTGGCAGGTATCGAAGACCAACACCGTGCCCTGCGCCAGCGGGATGCGCTGGCCAGCGAACGGAAACCACACGTCCAGGCCCTTGTCCTCGCTGAGGAAAAGATTGCAGAACGCCGCGCCGCCATATTGCGCGCCATCATGGTGAAAGCGCGCACCGCGGCAGGCCATGAGCGCGATGTCGCTGTCGGTGAGCAGGTCGCGCAGGCCGAACTGCTGCATCCAGTCCGCCGCCGCCGACACGCATGGCCGGAGGTCGGGCCATCGCCGCCGTGTGCGCGCGAGCGGCAGCGGCGCCACGTCGCCGGGCTCCAGACCCAACTGCCCGTGGATGTCGCGCTCCCAATCGGCCACCACACTCGCGGGCGGCCGCGGCACCTCGAGCCGCGCCGCCAGCACCAGCGGGCTGACGCTTCTGCTGCGCATGGCGTCTCCGCTGCGAAAGTAGGAAACCAGATGCATCGTGGCAGTGTAGTGATGCGGCCGCTGGTGGGATTCTTGCATCGCCCTACACTTGCCCAACGCCACCTTTGACCCACGACCATGCTCGACCTGCTGATCCACAACGCCACCCTGCCCGATGGGCGCCAGAACATGTCCGTCGCGGTACAGGACGGCCGCATTGCCGAGTTGAAAGAAGGCTGGCAGGCGCCGGCGCGCGACGTGGTCGATGCCGGCGGCCAATTGCTGAGCCCGCCTTTCGTCGATCCGCATTTCCACATGGACGCCACGCTGAGCTACGGGCTGCCGCGTGTAAACCAGAGCGGCACGCTGCTCGAAGGCATTGCGCTGTGGGGCGAACTCAAGCCGCTGCTGAAGGCCGAAGCCCTGATCGAACGCGCGCTCGCCTACTGCGACTGGGCCGTGGCCAAGGGCTTGCTGGCGATCCGCACCCATGTCGACACCAGCGATGCGAGCCTGCTGGCCGTGGACGCCCTGCTCGAGGTCAAGCGCCTGGTCGCGCCCTACATCGACCTGCAGCTCGTGGCCTTTCCGCAGGATGGCGTGCTGCGCTCGGCCGGCGGCGTGGAAAACCTCAAGCGTGCGCTCGACCGTGGCGTGGACGTGGTCGGCGGCATTCCGCATTTCGAGCGCACGATGGCCGATGGCGCCGCCAGCGTCAGGCTGCTGTGCGAGATCGCGGCCGAGCGCGGCCTGCTCACCGACATGCACTGCGACGAATCGGACGACCCGCTGTCGCGCCACATCGAAACCCTGACCTTCGAGGCGCAGCGGCTCGGCCTGCAGGGCCGGGTCAACGGCTCGCACTGCACCTCGATGCACAGCATGGACAACTACTACGTGAGCAAGCTGCTGCCGCTGATCGCGGAGAGCGGCGTGAGCGTGATCGCCAATCCGCTGATCAACATCACGCTGCAGGGCCGGCACGATACCTATCCCAAGCGCCGCGGCATGACACGTGTGCCCGAGCTCATGGCCGCCGGCGTGAATGTGGCCTTCGGCCACGACTGCGTGATGGACCCGTGGTACGGCATGGGCTCGGGCGACATGCTCGAAGTGGCCCACATGGGCCTGCACGTGGCGCAGATGACGAGCCAGGCCGGCATCCGCCAGTGTTTCGACGCGGTGACGGTGAATGCGGCCCAGGTCATGCACCTCGAAGGCTATGGCCTCACGCCCGGCTGCGACGCCAGCTTCGTGCTGCTGCAGGCGCGCGACACGGTGGAGGCCATCCGGCTGCGCGCGAACCGGCTCAAGGTCTGGAAGAAGGGCCGGCTGCTGGCCGAGACCGCGCCGGTGGCGCCCCGGCTGCACCTCGAAGGCCGGCCGGAGGCCACGCGCTTCTTCTCGAACGACGCGCCGCCGCACGCCAGGGGAACGGCATGACGAACTACTGGCTCAT
The DNA here is from genome assembly GCF_001955695.1 of Rhodoferax koreense. Taxonomy (NCBI): domain Bacteria; kingdom Pseudomonadati; phylum Pseudomonadota; class Betaproteobacteria; order Burkholderiales; family Comamonadaceae; genus Rhodoferax; species Rhodoferax koreensis. The sequence continues at coordinate 2,893,984 of NZ_CP019236.1, read as the reverse complement.
GAAGTCCGAACCGTCCGAAGTCTCGGTCGACGACGCTCTGGCCGCGCCCGGCGCCACCGTGGCCTGGACCGGCGTGCGCAACTACCAGGCGCGCAACTTCATGCGTGACGGCATGCGCATCGGTGATGGCGTGCTGTTCTACCACTCGAGTTGCGCCGAGCCCGGCATCGTCGGCATTGCGCGCGTGGCGTCCGCGGCCTATCCGGACCCGACGCAGTTCGACCCGCAATCGCCCTACTTCGATCCGAAGTCGCAACCCGAGGCGCCGCGCTGGCTGCTGGTGGACGTGCAGATGTTGCAGAAGACGCGCAACCTCACGCTGGCCGAACTGCGCGCGAGCGATGAACTGCGGGAGCTGATCGTGCTGCGCAGAGGCAGCCGGCTGTCGATCACGCCGGTCGAACCCGAGCACTGGCAACTGATCCTGAAAAAGCTGGGTGTGAACACGCCGATTTAGTGGATTTAGCGCCGCGACGTTAAAGTGCGCGCCATGGAACCCATCAACTTGCAGCGATTTGCCGTGCAGGCCATGCTTTCACGCGGCCTGCTGCCCGCGTTTTCTCCCGAGGCTTTGCAGGAGGCAGAAGCGGCGCGCCGGATCGGGCCAGAGCGCAGCGGCGATCTCCGCGACCTGCGCAGCCTGACCTGGTTTTCCATCGACAACGACGACACGCTGGACCTCGATCAACTCAGCGTGGCCGAGGCGCTGCCCAGCGGCAACACGCGACTGATGGTGGCGGTGGCCGATGTCGATGCGCTGGTCCGGCAAGGCGGCGCGGTCGATGCGCATGCCGCCGTCAACACCACTTCGGTCTATACCGCAGCCGGCGTGTTCGCGATGTTGGCCGAATGCCTGTCCACCGACGCCACATCGCTGCACCAGGGACAGGAACGGCTGACGCTGGTGGTCGACATGCAGGTGGATGCGAGCGGCACGGTGGCGAGTGCGGACGTCTATCGCGCCCTGGTGCTGAACCACGCCAAACTCACCTACGACGGCGTTTCGGCCTGGCTGAACGGCGATGCGCCAGCGCTGCCACAGTTCGAACGCGTGCCCGGCCTCGAGGCGCAGCTTCGACTGCACGACACGCTCGCCGGGCAGTTGCGGCAATGGCGTCAGCAACGCGGGGCGCTCAACATGAACACGGTGTCCGCGCGCCCGGTGTTCGTCGACGGTCAATTGACGGACCTGCAGCCCGACACCAAGAACCGCGCGAAGGACCTGATTGCCGACCTGATGATCGCCGCGAACGCGGCCACGGCAAGATTCCTGGCGGAGAAGAACTTTCCATCGCTGCGCCGCTTCCTGCAGGCGCCACGCCGCTGGGACCGTATCGAAGCGCTCGCCGCGGGGCACGGCGTCACGCTGCCCGCCGAGCCAGACGCCCTTGCGCTCGAGCATTTCCTGATGGCGCAACGCGCGGACAATCCGGCCGGCTTCGCCGACCTGTCGCTGGCGGTGGTGAAGATGCTCGGCTCGGGCGAGTACCTGGCGGCACCGGCAGGCACGGATGGTCAAGGCCACTTCGGCCTGGCGGTGAACGACTACGCACACTCCACAGCACCGAATCGCCGTTACCCCGACCTGGTGACGCAACGGCTGCTGAAAGCCGCCATCGCCGGCGCGCCGCCGCCCTATTCCCTCGACGAGTTGACCGTCATCGCGCGCCACTGCACGCTGCAGGAAGACAACGCCAGCAAGGTCGAACGCGAGGTCCTGAAGGCGGCAGGCGCTTGGCTGCTGCAGGGCCGCATCGGCGAGCTGTTCGACGCCATCGTCACCGGTGCTGCGCCGAAAGGCACCTATGTGCGCATCGCCCGCCCATTGCTCGAAGGCCGCGTGGTGCGCGGCTTTGAAGGCCTGGACGTGGGCGACAAGCTGCAGGTACGTCTGGTGGCGGTGGACGCCGACAAGAGCCACATCGACTTCGAATCCGCGTCATGACGCACTGACGATGGCACTGCGGCCGGTCATGTGTTTGCCCACGGCGCGGGTGCCGGCGCGGCTTAAGCAGGATCGGCGCGGCTCTCGATGAGTTTGACCAAGGTGTGCAGCGCGCGATTCACCGGCGTGGCGACGCCCAGCGCCTCGCCGCGGCGCATCACGTAGCCGTTGAGATGATCGATCTCGCTGCGTTTGCCGCGCGCCATGTCCTGCGCCGTGGAAGAGTATTGGTTCGGCATCGACAACACGAGCTGCTCCACGGCAACATGCGGGTCGCCCGGCAGGCGCACGCCGTTGGCCCGCGCCACGGCCACGCATTCGTCCACCACATCGCGCATCACCGCAGGCACGCCCTCGCCGGCCACGACCCGGCCATAAGGCAGTTGCGCGATCGCCGACAAGGCGTTGTAGGCGCAATTGAGGATCAACTTGGCCCATAACGCGCCGGCGACGTTGTCGGAGACCTCGGTCGGCACGCCGGCGTCGGTCAGCATGGCGGCGACCTGCGGCGTGGTTTTCGTCGCCGCCAGCACCAGTTCGCCGCGGCCGTGATGCCGGATGTGGCCCGGACCGGCCATCTCACTGGCCACGTACACGACCGAGGCGGCGACCTCCTGGTCGGGCAGCGCGGCCTGCAGCCTGTCGGCGTTGTCCACGCCGTTCTGCAGCGACAGCAGCAATGCGCCAGGCAGCAGATGCGGCCGCATCTCGGCAGCCGCGCTTTCTGTATCGGTGGATTTGACGCAGAACAACACCAGCGCCGCGCCTGCGACGGCGCTGGCGTCGGTGCTGGCGGCCATGGGCACATGGGCGGTGAAGGTTTGCGTATCCAGCAGCAGGCCGTCACGCAAGACGGCTTCCACGTGTTGCGGACGGCCGATCAGCACCACCTCGTGGCCCGCGCGGGCGAGCATGCCGCCGTAGTAACAACCGACCGCACCCGCACCCATCACGGCAATCTTCATCCTGACCTCCTGCAAAGCAGCTGCCGATGATAAGCAAGCCGGTTAAAACCGCGCAGCCAGCGCCGTCAATGTGTCGCCGACGGGCGCGGCCAGCTTGAGGGTGAACAGCTCGTCGGCGCGCGTGCGGCCCATGTTCACCGCGGCGATGGGCTTGCCCGCGGCGGCGGCGGCCTGCACGAAACGGAAACCCGAATAGACCATCAGCGACGAGCCCGCGACCAGCACGGCATCGGCCGCGTCCAGCGCCGCAAAGGCCGCATCCACGCGCTCGCGCGGCACGTTTTCGCCAAAGAACACCACGTCCGGCTTGAGCATGCCGCCGCAGGCTGGGCACGACGGAACGTCGAAGCCTGAAAAATCCATTCCGTCGAGGTCGGCATCGCCGTCCGGCGCGGGCTGGGCTTCGAGTGCGGCCCACTGGGGATTGCGGCGGCGCAGCTCGAGCTGCAGTTCGGCGCGCGGCGAACGGCGTTCGCAGCCGAGGCAGCGCACGGTATCGATGCGGCCGTGCAGGTCGATGCAGCGCCGGCTGCCGGCGCGGTCGTGCAGGCCATCGACGTTCTGCGTGAGCAACTGGGCCACCCGCCCCGCGGCCTCGAATTGAGCCAGCGCCCGGTGTGCGGCGCCGGGCCGCGCACCGCTCATCATCGGCCAGCCCAGCAGGCTGCGCGCCCAGTAGCGGCGGCGTGTGGCGTCGTCACCGGTGAAGGCCTGGTAGGTCACGGGCGGATTGCGTTTCCATTCCCCGTTGATGTCCCGGTAGTCGGGAATGCCGGAATCGGTGCTGCAACCGGCGCCGGTCAGCACGAACAGCCTGGCATGGCGCCGCACGAATTCGGCGAGCGCTTCGCTCGCCTCCGGATCGGATGCGGTGGGGACAAGCATGGTTTCCAACATAAATGCAGTCTGTTTTGGATTCTCAAAGAAAAAAGGCCGGCGTTGATGGCGCCGGCCCTTTTGCGTCACCCCAGCTGGATCAGCCGGCGGTCGCTTCTTCCGATTCAGGCTTGGCCTTGCCTTCCTTCTTCGGCAGCGGCTGGATGTCGAGCTCGACCTCGCCGGTTTCCACACCCTTTTCGTCGGTGGTGATCTTCATGTCCACCGTGAGGCGGCCACCGTCGATCAACCGGCCGAACAGCAGTTCGTCGGCCAAGGCACGACGGATCGTGTCCTGGATCAGGCGCTGCATCGGACGCGCACCCATCAGCGGATCGAAGCCCTTCTTGCCGAGGTACTTGCGCAACGCATCGGTGAAGGTGACATCGACCTTCTTCTCTGCCAATTGCGTTTCCAACTGCAGCAGGAACTTGTCGACCACGCGCAGGATGACGGTTTCGTCCAGCGCCTTGAAGCTCACGGTCGCGTCCAGGCGGTTGCGGAACTCGGGCGTGAACAGGCGCTTGATATCCGCCATCTCGTCGCCGGCTTCGCGCGGATTCGTGAACCCGATCGTCGCCTTGTTCATGGTCTCGGCACCCGCGTTCGTCGTCATGATGATGATGACGTTGCGGAAGTCGGCCTTGCGTCCGTTGTTGTCGGTCAGCGTGCCGTGGTCCATCACCTGCAGCAACACGTTGAAGATGTCCGGATGGGCCTTTTCGATCTCATCGAGCAGCAGCACGCAATGCGGCTTCTTGGTGACGGCCTCGGTCAACAGGCCGCCCTGGTCGAAGCCGACGTAGCCCGGAGGCGCGCCGATCAGGCGACTCACCGCGTGGCGCTCCATGTATTCCGACATGTCGAAGCGGATCAACTCGATGCCCATGATGTAGGCGAGCTGCTTCGCGGCTTCGGTCTTGCCGACGCCGGTGGGGCCGCTGAACAGGAACGAGCCGATCGGCTTGTCGCCCTTGCCCAGGCCCGAGCGCGCCATCTTCACGGCGGAGGCCAGCACATCCAGCGCCTTGTCCTGGCCGAACACCACGCTCTTCAAGTCGCGTTCCAGCGTCTTGAGCTTGCCGCGGTCGTCGTTGGACACGTTGGCGGGCGGAATGCGCGCGATCTTGGCGACGATCTCCTCGACCTCGGCCTTGGTGATGGTCTTCTTGCGCTTGCTCGGCGGCAGGATGCGCTGGGCCGCGCCGGCCTCGTCGATCACGTCGATGGCCTTGTCGGGCAGATGGCGGTCGTTGATGTACTTGGCGCTCAGCTCGGCGGCAGCTTGCAATGCGGCCACGGCGTACTTCACGCTGTGGTGTTCCTCGAAGCGCGATTTCAGGCCCTTCAGGATCTCCACCGTTTCCTGCACTGTCGGCTCGACCACGTCGACCTTCTGGAAACGCCGCGACAGCGCCGCGTCCTTCTCGAAGATGCCACGGTATTCGGTGAAGGTGGTCGCGCCAATGCACTTGAGCTGGCCGCTGGAGAGTGCCGGCTTGAGCAGGTTGGACGCATCCAGCGTCCCGCCCGAGGCCGCACCCGCGCCGATCAGCGTGTGGATCTCGTCGATGAACAGGATGGCATTGGGCTTGTCCTTCAGCGACTTGAGTACGCCCTTCAGGCGCTGCTCGAAATCGCCGCGGTACTTGGTGCCGGCGAGCAAGGCGCCCATGTCGAGCGAATACACCTGGGCTTCGGCCAGGATCTCGGGCACGTCCTTCTGCGTGATGCGCCAGGCCAGGCCCTCGGCGATGGCCGTTTTGCCCACGCCGGCTTCGCCCACCAGCAGCGGGTTGTTCTTGCGCCGGCGGCACAGGATCTGGATGGTGCGCTCGACCTCGTATTCGCGGCCGATCAGCGGGTCGATCTTGCCGTCCTTGGCCATCTGGTTCAGGTTCTGGGTGAACTGCTCCAGTGGCGAAGCCTTCTCGTTCTTTTCGCCGCCGCCCTCTTCACCTTCGGCCTGGTTTTCGGACGACTTGACAGGCTCTGGCGGGTCGCTTTTCTTGATGCCGTGGGCGATGAAGTTGACCACGTCCAGGCGCGTGACACCCTGCTGGTGCAGGTAATACACGGCGTGGGAATCCTTTTCGCCGAAGATGGCCACCAGCACGTTGGCGCCGGTGACTTCCTTCTTGCCGCTGCCCGTGGACTGCACGTGCATGATGGCACGCTGGATCACGCGCTGGAACCCGAGCGTGGGCTGTGTATCGACGTCGTCGGTGCCGGCGACCTGTGGCGTGTTGTCCTTGATGAAATTGCTCAAGGACTTGCGCAGGTCGTCGATGTTGGCCGAGCAGGCGCGCAGCACCTCAGCGGCGCTGGGGTTGTCGAGCAAGGCCAGAAGCAAGTGCTCGACGGTGATGAACTCGTGGCGTTGCTGACGCGCTTCCACGAAGGCCATGTGCAAACTGACTTCCAATTCCTGGGCAATCATGTGATTTCCTTTTTCGCCATGCTGTTACTACACACTCTACATGGGTTCGACCCCAAAGTTTTCAATTGCTCACTCAACAGGCTCACTAATGCACTGTAAAGGGTGTCCTGATTGCTTCGCGGCTTCGAGCACCTGGTCGACCTTGGTGGCGGCGACGTCCTTGCTGTACACACCGCAGACCGCTTTGCCGTCCAGATGGATCTTGAGCATGATCTGCGTCGCGGTCTCGCGGTCCTTGCTGAAGAACTCCTGGATGACTACGACCACGAATTCCATCGGCGTGTAATCATCATTGAGCATCAATACCTGATGCATCTGCGGGGGCTTGACTTTCTGGGTCCGGCGTTCGAGGACGACCGAACCTCCATCATCAGGCGTCGACGGCTTGGTCGTCGGCTGAACGGTCTTGGGGGGAATTTTGGTGGCCATGCGTCATTTTATAGAGCACCGGGAATCAATGCATCTGCGCCGCAGGTGGCAGCGATACCGGCAATTTCAAGCCCTGCGCACAGCGTGTCTAACGCCGCTTCGACCTGCGATTTTGCAGACTGAAACCGTATAAACTATATAAACCGTTTAACTTCAGAGACATCCTTTGACCACTGCAAGCACCACCCCCACCCTCGCGCTCGAAGGCTCCGCCGCACCCTCGGCAGCCACCCCTGCGGTGACCCGGGCCTCGACGCCGAAGAAGAACAAGGCCGCGGCCGCACCCGCGAAGAAGACCGTCGTCAAGGCCAAGCCGGTCAAGAAGACACCGGCAAAACCCCTCAAAGCCGCCAAGCCCGTCAAGGCCGCCGCAAAACCCAAGCCCGCCGAGAAATCCGCGAAGCCCGCGCCGCTCAAGAAGCCGGCAGCGGCCAAGGCCGAGAAGCATGACAAGCAGGACAAGCCCAGGAAACCGAAGCTGGTGCGCGACAGCTTCACCATCCCGAAGGCCGAATACCTGGTGCTCGAGGCCCTGAAGCAGCGCGCCATGCAGTTGGCCCACCCGGCCAAGAAAAGCGAACTGCTGCGCGCCGGCATCAAGGCACTCGCGGCCATGGCCGATGCCGATTTGCGCAATGCGCTGCAGGCCGTGCCTGCCATCAAGACCGGCCGACCGGCGGCCGAAAAAGCGGACTGACCGGGCCTCGGGCGTCCGTTCAGGCATGGTTTGTCAAGCGAGCCGCCATTTCACCGCTTCGTCGCGCGGGGGAGGGTCGGTGCCGGCTGCCGAGGCTTGCATCGCAGCGCGCAAGGACTAGACTGTGCGAACCTCACCCACCCAGCCGGCAGTCGACCGAGGCGCGGTGCCCACACCATGCCCAATCGTCCGAATACCGCCTCCACGAGGTACGAACTGCTGGCCCGTGAACTCGAGCAGCAGATCACGGCAGGCGTGCTTCGTCCGGGCGACCGCCTGCCGTCCGTTCGCCAGGCCTGCACCAGCCGGGGCCTGAGCCCGAGTACCGTCTTCCAGGCCTACTACCTGCTCGAATCGCGCGGCATGGTTCGGGCGGTTCCACGGTCGGGCTACTTTGTCGCCGCTCGCACCGGCGGCGCGTTGCTGCCGGAGCCGCAGACGTCGCAGCCGCAGTCCGCATCGCAGCCTGTCGAGCTCAACGACCTGATCTACGCGTGCCTCGGCACCACGCGTTCGCGCAACATCGTGCCTTTGGGTTCTGCGTTTCCGAGCCCGACCCTGTTTCCGCTGGATCGACTACGCCGCGCGCTGATCTCCAGCATGCGGCGGCTCGACCCCTGGCGCATGGCCGGGGACCTGCCTCCGGGCAACCTGCAGCTCAAGCGGGAGATTGCCAAGCGCTATCTGCGCCAGGGCTTTGCCGTGGCCACGGACGAGATCGTGCTCACCCACGGCGCGATGGAGGCATTGAACCTGTGTCTGAACGCGGTGGCGCGGCCAGGCGACGCGGTGGTGGTCGAGTCCCCTACCTTCTACGTCGCACTGCAGGCGCTGCAACGGCTGGGCCTGCGCGCCATCGAAGTGCCGACCCACGTGCGCGAAGGCATCGATCTCGGCCGCCTGGCGCAGGTGATCGAGCTCTACCGCCCGAAGGCGTGCTGGCTGATGACGACCTTCCAGAACCCGCTCGGCAGCCTGATGCCCGAGGCGAAGAAACGCGATCTCGTCGACCTGCTCGCCCGCCACGACCTGCCGCTGATCGAAGACGACGTCTATGCGGAACTCTACGAAGGCAACACGGCGCCGCTGCCGGCCAAGGCCTACGACCGCCGCGGTCTGGTGCTGCACTGCTCGTCTTTCTCGAAGTGCCTGGCTCCCGGTTACCGCATTGGCTGGGCCGCGCCCGGTCGGTGGGCGCTCGAGGTCCAAAGGCTGAAGCTGATGACAAGCCTGTCGGGATCGATCCCGGTGCAGGCGGCACTGGCCGAGTACCTGCAGGAAGGCGGCTACGACCGCCACCTGCGTGGCCTGCGCCAGTCGCTGCAGGCGCAGCGCGACAGCCTGTTCGATGCCGTGACCCGGCTCTTCCCGGACGGGACGCGCATGGTGCGTCCGGCCGGCGGCTATTTCGTGTGGGTCGAGTTGCCCGGCGGGGTCGACGCGATGGTGCTGCACCGTGCCGCGTTGGCGCAACGCATCAGCCTGGCGCCCGGGCCGATGTTTTCTGCGCGTGCAGAGTTCCAGCATCACATCCGGCTGACCTGTGGCCAGCCCTGGGATGCAACACTGGAACGAGCCACGCGCACGCTGGCGCAGCTGGTCGATGACGCGCCCCGCACAGCCGCTCTTGTGCAGCCGTTGATCTGATCCGGTCGCCCAGGCGCGCAACTGCACACGCCGCCGGCGCAGGCCGCCGGACACACTGGCGGCATGCAAAACCAACAAGCCCTCCCGGATATGCCGCACCGCGATGCCGAACTGGCGCTCGTGGCCACCCATCCCACGCCATCGGGCCCGGAGATGACCATGCATGAGGTGCTGGACCGGCTGGGACCGTCCATCTTCGCCGGCCTGCTCGACACCGACGGCGTGCTGCGCTATGCCAACCAGGCGGCATTGCAGGCCATCGGCAGCAAGCCGGAGCAGGTGCTCGGCCAGCGGTTCGATGCCACCCCCTGGTGGCAAGCCTGCGAGCCCTCGCGGCAGCGGCTGCAGCATGCGCTGGCCATTGCCTTGCGCGGCGAGGCCTCGCGCTTCGACGTGCGTGTGGCCACCAGCAGCGGCGCCATCTTGTCGATGGACTTCTCGCTGTTGCCTCTCTACGACCCGGAAGGTCGGGTGATCTGGCTGATCCCGTCCGCGCGCGATGTGAGCGAACGCGAGCAGGCGCAGCACCAGTTGCAACTCACGCGACATGCCGTCGAACAGGCCAACGACGCGCTATTGCAGGTGGGGCCCGACGGGGCCTTTCGCGACGCCAATGCGGCGGCGTGCCGCCTGCTGGGTCTGGAGCACGCGCAATTGCTACGGCTGCGCGTGCCCGACATTGACACGCAGGTCGACACGATGCAGTGGCCGCTACGCTGGCGCGAACTGTGCGAACGGGGTTCGCTGCGTTTCGAGACCAGCGTTCGCCACCAGAAAGGACATGAGATTCCGGTCGATGTCTCCGTCAGCCTGGTGAACAGCGACGAAGCGTCCTTCGCCCATGTCTGCATCGACGACCTGCGCGAGCGCCGCGCCGCCGAACGCCGCATCCGGCAATTGCTGCAGTTCGACGAACTGACCGGGCTGCCGAACCGCCAGCTGCTCTACGAGCGTCTGGGCGCGACCTTGGAGACCAGCGCGGAGAGTGCGGTACTGTTGCTGGAGCTCGATCGTTTCAAGCGCATCAATGACGGCCTCGGCCCGCAAGTCGGCGACGCGGTGCTCCGCGAAGCGGCACAGCGGATCGCAGCCACCGTGCGCAGCATCGACCTGGTCGCGCGGCGCGGCGGCGACGAATTCGTGATCGTGATGCCAAGCCCTTCGGCGCCGTTGCAGCACATGGCACAGGCGCTGCTCGATGGTATCGCCCGGCCGATGTCGATCGACGGACACGAGATCTACGTCACCTGCAGCATCGGCATCGCCATGGCCCCAGGCGACGGCGATCTCCCGGACACGCTGGTGCGTCGCGCCAACGCGGCATTGCACCAGGCCAAGCGGCTGGGTCGCAATCAGGCCTGCATCTATGCGGGAGCGCCGCACGATGACGACCCTGAACGGCTGGCCCTGGAGACCGCGCTGCGCCATGCGTTGCGCGACGAGCAACTCGACCTGCACTACCAGCCGCAGCTCGACCTGAGGCATGGCCGCATCGTCGGCGTCGAGGCCTTGCTGCGCTGGCAGCACCCCAAGCTGGGCCGCATCGCGCCGGATCGCTTCATCCCGATCGCCGAAGAGACCGGCATGATCGTCGCCATCGGCGACTGGGTGTTGTGCCGCGCCATCGAGCAGGCCGCGGCCTGGCAGCGCGCCGGGCTGCCACCGCTGCGCATGGCGGTCAACCTCTCGGCGCGCCAGTTGCTGCAGCCGGAGCTGGCGCGTCGCATCGAAGGCCTGCTCGACACGGCCGGCCTCGACCCACGGCTGTTCGGCGTCGAGGTCACCGAGAGCATGCTGATCGGCAATTTCGACCAGGCGGTGCAGCACCTGCAAGCACTGCGTACGCTGGGCGTCGAGGTGTCGCTCGACGACTTCGGCACCGGCTACTCGAGCCTGAGCTACCTGCGCCGGTTGCCGGTGGACGTGGTCAAGATCGACCGCTCGCTGGTGCCCGACGTCACCGCGCTGGCGGAGGACGTGTCGATCACGCGCGCCATCATCACGATGGCGCACCAGTTGCAGATGAAGGTGCTCGCCGAAGGCGTCGAAAGCGAAGGCCAGGCGGTCCTCCTGGCGGCCAACCAGTGCGACCAGATGCAGGGCTACTGGTTCAGCGCCGCCCTGCCGGCCGCAGCGGTCGAAACGATGCTGCGCGACGGCCGGCAGATCGATCCCGCCCTGCTCAACCGGCGTTCGCGGCAGCGCACCTTGTTGGTGGTCGACGACGAGGAGAACATCGTCGCCGCGCTGCGCCGGCTGCTGCGCGCCGAAGGCTGGCTCGTGCTCAGCGCATCCAGTGCCGAACAAGCGCTGCAGCTGTTGGCACGGCACGAGGTCGACGTGATCCTGTCCGACCAGCGCATGCCGGGCATGACCGGCGTCGAACTGCTGCGGCGGGCCAGGCAGTTGTACCCGGACACGATCCGGCTAGTGCTGTCGGGCTACACCGAGTTGCAGTCGATCACCGACGCGATCAACGAGGGGGCGATCTACAAGTTTCTCGCCAAGCCCTGGGACGACGAGCAGTTGAGAGCCCATCTGCGCGAGGCCTTTGCGTTGAAGGAGATGACCGATCAGAACCATCACCTCAAGCAGGAATTGCAGGCTGCGAACAGGGACCTGGCAGAACTGAACGGTCAACTGCAGACGCGGCTCGCCGCGCTGCTTGACTGAGCCGATGCCCATGTCCGAATCCGAACTCATCTCGCTGCAGCGCGCAAACAAGGCCTTGCACGCGCTGAACGAAAGCCTGCGCAGCGCGCAGAACCAGTTGCTGCAGTCCGAACGGCTGGCGTCGATCGGGCAGCTCGCCGCCGGCGTAGCGCACGAGATCAACAACCCGATCGGCTACGTGTTCTCGAACTTCGGCACGCTGGAAACCTATCTCGAGCGCCTGTTCGAGATGCTCGAAGCCTACGAGCAGGCCGAAGCGGCGCTGGCCGGCAGCGCCGTCGCAACGCGCCTGGCGGCATTGCGCACGCGCGTCGAGCTCGACTACCTGAAACAGGACATTCCGATGCTGATGGGCGAGTCGAAGGAAGGGCTGTCGCGCGTGCGCAAGATCGTCCAGGATCTCAAGGACTTCTCGCGTGCCGACACCCGTCAGGAGTGGGTGTGGGCCGCGCTGCACCAGGGCATCGACTCGACGCTGAACATCGTCGCCAACGAGATCAAGTACCGGGCCGACGTTCGCCGCGAATACGGCGCCTTGCCCGATATCGAATGCCTGCCATCGGAGCTCAACCAGGTGTTCCTCAACCTGCTGGTGAACGCGGCCCATGCGGTCGGCCCGGAGCGCGGCCTGATCGTCGTGCGCAGCGGCACCGCCGGGAACGAGGTCTGGATCGAGGTGGAGGACGACGGTTGCGGCATCGCGCCCGAACACCTGCCGCGTGTCTTCGACCCCTTCTTCACCACGAAGCCGGTGGGCCGCGGCACCGGCCTGGGCCTGTCGCTGGCCTATGGCATCGTGCAGAAGCACCAGGGCCGCATCGACGTGCGCAGCGAACCGGGCCGCGGCGCGTGCTTTCGCGTCACGCTTCCGGTGCGGCGCCCGCTCGCCGAAGGTGTCGCGGCATGACGGCCGCCAACCCGCCCTGGACGCTGCTCGCCGTCGACGACGAGCCGAACATCCTGGCCGCACTGCGGCGGGTGTTCCGCGCCACGGGCTGGCGCATCCTGACGGCTGGACATGCGCAAGCGGCGCTGGCGCTGCTCGCCACCGAACCCGTCAACGCCGTGCTGTCTGACATGCGCATGCCGGACATGAATGGTGTGTAGCTGCTCGAACGGGTCAGCCAGAACTGGCCGCGAACCGCGCGGCTGCTGCTGACGGGCCAGGCCGATCTGGACTCGACGATCGCCGCGATCAATCGCGGCCAGCTGCACCGCTACATCGCCAAACCCTGGAACGACGAAGAACTGGTGCTCACCCTGCGCCAAGTCGCCGAACGGCAGCAACTCGAAGCCGACAAAGACGCCCTCGAGCGGCTTACCCAACGGCAGAACGACGAACTGAAGGCGATGAACGCGGGACTGGAAACCCGCGTCGCCCTGCGCACCGAGGAACTGGCCACCGCCAACGGGCGGCTCAAGCGCAACTACCTGACCTCGATCAAAGCCTTCACTGCGTTGATCGAGTTGCGCGATAGCGCCCAGGTCGGGCACGCGCGCCAGGTCGCCGATCTGGCGCGCCGCATTGCGCAAGTCATGGCGCTCGATGCCGAAGCCGCGCGCGATCTGCCGATTGCCGCGCTGCTGCACGACATCGGCCACATCGGCCTCAGCGACGCGGTGCTGACGCGGCCACTGCACCGGCTCGGCGGCGACGAACTGCGCCGTTACCGGCTGCACCCGGTGCTCGGCGAGCAGGCCCTGCTGGCCAGCGACGACATGCAGGGTGTCGCACCGCTGATCCGCTCCCATCACGAGCGTTGGGACGGACGAGGTTTCCCGGACGGACTGTGTGGCGCGGCGATCCCGCTCGGCGCCCGCATCCTGGCGGTGGCGGATACCTACGAGGACTTGCGCAGCGGCCGCATCGATGGCCAGGCGCAGAGCCCGCTCGATGCCCGCCGCGCCGTGATCGCCGGGCGCGGAAGCCGGTTCGACCCGAACGTCATCGATGCCTTCGCAGGCCTGTTTTCGGCCGCGCCACCCAGCCCGAGCGCGCCGTCGCTGCGCCTGCGCACCGCGGAACTGCGCGCTGGCCAGACGTTGACAGAGGATTTCATGTCACCCGAGGGCGTACTGCTGTTGTCGGCCGGCCAACGGCTGAACGAAGACCTGATTGACCGCATTCGAGCCTTCGAACGCAGAAATGGCCTGACGCTGACACTGGCCGTACAGTGACGAAATCAACGGCAAGCAGCTCGCGCATCATCGACTTGCCTCGCAAGCCGATGATTTGAAGAAGGGCTTTACCCCTACTCCCACTCGATGGTGGCAGGTGGCTTGCTGCTCACGTCGTAAGTGACCCGGTTGATGCCTCGAACTTCGTTGATGATGCGGCCGGACACCTTCTTCAGCAGTGCGTAGGGCAGCTCGGCCCAGTCGGCCGTCATGAAGTCGCTGGTCTGCACGGCGCGCAGTGCAACCACGTAGTCATAAGTACGGCCGTCGCCCATCACGCCCACGCTCTTCACGGGCAGGAACACCGTGAAAGCCTGGCTCGTGAGCTCATACCAGCTCTTGCCCGTGGCCTCGTCGCGGAAGTTGCGCAGCTCTTCGATGAAGATGGCATCGGCGCGGCGCAGCAGGTCCGCGTATTCCTTCTTCACCTCGCCCAGGATGCGCACGCCCAGGCCAGGGCCGGGGAACGGGTGGCGGTAGACCATCTCCGGCGGCAGGCCGAGCGCCACGCCGAGTTCGCGCACTTCGTCCTTGAACAGTTCACGCAACGGCTCGAGCAGCTTCAGGCCGAGTTGCTCGGGCAGGCCGCCGACGTTGTGGTGGCTCTTGATGGTGACGGCCTTCTTGCTCTTGCCGCCACCGGATTCGATCACGTCCGGGTAGATCGTGCCCTGGGCCAGGAAGGTCGCGCCCTTGTGGCCGCCGGTGCCGGCCTTCAGCTTGGCGGCTTCTTCCTTGAACACGGTCACGAACTCGCCGCCGATGATCTTGCGCTTGGCTTCCGGATCGCTCACGCCGGCCAGCTTGCCGAGGAACAACTCGCTTGCATCGGCGCGGATGACCTTCGCATGCAGCTTGCCGACGAACATCTCCATCACCATGTCGCCCTCGTTCAGCCGCAGCAGGCCGTGGTCGACGAAGACGCAGGTGAGCTGGTCGCCGATCGCGCGGTGGATCAGCGCGGCCGCCACGCTGGAATCGACGCCACCGGACAGGCCGAGGATGACTTCCTCGTCGCCCACCTGTTCGCGAATCCTGGCGACAGCCTCCTCGATGTAGTCGCCCATGATCCAGTCCGCACGCGTGCCGCAGATGCGCAGCACGAAACGCTCCAGCAAGGCCTTGCCCTGCGCCGTGTGGGTGACTTCGGGATGGAACTGCACGGCGTAGAAGCCGCGGGCCTCGTCTGCCATGCCGGCGATCGGGCAGCTCGGCGTGCTGGCCATGAGCTTGAAGCCGGGCGGCAACTCGACCACCTTGTCGCCATGGCTCATCCAGACGTTGAGCATGCCATGGCCGTCGCCGGTGGCGAAATCCTGGATGCCTTCAAGCAGCTTGGTGTGACCATGCGCACGCACTTCGGCGAAACCGAATTCGCGCTTGTGTCCGCCCTCGACCTTGCCGCCGAGCTGGTAGGCCATGGTCTGCATGCCGTAGCAGATGCCGAGCACCGGCACGCCCAGATCGAAGATCAGTTGCGGCGCCTTGTCTGTCGTGTCTTCGTACACGCTCGCGTGGCTGCCCGACAGGATCACGCCCTTGAGCTGGCCATCCTTGGCGTACTCACGAATCCATTCCTCGCTGACGTCGCAGGGATGGACCTCGCAAAACACTTGGGCTTCGCGCACGCGCCGCGCGATCAGCTGTGTGACCTGGGAGCCGAAGTCGAGGATGAGGATTTTTTGATGTTGCATGGTCAAAAATGAAAAACGGGCAGCAGGGCTGCCCGGGACGGAACTGGAACCTGGTTTCAGGCCTGCGGCGGAATCCGCAGCAATTGCCCTGGGTAGATCTTGTCGGGGTCGCTCAGCATCGGCTTGTTGGCTTCGAAGATCGTCGGATAGGCGTTCGCGTTGCCGTAGAACTTCTTGGCAATGGCGCTCAGCGTGTCGCCGCGTTCGACCAAGTGGTATTGCGAGGCGTCAGCGGGTTGGCTGGTCTCGATCTGGTCATTCACCCCGGCCACGTTCTGCACGTTGCCGCAGCACAGCACGATCTTTTCCTTCGTCGCCTGGTCGGCCACCGTGCCCGCGACGGTGACGAACTGGGTCGCGCCGTCGAAGGTGATGGTCAGCTGGTCCGCAGGCAGATTCTGGGCACGGATGTAGCTGCCGATGGCGTTGGCCGCCGCAGCGTTGGCGGCTGCGACCTTCTCGGCATTGCTCGGCTCCGCCACCACGGCGGCAATCTCCGGGGACTTGCCGAACAGTTTTTCGCCGGCTTCCTTCAAAAACGAGATCATTCCCATCAAATACTCCTTCTGGTTAACGAGAAAACGGTATACACCGCAAACTCATTCTGCCCGATAGTTGGGAGCTTCCTTGGTGATCTGCACGTCATGCACGTGGCTTTCGCGAATTCCTGCCGAGGTGATCTCGACGAATTCCGCTTTCTCCTTCATTTCGTCAATGGTGGCGCAACCGCAGTAACCCATGCTCGCGCGCACGCCGCCGGCCATCTGGTAGATGATAGACACGAGCGAGCCCTTGTAGGGCACGCGGCCTTCGATGCCTTCTGGCACGAGCTTGTCCGTGTTGGGGTTGCCCGTCGTCGACTCCTGGAAGTAGCGGTCGGCACTGCCCTGCTGCATGGCGCCGATGCTGCCCATGCCGCGGTAGCTCTTGTAGCTGCGGCCCTGGAACAGGATCACTTCACCGGGCGCTTCCTCGGTGCCGGCGAACATGCCGCCCATCATCACGGTGCTGGCGCCCGCGGCGATGGCCTTGGCGATGTCGCCGCTGTAGCGCACGCCGCCGTCGGCGATCAGGGGCACGCCGCTGCCGCGCAGGGCCGTGGCCACGTTGTCGATGGCCATGATCTGCGGCACGCCGACGCCCGCCACCATGCGCGTGGTGCAGATGCTGCCGGGGCCGATGCCGACCTTCACCGCGTCTGCACCGGCCTCGGCCAGCGCCAGGGCGGCCGCGCCGGTGGCGATATTGCCGCCGATCACATCGACGTTGGGATAGTTCTGCTTGACCCAGCGCACGCGTTCGATCACGCCCTTGCTGTGGCCATGCGCCGTATCGACCACGATGGCATCGACGCCGGCACGCACCAGCGCTTCGACGCGTTCTTCGGTGCCGTCACCCACCCCGACCGCCGCGCCCACGCGCAACTGGCCCCGGGCATCGCGCGCCGCATTGGGGAAGCTGGTCTGCTTGGTGATGTCCTTGACGGTGATCAGGCCCTTCAGCTCGAAGGCTTCGTTGACGACCAGCAGCCGTTCGAGCTTCGACTTGTTCAGCAGGGCCTTGGCTTCGGCGAGCGAGGCGCCTTCCTTCACCGTGACGAGCTTCTCGCGCGGCGTCATGATTTCGCTCACCGGCACGTCGTAGCGCGTCTCGAAGCGCAGGTCGCGGCTGGTGACGATGCCGACCACCTTGCCGCCGTCGCACACCGGGAAACCGGAAATGCCGAGTTGCGCGGCCATGTCGATGACCTGGCGTACGGTGTGTGTCGGCGTGATGATGACCGGATCGCGCAACACGCCGGATTCGTAGCGCTTGACCTTGGCCACTTCGGCGGCCTGCTGCTGCGCGGTGAGGTTCTTGTGCACGATGCCCATGCCGCCCTCCTGCGCGATGGCGATCGCCAGGCGAGCTTCGGTGACGGTGTCCATGGCGGCGGACACGAGCGGCAGGTTCAGGGTGATGTTGCGCGACAGACGGGTCGCAAGGGAGGTGTCCTTGGGAAGGACTTGGGAGAACGCAGGCACCAGCAACACGTCGTCGAAGGTGAGCGCTTTTCCTAGCAGGCGCATAGATCAAAGCTCCAAAAGACCGATTGTACTAGGGCGCGAGGCGCGACACATCCGCCTACGCCTTGTAACCGTTTCCAGCAAAGTCTTTTCGGATAAAGCGCAAATCGCGCAGGCTGCGGCATGTTCATCCGACGCCCCCGGCGCTAAACTGACTGGATGCAGCTTTTCAAGACCCTCGTCCTGACCGCCGGCCTCGGTTTCGCCCTAGCGGCGTCGGCCCAATGGCAGTGGGTGGACAAGGATGGCAACAAGGTGTTCAGCGACCGCGCACCGCCGTCCGACATTCCCGACAAGAACATCCTGCGCCGGCCGGGCGGCAACCGCCCTGCTCCGCCGCCGGTCGCCGTGGATGCCGCCGCCACGCCCGCCGCGCCCCAGGCGAAGGGCACGGACCCGGCGCTCGAAGAGAAGAAAAAACTGGCCGAGGAGGCCGAGGCCGCCAAGAAGAAGGCGGAGGAAGCCAGGATCGCCGCCGCGCGCGCGGAAAACTGCACCCGTTCACGCCAGGCCAAGGCGTCCTTCGATTCCGGTCTGCGCATCGCGCGCACCAATGCCCAGGGCGAACGCGAAATCCTGGACGATGCGGCGCGTGCCGCCGAAACCAAGCGGCTCCAGGAGATCATCGCGGCGGACTGCCGCTGACCGGCCGGTCAGTAGCCGGCCTTGGCGCCAGCACGTTTCTTGGCGAACAGGCCGGTTGCGCGCGCGCCCTGGGTGGCAAAACGTTCGCGCCGGGCTGTCTTCGGATCGACGAGCAGCGGCCGGTACACCTCGACGCGATCGCCCTCTTTCAGACGCTGCCGGCCTTCGACCTGGCGCCCCCAGATGCCGATCCGGCCCGGCGAAAGCCCGGCCGCGGCCAACGCGCTCGACACCGCCGGGTGCGCCAGCGCGTCCTGCACGCAAGCCCCATCGTGCAGCGTCACTTCGAGTTCGACCACTTGCCTCGGTGCCGCCGCGTACACGACGGCGACGTGGAGGCGGGGCGTGTCGCCAGCCATGGCAGTCAGCCGTAGACCTGTTCGGCGCGCTTCACGAAGGCATCCACCAGGCTGCCGGCGATGCGGTCGAACACCGGGCCGACCAGTGCCGACAGCGCGATGTTGTCGAAGCCGTAGTTGAGCTGGAGTTCCACCCGGCAGGCGCGCTGCTGGCCGTCGCCCACCGGGGCGAAGGTCCAAACGCCGTCGAGTTTCGAGAACGGTCCCTTGACCAGTTTCATCGTCACCTGGCGGCCTGGAACGTGGGTGTTGCGCGTGGTGAAGGTCTGACGCAGGCCGCTGAAGGCGATGCCGACTTCGGCCGTCATGCCCTCGGTGTCGGTGCTCAACACGGCCGCACGGTCGCACCAGGGCAGAAACTCCGGGTATTTGTCCACCGCTGTCACGAGGGCGAACATTTCTTCGGGGCTGTACCAGATCAGGACGGACTTATGAACGTTTTTCATAGAATGCAAGGCTGCGCGGGATTGTAGACAAGCCTTGCCGAATTGCCCGACGCCCCCAACTGTGACCCCATGGCCAAGAAACCTGATACCTCTTCCCGCATTGCCGACAACAAGAAGGCCGCCTACAACTATTTCTTCGAGGAACGTTTCGAAGCCGGGCTCGTGCTCGAAGGCTGGGAGGTCAAGGCGCTGCGCGAAGGCAAGGTGCAGCTCACCGATGGCTACGTGGTGGTGCGCGATGGCGAGCTGTTCGTCATCGGCTGCCAGATCAATCCGCTTAAAAGCGCCTCGACGCACATCACTCCCGATGCGGTGCGCACCAAGAAGCTGCTGCTGCACAAGGAAGAGATCAAGAAGCTGATCGTCAAGGTGGACCAGAAGGGCTACACCCTGGTGCCGCTGAACCTGCACTGGAAAGCGGGCAAGGTCAAGTGCGAGATCGCGCTGGCCAAGGGCAAGGCCGAACACGACAAGCGCGACACCATCAAGGACCGCGAAGGCAAACGCGAAGTGGAACGCGCGATGAAGTCGCGCAACCGTTAACGGAGAAAAGAAAAGCCCCGGCGCTCAGGCCGTCACGTGGCAGGCGCAGGCTTCGCCGTGTGCCGCCGCCACGAGCTCATGCAGGATGCCGCATTCGCCCTGGCCGTGTTCCCCGCTGCACAGCGAACGCAGCTGCACCAATTGTTTTTCCAACGCCTGCATGCTTTGCAGCCGGGCGCGCACGCGGGCGAGTTGAGCGTCCACCAGCCGGTCGACGTCGGCGCAATCGCCAGCCGGCGCATCGCTCAGGTCGAGCAGGCGCTTCACGTCGGACAACGGCATGTCCAGCGCGCGGCAGTGCCGCACGAAGGCCAGCCGTTCGAGGTGGGCCGCCGTGTAGTCGCGGTAACCGTTGTCGCTGCGAGCCGGCGCCGGCAGCAGGCCTTCCTTCTCGTAGAAACGGATGGTTTCGACCTCGACGCCGGTGGCCTGGCCGAGTTCCTTGATGCGCATGTTGCTGCTCCTAAAGCCTTGCTTCAGTATAGGACTTGACCCTCTAGCGACTTCAGGGTTTCCAATCAAGGCCTTACCAGGAATACGCCGAATGACCACCCATCCACATGCCGGACACGACCACGACTGCTGCGCGCCATCCCTGGCGCCAGCGGCGGGCTTCAAGCCGGGCGCCGACGAACGCGGCCAGGCCTTCCGCATCGCGAGCATGGACTGCGCCGCCGAGGAGTCCGACATCCGCCGGGTGCTCGAACCGCTGGCGGGTATCCGCAGCCTGCGTTTCCATCTCGGTGCCCGCACCTTGGTCATCGATGCGGAAGAGGCCGCGCTGCCGCCCGCGCTCGACGCGATCCGCAAGGCCGGTTACGACCCGCAGCGGCAATCCGCCGAAGCCGATGCGCCGCAAGGCCATCTGCACGAACATGGCGCCGGCATGGCCGGCGGCACCATGCGCCTGGCCACCGCACTCGGGCTGGCCATCGCCGCCGAAGCCGTCGCGTTCTTTGCACCGGACGCCCTGCCCTGGAAGCTGGCCGGCATGGCCGTGGCCGCCGTGGCGATCTGGCTCGCCGGCGTGGAAACCTACCAGAAGGGCCTGGTCGCACTGCGGCATCTGCGCCTCAACATCAACGCGCTCATGAGCGTGGCGGTGACCGGCGCCTTCCTGCTGGGCGAGTGGCCCGAGGCGGCGATGGTGATGGCGCTCTACGCCATCGCGGAGATGATCGAAGCCCGGGCGGTCGATGGTGCGCGCGGCGCGATCCAGGGCCTGCTGGCGCTTGCGCCGGAGACCGCCGAAGTACGCCAGGCCGACGGCCGCTGGCAGGCCACGCCGGCGCGTTCCGTCGCCCTCGGTGCCATCGTGCGCGTGAAGCCCGGCGAACGCATCGCACTCGACGGTGCGGTCACCGATGGCCGCAGCGCGGTCGACCAGTCGGCCGTCACCGGCGAAAGCATCCCGGTCGAGAAGTCCGCGGGCGACCCCGTCTTCGCCGGCACCGTCAACACCTCCGGCGGGCTCGAATTCCGCGTGACGGCCGAAGCCGGAAACTCCACCCTGGCGCGCATCATCCACGCGGTGGAAGAAGCCCAGGGCAGCCGGGCGCCGACGCAGCGCTTCGTGGACCGCTTCGCCGCCGTCTACACGCCGGCCGTGTTCGGGCTCGCACTCGCCGTGGCGATCGTGCCACCACTCTTCTTCGATTGGGCCTGGGCCGCGGCGCTGTACAAGGCGCTGGTGCTGCTGGTGATCGCCTGCCCGTGCGCGCTAGTGATCGCCACGCCGGTCACGGTGGTCAGCGGGCTCACGGCGGCCGCGCGACGCGGCATCCTGATCAAGGGGGGTGTCTACCTCGAGGAGGCGCGCAAACTCAAGGCCGTGGCGCTGGACAAGACCGGCACACTCACCGAAGGCAAGCCACGCCTGGTGGACTGGCAGGCGTTGGACGCGGGCCAGTGGTCGCGCGACGATCTGGCCTTGCTGGCGTCGAGCCTGGCGGCCCGGTCCGACCATCCGGTCTCGCGCGCCATCGCAGGCGGCCTGCCAGCGGCACACGAAGCCGTCGAGGACTTCACCGCCCTGCCCGGCCGGGGCGTGCAGGGTGCGCTGCGCGGCCGTGTCTTCGCGCTCGGCAATCAGCGGCTGCTGAGCGCGCCGGGCGCGGCCGGCCTGCAGGCATGGCTCGCCAGGTACGAGGCCGATGGCCATTCGGTGAGCCTGCTCACGACCGATGGCTTGCCGCTGGCCGTGTTCGCCGTGGCCGACACGATCAAGCCCTCTTCGCGCGCCGCCGTGGCCGAACTTCAGGCCATGGGCGTCACGCCGGTGATGCTGACCGGCGACAACGCCGCCACCGCCCGCCACGTGGCGCAACAGGCCGGCATCCAGGATGCACGTGGCCAGCTGCTGCCTGAAGACAAGCTCGCCGCTATCGAGGACATGCAGCGCCGCTACGGCCCGACCGCCATGGTGGGCGACGGCATCAACGA
Organism: Rhodoferax koreense; assembly: GCF_001955695.1. Classification (NCBI taxonomy): domain Bacteria; kingdom Pseudomonadati; phylum Pseudomonadota; class Betaproteobacteria; order Burkholderiales; family Comamonadaceae; genus Rhodoferax; species Rhodoferax koreensis. Next base: position 2,871,939 of record NZ_CP019236.1, on the reverse strand, counting down.
CGCGCCGGCACTGGCCCGGGCCGACATCGGTTTCGCCATGGGCGGCGCCGGCACCGACATTGCCATGGAAGCCGCCGACGTGGTGATCATGACCGACGACCTGCGCCGCATCGCCACCACCATCGCGTTCTCGCGTCGCGCCCATGCCGTGTTGTGGCAGAACATCGTCATCGCGATCGGCATCAAACTGGTTTTCTTCGCGCTCGCGGTGTTCGGCACGGCCAGCATGTGGATGGCCGTGTTCGCCGACATGGGCGCCAGCCTCCTGGTCGTGGCCAACGGCCTGCGGCTGATGCGCGGCGGCCCCGGCGCGCATCAGCCGCAGGCCATGCCGCCCCCCCGCCCCACCGCTGTGCACGACCACGACACCGCGCACGCCGGCCACGCGCACTAGTCGGATCGGCGGTCCTCGGCACCGGAGCCAGGCCCGCACCAGGGGCGATAATCCACGCCCATGCCCCAGCGCCCCACCGAGATCCCCTTGCCCAGCCAGCCACCCGCATCCGCGGGCGCGATCACCGACGTCGCCGGCATCGAAGTCGGGCAGTTCACGCACACCGGCCGCCCCACGGGCTGCAGCGTGGTCATCGCGCGCGATGGTGCGGTCGCAGGCGTGGACGTGCGTGGCGCAGCGCCGGGCACGCGCGAGACGGAACTGCTGCATCCGAGCAACCTGGTGCAGAAGGTCCATGCCGTCGCACTCTGCGGCGGCAGTGCCTGGGGCCTGGATGCGGCCAGCGGCGTGATGCGCTGGCTCGAGGAACAGGGTATCGGCCTGGTGGTCGGCCGTGGGCTGGTGCCGATCGTGCCGGCGGCGGTGCTGTTCGACCTGCACGTCGGTGATACGCACATCCGGCCCGACGCCGCCGCCGGCTACCAGGCCTGCGTGGATGCCAGCCGCGCCGCACCGGCGGAAGGCAATGTGGGCGCGGGCGCCGGCGCGCTGGTGGGCAAGCTCTATGGCCTCGGGCGCGCGATGAAAGGCGGCATCGGTACGGCATCCTTGCGGGTGGACGGCGTCACGGTCGGGGCGCTCGTGGCCTGCAACGCGGTCGGCGACGTGATCGATCCCGACACGGCCCAGGTCGTCGCCGGCGCCCGCACGCCGGACGGCACGGGCCTGCTCGACACCCGCCGCGCGGTGCTCGCCGGCCTGCCGCCCAGCTCGCCGCTGGCCGGCACCAACACCACCATCGGCGTGGTCGCCACCGACGCGGTCCTGACCAAGGCACAGGCACATCGCCTGGCCCAGGTGGCGCACGACGGCCTCGCCCGCAGCATCAACCCCGTGCACACCATGCTGGACGGCGACACGATGTTCGCGCTCGGTACCGGCGCGTCGGGACGGACGTCGGACATGACAACCCTCAGCGTGCTGGTCGCCGAGGTCACGGCACGTGCGGTGGTCCGGGCCATCCTGGCCGCGCGCGCGATCACTGTGGATGGCATGCACTGGCCAGCGGCACATGACATCGGCGCCCTGCGCGGCCCTCGCCCGACAGGTGCGGGCGGCCCGCGCTGATGCAGCCCTCCTCGTTCTGGCGCTCCCTGCGGCCGTCGCACACGCCCAGCCGCGCGCCGGTGGCCGTCGCCGCGTCCGATCTCGCCCTTGCACGGGTCCTGCCCTGGCTGGTGCTGCTGTTGTCGGCCGCGCTGTCGGGCTTGCTCATCGCCCATCTTGAAGAGAGCCGCCTGCAACGGGAGCGGAACCGTGTCACGGCCCTGGTCGGCGACCATGCGGTGGCCATCCAGACCCTGGTCGAGCGCGCATTGTCCAGCACCCAGGCTTTGGCGGAGATGGTGCGGCAACGACGCGGCGCCATCGACGATTTCGACCGGGTCGCCACCGAGATGATGCCGCTGTACCCGGGCGCATCGATCCTCGGCCTCGCGCCGGGCGGCGTGGTGCGCTACGTCGTGCCCAAGGCCGGCAACGAACGCTCGATCGGCTTCGACCTGTTCAAGGATCCCGTGCAGAAGAAGGACGCCTTCGCCGCGCTCGAAAGCGGCGAACTCACGCTGGCCGGGCCGCTGAACCTGGTGCAGGGCGGCCTCGGGGCCGTGGGCCGCCAGCCGATCTACCTGCCCGACGGCGAGGGGCGGCTTGCCTTCTGGGGCTTCGCCTACGTGGTCATCCGCTTTCCACAGGCGCTCGAAGGGGCGCGGCTGGCGCAACTCGTCGAACAGGGTGTGGACTACGAACTGTGGCGCGTGCATCCCGATACGCAGTCGAAACAGCTCATCGCGGCCTCGCCCACGCACACCCTCATCGATCCGGTGGGCCGCACCGTGCATCCACCGGGGGGGCTGTGGGTGCTCAGCGGCGCGCCCACGCACGGCTGGAGCGACCCGGCCGGCCTGGCCACACAATCGGCCATGGCCCTGGCGGTGTGCCTGCTGCTGGCCTACCTCACCAAGCTGCTGGCCACGCTGCGCGCCCAAGGCCGGGGCCTGGAGGCCCTGGTCACGGAACGCACCAGCGAAATCTTCGCCACGCAAAACCGCCTGCAAGCCACGCTCGACGCGATACCCGACCTGATTTTCGAGCTCGGCCTGGACGGCACCTGCCACGACTTCCGCGCGCCGGCCGGCGAGTTCGGCACGGCGCAACGCGGCCGGCTGGTGGGCCGACGCGCCGACCAAGTGCTGCCGGCCGCGGCCGCCCAGACCGTGCTGGCTGCGTTGGCGCAGGCGCTGCGGCACGGCCGGTCCGAAGGGCACCAGATCGAAGTCACGCGACCCGGAGACGCCCGCGCGAGCTGGTTCGAGTTCTCGGTGGCGCACAAGCGGGACGCGCAGGAGTCGGCTGGCGGCGAGCCGCGGTTCATCGTGCTGGCGCGCGACATCACAAAGCCGAAACAGGCCGAGTCGGACCTGCGCGTGGCGGCCACGGCCTTCGACGCGCAGCAGGGCATGGCCATCACCGGTACCGACAAGCTCATCGTGCGCGTGAACCCGTCTTTCACCGCGATCACCGGCTACAGCGCCCAGGACGCGATCGGCCGCAGCCTGAACTTCCTCAACTCCGGCCGCCACGAAAGCGCCTTCTACGAGAAGATGTGGGCCACGGTAACGGCCACCGGCGCCTGGCGCGGCGAGGTCTGGAACCGGCGCAAGAACGGCGAGATCTACCCCGACATGCGCACCGTGACGGCGGTGCGCGCCGAGGACGGCGCGATCACCCATTACGTCAACACCTTCGCCGATTTCAGCGAACGCAAGGCCACCGAGGACGAGATCCGCAACCTCGCGTTCTACGACGCGCTGACCCAACTGCCCAACCGGCGCCTGTTGCTGGACCGGCTGCGACAGTCCCTGCTGGCGAGTGCCCGCAACCACCATTGCGGCGCGCTGCAGTTCATCGACCTGGACAATTTCAAGACGCTGAACGACACGCTGGGCCACGACATGGGCGACCTGCTGCTGCAGCAGGTTGCCGAACGCTTGAGCCTCAGCGTGCGCGAAGCCGACACCGTCGCCCGGCTGGGCGGCGATGAATTCGTGGTGATGATCGAAGGCCTCGATCCGCTGCGCGAAGCCGCCGCCGCCCAGGCTCGGCTGCTTGGCGACAAGATCCTCGCGGCGCTGAACCTGCCCTATGCGCTGGCTGGCCGCGAATACCACATCACCCCCAGCATCGGCGTGGCCATCTACAGCGGCAGCCACGAAACCACCGACGAGGTGCTGAAACACGCCGACCTCGCTATGTACCAGGCCAAGGCCGCCGGGCGCAATGCGCTGCGCTTCTTCAACCCCGGCATGCAGGCCGCGGTGAACGCGCGCGTCTCGCTCGAGTCCGACATCCGGCGCGGCCTGGTCGAACAGCAGTTCACGCTGCATTACCAGCCGCAGATCGACGGCAGCGGCCGCACCGTCGGCGCGGAAGCCCTGCTGCGCTGGCAGCATCCGGAGCGCGGCGCCATCTCGCCGGCCGAGTTCATTCCCGTGGCCGAAGAGACCGGGCTGATCCTGCCGCTGGGTGAATGGGTGTTGAAGACCGCTTGCGCGCAGTTGAAGGCCTGGTCCGCCTACGCGGCCACGCGCGCACTGACCCTGTCCGTCAACGTGAGCGCGCGCCAGTTCCGCCAGCAGGATTTCGCCGAACACGTGTTGGCGCTGGTGCGCAGCATGGAAGCGGACACGGGCGCGTGCCGGCTGAAGATCGAACTCACCGAAAGCCTGCTGCTCAACGACGTCGAGGACACCATCGCCAAGATGAACCTGCTGAAGGCGCACGGTGTGGGGTTCTCGCTCGACGATTTCGGCACCGGTTATTCCTCGTTGTCCTACCTCAAGCGCCTGCCGCTGGACCAGCTCAAGATCGATCAGTCCTTCGTGCGCGACCTGCTCACCGACGCCAACGACGCCGCCATCGCACGCACCGTGATCGCGCTCGGTCACAGCCTGGGCCTGGCCGTCATCGCCGAGGGCGTCGAGACCGAGGCGCAGCGCGCCTTCCTGTCCACGCAGGGCTGCGACGGCTACCAGGGCTACCTGTTCAGCCGGCCGCTGCCTGCGGCCGCGTTCGACGCATGGCAGCGCGGGCGTACCGGCCCCGATCATGCGCAGCCGGCGGTATTTTTCGAGATCTGATGCCCATGCCCAAAACCCTCAAACTGATCCTGTTGTCCGTGCGCGATCTGATTGTCTCGGCAGGCCCGGTGGTGTTCATCGTCATCGGCGCGCTCGTCGCAGCCTATTGGTACCTCGATCCGCAGCCGCCGAAAAAGGTCACCCTCGCCACCGGCCCGGCCGGCAGCGCCTATGCCGCGTTCGGCAAGCGCTACGCCGACGCGCTGAAGGCCGACGGCATCGAGGTGGTGCTCAAAGCCACCGACGGCGCGGCCGACAACCTGCAGATGCTGCGCAACGGCGAGGCCGACGTGGGCTTCGTGCGTGGTGGCAGCGCCGATCCGGTGGCCGACGAAGAGGCCGGCCTGGTCTCGCTGGGCAGCCTGTTCTACGAACCGCTGTGGCTGTTCTACCGCAGCGACGCGGCGCGCCGCATCGACGGCCAGGCCGCCACGCTCACGACCTTGACGCAGCTCAAGGGCCTGCGCGTCAATGTCGACAAACAAGGCAGCGGCGTGCCCGACATCATGGCCAGGCTGCTCAAGGCGAACCACATGGAGACCACCGCACTGCGGCTGTCGAACCTGGAGCCGGCCCCGGCCACCGAGGCCCTGCTCGCCGGCCGGCTCGACGCCATCGTGCTGGCGTCCGCGCCGCAGTCACCGCTCGTGCAGCGGCTGCTGCGCGCGCGCGGCATCCAGCTCATGGATTTCGGCCAAAGCGACGCCTACGCGCGGCGCTTCCCCTTCCTGTCGGCCGTCACGCTGCCGCGCGGCGTGGTCGACCTGGCCACCGACATGCCGCCGCACGACGTGGCCCTGCTGGCCGCGACCACTTCGCTGATCTCGCGCGAGCAGACGCACCCCGCCCTGCGCCAGCTGTTCGCGCAGAGCGCGCAGAGCGTGCACAGCGGTGCCGGCTGGTTCAACCGCGCGCGCGACTTCCCGAACACGCGCACCAGCGAATTGCCCGTGAGCGCCGAGGGCGATCGCGCCATCAACGGCACGCCACCGTTCTGGCAGCGGTACCTGCCGTTCTGGGCGAGCAACCTGATCGAGCGCATGTGGCTGGTGCTCGGCGGACTCGTGGTGCTGATGCTGCCGCTGTCCAAGATCGTGCCGCCGCTCTACCAGTTCCGCGTGCGCAGCCGCGTGTTCCGCTGGTACGCACGGCTGCGCGAGATCGAAACCAAGGTGGATGCGCGAGAAGGCGAGCGCGATGCGCTGCTCGATGAGCTCGACGAACTCGACCGCGTGACGCACCGCATTGCGGTGCCGCTGTCCTACACCGACGAGCTCTATGCGCTGCGCAACAACATCTATGCGGTGAGGAAACGGCTGCTGGCGACCTGGCCGAAGGAGGCCGAGGCGACCGGGGGCTGAGGGCCTTCGACAAGCTCAGGCCGAACGGCGCTCGGGCTGCACCGGGTGCTTCGACAGGCTCAGCACGAACGGCTCCAAAACAAGAACGGCCCGTAAGAACGGTCCGGACTTATTCCAGAACAACCGCGGAACGGGCTTTGCCCGGCCGCTGGTTGTGCCCCCTGCAAGGGGGAGGAGCGACACGAAGTGCGCAACTTGGGGGTGTGCTACTTCAATGCCTTGAACCGCATGCGCTTCGGCTTGGCGCCTTCTTCACCCAGGCGCTTGCGTTTGTCCGCCTCGTATTCCTGGTAGTTGCCGTCGAAGAAGTTCCACTGGCTGTCGCCTTCGCAGGCCAGGATGTGCGTCGCGATGCGGTCCAGGAACCAGCGGTCATGGCTGATGACCATCAGCGTGCCGGCGAATTCGAGCAAGGCGTCTTCCAGGGCGCGCAGGGTTTCCACGTCGAGGTCGTTCGACGGTTCATCGAGCATCAGCACGTTGCCGCCGGCAATCAGGGTCTGCGCCAGGTGCAGCCGGCCGCGTTCGCCGCCGGACAGCATGCCAACCTTCTTCTGCTGGTCGCTGCCGTTGAAGTTGAAGCGGCCGCAGTAGGCGCGGCTGGCCATCTGGAACTTGCCGACGTTCAGGATGTCGAGCCCGCCCGATACGGCTTCCCACACGGTCTTGTCGTTCTCGAGCTCGTCGCGGTTCTGGTCGACGAAGACCATCTTCACGGTCTTGCCGATCTTGACCTCGCCGCTGTCGGGCTGCTCCTTGCCCGCGATCATGCGGAACAAGGTGGATTTGCCCGCGCCGTTCGGGCCGATGATGCCGACGATGGCACCGGCCGGCACCTTGAAGCTCAGGTTGTCGATCAGCACGCGGTCGCCGAAGGACTTGGTCACGTTGACGAACTCGATCACCTCGTGGCCCAGGCGTTCGGCCACGGGAATGAAGATTTCATTGGTCTCGTTGCGCTTCTGGTATTCGAAGTCCGAGAGTTCCTCGAAGCGGGCCAGACGCGCCTTGCTCTTGGCCTGGCGCGCCTTGGGGTTCTGGCGCGACCATTCCAGTTCCTTCTTCAAGGCCTTGGCGCGCGATTCCTCGCCCTTCTGTTCCTGCTCCAGCCGGGCCTGCTTCTGCGTGAGCCAGTCGCTGTAGTTGCCCTTGTACGGGATGCCGGAGCCACGGTCGAGTTCCAGAATCCATTCGGCGGCGTTGTCGAGGAAGTAGCGATCGTGGGTGATGGCCACCACGGTGCCGGAATAACGCTGCAGGAACTGCTCCAGCCAGTCCACCGATTCGGCGTCCAAGTGGTTGGTCGGTTCGTCGAGCAGCAGCATGTCGGGCTTGGACAGCAGCAGGCGGCACAGCGCGACACGGCGTTTTTCACCGCCGGAGAGCACGCCGACGTTGGCGTCCCACGGCGGCAGGCGCAGCGCGTCGGCGGCAATTTCGAGTTGATGCTCGGAATCCGTGCCCGCGGTGGCGATGATGGCTTCCAGCTCGGCCTGCTCGGCGGCGAGTGCGTCGAAGTCGGCATCCTCCTCGCCATAGGCGGTGTAGACCTCCTCCAGCCGGGCCTTGGCGCTGAACACCTTGCCCATGGCGGATTCGACGCTTTCGCGTACGGTCTGGGTCGGGTCGAGTTGCGGCTCCTGCGGCAGGTAACCGATGTTCAGCCCGGCCATGGGCACGGCTTCACCTTCGATTTCCTTGTCCACGCCGGCCATGATCTTGAGCAAGGTGGACTTGCCCGAGCCGTTCGTGCCGAGCACGCCGATCTTGGCGCCGGGGAAGAAGCTGAGCGAAATGTCCTTGAGGATCTGGCGCTTCGGCGGGACGATCTTGCCGACGCGGTTCATGGTAAAGACGTACTGGGCCATTGATGGGTGCTTTGTGAAAAGAGACAGGAAAAGACAGCCGAAATTGTTCGGGCGAACGCCGATTATCCCAGCATGCGACAATACACCGGTTGCGGCATTCCAATTGGCTGCAACGCCAGCGTTTCGCTGGGGGCCAAAATCTCTATTTTGCGTCCATCTCCTTGTATCTGTCGGCCTTTGATTGGTGCACGTGTTTTCACACACGCGCGACAGGCCAGACGTCCAAGCGCCCAGGACGGGCGCAATAAAATGAACTTTGAAGAACTGAATCTGGCCCCGGCCATTCTGAAGGCCGTGCAAGAGCAAGGCTATACCGAACCAACCCCCATTCAGGCCCAGGCCATCCCCGTCGTTCTCGCCGGCCACGATCTGCTCGGCGGCGCCCAGACCGGCACCGGCAAGACCGCTGCCTTCACCCTCCCCCTGCTGCAGCGACTCTCTGAATCCGCGCCGGCACAGAACAAATTCGGCGGCAAGGGCATTCGAGCGCTGGTGCTTACGCCGACGCGCGAACTGGCCGCCCAGGTCGAGGAATCGGTCCAGACCTACGGCAAATACCTCGAGCTGACTTCCACCGTCATCTTCGGCGGTGTGGGCATGAACCCGCAGATCACCAAGGTCAAGAAAGGTGTCGACATCCTCGTGGCCACGCCCGGCCGCCTGCTCGACCTGATGCAGCAAGGCGTGCTCGACCTCGGTCAGGTGCAGATGCTGGTGCTCGACGAAGCCGACCGCATGCTGGACATGGGCTTCATCCATGACGTGAAGAAAGTGCTGGCCGCCGTGCCCAAGGACAAGCAGAGCCTGTTGTTCTCGGCCACCTTCAGCGATGAAATCCGCGACCTCGCCGCCACCCTGCTGAAAAACCCGCAGAGCGTGCAGGTCACGCCGCGCAACACCACCGTGCAGCGCATCACCCAGGTGATCCATCCGGTCGGCCGCGGCAAGAAGAAGGCCCTGCTCGCCCACATCATCCAGGAACACAACTGGAGCCAGGTGCTGGTGTTCACCCGCACCAAGTTCGGCGCCAACAACGTCGCCGAATTCCTGACCAAGAACGGCATCCAGGCCATGGCCCTGCACGGCAACAAGAGCCAGTCGGCACGTACACAGGCGCTGCAGGGCTTCAAGAGCGGCGACATCCGCGCCCTGGTGGCCACCGACATCGCCGCGCGCGGCATCGACATCGATGACCTGCCGCACGTCGTCAACTACGAAATTCCGAACGTCTGCGAAGACTACGTGCACCGCATCGGCCGCACCGGCCGCGCGGGTGCCGAAGGCGCAGCCGTGAACCTGGTGTGCCTCGACGAAGAAGGTTTCATGCAGGACATCGAACGCTTCACCAAGCGCGAGATCCCGGTGCAGGTCATCGAAGGCTTCATGCCCGAGCCCGGCGAGAAGGCCGAGCCGATCGCCATGGGCCGCCAGACCATCTGGGGCGGCGCCGGCAAGCCGCCGAGCCGCGACGTGATGCAGGCCGCCGCCAAGGCCGCCCGCACCGAAATGCTGCAGCGTGTGCGTGAAAACAAGGGCGCACAAGGCGACGGCGCAGGCCGCGGTGGTAACGGTGGTGGTGGCGGTGGCCGCAATGCACCGCGCGGCGGCCAACGCTCGGCCCCGGCCGGCGACGGCCAGCCGCCGCGTTCCCAAGGCCCGCGTCCGCCACAAGGCGGCCGTGGTGGCCGGCCGAATGGTGGTGGCGGCGCACGCACCGGTGGTGGCGGCTACGGTGGCGGTGGCAATGGCGGTGGCGCTTACGGCGGCCTGCAGCCCGACCACACGCGTTCGGCTTCGATGGGCGGCCATGCCACGCCGGTGGCACGCGCGCCTGGTGGCCAGCCCGACCCGATGCGCACCAGCGTGGACAGCATGTCGGCCGGCGGTCGTCGTGGCGGTGGCGGCTACGGCGGCAACCGCAGTGGTGGCGGCGGCGGCGGTTACGGCGGTGGCGGTGGCCGCAGCGGTGGCGGTGGTTCCCGCGGCCCGGGCGGCGGCTCGCGCGGTCCCTTCGGCCGCTGAACTTCCGGCTGAATGACAAAGGGCGCCTTTTCGGCGCCCTTTTTGCGTTGGTGCGCCGTTCGGGGCTCAGGCGCGCACGAACATCGTCACCAGCGGCTCGTCTCCGACCTGGCGGCTCCAGTGGCCATGCAACTTGGCATCGAAGCTCGCGCCTTCGGGCAAGGTGTCGACGGAATAGAAGTGTTCACCCGGCTTGAAGACACGGCTGCTGCCGTCCTGCAGTCCGATCTCCATCTGCCCGCTCAGGATCACCACCCACTGCGGCGTCACGCTCACGTGGAACTGGCTGCGAAAGCCGACCGGGCTGTGCCGGACCTGGAAGCCGCCGGTCGCCATCAATGGCGACAACATCGCCTGCGGGCTGCCTTCGGTGAGTTCGATGGCGTCCTCGCGGAAGCGGGCGCGGCCATCGGTGTCGGTGAAAAGCGTGACTTTGGTGAACGTCGTCATGGGGAGTCCTGTGTGAATTTCGGGGTGGCCCGTTCACGCTGCCGGACATCAGGCCGGAGGCGCCTCGGGTCGATGCTCATTAGGGGGGCAGTTGCAGCGAAGCCACGACGGATGCAACGACAACCTCGGTCGCCTGCGTCACGTCGAAGGCCAACGCATTTTCGTCGGGCGCGGGCGGCTCGAGCGTGGCCAGCTGGCTGTCCAGCAGCGAGGCCGGCATGTAATGGCGCGTGCGGGCGGCCATGCGCTTGGCCAACACGGCGGCATCGCCGTGCAGGAAGACGAAACGCAGGCGGTCCGAGCCCGCGCGCAACATGTCGCGGTAGCTGCGCTTGAGCGCCGAGCATGAAAGCACCAGGCCCTGGCGCTGACGGTCAGCCTCGGCGATGTGGCCAGCCAGGGTGCGCAGCCAGCCTTCGCGATCGGCATCGGTCAGCGGTACGCCGGCGGCCATGCGGGCCACGTTGCCGGCGGGGTGAAAGTCGTCGCCCTCAAGGAAAGGCACTTGCAGCGCCACGGCCAGCCGCTGCCCGACCGTGCTCTTGCCGCACCCGCTGACGCCCATCACCACCACGATGGGCGGCTGGCTGGAGGAAGTGGATTCGGAAGTCATGGGGCCAGATTACACCGCAAGGAGGTATGCCGCCGTCCTCGGCTGGCACGCCTCAGGATCATTCGATACGCTGGCCGGACGCCTGATCGAACAGATGGGCCTTGCTGGCCTCGATGTCCAGCATGACGATATCGTCGGGCTTGGCGTCGGTACGGCCGTGCATCACCAGCACCAGCCGGGAGCCGCCGATCTCCACCAGCAGTTCCGTTTCGGCGCCGGTCGGCTCCACCACGATGACCTTGGCCGGAATGCCCTGGCCGGTACTGGAGATGGCCACATCGGTCGGCCGCACGCCATAGTGCACGGCCTGCCCTTCCCTCCCCTGCGTGGCCGCGCCCATCGGCCACTGCGCACCCTCGGCCTCGACCCAGGCACGGTCGGCGGACTTGCGCAGCGTGCCCTTGAGCACGTTCATCGACGGCGAGCCGATGAACTGCGCAACGAACAGGTTGCCCGGCCTGTCGAACAGTTCCAGCGGCGTGCCGATCTGCTCGACAATGCCGTCGTGCATCACCACGATGCGATCGGCCATGGTCATGGCTTCGATCTGGTCATGCGTCACGTAGACGGTGGTGGTCTTGAGCCGCTGGTGCAGTGCCTTGATCTCGGCGCGCATCGCCACACGCAGCTTGGCATCCAGGTTGGACAGCGGTTCGTCGAACAGGAACACCTTGGGATCGCGCACGATGGCCCGTCCCATGGCCACGCGTTGGCGCTGGCCGCCCGAGAGTTCGCGTGGAAAACGGTCGAGCAAGGCGTCCAGGTTGAGAATGCGCGCGGCATTGCTCACGCGCTTCTGTGTCAGCTCGGCATCGGCATTGCGCAGGCGCAGGCTGAACGCCATGTTGTCGCGTACCGTCATGTGCGGATACAGCGCATAGCTCTGGAACACCATGGCGATGTCGCGGTCCTTGGAGTCGAGTTCGTTGACCACCTTGCCGTCGATCGCGATCTCGCCGCCACTGATGTCCTCCAGGCCGGCCAGCATGCGCAGCAGCGTGGACTTGCCACAGCCCGACGGCCCGACCAGCACCACGAATTCACCGTCGGTGATCTCGAAGCTGATGCCGTGGATGATCTTGACCTTGCCGAAGTTTTTCTCGATTTTCTTGAACGATACGGATGCCATGTTTCTCTTTCTTTTGGATCTGGTCGAGGACGTGAGGGTCAGCTCTTGACTGCACCGGCGGTCAATCCACCAACCATGTAGCGTTTGAACGTGTAGTAGATGGCCGCAGGCGGCAGCGCGTAGATCAGGCCGGTGGTCATCAGGAGCTCCCACGGCGAATCGTCGGCCGACAGGAAGTTGCCGAGCGCGACGGCCAGCGTCACGCTGCGGTCGTTCGACAACAGCAGGAAGGCGTAGAGGTACTCGTTCCAGGCCAGCAGCAGCGCATAGGTGCCCACCGCCACCAGCGACGGCACCATCAGCGGCAGGTAGACCAGGCGGAACAGCTGCATGGCCGTGGCGCCGTCCATCTTGGCGGCTTCGTCGAGTTCGTAGGGCAGCTTGTCGGAAGCCTGCTTCAGCACCCAGATGCAGTAAGGCGAGGCAATCGTCACCATCGCCAGGATCAGCGACCACTGGCTGTTGAGCAGGCCATAGTTGCCCATGGTCTTGTACATCGGCACGGCCAGGAAGGCAGCCGGGATGAAATAGGTGAACAGCGCCAGGTTCAGCACCGTGCGCCCACCGCGCAGCTTGAGCCGGCTGATGGCGAACGCGGCGCAGGTCGACACCATCAGCGTGAGCGCCCCCACCGACACGGCGATCAGCAGCGAGTTGCCCATCTGCAGCCAGAAGTGGTCGAGGTAGAAGTGCTTCTGCTGGAACACGATGCGGAAGTTATCCAGCGTTGGCTGCTTGGGCCAGAGCCGGCCCGAAGTGGCCGAGTCCTTGCCGGAAATGGCGAACAGCACCATGTGGTAGACCGGTATCAACGTCCACAGCACGACCGGGATGCCGATCAGCAGCAGCTTGGCCTCGGTGGTGACCGATTTGAGGCTCCAGGATTTCATGTTGTCCTCCGACGAGCCGTCTCCAGGCGGGCAACGCCCCCCCTGGGAGGCAGCGAATACACGCAGTGATGAGCGAGGGGGTTCATTTCGACAGCCTTTTCATCATGAAGAACACCAACGGGAGTACGAGCGGCATCGCCACCACGATCGAGGCCATCGACAGGTCGACCTGGTCCAGCCGCAGGTAGCGGATACCGAGCGTGGCCAACACGTGGGTCAGGTCGGCTGGCCCGCCGCCGGTCAGCAGGTAGACGGAGTTGAAGTCGCCCAGCGTCCAGATCATCGACAGGATGGTCGAGGTGAGGTAGAGATTGCGCATCGAAGGCCAGGTGATGAAGCGGAACTTCTGCAGGCTAGTGGCGCCATCCACCGACGCGGCCTCGTATTGCTCGGCCGGAATGGCCAGGCGCCCGGCCACGAGAATCAAGGTCCAGAACGGCAGCGATTTCCAGATATGGGTCAGCATCGCGAGCGTCAGTGCCAGGATCGGATCGTTCAGCCAGTTGGGGCCGTCCATGCCAGTGAGCTTGAAGATCAGCGAATTCACCACGCCCCATTCGGGGTTGAGCATGAAGCGGATCGACAGGATGGTCGGGATCGACGGCAGCGCCCAGGGCAGGATGAACAGCGCGGCGACGATCTTGATCCACCAGCGCGGTGTGACGAAAAAGCCGGAGAGCACGAGCGCGACGATCATCTTGACGTTGATCGCCACCACCAGGAAGAACACGGTGTTGATCACCGCGCGGAAGAAAATGGGATCTTCGAACAGCTTCACGTAGCTGGACGGATGCCGCGCCAGCCAAAGGCCGTAGCCCACGGGATAGAGCACGAAGATCAGGAACACCAGCAGATAAGGGACAACCATCACCATGCCCCAGAACTGCCAGGAAGACATGGGCTTCTTGGGACTGCGGGCCGGCGGCGAAAGCGTCGTGGAGGTGAGGGTATTCATGTTGAAAGCGTCCTGTGCACCCGCCGCGCACTGCCATGGCGGCACGCGGCGGGGTTGGGGGTCAGCAGGGATCCGATGACCCGGGTTCGGCCATCCGACTTAACGGGCCACCGTCTTGATGCGCTCGATCATTTCGTCGACCGCCTTGTCGACCGGCACCTTCTCGCTGACGATGCGGTTCATGGCCTTGGCCCAGACGTTTTCGTTGTTCAGGATGGTGAACTTGTAGTTCTTCGTGAACTCGAAAGGCACGGTGCCATTGGCGTACTGGTTGTAGACCGACAGGCGATGCGGATCGGCCTTCCAGAACGGACGCTCCTGCGCCGCTTTGGTCACCGGGAACCAGCGGCCCAGCGAGCCTTCGACATAAGGCGTGAGGTTTTCCTCTTCCATCAGGAATGCCACGAATTCCTTGGCACGCTTGACGTTCTTGCCGGCCTTGAACACCACACCGGTCTTCACCGCGGTGCGGTAGATCATCTTCGTGCCGTCCGGCTTGTTCGGGAAGCCCGCCGTGCGGATGCGCTCGGTGTAGTTCAGCTTGGCCTGTTCGCGCTGCTCGGGCGTGAGCGCGGCGTTGTTGGAATCGTCGAGCCACTTCGCTGCGATCGAGATGGTGGCGTTGTGCGTCATCACCGTGGTCTTGTTGTGGAAGGCCACGTTGTTGTCCGGGTCCTTCCAGCTCGTCGACGACGGTGGCGTGCAACCCTTCACGTAAGGCGTGGTGTAGTCCGTCATGGCGTTGATGAGGCCGGTGCGCACGGCGGGATCATCGACCAGCAGCTTGCCGCTGTCGTTGACCAGCTTCACGTTGTAGGCGTCCATGAAGGTCAGGAAGGAATAGAACGCATCGCTCGAGTCCACGCCCATGGGCTGGCCGATGCCGTAGGTGCGCGCGCCGGTCTTGGCGCGGCTGGCGGGTTGCACCTTCTCGCACCAGAACGACCAGTAGCTCTTCCAGTCGGTCGGGATGTCGGACTCCTTGAAGCCGGCGTCGGTCAGCATGTCGCGCCAGTACTCGATGTGCATGGTCTGCTGCTTGATCGGGAAGGCGTAGTAGGCGCGCTTCTTGTCCACATCGTTGTACAGGAAGGTCGTCTCCACCGTGTTCGGCGCAAAGCGCGACGTGATCGGCGAGATGACGCTCGAGAGGTCCTCGAGCTTGCCCTCGAAGGCCCACTTGCCTGTGACCTGGAAGTCATAGACATCGGAATAGGCCACGTCGGGCGGGCTGCCGGAGTCCATCGAGGCCACGGTCTTGGGGATCATGTCCTGGATCGGGTACTGGGAGAGTTCGATCTTCACATCCTTGTGCTTGGCCTCGTATTTCTTGATCGCCGCGAACAGCGCATCGTCCTCGGCCTTGTAGAACCCCTTGACCCAGAACACGGTCAATTTCTCCTGGGCTGACGCGTACCCCGACGCGAGCAGCGCCGAAGCCATGAGCGCCGCGGTTGCAGCAAGTTTGAACTTCATCTGACTGTCTCCTTCTTGGTTGTGGAAAACTGAAACCCGTGAATCCCCGCCGTGGCACCAACGCACCACGACGTATCGAACCGTCTCAAGCCGCCTTCAGTGTCGGTGGTGGCTTGCTCAGCCGCGGCAGCCGCCGACGCGAGGCCAGCACCTGTTCGATGTCGTCGTGGGCGCCATCGATCAGCACCAGGATGGCCTTTTCGGCGCATTCGACATCCTTCGCGGCCACCGCATCGAGCACGGCGCGGTGCAGCGGCAGCGACTTGCGCGGACCGTCCTTCTTGATCGTCGATATCTCGAAGCTCGTGCGCAGCAGCGCACCCAGCGCCTTGCTCATCTGGATCAGCATGCGGTTGTGCGAGGCCCGCAGCAGCCCCTGGTGGAAACGCAGGTCGTAGGTGACGTAGTCGCCGCCGCCCATCACCGCGCGCTTCATGCCGGCATAGGCATCCTCGATCCCGGCGATGTCCTCCGCCGTGGCCCGGCTCGCCGCCAGCCGCACCGCCGCCGGTTCGACCACGCGGCGCAGGTCCTGCAGGTCGCGGATGAACTCGTTGGACAGGCCGGTCTTGGCCTGCCAGGCGATCACGTCGGCGTCGAACCAGTTCCAGTCGTCCCACGGCAGCACGCGTGTGCCGACCTTCGGGCCGGTATGGATCATGCCTTTGGCCACCAAGGACTTGATGGCCTCGCGCACGACGGTGCGGCTCACGCCCAACTCTTCGCACAGCACCGGCTCGGGCGGTACCGCGCCGCCCACCGGATACCGGCCGGCGACGATCGCCTCGCCGAGGTAATCGACGGTGTTGCCGTGTACGTTCTTGATGATCATGGATGCCCCGTCATCATAGGAACTGGTGGCACGCGTTCACTGCAGGTAAACCCGATGCGGCCGGGCCGTCAGGCCGGCACCGGCGTCAGCAGGGGCTTGCCGGCAAAGTGGGCATGCAGGTTGCCGTAGGCCAGGTCGGCCATGGCGCGGCGCGTCTGCCACGTGGCACTCGCGATGTGCGGCGTGAGCACCACGTTGTCGCGCTGGCGCAGCGCCTCGGGCACTTGGGGCTCGGCTTCGAACACGTCGAGCGCGGCACCGGCGATCGTGCCCTGCGCCAGCGCATCGATCAGTGCGGCCTGGTCCACCACCGTGCCGCGCGCGACGTTGATCAGAATGCCGTCCGGCCCGAGCGCCTTCAGCACCTCGGCGTTGATCAGGCCCTTCGTGCCCGCGCCGCCTGGCGTGATGACGATCAGGAAGTCGACCTCGGCCGCAAGGGCCTGCGGCGTCGGGTAGTAACGGTAAGGCGACTGCGGCTTCGCGGTGCGCGTGGTGTAGGCGATGGACATGCCGAAACCCTCGGCGCGCGTGGCGATGGCCTGGCCGATGCGGCCCAGGCCGACGATGCCCAGCCGCGCGCCGCTGACCTTGCGCGCCAGCGGCATTGGGCCGTTCGGCCATTCACCGGCGCGCACGAACTTGTCAGCGTGCGGGATACGCCGGGCGATCGACAGCATCAGCGCGATGCCCATGTCCGCCACGTCGTCGGTGAGCACGTCGGGCGTGTTGGTGACGGGGATGTTGCGCTCCGCGGCCGCGGCGACGTCGACGCCGTCATAGCCCACGCCGAACACCGAAATCACTTCAAGCGCGGGCAGCCTGTCGATCAACTCACGCGGCACCTTGGATTCGCCATTGGCAGAAATGCCGCGGATGCGTGGCGCCACCTCGGCGAAGGCCGCCGGATCGGATTCATGAAGGCGGTCATGCACCACGAACTCGGTGAGCAGGGCTTCCATCAGCGGAGGCCACAGCTTGGCGACGACCAGGATTTCGGGTTTTGACAAAACGCACTCCAGACAACGGAAACACAAGTTCGACTCAGGCAAAACGGCCATGACGACGGTGCGACATGAGCCTTTTTGCGTTCTTATCATATGACGATTGGAATGGCCCAAACTTAGGTGAAAACCCGCGCGTCGATCGCAGGGTTTTCCAGCAACATCGGCGTCATCGGATGCGGAAATCCCTGAGCCACGCTTGGCTAAAATCTCAATCATCGTACGATATGACATTGGAACGACCCTGCCCCAAGGCGCCCGCCGCGGGCTTCCCTTAAGCCTTCACCCGCACCCTTTTCTTTCCCCCTCAACCCCACCAACACCATGAGCCAATCTCCCAAGAAACCCCCATCCGAACTTCGCAGCCAACAATGGTTCGGGCGGCAAGACCGCGACGGTTTTGCCTACCGCAGCTGGGTCAAGGGCAAGGGTGTGCCGCACGACCAGTTCGATGGCCGTCCGGTCATCGGCATCTGCAATACCTTCAGCGAACTCACGCCCTGCAACAGCCATTTCCGCACGCTCGCCGAACAGGTCAAGATCGGTGTCTACGAAGCTGGCGGCTTCCCGCTCGAGTTCCCGGTGATGTCGCTCGGCGAGACGCTGCTGCGCCCTACGGCGATGCTGTATCGCAACCTGGCGTCGATGGATGTGGAGGAAAGCATCCGCGGCAACCCCATCGACGGCGTGGTGCTGCTCATGGGCTGCGACAAGACGACGCCCTCCCTGCTGATGGGCGCCTCCAGCGCTGACCTGCCGACCATCGGCGTCTCCGGCGGCCCCATGCTCAACGGCAAGTGGCGCGGCCAGGAGCTCGGCTCGGGCACCGGCGTGTGGAGCATGAGCGAGCAGGTGCGCGCCGGCACGCTGAAGCTGGCCGATTTCTTCGAGGCCGAGAGCTGCATGCACCGCAGCCATGGCCACTGCATGACCATGGGCACGGCCAGCACCATGGCCAGCATGGTCGAGGCCCTGGGCATCGGCCTGCCGGGCAATGCCGCCTATCCGGCGGTGGACGGTCGGCGCAACGTGCTGGCGCGCAACGCGGGCCGGCGCATCGTCGAGATGGTGCATGCCGACCAGACGATCTCCAAGGTGCTGACCCGCAAAGCCTTCGAGAACGCCATTACCACGCTGGCGGCCATCGGCGGCTCGACCAACGCCGTGATCCACCTGATCGCCATCGCCCGTCGCCTGGGCGTGGACCTCACGATCGACGACTTCGAACGCATCGGCAGCGAGCTGCCCTGCCTCTTGAACCTGCAGCCGTCGGGCGAGCACCTGATGGAAGACTTCTGCTACGCCGGCGGCCTGCCGGTGGTGATGAAGGAAATCCAGCACCTGCTGCACCGCGACATCGTCACCGTGAGCGGCCTGACGGTGGGCGAGAACATCGCCGACGCCGAAAACTACGACCCGCGCGTGATCAAGACTTTCGACGCGCCGTTCAAGGAAAAGGCCGGCATCGCCATCCTGCGCGGCAACCTCGCGCCGCGTGGCGCGGTCATCAAGCCGAGCGCGGCCACACCTGCGCTGATGGTGCACACCGGCCGCGCCGTGGTGTTCGAGACCAGCGACGACTTCCATGCCCGCATCGACGACGAGAACCTCGACGTGGACGAAACCTGCATCCTGGTGCTGAAGAACTGCGGCCCCAAGGGTTACCCCGGCATGGCCGAGGTCGGCAACATGCCGCTGCCGCCCAAGGTGCTGCGCAAGGGCATCACCGACATGGTGCGCATCAGCGATGCGCGCATGAGCGGCACGGCCTATGGCACGGTCGTGCTGCACACCACGCCCGAGGCGGCGGCCGGCGGCCCGCTGGCCATCGTGCAGAACGGCGACATGATCGAGCTCAACGTGCCCGAGCGGCGCATGCAGCTGCTCATCAGCGACGAAGAACTGCAGCGACGCCTGGCCGCCTGGGTACCACCCGAGCCACCGCTCAAATCGGGCTACTGGAAGCTCTATGTGGACCATGTGCTGCAGGCCGACGAAGGCGTCGATTTAGACTTCCTGGTGGGCAAGCGCGGCTCCTTCGTCCCCAAGGACAACCACTAGCGTCCGGCGCCTCGTCGGGGGCGGATGGCGACGAGGGGAGAATCGCGCCATGAGCATGACCGCCCACCGACTCCTCGAACTGCTGCGCCAGGTGCGCAGCCTGGATTTCACGGCCCGCAGCGAAAGCGACACGGGCTGGAACGGCCGAGGCAGTGGCAACGTCGAGATCGAATCGCCGCTGCCGGATATCGTGCTGTTCCACGAATCCGGCCAATGGCAGGCCGAAGGCCAGCCCGGCCGCGTGGCCTTTCGCAACGTCTATCGCTGGTCCGTGGTCGATGCCCTGACAGTGCGCCTGGAGCACCTGCGCCTGGGCCGGGACCAGCCCGTGTTCCTGCTCGACCTCGCGGCCGGGTCGGACGGCATCTGGCAGGCTGCCGTGCCCCACCTTTGCGTGGACGACCGCTATGCGCTGCGGCTCACGGCCGAGCCGGCTGGCCTGCGCGCCGTGTGGACCATCCACGGCCCGAAGAAGCAGGAAACGCTGGACTACGCCTATACGTTCTGAGCCGCATCCTCGGCACCGGCTTCGGCGCGCCGCACGAAACGCCCTGCCCTGGCCCCCGTCGCCCGCCCGGTCGCGGTGTAACTCAGCACGCCGTTCACCCAGACCTGCTCGATGCCTTCGCTGAATTGCTTGGGCGCCTCGAAGGTGGCCTTGTCACGGACCCGCTCGGGATCGAACACCACCACGTCGGCCATGAAACCGGCGCGCAACTCGCCACGGCTGCCGATGTGGAAGCGCCGCGCCGACATGCCGGTCATCTTGTGCACCGCCTGCTCCAGCCGCAGCAGGCCCTTGTCGCGCCAGTAGCTGGCCAGCACGCGCGGGAACGCGCCCCACAGCCGCGGGTGCGGGCGCTCGTCGTGCGGCAGGCCGTCGGAGCCGATCATGGCCAGCGGATGGGTGATGACCCGTTCCACGTCGTCCTCTCGCATCTGGAAGTAGCAGGCGTTGCCGGGCTTGAGCTTCACGGCGGCCTCGGCCTGGGGCACGCCCCATTCCTTGGCGATGTCGGCCAGGTAGCGCCCGCCCATCTCGGGATGCGGCTGGCTGCTGGTGATCAGCACGTCGATGATGCCGTCCACCAGGTCTTCACGCAGCACGGTGGAGCCCGCGGTGTAGGGATAGACGTCCATGCCGATGGGCTGGCCCTTGGCGAGTTCCTCGATCAGGGGCAGGGTTTCCCGCGTGCGGCCCCAGTTGGCCGGGCCGGCGCACTTGTGGTGCGAGATCACCAGCGGCAGGCCGGACTGCTTGGCCGTCAGCGCCGCCTCCTGCAGCGCAGGCAGGATGCCGGCCAGTTCGTCGCGGATGTGGGTGGCGTACACGCCACCGTTCCTCGCGGCCACGGTGGCCACGGCGACCAGTTCGGCCAGGTCCGCGGCGTAGGCTTCGACATAGAAGATGCCGGATGAAAGCCCCAGCGCGCCCGCATCCATGGCCTCCTGCATGGCCTGGGCCATGGCCTCGCGTTCGGCCTCGCTGGCGGGCTGGCGCAGGTCGGCCAGGTGGCGCATGCGCAGCGCGGTGTGGCCCATGAGCGCGGCCACGTTCACCGCCGGCTGGGCGGCGTCCACGGCCTTCGCGTAATCGGCCATGCCGGCATGTTGGAACTGCAGCCGGCCCAGCAGCGACAGCGGTGCGGCCGGCGTGTCGGTCACGATGGGTGCGAGCGAGATGCCGCAGTTGCCCACAATCACCGTGGTCACGCCTTGCGACAGCTTGGGCAGCATGCCCGGGCCATCGATCACCGCCGCATCGTCGTGCGTGTGCACGTCGATGAAGCCCGGCGCGATCACGCGGCCGGTGCAGTCGATGGTTTCCAGCGGACCGGAGGCCGCCAGGGTGGCGGCCTCGATCTGCCCCGGTGCGGCCACGGCGGCGATGCGCTCGCCGACGAGCAGGACGTCGCCGAGCCAGCCCGGGCGGTCGGTGCCGTCGACGATCAGTCCGTTCCTCAACAGGGTTGCGTTCGGTGGTGTTGGTGTGGTCATGTCATTCCCCGCTGGATGGGTCGGTCCGGGCCTCTTTCCGAGCGGCCTCGTTCTCGGTGGCGCCGGCATATTCGGCGCTGTCGAAGCCGTGCTTGTGCAGCAACTGCTTGAACTGCTGCAGCCCGCGTGTCGCCACCGGCCCGAGTTTCTGAGCCAGGCGCACCATCAGGATCTCGATGACCACCAGATGCGCCAGGTAGGCTTCGGTGCCGACCCGCATCACCGCGTCCTGCGGCACCGAGACGGCCAGCAGCAGATCGGCGATTTCGGCCAGTGGCGTGCCGGGCTGCGTCAACGCCACCACCGTCGCGCCCTGCGAGCGCGCGAACCGCGCGGCCTCCAGCGTGTAGGGCATGCGGCCCACGTGCGAGATCACGAAGACCACGCCATCGGGCCCGAGCGTGCTGGCCGACACCAATTGCTGGTGGGCATCGAAGATCGCGTTCGAGGTGCAGCCCAGCCGAAACAGGCGGCTCTGCAGTTCGCTGGCCATGAAGGTCGACGCGGCGCCGACCGAATAGCAGTCGATGCGCTTGGCCGCAGCAAGTTTGTCGGCCACGGCATCGATCAGCTCCGCATCAAGTCGGCGCCCGAGCTCGGTGAGCGAGGACACGGCCGCGTGCACGATCTTGCTCGACACGTCGCTGGCGCTGTCTTCGGCCAGCACGCTGCGGTGCAGGTAGGAGCCGGAAACGGCCAGGTCCTGCGCCAGCGCCACCATGAATTCACGCACCGAATCGAAGCCGAAGCCACGGCAGGTGCGCACGATGGTCGGCATCGACACGCCGGCCTGCTGGGCGAGCTGTTCCACCGTGGCCACCACGGCCGCACGCGGGTCGTCGAGCACGATGCGCGCCACGTTGCGCTGGGCCTCGGGCAGGTCGGGCAGCCGCTCGCGCAGTTGCTGGAGAAGATTGGTGTGGTCGACCATGTTCAGAAACGCGTGTGGATGGCGCCGGAAACGGACCAGTCGTCCGCCACCAGCGGCAGCCAGCGCCATTTGTCGAAAGTGGTGCAAGGGTGCGAGATGCCGAGCGCCACGCGGTCGCCGACGGCCGGCACCGGGCCGGCCGGGTCGAAGCGCAGGTAGGCATGCTGGTCGTTCAGCGCGCTGACGGTCCAGCCCGAGGGCGCATCGCCGGCCTGCCGTTCACCACGCCTGGCTAGGCGCACCGGGATCGGCATCTCGAGGTCGTAGGACACGTCGCGCCGGCCACAGGTCAGCAAGGCCAAGCCCGGCTCGGGCACGGACTGCACCATCGCCCACACTTCGAGCGCGGGACGCAGCGAGGTGTCCAGGCCTTCGCGTTGTTCCACGTTCTTCAGGAACCTGGCGTAATTGCCGTGGTCGTGCGTGATGTAGCAGCCCGAGCGCAGCACGCCTTCCACCGGTTTGGACAAGCCCTGCGTGCGCAGCAGCGGAACCACCAGATCGAACACCGCCGAGCCGCCCGCGGTGAGCATGATGCTGGCATCGGCGAACAATCCTTGCGCATCGCATTGGCGCGCGGCCTCGGTGACGCGGCGCACGAGTGCGGTGACTTCCCTCGCGTCGTGTTCGCTTTCGCACCTGGCCACACCGCCTTCATAACACTCGATGCCACCGAGTTGCGCGGCCGACGACCCGGCGATGGCCTGGGCCAGCGTGACGGCCTCCTCCAGCGTGCGGCAGCCGGTGCGCTGGCCGGGCACACCGATCTCCAGCAGCGTGTCGAAGCGGCGCCTGGAATGGCGGCGCGCGGCCCAGTCTTCGATCAAGGCCAGTTGGGCGAGCGAATCGACCAGGAACCAGACACGCAGATCGGCGTGCTGCGTCAACAGCACATCCAGCCCATCGAGGTCGGCATCACACACCACCTGGTTGGCAATGATGGCGCGGCGCGCCCCGGCTTCCACGCCCACGCTCAGTTGGTAGATCGTCGCAAACGTCAGGCCCCAGGCGCCGGCCGCGAGTTGCTGCCTGAACAGTTCCGGCGACATCGTGGTCTTGCCGTGCGGCGCGAGCGCCACGCCTTTGCGCGCGGCGAAATCCTGCATCCAGGCCAGGTTGTGGGCCAGTGCCGAGGTGCGGATCACCGCCAGCGGATAGGCCAGGTCATCGGCCAGCAGGTTCCAGCCCTTGGCGCCGAGGTCGGCACCAAGGCATGGCGTGGCGGTCTGCGGGTAGCTTTTGCTGCGGTGGTCGAGGGTGAAGTCTTGTGTCATGTCGATTCGCTTCTTTTTGATTTCGAAACCATTTTGATATCACCGTTCGGGCTGAGCTTGTCGAAGCCGCTCTGCAGGCACAGGCCGTTCGACGGGGCTCAGGATGATCGGGATGCCCTTCGACAAGCTCAGGGCGAACGGGGTTGGCGTCATAGGGCTTGGGCTGTTTTCCAGCAGGCGTTGAAATGGCCGGCCGCGGTTTCCTGCAGTTGCATGTCGGCACTGGCGCAGCGCTCTTCGGCCAGCGGGCAACGCGTGCGGAACACACAGCCCGAAGGCGGATTCGCCGGGCTCGGCAGGTCGCCTTGCAGCAGCGGAATGGTACGGCGTTGCGCCGGGTCGGGGATCGGCGCGGCGGCCAGCAAGGCGCGGGTGTATGGGTGCTGCGGATTCGCGTAGAGCGCCTCGGTCGGTGCGATCTCCATCACCCGGCCGAGGTACAGCACGACCACGCGGTCGCACAGGTATTCGACCACGTCGAGGTCGTGCGAGATGAACAGCAGTGTCAGGCCGAGCTGGTCCTTCAACTCGCCGAGCAGGTTCACCACCTGGGCCTGGATCGACACGTCGAGCGCCGACAGCGGTTCGTCGGCGACGATGAACTTCGGCTCCACGGCCAGCGCACGCGCGATGCCGATGCGCTGGCGCTGCCCGCCCGAGAACTCGTGCGGAAACCGCTCGGCGTGTTCGGGCCGCAGGCCGACCTGCTGCAGCAGTTCGTGGATGCGCGGCAGCCGCAGCCGGCCCTTCGCCAGGCCGTGCGTGTCGAGTGCCTCGGCCAGCACCTCGCGGATGCGCATGCGCGGGTTCAGGCTCGCGTACGGGTCCTGGAAGATGATCTGGATCTTCGAGCGCAAGGGCCGGTATTGCGACTGCGACAACGCCGCCAGGTCCTTCTCGGCGCCGTCGCCGTGATAGAGCATGTGGCCGCCGGTGGGCTCGACCAGGCGTGTCAACAGGCGGCCGATGGTGCTCTTGCCCGAGCCGGATTCGCCCACCAGGCCCAGCGTCTCGCCCTTGCGGATGGCGAAGCTCACGTCGTCCACGGCCCGCACCGGATGCGTGCCGCTGCCGAAGTACTTCTTCAGGTGGCGGACTACGAGCAGCGGCGCGGCGCGGCCGGCGGCAGTTCCAGGTTTTTCTTCGAGAACGGCGTTCATGGATTCACCTCGCGGTTGATGCAGCGCACCATGCGCCGGGGGCCAGCCGCTTCAAGCGTTGGCATGGCCGCGTCGCAGGCAGGCAGCTTGCGGTTGCAGCGCGGCGCGAAGGCGCAACCGGGTGGCGGCGCCAGCGGGCTCGACACCTGGCCGGGAATCGCCACCAGCTTGCGCCGGCCGACGTGGGCCGCACCCTCATGCCGTTCCTTCTGCCGCGCCACGCCCGGCAGGCAGGCCAGCAGGCCCTTGGTGTAAGGATGCTCCGGCCGGGCGAACAGGTCGTGCACGCGTGCCGACTCGACGATGCGGCCTGCGTACATCACGGCCACGGCGTCGGCGTATTGCGCCACCACGCCCAGGTTGTGCGTGACGAACAACATGCTCATGCCCGTTTCCTTCTGCAGCCGGCCCATCAGCGCCAGGATCTGCGCCTGGATGGTGACGTCGAGGGCGGTGGTCGGTTCGTCGGCGATCAGCAGCGTCGGGTGGCATGCCATGGCCAGCGCGATCATCACGCGCTGGCGCATGCCGCCCGAGAGCTGGTGCGGATACTCGTTCACACGCTGCGCGGCGGCCGGTATCTCGACGAGTTCCAGCATGCGCCGCGCGTGTGCGTGGGCCTTGGCGCGGTCCATCCCGAGGTGCAGCCGCGCCGATTCGGCGATCTGCTCGCCGACCGTCAGCACCGGGTTCAGGCTGGTCATCGGCTCTTGGAAGATCATCGCCAGTTCGTTGCCGCGCAGGGAACGTTTCTGCGCTTCCGGCATGGCCAGCAGGTCGACGCGCCGGCCGTCGCGCTGCACGAACCAGGCTTCGCCCGTGACCTGCGCCTGCGAGGTCTTGGCATGCAGGCCCATCAGCGTGAGGCTGGTGACGGACTTGCCCGAGCCCGATTCGCCGACCAGCGCCAGCGTCTCGCCGGGATGGATGGTGAACGACACGTCGGCCACGCTCTGGATGCGGCCGGCGTCGGTGGCGAACGAGGTCGAAAGGCCGCTGACTTCTAAGCGGGCCGACGACGCCGGCATCGCCTCAATGGAGGAAGGTAAAGCGCTCATACAGCCTTCTTCAGTTTGGGGTCGAGCAAGTCACGCACGCCGTCGCCGAGCATCTGCAGCGACAAGGCGGTGAGCACAATGGCCAGGCCAGGGGAAAGAATCGTCCAGAAGGCCTTGTCGGCGTACTCTAGGCTGCCGGCGATCATCGTGCCCCAGGTGGGGATGTCGGGTGGCACGCCGACGCCCAGGAACGAGAGGCCGGCCTCGGCCAGGATCGCATAGGCGAAGATGAAGGTCACCTGCACCAGGATCGGCGACATCAGGTTGGGCAGGATGTGTTTCCACAGGATCTTCGGCGTGCGCACGCCCAGGGCCCGCGCCGCGTCGACGAACAGCAGTTCGCGCAGCACCAGCGTGGCCGCCCGCACCACGCGTGCCACACGGGGTGTATAGACGATGACCAGGGCCAGCATCACGTTCCACAGCGACACGCCGAGGATGGACACCAGGGCGATGCCCAGCAGGATGTCCGGAAAGGACATCATCGCGTCCACCACCCGCATGATGGGGGCATCCAGCCGCCGGAAGAAGCCGGCGAACATGCCCATCAGCGTGCCGAACAGCACGGCGCCGGCCGCGGTGATGAAGCCGATCAGCAACGAGTAACGCGCGCCGTGCACGATGCGCAGCATCACGTCGCGGCCGAGCTCGTCGGTGCCGGCCCAGTGCGTGGCCGAAGGTTCGCGCAGGCGTTCGCTGATCGACAGCGCATTCGGATCGGCGTCCGATATCCAAGGGTAGATCACGGCGATGCCGACCACCAGGAACAGCGCGATGGCCGAGGCCAGTACCACCTTGCGCGCGAACAGCCGGCGCAACACGGCGGCCATGCGGCCCCAGGATGAGGAAGTGTTCATCTGCCCTCCAGACGAATGCGTGGGTCGACCAACGTGTAGATGAAGTCGATGGCCAGGTTGATGAACACGTAGATGGCCGCGATGACCAGCAGCGTGCCCTGGATCACCGGGTAGTCGCGGCGCAGCACGGCGCGTACCACGAGGTTGCCGACGCCGGGCAGGTTGAACACCGTCTCGGTGACCACCGTGCCGCCGATCATCAGCGCCATGGTCAGGCCGAGCACGGTGACGATGGGCACGAGTGCATTGCGCAGCACGTGTTTGACCATGATCGTGCCCTCGGCCAGGCCCTTGGCGCGCGCGGTGCGCACGTAGTCCTCGCCCAGGATGTCGAGCATCGAGGCGCGGGTGAAGCGTATGATCAGCGCCGAATTCAGCACGCCGAGCACCAGGGCCGGCAGCATCAGGTGCTGCAGCCGGTTGCCGAGGCCGGCCGTGGGGTCGCCGTAACCGGACGCCGGAAACCAGCCGAGCTTCACGGCGAACAGCTGGATCAGGATCAACCCGAGCCAGAAGCTCGGCACGCTCGCGCCCAGCATGGCCACGCTGCTCACCGCCTGGTCGGCCGCGCTGCCGCGCCAGATGGCCGCGGCCATGCCGGCCGGAATGCCGATCAGTGCGGCGATCGCCACGGCGAATAAGGCCAGGAACAAAGTCGGCTCGGCGCGCTCGAGCAGCGCCTGCGCCACCGGCCGCTGCAGGAACAGCGACTGGCCCAGGTTGCCCTGCAGCAGTTCGCCGATCCACAACACGAACTGCGTGGGCAAGGGTTTGTCCAGGCCGTACTGCGTGCGCGCCTTGGCAATGTCCTCCACGGTGGCCTGGTCGCCGAGCAGCAGCGCCACCGGATCACCGGAGGCCAGCCGCGTCAGCGCGAAGACGAGGATCGCCACGAGGGCGAGCACCACCACCGCCCCGCCGAGGCGGTTCAATAGAAATTTCAACATTTGGTTCACTCCAAATCGCCCCGCCACGCGTGCGCGGCGAAACACTCCTGACTTGTCCCGGCGAGCCGGAACTGGCTTGGCCTTGGGCTAACGAGACTTGGACAATCTCGGCGCGAAGGGTGGTCTTGGCATCCCTTCCAGGGATACCGCGGAACCGGCTTCGCCGGGCCGCTGGTATCGCCCCCTGCAAGGGGGTGGGCGGCTACTTGCGTGATTGGCCCTGTGGGCCAATCCCGGGGCAGTGCGCCAACCTGGGGGTGTGCCTATTTCCCGAGGGACGTGTTCCAGAAGAACGGCCAGATGGCTGGCGTGTAGCCTTGCAGCTTGGCCGAGCGGGCCGACAGGCCGTTGAACTTGCCGACCTCGATGAACGGCACCTCGTCGTACACCACCTGTTGCACCTGGCCCCACAGTGCGCCGCGCTTGGCGGGGTTGGTTTCCTGGTTGAAGGCCGCGAGCGTGGACTTCTTGGCCGCGGAATCCCACCAGCCGGGCGCGCCGTCACCCAATTGCGGCGGCGACAGCATCGGCTCGGGGAACAGGCCGGAATGCGTGAAGTAGACGTCCCACAGCTTGGAGTCGTTGCGGCGCTGCACGAGCGTGGCCCAGTCGACCACCTGCAGGTCTGTCTTGAAGCCGGCTTTCTTCAACTGCTCGGACATCACCAGCGCCATGTTGTAGTGGAACTCGTACTGGCGGCTGGCCATGATGCGGATCGGCTGGCCGTTGTAGCCGGCCTTGGCGGCCTGGTCCTTGGCGGATTGCGGGTTGCGTTCGTTGTAGAGGTTGCCGCCGGCCGCCGAGTAGTACGGCGTGCCCTTGGGGAAGAAGTTCGGTTCGACCACGAAGAAACGGCCATCGCCAAAGCCACCGGCCATCAGCTCGCCCGTGCCGACGGCGGTCTGCACCGCGCGGCGCATCGGCTGCGGGGCCAGCACACCTTCCTTGGTGTTGAACACGATGTAGGGGAAACCGAAGTTCTTGGTCACGATCGGCACCACGCCGGCACCGGCCTTTTCCACGCGGCCGATGGCTTCCACCGGCAGCAGGTCCGAATACTGGAACTGGCCCGACAGCGCGCCTTCCACGCGCGTGTTGGCGCTGGGCACTGGCACGAAACGCAGTTCGTCCAGCAGTGCCTCACGCTTGCCGGCGTAGCCGCTCGGCGCTTCCTTGCGCGAGGCGTAGTCGTCGAAGCGCACCAGCACCGTGAACTGGTCCGGGCGGCGCTCCTTGAACTTGTAGGGGCCGGTGCCGATGAAATCCTTCAGCTGCGGTGCGATGCTTTCCTTGGCCATGATGGCGGCCATGCCGGAAGGCAGGGCCAGCTGGGCCAGCAGCGGTGCATACGGGTTCTTGAGCTTGATCTCCACCGACAGCGGACCCTTGGCGGTGAGCGAGGCGACTTGCTTGCCCACGGCCTTGCCGCGCGGCGACAGTTCCATCCAGCGCTGCAGCGATGCGACCACGTCTTCCGAAGTCAGTTCGCGGCCATTGTGGAACTTCACGCCCTTGCGCAGCGCGATGGTGTAGGTGAGGCCGTCCTTGGACACCACGGGCATGCTCTCGGCCAGCATCGGCGCCACGTTCCAATTGGCATCGAAGGTGAACAGCGGCTCGTAGACGTGCTGCATGATGGTGCCCACCAGGTCGGCCGTGCTCACCATCGGATCCAGGCCTTGGGGTTCGCCGACCATGGCCAGGTTGGCCGCGCCACCCTTTGCCGCGGGTTGGGCGAAAACGGCGCCGCCGGCCAGGCTCAGCGCGGACGCCAGGGCCACCGCACCGATGAAGCCGCGCCGGGCCGGCTGCTGCAATTTGGTGCCTGAAGCCGGGCGTGATGCGGAAGGCGACGCCGAATGCACCAGATTGTTTTGGAAAGTTTGCATCGTGGACCTCAAAGTAATAGGATTACAGCTACAAGCACTATTTATGCCAATATTTGGCTGTTGTGCTGAATTTTCGATCAACACATGTAATATCTTTACACATAGAAAGCCCTGACATGACAGTAGAAACCCTAGGTCAATCGCCCCTCGCCTCTGACCGCCAAGCCCGCCCCCTGTCGCCCGCCACGCGGGCCGGCGATTTCGTTTTCGTCTCGGGACAGGTGCCTACCGACGACGAAGGACAGGTCATCGTCGGCGGCATCGAAGCCCAGACGCGGCAGGTGTTCAAACGGGTCAAGGATGCGCTGGCGCTGGCCGGCTGCACGCTGGAGGACGTGGCCAAGGTGAACTGCTGGCTCGCCGACGCGCGCGACTTCGGCAGCTTCAACCGCGTCTACATGGAGTGTTTCGGCACCCACCGTCCTGCGCGTTCGACGGTGGAGTCGCGGCTGATGATCGACGCCAAAGTGGAGATCGACGTGACGGCGTACAAGCCGAAGGTCTAGGCCCGCCGCCCGGTGGTATGTGGGCTCGGCCACCTCGCGATCAAAGGCGCTTCAGTCGAATTGCAAGCCGCCGTTCAGGTCGAGCACTTCGCCGGTGATGAAGCCGCTCAAGGGATGCGCCAGGAACAACACGCTGTGGGCGAGTTCTTCCAACTCGCAGAAGCGGCCGACCGGGATCTTCTGGCGCAGTTCGGCCTGACGTTCCGCACTGACCTGCTCGGTCAGCATCTGGGTTTTCACGAAGGTCGGCGCCAGTGCGTTGCAAGTGACGCCGAAAGGCGCGTATTCACGGGCGAAGCTGAAGGTCAGAGAAACCACGCCCCCCTTGCTCGCGGCATAGGCGGGCAACGGCGACAGGCCGCCGGTCTTCGCACCGAACGAAGCCATGTTGACGATGCGACCGAAGCCGCGCGACTTCATGCCGGGTGCGACGCGCTGGCTCACGTAGAACACGCCGTCGAGGTTCACACGCAGGGTCTTGTGCCACAGCTCCGGCGTGGTCTGCTCGCAATTGGCGTACTGCAGGAAACCGGCGTTGTTCACGCACACGTCGATGCGGCCGAAATGGGCTTCGATCGCATCGCAGGCGGCGTGCACCTGGGCGATGTCGCTCACGTCCATCGTGAAGCAGGCCAGCCGGTCGCCGTGGGCGGCCAGCGTGCTGGCCACATCGTCCGTGCGCAGGTCGGTGGCGGCAACGCGGTAGCCGGCGTCCAGCAGCGCACGGACGGTGGCCAGGCCCATGCCGGCATTGGCGCCGGTGACAAGGGCCACTTGATCTTTGATGGCGGGTGCAGCGTTCATGGCATTCAATCTCTGGTGAAGTGAGGATGACCCCGGGCGCGAAGGCCCGGATGAGGAGAAAAATGGGACGAAAAGTTCAGTGCAAGGCCAAGGCATTCACCTCGACCAGCGCAGCGCCCGCGCCGACCGCCTGGATACGCGCCAGCCAATGCGTGACACGTCGGGTCCAGCGTTCTTCATGCAGCAAGGCCTCGCCCCAGATCGAGGCGACGCCAAGCAGCGCCTGCACCGTGCCCTGAGCATCGCCACGGTGCGCGCGCGCCAGGGTTTGCAAGGCTTCTGCCTGTGGGTCCGAGATGGCATAGCCCCTGTCCTGTTCGTCCTCGGCCAGCAGGTAGCGCATCCAGATGGCAGCGGCGAAGGCCAGCGGCTCCGCGCCCTGCCCGGCCTGCAGGTTGTCGTTCAGCGTGGGCAACCAGCGCAAGGGAATCTTCAGTGAACTGTCGGTCGCGATCTGATGCACCTTGTGCTGCAGCGCCGGATTGGCGAAGCGCGCCAGCAGCGCATCGCGGTACGCCGGCAGGTCGGGCCGCTGCAGGTGCGGCATGACCATCTGCGTCATCAGGCCGTGCACGAACTGGCGCACGTCCGGCCGGGCCACACCGTCGGCCACCGTCGGCCAGCCCTGCACCGCGCCGAGCAGGGCCATGGCGGTATGGCTGCCATTGAGCATGCGCAGCTTGGCCTCCTCGAAGGGCTTCACGTCCTCGACCACGTTGACGCCAACCGCGCGCATCACGGCGGCATCCGACGGGTCGGCAAAACGGTCTTCCATGACCCATTCCCAGAAGGCTTCGGTGGCGAGCGCACCGGCGTCGTCAAGGCCGAACGCCAGCGCTGCATCGGTGCGTTGCCGTGCGGTGGCGGCGGGCACGATGCGGTCGACCATGCTGTTGGGGAAGGCGCAGCGGGACGCGATCCACCCAGCCAGCGCCGTATCCTGCTGCGCCGCCACGTCGAGGCAGAGTCGCTGCAACTTGCTGCCGTTATCGGACAGGTTGTCGCACGACGCCACCGTCAGGCCATCGAGCCCGGCGGCACGGCGCGCCGCCAGTCCCTGCACCAGCAGTTCCGCGAGCGCCGGGCCGTAACCCTTCTCCGTCACGGTGAGCGTGACCCAGCGCGTCGCCGGGGCGGCCAGCGCAGCCACGACCTTCCCCGGCTCCCGCGCTGCAACGCAGGTGTCGCATAGCGAGCCGACCACCTGCCAGTGCAGGCCTTCGGCGCTGGCCACCTGCACGGCGTAGAGACCGTCCTGCAGCTTGAGCGCATCGGCCAGTTCGGTGCTGCGCATGGCCACGCCCAGCACGCCCCAACGTGGGTTTCCGTCCTGCAGCAGGCGGTCGAACACCATCGCCTGATGGGCGCGGTGGAATGCCCCCAGGCCGAGATGAACCACGCCGACGTGCACCGCGTCGCGCCTATAGCGCGGCAGGGAGACAGATGACGGATGGGAAGCGAAGGTGGCCAGCGTGGCGGTGTTCAGTGCGGGCATCGGTGTCGGCATGTGCAAAGCCACGATTGGACAACTGGACCAACCAATTGCGAGTCATGGTAAACCACTATGGTGAATATTGGTTCACCAATTAATATTTGGTCCAACCACTTTGACCGCACCATGGCACTTCATCTGATTCAACCCGGCGACGGCCCCGAAAGCGCACCCAAACCCGCGGCCGACCGTTCCTACCAGCGACTGGCGGCCCAGTTGCTGACGCTGATCGCGCAGGGGGAATTCAAGGTCGGCGAGCGCCTGCCTTCCGAACGTGCGCTGGCGGAACGCTTCGACGTGAGCCGCACCTCCGTGCGCGAAGCCACCATTGCGCTCGAACTGCAAGGCGTGGTGGAAGTGCGCGGCGGCTCCGGGATCTACGTCACGCAGGCGCCGTCGGCACCGGTGGCCTTTCCTGGTTTCATGCCGGCCGCCGAACCGGGGCCGTTCGAATTGCTACGCGCACGCTGCCTGATCGAATCCGAGATCGCCTCGCTGGCCGCCGAAACACGCAAGGACGGCGACCTGGACCGCATCTTCTCCGCGCTCGCCGACATGCGCGAACACATCGACGACAAGGAAGCCAACGAGGCCGCCGACCAGTTGTTCCACCTGCGAATCGCCGAATCCACAGGCAACAGCGTGCTGCTGCAGATGGTGACCGCGATGTGGGCCCAATCCAAGGGGCCGGTGTGGACCAAGATCGAACACCACTTCCACACGCCGGAACTGCGGCTCGCCTCGCATGCCGACCACCAGCGCATCTTCAAGGCGCTGCTGGCACGCGATCCGGTGGCCGCGCGTGGCGCCATGCGTGCCCATCTGGAGCGGGTGATCGGCGAATTCGCCCAGGCCTGGCGCTGAAGCGCTGCAGGCCCTTCATTCACAGACGACCCGAGAAACACCAAGGAGACGACATGACTTTGAAGCCCCGACACTCAGCCCTCGCCCGCCGCTGGCTCACTGGCCTGCTGCTGGCCGCCGGCAGTTCCGCGCTGTTGGCGCAGGCCCCGCCCGCGCCGGGTGCCAGCCCGCGCATCGACGCCATCCGCAAGGCCGGCGAGCTGCGTGTCGGCGTGCTGCAGAACGCGCCCTGGCTCAATGAAAACACCACCGGCAACGGCGCCGCCTGGGATGGCCCGGCCTGGCTGCTGGCCACCGAATACGCCCGGCTGCTCGGCGTGAAGCTACGCCCGGTGGCGGTGTCGCACGAGACCAAGGTGCCGGTGCTCGCGGCCAACCAGGTCGACATGACGATCAGCCCGCTGGGCGAGACGCCCGAGCGGCTGAAGGTGGTCGATTTCGTCATCTACTCGAAGACCAGTGTCTGCATGTTCGGCCGCGCGGGCAACGACAAGCTCGCCAAGATCAATTCGGTGGACGATCTCAACAGCCCCGACATCACCATCGCCTACTTCACCGGCGGCGCCGAGGAAAACTGGGTGAAGGAGCGTTTCCCCAAGGCCAAGCTGCGCGCCGTGGCCAGCTCCGGCGCCACCGCGCCGGTGGAAGAGATCATGGCCAAACGCGCCGATGCGGCCCCCATCAACCGCGTGCCCTGGGTCAACCTGAACCAGAAGGTCAAGGGCCTGGTGGTCTATCCGAAGGACAACAACTGCCAGGACAGCCAGGAGAAGGCTTCGCCGGTCGGCCTGGCCATCGACAAGAACCAACCGGCCTACCTCGACTGGTTGCGCCAGGTGGAAAAGACGATGCAGGCCACGCTGACGGCCGACGAAAAACGCATCGTCGAAAACATGAAGTGACCCCAACGGGATCACGCACGGCGTGATCCGCGGCGCGGGACCGCGAAGGCTTCCCGAATTCCCCATCCACCGGAGACAAATCATGCATAAGAATGCTGCCCGCCTTGGCGCGGCCAAAATCATCGCCGCGGCTGCCGTCTTGGCGACCGCTTCTTTCGCCGCCCTGGCGCAGACCCCGCCGCCTCCGGGCGCCAGCCCCCGCATCGACGCGATCCGCAAGGCCGGCGTGCTGCGCGTCGGCGTGGTCAACAACCCGCCCTGGCTCGCACAGAACACCACCGGCGAAGGCGATCCCTGGTCCGGCCCTTCCTG
Source organism: Rhodoferax koreense (assembly GCF_001955695.1). Classification (NCBI taxonomy): domain Bacteria; kingdom Pseudomonadati; phylum Pseudomonadota; class Betaproteobacteria; order Burkholderiales; family Comamonadaceae; genus Rhodoferax; species Rhodoferax koreensis. The sequence continues at coordinate 2,837,691 of NZ_CP019236.1, read as the reverse complement.
GTTGCTCGGCAAGGAATTCGCCAAGCTGCTCGGCGTGAAGATCGAACCCGTGCCGGTGAGCCACGAAACGAAGGTGCCGTCGCTGATCGCCAACCAGATGGACATCATGATCGGCCCGCTGAACCAGAACGCGGAACGCGCCAAGATCATCGATTTCGTGACCTTCTCCAGCACCGGCGTGTGCATGTTCGGCCGCGCGGACAACCCCAAGTTCACCAATGTGAAGACGCTGGAGGAGTTCAACAAGCCCGAGATCACCATGGCCTATTTTTCAGGCGCGGGTGAAGAGCCGATGGTGCGCGAAACCTTTCCCAACGCCAAGCTGCGCGGCGTGACCAATTCGGGTTCGGTCGCCCCGATCGAAGAAGTACTGGCCGGCCGCTCCGACGTGGCGCCGCTGAACCGCATGCTCTGGCCCAACATCAGCAAGAAGGTCAAGGGCCTGGCGGTGTTCCCCAAGGAAAACAACTGCCAGGACAGCAAGATTTTCGAGATCAAGACCGGCATGGGTGTGAACAAGAACGAGCAGGTCTATCTGGACTGGCTGCGCGAGGTCGAAAAACGCATGCAGCCGGCACTCGCGGCCGAAGAGGTGCGCATGACGCAGAACCTGAAGTAAGCCGAACCGGCAAACGCCCCACTGAACGGACGCACACGGCATGGATGTCGACTTTTCCCCGCTGATCGACAACTGGCGCTTCTTCGCCAGCGGCTTCGGCGTGACCATTGCGCTGAGCGTGATCAGCGCCATCACCAGCATCCTCGCCGGGCTGGTGATCGCGCTGCTACGCCTGTACGGGCCGCGCTGGCTCAAACCGCTGCTGGTGTTCTATGTGGACACCATGCGCTCGATTCCGGTGCTGGTGGTGCTGGTGTGGATCTACTTCGCGTTCCCGATTCTCGCCGGCGTGACCTTTCCGCCTTTCTGGGCGGCGCTGGTCGGCCTCACGCTGCACATCGCGGCCTATGCGGCGGAAATCATCCGCGCCGGCATCGAGTCGATCCGCCCGGGCCAGACCCGGGCCGGCCTGGCGCTGGGCATGTCGCGCGCCCAGATCCTGCGCAAGATCGTGCTACCGCAGGCCACCATCCGCATGCTGCCGGCCTTCGGCTCGGTGCTGACCATGGCCATCAAGGACACCGCCATCGCCACCGTGATCGCCGTGCCGGAGCTCATGCACCGCGCCGAGACCGTGGCCGGCCAGAGCTATCGCCCGGTGGAAGTCTTCACCGCGGTGATGGTGCTTTATTTCCTGCTGCTGTTTCCGGTGACGCGTGTCGTCGACCGGCTGTATCAGCGGCTCGCACACCTGGGGCGGTCATGAATTTAGATTGGAATGTGGTCTGGACCAACCGCCAGGTCCTCATGGAAGGTGTGGGGCTCACGATCGGGCTCACCGTCGCCACCATGGCGTTGGCCGTGCCCGGCGGCATCCTCCTCGCGCTGATGCGGCTCTCGTCGAACAAGCTGCTGAGCACGGCCTCGCTGTGGTTCGTGGAGTTCTTCCGCAACCTGCCGCTGATCCTGGTGATCTACTGGGCCTTCTACGTGATGCCGATCGCGTTCGACGTGCAGTTCTCGGCCCTGACCACGGCCCTGGTGGCCCTGGTGCTGAACGTCTCAGCCTACAACGCCGAGACCTTTCGCGCCGGCATCAACTCGATCCGCAAGGGGCAGATGGAAGCCGCGCTGGCCATGGGCATGTCGCGCCGCCAGGCGATGTTCAAGGTGGTGATTCCGCAGGCGGCGCGGCGCATCCTGCCGGTGATCGCCAGCACCTGGATCTCGCTGTTCAAGGACACCTCGCTGGTCTCGGTGATCGCCGTCGGCGAACTCGCCTACACGTCGATGCAGATCCGCGCGCAGACCTTCCGTGTGCTGGAAATGCTCACCGCCATGGCGGCGCTCTACTGGCTCATGGGTTATCCGCAAGCCAAGCTGGTCGACTGGATCCACAAGAAATACGGAGTCAAGGAATGAATGCTGCCATCCCCACCACCCACCAGCCCCGCAAGGGCGCGGACCAGCCACCGGTGCTGGTCTACGAGAACGTGCGCAAGATGTACGGCGACTTCGTGGCGCTCAACGGTGTCTCGCTGCAGGTCAACAAGGGCGAGGTGATGTGCCTGATCGGGCCGTCGGGCTCGGGCAAATCCACCCTGCTGCGTTGCACCAATGCACTGGAGACCCTGAATGGCGGCCGCGTGCTGCTGGATGGCGTCGCCCTGCCCACCCAGGAATCCGAGGTGCGCAAGGTGCGCCAGCGCATGGGCATGGTGTTCCAGAGCTTCGAGTTGTTCCCGCACAAGTCGGCTTTGGACAACGTGGCCATGGGCCCGATCACGGTGCTCGGCATGAACGAGGCCGACGCCCGGGTCCGCGCCATGGCGCTGCTCGAGAAGGTGGGTCTGGCCACCAAGGCCGGCAACTTCCCGGCCAACCTTTCGGGCGGCCAGCAGCAGCGTGTGGCCATCGCCCGCGCACTGGCCATGGAGCCGGAGGTCATGTTGTTCGACGAGCCGACCTCGGCGCTCGACCCGGAAACCGTGGGCGAAGTGCTGGACATCATGAAAAAGCTGGCCCTGGAAGGCATGACCATGATCGTCGTCACCCACGAGATGAGTTTCGCGCAGCGTGTGGCCAACTGGGTGGTGGTGTTCGAGAACGGCGCCATCCTCGAAGAAGGCCCGCCGACGCAGATCTTCGACAACCCGACCAAGACACGTACACGCGACTTCCTCGGCCACCTGGGCTGGAATGGCTGAAACGGCCCGTACCCTGCATCCCCTACCCCGGATCCCCATGAAAATCACCAACGCCCGCGTCATCGTCTGCAGCCCCGGCCGCAACTTCGTCACGCTGAAAATCGAGACCGACGAAGGCCTCACCGGTATCGGCGACGCCACCCTCAATGGCCGAGAACTCGCCGTGGCCGCCTACCTCACGGAACATGTCGTCCCCTGCCTCATCGGCCGTGACGCGCACCAGATCGAAGACATCTGGCAGTACCTGTACAAGGGCGCCTACTGGCGCCGCGGCCCGGTGACGATGAGCGCCATCGCGGCGGTGGATACTGCGTTGTGGGACATCAAGGCCAAGGCCGCGAACATGCCGCTGTACCAGTTGCTCGGCGGCAAGAGCCGCACCGGCGTGATGGTGTATGGCCACGCCAACGGCAGCGACATCGAGCACACGGTGGACGAGGTGCTGCGTTACGCCGACATGGGCTACAAGGCGATCCGCGCGCAAAGCGGCGTGCCGGGCCTGGACAAGGTCTACGGTATCGGCCAGGCCGGCGCCAAGGTCTACGACCCGGCCGATGCCAGCCTGCCCGGCGAACACGACTGGTCCACCGAAAAATACCTGCAGTTCGCACCCAAGCTGTTCGAGCGTGTGCGCGAAAAACTCGGCTTCGAACACCACCTGTTGCACGACGTGCACCACCGGCTGACGCCGATCGAAGCCGCGCGCCTGGGCAAATCGCTCGAGCCCTACAACCTGTTCTGGATCGAGGACCCGACGCCCGCCGAAAACCAGGACGCCTTCAAGCTCATCCGCCAGCACACCACCACGCCGATCGCGGTGGGCGAAATCTTCAACAGCATCTGGGACTGCAAGGATTTGATCCAGAACCAGTTGATCGACTACATCCGCGCCACGGTGGTGCATGCCGGCGGCATCACCCACCTGCGCCGCATCGCCGACCTGGCGTCGATGCACCAGGTGCGCACCGGCTGCCACGGCGCCACCGATCTCTCGCCGGTGTGCATGGGTGCGGCCCTGCACTTCGACATGTGGGTGCCGAATTTCGGCATCCAGGAATACATGAAGCACACCGAGGAAACCGACGCGGTGTTTCCCCATGCCTACACCTTCGAACAGGGCATGCTCCACCCCGGTGACGCGATCGGCCACGGCGTGGACATCGACGAGAAGCTGGCCGCCAAGTACCCGTACGAGCGCAAATACCTGCCGGTGAACCGGCTGCAGCACGACGGGACGCTATGGAACTGGTGACCGGGCACACCCCCAGGTTGCGCACTGCGTGTCGCGCCCACCCCTCCTTCGACAGGCTCAGGACAGGCTTGCAGGGGGCAACGCTGGCGGCCCGGCGGAGCCGGTTCCGCGGCGTTCTGGAATAAGACGGGGCGCGCCGTTACCGTTGTTCTGCCGCTCCCCCCGCCGTTCGTGCTGAGCTTGTCGAAGCACTTTTGACGGGAAGGTTCCGAATCGGGGCGCGGGTGTAATAGCATTCCGGTTGTTCCATCCACGCTCCAACACCTTTTCCGTCCATGAACAAAACAATTGACGTCGTCGCCCTCGGTGAGGCGATGGTCGAATTCAACCAGACGCATCCCGGCCAGCCGCAGTACCTGCAGGGCTTCGGCGGCGACACCAGCAACGCCGTCATTGCCGCAGCGCGGGCCGGCGTGAAGACCGCTTATCTGACGCGTGTGGGCGCCGACACCTTCGGCAATGCGCTCATCGACCTGTGGGCCGGTGAAAACGTGAGCACGGCGCTGGTCGAACGCGACGCGGCCCATCCGACCGGCATCTATTTCGTGACCCACGGCCAGAACGGTCACGAATTCAGCTACCTGCGTGCCGGCTCGGCCGCCAGCCGCATGACACCGCAGTGGCTGCAGGCCGGCGTGGCCGACACCATTGCCGCCGCGCGCGTGCTGCATCTGTCGGGCATCTCGCTGGCGATTTCACCGAACGCCTGCGACACCGCCTTCGCCGCCATGCGGGTCGCGCGCGAAGCCGGCACGCTGGTTTCGTTCGACTCCAACCTGCGCCTCAAGCTGTGGCCGCTGGACCGCGCGCGCGCCTGCATGGCCCTGGCCGTGTCGCTGTGCGACGTGTTCCTTCCCAGCCTGGAGGACGTGACGGCGCTGGTGGGCATCAGCGACCCGGACGAGGTGGCCGACTGGGGCCATTCGCTCGGCGCACCCACCGTGGTGCTCAAGCTCGGCCCCGAAGGCGCGCTGATCAGCCAGGGCATCGGCGCGGCGAACAAGCGCGAACGCATTCCGGGCCACAAGGTCCAGCTGGTCGATGCCACCGGCGCCGGCGACTGCTTCTGCGGCAACCTGCTCGCGCAACTGGCCAAGGGCACGCCGGTCGTGCAGGCCGCGCGTTATGCCAATGCGGCCGCAGCCATCGCCGTGCAAGGCTTCGGCGCCGTGGCACCGCTGCCACGCCAGGCCGAGGTCGAGGCCATGCTGTGAGCGCGTCGGCATCGCTGGTCGCGGTCGACTGGGGCACGTCTTCGCTGCGCGGTGCGCTGCTCGATGCCGACGGCGCGGTCATCGAGGAAAGGCCGTTCTCCCGCGGCATCATGACGGTGGCGCCAGGTGAGTTCCCGGCGGTGTTCGAGGCATGTTTCGGCGACTGGCTGGCGCGCAGCAGCGGCCTGTGCCTGGTCTCGGGCATGGCCGGCAGCCGCCAGGGCTGGATGGAAGCGCCCTACTGCGCCTGCCCGGCCGGCTTCGCCGAGGTCGCGGACCAACTCGCCTGGATCGCGGCGCCGCCCAGGGGCTGGCGCATCGCCATGGTGCCGGGCCTGAGCTGCGAGCACACCTGCGCAGGCTTGCCTGCCGTGCCCGACGTGATGCGCGGCGAAGAGGTACAGATCTTCGGCGCCATGCAGCTCGCGGGTTTGCGCGACGGCATCTTCGTGCTGCCCGGCACCCACAGCAAATGGGCGACCGTGCAGCACGGCCGCATCACCGGCTTCAGGACCTTCATGACCGGCGAGGTCTATGCGCTGCTGAGCCAGCATTCGATCCTGTCCCGGACCATCGCCGCCGACGCGCCGTTCGACGATGCCGCCTTTGCCCAGGGACTGGCCCAGGCGCAAGGCCAGGACCAAGGCAACAGCGGGCTGCTGCACCATGCGTTCAGCGCCCGCACGCTGTCGTTGTTCGGCCGCATGGAGGCCGGGCCGCTCGCCAGTTATCTCTCGGGCCTGGTGATCGGCGAGGAACTGCGCGCCAACACCGCCTCGACGCTGCACGCCAACACCGAGGTCGTGCTGATCGGCTCGGCCAACCTCACGCGCCGTTACGCGCAGGCGCTCGGCCACCAAGGCGTCGCCAGCCGCGCACTCGGCTCCGAAGCCACCTGGGCTGGCCTCCGCGCCCTGGCCCAAGCCATCACCTAGGATTGAAAAACATGTCACCCATCGAAAAATTCGCAGGCAACTTCAAAACACTGCCGCTGGTCGCGATCCTGCGCGGCCTGACGCCCGAGGAGGCGCCAGCCGTTGGCGAAGCCCTCGTCGGCGCAGGCATTCTGTTGCTCGAAGTGCCGCTGAACTCGCCGCGCCCGCTGGAAAGCATCGGCCTGCTGGCCGCGAAATACCCGCAGGCGCTGGTCGGCGCCGGCACGGTGCTGACGCCGGCGCAGGTGCGCGAAGTGCATGCCGCCGGTGGCGAACTCATCGTCTCGCCCAATTTCAATGCCGAGGTGATCCAGGAGGCGGTCAAGCTCGGCATGGTCTGCCTGCCGGGCATCTTCACGCCGACCGAAGCCTTCGGCGCGCTCGCCGCGGGCGCCCACGGCCTGAAGCTGTTTCCGGCGGAAATGGCCTCGCCCGGCGCGGCCAAGGCGCTGCTGGCGGTGTTGCCCAGGGGCACGCTGCTGCTGCCGGTCGGTGGTGTCACCCCCGGCAACATGGCGAGCTGGAAGGCCGCGGGCGCGCATGGCTTCGGCATCGGGTCGGCGCTGTACAAGCCCGGCAAGTCCGCGGCCGCCGTCGGCCAGGATGCTTCAGAATTCGTAGCAGCCTACGCAGGCACCATCAGCGCCTGAGGCCAAAAACACCATGAACACAGCTTTGAACAACACCGCCATCACGCTCGGCCTCGCCGGCAAGAGCGTCATCGTCACCGGCGCCGCGCGCGGCATCGGAGAAGCCTGCGCGCGGCGTTTCGCGCGCGAAGGCGCCAAGGTCGTGCTGGCCGACGTGCTCGATGCCGAGGGCCGGGCGCTGGCCGCGGAACTCGGTGGCATCTATGTGCATTGCGACGTGGGCGACAAGGCCCAGGTCGATGCGCTGGTGGCGCGCACGCTTGAGGCGCACGGCCGCATCGACATCCTGGTCAACAACGCCGGGATCTTCCGCGCGGCCGATTTCCTCGACGTGACCGAGGAAGACTTCGATGCCGTGCTGCGCGTCAACGTCAAGGGTTCGTTCCTGCTCGGCCAGGCCGCGGCGCGGGTGATGGCCCAGGCCGGCGGCGGCAACATCGTCAACATGAGCTCGGTCAACGGCGTGCTGGCCATCCCCAACATCGCCAGCTACAACGTGAGCAAGGGCGGCATCAACCAGCTCACGCGGGTGATGGCGCTGGCCCTGGCCGACAAGAACATCCGTGTCAACGCCGTGGCGCCCGGCACCATCGCCACCGAACTCGCCGCCAAGGCCGTGCTGACCAGCGAGGAAGCCAAGGCCAAGATCATGATGCGCACGCCGATGAAACGCCTGGGCGAGCCCAGCGAGATCGCCGAAGTCGTGGCCTGGCTGGCCAGCGACGGCGCGAGCTACATCACCGGCGAGATCGTGGTGGTGGACGGCGGGCGCATGACGCTGAACTACACCGTGCCGGTGTAGTCCGCCCGCACACGATCAGTCCGGCACCACCGACGGGCGCGCCAAAGTCTGCGCCGGTGCCGGCCGGCCGAAGAAATAACCCTGGAAGCCATCGCAGCCGATCTGGGCGAGGAAATCGCGGTGCTCGGCGGTCTCGACGCCTTCGGCAATCACCCGCAACCCCAGGCTCTGGCCCAGCGCCACGATGGTGCGGGCGATGACGGCGTCGCTGGCGTCGACGAGCACGTCGCGCACGAAGGACTGGTCGATCTTCAACTGGTCCAGCGGCAGGCGCTTGAGGTAGGACAGCGAGGAATAGCCGGTGCCGAAGTCGTCGAGCGAGAAACCGACGCCTTGTGACTTGATCTGGTTCATCTTGCGGATCACGTCTTCCATGTCGCCCACCAGCATGCTCTCCGTGAGTTCGAGCTTGAGCAGCCGCGGATCGGCGCCGGTGCGGGCGAGCGCCTGGCTCACGTGGTCGACGAAATCGACCTGGGCGAACTGCGAGGCGCTCACGTTCACGGCCATGGTCCAGCGCGCGGTGACCGGATCGGCGGCCCATTCGACGAGTTGCGCGCAGGCGCTGTCGAGCACCCACTGGCCCAGCGGCAGGATCAGCCCGGTCTCCTCGGCCAGGGGAATGAAGTGGCCGGGCGCCACCAGTCCGCGCGACGGATGCTGCCACCGCACCAAGGCCTCGGCGCCCAGGGTGTCTCCGCGGCCATCCACCTGGACCTGGTAATACAGCACGAACTCCTTCATGGCCAGGCCGCGACGCAGGTCCTTTTCCAGTGCCTCGTGGGCGGCCACGGCCGCCTGCATTTCGGGATCGAAGAAGCGTGCATTGTTGCGGCCGGCGGCCTTGGCCTGGTACATGGCCAGGTCCGCCTTCTTCAGCAGCTCGTCCACACCGTCATGGTCGCTGCCGAACACCACGATGCCGATGCTGGGGGTGCTTTCGTGCTGCTGCTGGCGCAGCGAGAACAGCGGCTTGAAGGCGTCGAGGATCTTCATCGCGGTGACCTCCGCATGGGCCGCCGCCTCCCGCGGCTGGCGGCTCAGGTCTTCCAGCAGCACCACGAACTCGTCGCCGCCCAGGCGCGCCACGGTGTCGCACTCACGCACGCAGCCGCGCAGGCGCTCGGCCGCCTGCTGGAGCAGGATGTCGCCCACGTCATGGCCGCGCGAATCGTTGAGCAGCTTGAAGTGGTCGAGGTCCAGCAGCACCAGGGCGCCGTGCTGGCCGGTGCGGGCCGAACTGGCCATGGCCTGCTTCAACCGGTCCATCAGCAGCCGCCTGTTCGGCAGGCCGGTCAACAGGTCGAAGAAGGCCAGGCGCCGGATTTCCTCCATGGCCTCGCGCTCGCGGGTGATGTCGCGCACCACCCCGATGAAGGCGTTGTCGCGGCCCTCGCCGTTGCTCGACACGGTGAGGCTCATTGGGAACACGCTGCCATCCTGGCGCCGGCCTTCGTATTCGCGCGCGCCGTCGGTGATCTGCAGCGTTCCGGTGCCGAGTTGTTGCAGCAACCGGGCACCGTCGGATTGCGGGGCCGGTGCGGCCATCAGCATGGTCAGGTTGTGGCCGAACGCCTCTTCCGGCGCATAGCCGAAGATCGCGCTTGCGGCCTTGTTGAAGGAGTCGATGCGTCCTTGCGCATCCACGGTGATCACACCGTCGCTCATGTTGTCCAGGATCGCCTGGGTGCGGCTGGACGCGGCGCGCAGTTCGTCTTCGGCGTGCCGGCGCTCGGTGATGTCGTGGAACGCGCCGCGCAGGCGCACGATGTGGTCATCTTCGCGCACGGCGAAGCCCTGGCTGCGCACCCAGATGTGGCGGCCCTTGGCTGTGGTCATCGGCCACTCCATGTCCCACGGGTGGCCCTCGTCGACGGCGGCCTGCACGGCAGCGCGCACCACAACCTGCCATTCGGGGGTATAGAACGCCAGTGCCTGGTCCAGGCTGGGCGAGAACGGCGGCTCGACCTCGTGGATGCGGCAGGTCTCCCGCGAAAAATACACCTGCCCGCTGCGCAGGTCGAGTTCCCAGCCGCCGACCTTGGCGGTTTCCCCGGTCCGCTCGAGCAGTTCGGCCGTCTGCTCCAGCGCCCGCGCGACGCGGTAGGCCTCGGTCACGTCGCTGAACACCATCACCACGCCGACGATGCGGCCCTGGCCGTCGCGTATCGGCGCGCCGCGGTCGGAAATCTGGTACTGCCTGCCATCGCGCGACAGCAGCGTCGTGTGGTTGGCCAGGCCGACGACCTCGCCGCGACTGAGCACCAGCTCCGCCGGATTGGTGACGGGCTCACCCGTCTGCGCGTTGACGATGCGAAACACTTCCGCCAGGGGCAGGCCCTGCGCTTCTGCCAGGGTCCAGCCGGTCAGACGTTCGGCGGTCGGGTTCATGCGGGTCACGCGGCCCAGCGTGTCGGTGGCGATCACCGCGTCGCCGATCGACTGCAGCGTGATCGCCAGGCTCTCTTCGCTCAGGCGCAGTTCTTCCGCCGCCCGCCGGCGCTCGCTCACGTCGCGGAAATACACCGTGACACCTTCGGGCGATGGGTACAGGCGCACCTCGAACCATCGGTCGAAGGGGGCGAAATAGTCTTCCAGCTGGGCTGGTTGCTGGTCGGCGATCGCCTGCGCCATCCGGTGGTAGGTGCCGTGGTCACTCAGTCCGGGAAACACGGTGTCGATGCGCTGGCCGATCAGCTCGGCCGGCGCGCGGCCCAGCAAGGCCGCGGCGGCCGGGTTGATGTACGTGTAGCGCAGTGTGCGGTCCAGCGCCACGAAGGCGTCGGTGATGCGCTCGAAAATGCTGAGCCGCTCCTGCTCGGCCCGCTTGCGCTGGTCGATGTCCATGCGCACGCCCACCAGCCGCTGTACCTCGCCGCTGGCGTTGCGGCTCAGCGCCTTGCCGATCACGCCAATCCAGCGGTAGGTACCGTCGGCGTGGCGCATCCGCGCCTCGTAGCGGTATTCGACCTCGCGCCGGGCGAGCACGTCCGCAACCTTGGCGGCCACCGCCTCCCGGTCCTGCGGATGAAGGCGTTCGATCCAGCGCTCGCGGCTGGTGAAGCCCTCTTCCGGGTCATAACCCAGCATGGTGAAGTACATCGGCGTGGCGTACCAGCGGTCGTTCTCCGCATCCCAGTCCCAGACGCCGATCGAGGCCGCCTCGGTGGCCAGCACCAACCGCTGCGCCATCCGCTGCTGGTCGGCGTCAGCCCGCTGCAGGCGCAGCCAGGCCTTGTAGGCGAAGAAGCAGATCGTCACCACCGTGGCCGAGCCCAGGAGCCACAGCACCAACGCCAGCCATGCCAGCTGCCGCCAGGCCGAGAGCGCGAGCGCGTAGGACTGCCCCACCACCACCACCAGCCCGGGCTGCGTGCTCATCGTGCGGTAGGCATAGACGCGCGTCTGCCCGTCGATCGGGCTGGTTTCCTCGACGCGCCCCTCGGCGCTGCGCGGCAGGTACTGGGTGAACAAGGCGTTCTTGCGAAAGTCCATGGCCATGGCGGCGTCGTCGAACGGACTGCGCATCATCAGTTCGCCACTGCGGCGAAAAAGCGCCACCGAGCCGCCTTCGCCCAGGTCCGCCAACCGCCACAGCCGGTCGAAATAGGGCGGCTCCAACCCGGCCACGACCACACCCTGGAGGCTGCCGTCGGCACCGATCAACGGCCGCGAGATGCCGATCAGCCAGGTGCCGCTGCCTCGGCTGCGCACCGGGCTGCCGATGTGGAGCGTGGTCTGGGGTTGGCTCTGGTAGATCTGGAAATAGCCGCGGTCGGCCAGGCTCAGGCCGATGTTGCCGACGTCCGAGTCGTAGGCGATGCGGCCCTGCGCGTCGAGCACCCACATCGCACGCACGAAGGGCAGATCCTTGATCTGCTCGCGCAGCATGGTCCTGACGGTCGTCTCGCCGAGCGGGCCGGCGGCGCCTTGCTCGGCCAGGCGGCGCGCGGCCAGTTGCAGTTGCTGGTCCACGGTCTGCAGCGTGCGGCTGGTCTGTTCTTCGATCACCTGTGCGAAAGAAGCCGTGAGGCGCTCCGCCGCCTGCACGGCCTCGCCGTGCAAATGGGCCAGCACGCCGCACAACACGGCACCTGACAGCAGGATGAGGCTTGCCGCCAGAACGAACAACCTGCGCCGCACAGCCGGCCCGGTAAGCAAAGCTGCACTTTCCATCAAGCTCGAGGAACCAGAGGACGTTGGAACGTGCATGGACCCGAATCCGTAGCGAGGAGGCCGCCAGTTTAGGGCCTTTTCAAAGGTTTTCGGGGGGTTTTCGGGGTTCGCGACGAGGCCGCCACAGCACCGTCGAAGTCGCCGAATTGTCAGCCGATCCGCCTCGGCCACGCGGACAATGTCCGCACTCGCAACGACGGAGCCCGCATGAACGACCGCCCTACCACCAACACCGACCAGACCGCCGCCTGGCTGGCCGAGGAACTAGACATCCGCACACGCATGGCGGCCGGACCGGGCCCGGGCGTGTCCAGGCCCGAGCAGATCGCCGGCAAGACCGGGCTGGAGGTGCTGCAGGCCATCCTTCGCGCCGAGCTGCCCTACGCCACCATCGCCCAGACGCTCGACTTCCTGCTGGTCGACGTCGGCCCGGGCCGGGCCATCTTCCAGGGCACGCCGGGCGCCGCCCACCTGAACCCGATGGGCACGGTGCACGGCGGCTGGTTCGCCACCCTGCTCGACTCGGCGCTGGGCTGCGCGGTCCACACACTGATGCCGGCCGGCCGGGGCTACACCACGGCCGAGCTCGGCGTCAACATGGTGAAGGCGCTGACGCCCAAGGTGCAGCGCGTGCGCGCCGAAGGCAAGGTCATCCACTGCGGACGCCAGCTCGCCACGGCCGAGGCCCGGCTGGTGGGCGCCGATGGCACGCTCTATGCGCACGCGACCACGACCTGCCTGTTGTTCGAGATGCCGGCACGCTGAGGCGCTGCACGCCGGCGCAATCGTGGCGACAATGCAAGGTCTTGCCACAACCCACGAATCCACGACATGCGCCTTCTCCACACCATGCTGCGCGTTGGCAACCTCCAGCGCTCCATCGATTTCTACACCAAGGTGCTCGGCATGACGCTGCAACGCACCTCCGAGAACCCCGAATACAAGTATTCGCTGGCCTTCGTCGGCTATGGCACCAATCCCGAGCACGCCGAGATCGAACTCACCTACAACTGGGGCGTCGACCGCTACGAGCTCGGCACGGCCTATGGCCACATCGCCCTCGGCGTGCCCGATGCCTATGCGGCCTGCGAGAAGATCAAGGCCGCCGGCGGCGTGGTGACCCGCGAGGCCGGGCCGGTGAAGGGCGGCACCACCGTCATCGCCTTCGTCACCGATCCGGACGGCTACAAGGTCGAGCTCATCCAGCGCGCCGAAGACGCGCCGGGCGGCGGCCTGCGCTGAAGACCGCCACAGGCCGCAGCGCGTCGCAAGGAGTCGCGCGCAGCCGCGCACTTACACCGCCTTACAGGATGGCTGCCGCCTCCCCCTTTTGCGCTTGACAAGGCGCGCCATGGGGGCAGATTATGTTTGCCGTCCCACCCAAGACGGAGAACATCATGGCCCACAAGGAAGAAGGCAAATCACGCCTCGCCAAGACCACGGCGCTGTCGCTGCACATCGGGCTCAATGCGGTCAGCCCCGCGGCCTATAGCGGCTGGAGCGGTGAACTCGCCGCCTGCGAATTCGACGCCAACGACATGGCGGCCATCGCCAGGTCCAAGGGCCTCAAGCCGACGGTGCTGCTGACCAAACAGGCCACGCGCGCGAAGATGCTGGGCGCCATGCGCAGCGCGGCCAAGGCGCTGAAGGCGGGAGACTTCTTCTTCATGAGTTATTCGGGCCACGGCGGGCAGGTGCCGGACGTGAGCGGCGACGAAGCCGACAAGCAGGACGAAACCTGGTGCCTGTACGACGGCCAGCTGATCGACGACGAGCTGTACTTCGAACTCGGCAAATTCAAGGCGGGCGTGCGCATCCTGGTGCTGTCCGACAGCTGCCACAGCGGCACCGTGGTGCGCGAACTGCCGCCGCAGTTCGACACCCTGCCGCACCAGCGTCCCAAGCTCATGCCGCCGGCCGTGGCCATGCGCGTCTACCGCGAGCACCAGGCCTTCTACGACGACTTGCAGAAGGAAGTCGGCAAGGCCGCGGGCAAGGCCATGATCGACCCCGACGCGGCCTTGGCCAACGTCGCCGTGAACGTGGCCACGAGCGGCCGGCTCACCACCATCGCGTCCGCCTTCAAACCCGCGGTGGTGCTGATCTCCGGCTGCCAGGACAACCAGACCTCGATGGACGGCGACCACAACGGGGCCTTCACCGAGCAGCTGCTCAAGGTCTGGAACAACGGCGCGTTCACCGGCAGCTACGCCCTGTTCCAGGCGCGCATCAAGGCCGGCCTGCCGCCCACCCAGTCGCCGAACCTGTTCACCCTGGGCGCAGCGGCGGCTTTCCTCAAGCAAACGCCGTTCACCGTGGAGCCGCCGCCCGAGAAAGTCAAAGCCGCCTGAGCCCCGTCCGAAGGGGGTGACCGGCCCCCTTTCCCGCCAGTCCGCCACAGGAGGCTTCCATGGCCAGCCGAGCGCAGCACGACATCGGGTTCACCGTACCGGGCCAGCCGGTGGCGGCCGCGCGGGGTTCGCCAGGCCCACAGCACCGCGGCCGGGTGAAGCTGTCGGTGCGGATCGGCCCCGGGGCTTCCCGCGACAACGTCCAGAGCCCGCAAGCCGGGGTCACCGCAACCGCCCGCCCCGGCGAAGACGTGGTGGTGCTGGGCCTGACCGACGGCCCGACGCTGGTGCTGCACCCCGAAAACGCCCGCGACCTGTTCCGCGCCCAGACCGAGGGCCTGGTGCGCGGCGCGATGAAGGCCGCCGACCGGCAGCCGGTGCAGGTGACGGCGCAACTGGCCTGGTCGGGCCTGACGCGCGGCGAAGCACCTCAGGCGCGCACAATGATCGGTCAGGCACTGCTGCACGGCTTCGACATCGTCACCGGCCTGCCGGGTGCGGCCGCGGGCCTGGCCGGCGCGGCCATCACGGTCGCGCTGGACGCCCAGGTCGAGACCGGCCTGTATGCCCTGCCGGACGCGCTGTCGCCAGGCGCCCTGCCCGCCTCCCTCAAGGGCAGCGGCCTGCTGTGCGTCCAGCCGCCCCCCGCGGCGGAAGGCCCCTTGCTGGTGCTGCTGCACGGCACCTTCGTCGACACCATCGCCACCTTCGGCCAGATGTGGACGCAACACCCGCAACAGGTGCAGGCGCTGTTCGCCCATTACGCCGGCCAGGTGTACGGCTTCGACCACGCGACGCTGGGACAGAGCCCGATCGCCAATGCACTGGCGTTGGTGCGGACGCTGCCCGACGGCGCACGGTTGCACCTGCTCGCGCATTCGCGCGGCGGGCTGGTCGGCGAGGTGCTGGCCAGGGCCTGCGCGCCGCAGCCGGTGGATGCCGCCGATCTGGCCTTTTTCGAGGGGCCGGCCTACGGACCGCAGCGCAACGATCTGCAACACCTGGTCGAACTGGCGCGGGGCAAACGCATCCGCGTCGAACGCGTGCTGCGCGTGGGTTGCCCCGCGCGCGGCACGCTGCTGGCGTCTAAACGGCTCGACGCCTATCTCTCGGTGCTCAAATGGAGCCTGGAGCTGGCCCATGTGCCGGTGGCGCCGCAACTGGTCGACTTCCTGTACGAGGTGGCGCGCCGTCGCGCCGACCCGGCCGAGCTGCCCGGCCTGGAAGCCATGATGCCCGACAACCCAATGGTGCGCTGGCTCAACCAGACGCCGCTGCCGGTGCCCGGCACGCTGCGCGTGGTCGCGGGCGACACACAGGGCGACAGCCTGGCGACGTGGGTGAAGACCTTGCTGTCCGACGCCTTCTTCTGGACCGACAACGACCTGGTGGTGCAGACGCGGTCCATGTACGGCGGCGTGCCGCGCGCCGACGGTGCCAGCTTCGTACTCGCGCGCGGCGGCCACGTGTCGCACTTCACCTATTTCGCGAACGAAGCTTCGGTGGCGGCCGTGGTGGCGGGTCTGGCCGACAACTCGCCGGCCGGCTTCAAGACCATCGGCCCGCTGTCCTGGGCCGGGCAGGACACCAGAGGCAGCCGCGGCCCGCCCCCGGCCCTGCGTCCGCGTGGTGTCGACGCCGCCAGGCCCGCCGTGTTCCTGCTGCCCGGCATCCTCGGCTCGAACCTCAGGCGCGACGGCGAACGCATCTGGCTGGCCCTGCGTTTCGTCAACGGCTTGAAAAGCCTGGCTTGGGATCCGGCCACGGCCGGCCACGTGGAGGCCGACGGTCCGGTCGGCCAGGTCTACGACCGCCTGATCGCCAGGCTGGCCGAAACACATGAGGTGATCGCGTTCGGCTACGACTGGCGCCGTCCCACCGAAGACGAGGCACGCCGCCTGGCACTGGCGGTCGATGCGGCGCTGGACGCGCGTGCGGCCAGCGGCCAGCCGGTGCGGCTGCTCGCGCATTCCATGGGTGGCCTGCTGGCGCGCACCATGCAGCTCGAACGGCCGGCCACGTGGCAACGCATGATGGCCCACCCCCGGGCCCGGCTGCTGATGCTCGGCACGCCCAACGCGGGATCGTGGTCACCGATGCAGGTCCTCTCGGGCGACGACAACTTCGGCAATGCGCTGGCGGCCTTCGGCGGCCTGTTCGACAACCGCGGCGCGCGCGAGGTGATGGCGGCCATGCCTGGCTTCCTGCAGCTGCAGGCGGCCCTGCTCGATCCAGCGCTGCGACTCGACCTGGCCACCACCTGGCAGCAGCTGGCCGACGACGACCTCGCCCGGCTGCGCGAACGCAGCTTCTGGCACGACGCCAGCCTGCAGCTCACCGCATACCAATGGGGCGCGCCGCCGCAACCCGTGCTCGACCAGGCGGTGGCGCTGCGCCGGCGGCTGGACGCGCAGGCCCTGACGCTTGGCGCCGATGCCGCGAAGATGCTGCTCGTCGCCGGCCATGCCCCGTTCACGCCCGACGGCATCACCATGGGGGCGGACGGCCTGTCCTACCTGGATGCGCCCGGTGGTGGCGACGGCCGTGTCACGCTGGCCAGCGCGCGGCTGCCGGGGGGCGCGGCCTGGCAGGTCGATGCGGCGCATGGCGACCTCCCAGGCGTCGCCGCGGCCTTCCCGGCTTACCTGGAGTTGCTGGAGACGGGCACGACGCAGTTGCTGCCGCGGTTGCCGGACGCCGCACCGGCCACGCGCGGCGCCGTCGATCGGCACGTTCCCAGCCGCCCCTCGCGCGGCACCCAGGCGAGCCAGCCGCCTTCGGACATCGCGGACGTGTTCGGCACGCCGTTGCCAGCCACCCCGTCTCCTCGCCGCGAAGGCGGCCTCGCCGATCCCCCCTTGCGCGTGGCCGTGCTCAACGCCGACCTGCGTTTCGTGCACCAGCCGCTGGTCGTGGGCCACTACCGATCGCTGTTGCTCACCGGCACCGAGGCCGTGGTCGATGCGCTGCTGGGCCGGGCCATGAGCCGTTCGCTCGCCGCCGGCCTGTATCCCGACGCGCCCGGCGCGCAGCAGGTCTTCATCAACCTGCATCGGCCCGCGGACAACCTGCTCGACCTCCCGCGGCCGCACGCCGTGGTGGTGGCCGGCCTGGGCCACGAGGGACGGCTGCGCGCCACCGACCTGGCCTACAGCGTCTGCCAGGCGGTGCTGGCCTATGCGCAGCGCGTGGCGGAACGCTCGGCCACGGAATTCGAGATGGCCGCCACCCTGGTCGGCAGCGGCGGCAGCGGCATCAGCGCCGGCGCCGCCGCCCAGGCCGTGGCCCAGGGCGCGTTCGACGCACGGCGCAAGCTGCGGCAGAACGGCGGACCGGCGTTGCGCCAGCTCATCCTGGTCGAACTCTTTCTCGACCGCGCCAGCGAGGCCTGGCGTTCGCTGCAGGTGCAGGCCACGGCCGCGCCGGGGCAGATCATCGTGGCCGGCCCGGTGCGCCAGGGCACGGGCGCGATGCGCCGTTCGCTCGACGCCAGCTACCGGGGCGCGGCCTACGACCTCATCAGCGCGCTGACCGGCCCGCCCGAGAACGGCCAGCCCACCATCGCCTACACCCTGGACACGCGGCGCGCGCGCACCGAGGTCCGCGCGCTGCAGGCCCAGGGCACGCTGCTGCGCGAATTGGTGCATGCCGCGTCCGACCACACCCGGCACGACGCCCGGATCGGCCGCACCCTGTTCAACCTGCTGGTGCCGGTGGAGATGGAGCCCTTCCTCGGCGGCACCAGCGAAATGATCATCGAGCTCGACGCCGGCACCGCCGTCATCCCCTGGGAATTGCTCGACACCGGCCAGACCGGCGAAGAACGCGGCGGGCACGGCACCGGCGAAGCACTGCCCTGGGCGATCCGCAGCAAGCTGCTGCGCAAGCTGCAGCTGGGCAGCCGGCAGTTCCGCGCCCAGCCGAGCGACGCCACGACCGAGGACCACGTGCTGGTCGTCGGCGAGCCATTGTGCGACGCGCCGTACCCCGCGCTGCCCGGCGCACGGTCCGAGGCACTCGCCGTGGCGGCACGGCTCGGCAGCGGTGCCAATGGCCTGACGGCCGACCGGCTCACGGTGCTGGCCAGCGGCCGCGACGATGCACGCAGCGTGGTCGGTGCCCTGTTCGCCCATCCGTACCGCGCATTGCACCTCGCAGGCCACGGCGCCCTGGCCCAGGCCGGCAACACGGGCGGCATGGTGCTTTCGGGACAGGCCTTTCTCGGTGCCGCCGAGGTCCAGGCCATGCGGGTCGTGCCCGAGCTGGTGTTCCTCAACTGCTGCCATCTCGCCGGTCGCACCGCCGAGACCGCGCTCGCCCCGTTCGACCGCGCGGGCTTCGCGGCCAACATCGCCGAGGCGCTGATCGGCGTCGGCGTCCGTTGCGTGATCGCCGCCGGCTGGGCCGTGGAGGACGGCCCGGCCGAAATCTTCGCCACCACGTTCTACGAGGTGCTGCTGCGCGGCGAACGGTTCATCGACGCCGTGGCCGCCGCGCGCAGCGCCGCCTGGCGCGCCAATCCACAAGGCAGCACCTGGGCCGCCTACCAGTGTTATGGCGATCCTGGCTGGACCTGGCGCCGCAGCGATGCCGGCACCGACACCCCGCGTGCGCCGCCGAGCCTGGCCGAGGAATTCGCCGGCGTGTCCTCGCCGGTGGCGCTGACGCTGGCGCTCGAGAACCTGGTGGTGCGCATGCGTTTCGGCGGTGGCGACCCGGCGCTGCAGCACGGCAAGGTGGCCTTCCTCGCCCAGCGCCACGGCGGCGAGGCCAGCTTGGAGGATGGGCTCGACTGGAGCAGCATGGGTGCCGTGGCCGAATCCTTCGGCTTGGCCTTCGCCGAGGCGCAGGACCTGGACCAGGCCATCGCCTGGTACCGCCGGGCCCTGGCCGCGCACGACGGCAGCGCCTCGCTGCGCGCCGCGGAGCAACTGGGCAACCTGCTCGCGCGGCGCGGCGAACTCAGTGTGGATCTCGACACCGCGCGCAAGGACATCGCCGAGGCCCTGCACCGGCTGCAGCAACTCGCCGCACTGCAGCCCACGCCCGAGCGGCACAACCTGCTCGGCTCGGCCTGCAAGCGGCAGGCCATGGTCGCCAACCGAGAACGCGACACCCAAGCTGAAATCAAGGCCCTGCGCGAGATGGTCAGGCACTACGGCCTGGCCGAAACCACGGCCGCACCGGGAAATGCCGGCTTTTACGCGGCACTCAATGGCATGGCGGGCGCACTTCGGTTGGCCCTGCTCGAAGGCCGGCCGGCCCGGATCGCGGCCGACCGGCTGACGCAGGTCCGCGCCGCGCTCCAGGATGCCGCTGAACGGCGGCCGGATTTCTGGAGCGTGGTCGGCGGCATAGAACTGCGGCTGCTGCAGGCGCTGACCGACCGGACGCTGGTCGAAGCTGCCGATGCGCTACGGCACGACCTGCAGGACCTGAAGACCCGTGTGAGCGCGCCGGCCATGTGGGCCTCGGTGTACGCGCAGGCGCGGTTCGTGCTCGGCCCCTACCGGGCACAGGCCGGAGCGCCGGACGCCAGGGCCGCCGACGACCTGCTGAGCTCGCTGGAGGCCATGGCCGCGGGTTGATGCCATGAGCGACATCGCCGACGTTTTCCTGAGCTACGCCCACGACGACCGGCCCACCGCGCGGCGGCTGGCCGAAGCCCTGCAGGCGCAAGGCGTCAAAGTGTGGTGGGACAGGCATCTGGCCGCCGGCTCGGAATTCGCGCAGGAGATCGAAAGCCGGCTGCAGACCGCGCGGGTGGTGATCGGACTTTGGTCGGCCGAGTCGGTGCGCTCGGCCTTCGTGCGCGACGAATGCGGCCGGGCCCTGCGTGCCGGCAAGCTGCTGCCACTGCGCATCGCGGCCGTCGACCTGCCGCTGGGCTTCGGCCAGAGCCATACGCTCGACCTGATCGACTGGGATGGCGACCTCGACGACGAAGCCTTCAGACAGCTGCTCGACGAAATTCGCCGGCACCTCGGGCAGGCGCAGGCGTCGCGGACCTTCGCGCCTCAGACGCGCGCATGGACCAGGCGTCGGTGGTCGCGCGGCGCCATCGCGCTGGCCGTGGCCCTGCTGACGGCGGGCGGCTGGTGGTCATGGCAGCAGCGCCAATCCGAACTGCAACGGATCGAAGCCGACCGCCATTTCCGCGCCGGGCTCGCGCACCAGTTCGCCAAGGAACCCGCGCTCGTGGGCGCGCTCAACGAATACCTGAGCACGCTGGAACTGCAACCCGGCCACGCGCGCGCACAGTACTACCTGGCACACGTCTACGTGCAGAACGGCCGCCCGGACGACGCGCTTGCCGCATTCAAACGGGCGCTGCTGCTGAAACAGGCGCCGCTGGATGCGAGCCTGCGCGCCGACGCTGAAAAACAGATCAAGGCACTCGCGCCCGACCCGGCCGAAAGCCAGGCCGTGGCCCGCAGGCCGGCCGCTGCGCCAAGCGCCATCGACAGGGTGCCGAAGACCGCCGCCACCAAGCCGCTCACCGTCGCTGCACCACCGCATCCGGCTCCAGAGCCCGCCCGGCTCGCCGCCCTGGCCGACCGGGTCGACGCCATCTTCGGCCGCGACCGGGACCAGCGGGTTTCCGCCACCACCGGCCTGATCGTGGACGCGCCCGCGCTGTCCGACGCGGTACCGCTGGCGCTGGACAAGGCCCTCGGCCTGCTGCAGGCCGGCACGCCGCTGGACAACGCGGCGTCATCGGGCATCGTCAACACCCTGGTGCTGCTGCAGAGTGCAAGCCCCGGTACGCTGACGGTGGAACGCGCCGGCGTGGAAGCCTTGCTCGCGGCCACCCGGCCCCTGGGCGAAACCACGCGCGCGCAGGCGGCTCGCGTGCAACTGCTGCTGAACCAGGCCGCAGATCGGCAGCCTGTGGCCTATCTGCAGATCGCCGACGAAGTTCAGCGTCCGCTGGCCGAAGCCCTTGCCGCCCGGCTGCGCAAGTTTGGCTACCAGGTCCCCGGCATCGAGATGGTGGGCGAGCGCGCGCCGGCGGCCACGGAAGTGCGTGCCCAGGGCAAGAGCGACCAGGGCTTCGCGCGCTGGATTTCGCGTGCGGTCGGCGAACTCGGGGGGCAGCCCGCCCGGCTCAGCACCCTGCGCAATGCCCGGCCGACGACCGACACCTACGAGGTCTGGCTCGGCCGCGGACTGTGTGCGCCGGGCACCCCGGCCGCGCCGGGCTGCAAGGGCACCGTGCAGTGAAACGCCGGGCCGGCGGCGTCAGCCGGGTTTCTTCAGGCCGGCCGTGTCGCGCGCGAGCTGCGTGATGCGGCCCCAGTCGCCAGCCTTGATCGCGTCGGCCGGCACGATCCACGAACCGCCGACACAGACGACGTTGGGCAACGCCAGGAATTCGGGCGCGTTTTGCAGCGTCACGCCGCCGGTGGGGCAGAACTTCACGTCGAAGAACGGGCCGCTCCAGGCCTTGAGCATGGCCGGGCCGCCGGCCTGCATCGCCGGGAAGAACTTGAGTTCGGTGAACCCGTCCTCCTGCGCCATCATGATTTCGCTGCCCGTCGCCACGCCGGGCAGCAAGGCCAGGCCGGCATCACGGCAGGCCTGGCCGACGCCGCGGGTGTAGCCCGGGCTCACGCCGAACAAGGCGCCGGCCTTGGCCGAGGCCTGGGCGTCGGCGGCATTGCGGATGGTGCCGGCACCGACCACGGCTTCGGGCACCTCACGGGCGATGCGCTCGATGCAGGCCAGCGCCTGCGGGGTGCGCAGCGTGACCTCGAGCATGCGGATGCCGCCGGCCACCAGCGCACGCGCCAGTGGCACGGCATGGGCCACGTCGTTCAGCACGATCACCGGGATCACCGGTGCGTCCTGCATCACCTGCAACGCGGTCCAGTGGCTGGCGGCCGTTGTGCTCTTGATTACATCCATGAAAGTGCTCCTTCTTCTGCGGTCTTGGCACTGCGTCGCATGCCGGTGAATAGTTCGCGCCCCATGCCGACCGCATTTGCGGCGCGCTGGGATTCGGGAATGGTGGCGAAGGGGCGCTCTGCCCACACGTCGTCGGCCACCAGGGCCTGGAGTGTGCCAGCCACGGCGTCCAGCCGGACCAGATCGCCGTCCACGATTTTCGCCAGCGGGCCGCCGGCCACGGCTTCGGGCGACACGTGGATCGCGGCCGGCACCTTGCCCGAGGCACCACTCATGCGGCCGTCGGTGACCAGCGCCACCTTGTAGCCCTTGCCCTGCAGCACGGCCAGCGGCGGCGTGAGCTTGTGCAGCTCGGGCATGCCGTTGGCCTGCGGGCCCTGCCAGCGCACCACGCACACCACGTCGCGGTTGAGTTCGCCGGCATTGAAGGCCACATGCAGCGCCTCCTGCGAATCGAAGACCCGCGCTGGCGCCTCGATCACGTGCCGGTCTTCAGGCACGGCCGAGACCTTGATCACGCTGCGGCCCAGGTTGCCCTGCAGCAGCTTCAGGCCGCCGGTGGCGCTGAACGGCGCGCCGGCAGGGCGCACGATGCCCTCGTCCTTCGATGCGCCGGCCACTTCCCAGCGCAGTACATCGCCGACCAGCGCCGGCTCGGCCGTGAATTCGCGCAGGCCGCCGGGGCGCACGGTGATCACGTCTTCGTGCATGAAGCCGGCGTCGAGCAGCTCGCGGATGATGTAGCCGGTGCCGCCCGCGGCCTGGAACTGGTTCACATCGGCACTGCCGTTGGGGTAGACCTTGGCCAGCGTCGGCACCACGTCGGAGAGTGCGCTGAAGTCGTCCCAGTCGATGACGATGCCCGCCGAATGCGCCACGGCCACCCAATGGATCAGGTGGTTCGTCGAGCCGCCGGTGGCCAGCAGCGCCACCATGGCGTTGACGATGGCGCGTTCGTCCACCACGCGGCCGATCGGTGCGAAGCGCTTTTTATAGGTAATGCCGAGCACGGTGCGCGCCGCCTCGCGCGTCAACTCATCGCGCAGCGCACCACCGGGCGCCACGAAGGCCGTGCCGGGCACGTGCAGGCCCATGGCCTCGAGCAGCATCTGGTTGCTGTTGGCCGTGCCGTAGAAGGTGCAGGTGCCGGCCGAGTGGTAGGCCGCGGATTCGGCCTCGAGCAGTTCGGGCCGACCGACCAGGC
Organism: Rhodoferax koreense; assembly: GCF_001955695.1. Taxonomy (NCBI): domain Bacteria; kingdom Pseudomonadati; phylum Pseudomonadota; class Betaproteobacteria; order Burkholderiales; family Comamonadaceae; genus Rhodoferax; species Rhodoferax koreensis. The sequence continues at coordinate 2,814,433 of NZ_CP019236.1, read as the reverse complement.
CCTGCGCCGCCTGCTCGCGGACCTTTGATTTGGCGTTGTTCGACAGGCCGGACGGCATCGGCCCGGCCGGCACGAAGACCGTCGGCAGGTGGCCGAACTGCAGCGCGCCGATCAGCAGGCCCGGCACGATCTTGTCGCACACGCCGAGCATCAGCGCGGCGTCGAACACGTCGTGGCTCAGGGCCACCGCCGTGGCCATGGCGATCACATCGCGGCTGAACAGGCTGAGCTCCATGCCCGGCGTGCCTTGTGTGACGCCGTCGCACATCGCCGGCACACCACCGGCTACCTGGGCCGTGGCGCCGAGCTTGCGCGCCTCGGCCTTGATCAGGTCCGGATAGGCCTGCATCGGCGTGTGCGCGGACAACATGTCGTTGTAGGCCGTGACGATGCCGATGTTGGGCGCCTTCTCGGCCACCACCTTGAACTTGTCGTTCGAAGGCATGCCGGCGAAGGCATGCGCGACGTTGGCGCAGCCCATGCGCTCGGCGCCGGGCTGGCGGCCTGCCATGGCATCGAGGCGAGCCAGGTAGGCAGAGCGGCTCTCGGCGCTGCGGGCACGGATGCGTTCGGTGACCGCCGTAACTGTCTCGTGGAGTTTCATCGCATTTTTGGTAACTTAATTACAACGACGCGATGGTACTCCTGAACCATGACCATGGCGCGGGTTCGGGTTACCAGTGGGTTACCAAAAGCACAAAGGCAGCCGCCGCGCGACCATGAAAAAAGCCCGGCGAACCGGGCTTCGGAGATGGCGCCGACCGGCTCAATGCACCGTGACTTCGACGCGACGGGCTTCAGCATTGCTGCCGCCGGCCTGGGTCTGTTCGGGTTTGCTGAGTTCGAGCTTTTCCTCGGCGGCGCCAAGCGCCTTGATCGCGTCGCGCACCGCGATGGCACGCTGCTTGGAGAGCTCGGCGTTCAGCGCCGCGTCGCCCGTGGCGTCGTGGTAGCCGCTGATCGAAGCCTGCTTGCCGGCGGCGATCGCCTTCACGACTTCGGCCAGGGCCTCGTTCGCGCCGGGCGCCAGATCAGCCTTGCCGCTGGCGAAATAGAAAGTGACCACGCCGTTCTCGACCTTGATGCTGGCGGCTTCCGGGTCGACCACGGCCACGGCAACAGGCACGCTGACGCTCACCACGGCCGGCGGCGCCTTGGTCACGGGACGCGACTTGTAGATGCCTATTCCGATAACGGATGCAACAACCAGCAACAAAATACCGAATACGAGCCCCAAAGCAACGCGCTGGTTGTCATCTTCGTCTTGTGAAAACATAATTTGTACTCCAAAAAAATTTGTCGCGATTGTAGAGTGCTCGCATGACGGAAATTGCCGCCCCCGCCGTTTCGCTTTCTCCCAGCCCCCACCCAGCGGCCGCGGCGGCCCCCGACGGCACGCGGTGCCCACAACGCATGCTGGAACTCGCCAAATTGCGCTGGGGCGGCGAGTCGGACCTGTGGGTGTTCGGCTACGCCTCGCTGATCTGGCGGCCCGAATTCGATTTCATCGAACAGCGCCGTGCCAAGGTGCACGGCTGGCACCGTTCGCTGAAGATGTGGAGCCGCATCAACCGTGGTACGCCGGACTGCCCCGGCCTGGTGTTCGCCCTGCTCTCTGGCGGCAGTTGCCAGGGGGTGGTGTTCCGCATCCCCCGCCATGATGTCGCCGAAGCCCTCCCGCGGCTTTGGCAGCGCGAGATGGCCACCGGCGTTTACGACCCCAAATGGCTGCGCTGCCAGACGGACGAGGGCGCGGTCAGCGCGCTCGCCTTCACGCTGTCCCGGCGCAGTCCGAACTACACGCGGGAACTCACCGAAGCGCAGGTACGGCGGGTGTTCTCCGAATCGTGCGGGCGCTACGGCACCTCGCTGGAATACGCACGCAACACCTTCGACGGCCTGCTGCAGCACAACATCCACGACCGCGCACTGGAGCGGCTGCTCAAACTCTCGCCGACGGCTGGCTGAACGCGCCCGGTCAGCCGTAGGCCGCGAGGCGGCGCGTCAGCAGTTGCTCGGCGGCGCAGAGGTCGTCCACGGTGTCGATGTCGGTGATCACGCCGATGTCGTTCAGCGCCAGGTCGACCACCATGTCCCGCTCGCGCTGGGCCTGCACGATGCGCGCCGCGCCTTCCTTGCCTTCGAGATCGAGCAAGGCGTGCATGCAGCTCGCGTCGAACCCCACCGGATGGCCGCGTTGGCCGTCGCAATGCGGCACCACCACCGGCGCGTGGGTCAGCGCCTGGGCCACGGCCAGCAGGCTCGCCGGGCGCACCAGCGGCAGGTCCGCCGGCAGCATCAGCCAGCCCGGCGCGTGCTGCGTGGCCAGCACCCCCGCGCGGATCGAGTCGCCCATGCCGCGCAGGCCCGGCGCGGCCTTGACCATCCACCACGGCAGTCCGCTGGCCCGCACGGCCGCGAGGGTGTGGTCGCGCACCCGCTTGCCGGCCAGCGGCGCCTCGAGCTTGTGGACCTGTCCACCGGACGCGGCAAACCGCTCGCCGCGGCCCGCCGCCAGCACGATGACGACGGGCAACAGGCGATCCTCGAGGTTCGAGAAGACGGAGATCGGTTCGATGCGCGGACTCCAGAATGGGTTGTGCCAAGCCGATTGTGCATCCATACCGCGCCCGGTTGCACAATGCATGCCATGAGCGCCACACCACCCTCCCCGACGACCCCAAATTCAACCCAGCTTGCCGATCTGCGAAAAAGCTATGAACGCGCCGAACTCGACGAAAACGCGTCGAATCCCTTGCCGCTGGCCCAATTCGGCCTCTGGCTCGGCGAAGCGCTCTCGGCGCAGTTGCCCGAGCCGAACGCCATGACGCTGGCCACCGTCGGCAGCGATCTGCGGCCATCGACGCGCATCGTGCTGATCAAGGGCTACGACGAGCGTGGCATCGTCTGGTACACGAACTACGAAAGCCGCAAGGGCCGGGAACTGGCCGGCAACCCCTTCGCCGCCCTGCAGTTCCACTGGGTGGAACTGGAACGGGTGGTGCGCATCGAAGGCGTGGTCGAGAAGGTCAGCGACGCCGAGAGCGACGCCTACTACAAGAGCCGGCCGCTGGATTCACGACTGGGTGCCTGGGCCAGCCCGCAGAGCGAGGTGATCTCGGGCCGCGGCGTGCTGGTGGCCAATGCCGCCAAATACGGCGCGCAGTTCCTGCTGAACCCGCCGCGGCCGCCGCACTGGGGCGGCTATCGGCTCGTGCCGGAGCGTTGGGAGTTCTGGCAGGGCCGCAAAAGCCGGCTGCACGACCGCCTGCGCTACAGCCGCGACGCGAAAGGCGGCTGGCTGCGCGAGCGGCTCGCGCCGTGATCCGGGCGGATCAGCCCATCCACAGCATGATAAGCGACAGCGTGGCGATGCCGATGCCGGTGGATACCGCCACGGCGGCGGTGATCAGGTCTTCGGCGGCCTTGTAGCGCTGCGAGAACAGGAACACGTTGGCGCCCATCGGCAAGGCGGCGGCCACCACCATCACCGTGAGCGGCAAGCCCGACAGGCCGAGCAGCCGCCCGATGCCGAACACCAGCACCGGGTGCAGCAGGTTCTTCACCACGGCCAGCAGCAATGCACCCTTGAAGTGCGTGCCGACGCGGGTATGCGCCAAAGTGACGCCGACCATCACCAGCGCTAGCGGCCCGAAGGCCTGGCCCAGCCACTGGATCGGCTTATCGATGACTTCCGGCATCTGCCAGCCGGTCTGTGCCCATAGCAGGCCGACGATGATCGGGATCGGCACCGGATGGATCACGGCATTGCGCACCGCCCGGCCGACCACGGCGACAATGTGACGTCGCGTGCCCTGCCCGCTCGCGGCCTGTTCACGCGCGAGTGCCAGTTCCACCGCCACGGTGGCCAGCGTGAGCAGCACCAGCGAATGCAGCGACACCAGGGTCAGCAGCGTGACCATGCCCGCCGGCCCGTAGGCCAGGCCGACCAGCGGGATCCCGATCATCGCGGTGTTGCTGTAGGTATTGGCGATGGCCGTGACCACGCTCGTGCGGTCGAAACCCATCACCAGCAGCGTGCCACCGAAAATCACACCTGCGCCCAGAAAGTACGAAGCCACGGGCCACAGGCTCAGTTGCTCGACCTTGACCGTGCTCATGGCATGGAACAGCAGCGCCGGCGACAGCACCAGGAACACCAGGTTGGCCAGATCCTTGACCGAGGTGTCACGAATCCAGCCGCGCTTGCCCACGACCAGCCCGAGGGCGATCAGCAGGATCACGGGCAGGAGGGAGGAGATGACGGTCTGGTTCACAAGGGTCTGGATGAGTGCTTCGACAAGCTCAGCACGGACGGTGGTGGATCAGCCCGACCCATTCCAGGACCACCGCGGAACGGGCCCTTCGACAAGCTCAGGAGAGCCTTCGCCCGGCCGCTGGTTGTGCCCCCTGCAAGCCTGTCCTGAGCTTGTCGAAGCGGGGCGTGGCAGCGACACGTCAGTGCGCGACCTGGAGGTGTTCCCAGCCTTTACTTCTTGTAGTTGGCGATGCCGTCCATGATTTCCTTCTTGGCCGCGTCGATGCCTTCCCAGCCCAGCACTTTGACCCATTTGCCCTTTTCGAGGTCCTTGTAGTGCTCGAAGAAGTGGGTGATGGCCTTCAGGCGCATCTGGTTCACGTCCTCGATCTTCTGCCAGTGGGTGTAGATCGGCAGGATCTTGTCGGTGGGCACGGCCAGCACCTTGCCGTCGATGCCGGCTTCGTCCTCCATCATCAGGATGCCGATCGGTCGGCAGGTCACCACCACGCCGGGAAACAGCGGGTAAGGCGTGATCACCAGCACGTCGACCGGATCGCCGTCGCCCGACAGGGTCTGCGGCACGTAGCCGTAGTTGGTCGGGTAGTGCATCGCCGTGGTCATGAAGCGGTCGACGAAGATCGCGCCGGACTCCTTGTCCACCTCGTACTTGATCGGGTCGGCATTCATCGGAATCTCGATGACCACGTTGAAGGCGTCGGGCGCGTTTTTACCGGGGGAAACTTGGTTCAGCGACATGGTGGTTCTGCTTTGCTGTAGTTGAATGAATCTGCGGTGTCGAATCCGGATGAATGATGGTTCGGCGGAATCAGCCCCCGATTTTGCCTCACAGCTTGACGCGCCCCTGACGCCCCATGAGGACAAACCCTGGTTTTGCGCCGATGCCACGCCCGCGGGCGAGCCGCGAGGTGACGCCGCGCGCGGTTTGCGCATATATTGCCGCTGTTGGCCATTCGTCTCCGTCACTCCAAGTGGCGCGGGAGCACGAGGAAGCAACGCAACGGGAGTGCCGTTTGCGTGGCGCTCGTTCCCGCGAAACAACACTGGAGACACATCTATGACTGGCAACTCAGCGCTGATTCTTGCGCTCGTCTGCGGGCTGATCGCCGTGGCTTACGGCTTTTGGGCGCGCAGCTGGATCCTTTCCCAGGACGCGGGCAACGCCCGCATGCAGGAGATCTCGGCCGCGATCCAGACCGGCGCCGCGGCCTACCTGGCCCGGCAGTACAAGACCATCGCCGTGGTCGGCATCGTGCTCACGGTGCTGATGGGCATCTTCCTGAATGCGGTCACGGCGGTGGGCTTCGTCATCGGCGCGGTGTTGTCGGGCGCCTGTGGCTTCATCGGCATGAACGTGTCGGTGCGCGCCAACGTGCGCACCGCGCAGGCGGCCACCCGTGGCATCGGCCCGGCGCTGGACGTGGCCTTTCGCGGTGGCGCCATCACCGGCATGCTGGTGGTGGGCCTCGGCCTGCTCGGCGTGACCGGCTTCTACTGGTTCCTGGTGGGCAGCGGCCCCACGGCCGAACGGCCCATGAGCGTGCTGCTGAACCCGCTGATCGGCTTCGCCTTCGGTTCCTCGCTGATCTCGATCTTCGCGCGCCTGGGCGGCGGCATCTTCACCAAGGGGGCCGACGTGGGCGCCGACCTGGTGGGCAAGGTCGAAGCCGGCATCCCCGAGGACGACCCGCGCAACCCGGCCGTGATCGCCGACAACGTGGGCGACAACGTGGGCGACTGCGCCGGCATGGCCGCCGACCTGTTCGAAACCTATGCCGTGACGCTGATCGCCACCATGGTGCTCGGCTCGCTGCTGCTGGCCGGCGCGGGCACGCATGCCGTGGTGTATCCGCTGGCGCTGGGTGCGGTCTCCATCGTCGCCTCCATCATCGGCTGCTTCTTCGTCAAGGCCTCGCCGGGCATGAAGAACGTGATGCCCGCGCTGTACAAGGGCCTGGCCGTGGCGGGCGTCCTGTCGCTGATCGCGTTCTACTTCGTCACCACCTGGCTCATGCCGGACGACGCCGTGCGCGCCAGCGGCAGCCAGCTGCGGCTGTTCGGCGCCTGCGCCGTCGGCCTGGTGCTGACGGCCGCACTGGTGTGGATCACCGAGTACTACACCGGCACGCAGTACCCGCCGGTGAAGCACATCGCCCAGGCCTCCACCACCGGCCACGGCACCAACATCATCGCCGGGCTCGGCGTGTCGATGCGCTCCACCGCCTGGCCGGTGATCTTCGTGTGCATCGCCATCTGGGTGTCGTTCGCGCTGGCCGGCCTGTACGGCATTGCCGTGGCGGCCACCGCCATGCTCAGCATGGCCGGCATCGTGGTGGCACTCGACGCCTACGGCCCGATCACCGACAACGCCGGCGGCATCGCCGAGATGGCCGAATTGCCCAGCAGCGTGCGCGACGTCACCGACCCGCTCGACGCCGTGGGCAATACCACCAAGGCCGTCACCAAGGGCTACGCCATCGGCTCGGCCGGCCTGGCCGCGCTGGTGCTGTTCGCCGACTACACCCACAAGCTCGAAGCCTACGGGCAGGCCATCACCTTCGACCTGAGCAACCCGATGGTGATCATCGGCCTGTTCATCGGCGGGCTGATCCCCTACCTCTTCGGCGCCATGGCCATGGAAGCCGTGGGCCGCGCGGCCGGCGCGGTGGTGGTCGAGGTGCGGCGCCAGTTCCGCGACATCCCGGGCATCATGGAAGGCACCGGCAAGCCCGAATACGGCCGCGCCGTGGACATGCTGACCAGCGCCGCCATCCGCGAGATGATGATCCCCTCGCTGCTGCCCGTGGTGGTGCCGATCGTCGTCGGCCTGCTGCTCGGCCCCGCGGCGCTGGGCGGCCTGCTGATGGGCACCATCGTCACCGGCCTGTTCGTCGCCATCTCGATGTGCACCGGCGGCGGCGCCTGGGACAACGCCAAGAAGTACATCGAGGATGGCCACCACGGCGGCAAGGGTTCGGAAACCCACAAGGCAGCCGTCACCGGCGACACGGTCGGCGACCCGTACAAGGACACCGCCGGCCCCGCCGTGAATCCGCTGATCAAGATCATCAACATCGTGGCCCTGTTGATCGTGCCGCTGGTGATGCAGATCCATGGCGGCAAGCCGGTGGCGGCCGCAGTACCGGCGGCCAGCGTGGCGGCGGACGCGGCATCGATCCGGGTCGAAGGCGGCGTGGTCAAGTTCTATTTCGCCACCGGCAAGGCCGAACTCGCCACCGGTGCCACCCAGGCATTGGCCGACGTCTTCACCGCCGTGAGCGCGGGCAAGCGCGCGGTGGTGAGCGGCTACACCGACGCCACGGGCGACCCGGCGAAGAACGAGGAACTCGCCAAGCAGCGCGCCCTGGCCGTGCGCGACGCGCTCAAGGCCGCGGGCGTGAACGAAGACCGGATCGAGTTGAAGAAACCCGAGCAGACCACGGCCGGCGGGCCCGCGGCCGAGGCGCGGCGGGTGGAAGTGACGGTGCTGTAGCGGCTCTTCCGCAGCGGATCAGGCCGCCGTGCGCAGCGCATGCCTGGAAAACATCGGCGACGCCGTACTGGCCGTCGCCAATTCCTTCGCTGTGGCGACCAGTTCGGGGCCCAGCGCCAGCATGCGCTCCTCCGTCATGCGCAGCATCGGGCCGGCCAGCGTCAACACGCCGATGGCTGGCTCGCCGGGCAATTGCACCGGCGCGCCCATGGAAGCCATGCCGGGCGCGTACATGTCGGAGATCATGCTGAAGCCACGCTTGCGGTCGGCCTGCAGGATCCTGGTCAGCGCCTTGATGGTGGTGGGCGCGTTGGGGCCGAAATCCTTCGGGTCGCCGAAACCCTGGCGCGAGACGATGGCGATGGCCTCCTCGTCGCTCAGCGTCATCAACCAGCCGTGGCCAGCCGCGCTGCAGGACAGGCAGACGTCGATGCCGGTATCGGGGTCGTAGCGCAGGCCGAAACGCGCGCCCTGCGCCTTGGCCACGAAGGTGAGGCGGTCGCCGTCGACCAGGGCCAGGCGGGCCAGCTCGCCGGCCACGTCGGCCACGCGGTCGATCAGCGGCTGAGCGATGTCGACGATGCCCGACTTGCTGAGGAAACTCAGGCCCAGTGCCGCCATCTTGGTGGTCAGCGCGTAGAGGCCATGGTCGCGCTGCTGGCGCACATAGCCGCAGCGGGTGAGCTCGGTGAGCAGGCGGTGCGTGGCGCTCAGCGGCAAGGCCAGGTCCTTGGCGACGGCCGCCAGGTTGGCGCCTTCGGGGCGCTGGGCCAGGTATTCGAGAAGGCCGAAGGATCGTTCGAGTGTGCTCATGGTTCTTATTTTCGGATAGCGTCCAGTGTACTTTCCAATGAAAATATTTTCCACATTGGAAATGTTTTCCACAAACTTGCTTATACTTCGCCGAAATCGAAAAGCCGCGAAGACGGCGTGCACCAGCCAACCGAATTGGAGAAGACAACCGTGAACCAGATCGACCTCGGCGGCAAGATTGTCGTGATCACCGGCGGCGCAGGCGGCATCGGCCAGGCCATCGCCCAACGCGCGCTGGCCAGTGGTGCCAGTGTCTGTTCGTGGGACAACGCGCCCACGGCCGCACAAGCCACCGCCGGCATCGCTTCGATGCAGGTCGACATCACCAGCGAAGCGGCCGTCACAGCCGCCTACGCCGACACCATCGCCAAGTTTGGCCGCATCGACGTGCTGGTGAATTCCGCCGGCATCACCGGCCCGACGCTTACCGTGCAGGACTACCCGCTCGATGCCTGGCTCAAGGTGATGGCCATCAACCTGACCGGCACCTTCCTGTGCAGCCGCGCCGTGGTCGGCGGCATGGTGCAAAACGGCTACGGGCGCATCGTCAACATGGCCTCGGTCGCGGGCAAGGAAGGCAACCCGCTGCAGTCGGCGTACTCGGCATCCAAGGCCGCGGTGATCGCACTCACCAAGTCCATGGGCAAGGAGCTGGCCAAGGTCGACGTGCGGGTCAACTGCATCGCGCCGGCCATGATCGAAAGCGCGCTGCTCGACCAGATGCCCGCCTCCAAGCGCGCCGAGAACCTGGCCAAGATCCCGATGGGCCGGGCCGGCACCGTGGACGAAATCGCCGCCATGGCGCTGTGGCTCGCGTCCGAGGAATGCTCTTTCACCACCGGCGCCACCTTCGACGCCTCCGGCGGCCGCGCAACGTATTGAGTCGCCCATGGATTACAAGTTCGACTACACCGCCGTCACCAGCCATGCCTGGGACCTGTTCGTCGGCTGCCTGCTGACGCTGCAGCTGTCGGCCGCAGCCATCGTGTTCTCGCTGGTGCTGGCCATCGGCCCGGCAATGCTGCTGCAGTCGCGGCCAAATTCGCTGGCCGCCGTGCCGATCAAGGTGTTCGTGGAGATGGTGCGCAACACGCCTTTCCTCGTGCAGATCTTCATCCTGTTCTTCGGCCTGCCGACCATCGGCATCCGTCTGTCGCCGAATGTCGCGGCCATCCTGGCGCTCACGGTCAACGGCTGTGCGTATGCGATCGAGATCATCCGCGGCGGGCTGGAGTCGATCAACAAGGGCCAGTTCGAGGCCGGCTTCGCGCTCGGCCTGAGCCGCTTCAAGGTGTTCCGCTACATCATCCTGAAGCCCGCCCTGCGCGCCATCTATCCGTCGCTCACCAGCCAGTTCATCTTCCTGATGCTGACCTCGAGCATTGCCTCGTCGATCACCGCCAACGAGCTCACCCACGTGGCGGCGCAGATCGAGGCGACCACCTTCCGCAGCTTCGAGGTGTATTTCACCGTGGCCGCGCTGTACCTGGTGATGTCGATCCTGTTGTCGGCCATTGCGAACGTGGTGTACCGCACCACACTGACTTACCCCAACCGTTAAGCCATGAGCACCACCCTCACCTGGTCCCATTTCGCCCTGTTCATGCAGGGTCTGCAGTGGACGCTGATCCTGACCGTCATCGGCTTCGCGGGCGGCGCCATCGGCGGCCTGCTGGTCGCGCTGGCGCGCACCGCGCCCTATGCGGCCATCCGCCGCTGCGCCTGGGCTTTCATCGAAATCTTCCGCGGCACGCCGCTGCTGATGCAGCTCTTCGTCGTGTACTACGGCATCGCCCTGCTCGACATCCCGCTGAATCCCTGGGCCGCCGTGGCCATGGGCCTGACCTTCCATGCCAGCGCCTTCCTCGGCGAGATCTGGCGCGGCGGCATCGAGTCGCTGCCCGGCGGCCAGACCGAAGCCGCCAAGGCGCTGGGCATCCACTGGTGGCCGCGCATGACGAGCGTGATCCTGCCGCAGGCCTTCAAGGTGTCGCTGCCCGCCACCGTGGGTTTCCTGGTGCAGTTGCTCAAGGGTACGTCGCTGGCGGCCATCATCGGCTTCACCGAGCTGGCCCGCACCGGCTCCATCGTGTCCAACCTCACCTACAAGCCGCTCCTGGTCTACGCCATCGTCGGCGGCATCTATTTCCTGTTGTGCTGGCCGCTGTCGGTATGCGGCCGGCGCCTTGAAAAACGCCTGGCGGGCAGCGCCCGCTAGTTCCAACGATTCCCCAACCACCTCATGGAGACAGACATGACCTTCAAGCTCAACCGCCGCACCGTCGTCGGCGCCGCGATCCTGGCCCTGGCCCCGGTGTTCTCGGCGCATGCCGACGCGCTGGACGACATCAAGAAACGCGGCACCATCCGCGTCGGCGTCCTGTCCGAGCTGCCGCCATGGGGTTTCGTCGACGCCTCGGGCAAGAACGTCGGCTACGACGTGGACGTGGCCGAGCTCATCGGCAAGAAACTCGGCGTGAAGGTCGAACTGGTGTCGATGAACGTGGCCGCGCGCATCGCCCAGGTGATGACCGGCAAGGTCGACGTGCTGGCCGCGACCATGGGCATGTATCCCGACCGCGCCAAGGTGGTGCAGTTCACCAAGCCGTATGCCGCGCTCAGCATCATCGTGATCGCCAAGAAGGCCGACAACATCAGCAAGCTCGAAGACCTGGCGGGCAAGAAGATCGGCGTGACGCGCGCCGCCGCACAGGACACGGCCATCACCCAGGCGGCCCCCGCCGGTGCCACGATCCAGCGCTTCGACGACGACGCCGCCGTGGTGCAGGCCCTGCTGGCCGGCCAGGTGGACGTGATCGGCGGCAACAACACCTACCTGCTCAACATCAAGAAGGCCATGCCCGACAGCACCTTCGAGCAGAAGGTGGTGATCAACCGGCAATACATGGGTGTCGCCATGAAGCCGGGTCAGAAGGAGTTCAACGCACGCCTCAACCAGATCATCGACGAGATCAAGGCCAGTGGCGAACTCAACGCCATCAGCAAGAAGTGGACGGGCCAGGACCTGCCCGAACTCGTCACCGAACTGCCTGGCGTGCCTTTCACCGTGCAATAACTGCCGCCCACTCCGCCACCGTTCGGGCTGAGCTGGTCGAAGCCGCTGCATTCATGCGTTGGGCGACGGGCTCAGCCCCTTCGAAGCGCTCAGGGCAATCGGATGTGCTTCGACAGGCTCAGCACGAACGGGGTTGGGTTTGACGTTCTGGAATTCAAAATGGCATCACAAAATACGAATCCGTCCGCTCCCATCATCTCGATGGCCGGCGTGCAGAAGTGGTACGGCGCGTACCACGCGCTGAAGAACATCAACTTCGAGGTGCAGGCCGGCCAGCGCATCGTGCTGTGCGGCCCGTCGGGCTCGGGCAAGTCGACGCTGGTGCGCTGCATCAACCACCTGGAAGCCTGCCAGGAAGGCAAGATCCTCGTCGACGGCATCGACGTCTCCGCCGGCCACGGCAAGGACATCGACAAGGTGCGCCAGGAAGTGGGCATGGTGTTCCAGCAGTTCAACCTGTTCCCGCACCTCACGGTGCTGGAGAACTGCATGCTCGCGCCGGTGAAGACCGGCAAGATGAACAAGGAGCAGGCCCGCGCCGCGGCCATGAAACACCTGCAGCGCGTGCGGGTGGCCGACCAGGCCGGCAAACATCCGGCGCAGCTCTCGGGCGGCCAGCAGCAGCGCGTGGCCATCGCCCGCGCCCTGTGCATGGACCCGAAGATCATGCTGTTCGACGAGCCCACGTCCGCGCTCGACCCGGAAATGGTCAAGGAAGTGCTCGACACCATGATTTCGCTGGCCGAAACCGGCGTGACCATGATCTGCGTGACGCACGAAATGGGCTTCGCCAAGGCCGTGGCCGACCGCGTGATCTTCATGGCCGAGGGCGAAATCGTCGAGGAAGCCGCGCCCGCCGAGTTCTTCGGCAACCCGCAGCACCAGCGCACCAAGACCTTCCTGGGCCAGATCCTGGCCCAGCACTGAACGAGACCCCCATGACCCAGACCGTCTTCATCCTCAACGGCCCGAACCTGAACCTGCTCGGCGAACGCGAGCCGCACATCTACGGCCACGACACGCTGGCCGACATCGAGCAGCGCTGCATCGCGCGCGGCAAGGAACACGGTTTCGAGATCGACTTCCGCCAATCGAACATCGAGGGCGAAATCATCAACAGCGTGCACGAGGCGCGCAAGAAGGCCGTGGCCATCATCATCAACCCGGCCGGTTTCTCGTTCACCTCCATCGCCCTGCTCGACTCCCTCAAGGCCTTCGACGGCGTGAAGTTCGAGGTGCACCTGTCCAACATCCACCAGCGCGAAGCCATCTACCACCATTCGCTGGTGTCGAAGACCGCGCATGCGGTGATCGCCGGCCTGGGCGCCGACGGCTACATCCTCGCGCTCGACGCGCTGCGCCGCCGTTTCGACGCGGCGTCAAAGTGAGGATGGACATGACCACCAAGCCCCCTTTGCGCATCGGCCTTCTCGGCGCCGGCCTGATCGGCCGGGAACATGCCACGCTGGTCCTCAAGCATCCCGGCACCGTGCTGGTGGCACTGGCCGATCCATCGCCCGAAGCCGTGGGCTATGCGGCCTCGCTCGGCGTGCCGCACTACGCCAGCTATCTTGAAATGCTCGACAAGGAGGCACTCGACGCGGTGATCGTCGCCCTGCCCAACGCCTTGCACGTGGAAGCCGGCCTGGCCTGCGTCGAACGCCAACTGCCGATGCTGATGGAAAAACCCATCGCCGAAAACGTGGCGGCCGCGATGCGCCTCGTCGACGCGGCAGAAGCCGCCGGCGTGCCGATGCTGGTCGGCCACCACCGGCGCCACAGCCCCGACATCCGCGAAGCCAGGCGCGCGGTCCAGGCCGGCGAGCTCGGCGACATCGTGGCCGTCAACGGCATGTGGCTGGTGAAGAAGCAGGACCGCTATTTCGACGCCGCATGGCGCCGCCAGCCCGGCGGCGGGCCGATGCTGATCAACCTGATCCACGACATCGACTGCCTGCGCTACATGTGCGGCGACATCGAGAGCGTGCAGGCCATCGCCTCGAGCCAGGCCCGCGGCTTCGCGGTCGAGGACACGGCGGCGGTGATCTTCCGCTTCACCAGCGGCGCGCTCGGCACCTTCATGATGAGCGACGTCGTGCCCTCGCCTTTCACCTACGACGTCACCTCCGGCCAGGCGCTGTACTTCCACCACGAACCCGAGAATTGTTATTACATCGGCGGACGCAAGGGCACGCTCGCGCTGCCGATGATGCACCTCTGGGGCCATGAGACCGCGGATGGCGACTGGCGCGACCGCACGGTGCGCCGCGGCCTGCAGCCGGTGTTTTCCAGCGCCTACGTGAACCAGTTGGAGAACTTCATCGCCGTCGCGAGGCGCGAGGCCGAACCCGTGGTGCCGGGCCGCGACGCGATGCAGACGCTGGCTGTGACGCTGGCCGTGGACCGCGCGGCGCGCGAAGGCCGTCCGGTGCCGGTGGCGGAGCTGTTCGCCGAAACCTGACACCACGCCGGTCGCTACACATTCAGTAGCGACCTTCGCAGACTGGGACTGCGCTGGCGGCCGATCAGGCTTGCAAGTGTGCGGCTGAAGCATGATTCACGCAGAATGGTGCGCATGCAGCTCAACTTCATCGCCAATGCCCGCGTGCCCTCCGCGTCCGGGCGCACCCTGTCCGTGATCGACCCGTCCGACGGCCAGCCCTTCGAGGACATCCAGCGCAGCAATGCGCAGGACGTCGATGACGCGGTGGCCGCCGCGCGCGACGGCTTCGACGGCGTGTGGAGCAAGGTCGATGCGGCCGAGCGCGGGCGCTTGCTGCAGCGCCTGTCGCAGGCGGTCGGCGAGCATGCGGGCGAGCTGGGCGCCATCGTGCAGCAGGAGGCCGGCAAAACCACACGCCAGGCCACCGCCGACGTGGCCGCCCTGGCCCGCAGTCTGGCGGGGCATGCGGCGGCATGTGCGCAGCCGCAGCCGGTTCCCGCGGCCACGCCGGGCGGTGGCCATTCGCTGCGCTGGCGCGAGCCGCGCGGCGTGACCGGCCACATCATCCCCTGGTACGAACCGCTGCGGATCTTCGGCGCGACCGTGGGCGCGGCACTGGCCGCCGGCAACGTGTGCGTGGTCAAGCCGGCCGATGAAACCAGCCTGGCGCTGCTGCGCGTGGCCCAGCTCGCGGCCGAGGCGGGCCTGCCGGCCGGTGCCCTCAACGTCCTCACCGGCTACGACCAGGAAGTTGCCGAAGCCCTGGCGCGCCACAAGGGCGTGGACCATCTCAGCCTGACCGGCAGCCCGCCACTGGTCACCCTGGTCCAGCAGGCCGCGGCGGAACGCCAATGCCCGGTGCTGATCGGCGGCAACGACCAGAGCCGAGGCACGGGCCCGCAGATCGTGTTCGCCGATGCCGACCTTGACACCGCCGTGCCCGCCATCGTGCAGGCGCTGCTGCAGGGCTGCGGCCAGGGCGGTGCGGCGGGCTCGCACCTGCTGGTGGAGCGGGCCATTTACGAGCCAATGCTCGACCGTCTGGCCGGCGCCTTCGAAGCCTTGCGCGTCGGCCCGGCCCACCATGATCTGGACATGGGCCCGCTGATCCGCCACGGCCAGCAGCAGCGCGTATGGGACTTCCTGTCGGACGCGGACGCGGCCGGCATGGTGGTGGTGGCGCAGGGTGTGGTGGTCGACGAAGCCCCCGAAACCGGCTTCTACCAGGCGCCGACGCTGCTGCGCGACCTGCCGCCGGACCGGTCCGGCGCGCTCGATGCCGTGGCGGGCCCGGTGCTGGCCGCCGCGCCGTTCGACAACGAGGAAGAACTGCTGGAACGCATCAACGGCGGCACGTCCGCCATCGCCGCCACCACCGCCCGCGCCACGCTCTGGACCGGCGACGCGGACCGCCCCCTGCGCCTGGCCAGGGGACTGCGCTGTGCCCACCTGACGGTGAACCACCATGGCGGGGTCGAAGCGGCCATGGCCGAAGGCCTGGACGGCACCCTCGCCTACACACGCTTGAAAACCTTGGTGACCCGGCGATGAGCCGGGATGCGCCGGATGCGCCGGCGCAGGTTTGCTCCTTTGCCACTGGCGGCGCCAAGGCTTAGCGCGCTCGGGCGACACCCGCGGGCCCAGTCGGGCAGAATCGGCCCATGTCCGCACGCATCATTCCCCTGGTCGACCAGCGCCGCATCCTCGGCAACGCGCCGATGGCTGGCGCGAACGCAGCGCTGCTGCCCAGCACCGGCCTGCTCGGCGACCGCCTCGGCCGGCCGCTGCACGACCTGCGCATCAGCGTCACCGACCGCTGCAACTTCCGCTGCAGCTACTGCATGCCCAAGGAAGTCTTCAACAAGGACTATCCCTACCTGCCGCACAGCGCACTGCTGAGCTTCGAGGAGATCACGCGGCTGGCCCGGGTCTTCCTGGCCCACGGCGTGCGCAAGATCCGGCTGACCGGCGGCGAGCCGCTGCTGCGCAAGAACCTGGAGCAACTCGTGGCCCAGCTGGCCGCGCTGCGCACGACCGACGGCACCGCGCCGGACCTCACGCTCACCACCAACGGCTCGCTGCTGGCGCGCAAGGCACAGGCGCTGAAAGACGCCGGCCTGCAGCGCGTGACGGTGAGCCTGGACGGCCTCGACGATGCGGTGTTCCGCAGCATGAACGACGTGGACTTCCCGGTGCGCGACGTGCTGGCCGGCATCGAAGCCGCGCAGCGCGCCGGGCTTGGCCAGATCAAGGTCAACATGGTCGTGAAGCGCGGCACCAACGACCAGCAGATCCTGCCGATGGCCCGGCATTTCAAAGGCAGCGGGGTCACGCTGCGCTTCATCGAATACATGGATGTGGGTGCCACCAACGGCTGGCGCATGGACGAGGTGCTGCCCTCGAGCGAGGTCGTGGCACGTCTGCATGCCGAGATGCCGCTGGTCGCGCTCAGTCCCTCGGCGCCCGGCGAGACCGCGGCGCGCTGGGGCTATGCGGACGCCGAAGGCCGGCACGACGCGGCGGCCGGCGAGATCGGCGTGATCAGCAGCGTGACCCAGGCCTTCTGCCACGACTGCAGCCGCGCCCGCCTGTCTACCGAGGGCCAGCTCTACCTCTGCCTGTTCGCCAGCCAGGGGCACGACCTGCGCTCGCTGCTGCGCAACGGTGCGTCGGACGCGGTGCTGGCCTCCGCCGTGGCCCACATCTGGCAGGGCCGCGACGACCGTTATTCGGCGCTGCGCAGTGCCCAGCCCGCCGACCAGGCGCCGGCAGCCCGGCGCGTCGAGATGAGCTACATCGGGGGATGAACCCGCTGCCGCTCGCGCACATCACCGGCCTGGTGCTGGCCGGTGGCCGTGGTTCCCGCATGGGCGGCGTCGACAAGGGCCTGCAACCCTTCAACGGCATGCCGCTGGCCCAACACAGCCTGCAACGCCTGCGGCCCCAGGTGGGCCAGGTGCTGCTCAATGCCAATCGCAACCTCGACGCCTATGCCGCGCTGGGGGCGCCGGTGGTCGCCGATGCCCATGGTGCGCGTGGCGGCGCGGCGGACGAGGCATTCGCCGGTCCGCTTGCCGGCTTCCTTGCCGGGCTGCAGCATTGCCGCACCCCCTATCTCGTCACCGTACCGTGCGACACGCCCCATTTCCCGCTGGACCTGGTGGCGCGGCTGGCCGCGGCGCTGGTGCGCGACGGGGCCGACATCGCCATGGCCGCGGCCTCCGAGCAAGACGACGCTTCGCGTGTGCTGCGCCCGCAACCGGTGTTCTGCCTGATCGACACCCGGCTGGCCGCAGACCTGGCGCGGTTCGTGGCCCAGGACGGCCGGCGGGTGTACGGCTGGGCGGCGCAACACGCCCTGGCGCTGGTGCCCTTCACGGCGGACCACGACGAGGCAACGGCGTTCTTCAACGCGAACACCCTGGCGGACTTGCAGCGGCTGCAGGCCGCCCCTGGCTCGGGCTAGCGGGGCAATCCCCCCATCGGAGGGGATGTGACGGCGCCGGCCCGCCCTAGAATCATTCACCGACCCAACGACCAGACGCCATGAAAGTCCTGCTGGTAGACGACCACGCATTGTTCAGGGCCGGCCTGCGCCTGTTGCTGTCGACCATCGCCCCCGACATGCAGGTGCTCGAAGCCGGCACGGTGGAACAGGTCGAG
Organism: Rhodoferax koreense; assembly: GCF_001955695.1. Classification (NCBI taxonomy): domain Bacteria; kingdom Pseudomonadati; phylum Pseudomonadota; class Betaproteobacteria; order Burkholderiales; family Comamonadaceae; genus Rhodoferax; species Rhodoferax koreensis. The sequence goes on along the minus strand of NZ_CP019236.1, from coordinate 2,796,666 downwards.
GCCCTGGCCGCCGCCCACACCGACCTGCAGTTGTGCCTGCTCGACCTCAAGCTCAAGGAACAGCACGGCCTGCTCGCGTTGAACCGCATCAAGCTGCTGGCGCCTTCGGTGGCTGTGGTGGTGGTGTCCGCCGCCGACGACCAGGCCAGCATCCGCGCCAGCCTGGACGCCGGTGCCATGAGCTACGTGCCCAAGAGCATGCCGCCCGAGATGCTGACCCTGGCCATGCGCCAGGTGCTGGCCGGGCGGATCTACCTGCCCGAGGACATGCTGCTCAGCGAAGCCGCCGCCTCGCCCGACACGACCGCGCCCGCGCTGTCGCCGCGCCAGGCCGACGTGCTGGCCGGCCTGTCGCGCGGCCTGCCGACCAAGATCATCGCGCGTGAACTCGGCCTGTCGGAACACACGGTCAAGGAATACATCGCCGCCCTCTTCCAGGCGCTCGGCGTCCACAACCGCACGGAAGCCGTGATCAAGGCCGCGCGCCTGGGCCTCGGGCCGAGTGCCGACCACTACTGATGGACCGTGCCACCATTCCGCTGGATCGCGCCGCCCCGGCGGTATCCCCCGGCGACGCGCAGCCGGCAGGCGCAACGCGCGAGGAAATGCTGCTCGAGCTCATCGGCCTGCATGCCGCCATGCTGCGGCTGAAGCCCGCCATGCAGGCGGCGCTGATCCTGGGCATGGGCCTGACCGTGGGCGGGCGCGCACCCGGCCATGCCTTCATCTCCTGGGCGGTGCTGACCATGCTGGTCGAACTCGGTCGCGCCTGGTACGCGCACCGGCTCATCCCCCGGCTGCCGCACATCGACGCGAAGCGGGTGTACCGGCAGATGGTCGCCATGGCGCTGCTCTCCGGCGCGACCCAGGGGCTGGCCGGCGTGCTGATGTTCCCCGTGCTATCGATCGAGGACCAGGCCATCCTGGCCGTGATCCAGATGGCCGTTGCCGCCTCCGGCGCGGCGACGTCGATGTCCTCGCGGACCATCGTCGGCGTGTTCTCGGTGGCGGTGGTGATCCCGACCGCCCTCAGCTGGGGCCTGCAGCACCCGCAACAGCTGGTGGGCCTGCTCGTGCTCTGCAGCCTGTACTGCGCGCTGCTGGTGGTGGTGGCGATCCATGCCGAGCGGCTGCTGCTGCGCTCCCTCAACATCCGCCACGAACGCGACAAGATGGTCCGCGACCTGGAGCGCAGCAATGCCGTGGTGCGCCAGGCCATGGCGCGCGCCGAGGAGTCGGCCCAGGCGCGCGCGCGGGTGCTGGCCTCCGCCAGCCATGACCTGCGCCAGCCGCTGCACGCGCTTTCCATCTACAGCGCCATCCTGGCCGCGCGGCCGACCCCCGAGACGCTGAAGGAGGTCGGCCAGAACATCGACCAGATCGTGCGTTCGCTCGGCAGCCTGCTGACCGGCCTGCTCGACATCTCCAAGCTCTCCGCCGGCAACTACGTCTCGCACAAGCAGGTGTTCTCGCTCGACGAATTGCTCGACGGCCTGTGCAGCGAACACGCCAACGCGGCGACGGCGAAGCAACTCGTGCTGCGCCGCCATTTGCGGCCGGTGGCGGTGTTTTCCGACGCGATGGCGGTGACACGCATCGCGCGCAACCTGCTCGATAACGCCCTGAAGTACACCGATGCCGGCGAGGTCTGCGTCAGCTGCGGCGCGGATGGCATCGACGGACGCGACGGATTCATCACGGTCAGCGACACCGGCAAGGGCATCCGCCTCGTGGAGCAGGAGCGGGTGTTCGAAGAGTTCTACCAGATCGACAACCCCGGCCGCGACCGCAGCCGTGGCGTCGGCCTGGGCCTGGCCATCGTGCAACGGCTCGCCGATCTTATCGGCGCCACCATCGCGTTGAACTCGGCGCCCGGCGTCGGCACCAGCTTCACGCTGCGCCTGCCCGCGGCGGTGACGCATCCGGCGCAGCGTGTGGTGCCGGCGCGCGTCGAGCCCGCCGCCGGCCTGGCCGGCCTGCGCGTGATGCTCATCGACGACGAGGACGACATCCTCAAGAGCATGACCACCTTGCTGAAGCTGTGGCAGATGCGGGTCTGCACCGCCAGCGACGGCGGCGAAGCCCACGCGCTGATGCTGGCCGACGGCGCGCCCGACCTGCTGGTCGCCGACCTGCGGCTGCGTGCAGGCGACCACGGCGCGCGCCTGGCTGAGCAGCTGCAGGCCCGCCATGGGCGCATGGCCGTGTTGATCATCACCGGCGACACCTCATCGGAGGCGCTGCGCGAGGCCGAGGCGGCCTATCCGGTGCTGCAGAAGCCCATCACCGCCGAGGCCCTGCACGCGAGCATCCTGAAGCTGCTCGGCCGCTGACGGTCAGCCGACCCAGCGGCGCGCGTTGTGCCAGAGCTGCATCCAGGGGCTCGGTGCACCGACGTCACCCGAAGTCCAGCTCATCTGCACGTTGCGGAACACGCGCTCGGGGTGCGGCATCATGGCCGTGAAGCGGCCGTCGGCCGTGGTCACCGCGGTCAGGCCGCCGGCGCTGCCGTTCGGGTTGAACGGATAGGCTTCGGTCGGCTGACCGAAGTTGTCCACGTAGCGCATGGCGGCGATGGCTCGGCTCGCGTCGCCGCGCGCGGCGAAGTTGGCATAACCCTCGCCGTGGGCCACGGCGATCGGCAACCGGCTGCCGGCCATGCCCTTGAAGAACAGGCTCGGTGAATCCAGCACCTCGACCATGGACAGCCGCGCCTCGAAGCGTTCGCTGCGGTTGGTGGTGAAACGCGGCCAGGCCTCGGCGCCGGGAATGATCTCGGCGAGTTCGGCGAACATCTGGCAGCCGTTGCACACGCCCAGGCCGAGCGTGTCCTGACGTGCGAAGAACGCGCGGAATTGCTCGGCCAGCGCCGGATTGAAGGTGATGGACCGCGCCCAGCCGATGCCCGCGCCCAGCGTGTCGCCGTAGCTGAAGCCGCCGCAGGCGACGATGCCCTTGAAGTCGGCCAGTTTGGCGCGGCCGGTCTGCAGGTCGGTCATGTGCACGTCGAAGGTCTCGAAGCCGGCCTCGTTGAAGGCATAGGCCATTTCCACGTGCGAATTCACGCCCTGCTCGCGCAGCACGGCCACCTTGGGGCGCGACAGCATCAGCGCAGGTGCCAGCGGCGCAGCCGGCGCCGATGGCAGGAACACGTGCATGCCCGGATCGTTTTCCGCACCGGCGGCCGCGTGTTCGGCATCGGCGTTGGCCGGGTTGTCGCGCTGCTGGCAGATCTTCCAGCTCACGCTGTCCCAGACCTGGTGCAGGTCGGCCAGTTTGGCGCTGAACACCACCTTGGTGTCGCGCCAGACCTGCACCTCGCCCACGCCGGCCTGCATCGCCGAGTTGGCAGGCCGGGTCTTGCCGACGAAGTGGCTGTATTTGCTGAGGCCGTGTTCGCGCAGCGTCTGCATCACGGCATTGCGCTCCTCGGTGCGCACCTGCAGCAGCACGCCGAGTTCTTCGTTGAACAGCGCCTTGAGCGTGAGTTCCTCACGGCGCGCGCCGACCTGGGTGGCCCAGTTCTTGGCGTCGCCGCTGTCCATGCGGCTGTCGGAAATGCCGTCGCCTTCGATGACCAGCATGTCCACGTTGAGCGACACGCCGACGTGGCCGGCGAAGGCCATTTCGCAGGCGGCGGCGAACAGGCCGCCGTCGCTGCGGTCGTGGTAGGCCAGGATGCGGCCCTGGGCGCGCAGGGTGTTGACCGCATTGACCAGGTTCACCAGGTCCTGCGGATCGTCGAGGTCGGGCGCAGCGTCGCCCACCTGGTTCAGCACCTGCGCCAGGATGCTGCCGGCCATGCGGTGCTGGCCGCGGCCGAGGTCGACCAACACCAGCGTGGTATCGGTCTCCTCGGTGTTCAACTGGGGCGTGAGGGTGCCGCGCACGTCCGGCAAGGTGGCGAAGGCGGTGACGATCAGGCTCACCGGCGAGGTGACTTTCTTCTTGTCATCCCCTTCCGTCCACTGGGTGCGCATCGACAGGCTGTCCTTGCCGACCGGAATCGAGATGCCGAGCGCCGGGCACAGTTCCATGCCCACGGCGCGCACCGTGGCATACAGCGCCGCGTCTTCGCCGGGTTCGCCGCAGGCGGCCATCCAGTTGGCGGAAAGCTTCACGCGCGGCAGTTCGATGGGCGCGGCCAGCAGGTTGGTGATGGCTTCGCCCACGGCCATGCGGCCCGAGGCCGGCGCATCGATCGCGGCCAGCGGCGTGCGCTCGCCCAGGCTCATGGCCTCGCCGCCGAAGCCGGCGTAGTCGGCCAGCGTCACGGCGCAGTCGGCCACCGGCACCTGCCACGGACCGACCATCTGGTCGCGGTGCGACAGGCCACCCACGGTGCGGTCGCCGATGGTGATGAGGAAACGCTTGGAAGCCACGGTCGGGTGCGCCAGCACGTCGATCGCGGCCTGCTGCAGCGACACGCCGGTGAGTTCAAGCGGCGCGAACTGGCGGGCCACCGTCTTCACGTCGCGGTGCATCTTCGGCGGCTTGCCGAGGAGGACGTTCATCGGCATGTTCACCGGTTCCGTTCGGGCTGAGCTTGTCGAAGCCTGCCCTTCGACAAGCTCAGGGCGAACGGGGGAATCAGGTTGCACGGCAGAGTCGGCCAGCACCAGTTGCCGTTCCTCTGTTGCCACGCCGACCACCGCGAACGGGCAACGCTCGCGTTCGCAGAACGCGGTGAACTGCGCCAGCGACTCGGGCGCGATGGCCAGCACGTAGCGTTCCTGGCTCTCGTTGCTCCAGATTTCCTTGGGGCTCATGCCGCTTTCCTCGAGCGGCACGGCGCGCAGGTCGAAACGTGCGCCGCGGCCGGCGTCGTTGGTGAGCTCAGGGAAAGCATTGGACAAACCGCCCGCGCCCACGTCGTGGATGGCCAGGATGGGGTTGTTCGCACCCTGCTGCCAGCAGCGGTTGATGACCTCCTGCGCGCGGCGTTCGATCTCGGGGTTGCCGCGCTGCACCGAATCGAAGTCGAGTTCGGCCGCGTTCGCGCCGGTCGCCATCGAACTCGCAGCGCTGCCGCCCATGCCGATGCGCATGCCGGGGCCGCCGAGCTGGATCAGCAGCGAGCCGGCGGGGAATTCGATCTTCTTGGTCTGCCCCGCGTCGATCGCGCCCAGGCCGCCGGCGATCATGATGGGCTTGTGGTAGCCGCGGCGGATGCTGTCCACGTCGGAGGCGACGGTCTGCTCGTATTCGCGGAAGTAGCCGAGCAGGTTGGGCCGGCCGAATTCGTTGTTGAACGCGGCGCCGCCGAGCGGGCCTTCGATCATGATCTGCAGCGGGCTGGCGATATGTTCGGGCTTGCCGTAGTCGGCATCGCCGGGCGCGGGCCAGAGCTTGGAGACCGTGAAGCCGGTCAGGCCGGCCTTGGGGCGCGAGCCGCGGCCGGTGGCGCCTTCGTCGCGGATCTCGCCGCCCGCGCCGGTGGACGCACCGGGGAACGGCGAAATCGCGGTCGGATGGTTGTGCGTCTCGACCTTCATCAGCACATGGCTCAAGGCGCTCTGCTTTTCATAGCAGCCCACGCTGGACTCGCCTGCGCCAGCGGCCGAATTGGCCACAAACCGTTCGACTGGCAGGCCTTCCATCACCGAGGCGTTGTCGGAGTACGCCACAACCGTGTGCGCGGGCGCCAGCTGGTGGGTGTTGCGGATCATGCCGAACAGGCTCTTGTCCTGCGCCGCACCGTCGATGGTGAACTGGGCGTTGAAGATCTTGTGGCGGCAGTGTTCGCTGTTGGCCTGGGCGAACATCATGAGCTCGACGTCGCTCGGGTTGCGCTGGAGTTGCGTGAAGGCCTTGGCCAGGTAGTCGATCTCGTCCTCGGCCAGCGCCAGGCCGAAACGCTGGTTGGCCTCGCGCAGCGCGGCTTCGCCGCCGCCGAGCACGTCGATGGTGGCCAGCGGCGCGGCTTCCAGGCTCTCGAACAGGCGGTTGGCCTCGGCGCGGTCGAACATCACGCTCTCGGTCATGCGGTCGTGCAGCAGGGCCGCCACCTGGGCGCGCTGGGCTTCGCTCAGGCTGGCCTTGCCGAGCAGGCCTGATTTGAGCGTGACGCGGTATTCGGTGAGCCGCTCGATGCGTTTCACAGCCAGGCCGCAGTTGTGGGCGATGTCGGTGGCCTTGGAGGCCCAGGGCGACACGGTGCCCAGCCGCGGGCTGACCAGGAAAGCCGCGCCGTCCGACGGCCCGGCATAGGCGTCGCCGTAGGTCAGCAGCGCCTGCCAGCCGGCCTTTTCCTCGGCCGACGGCAGGTGGTCGGAGGCCACCAGGTGCACGAAACGCGCGGAGATGCCGCTGATCCGGTCGTGGATCTTCTGCAGGCGGGGCAGGAGTTGCTGGGCGCGGAAATCGCTGAGGGCGTTGCCGCCTTCGAACTGGGTCACTTGGTACGGAGCGGTGTGCAAGGTCACGTTGGCGGCCTGGTTGACTTGGAAGCTGTGGCTGAGCTTGGAATCCGGGTTTCCTGATCCTGCCGCTGAATGGGGCTGGACGGATCTGCCGAACGGGGCGTACGGGAAAACCCAGGATTTTAACTTGGCTTGCGGGTGCCAAGTACACCCGGTTACCGGCAGTGGGATAATTCCGCCCATGAGCATTACCTACAAAGACGCAGCCGGCATCGCGGGCATGCGCGAGGCCTGCCGCCTGGCCTCCGAAGTCCTGGACTACCTCACGCCGCATGTCGCGGTCGGCGTCACCACGAAGGAAATCGACCGCCTCGCGGCCGAATACATGCAGCAGCAGGGCACACGTTCGGCCACCATCGGCTACCAGCCGCCAGGCTACCCGCCCTACCCCGGCCACCTGTGCACGTCGCTGAACCACGTGGTCTGCCACGGCATCCCGAACGAGAAGCCGCTCAAGAAGGGCGACATCATGAACGTCGATGTCACCGTGATCACCAAGGACGGCTGGTTCGGCGACAACAGCCGCATGTACATCCTGGGCGAGGCCTCTATCGCCGCCAAGCGCCTGTGCGCGATCACCTATGACGCCATGTGGCACGGCATCCTGCAGGTCAAGCCCGGCGCCAGGCTCGGCGACGTGGGCCATGCGATCCAGAAGTTCGCCGAGGCCCAGGGGTATTCGGTCGTGCGCGAATTCTGCGGCCACGGCATCGGCAAGGTGTTCCACGAGGAGCCGCAGGTGCTGCATTACGGCAAGCCCGGCACGCATGAGGAGCTCAAGCCGGGCATGACCTTCACCATCGAGCCGATGATCAACGCCGGCCGGCGCGAGATCAAGGAATTCGGCAACGACGGCTGGACCATCGTCACCAAGGACCACTCCCTGTCCGCCCAGTGGGAACACACGGTGCTGGTCACCGAAACCGGCTACGAGGTGCTGACGCTGTCCGCCGGCAGCCCGCCGCCGCCGGCCTTCGTGCCCCAGCCCCTCGCGGCCACCACGGCGACCGCGGCCGCCTGACCCGGCGCGGCGCACCTTGCCCGAATTGATCGCCTCCACGCCGTCCATGGCCGAAGTCCAGACGCTGCGCGCCCGGTACCAGGAACAGAAAAGCCTTCTCCTGCAAAACGTGCGCGACAGCGGCGCCAGCACGCGCGGCGTGCACAGCGCGTTGCAGAACCTGTCGAACCTGGCCGACCAGACCTTGCGCACCCTGTGGGCCGAGGCCGGCTTCACGCCTTCGTTCGCGCTGGTGGCCGTGGGCGGCTTCGGCCGTGGCGAGCTGTTTCCCTATTCCGACGTCGACGTGCTGCTGATGCTGCCCGAGGGCGTCTCGCCCGAGCACGACGAGGATTTGCGCTCGCGCATCGAGGGCTTCATCGGCAGTTGCTGGGACACCGGCCTGGAGATCGGCTCCAGCGTGCGCAACGTCGCCGAGTGCGTGGCCGAATCGGCCAAGGACGTGACAGTGCAGACCTCGCTGCTCGAGTCGCGCCTCATCGCCGGCGATGCACGGCTTTTCGCCGATTTTCAGCGCCGCTTCGCCGAGACCCTCGATCCGAAGGCGTTTTTCGTCGCCAAGACCCTGGAGCTGCGCCAGCGCCATACCAAGTTCGAGAACACGCCGTATTCGCTGGAGCCCAACTGCAAGGAATCGCCTGGCGGGCTGCGCGACCTTCAGGCCATCCTGTGGGTGGCCAAGGCCGCCCGGCTCGGCAACAGCTGGGACGACCTGGTACGGACGGGCCTGGCCACGCCCTTCGAGGCCCGCCAGATCAAGCGCAACGAGTCGCTGCTGACCCTGATCCGCGCGCGGCTGCACCTGATCGCGCGCCGCCGCGAAGACCGGCTGGTGTTCGACCTGCAGACCGCCGTGGCCGAATCCTTTGGCTACACCTCCGAGTCGTCCGACGGCGTGGGCTTGCCCGCGCGGGCCAGCGAATCGCTGATGCGGCGCTACTACTGGGCGGCCAAGGCCGTGACGCAGCTCAACCAGATCCTGCTGCTCAACATCGAGGAACGGCTCAACCCGTCCACCCACGCGCCGCGGCCGATCAACGAGCGCTTCAACGAGAAGGCCGGCATGATCGACGTGGCCAGCGACGACCTGTACCACCGGCATCCGCACGCGATCCTCGAGACCTTCCTGCTGTACGAGACCAACGTGGGCCTGCGCGGCCTGTCGGCGCGCACGCTGCGCGCGCTGTACAACGCCCGCGGGCTGATGGACGCGAAGTTCCGCAGCGACCCGGTGAACCGCGACACCTTCCGCCGCATCCTGCAGCAGCCCGTGGGCATCACCCACGCCATGCGGCTGATGAACGAGACCTCGGTGCTGGGCCGCTACCTGTGGGTGTTTCGCAAGATCGTGGGCCAGATGCAGCACGACCTGTTCCACGTCTATACCGTGGACCAGCACATCCTGATGGTGCTGCGCAACATGCGCCGGTTCTTCATGGCCGAGCATGCACACGAATACCCCAGCTGTTCGCAGCTCGCCGCCGGCTGGGACAAGCCGTGGATCCTGTACACGGCCGCGCTGTTCCACGACATCGCCAAAGGCCGCGGCGGCGACCATTCCGAACTCGGCGCCAAGGACGTGCGCCGCTTCTGCGCGCAGCACGGCATCGAACGCGAGGACGCCCAGCTCATCGAATTCCTGGTGATCGAACACCTGACGATGAGCCGCATCGCGCAGAAGGCCGACCTCAGCAACCCCGACGTCATCGCCGATTTCGCCAAGCGCGTGGGCAACGAGCGTTACCTCACCGCGCTCTACCTGCTCACCGTGGCCGACATCCGCGGCACCAGCCCCAAGGTGTGGAACGCGTGGAAGGGCAAGCTGCTGGAAGACCTGTACCGCTACACCATCCGTGTGCTCGGGGGCCGCGCGCCCGATCCGGACGCCGAAGTCGAAGGCCGCAAGCGCGACGCGCTGGTGCTGCTGGCCCTGCACGCCGAGCCCTTCGAATCGCAGAAGGCGCTGTGGGACACGCTGGACGTGGGCTACTTCATGCGCCACGACGCCTCCGACATCGCCTGGCACACGCGCCAGCTCTCACGCCACATCGCCTTGGCCAGGAACCTGGCCGGCACGCCGAACGCCAAGCCGATCCAGGCCATCGTGCGTGCGCGGCTGTCGCCGGTGGGCGAAGGCCTGCAGGTGATGGTCTACACGCCCGACCAACCCGACCTGTTCGCACGCATCTGCGGCTTCTTCGACCAGGCAGGCTTCTCCATCGTCGACGCCAAGGTGCACACCACCACCAACGGCTATGCGCTCGACACCTTCCAGGTCGTCACCTCCATGCTGCCCGAGCACTACCGCGAACTCACCAGCATGGTCGAAACCGACCTCGACCGCACCTTGGTACAGCAAGGCCCGTTGCCGTCGCCAAGCCGCGGCCGCGTGTCACGCCGCGTGAAGAGCTTCCCGATCGCCCCGCGCGTGGATCTGCGCCCCGACGAGAAGGCCCAACGATGGCTGCTCACCATCTCCGCGAGCGACCGCCTCGGCCTGCTGTACATGGTGGCCCGCGTGCTTGCCAAATACCACCTGAGCGTGCAACTGGCCAAGGTCAGCACGCTCGGCGAACGGGTGGAAGACAGCTTTTTGATCCAGGGGGCGGAACTGCAGTACAACCGCAAGCGGATCGAGATCGAGACGGAGCTGATTCAGGCGCTGGCCGCCTGAATCCGGCCACCCTGCCCCGTTCGCCCTGAGTCTGTCGAAGGGCCTGGTTCAGATACTCTGTCCATCGTTGTCACGCCTGCTCGGCCCGTCGATAGCTCAACAGCCGTCCTTTGTAAGCCCCACCTTCGCCCGGCAGTTGCGTGAGCCGCGTCTGCACATGGCTGTACCCCAGCACCCCCATCTTGCGCGTGAAACTCGCGCGGTTGCCGCGATCGGGATCGACGATCAGGACTTCCGCCGTGGGCGAGGCATGGCGTTCGATGAACTGCGACAGCGCTTCCGGCTGCCCCCGGTCGTACAACACGTCGCTGCCGATGATCAGGTCGAAACGCTCCAGCGGTGGGCTGGGCAGGGACCAGTCGGCGGTCTGGTACTTCATCACCGGCAGCAGGTTCAGCAGCAGGTTCTGGCGCATGAACTCGCCCGCCAGCGGATGGTTGTCGCTGGCCGTGATGTCCCCGCCGCGCCGGTGCACCACCAGGCTCGCCAGGCCCAGGCCGCAGCCGAGTTCCAGGATGTGCTTGCCTTCGAGGTCGAAGCTTTGCATCACGTGCGCCAGCATGCGGCCGGACGGCCAGAGCAGGCCGAACAGCGGCCAGGCGGCCGAAGAAATACCGGCGCGTTCGGCCTCGCCGAGCGGGTCGAAGTACTGCTGCCGGTCGAGCAGCGACCGCATCTGCAGGTCGGCGCCGCTGCCGCGCACGGTCTCGAGCTTGGTGAGGTAACCGAGGCCGGCGTCGGCGATGGCCAGGGGGGACGGCACCGCGGTGGGTGCGCTGGGCGTGGCGGGCATGCGGAAGAACTTCCTGCGTGCGACACGCTCAGAGAAAACGGATGGGCGGGCCAGGATGGCCTGCCCCATTGTAGGCCTGACCCTCTTCCGTTCAGTCGTCGTCGGTCGCCGCCAGCCCCGGGAATAAGACTTCCGTGAAGCCGAGTTGGGTCAGGTCACGCATGCGCGTGGGATACAGGCGGCCGATCAGGTGGTCGCATTCGTGCTGCACCACGCGCGCATGGAAGCCGTCCACCGTGCGGTCGATCGGGTCGCCATAGGGGTCGAAGCCGGTGTAGCGGATCCGGGCCGCGCGCGGCACCAGGCCGCGCAGGCCGGGCACCGAAAGGCAGCCCTCCCAGTCCTCTTCCTCCGCGTCGCCAAGCACGGTGATCACCGGGTTGATCAACACCGTGGGCGGCACCAGCGGACGGTCGGGGTAACGCGGGTTCACGTCGCGCGTGCCGAAGATCACCAGTTGCAGGTCGACACCGATCTGCGGCGCGGCCAGACCGGCCCCATTGACGGCCCGCATGGTGTCGGCCATGTCGGCGATCAGCAGGTGCAGCGCATCGGTATCGAATTCGGTGACGGGCTGAGCGATGCGCAGCAGGCGCGGGTCGCCCATCTTGAGGATTTCGCGGATGGTCATGGGAGGCTCTTACAGGATAGGAAAAGTGGATACAGGCAGAGGAACGCGCGAGGCCCTAGCCCAACAAAGCCAGCATCGCCGCCTCATCGATCACCGCCACCCCCAGCGCCAGCGCCTTGTCCAGCTTGCTGCCGGCCTCTTCACCGGCGACGACGTAGCTCGTCTTCTTGCTCACCGAGCCGGCCACCTTGGCGCCGGCGTTTTCCAGCCGTTCCTTGGCTTCTTCGCGGGTCAGCGTGGGGAAGGTGCCGGTGAGCACGAAGGTCTGTCCGGCCAGCGGCTTCGGCGCCACGGCGGCGGGCTCGCCCTCTTCCCAGGTGACGCCGGCCGCGCGCAGTTGCTCGACGACCTCGCGGTTGTGCGGCTGGGCAAAGAAGGTGACGATGCTCTGCGCGACGATCGGGCCGACGTCGGCCACTTCGAGCAACTGCTCGACGCTGGCGTCCATCACCGCGTCGAGTTTGCCGAAATGCCGCGCCAGTTCCTTCGCCGTGGCCTCGCCCACATGGCGGATGCCCAGGCCGAACAGGAAGCGCGGCAGCGTGGTGTGCTTGGATTTTTCGAGCGCGGCGACGATGTTCTGCGCCGACTTGTCGGCCATGCGGTCGAGCGCGGCCAGGGCGGTGAAGCCGAGTTTGTAGAGGTCGGGCAAGGTGCGGATCAGGCCGCCTTCGACGAGCTGGTCGACGAGTTTGTCACCCAGGCCTTCGACCTCGACCGCGCGCCGCTGCGCGAAATGCAGGATGGCCTCCTTGCGCTGCGCCGCGCAGAACAGGCCGCCGGTGCAGCGGTGGTTGACTTCGCCCGGCTCGCGCACCACGGCACTGCCGCAGACCGGGCATTGGCGCGGCATGCGGAAGTTGGGCACGTAATGAGGTCGCGGCGTCGGCACCACACCGACGACCTCGGGGATCACGTCGCCGGCGCGCCGCACGATGGCCGTGTCTCCCACCCGCACGCCCTTGCGGCGGATCTCGAACAGGTTGTGCAGCGTGGCATTGGTCACCGTCACGCCGCCGACGAAGACCGGCGCCAGCCGTGCCACCGGCGTGAGCTTGCCGGTGCGACCGACCTGGATGTCGATGCCCTGCACCGGCGTCATCTGTTCCTGCGCGGGGTATTTGTGGGCCACGGCCCAGCGCGGCTCGCGCGAGACGAAGCCAAGCTGGCGCTGCAGTGCCAGGCTGTCGACCTTGTAGACGACACCGTCGATGTCGTACGGCAGCTGGTCGCGCTCGGCGCCGATCTTCTGGTGGTATGCTATCAATTCAGAAGCACCCTGCGCCGTCTCCACCTGCGCTGCCACCGGAAATCCCCATGATTTCAGCGTGAGCAGCAACTGGAAATGGCTCTGGAAGTCGGGGCCGCCCTGCTCGGCCGGCGTGATCTCGCCCAGGCCATAGGCGAAGAAACTCAGCGGGCGCTGCGCCGCGATGGCCGGGTCGAGTTGCCGCACAGCGCCGGCCGCGGCGTTGCGCGGGTTGACGAAGGTCTTCTCGCCCTTTTCGCGCTGCTTCTCGTTGAGCGCATCGAAGGCCGCGCGCTTCATGTAGACCTCGCCGCGCACCTCGAGCACGGCTGGCGCGTCCTTCGGCAACCTGAGTGGGATTTGCCGGATGGTCTTGATGTTCTGCGTGACGTCTTCGCCCACGCTGCCGTCGCCGCGCGTCGCAGCCTGCACCAGCAGGCCGCGCTCGTAGCGCAGGTTCATCGCCAGGCCGTCGAACTTGAGTTCGGCTACGTAGCCCACGGCCGGCGCGTCCGGCGCCAGGCCGAGCTCCTTGCGCACCCGCGTGTCGAACGCCTGCGCGCCCGTGGCCTCGGTGTCGGTCTCGGTGCGGATGCTGAGCATGGGCACGGCGTGACGCACCGGGGTGAAGAAAGGCAGCGGCTGGCCACCCACGCGCTGGGTCGGCGAGTCGGGCGTGAGCAGCTCGGGATGCGCGGCCTCCAGGGCCTGCAACGCGCGGAACACGCGGTCGTATTCGGCATCGGGCACGCTGGGCGCGTCGAGCACGTAGTAGGCGTGGGACCAGGCGTCGAGCTGGGTGCGAAACGCTTCGATTTCGATAGCAGCTTGCGCCGGATTCATCTGCGCTTCAGGGCTTTTTTGATCAGAGGAACTCATGGCTTGGATGGTTTGACCCCTCTCCCCCCGCGCGCGGGAGAAAGACAGGGCGTCGCGCGCCGTCGACTCAGCTAAAAAGCCGCCGTGCCAGCGCGGAGCCGGCCGACAGGTCGCGCGCGTCGAGCGTGTCGTACAGTTTTTCCAGCTCGGAGCCGATCTGGTCCATGGCGTCGCGTTGCAGCGGGCGGCCATCGTCGTCGGTGACCATGCCGTCCATGGCCTCGGCCAGCGCGACGGCGGTCTCGCGCATGCGCACGAAGGGCTGCTCGGCGCGGTCGACCTGCGGCACGTCCAGGCTCAGCGAGACTTCGCGGATGGCGGACTGGTCCGGGTCTTCGGCGAGTGCGGCCTGGGAATCGAAGCTCAGGCCGAGGATCGGCGGCAGGCCCGGCGTGCTGCTGGGCAAGACCATGCGGCCGGGGATCAGGCCGGGCACGAAGCCCAGCCGCGCGGCGTTCTGCTGCACGTAGCCGGGGCTCCAGGCGGTGCGCATGGCGCGCAGGGTGAAGCCGAGCTGGGCATCGTGGTCGTTGGCGAACTGGTCGAGTTCGCGGCCGCGCGCCACCTCCTCGCGCATCTCGGGAAATTCGGGCGCGCCACCCAGGGCATCGGCGAAGGCCTGGGCCTTCATCACGAATTCGGAGTACTCGATTTCGTTGAGCGCGCCGGTGCGGTTGGCCAGTTGCACGCCGGCTTGCAGCACACCGTAACGCTGGCCGGCCACCGGGGCCTCCCATTGCTGGCTGACATTGTTGAGGCCCTCCACCGCAAAGGGCTTGCTGCCGACGCGGCGCGTGGGCGGCAAGGCGGCCAGCACGGCATCGCCCGAGACTTCGGACTCCAGTGCGATCGGCGCGATCACGTCGATCAGCGGGTCCATGCCGGGCCGGCGCTCGGGCAGCGGGATCGGCATCGCCGTCATCGCGGCCATGGGGTCGTGGAAGGAAGGCTCCTGGCGCTCGGCGCCGGAAGGCACGTCGCCGTGTGCGCCGTCCAGGCGCGGCTCCATCGGCTGGGTGTCCTGCGGCTCGGGTTCGGCCTGGCGCGGCGCGTTGCGCCGCGAGGTCCAGGCGCCATGGGCCACCACCGCGGCCAGTACCAGGCCACCCGCCGCCGCCAGACCGATCTGTAGAGAACTGCTCATGGCTTAAGCCTCCGCCATGGAAAGCGCCGACTCCATGTCGACCGCAACGATGCGCGACACGCCCTGCTCCTGCATGGTCACGCCGATGAGTTGTTCGGCCATTTCCATCGCGATCTTGTTGTGGCTGATGAAGAGAAATTGGGTTTGTTTGCTCATGCTGGCCACCAGTTTGGCATAACGCTCGGTATTGGCATCGTCGAGCGGGGCATCGACCTCGTCGAGCAGGCAGAACGGTGCGGGATTGAGCTGGAAAATCGCGAACACCAGCGCGATCGCGGTGAGCGCCTTCTCGCCGCCCGACAGCAGGTGGATGGTCTGGTTCTTCTTGCCCGGCGGCTGCGCCACCACCTGCACGCCCGAGTCGAGGATTTCGTCGCCGGTGATCACCAGCCGCGCGTTACCGCCGCCAAAGAGTTCGGGGAACATCTTGCCGAAATGCGCGTTCACGGTGTTGAAGGTGCCCGACAGCAGTTCGCGGGTTTCGCCGTCGATCTTCCTGATCGCGTCTTCCAGCGTGGTCATGGCTTCCACCAGGTCGGCTGTCTGCGCATCGAGGAACTGCTTGCGCTCGCGCGCCACGGTGAGCTCGTCCAGTGCGGCCAGGTTCACGGCGCCGAGCGCGGCGATCTCGCGGTTGAGCCGGTCGATCTCGCTCTGCAAGCCCGTGAGCCGCACATTGCCGTCGGCGATCGACTGGGCCACGGCTGCGAGGTCGGCCTTGGCGTCCTCGAGCAGCTGCGCGTATTGCTCGAAGCCGAGCCGCGCGGCCTGTTCCTTGAGCTGGAATTCGGTGATCCGCTGGCGCAGCGGATCGAGTTCACGCTCCAGCTTGAGCCGGCGTTCGTCGCTGGCGCGCAGCTTGGCCGTGAGGTCGTCGTAATGGCTGCGCTTGGCCCCCAGGGCGGCCTCGCGTTCGGACTTGAGTTCGAGCGCGTTCTGCAGCCCGGCCTGGGCCGCGGCGTCGGACAGGCGCGACAGCTCGTCGCGCGCGCGCTGTTCCTCGTCGGCCAGCGCGCCGGCCTGCTGCGCCGCCACCTCGATCGAGCGGCTGAGTTCGGCGCGCCGCGCACCCAGGCTGCGGTGCGCGAACGTGGCTTCCTGCGCCTGGCGCTCCAGGCTGCGCTGCTGCTCGCGTGCTTCGCCTAGCTTGCGCTGCAGTTCGATCACGCGTTCGTCGAGCTGCGCATGCCGCTCCTGGGCGTCGGCGAGCTGCATGTCGAGCTCTTCGAAACGCGCCTCGGCGGTGACGCGCCGCTCCTGCAGCTCGTCGAGCTGCGCGTCGACCTCGGCCAGGTCGCCCGCCAGCTGCTGGCTGCGTGCGCGTGTCTGCTCGGCCAATTGGGTGAGGCGCAGGGTCTCGACCTGCAGCTCGTGCGCCCGGCCCTGGGTTTCCGTGGCCTCGCGGCGTGCCGTCACCAGGCGCTGCGAGGCGTCGGCATAGGCGGCCTCGGCCCGCACCAGCGCGCTGCGCGACTCGTCGGCGATGAGCGTCTGCGCGCGCAATTCCTTTTCGAGGTTCTCGATCTCCTGGGCGCGCGCCAGCAGGCCGGCCTGCTCCGAATCCTGCGCGTAGAAGCTCACGCCGTGGGCGCTGACCGCATGCCCGGTCTTCACGTACAGGACCTCGCCCGGCTTCAGCTGACCACGTTGCGCCAGCGCCTCTTCGAAACTGGCCGCGGTGAAGCAGCCGTGCAGCCAGTCGCCGAGCAGCGCGGAGAGTCCGGCGTCGTTGACCCGCAGCAGGTCGGCCAGGCGCGGCAGCGCGGTGGATGCCGCAGGCGCGCCGGCCTGCGGCGGGCTGTAGAACGCGAGTTTGGCCGGCGGCGCGTCGGCGCCGGTGCTGCCGAGGAAACCGCGCACCATGTCGAGCCGGGAGACTTCCAGTGCGCCCATGCGTTCGCGCAAGGCGGCTTCGAGCGCGCTCTCCCAGCCTTGCTCGATGTGCAGCTTGGTCCACAGGCCCTGCATGCCGTCCAGGCCATGCTTGGCCAGCCAGGGCGCGAGCTTGCCGTCGGTCTTGACCTTTTCCTGCAGCGCCTTCAGGGCTTCGAGGCGCGCCGACAGGTCGGCCTTGCGCGCGGAATCGGCATTCACCGCCTGTTGTTTGCTGCGCCGGTCTTCGTCGAGCTGGGGCACGCTGTCCTGCAGCTCCGCCAGCCGCGCCTCGGCCACACCGGCGGATTCCTGCGCGGCGTCGAGCTGGCGCTGCATGTCGAGCAGCTTCGCCTCGTCGGGCGCGGCCAGGGCCTTCTGGTCGGTGGTCAGGCGTTCGCGCCGCTGGTTGAACTGGCGCGACTGTTCCTCGATGCCGCGCTGGTCGGCGGCCAGCACCTGGATCTGCTGCTGCACCTGGTTTACGCTCGTGCGTTGTTCGTTGGCCGTCTGCTGGGCACGCCGCAAGGCCTCTTCCACATCGGGCAGCTGCTGCGCCTGCTCTTCCACCTGTGCCGCCAGCAGCTCGGCCTGTTCCTCGGCCTGCATGCCCTGGGCCTCGAGGTTCTCGATCTCGAACGTGGCTTCCTCGCGGCGCGTGGACCACTGCGCGACCTGTTCCTTGAGCGTGACCAGGCGCTGCTCGACACGTTGCCGGCCCTCGACCACGAAACGGATCTCGCCCTCGAGCCGGCCGACCTCGGCGCTGGCCTCGTACAGCTTGCCCTGGAACTGGTTCACTTCGTCGCCCGCCGCGTAATGCGCCTGGCGGATGGTTTCCAGCTCGGCCTCGACATGGCGCAGGTCGGCCACGCGCGATTCGAGGTCGTTCACCGCCTGGGCCGCGTCCATCTTCACCTTGGCCTGGTCGGCCTCGCTCTCGGTCTTCTTCATGAACCAGAGCTGGTGCTGCTTCAGCGTGGCGCCGGCCTGCAGCTGGTTGTAGCGGTTCGCGACCTCGGCCTGCTTCTCCAGCCGGTCGAGGTTGGCGTTGAGTTCGCGCAGGATGTCTTCGACCCGCGTGAGGTTCTCGCGCGTGTCGGAGAGGCGGTTCTCCGTCTCGCGGCGGCGTTCCTTGTATTTGGACACACCCGCCGCCTCTTCCAGGAACAGCCGCAGCTCTTCGGGGCGCGACTCGATGATGCGGCTGATCGTGCCCTGGCCGATGATGGCGTAGGCGCGTGGGCCCAGGCCGGTGCCGAGGAACACGTCCTGCACATCGCGCCGGCGCACCGGCTGGTTGTTGATGTAGTAGCTGCTGGTGCCGTCGCGCGTGAGCACGCGCTTCACGGCCACCTCGGCGAACTGCGCCCATTGCCCGCCAGCGCGGTGGTCGGGGTTGTCGAACACCAGTTCCACGCTGGAGCGGCTGGCCGGCTTGCGGGTGTTCGTGCCGTTGAAGATCACGTCCTGCATCGACTCGCCGCGCAACTCCGAGGCCTTGCTCTCGCCCAGCACCCAGCGCACCGCATCCATGATGTTGGACTTGCCGCAACCGTTCGGCCCGACCACGCCGACCAGTTGGCCGGGCAGATGGAAGGTCGTGGGCTCGGCGAAGGATTTGAAGCCGGATAACTTGATCGAACTTAGACGCACCGCACACCCTGTGTTTCGCGAGCCAGGACCCGCTGACGCGGCCAGGCTAACTGTTTGATTTGTAACGTACTTTTACATTGTGTGGGAGCCACCGCTGGCAGCGCACAGGGGCGCGATTTTAACTGAGGCGCGGGGCCGTCGAATGCCCTGCCGCGCACCGCCCGGCCGCCGGATCTCGACCGTGGCGGACCGTGATAATGCGCGCGACACCCGATCCAAAACAAAGGCCCCGAGACAACATGCCGCAAGTGATCGAATGCCCGATTTCCGGCGAGGCGATGGCGCACGCATTCAGCGAAACGCTGCTCGGCAAATACCAGGTGGCGTACTACCACTGCGCCGGCTGCGGGCTGCTCAAGACCGAGCCGCCCTACTGGCTTGACGAAGCCTACCGCGACGCCATCAACGACTGCGACACTGGCATCCTGGCGCGCAACCACGCCAATGCCGAGCTCGTGGAGATCATCCTCGAGGCGCTTGCGCTGGAAAACGGCCGCGTGCTGGACATCGCCGGCGGCTATGGCCTGTTGACCCGGCTGCTGCGCGACAAGGGCTTCGACGCCTACAGCACCGACAAATACTGCAGCAACCTGTTCGCCAAGCGCTTCGAGCCCACGGCCGGCTTCAAGGCCGATGCGCTGCTGGCCTTCGAGGTGCTGGAACACGTGGAAGACCCGGTCGCCTTCGTGCAGGAAGCCTTCTCGCGCTACCAGTGCCGCACACTGGTGTTCTCCACGCTCACCTTCAGCGGTGCCGTGCCGCCGAGGAAGTGGTGGTACTACCTTTTCGGCACCGGCCAGCACATCACGTTCTACCAGTCCCGCACGCTGGCCGCGCTGGCCCGCCGCCTGGGCTGCAGCTACTACATGGTCTCCAACGACCTGCACGTGTTTACCGGCGAGCCCGTGCCGCTGCCGCGGCGCTGGCTGTTCCTGCGCGAATCCCTGCGCACGGTGTACGGCCGCTACCTGCGCCACAAGCGGCGCGGCCTGAGCAAGACCTGGAGCGACCACCTGGAAGCCTGAGCACCTCGCCCACACCCCCGCAGCCTATTCCACCTTCACGCCACCCTTCTCGATCACCGTGCGCCAGCGCGCAATCTCGCTCACGATCAGGTCGGCAAACACCTTGGGCGGATTCGGCGTGGCCTCGGCACCTTCGCTGGCCAGACGCTCGGCGATCTCGGGCGAGGCCAGCGCCCTGTTGATCTGCTGGTTCAATTTGGCGGTGACATCGGGCGGCGTATTGGCCGGCGCCACCACGCCGTACCACTGGTCGGCCTCGAAGCCCGCATAACCGCTCTCGGCCACGGTCGGTAGTTCGGGCACGGCCTTCACGCGGTGCGGGGACGACACGGCCAGCGCACGCAGTTGCCCGGCCTTCACCTGGGCCATGACCGCCGGCACGCCGGTGAACATCAGCTGGATCTGGCCGCCCACGAGGTCGGTCACCGCCGGCGCCGTGCCCTTGTACGGCACGTGCTGCATCTGCGTGCCGGTCTGCAGCTTGAAGTATTCGGTGGCGATGTGCGCGGCGCTGCCGTTGCCGCCCGAGCCGTAGTTGATCTTGCCCGGATTGGCCTTGGCATAGGCCACGAGTTCCTGCACCGACTTCACCGGCACGGAAGGATGGACCACCAGCACGTTGGGCACGCGCGCGACCCAGGCCACGGCGGCGAAACTCTTCACCGGGTCGTACGGCAGCTTGGGGTACAGCGACGGCGTGACGGCCAGCGTGCCGATGTGGCCCATCAAGAGTGTGTAGCCGTCGGCCGGCGCCTTGGCCACCTTGTCCGCGCCGATGCTGCCGCCCGCGCCGGGCAGGTTGTCGATCACCACCGGCTGGCCCCAGGCCTGCGTGAGCTGCTGGCCGATGGTGCGGCCCATGATGTCGGTGGAGCCGCCGGGCGTGAACGGCACGACCATGCGGATCGCCTTGTTCGGATAGGTGTTCGCGGACTGCGCGGCGGCGGCCAATGGCAAGGCGGGCAAGGTGGCCGCGGCCAGCAGGGCCAGATTGAATCTGCGGCGCGAGGCCGAGGCGTGGTGGGTGTTCATGTCTTGTCTCCTTCTGGTTTTTGTAGGCTGGCCGCTTGGGCCTTCAGCCTTCCGACCGGCAATGCCCCGCGTGCGCGATGAGCCGGTCCGCATAGTCCTGCCATTTCGCCTTCGGGCCGATGCCGTCGAACACGCCTTCGCGCGCGAGGCCGGCCACCCAGTCCTGCTTCTCGGCGATGGCGCTGGCCATCACCGGCGCGAAGCCGCCCTCCTGCACGGTGTTGGCCGACTCGCGCATCTCCTCTGCGCGGCGTTTGCCGTGTTGCACCACGCGGCTGAAGAAGTAGGCGCCCTGCGCGTCCCAATCGATCTGCGGAAAGGTTTCCTTCAGCGTCGGCAACACGTGGTCTTCCACGCCGTAGCGCCTGGCGTTGGTGTAGCTTTCCACCACCAGCGCCTCCAGGCCCTTGATCATGATGCTGCGGCTCATCTTGATGGCGGATGCCACGCCGAGCTGCTCGGACACCACCTTGGCGTCCATGCCCCAGGCCACGAGCTGGTCGGCCAACGCGGCCGCATGCCGGCCGCCGAGCAGCATCGGCACGCGGATGCCGTAAGGCGGCACCGAAGTCATCACGCCGGCCTCGACATACCGCGCGCCTGCGGCCTCCAACGCCTCGGCCGCACGCTGCTTGCTGCCGGGCGACGCCGAGTTGAGGTCGAGGAACACTGTGCCCGGCCGCACATGGCGCGACGCCTCTTCGGCCACGGCCAGCGTGTTCGAAGCCGTCACGGCCGAGACCAGCAGGTTGGCGGCGGCACATAGCCCCGCCATGTCGGGAGCAGCCTGAATGCCGGCTTCCTTCGCGGCGGCGCGCGCCGGTTCGCCAGCCGTGCCGGCGAACTTCAAGTCCCAGGCGTGAACGGCCGTGACGCCGGGTTTTTCGCGCAGGCCGCGGCCGAAAATGCCGCCGACCTCGCCGAAGCCGATGATCCCGAGAATGCTGCCCATGTTTGTCTCCTGTTGATTGAATGCCGTCGCCGTGCCTGGATTGTGCGCAGGCCGGGTACCAGCACGGTTGCCTTATCGCGCCGCCACCGTTCGAATCTGTTGATGCCCTGGTCCAGGCCAGACCGCTGAACGTGGCAGGATGTGGCCTTTGGCAGGGCAACGATTCCATGCTTTCACTGCACAGGCTGCGCACGCTGGGCGCGGTCGTCCGCCTCGGCGGCATCCGGCCGTCGTCGGATGCGCTGCTGCGCGCCGCCTCGGCGGTGAGCCGTTCCATCGGCCTGCTGGAGCAGGCGCTCGGCATGCCACTGTTCGAACGCCGTGGCCGCGGCATGTTGCTCACGCCGGCGGGTGAACTCGCCCATGCGCGCTTCCTGCGCATCGAACACGAGCTCGACGCCGTGCTCGATGAAGCCGCGGCGGGCCAGGCCGCGCTGCCGGCCACGGCGGCCGATGTGCTGTTCGACGAGCGGCGCCTGCTCGCGGCCTCGCTGCTGGCCGAGGTGCACCACATGCCGACCGTGGGCCGCCACCTCGGCATCTCGCAGCCGGCCGTGAGCGCCGCGGTGGCGCGGCTGGAGAACGCGCTGGGCCAGCGGCTCTTCCTGCGCACGGCCCGCGGCCTGATGCCAACCGACGCCGGCGCACGCTGGGTGCCACGCTTCGACCGCGCGCTGGCCGAGCTGCGCTACCTCGAAGACGACCTGGCCGCCGCCGCCGGCCGCATGGAGGGCGTGATCACCGTCGGCAGCCTGCCGCTGGTGCGCACCAGCGTGCTGCCCCAGGCGATCAGCGCCCTGCTGGCGCGGCATCCGCGCGTGCGTGTATTCGCTCGAAAGCCCTTACGAACAGCTCTGCGCGGGCCTGCTCAGCGGCAAGGTGGACTTCATCCTCGGGGCGCTGCGGCCGCTGGCCGACAAGGCATTGACCAGCGAGCCGCTGTTCGCCGACCGGCTCGGCCTGATGGCCGCGGCCAGCCACCCGTTGGCCAAACGCCGCCGCGTGCGCTTCGACGACCTGAAGGACTACCCCTGGGTGCTGTCGCGGCCGGGCACGCCGCTGCGCGCATCGCTGGCCGAGTTCTTCGCATCGCATGGCGAGCCGGTGCCGCTGGCCTCGGTGGAGACCGGGGACCTGGCGCTGGTGCGCGGCCTGCTGCTGCAGGGGAACATGCTCACCGTGCTGTCCACCCATCAACTGCGCTACGAGGTCGCGTCGGGCAACCTGCGCGTGCTGCGCTTCCCGATGGACGGCCTGAGCCGCCACATCGGCGTGACCACGCGCGCCGGCGCGCAGCTCTCGGCCGCGGCCTCGGCGCTGCTGGCCGAGATACGGCTGGCGAGCTCGGCGGCCTAGAACGCGCTCTTCGTGCAGCCGCCATCCACCCGCAACGCAGCGCCCGTGGTGCCCGAGGACAGCGGGCTGGCGACGTAGGCGACCATGCTGGCGATTTCCTCGGGCGCTTCGAAGCGCTTGATCAGGGAGGTGGGCCGTGCGGTCTTGAAGAATTCCGTTTCGAAGGCCTCGATCGACTTGCCGTCGGCCTTGGCCAGCGCCTCGACGAAGTCGCCCACGCCGCGCGATTTCGTGGGGCCGGGCAACACGCTGTTGACGGTGATGCCAGTGCCGGCCACGGACTCGGCCAGGCCGCGCGAGACGGCAAGCTGCGCCGTCTTGGTCATGCCGTAATGCACCATCTCGGCCGGGATCTGGATCGCGCTTTCGCTGGAGATGAAAATGATGCGGCCCCAGTTGGCGGCCCGCATGGCGGGCAGGCATAGCCGCGCCAGGCGCACGCCGCTGAGCACGTTGACATCGAAGAAACGCGTCCAGTCTTCGTCGGGAATGTCCTCGAAGGCCTTGGGCTCGAAGATGCCGAGGTTGTTGACCAGGATCTCGATGCCGGGGTATTGCTTCACCAGCGCCTCGGCCGCCGCCGCGGTGCTGAGGTCGCCCGCGAAGCCGAGCACCTCGCCGCCGGGGCCGGCCTTGATCTGCGCCACGGCGGC
This sequence comes from Rhodoferax koreense, assembly GCF_001955695.1. Classification (NCBI taxonomy): domain Bacteria; kingdom Pseudomonadati; phylum Pseudomonadota; class Betaproteobacteria; order Burkholderiales; family Comamonadaceae; genus Rhodoferax; species Rhodoferax koreensis. The sequence continues at coordinate 2,773,307 of NZ_CP019236.1, read as the reverse complement.
ATCCACCGAGGCCTGCGAGCGGCCGTTGACGATGACGCGCGCGCCTTCGGCCGCGAGCGCCGTGGCGATGGCGTGGCCGATGCCCGCCGTGCTGCCCGAAACCAGGGCGAGTTTGCCTTTGAGTTGGAGATCCATGGCTGTCCTTTGCATTGAATGGGGGCCGCCGTGGCGCGGCCGGGAGGCCATTGTGGCGTCTTGCCACGTCCTCTGCACTAGGCGGCGGCGATGTCCTGGACGGCCGAGCGGCGCAGGCGCACGGGCACGGATTTATAGGAAGGCGTGCCGCTGTGCGGGTCGCGGTGCGCGGCGGGGATCAGCACGTTGGCTTCGGGGTAGTAGGCGGCGGCCGAGCCCTTGGGGATGGCGTAGGCCACGGCCGTGAGCTGGCCGAGCACGGCCTCGGTGCCGGCGCCTTCGGCCGAAGCGGCCACCACATCGACGCGGTCGCCCGCCGCCAGGCCGCGCTCGGCCAGGTCGTCGGCGTTGAGGAAGACCACGTCGCGCCGGCCGAAGATGCCGCGGTAACGGTCGTCGAAGCCGTAGATGGTGGTGTTGTACTGGTCGTGGCTGCGCAGCGTGGCCAGCGTGAGCACCGAAGGATCGGCACCGGCCGGGTCTTCCAGCACGCCCGGCATCACCAGGAATTCCGCCTTGCCCGAAGCCGTGTGCCACACGCGTTCCGCCGGCCCAATGGGCAGGCGGAAGCCGCCCGGCACACGGATGCGCTGGTTGTAGCCGGTGAACGCGGGCAGCACGGCCTCGATCGCGTCGCGGATACGGTCGTAGTCGGCCACCATGCCGGCCCAGTCGATGCCGTGCCTGGCGCCGAGCACCGCCTGGGCGATGCCGGCCACAATGGCGGGCTCGGAGCGCACGAACTCGGAAGGCGGCGGCAGCCGCCCGGTCGAGGCATGCACCATGGACATCGAATCCTCCACCGTCACCGACTGCGGGCCGCCGGCCTGGAGATCGAGCTCGGTGCGGCCGAGACACGGCAGCACGATGCTCTGCCGCGCCGTGAGCAGATGAGAGCGGTTGGGCTTGGTGGCGATGTGCACGGCCAATTCCAGCCCGCGCATGGCCGCGAAGGTGCGCACCGGGTCGGGCATGGCCACGGCCAGGTTGCCACCGAGGCAGACCAGCGCCTTGGCGCGGCCTTCGAAGATCGCGTCGATGGCTTCGGCCGCGTCATGGCCCTTGGCCACCGGCGGCACGAAGCCGAACACGCGCTGCAGGCCTTCGCGCAGCGCCTGCGGCGCCTTCTCGTCGATGCCCACCGTGCGGTCGCCCTGCACGTTCGAATGGCCGCGCAATGGGCAGATGCCGGCACCGGGCCGGCCGAAGTTGCCGCGCAGCAGCAAGAGGTTGGCGATCTGCTGCACGTTCTCGGTGCCGTGGCGGTGCTGCGTCACGCCCATGCCGAAACACACGATCGTCGACTTGGCCTGGCAGTAGAGGCGCGCCACGTTCTCCAGGGCGGCGCGCGACAGGCCCGAGGCGGATTCGATCTGCGCCCAGCCGGTGGCCTCCAGATCCGCCACCAGCGCATCGAAACCGTTCGTATGCTCGGCGATGAACGCGCGGTCGAGCGTGCCCGCCCCGCCGCTCGCCAGGTCGGCCGCATCGAGCGCCAGCACGCCCTTCATCACGCCCTTGAGCGCCGCCGCGTCGCCGCCCACCTTCACCTGCAGGTAGTCGCTGGCGATCGCCGTGGCGCCGAAGGTCGCCATTTCCAGCGGGTCTTGCGGCGCCGTGAAGCGTTCGAGCGCGCGCTCGCGCAGCGGGTTCAGCACCACGATGGGCGCGCCGCGACGGGCCGCCGCATGCAGCGTCGTCATCATGCGCGGATGGTTGGTGCCGGGGTTGTGCCCGATGGAGATGATCAGCTCAGCGTGGTCGAAGTCTTCCAGCGACACCGTGCCCTTGCCGATGCCGATGGCCTTGGGCAGGCCCACGCTCGTGGCCTCGTGGCACATGTTGGAGCAGTCGGGGAAGTTGTTGGTGCCGTAGGCGCGCACGAACAGCTGGTAGAGGAAAGCCGCCTCGTTGGACGCCCGGCCCGAGGTGTAGAACTCCGCCATGTTCGGATCGGGCAAGGCATTCAGGCCCGCCGCGATGCGCGCGAAGGCCTCGTCCCAGCCGATGGCGAGGTAGCGGTCCGATGCCGCGTCATAGGCCATGGGATGCGTCAGCCGGCCGAGGTTCTCGATGTCGTGGTCGTTCCAGGCCAGCAACTCGGTGACCGTGTGCGCCGCGAACACCTCGGGCGTCGCGCGCTTGTCGGTCGCCTCCCAGGACACGGCCTTCGCGCCGTTCTCGCAGAACTCGAAGGCCGAGGTGTGCTTCGGGTCGGGCCAGGCGCAGCCCGGGCAGTCGAAGCCATCGGGCTGGTTGTTGCGCAACATGATCTTCGCGCCCGCCACCGCGTTCATCTGGCCCTTGATGGCGCGCGCCACGGCGCCTAGTGCGTCCCAGCCGCCGGCGGCGTGGGTGTAGGTGCGGATTCCGTTGTCGGTCATACCGGGTCCTCTGTCGGTTGAGTTCAGGTGGCGACATCATGCCCGGATGGTCGGGGGCGCGTCGATGTTTAGGTTGTGCTCAACGGAAAAATGGGAGGCTTTGAGTGTCCGGATACGTGGTCCCCAGCGACAGCGTGTTCAAAATGGTTCAAGGCTGGCTTGTGGGCATCTACGCCAAGACGGTCATTAAACGGTCGTTTTTGGACTATGCGTGCTTGAAAGACACTTACTCTTTCCGCGATGTTTTCGCCACGGTCAACCCAGCTACGCGAGCCCACGCTCTGAACTTCGTCCCGGCCATCGATACAGTAGCGGGGGCCCACGTGGCACCGTAGCCTTCGCGAAGAAGCGCACCTACCGCCTCTGCCCGCATGGTGGGCTCAATTTCTAGCCGAGCCAAGGCGGCGGCGACAGCCGGAAGGCTGCGAAGTAAGGGAATAAGTTCGATCACTTGAGGTTGCCCCGCCGTTAGTGCCGCGTGGCATTCCAGGTCCTTTACGGTTAGATCTTCCCTGATCACGCCAAGCACTTGTAGATCGCTAATGGCTTTACTTTGTGACGACTCCGGCAATGAAGGTAATCCGACAGCTTGGTCTTGCAGGTACTTAATTGCAATGTCCGGGCTGCCCTGAGGAAATGTGCGTCGTCTGTTGCGGCCATCTTCATCAAGCAATCGCATTTTGCTCCCCGCAGAAGGAGGGCAAAGCAACTGTCCACGCATGTGAATCAGCCCAGCATAATCAAGCCAGTGGGCGAAGGCATCGGCGTATGTGCGCCACGTCTTTTCCGTCGCTTCAATCGCTGGAAAAACTGGCGGCAGCTTCGCTGCAAAATCGTCAATGCTCACGGTCGATGACTGAAGAAGTTGTTGCACAACGCCGAACAGGCGATGTCTTTTAAGAGACCTTGCGACCCGCTCTTGGAGTTTCGCCTCATTAATTGGGGCCCGTAACTGCTCCACTAATACCAACATACCTTGTCTCGGCGAGAGCACGCCAAGCTGGCGCAACTCTCTGGAAATGTTGAAAACAACGTTTTGCGAGGTCTTAAGAGCTTTCACCGCATCGGACGTAGCCAACTCACCACCGTTGGCAACGACCAGTTGCATCAACCTCGCCGTTGAAGCGGGACGCGCCCTGAGAATGTATGTATCTTCGACAGCGATTTTCCCCGTTATCAGGAACTCCCTAAACGTGTCCCAATAAATGTCGAGTCTTTCGCCCACACGCACCAACAAGCGCCTATCAACGAGCGATTGAATCATGTCGGCGCTAACGCGCTCGACAACATCCACCACTGCAACAGGAGCTTCGCGAGCAATGGCCTTCAACGCATCCAGTTCCGACGCCTCCAGAGCCATGATGTCCTGCTCAAACAATCGCTCCACATTGAGTGAGTCAGCGAGAAGCTCCTCCTCCGAGGTTCCTGCTTTTAGCTGGGCCAAGATATGACTTGCTAGTTTTTTAAGCAACCACGGTAGGCCTTGCGAGTATTCACGGATACGTTGACGCAAATCCAACGACAATTTCGCCCCCGCCGCCTTGGCAAGACGCCCAAGTAGAGTCCCGACTTCATTTGGACCAAACGGTTCTACGTTCAACACCAACGCAGTCCCGCGTATCTCATCGCGCAAACGGTAAGGGTAGTTTTCAGTCAAGCTGACAAGGTCAGTTTTCCATGAGAAACCGATTGAAACCGGTGCACTAAGTTCTCGTACCGATAATGCCAAGTCTCGAAACTCAAGGGTCAGACGTGGGTCTCTGAAAACATTCTCGAATTGGTCAAAGAAGATAAGCAGCGGTGCTGCGGGCGTTTTCCAACTTGCCAACTCCAAAGTCTGAATTGCGCTCTGCAGTGAGGCGAAAGAGAAGTTCGGTTGCAGAGTGAGCAAGCCGTCGTTAACGGCAACCATGGTGGCACGTTGAAGGGCGGCTGCAACGTAAGAGAAACTTGAAGCTGTCCGGGTATCAAAAACCAGCGCGGCACCGCCAGCTTTCCGCACTTGATCGGCGATCCGAAGCGCAAGGGAGCTTTTGCCCCAACCTGATTGGGCATTCAGAACGATAACCTGACCCGTACCGTCGAACTTGGTAACTCCTTGGACATCCCTTAGCAACGCTTCTCGCCCGACAAAGAATTGCGGCGCGGCAGGAAACTGATACTCAAAATCTTCAGTGCTACCAACCACCGTAACTAGGGTAGGTGCTTCCACGTGGGTACGGTTTACAGCAGCGGGTACCGTAGTTGCACTAACATCGAACACTGGCAGTGCGCCGGCGTAGTCACTAGCCGCAAGCAACGATTTCTCCGTCTCGCTTATTGCGCCGTGCGCACGCCTAACAAGAATACGAGTCGGCAGCCGCGTGTCTGCGTCGAGTTCCTTTGCGATGGCGCAGATTCCAGCAGCTGTCAGCAACAAGCCTTGATCTGAGATAGGGCTCGCTTCCGCCTTGATCGGATCAGCCCAGCCCTTCTGCTTAACGAGTTCGTACACCTCGACAGCCGTAAGCAAACGGAAACCGCTGTCTTTGGTCTCAAGCTTCTTGGCCAGTTGATGACCGTCACCAGTCATCCCGGGAATTGCAACAAACCAACCTTTCGTAGTGGGCGATTCGAGTCGTTCCGTACATAACTGCCCATAAAACGCCTTCAAAGCAGTTATTGCAAGCGGCGAACTGTAGGCCTTGCATTCCGCAATGGCTGGTTCTCCAGACAGTGTCGTCTTAGTCGATATATCCAGCTCGTATCCGTTCGAGCGGACATTCATCGATGCCCGACTGGGGGCTTCATAACCGTAGGCTTCAAAAACTCGGGCAATAAACCGTTCGAAGAGGTGGCCTCGGGCATTCCCCTGGGCTGCTGGCGTGTCGCCGTCTGCAATGATGACCAGCGGAGGCGCGGCAATGTCGAGCGATTGAAATTTGTCTGCCATCAGGTGTTCCGTGCGCCTTAAGTTCTCAAGCTAATGTACTTCACCACCTGCGGCTGTCGGCCAACGCTAGACGGTGAATGACCGTTCCCGAGATGGGCTATGCTTCAGACACTTGGGCAAATCCGTGTCCAAGTTTTGTCCCAATGCGTTGGGGCGAGACACAGTTTTCTAGCTGGCCTAGACGCTGTGGCGAAGCTAAGTCCTTGATTTTCAAGGACACCAGATCGCCTTGCTGACCATCTACGACATGTGCAAGGCCCTAGACCATAGGATGTCTCCGGGGTGTATGTGACCTACTCTTTTCAAGCCGGACCAACTTAATGGCAGTGAAGTTCGTCAATCTAGAGATTGGTCCCCATCTGGCAGCAAACGGGAATTAAAAAAGCACTTGGCATATCTCTACGCCAAGTGCTTGCTTTAACTGAAATCCTGGTGGGACGTGCGGGGGTCGAACCCACGACAAACGGATTAAAAGTCCGCTGCTCTACCAACTGAGCTAACGTCCCATCTCACTGCCAAAACTCAACAGAGCGCTCAGCAGCAAAGCCTTGAATTATAGCGTGCTTTTTTGGCGATTCCGGTCTGCGGAGGCCAGTTGGTCCAAAACCCAACCCGCCGCGCACTGGCCGAACGTGGCCGTGACGCTGACCACCGAGCCGTAGCCGTGGCAGTTGAGGGAGCCATCGCCTTCCACGGCGCAGGAGGCGTCGGGCGGCATCACGGCTTCGCGGCTGAAGACGCAGGGGATGCCGATCTTCTTGCCTTCGCGCGACGCGCCATGGCCCTTGCGCAGGCGGTAGCGCAGTTGCGCCAGCAGCGGGTCGTGGGTGGTGTTGGCCAGGTCGTCGATGTCGACCTTGTGCGCCAGGCGTTTGCCGCCGGCCGCGCCCACGCTGATGAAGCAGGCCCGTGTGGCGATGGCCCAGGCGGCCATGGCGGTCTTGGCCTTGACCTGGTCGCAGGCGTCGATCACGGCGTCGATGCCCGCGGGCAGCAAGGCCGGCCAGTTCTCGGGCTCGACGAAATCCTCGATGCCGGTCACCTCGCAGGCCGGGTTGATCTGTGCGATGCGGTCGCGCATGGCCAGCACCTTGGCCTGGCCGATGGTGCTTTCCAGTGCGTGGATCTGGCGGTTGATGTTGGACTCGGACACGTGGTCCAGGTCGATCAGCGTAAGCCGGCCGACGCCGCTGCGCGCGAGCGCCTCCGCCGTCCACGAGCCCACGCCGCCGATGCCGACCACGGCCACGTGCGCATTGCGGATGCGCGCCGCGCCGGGCACGCCGTACAGCCGCTCCAGGCCGCCGAAGCGGCGCGCCAGGTCGGCTGCCGGCTCCAGGCTTGCCACTTCGCTCATGCGCCCTGCTCCGCCATCAGCTCTTGATCTTGCCCAGCCGGTCCTTCGCGGCCACGGCCGCTTCGGATTGCGGATAGACCTTGATCAGATCCTCGAGCGTCTTGCGCGCGGCCTTGGTGTCCTTCAGTTCCACCTGGCAGTTGGCGATGGACAGCGCCGCTTCAGCCGCGCGCGGATGCGTGGGCGCCAGCGACAGCATCTGACGGAAGTTCGCCACGGCTTCCTTGTAGGCCCGCGTGGCGTACTGCGCGTTGCCAAGCCAGAACAGGGCCGACGGCCCGTAGCCGCTTTGCGGGTAGCGTTTCACGAATTCGAAGAAGCCGGTCTGCGCGCCCGGAAAGTCGCCCTTGCGGAACGTGGCCAGCGCGGCTTCGTAGTCACGCGTCTCAGTCGGGTCGGCCGTGAATTCCTGGCCGTCGACCGTGACCTTGGTCGGCTCGATCTTCTTCAGCCGGTCTTCCACGCCCTGCGTCAGGTCCTTTTGCTTGCGCTGCAGATCGGCCACGTCGCGCTGCAGCTGTTCGTCCAGGCCGCGTTGCCGGGCCAGGTCGGAGCGCACGCTGTCGATCTGGCCTTGCAGATCGAGCAGGCTGCGGCGGAGCTGCGCGTTCTCGTCGGTCAGCTTGCTCAGGTCGATGGCCTGCTTGTCGAAGGCCTGGCGCGTGGCATCCACCCGCTGGCGCAGTTCGAGGATGGCCCGGCGGGCCTCCTCGTCTTCGAACAGCGCGGCATGCGCCGGGGCGGCGGCCAGCCACAGGCTGCCCAGCACCAGGGCGAGCAGGCGCATGGGCACGGGAACGACGCTTGACATCGCCCGCATGCTCGCCTGCGTGCTCATCGGTAGGTGATCTCGGCGCGGCGGTTCTTCGCCATCGAGGCTTCATCGCTGCCGGTGGCGGCAGGCTTTTCCTTGCCGAAGCTCACGGCTTCAACCTGCGCATCGGACACGCCGAGCAGCGTCAGCGAACGGCGCACGGCTTCGGAGCGCTTCTGGCCGAGGGCCAGGTTGTACTCGCGGCCGCCGCGTTCGTCGGTGTGGCCTTCGACCACGGCCTTGCGTGCGCTGTTGGCCTTGAGATAGCGCGCATTGGCGTCGATGACGGCCTGGTCGTCCGGGCGCACGCTGTAGCTGTCGAAGTCGAAGTACACGATGCGGCCGCTGTTGGGGCCGGCAGCGGATTGGTTCTGCGCCGACAGGTCGACGGAAGTCACCGCGCTTTGCGTGGAGCCGGCAGCGCCCGCGCCACCGGCGCCGACGGAGGTACCGCTTTTATCCACGACCGGCACATCGTCCAGCTTCACGCCGGAAGCACAACCGGCCAACACGGCCGTCATCGAGAGAGCCCACACGAAACGTTTCATTTTCAACCTCCTGATAAAACTCACAAAAGTGCGGATTAAACCGCGCCTACGTTAACCTTTGACGAACCTCGATCAACCCTTGATGAACGGGCCCCAATCGGGTTCGCGAATATCGCCGGCCTGGCCCGCCAGCCGGGCCTTGATCTTGCCGTCCAGCGTGGTCGTCATCAGCGCCTCGCGCCCGCCCTGCTGCGTCGCGTAGACCAGCAGCTTGCTGTTGGGTGCGAAGCTCGGACTCTCGTCGGACGAGGTGTCGGTGATGCTGTTGACGGTGCCGGAGGCCAGTTCCATGACCTGCAACTTGAACGCACCGCCGATGCGCGAGATGTAGGCCAACCACCTGCCGTCAGGGCTCAAAGCCGGCGAAATGTTGTAGGTGCCGGCGAAGGTCACGCGTTCCGGGTTGCCGCCGCTGGCCGGCATGCGGTAGATCTGCGGCGAGCCGCCGCGGTCGCTCACGAAGTAGATGCTGCGGCCGTCGGGCGAGAACACAGGCTCGGTATCGATGCCGCTGGACTGGATCAGCCGGCGCGGTTCGCCGCCGCCGGCGTCGATGGTGTAGAGCTGCGAGCCGCCGTCGCGGCTCAGCGTCACGGCCAGGCTGCGGCCGTCCGGCGCCCAGGCCGGCGCGCTGTTGGAGCCGCGGAAGTTGGCGATCAGCCGGCGCTTGCCGGTGGCCACGTCGTGCACGTAGATCACCGGCTTGCGCGACTCGAAGGACACGTAGGCGATCTGCAGGCCGTTGGGCGACCAGGTCGGCGAGATGATCGGCTCGGGGCTGGCCAGCGCGGTCTGGCTGTTTTCGCCATCGGAATCGGCCACCCACAGCGTGTAGCGGCTGCCGGCCTTGGTGACGTAGACCAGGCGCGTCGAGAACACGCCGCGCTCGCCGGTGAGTTTTTCGTAGATGAAGTCGGCGATGCGGTGCGCCGACAGCCGCAGGTCGCCCTGGGTCACGGTATAGCTCTGGCCGCCGAGGTCCTGGCCGCGCACCACGTCCCACAGGCGGAAGCGCACGTCGTAACGGCCGTCGGCCAGGCGCGTCACGCTGCCCGTGACCAGCGAGTCGGCGGTGCGCTGGCGCCACATGGCGACGTCGGGCCGCGAGGTTTCGTCGAGCGAGACGCCCGAGGCGTCCACCGCACGGAACTGCCCGCTGCGCTCCAGGTCGGCCTGCACGATGGCGCCGATCTTCTGCGGCGACTGGTCGTCGCCCCGGAAGGCGGCCACCGCGATCGGCAATTGCGTCAGGCCCACGCCGGAGACTTCCACGCGGAACTGCGCCAGCGCCGAAGCCATCGGCAACGCGCCCAGTCCCACCACCCCTGCCAGTCCGACCAGTTGGCGTCGGCTCCATTGAAAAGATGCACTCATTGGCTTTTGTCTACCCTTTGTCCGTTTAGTTCAGTGACGATGACATCGCCGGCCCTGGCCGCATCGGCCAGACCGACGCTCGCCTGCACGATGGCCTGCTGCATGCGTTCGGTCACGCGGCGGCGGTTGATGTCTTCGCGATCACGCTTGTTTTCGGCATGCCACAGGTGAAACACCTCGGTCGCCCAGAAGCCATTCTTGCGCGCCAGCCCGTGCCGCTGCAGCCGCAGCACCAGGTCCGCGTCTTCATGGCCCCAGCCCTGAAAACTCTCGTCGAAGCCGTTCACCGCAGCCAGATCACGATACCAGATTGCAAAATTGCAAGACCGAATCCCTTTCCAGCGAAACCGCGTTTCTACACGACCCGGCATGTTCGGCAGAAACAGAAACTGCGACAGTTTGTTAACTTCCCCGCGAAGCCGCAATCCCACCCAGTCGAGCACCGACACACTTGAAAGTTCCACTTGCCGGCGCCGCACGCGCTCGCTCAGCGCGGGCCCGAGCAGGATGCGGCTGCCGTTGACGAAATGACCGGGCTGCGCCAGCGCGAGGTGCGCGCGCACGAAATGCGGCGTGGGCACGCAATCGCCGTCCATGAAGACGATGTAGTCGGCCTGGGCATGTTGAGCGGCGTGCAGGGCACCGAGGTTGCGCGCACGGCTCGCGGTGAAGCCCACGTCGGGATGCCAGACATGGTGGACCGGGCAGGCGAACGCGGGCAACCCGCGGCGCAAGGCCTCCACCTGGTCGGGCCGCGAACCATCGTCGGCCACCACCACCACCGCGTCGCGCGGGCATTGCGGCGCCAGGCCGCGCAGCACGGCCAGCAGCGCATCGGCGCTGTTGTAGCTCAACACCACGAACGCGACTTTCATGCGCGCTGCTTCAACCACAGCTTCATGTAACGGTAATAAGTGCCTTCGGCGTTCGACACCGCCAGCGCCAAGCCGAGCTGGCCGTCGAGAAAGCCGCGCTTGAGCACATAGGTGCGAAAGAACGCCCACAGGCCATGGGCCACGGCCTTGGGCACGGAGCCACGTTTGCCGCGCTCGGCCAGGGCGGCGGCGCTGGCGGTGGAATAACGGTTGACCTTGTCGAGCACGGTCTCGAAATCGGCGAAGCTCTGGTGCAGCAGATCGGCCTCGAGCCGGCCGACCGGTCCCTGCGCCTGCAGCGACTCGTGCACGGCCGCCTCGGAAAAGCGCGCCTGGCCGCGGCGGAACAGGCGCAGCACGCGGTCCGGGTACCAGCCCGAATGCCGCATGTAGCGGCCGCAATAACTCGAGCTGCGGTTGACGGTGTAGGCCACGCAATCGCTCGAAGGCCCCGCGATGACCGACAGGATCTGCGCCTTCAGCTCCGGCGTGACCTGCTCGTCGGCGTCGATGGAGAACACCCAGTCGCCGCGGCACAGGTCGACGGCGCGGTTCTTCTGCACGCCGAAGCCAGGCCAGTCGGGCGTCTGCACCACCCGGGCGCCGAGCGACTGCGCAAGCGCCACGGTGCCATCGGTGCTGCCGTTGTCCACCACCACCACTTCGTCGGCAAAATCCACCGATGCCAGGCAGGCCGGCAGGCGGGCGGCCTCGTTGTAGGTGATCAGTGCAATCGACAGGCGCATTCGGGCGGTCCTCTCAATCGAGGATAATTTCGGGCTAACCTCGGATTATGAAGCCTCGCCCCATGCCCTTTTTCCCCGCGCCAGGCCGTACCGCAGCCCGCCACGTCACCGCCCCATGACCGGGATCGACTTCAAGGCGCTGCGCTGGCTGCTCCCCTACTTCGCGGCGACGCCCGGCCTGTGGATCGCGGCGGCGCTGGCCACCGTGGTGTCCTCGCTCACCGACCCGATGCTGCCGGCGCTGATGAAGCAGTTGCTCGACCGCGGCTTCGACACCAGCGGTTTCGCCATCTGGACCGTGCCCGCCGCCGTGCTAACCCTGTTCGCAGTGCGCGGCACGGCCGGCTTCCTGGCCGACCTGGCGCTGGCGCGCATCACCCAGGACGGCCTGCTGGCCATGCGCCGCGACATGTTCGCGCGCCTGCTCGATGCACGTTTCGGCCTGTTTCAGGAGCAGAACGCGACCACGCTGTCGAACACCGTGGTCTACGAGGTGCAGAACGGCGCCACCATGCTCACCAACGCGCTGATCGCGCTGTTGAAGGATGCGCTCACCGCCATGGCGCTGCTCGGCTACCTGATCTACCTGAACTGGAAGCTCACGCTCATCGTGTTCGTGATCGTGCCCGGCGTGGCCTTCATCATGCGCACGCTGTCCAAGCGCCTGTACCGCCTCGCGCGCAGCACGCAGACTTCCGTCAACGACCTGGCCTACGTGGTCGAGGAAAACGTGCTGGCCGTGCGCGTGGTGCGGCTGCACGGCGCGCAGGAGTCGCAGATGCAGCGCTTCACCGGCCTGAGCAGCATCCTGCGCCGGCTGTCGCTGAAGTCGGCCGCGGCCTCCGCCGCCATCACGCCGCTGACCCACATGCTGGCCGCGGCCGCGCTGTCGGCGGTGATCTGCATCGCGCTGTGGCAGAGCCAGGGCGCGGGCGGGCTCACGGTGGGCGGCTTTGCGGCCTTCATCTCGGCGCTGCTGATGCTGATCGCGCCGATCAAGAAGCTCTCCGAAGCGGCGAGCCCGATCGCGCGCGGCCTGGCCGCCGTGCAACGCGGCATCGACCTCATCGAAGGCACGCCGGCCGAAACCCAGGGCCGCCATGATCCGGGCCGCGCCAAGGGTCTGATCGAACTGAACGACGTGAGTGTGGTCTACGCCGAAGACAACGCGCCCGCGCTCGACCACCTGAGCCTCACCATCGAACCGGGCCAGATCGTGGCCCTGGTCGGCCCGTCGGGCTCGGGCAAGACCACGCTGGCCAACCTGCTGCCGCGCTTCGTGTTGCCGACCTCGGGCTCGGTGCGCATGGACGGCCACGACATCACCGACTGGAGCCTTCCCGCGTTGCGCCGGCAGTTCGCCCTGGTGAGCCAGGACGTGGTGATGTTCAACGACACGCTGGCCCACAACATCGCCATGGGCAGCCAACTCGACGACCAGCGTCTGGCCGCCTGCGTGGAAGCGGCCAACCTGCAGGACCTGGTGGCCAGCCTGCCGCAGGGCCTGGCCACCGTCACCGGCCACAACGCCACGGCCTTGTCCGGTGGCCAGCGCCAGCGCCTGGCCATCGCGCGTGCGCTGTACAAGGATGCGCCGGTGCTGATCCTCGACGAGGCCACCTCCGCCCTCGACACCGCGTCCGAGCGGCTGGTGCAGCAGGCGCTGCAGCGGCTCATGGCCGGGCGCACCACCCTCATCATCGCCCACCGGCTGTCGACCATCGAACATGCCGACCGCGTGGTGGTGCTGGACCACGGCCGCGTGGCCGAAAGCGGCGGCCATCGCGAACTGCTGGACCGTGGCGGCCTGTACGCGAAGCTGCACGCACTGCAGTTCGGAGGCACGTGAAGGTGCTGGCGGGTTGGCAGCAGGCGCCGCACGCGACGCGGTTGGCGCACGCCGGGCCGAAGCCCTGGCGCAGCTGGACGCCGATGGACTGGGCGCTTTCGCTCGCCCTGGCGCTGTTCGGCTTCTTCGCCACGGCTTCGGTGGCCGGGGTCTACATGGCGCAGGGCCTGATGCTGCTGCTGGCCGTGCCGCTCGCGCCGCGGATCGGCCGCCTCGCACCGTGGAAAAGTCCACCAATGGCCGCCGGGCTGCTGCTGCTGGCCTACATCATCCTGCACAGCCTGTGGTTTTCCGGCTTCACACCAGCCAGCTGGCACATGGTGAACAGCTACCAGGAGCTGATCCTGGCGCCGTTGCTGTTTGCGCTGCTGCAGCTCGCGCCCGACCGCCGGGTGTTCTCGCGCGCGCTGATCGCCGGCGCGGTGGTGTTCGCCTGCATCCACTGGGTGGGCTTCTGGCTGCCCCAGCCCAGGCTGGGTTCGTTCCTGGAGTCGCGGCGCATCTCGGCCGGTTTCGGTTTTGCGCTGTGCGCCTTCATGCTGTTGGTGCAGGCACGCACCCACGCACGGCCCTGGGCCCTGCGCGCGCTGGCTGCGTTTTTCGCGGTGACACTGCTGTTCGCGGCCGCCGGGCGCACCGGCTACCTGGTGCTGGTGCTGCTGGTCGGCGTGGCCGCCTGGCAGCACAGCCCACCGCGCTGGCGCTGGGTCGCGGGCCTTTTGCTGCCCATCGTCGTGCTCGGGCTGGCCTGGTCTTCCAGCGTGGTCCAGAAACGGGTGCATGAAACCGTCGAGAATGCCCAGCCCACCGGCCAGGTGAACACCACCTCCACCGGTATCCGCGTGCACATGCTGCAGATCGCGGAGCAGCTGGCGCATGCGCATCCGCTGCTCGGCGTGGGCTTTGCGAACTACGGCGAAGCCCACAGCGCGGTGGTCAGGCAGATGTATGCGAACGATCCCGAGGGCTACGCCCGGCTGCCGCAGACCTGGCGCTTCACCAGCAATCCGCACAGCGAATACCTCATGCAGTTGCTGGGCGGCGGCGTGCCGGCGTTGCTGCTTTTCGTCGGATGGCTCGGCATGACACTGAGGGAAGCCTGGCACACCAGAAACACCGTCAGCCATATGCTGTGCGGCTTCTGCCTGGCCTTCGCGCTGGGGTGCGTGTTCAATTCCCTGCTGCTCGACTTCGTCGAAGGCCATCTCTACATGGCACTGCTGGCCTGGCTGCTGGCCCGGCATGCATCGACACGCCCCATATGAAGCGCATCCTGGTCATCACCACGCGGCAGATCGGCGACGTGCTGCTGACCACGCCGCTGATCCGCGCGGCGCGGCAGCATTGGCCCCAGGCGCGCATCGAGGTGCTGGGCTTCCAGGGCACGCTGGGCATGCTGCGCGGCAATCCGCATGTGGACGCGCTCGTCGAAACACCGCCCCGCCTGGGGGCCAAGGGGTTCTGGCGCCTGCTGCGACAGCTCTGGCGCAGCTACGACCTGGCCCTGGTTGCGCAGTCCAGCGACCGCGCCCACCTCATGGGCTGGGTGGCCGCGCCCTTGCGCAGCGGCATCGTGCCGGGCGGGAGCAGCAGCGCATGGTGGAAAAAAGCGTTGCTGAGCCATGTGGTGGAAAGCCCGGGCGACCAGAGCGACATCCACGTCACGGCCGAAAAACTCGCGCTGATGGCGCCATGGTCCACCGAGGCCTACCCGGTGCCCGAGGTGGTTGCACCGCGACCGGCAGCGTTGCCAGCGGCGATTGCGGCGCAGCTGCAGGCCGGCGCGGTGGTGGTGCATGCGCCGTCGATGTGGACCTACAAGCAATGGCCGCTCGCCCACTTCGCCGTGCTGGTCGAAGCGCTGCTCGCGCAGGGCCGCCAGGTCGTGCTCACGGGCAGCGGCAGCGCGCGCGACCAGGAATGCGTGGCGGCATTGCGCGGGCTGGCATCGGCGCCGCAACTGCTGGATGTGTCGGGCCAGCTCGATTTCGCGCAGCTCACCGCCCTGTTCGCCCAGGCCGCGCTGTACATCGGACCGGACACCTCCATCTCCCATCTCGCCGCCGCGGCCGGGCTGCCGGTGATCGCCATCTTCGGCCCCACCAATCCGCAGCGCTGGGCACCGTGGCCGGCGCGCGCCACAACACAGGCGCTGTTCGCCCGCTCGGCCCTGGTCCAACAGGCCGGCAACGTGACCCTGCTGCAGGGCCGGCAGGCCTGCGTGCCCTGCTCCCATGCGGGTTGCGAAGACCATGTCGACAGCCGCAGCGACTGCCTGCACGACATCACGCCGGAGCGGGTGCTGGCGCAGGTGGAGCGACTGTCAAGGCCGGGCGCGGCGTCTCCGGCGTCTCCGGGGTTCAGGCCGGCTTGATCACGCCGCACAGCACGCGGGTGCCCGAATTGCCTGCGGGATCGGTCATGTAGTCGTCGGCATCGGCATGCACGACGAGGCTGCGGCCCATCACCGACTGCGGGCCGGCAGCGATCGTCACGTTGGGGTTGACGTAGCGGATGGCGCCCTTGCCCGAGGCGTCGACCACGATGTTGGGCAGGTCCCCGCCGTGGTTGTGGCTCAGCGCCTGACCGGGCTGGCCGTGCTTCTTCGAAGCGCCCGGATCGAAATGCCCGCCCGCGCCGCCGAAAGCCACCGTGCGGCCGGTCGCCGCGTCCATGGCCGAGGTGCACTCGCCATTGGTGTGGATGTGGAAGCCGTGGGTGCCCGGCGTCAGGCCGCTCACGTTGATCACGATCTCGGTGCCGGTGGGCAGCGAGAACAGCTGCGCATCACCGCCGGGCATGCCATTGGCATTGGCGAACTGCACCGTGGCGGCGGGCTCGGCAGCACCGCCGGCATTGCCGCGCAGGCGGCTCATCATCGGGCTGGAACAGGCGGCGGCCAGCGCGCCGACGGCGAGGACGCCGCCAAGCTTGAGGAAGATGTGCCGCGCGGGGCGGGCAGGTGATGCGGTGTTTTTCATAGGGTCTCGCGCCGTACGGCGCGCCAAGTTGGTAACCCCCCCAACTTATGCGTGTGTCGCCGGGACGTCAACCATCCCTTGCCCATTGCCGCGTCGGACGAGGATGACAAAAAAACATCGGGCCGCGGCCGTTGTGCTCGCGCGCCGGTATCCTCAATCGTGCACGAAGAAGACATGGCCGCGAAACTCGGCACCGAGCCACCAGTTGCGCCCGGCGCTGCCAAAACGTTTGTTCACGGCGCCAGCCTGGCTCTGCAGCGGCTGGTCCACGTTGCCGGCGGCGTCGCGCAGCGCGACATGCCCGTCCGCCTCCGGCACCACCACGGTGATGTGGCCGGGACGGCCAGGCGTCTCGCGGTCTGCACACACGATGCCGACGCCGCCACCGTTGGCGGCCGCTTGAAGCGCCGTCGCATCGGGCACACGGCGCCAGCCGAACATGGCGCCGAAATCGAGCAGCCATTGGTACAGATCATCCGCACGCATTTCCCGCACGGTGTCGCCGTAGGCGGCCTGCACCGCCTGGCCGGCTGCCAGCCTGGCGATGGCGGCACCCGTCCACCAGACGCGTGGCAGGTAGACCGCGGCCAGATAACAGTAGTCGGCGGCATAGACATTGCAAAAGGTGAGGCCGTCGCGCCGCGCATACCGCGCGCTGGCCTCCACATCCAGCCAGTCCGCCAATCTGGCAAGCTGCTGTAGTTGCGTTGCGGCTGGAGCGCTGGGGTTCCGGGTCGGCCGTCCCGGCTCTCCGATCGGAGATGCCAATGCGCCGGTGGACTGGCGCCTGGCGGCGGGATTGTTCTCCTTCCAGTGCACGGCGGGGATGGCCGGCACGGATGCGGGCACCGTCCTCGCGCTCGCCACCTCGAGAAAACTGGAGCGAACGTGGCCGATGTAAGTGGCCTCGCCAAGCACCACCCGCACGCGAGACCAACCTGGCGCCGATTCGCCAAGCACACGCAACGCGGTGCCGTGCGGTAGCGCCACGATCGGCGTGTTGCCTTCGGCCGACGGCACGAAACGCAGATTCAGCGCCGTCGCGGCGACATGCATCACGCGGCCCTCCTCCGCGCGGACCTCGAACCCGATGGGCTGGAACTGACCGAAGACCGGTTGCGCGGTGCAACGCTGCCAGCCATCTGCGATGTCGCACAGCGTCTGGTGGGTCACGAACTGCTTGATGTCCCAATCCGTGAACGTCTTCGATTCCGCCCAGCCCGTTGCCTCAGCCAACCAGGCCAGGTCGACCAGCCCGGCCTGCCGCAGCAACCGGCAGGTCAACCCGGAGCCGTAGACGCCGACCCGAAAATGCGAACTGCCACCGGAGGCCGCGTCCAGCGCCGCATGCACGCCCTTGAAATAGGGCAACACGACATCCCTGATCTGCTTGGCGCTGAAGTCGGTGTCCACGGCGAAGTAGATTGCGCTGCCGCTGGGTTGCCCCACCTGGCCAGCGCTGGCGAACGCACTGGCGCCATCCAGCCGGCCACGCGCCAGACCGAAGTCTTCCTCCTGTCGCGCCCGGTCCTGGTAGACGACCGCGATCTGCAAACCGGCCCGCGCCAGTTCCGCCGCTTCCTTGGGACGCAGCTGTTTCTGCGGTTGCGTCGTCGTGCGCGAGTAGTACCGGATCACGAACTGCTTTCCGGCGGCGACCAGACAGCCCGCGGAGCTCTCGCAAAGGCGGTTGGTGGAGATTCCTTCGAGCATATCGCCTCCTCATGCTGCGTGGTGTCCGGACCAGGCGAAGGACTCGCCCGGCCGTACACCATTCACTCTAGGCATGTGGAGGGTCGACGACAAGCGGGCCGAGGGCACAATTTCCTGGTCAGATTTCCCTGGACACGCCGCTGCGCAACGCCCTCACCCCGATATTCCGGGCACGCAAGACCGGAACTACAGCAGCACGATGTCGTACTGTTCCTGCGCCATCGCGGCCTCGCTCTGCAGCGAGATCGGCTTGCCGATGAAGTCGCTGAGGCCGGCCAGGTGCTGGCTTTCCTCGTCGAGGAACAGCTCGATCACCTTCGGCGAGGCCACCACGCGGAACTCGCGCGGGTTGAACTGGCGGGCTTCACGCAGGATCTCGCGCAGGATGTCGTAGGTCACGCTGCGCGCCGTCTTCACCGTGCCCTTGCCCGCGCACACCGGGCACGGTTCGCACAGCATGTGGGCCAGCGATTCGCGCGTGCGCTTGCGCGTCATTTCCACCAGGCCGAGCGCGGAGAAACCGCCGGCCGTGGTCTTCACCCGGTCGCGCGCGAGCTGCTTGCGGAATTCGGCCAGCACCATCTCGCGGTGGTCTTCACGCACCATGTCGATGAAGTCGACGATGACGATGCCGCCCAGGTTGCGCAGCCGCAATTGCCGCGCGATCGCCTGCGTGGCCTCGAGGTTGGTCTTGAAGATGGTGTCATCGAAATTGCGCGCGCCGACGAAGCCGCCGGTGTTCACGTCTACCGTGGTCAGGGCCTCGGTCTGGTCCACGATGAGGTAGCCGCCGGACTTGAGCTCCACGCGCTTGCCCAGCGCCTTCGCCACTTCCTCGTCGATGGCGAACAGGTCGAAGATCGGCCGCTCGCCCTTGTAGTGCTGCAGCTTGCCGACCGCGGCGGGCATGAATTCGCGGCCGAACACCTGCAGCGCCTCGAACTGCTCGCGCGAGTCGAGTCGGATGGTCTGGGTCTGCTCGCCCACCAGGTCGCGCAGCACGCGGCGCAGCAGGTCCAGGTCCTGGTGCAGCAAGGAGGTGGCCGGCAGCCGGGTGGCCGCGCTCTTGATGCGCGCCCAGGTCTTGCGCAGGTAGGCGATGTCTTCGGCGAGCTCGGTGTCGGTCGCGTCCTCGCCGTTGGTGCGCAGGATGAAGCCGCCGCCACCGCCCGTCGATGCCTCGCCGACCAGGGCCTGCAGCCGGCGGCGCAAATCGTCACGCTGGCTCGGCGGGATCTTCTGCGACACGCCGATGTGGTCGTCCTGCGGCAGGAACACCAGCAGCCGGCCGGCGATGCTGATCTGCGTGGACAGCCGCGCGCCCTTGGTGCCGATCGGGTCCTTGATCACCTGCACCATCAGCGACTGGCCTTCGAACACCTGTTTCTCGATGGGCACCTGCGGCGCGGCCGGCCGCGCGGCGCCGCTGGCATCCACCTCGGCATGCTTATGCCCCGCGAACGGCGCCATCAGGTCGGCGACGTGCAGGAAGGCCGCGCGCTCGAGGCCGATGTCGATGAAGGTGGACTGCATGCCCGGCAGCACGCGCACCACCTTGCCGAGATAGACGTTGCCGACCAGGCCGCGCTCGAGCGTGCGTTCGATGTGCAGCTCCTGGACCGATCCGTGCTCCACCACCGCCACGCGGGTTTCCTGGGGCGACCAGTTGATGAGAATGTCTTGCTGCATGGCTGTTGTTGTTGCTCGTGGCCCCGGATGATGCCAGAGTCACCACCATCGCGTGGCCGGGAATCGCCCCTATTTCGCCGCCCCACCGGCCAGCCGCATCGCCCGCGGCGCCCCGAGCGCCAGCAGCGCGGCGAAGCCGACCACCACGTACAGCGCGGCCGTGAGCGAACTCGCATGGGCGATGAAGCCGATCAGCGGCGGCCCGCACATGAAGCCCAGATAACCCATCGAAGCCACCGAGGCGATGCCCTGGGCCGCACTCACGCCCGGCACCTGGGCCGCGGCGCTGAACAGCACTGGCACCACATTGGCCAGGCCCACGCCGACCAGCGCGAATCCGGCCAGCGCCACCCAGGCATCGCCGGCCAGCAGCACCATGGCCATCGAGGCCGCCGCCAGCAGCGCGCTGGCGCGCAGCAGCCAGGCGCCGGAGAAACGCGCACGCATCCAGTCGCCGCCGAAACGCGTGAGCGCCATCGCCGCGGAAAAGCTCGCATAGGCGAGCGCGGCCACGTTCTGCGGGCTGCCGATCTCCTTGAACAGGTACAGCACGCTCCAGTCGTACACCGCGCCTTCGACGATGAAGCCCAGTGCCGCCATGGCGCCGAGCAGCAGCAGCACACCGCGCGGGACCATGAACTTCTCGCGCGCCACGCCGGCCTCGGGCCGCACATGCGGCAGCATCCGGGTGCAGGCCCAGGCAACGGCCAGCGCACCACCGGCGGCCACCGCCAGCACATGGGTCATCGGTGCCACGCCGGCATGCAGCAAGGCGCTGCCCAGGGCCGCGCCGGCCATGCCGCCCAGGCTGAACATGCCATGA
The DNA here is from genome assembly GCF_001955695.1 of Rhodoferax koreense. Lineage (NCBI taxonomy): Bacteria > Pseudomonadati > Pseudomonadota > Betaproteobacteria > Burkholderiales > Comamonadaceae > Rhodoferax > Rhodoferax koreensis. The sequence goes on along the minus strand of NZ_CP019236.1, from coordinate 2,753,087 downwards.
AAGCCACTCATCAACGGCCGCGCCTCGCGCCGTTCGAGTTCGGAAGCCTCGGCGTTCATCGCCACGTCGAGCAGGCTGCTGCCGCAGCCGAAGACCAGCAGCAACACCAGCAGTCCGGCAAAGGACGGCATCACCAGCAGCAGCGCGATGGCGCCAGCCGATGCCAGCCCGCCCCACAGCGAGACCGGCCGCGCGCCGAAGCGCCCGATCAGCCCGCCCGCCTGCGACAGGCCCAGCAAGGCGCCGATGCCCGCGGCCAGCATGGCCACACCGAGCGCAGCCTCGTCCACGGCATAGACCTGCTTGACGGTGGGAATGTGCACACCCCAGGTGGCGAACAAGAACCCGGCGCAGAAGAACAAGGTGCGCGCGGCCCATCGCGTGATGGATTTGGTGGGGACTGCGCTGGAGGAGGCCGCGGCGGCCGCTTGGGAGGCGTGGGACATAAGGCAGGAAAGAATGGGTCACAGCGCCCGGTAAAGCCGGGGCGACTGGATGGCGCGCCGTGCACGGGCACGGGCACGGACAGCCCACTCTACCACCGCCAGAAAGCGCTCCTCCCGAGGTGAGCGGACCGGGCTAGGCGCACAGGCGCACGCGGCTCTGCCACGGTCGAGTCGCAAACCTGCAACAAAAATTGAACACAAATTTGTCTACTGTGAACTAGTTCCGGCCTACTGCACCGCAGGCGCCACCCGTCGGGCCTTCCTGAATTCCATCATTAGCATCCACCTGCCCCCTGTTTCTCCCGGTGCCTTGCACCATTCCTCAGAAAACCACCCATGTCCGTTTTGATGCGTGCCGTCCACCCCGGCTCGGCCATTCTGCTGGCGGCCTTGTTGACCTGCACCGTGGCACGTGCCCAGCCCGAGGACGCATTGCTCGCGCAGGCCAGGCTGCTGATGCAACAGCGCCAGCCTCGGCTGGCCTTCGAACTGCTCGCCCCGGAGGAAACCCGCCGTGCGGACGACGCGACATTCGACTACCTGATGGGCATCGCCGCGCTGGACGCGGGGCTGTTCACCCGCGCCATCTTCGCGCTGGAACGCGCCGTGGCCCTGCAGCCCGAAAACAACCTCGCACGCGCCGAATTGGCGCGCGCCCACCTGGCCGCGGGCGAACCGGCCGTCGCCCGCGAGGAGTTGATCCAGGCGCGCCGCGGGCGCATGCCGCCCGAAGCCGCGGCCGCCATCGACCGCGTGCTCGGATCGCTGGACCAGGGCATCCCGAAAGACGCGGCGCGCAGCAGCCCATGGCGCGGCTACCTCGAGGCTTCCGCCGGCCACGACAGCAACGTCAACAGTGCCACGGCGGCCGGACAGTTCGCCTTGCCCGCGTTCGGCGGCATCGTCTTCAACCTGGCTTCCGAAAGCCGGCAGCGCGGCGATGTCTTCGGTGCCGTCGCGGCAGGCGTCGGCTTGCGGCTGCCCCTGGCTTCAGGCTGGGAACTCGATGCCGCGCTGAACGCCCGCGGCGTGCACAACGAAAAGGCGCACGATGTCGACAACCGTCAGATCGACGGTAGCCTGGGCCTCGCCTACACCGCAGGCGCCCACACCGTCTCGGCTGCGGTACAGGCGAACACCTACGACATCGCCGATCATCGCTACCGCCGGGCCTCCGGTGCCACCGCCCAGTGGCAACACACGCTGGACGCGGTGTCGCAGCTGAGCGTGTTCAGCCAATGGAGCCGTCTGGCCTACGCCGCCGACGCCAGCCGCGACGCCGACCGCGGCGTTCTCGGCTTCGGTTATGCGCGTGCCTTCGAAGGTGGTGAACGGGTGGCGTATGCCAGCCTGTATCGGGCCCGCGAGAAGACGCGCCACGACGGTGTCGACAACTATGGCCACCGTGCCACTGGCGTGCGGCTGGGCGCCGAAGCCCGTGTCTCGGACGGTGCCACGGCTTTCGCCGCCGTGCAGTTCGAAACCCGCGCCTACGGCGGCAGCGAACCGTTCTTCGACACCAGTCGGCGCGACCGTCAGCTCGATCTCACGGCCGGGGTGCATTTCGTGCCGGCGCCGCACTGGCGCATCACACCGCAGTGGAGCCGCGTCCGGGCCGCCTCGAACGTGGTGCTGTACGACTACCGTCGCACGCTGTGGCAGATCGCCCTGCGCCGCGAATTCAATTAGAGCCATGACCTCATCCCCATTGATCGGAATCCCGATGCGACGAACCTCATCTCCGACACCAACGTCCCCCATGTTGCGGCTCACGGCCCTGGGTGCGCTGGTGGCGCTGTGCGCGGGTGGCGCCGCGGCCCAGACGCAGCCCGTCCCCTCCGCCACCGTCACCTTCGTCTCGGGCGAGGCCGTGATCGTTTCGGCGAGTGGCGAACGCCGCGCTGCAATGCGTGGGCAGTCCCTTTCCTCTGGCGACACCATCGAAACCGGCAAGGGACGCATGCAGTTGCACATGGTCGACGGCGGGATGATGTCGCTGCAGCCGGACACCACCCTGCGCCTGGACGACTACCACTTGCCCAAGGCAGGAGGCTCCGACGAAAAGGCGTACATGAGCCTGCTCAAGGGCGGGCTGCGCACCGTCAGTGGCCTCATCGGCAAGGCACGTCCCGACAACTACCGGCTCCAGACGCCCAGCGGCATGATCGGCATCCGGGGCACGGAATACACCGCCGTGCTGCGCGAAGGCTTGACGGTCGGGGTGATCGGCGGACGGGTCGCCGTGTGCAACGACACCGGCTGCCGGGACGTCTCGCGCGGCGAGTCGGCCTTCACCGCGGCCATGTCCGCCCGGCCGGTGATCTCGAAACTGGTCTCCACCCTGGTGCCTGCCACGGCGCAGGACAGCCCAGCCGACCAAGCCACCGCTGTCGCCGCGGCGGCCGGTGCTGCCGCGCCGTCTGCGATGCCGCCCGCGTCTGCACGCACATCCGGTGAGGAAGTACGCGGATACCTGCAAGCGCTGCTCACGCCGAGGACGATGGACCCTGCGGCGCCGACTACCGGCGATGAGGCGACCCAGACCACCCAGACCCAGACGACCGCGCCAGGCAGCTTTGCGCCGCCGGTGGCGACGCCCGCCCCCATCTCGGCACCTGCACCCGCGCCAGCCCCGATCACCGGTACCTCGCCTGCCCCCTCACCCGCCATCGACCCGGTCACCGGCGCTCCAGCGCCTGCGCCATCCCCAGTACCGGTTTCGGTTCCCGGCCCAGCGCCATCACCCGCCCCGATCGTCGAGCAAGCCCTGTCGTCCGGTTCAGGAAACGTGGTCATCGTGTCCACCAACAAGGAGGGCGTGACCCAGGGTGAGGCCGTGGCCGGCTACCGGCAATTCAGCGGTAGCGGACTGACCGAAGCGCGCGAGCGCGACGGCTCAGGCAAGAAGCTGCTCGAAAAGCCGATCCTGGCCGAAGCCCATTCCGATGGCAGCATCGCCTGGGGACGCTGGACTGACGGCAAACGCAACACCGATGGCGGCGGCGATGCCAATGGCGACCTCCGCGCCATGCACTACTTCACCTTCTCCGGCACGCCGATGCTGCCGGTGCTGCGCTCGTTCACCTCGTTCGGCTCGACCGCGACCACCGTCATGTCCGCCAGCGGCCAATTGAGCGCGCTGGGGGCGGAGAACGCGGCCGGCGGCAGCCTGCAGGTCACCTTTCCCAGCATCGCCGGCGGATTCGCGACCTATCAACTCAGCGTCCCGGTTGCCGGGCAGACTTTCTCGCTCACCGGAACGGCGTTGCAGACAGGCACCTACGGTTTTGCGGGGCCGGCGCTGATCGGCAGCACCGGCACGGCCTGCAACAGCGGCTGCGCCGGTGCGCTGGGCGGCAACAACGCGGTGCGCGGCATGGTGGGTGGCGCGGGCAGCTCACGCGCGGGCCTCGTCTACGGTTTCACCAGCGGCCTGGGCCAGATTTCCGGCGCCATGGTGTTCAAGCCCTGAACCGGGCTCCACGCACGCGGGCTATGCGACGGTCGGCATGGCGGAGGCCGCCGATTGTGGCGCCGTCGGCTCCGGCTCGACCTTGAATCCGGCCAGGCGCCAGCCCTCCAGGCCACCGGCTAACGGATGCACGCGCTGGAAGCCGTTGCCCTTCAGCGTACGTGCCACAACCACCGCCGAAGCTTCGTCCGGACAATCGCAATAGACGACGATGGTCTTGTCGCGGTGCGGGCTGCCCTCCACCGAACCCCACTCGGCCGCATCGAACACCAGCGAGCCAGGAATACGCTCGCGTTCCCACAGTCGTTTGGCGCGCACGTCGACCAGCACCACGTCGCGCCCACTTTGCTGCATCGTGGACAACTCGGGCAGCGTGAGCCGGCGCATGCGCAACTGCTTGCGGAAGTTGATGCGGCTCCAGGCCTTGCGCGCCAGGTAGACGGCCACGGCCAATGCAAGCAGCAGCAGGCCCCAGCGGCCCAGGCTCTGCAACGTGGTCAGCAGGGTCTCGACCGCGGGTGCGAACAGCCAGCCCAGCGCGAGCCCGAGGCCGCTCCACAGGGTGGCGCCGATCGCGTCGTAGGCCAGGAAAGCCCCCCGCCTGACCTTGGTGGCGCCCGCCATGGCCGTGGCCACCGAGGCGAAGCCCGGCACGAACTTGGCCAGGATCAGCGAACGCGGCCCCCAACGATCGAACACGGATTCGGTCTGGCTCACGCAACTGTCGGGCGTGAGCGAAAGCCGGCAGATCACGCGCAGGACGCGGCCGCCGTACTTGCCGCCGGCGGCATACCAGGCGCTGTCCGCAACGAGGCAGGCCAGCACGGACGTGACCAGCAGCAGCGGCATCGACAACTGGCCGGCCGCAGCCATCGAACCGGCGACCAGCAACACCGGATAACCCGGCACCGGAATGCCGGCCTGTTCAAGCAGCACCCAGGCGAAAACCAGGAAGACGCCGTATTGGCTGATGAGTTCAATAAGATAGGCCACGCGGACACTTTACGTGATCTGCCAAGAACTTATCTGCCCCAGGGCCAACCGAGCGCAAACCGATGCAATTCCAACCCATCCTCGAAGACATCGTCGCCACGCTCCAGCCGCAGCTCGGCGCCGCGGGCCGCGTGGCCGACTACATCCCGGCGCTGGCGCGCGTGCCGGCCGCGCAATTCGGCATCGCATTGCGCACCTGCGACGGCCAGGAGGCTGCGGCAGGCGACTGCCGCGTGCCATTCTCCATCCAGAGCATCTCCAAGCTGTTCGCGCTGACCATGGGCATGCGCGTGATGGGCGACGCGCTCTGGCAGCGCATCGGCCGCGAGCCATCGGGCAACCCGTTCAATTCGTTGGTGCAGCTCGAGGCCGAACAGGGCACGCCGCGCAACCCGTTCATCAACGCCGGCGCCATCGCCGTGACCGACCGGCTGGTCAGCCACGGCGACGCCAAGGCCGAGATGCTGACCCTGCTGTCCGGCCTGTGCAACGAGCCGGTGCACTTCGACGAGGAAGTTGCCGCATCGGAGGCGGCCACCGGCTTTCGCAACATCGCGCTGGGCAACTTCATGAAGAGTTTCGGCAAGATCGACAACGACGTGGCGACCGTGCTGGACGTGTATTTCCACCACTGCGCGCTGGCCATGAACTGCGTGCAACTGGCGCGCGCCACCGGTTACCTCTGCCGCGACGGCCTGCATCCCTACAACGGCCACCACCTGCTGACCGAACGCCAGACGCGCCGCGTCAACGCGCTGATGCTGACCTGCGGCACCTACGACGCGGCTGGCGAGTTCGCGTTCCTCATCGGCCTGCCGTGCAAGAGCGGCGTGGGCGGCGGCATCGTCGCCGTGGTGCCGGATCACCTGAGCCTGTGCGTCTGGTCGCCCGCGCTCGACGCCACCGGCAATTCGCTGCTCGGCATGAAGGCGCTCGAGCTGTTCACGGCGAAGACCGGCCTGTCGGTGTTCTGAATGACCCTCGAAGACATCCCCGGCCTGGGCGCGCTGAGCGCCGGCTACGAAAACCTGGTGCGGCAGTTCCCCGGCGGGCACGACGGCTTCGTCACCGCCCTCTCCGCGGCCTGGGGTGTGTACATCGCAGTGCTCGCGGTGTGGATCATCCTGGAAAAACGCGCCCCGGTCTCCACGCTGAGCTGGATCCTTTCGATGGCGCTGCTACCCATCCTCGGCTACGTCGTCTACTATTTCCTCGGCCCGCAGCGGCTGAAGAAGCACCGGCTCAAGCGGCTGCGCAGCCAGGCCGCACTGCATGGCGAGACCGACTTCGCGGGCCTGCGCGAACGGGCGTCGGATGCACCGCAGTCGCTGCGTCAGCTGGCACAGCTCGGCACCGCCGCGTGCGACCTGCCGATCGCCACCGCCACCCAGGTGGATCTGCTGGTGGACGGCGCCCAGGCCTTCGACGCAATCTTCGAGGCCATCCGTGCGGCGCGCCACCATGTGCACCTCGAGTACTACATCTTCGAGCCCGACCGCATCGGCACGGCGCTGCGCGATCTGCTGGTCGAAAAGGCCCGCGCCGGCGTCCAGGTGCGGCTGCTGGTGGACGCGCTCGGCTCCAAGAGGATCGGCCAGCGCTTCCTCGCGCCGCTGACCGAGGCCGGCGCCCAGGTGGGGCTGTTCCACCAGTCGCGCATCGGCCGGCGCTGGCGCCCGGTGATCAACTTCCGCACCCACCGCAAGATCGTGGTCTGCGACGGCGTCGTCGGCTTCACCGGCGGCATCAACATCACCGACGAGGAAGACCAGCGCACCCGTCCCGATGCCTACCACGACGTGCACCTGCGCATCGTCGGCAGCGCCGTGCGGCTGCTGCAGATGACCTTTCTCGAGGACTGGGTCTACACCACCGAAGAACGCCCGCGCGACATCGCGCAGCACCATGCGCAACTGCTGCCGCCAACCGAGCCGGGCAGCCACCCGGTGCAGATCCTGACCTCGGGGCCCGACAACCCGCGCGAAGGCATCCACCGCATGGTGGTGGCCGGGATCAACGCCGCCACCGAACGGGTGTGGCTCACCACGCCGTATTTCGTCCCCGGCGAGCCCGGCCTGATGGCGCTGACCAGCGCCGCGTTGCGCGGGGTCGACGTGCAGGTGCTGGTGCCGCGAAGGAGCGACTCGGCCATCGTGAGCGCGGCGGCGCGCTCCTACTTCGACGAACTCATCGCCGCCGGCGTGAAGGTCTGGGAATACCGCGCGGGCATGCTGCATTCGAAGACGCTGCTGATCGACGACAACTGCGCCTTCATCGGCACGGCCAACTTCGACAACCGCAGCTTCCGCCTGAACTTCGAAGTCTGCGCCGTGGTCTACGGGCCGGTGCTGGCCGAGCCGCTGGCGCGGCAGTTCACTGCCGACCTGCTGGCCGCCAAGCCCGTCGCGGCGATGCGGCGGCTGCCGTTCCTGCGCAAGCTCGGGGATGCGACGGCACGGCTTTTTTCGCCGGTGTTGTAGGTTCGCCGGCTTGGCGCGAACCCGACGGTGAACACGGACGAAACCGCACCGCCCCGCGGCCGGCTTTTGCCAACTCCTGCGGATCGACCCCATCCGTTGCTTCAGCCGCCCGGCAAGGCGTCGTGCCGCGAATCGGCCTGCGTGACATGGCCGCCGGGCGGTACGTCGTGCGTGAGCCAGACATTGCCGCCGATCTGCGCGCCGCGGCCGAGCGTCACGCGGCCGAGGATGGTGGCCCCGGCGTAGATGACCACGTCGTCTTCCACCACCGGGTGGCGCGGCAGGCCCTTCTGCAGGTTGCCTTGGGCGTCCACCGGGAACCGTTTGGCACCCAGCGTGACCGCCTGGTAGAGCCGCACGCGCTCGCCGATCACCGCCGTCTCGCCGATCACCACGCCGGTGCCGTGGTCGATGAAGAAACCCGCGCCGATCTGCGCGCCGGGATGGATGTCGATGCCGGTCTGCGCATGCGCGAGTTCGGCCGCGATGCGCGCCAGCAGCGGCAGGCCGAGCCGGTACAGCTGGTGCGCCAAGCGGTGGTGGATCATGGCCAGTACACCGGGGTAGCACAGCAGCACCTCGTCCACGCTGCGCGCGGCCGGGTCGCCCTGGTAGGCGGCAAGCACATCGCTGTCGAGCAGCATGCGGATGCCGGGCAAGGCCGCCGCAAAGGCGTGCACGGCCTGCTCGGCCTGGGCCTCGATCTCGGCATCGGGGCGCGGCCGCAGGCGGCTGTCGTATTTCAGTTCGAGCCGCACCTGGGCCAGCAAGGCGTGCAGCGCCGTGTCCAGCGTGTGACCGACATAGAAATCCTCGCTTTCGTGGCGCAGGTCGGTCGGGCCGAGGCGCATGGGGAACAGTGCGCCCTTGAGCGACTCGATCACGCCGGCGACCGCGTCGCGCGAGGGGAATTCGCGGCCGCCGGGCTCGCGCGATCGGCGCTGGGCTTCACGCCAGTCCTGGCGGATCTGGTTCAGCGACTGGACGATGGGGTTGACGTCGAATACGGCCACGGATGTCTCTTTTCTCGGAAAGCCGCGCCACGGGCGGCGGCACCCGATGTTAGCCAAGGCCGCAAGCCATCGCTCGCGGCCCGCGGCTTGCCCCTACGCGCGGCTCACAGCTTGGCGATCGAGACTTCGGTGGATTTCACCAGGGCCACGACTTCGCTGCCGACGGCGAGCGACAGGTCGTCCACCGAACGCGTGGTGATCACCGACGTGACGATGCCCCACGGGGTTTCCACATCGACCTCGGAGACCACGTCGCCGCGGATGATTTCTTTGACTTTGCCCTTGAACTGGTTGCGTACGTTGATGGCTTGGATGGACATGGAAGCTCCTGGTTGAAAAAACGAATGGGATGGGCCGCGCTTCAGACGCTGTGCCGCACCTGGGAAAAATGCACCGGCGCAAAGCCCGTGGCCGGCGCGAGCTTGAGCCCCTCGGCCACCAGCGTCGCCACCGAATCGTCGAGCCGCCCGGCGATGTCGGCGCTGATGGTGTGGGCGCCCTCGGGCGTCAACACCACCTGCGCGTCGGTCACGTAGACGCCGGGCAGGATGTGCCTTGCCGCGAGCGACTGCAGCACCGGCCGCAGCGCGTAGTCGAGCGCCAGCATGTGGTGCGGGCTGCCGCCGGTGGCCAGCGGCAGGATGGTCTTGCCCTGCAGCGCGTTTTGCGCCAGCAGGTCGAGGAACACCTTCAGCACGCCGCTGTAGGCCGCCTTGTAGACCGGCGTGGCGATCACCACCGCACGCGCTCGTTGCACCTGGTCGATGGCCTTGCGGATGCTGAGATGCGAGGTATCGGCCAGCAGGAGCGCCTGGGGCGACAGGTCGCGGATCAACAGCCGCTCCACCGTCGCGCCACGCGCCGTGAGGCGTTGGCTCACGGAATCGAGCAGGGCCGCGGAGCGCGAACGTTCGGAGGGGCTGCCGGCGATGAGGAGAACGGTCATGGGGTATCTAAATAGAGTGCTTCGACAGGCTCAGCACGAACGGTTGTTGTCCCCTTCCAGAGACACCGCAGAACCGGCTGTGCCGGGTTGCAGGTGTCGCCCCCTGCAAGCCTGTCCCGAGCTTGTCGAAGGAGAGGGAAGAGCGACATGCGTTACCGGCCCTCTCGGCCGATCCCGGGGAAGTGCGCGACTTGGGGGTGTGCCTATTTACTCGTATAGATCTGGTCGAACGACCCGCCATCCGCGAAATGCGCCTTGTCCGCCTTGGCCCAGCCGCCGAACGCGTCGTCGATGGTGAACAGGTTCAGCTTCGGAAACTGCGCCGCGTACTTGGCCTTGGCCTTCTCCGAGGTCGGGCGGTAGTAGTTGCGGCCGGCGATGTCCTGGCCCTCGTCGGAATAGAGGTGTTCGAGGTAGGCCGTGGCCACCGCGCGGGTGCCCTTGCGGTCCACGTTCTTGTCGACCACCGCCACCGAAGGCTCGGCCAGGATGCTGATGCTCGGCACCACGATCTGGAACTTGTCCTCGCCGAATTCCTTCTGCGCGAGGAAGGCCTCGTTCTCCCAGGCCAGCAACACGTCGCCGACGTTGCGCTGCACGAAGGTGATGGTGGAGCCACGCGCGCCGGTGTCCAGCACGGGCACGTTCTTGAACAGGTTGCCGATGAATTCCTTGGCCTTGGCGTCGCTGCCGCCGTTCTTGCGCTTGGCGAATTCCCACGCCGCCAGGTAGTTCCAGCGCGCGCCGCCGGAGGTCTTGGGGTTGGGTGTGATCACCGAGACGCCGGGCTTGGTCAGGTCGTCCCAGTCCTTGATGGCCTTGGGGTTGCCCTTGCGCACCAGGAACACGATGGTCGAGTTGTACGGCGCCGAGTTGTGCGGCAGGCGCTTGACCCAGTCCTTGGCGATGAGGTTGTTGCTGGCGGCCACGGCGTCCACGTCGCCACCCAGCGCCAGCGTCACCACGTCGGCCTCGATGCCGTCGATCACCGAGCGCGCCTGCTTGCCCGAACCGCCGTGCGACTGCTTGATGCTCACGTCCTGGCCGGTCTTGCCCTTCCAGTACGTGGCGAAGGCCTTGTTGTAGTCCACGTACAACTCGCGGGTGGGATCGTAGGAGACGTTGAGCAAGGTCACCGGGGCGGGCTGGGCCACGGCCACGAGCGCCGACCCTGCCAAGGCGAGGGCCAAACCGGCGCGGGTGGAAACATTGATAAAGTCGCGGCGTGTAGACATGGTTCTCTTTCGGGTCCAGATAAGTTGATGGACGGATTCTGGGAGGCGGCCATCAAAACTGGAACAACTTAGTTTTCAGTTCTAAATTACTTAAACATCCGAAGAGGCAGCCCCCACGGCGCGCCCCGGACCAACACGAAGGCAGCACAAAAATGGCACGCATGGTTCAATGCATCAAGCTCGGCAAGGAAGCCGAAGGTCTCGACTTCCCGCCCTACCCGGGCGAACTGGGCAAGCGCATCTGGGAAGGCGTGAGCAAGGAGGCCTGGGCCGCGTGGCTCAAGCACCAGACCATGCTGGTCAACGAAAACCGGCTGAACCTGGCCGATCTGCGCGCGCGCCAATACCTAGCCCGGCAGATGGAAAACCATTTCTTCGGCGGTGGCGCCGATGCGGCGCAAGGCTACGTGCCGCCCGTAGCTCAATAAGGATGGGCATGTGCTGGTTCCAGAACAACCGTGGAACCGGCTTTGCCGGGCCACTGGTTGTGCCCCCTGCAAGGGGGAGCTACACAAAGTGAGCGACTTGGGGGTGTGCCCGTAGCATGGCCGAACCCATCGAATGGATGGCCGACGGCACCCCGTACAGCCCGCGTTTCAACGACCGTTACCGCAGTGAACTCGGCGGCCTGAGCCAGGCGCGCGAAGTCTTTCTGCAGGGCTGCGGCCTGCCCGAGGCCTGGGCCGGCGCCCAGCGATGGTCCGTCCTGGAAACCGGTTTCGGCCTGGGTTTGAATTTTCTCGTCACCTGGGATGCCTGGCGACGTGATCCCGTACGCCCGCGCATCCTGCATTTCGTGTCCATCGAGGCCTGGCCGGCCAGCGCCGACGACCTGCTGCGCAGCTTCGCCGTCCATCCGGAACTGCGGCCCCTGGCCGAGCAATTGCACAGCCGGTGGTGGGGCCTGCTGCCGGGCTGGCACCGGCTGGTCTTCGAAGGCGGCCAGGTGGTGCTCACGCTGTGCATCGGGGATGTGCAGGCGATGCTGCGCGAGATGGCTTTCGAGGCCGATGCGGTCTACCTCGACGGCTTCAGTCCCGACGTGAATCCCGACATCTGGTCGGCCCACACCATGAAGGCCGTGGCGCGCTGCTGCCGGCGCGGCACGCGCGTGGCCAGCTGGACGGTGGCGCGCAGCGTGCGCGATGGCCTGAAACAGGCCGGGTTCGTCGTACGCAAGACGGCCGGCGTGCCGCCCAAACGCCACAACCTGCAGGCGGTCTACGACCCGCATTGGACGCCGAAACGGACAGCCGACCCGGCCCTCGCCGTCGAACCGTCGACCTGCATCGTCATCGGTGCCGGCATCGCGGGCGCGAGCGTCGCGCACAGCCTGGCGCGGCGCGGCTGGCGCGTGCGGCTGCTCGACGCCGCCGAGGCGCCCGCCACCGGCGCCTCGGGCCTGCCCGCCGGCCTGGTCGCGCCGCACGTGTCGGTGGGCGACAGCGTGTTGTCGCAACTCTCGCGCGCTGGTGTGCGCACGACCCTGCAACTCGCCGCGCCGCTGCTGCGCGCCGGGGTGGACTGGGCGCCCGACGGCGTGCTGCAGCGCCATCTCGGCAACCCGCCCAAGCTGCCGACCGACGCCACCGAATTCGGGCGCGATTGGAGCGCCCCGGCCACGCCCGAGCAGCTCGCCGAGGCCGGCCTGCCCGAGGATGCCGCGGCGCACTGGCATGCGCACGGCGGCTGGCTGCGGCCGAAGCGGCTGGTCGAAGCGCTGCTGTCGCACCCGGGCATCAGGTGGCAAGGCCGCGCGGCGGTGGATCGGCTGGAGCACGTGGAAGCAGGCTGGCGGGTCGTCGGCACGGAGGGCGAAACACTGGCGACGGCGCCCTTGGTCGTGGTGGCCGCGGGCATCGCCAGCAGCCGCATCGGCGCGACGGCAATGCCCTTGCAGCCCGTGCGCGGCCAGGTGGCCTGTGGCGCCAGCGCCGCGCCCCCGGGCGCATTTCCACGTTGGCCTGTCAACGGCCACGGCAGCTTCATCTCGGGTATGCCGTTGCCGGGGGGTGAGCGCCTGTGGGTCGCCGGTGCGAGCTTCGACCGGCACCAGGCCGATCCCAGCGTTCAGGCCGCCGACACGCAGGCCAACTTCGAACGCCTCGCCGGCCTGCTGCCTGCCGTGGCCGAAGCACTCGCGCCCGCATTCGAAACCGGGCAAGTGCAGGCCTGGGCCGGCATCCGCTGCGCATCACCCGACCGCCTGCCGATGGTCGGCCCGCTCGGCCCGCCTGGCCTCTGGGTGTGCACCGCCATGGGTTCGCGCGGCCTCACCATGGCGATGTTGTGCGGCGAACTGCTGGCAGCGCGGCTGCATGGCGAGCCCTTGCCATTGACGAGAAAGCTGGCGGCCGCGTTGGGAGTCGGCCGATACCTGCCGTCTTCCGAGCGATGAGAGAAGGGACCCGAACGCTCAAGGCGCCTTGTGCTGGCGCTCGTTTTCCGCGTGTTTCATCGTCATGTAGTCGGCCAGTTCCATCTCGTGCAGCTGCAGCGCGTACTGCTCGGAGGCGTCGAACCAGGTCTTCAGCCGCCGATCGAACTGCTCGCCCGGCGGCAGCCGCAGCGAACCCAGGTAGGCGTCGATGGCCAGGTAATAGCGCATGGTGTTGCGCTCGACCACGCCGCGCACGCCACCCACGTATTCGGGCTTGCCGTCGGCATCCTTGCCGGTCACGGTGAAGCCGACCTTCTCGCGCGCCACCGTGGCCAGGTAGGTCTGCATGGCCAGCCTTGCCGGCAGGCCGTAGGCATAGGCATAGGTCAGATGCACCAGGGTGCGCTCGGCCTTGCCGTCCTGCGGCGCCAGCGGTATGGCTTCGAGCACGATGCGGTAGTCGCGCGTGCCGACCGGGCCGGCGGGCGCGTTCAGCAGCACCTCGAAATATTCCGGCGCGTTTGCGGCCAGGCGGTAGGAGAAACGCAGCTTGTAGGCGTCTTCGAGCGGCTGGTCGTACTTGCGGCCCACGTACAGCACCAGGGCCGGGTTGGCGGCCTCTCCCTCGGCGCGGCACAGCTTGGTGTTGAGATGCAGGATCAACACGTCGCACCACACGTCCGGGTCCTTGAGCGAACTCTCGACCGTGGCGAACGGATGGTTCACGACGGCATAGATGTCGCCCTTGAGCTCGGACGACGATTCCGTCGATTCCAGGTGCAGCGCGCGTTTGAAGATGTTGTTGCGCAGTGTCGGCGCCAGGCTGTCGTATTTGGCGCGCAGCGCGTTCGCCGCCGTGTCGTCGGCGGCATGGGCGGTCGTGGCGGCAACGGCCGCACTGGCCACCGACAGGGCGACGAGCCAGCGTGCGAGGGTTGGAAATGAAATCATGGTCGCTACTCTATTGGTGGCCGTCGCCGGGGTCTGTAGGCAGGGGACGCGTTCGACGGCCGCTGCGGGAACAAGGAGAACGCAAAAACGCAAGCACGGGTCACGGTCCCGCCATGCGAAGCCCTTATGCTCGACAGTCCATCATCCACGGATCCAGCACCATCATGCAACTCATCGGCATGCTCGACTCGCCCTATGTGCGCCGCGTCGCCATCTCCCTGAACCTGCTCGGCCTGCGTTTCGAACACCGGTCGATCTCGGTGTTCTCCACCTTCGCGCAGTTCCAGCAGATCAACCCGGTGGTCAAGGCCCCCTCGCTGGTGTGCGACGACGGCACGGTGCTGATGGACTCCACGCTCATCCTGCAGTATGCCGAACACATCGCCGCGCGCAGCCTGCTGCCGTCTACCACGGCGGGCATCCAGCACGACCTGCGGCTCACCGGCCTGGCACTGGCCGCCTGCGAGAAGACGGTGCAGATCGTCTACGAGCATCAGTTGCGCCCGGCCGAGAAACGCCATGCGCCCTGGCTGGACCGGGTGCAAGGCCAACTCGCCGCGGCCTACGCCGAACTCGAACGCGAATTGGCCACGAAGCCGATGACCGCGACCGCCGAAAGCCTCACCCAGGGTGGCCTGACCAGTGCCGTCGCTTGGCAGTTCACCGGCATGCTGCTGCCGGGTCAGTTGGCGGCGCAAAACCATCCTGCGCTGCAGGCCTTCTCGAGCGCGGCCGAGGAACTCGAAGCCTTTCGCGCCGCGCCGCCGGCCTGAAACGCGGCCGAAAAAACGTCGAAAAAGGCGAATCGGATAGAGTGGGCGCGACCTCCGCCAGCCGCCCCATGCCTTGATGCCCCCGCCGCTCCCGATTCCCCGTTTCGATTCCGCCTCCGCGCCGTCGACCCGCACCTCGGCGCCCATGCCATGAAATCCCTGCGCGGCCAATTGCTGCTTTTCTGGGCCCTGCTGTTCAGCGTCTGCGCCACGCTGGCGGTGGTGATGATTGCGCTGTATCGCAGCAGCGCGGGCAGCCAGGTGGCGGCGGGCCAGGCCGTGGCCGAGCAGTCGTGCCGCGCGATCGCCGCGCGGTATGCCAAGTCGGTGCCCGATCCGGCGCCGGTCCAGCCCCAGATCGACCTGCTGCAGGTGCTGCTGCAACTGGTGCTGACCGAGGCGCCGCACGTCGAGGGCGGCGTCTGGCAACGCGATGGAGGGCTGCTGGCCTATGCCTATCCGACCTACGAGGGCAGCGGCGTCAAGCGCGACATCCCGCAGGCCGAACAGCCGCTGATCACCGAGATGGCCCAACTCGCGGCGCGCACGCAGGCGCCGCAGACCGATGTGGTGCGCGGCAGCCGCGAGGCGCTGATCGTCAGCGCTTGCCCGCTCGCGGCCCCGGGCAAGGACCTGGCGGCCTGGACCATGACCCGCACGCACGCCGGCGCATTGGCCGCGCAGAACAGCCTGCGCACCGGCCTGGGGGTGCTGATGGCCGCCGTGCTGGTGTCGGGCCTCTGGCTGGGCCTGATCCTGCGCCGCGGACTGCGCCACGTGGAGCGGCTGGAGACCCGGCTCGCCGAAGCCGAGGGCGATGCCGTGCCCGAACTGCCGCGCACCGGCGTGCGCGAACTCGACCGCATCGTCGACGGCTTCAACCGCTACCGCCTGCGCTTCGAGGAAGCGCGCGGCCATCTGCGCGAAGCGGCGCTGCAGCGCAGCCGCGACCAGCGCCTGGCCGCCCTCGGGCGCATGACCGGCGGCATCGCCCATGAAATTCGCAACCCGATTGCCGCCATGCGGCTGAAGGCCGAGAACGCGCTGGCCGCGGAACCCGCACGCCAGGCCGATGCGCTGCACGCCATCGTCGGCCAGATCGACCGGCTCGAAGGCCTGGTGCAGAGCCTCCTGGCGCTGGTGCAGCCGGTCACGCTGGCACCGCGCTGCGTCGATCTGCCGGCCTGGCTGGATGAACGCATCGCGGCCGTGGCGCAAAGGACAACGGACCAGGGTGTCCGGCTGCTGCTCGATCCGTCTGCGCCCGCCCAGGCGGTGTTCGATCCGGTGCACCTCGCACGCGCGGTGGACAACCTCCTCGACAACGCCGTGCGCCACGCACCCCATGGGGGCGAAGTGCACCTGGGCGCCGTGCCCGGCGAAGGCCGCTCGCTGCGGCTGCGGGTGGACGACAACGGCCCCGGCGTACCCGCATCGCTGCAGCCGCAGCTCTTCGAGCCCTTCGCCACCGGCCGCGCCGACGGCACCGGCCTGGGCCTGGCCCTGGCGCGCGAGGTGGCGCTGGCCCACGGCGGCGAATTGCGCCACGTCGCGCTGCAGCCCGGCACCCGCTTCGAACTGGAGATCCCATGGCGCGACTGCTGATCGTCGACGACGATGCGGCCTTCCGCGAAACCCTGGCCGAGACGCTGCACAGCCTCGGCCATGAGGTCCTGGCCTGCGCCAGCGGTGCAGAAGGGCTAGAGGCGCTGCAGCGCAATCGCTGCGACGCCGTCTTCCTCGACCACCGCATGCCCGGCATGGACGGGCTGCAGACGCTCGCGGCCATGCGTGCCCGGCTCAGCCGCCTGCCACCGGTGATCGTGCTCACCGCCTTCGCCAGCGGCGGCAACACCATCGAGGCCATGCGCCTGGGCGCCTTCGACCACCTGGCCAAGCCGATCAGCCGCCAGGCGGTGATCGACGTGCTGGCGCGCGCGCTGCGTGCCGAGACGCCGGCCGAGCGCGCCGCGCCGGCAGCCTCCGAAGCCGAAGACGACGCCACCGGCCTTATCGGCGTCAGCGACGCGATGCGCGAAGTGCACAAGCGCATCGGCCTGGCCGCCGCCAGCAGCGCGCCGGTGCTGGTGCTGGGGGAGACCGGCACCGGCAAGGAAATGGTGGCGCGCGCCCTGCACCGCCATTCGGCCCGGGCCGGCGCGCCCTTCGTCGCCATCAACTGCGCGGCGATCCCGAAGGATCTGCTGGAGAGCGAGCTCTTCGGCCATGTGCGCGGCGCGTTCAGCGGCGCCACCGCGGACCGCCCCGGCTGTTTCCGCGCGGCCGATGGCGGCGTGCTGCTGCTCGACGAGATCGGCGACATGGCGCCCGCCGTACAGGCCAAGATCCTGCGCGTGCTGCAGGAAGGCGAGGTCACGCCGCTGGGCAGCCACCGGACCGTGCGTGTCGACGTGCGGGTGATCGCCGCCACCCACCGCGACCTGGCCGCCGCCGTGCGCGACGGCCGCTTTCGTGAGGACCTGCTGTACCGGCTCGACGTGCTGACGATCCGGCTGCCGCCGCTGCGCGAGCGGCTGGCCGACATCCTGCCGCTGGCCGAACATTTCCTGCGCCGCGCTGCCGCCGACGACCACGACGCGCCGGCCAAGCTGCTCTCGAACGACGCCGCCCAATGGCTGCTGCGCCACCCCTGGCCCGGCAACGTGCGCGAACTGCGCAACCTGATGGCGCGCTGCCAGGCCCTGGTGCGGCACCGCGTCATCGGTGCGGAAGACCTGGGGCCCGCCATGGACCAGGCCGATCGAGCCCAGGCCGGCACGGCCCTGCCGGCCGACTGGCTCGATGGCGAACTGCCCGCCGCGGTGGAGCGGCTCGAACGCCTGCTCATCGCACACGCCCTGGCGCGCAGCCAGGGCAACCGCGCCGAGGCCGCACGCAGCCTCGGCATCCACCGCCAATTGCTCTACCGCAAGATGGCACAGTACCAGCTCGATTGAGCACTTGCTCCATGACCGATTCCCAAGCCACACCGCCCCCCTTCCCCGCTGCCTCCAAGGCCGACACGCCCGAGGATGCGCCCGGCGGCAACCACCTGTTGTGGGTGCTGGTGGCCGTGGCCATCGGCTTCGCCGTCTTCAATCCGCGCGCGCCGGCCGACTACCTGAAGCTGGTCGACTGGCAGACGGTCGGCGCGCTGGCCGGACTGCTGGCCATCACCCAGGGCGTGGAGCGCAGCGGCATGCTGCAGGCCACGGCCCAGAAACTGCTCGGCCGCATGACCGACCTGCGCGGTCTGGCCCTGCTGCTCACGGCCGCGGCGGCCCTGCTGTCGGCCCTGGTCACCAACGACGTGAGCCTGTTCCTGCTGGTGCCGCTGACCCGCGTGCTGGCCACGCAGGCGCACCTGCCGCTGGCCCGGCTGGTGGTGCTGGAGGCGCTGGCCGTGAACGCCGGCTCGGCCCTCACACCCATCGGCAATCCGCAGAATCTCTACCTCTGGCACCGCTCGGGCGACAGCTTCTTCGGCTTCATGGGCATGATGGCGCCGACCGTGGCGGTGATGCTGTTCTGGCTGTTCGTCGCCGTGTGGGTGCTGGTGCCGAAGACGGCCATCGCGCTCAAGCCCGCGCCCGACGCGGCCCCGGTGCAGCCGCGCCTGCTGACGCTGGCCGGCGTGCTGTTCGTCGCCTTCGTCATTGCACTCGACCGGCACTGGCTGCTGGCCGGGCTGGGCCTGGTGTTCGGCGCCTTCCTGCTGCTGTATCCGCGCGTGCTGCGCGGCGTGGACTGGGCGCTCCTGGCCATCATCGCGCTGATGTTCGTCGACCTGCGCCAGCTTGCCGAGCTGCCGGCCATCGCCGCGCTGCTCAAGCAGTGGCCCATCAATGAGGGCTGGCGCGCCTACCTCGCGGCCATTGCCGCCTCGCAGGTGATCAGCAACGTGCCGGCCGCCATCCTGCTCGACGGCACGGTGCGCGACCTGCCCGCGCTGGCTGCGGGCGTGAGCGTGGGCGGCTTCGGCTGCGTGCTGGGATCGCTGGCCAACCTGATCGCGCTGCGCCTGGCGAAACTGCCCAACGGCCTGCGCGAATTTCACCGCATCAGCCTGCCTTTCCTCCTGGTGTGCGCGGCTTCGGCCTTGCTTTTGCGTCTTTGAGGCAGGCGTCCGCCGGCCGGTCCCACGGCGGCTCGGGCGGGAAGCGCTCGGCCAGGAAGTCGAGCATGGCCCGCAAGGCGGCCGGCATGTTGCGGCGCGAGGAATACACGGCGTAGATGCCGAGCTCGCGCTGGCACACCGCGGGCAACACCGCCACCAGTTCGCCGCTGCGCAGCAGCGGCACCGCCATGAAGGTCGGCAACAGGGCCACGCCCAGCCCGGCCAGCGTGGCCTGCATGAGCGAGGTGGATTCGTTGGCGCTGAGGTTGCCGCCCACGGCCACCGAAGACGGCTCGCCATCCTGCTCGTAGTGCCACAGGGTCTTGCCGTAGTAGGAATGGGTCAGGCAGTTGTGCACGCCCAGATCGGCCATGCGGCGGATCGGCGGATGCACGGCCAGGTAGGCGGGCGCGGCGCACACCACCGAACGGCACACCGTGAGCCGGCGCGCGATGAGGTTGGGATCGAGTTCGGAGGCGATGCGCACCGCCAGGTCGATGCGTTCCTCCACGAGGTTCACCGCACGGTCCTGCATCACCAGGTCGACGCTCACGGCGGGATGCCGCTTGACGAAATCGGCCACGGCCGCGGCCAGCTGCATCTGCCCGAACGACGTGCTGACCGTGATCCGCAGCAGGCCCTGGGGCGTGGGGTCCGGCAGCGCCACGGCCGAGCGCATGTCGTCGCTCAGCGCCAGCACCTCGCGGCAACGCTGCAGGGTTTCGCCACCGGCCGGCGTCAGGCTCAGCTTGCGCGTGGTGCGGTGCAGGAGGCGGGCACCGGTCCAGGCTTCGAGCTCGGCCACGTAGCGCGACACCACGGGGCGTGAGAGGTCCAGCCGCTCGGCGGCGGCCGTCTGGCTGCCCGCGTCCGCCACGGCCACGAACACCTGCATGGCCTTCAACGTATCCATCCATTTCGATCGCGTGATTAGAGCGATTTCCAGCAACAAATTAGCGCGGATTCTAGGGTTTTTCAATTCATTTTTCACAACTAACATTCGGCCATCGCAACCCACCCATCCCGTCAAACCATGAACCACCTCGCCTCCACCACGCGCCGCGCGTTCGCTGCCATCGCCGCCGCCGCGCTCGTCGCCCCCGCCATGGCCGCCGGCCCGCTGCAACTCGACGTCTACAACCCCGGCCACGAAGCTGTGTTCCCGGTCTCCTCGGTGTTGGTCAGCGGCAAGCGCGAAGCGGTGCTCATCGACGCGCAGTTCGGCCAATCCCAGGCGCTCCAGCTGGTCGGGAAGATCCGCGCCAGCGGGAAGAAACTCACCACCGTCTACATCAGCCACGGCGACCCGGACTACTACTTCGGCCTGGAAACCATCCATGCCGCCTTCCCCGACGCGAAGATCGTGGCCACGCCGCAGACCGTGGCGCACATCCAGGAAACCGCCGCGGGCAAACTCGCGTTCTGGGGCCCGCAACTCAAGGCCGACGCGCCGGTCGCCACCATCGTGCCCGAGGTGCTGCAGGGCGACAGCCTTTCGATCGAAGGCCGGACGCTGGAGATCAAGGGACTCGACGGCGCGCAGCCCGAGCGCAGCTATGTGTGGATTCCTTCGCTGAAGGCCGTGGTCGGCGGCGTGGTGCTGGCCAACAACCTGCATGTGTGGATGGCCGACACGCAGACGCCGCAATCGCACGCCGATTGGCTCGCGACGCTGGCCGACATCCAGAAGCTGCGGCCGGCGGTGGTCGTGCCCGGCCATTACCTGCCGGGTGCGTCGAAGGCGCTGAACGCCGCCAGGTACACGGCCGACTACATCCGCAGCTTCGACCGCGAGGCCGCCAAGGCCGCCAATTCGCAAGCGCTGATCAAGGCGATGAAAAAGCAGTTTCCCAAGGCCGGCGAACCGGGTTCGCTGGAGATCAGCGCCAAGGTGGCGAAGGGCGAAATGAAATGGTGAGTCGCGGCTGAACGACAAACCGTCCCCGATGCGGACACCATGGTGTCCGCCGGTCATCCACATCGGCGCCCTCTCGCGCCGCAGGCCCTTGATTTATAAGGGATTTCGCACTGGCACGGGACTTGAGAAGCCAGAGGCACCTCATCCAACAGGAGCCTTGCCATGCGAACCCTTCGACGTTCCACCCTTTTCTCCGCGCTGACCCTCGCCGCTGTTGGCGCCTGGGCTCAGCCCGCGCCCCAACCCGCCGCCCCACTCGCGCCGCCCCCCCCGTTGGAGGCGCCGTCCGCGCCGTCCGCTGTCACCGGCCGCATCCAGCAGTGGCTTGTCAATCCGAACGGCGAAGTCGATGGGCTGATGCTCGCCGACGGCACGCAGGTCGGCTTCCCACCGCACCTGTCGACCACCATGCTGCAGAACTTCAAGCCCGGTGACACCGTGCAGGTGACGGGCTGGCGCACGCCGAACCTGCCAGTCGTGCGCGCCGCGAGCGTCGGCGCGGGCAACCGGCGCGTCGACATCCAGCCGCCCGCCACCGGCCTGCCCCCGCCACCGCCACGCGATCCCGCCGCGCTGACCGCGATGAGCGCCAGCGGCAAGGTGGCGCGGCTGCTCTATACCGACCGCGGCGACGCGAACGGCGTGCTGCTCGACAACGGCAGCATCGTGCGTTTCGCGCCGCACCTGGGCGCCGGCCTCGTGCCCGGCCTGCAGGTCGGCAGCAGCGTCTGGGCGCGCGGCTGGGGCAGCCGCACGCCCCAGGGCAGCGCACTGGAAGCCACCGCCATCGGCAGCTCGGCCGAGACCATGCGCGAACTGTTCGCCGGCCCCGGTCGCGAGCCCCCGGCGCCGGGCAGCCCGCGCGGGCCGGGTCGGGCCCATCCGCCGCGGCCCATGCCCGCGGGCGCGACCGCACCCGTCCCACCCGTGCCACCCGTCCCGCCGGCACCACCCGTGCCCGCATCCTGAACCATTTTTCCAACCGACCCTGAGGACCTCACCATGCCCAAACCACACCACCACGCCACCGAACTCTGGGCCATCGAAGGCCAGTTCACCCAACTCATCTACAGCCCCAAGGGCGGCATCGAAGGGCTGCTGATCGACACCGACGGCACGCCCACGCAGTTCGTGACCGATCCCCAGGACGCCAGCGTCGGCGAAATGCTGCGCGCGCTGCAACCGGGCCAGCAACTGCGCATCGAAGGCGCGGAGGAAGGCCCTTCACCCAAGGGCGAGTCCGCGCATTTCGTGTACCGTCTGGCCCGGGTGGCCGCCATCGATGGCGTCGAGCCCACGCCAGCCGTCGCGCATGCCAAAGCCAAGGGCCGCGTGCTGCGTTTCAACTATGCCAAGCACGGCGAGCCCAACGGCGTGGTGCTCGACAACGGCGATTTCGTGCACACCCGGCCCGATGGCCTGGCCGCGCTCGGCCTGCAGATCGGCGACCAGGTCGTGGCCGAGGGGCCGGCGCGGCCACTGGCCACGGGCGAAGGCCGCGTCATCGAAGCGCACAGCGTGAACGGCCAGCCGTTCGGCCCCGGACAAACGGCCTAGGAGGCGGCCATGCGCGGTCCATCGACGCTTCCGACCTCGCTGATCGCGCTCTCCTGGCTCGCGTTTTTCATGGCCGACGTGCGGGACGGCCTCGGGCCGTTCCTCGCGACGTACCTGCAGGAAAACAAGGTGCCGCAGGCCTGGATCGGCTACACCATGACCGCCGGGGGACTGGCGGCCGTGGCCATGACACCGCTGGCGGGCGCTTGGGTCGACCGCGCATCCGCCAAGCGCGCCATGACAGCGGTCTCGGCCGTGGCCATCATGGGCGCGAGCGCCCTGGCCTTCACCACGCTCGCGGGGCCGCTGCTGATGGCCTCGCAGATCGTCACCGGCGTTGCCGGCGCCCTGCTGGCCGCCGCCATGGCCGCGCTCACGCTCGGCCTGGCCAGATCCGCCGGATTCAAGCGCCAGACCGGCCGCAACGAGGCGTTCAGCCACGCGGGCAACATGGTGTCGGCCATCGGCGCCGGCCTGGCGGCGCACTGGTTCGGCGCGCCGTGGATGCTGGCGGTCATGGGCGCGATGGCCTGCGGCGCACTCCTGTCGATCCTGGCCATCCGGCCGGCCGACATCGACCATGAGGCCGCGCGCGGCAATGAGCCTCAGGACGCACCGCCCGCGGTGGTGGACGCCGAAGGCCACGCACCGGTGCGCGCCCTCTTTCGCAACCGGCCGCTGCTGCTGTTCGCCCTGGCCTGTGCGTTCTTCCACCTCGGCAATGCGGCCATGCTGCCCCTGCTGAACCAGCGTCTGGCCGCGACGGTGGCCGGCTCGGCCCCGCTGCTGTGGACGGGCATCGCCATCGTGGTCGCGCAGCTCACGATGATTCCGGTCGCGTTGTGGGTGTCGCGCAGCCGGCGTTTCGACGTGGCCTGGTTCTTCTATGCCGCCATCCTGGTGCTGCCGTTGCGCGGCGCGCTGGCCTATGCCTTCACCAGCGAGTGGAACAACATCCCGGTGCAGGTCCTGGATGGCCTGGCCGCTGGCGCGCTCGGCGTGGCCACGCCGCTGCTAGTGCAGCGCTACACCCGCGGCAGCGGGCGTTTTAATACCGCGCTCGGGCTGGTGATGACGCTGCAGGGCATCGGCGCGGCCATCAGCCCCGGCGCCGCGAACCTGATCGTCGGCGACGGCCAGCACTTCGGCATCGCCTTCGTGGCTTTGGCCGCGGCGGCCTTGTTGGCGGGGCCGGTGTTCTGGCTGGCGCAGCGGGACTTCGGCAAGGCGCCGCGGCCCCGCGAGGCCTTCGCCTGACAGCGGCACAGGCGCGACGCCGCTCAGTACCGCGCCGCCGAAAACGCGTTGCGTCCGGCCGCCTTCGCCGCATAGAGCTGTTCATCGGCCATCTGCAGCAAGGCCTTGCCACTGAGCCCGGTGCCGTCGTCGTAGGCGACCCCGACGCTGACCGTGACCGGGAGGGAAATGGTGCCCAATGACAAGGGCGTGCGAAATTGCGCCACCACCTTGGACGCCACGGCTTCGGATTCCTTCGGGCCACCGAGTTCCTCGAGCAGCAGGATGAATTCGTCGCCCGCCAGGCGAACCACCATGTCCGTCTCGCGCACGACCTGCCGGAGTCTCTTCGCCACCTTCTTGAGGACGTCGTCGCCGATGGCGTGCCCATGGGTGTCGTTGATGTGCTTGAACCTGTCGACGTCCAGGAACAGCAATGCGATCCCTTTGGAGGACCGCTTGGCCCTGGCCAGGGCCTGGGGCAGGAGCTCATTGAATCGAAGCCGGTTGTCCAGGCCGGTCAAGGTGTCCCGGTACAGCAGGTTGGAGAGCTCGGCCTCCGTCCGCTTGAAATCGGTGATGTCGAAGCTCAGCATGTAGATGCCCTGCACCAGGCCATCGGCATCCACGTCCGGCACATAGATGCTCTGCAGGGTGCGCAAGCCATCGACCGTTTCGCGGCTCGCGAGGAACTCCACGCGTTCGCCGCCCATGGCCCGGATCACATAGGGAATCCGCTCCTCCTGGACGGCCGGGCTCCAGTGTTCGAACAGTTTCTTGCCAACCGGCGTCTGCCACGTGGACCCGTACCAACGTCGGTGGGTCTCGTTGACGAACACGATGGTGCGATCGCGGTCGACATAGGAGATCAGCACGGGCACGTTGTTGGTGATCGCCAGCAGCTGACGCTCGTTGTGCTCCAGCGCCACCCGCTGCTCTCGCAGCAGTTCTTCCTTGGCGCGGGTCTGGGTGATGTCGCGCATGGTGATGGCAAGCCCGTCGCTGACGGGCACGACCTGCTGCACCACCCGCCGCACCTCGCCCTGCTTCGTGTGCCAAGAGAATTCCTCCTCCAGCGGCCCGCGCGTCAGCAGCACGGTTTCGTAGACCTCGCGCAGGTGAGGCCTCAGGTCCTTCGGAACCAGGCTCAAGGCGGATTGCCCCACCACCTGCGCTCGCTCGCGCGCGAGCCAGTGCAGCGCGGGAGGATTGGCATGTTCGCATACGAAGTCGCCGGGTGCGCCGCTTTCGGCGCGCTTCACGGAGAGCATGAAAAACGGATCGAGCTGCGCATCGGACGCCGCCTGGAAACGGTCCTCCGCCGCGGCGGCCCGCAGCCGCGACGCGTGCAGGCGCAGCACCAGCAACGTCAGGGCACCGGTCGCGAGAAGCACGACGCCCGTCGCGAAGACGAGGAATTCCCTGAGCCTGTCGCGGCGCGCTTCGTACTCGGCCAGAACCTCGTCCCTGGCCAGGCCGGTGTAGGCCACGACCCGGTAGGGCGAGATCACGCGATAGGCGATGAAGCGCGAGATTCCGTCCAGCCGGCTTTCGGCGAAGTAGTGTCCGGCCGGCGCGGTTTCGACACGCGGGGCGAGAGAAGCAGGGCCGGCACGGTCGCCGTACCAGACCCGTTCGCCCGATCGGCGCGCCCTGAGCGTCCAGTCCAACCCCGTGAGGCTGACCAGCCCTCGCTTGCCGAACTGTGCCTCGTTGTAGAAGTCGACCAGGAATCCCGGGTTGACCGTCGCCACCACCACGCCTGCGAAGGAGCCATCGGCCTTGAACCTGGCGCGACTGAGATGGATCACCCAGGATTTGCTGACACGTCCCAGCGTGGGCTCTCCGACGTAGAGTCCGCGCCACCGGGCCTCCTCGTGGACCTGGAAATAGGCGCGATCCTTCGCCGACCCGGTGGCGGTCGCCTTGCCGTCCCGAAGGGCGACGGCGACGATGTCGCCATGTTCGTTCGTGACATAGAGGCTGCTCAGGTTCGGCTGGTGCTGCAGGGCCTGCGCCAGCAGGCGCGTCAACGCCGCGTCCGAATCCGTCAGCGGGGCGTTTTCCGCAATGAAGCCCTCCAGCTGGTCGATCTGCTGGAGTGCGCGCAGGATGTAGGCCTCGTACGCCTGCGTCGATGCGTCCGAGCGACGGTAGGCCTCCGCCTCGGTACGCTCCTTGTCCTGCCGCATATTCGCAGTGCCCATGACCCACATGGCGACGAGGATCAACGCACCGAATCCAGGAATGCCCCAGCGCAACAGGCCCCAAATGGTGCGATTCGACATGGACGCGAAAGACAGCATCGGTGGCGTTGGAAATGAAGTGGAACGACATGTTTATCCACCCGAAGCCATCGCTCTGGCGAACGGGTTTGTACCAATGGCGTCGAAGACGCCGATGGCAGGGGCCGCGCTGCGCACGCGGTTTCCAGCGCATCGAATGCAAATGCCGTGCAAACGTAGGCGGTCCGAATCGATGCACAGACACACCAACAAGGTGCATGCCTGCACCAGATTGGATTAAACGTTTCATTATTTTTTTTATTGATTTATTTGATTCATTTTGGTATCTTTGCCCGTCCGCCCACCTATCCCGGTCGCCGCGGAAATTCAAAGCCCCACAGGAGCCACCCGCATGAATCGCATGAAACTCAAGACATTCGTCAGCCGGCTCGCGCTGACGTTGGCCGCCGCCACCACGCTGTCCGCCAATGCCGCCGACTGGACGGTGGGCGCGAACATCGGCAATGTGCCCTGGGAGTTCCAGGACGCTTCCGGCAAGTTCATCGGCTTCGAGATCGACATGGTCAACGAAGTCGCCAAGCGCGCGGGCAAGACCGTGGCCATCGAGAACATCCCGTTCAACGGCCTGTTCCCCGCCGTGCAGTCGGGCCGCATCCAGATGGCCATCTCCAGCATCACCATCACGCCCAAGCGCCTCGAATCGCTGGCCTTCGCGCAGCCGTACTACGACAGCGACCAGTCGCTGTCCGTGCTCAAGGCCACCAAGATCGACAAGCTCGAAGACCTTGCCGGCAAGACGGTGGGCGTGGACACGGCTTCGACCGGCGACATCTACGCGACCGAGAACACGGCCAAGCTGAAGATCGCGAAGATCACGCGTTACGAAGGCCTGGCGCCGGCCATGCTCGACCTGGCCGCGGGCCGCATCGACGGCTACATCAGCGACATCCCGGCCGTGGAGTACTACATCAAGGACAAGCCGCAGTACCGCATCGCCGCGCGCATTCCGACCAACGAACGTTATTCCTTCATGTTCGCCAAGACTTTCCCCGACGCGGCCAAGGTCAACGACATCCTGACGACGTTGAAGAAGGAAGGTTTCGTCTCGGCCACCCACAAGAAGTGGTTCGGCACCGTGCCGCCGGATACCTCATCGAGCGTCAAGGTGATGGACGTACCCAAGTAAACAAGAGCAGACTGAACCGACACCGCGCCCCGCATGGATCTGCTCGACACGTTTTTCAATTGGCCGGTGTTCCGCAGCGCATTGCCGATGCTGCTCGAAGGCCTGTGGATCACGATCGTGCTCGGCGCGGTGAGCATCGGCCTCGGCTTCGCCGGCGGCCTGCTGATGGCGCTGCTGCGGCTGTATGGTCCGTTGTGGCTGCGCGCCGTGGCGCGTGTCTACATCGATGTGTTCCGATCCATCCCCTTGCTGGTGTTGCTGGTGCTGGTGTATTACGCCCTGCCTTTCGTCGGCATCCGGCTCACCTCGTTCACCGCGGCAGCCACGGCGCTGTCGCTTGTCTCGTGTGCCTACACCGCCGAAATCTTGCGCGCCGGCATCGAGGCGATCCCGAAAGGCCAGTTCGAGGCCGCCGACGCCATCGGCCTGGGTTTCTTCAACCGCATGCGCGATGTGGTGTTGCCCCAGGCGCTGCGCATCGTGGTGCCGCCGCTGACCAGCAACTGCATCAACGTGCTGAAAGACACGGCACTGGCGTCGGTCGTCGCCATGCCCGATCTGCTCAAGCAAGCCACGCAAGCGCAAGCGCTCGCAGCCAACCCCACACCGCTGATCGGCGCGGCCCTGCTCTACCTGTTGCTGCTGCTGCCGCTGGTGCGGCTGGTCGGCTTCTTCGAAGGCCGGCACCGCGCTGCGACACGTTGATCGACGGCTGAACCCATGACCACACCGGCACAAATCCAGATCCGCGGCCTGCACAAGTTCTACGGCGCATTCGAGGCCCTGCACGGCATCGACCTCGACGTGAACGCGGGTGAGGTCGTGGTCATCATCGGCCCGTCCGGCTCGGGCAAATCGACTCTGATCCGCTGCATCAACCTGCTCGAGGACTACCAGCGCGGCGAGGTGCTCGTCGAAGGCGACAAGGTTGTGCGCGGCCGCGGCCTGGCCAAGATCCGCGCCGAGGTCGGCATGGTGTTCCAGAGCTTCAACCTGTTCCCGCATCTCACCGCGCTGGCGAATGTGGCGCTCGGCCCGGTGCGTGTGCGGCACATGGCCAGGCGCGAAGCCGAGGCTTGCGCGCTGGCGCTGCTCGACAAGGTCGGGCTGGCGCAACACGCCCACAAGTTGCCGGGCCAGCTTTCGGGCGGGCAGCAGCAACGCGTGGCGATTGCCCGCGCACTGGCCATGGAGCCCAAGGTGCTGCTGTTCGACGAACCCACGTCCGCGCTCGATCCCGAAATGGTCGGCGAGGTGCTCGACGTGATGCAGCAACTCGCGCGTACCGGCGTCACCATGGTCATCGTCACGCACGAGATGGGTTTTGCGCGCCGCGTGGCCGACCGCGTGATCTTCATGGAAGCCGGCCGCGTGATCGAACAGGCGCCGCCCGAAACCTTCTTCACCCAGCCTCGCGAAGAGCGCACGCGCGCGTTTCTGCAGGCGATCTACCAACATTGAAACCATGCAAAATTCGGCATCAAAACTCAATCTGGCGCACATCCGATCTGAGTTCCCCGCTATCAATAACGAAGTGGCCTACCTTGACAATGCTGGCGGCTCGCAGGTGCTGCGCCGTGTGGCCGACCGTGTGCGCGACTACCTGCTGACCAGCGCGGTGCAACTCGGCGCAAGTTATGCGCAGTCGCAGGACGCCGGCAGCAAGGTGCTGGCGGCGCGCCGCTCGGTGGCCGAACTCATCAACGCGCGGCATGACGACGAAGTGGTGATGGGCGGCTCGACCACCTCGCTGATGTTCCAGCTGACCAGTGCCATCCTGCCCACCGTGCAGCCCGGCGACGAGATCATCGTCACCAACACCGACCACGAGGCCAACATCGGCGGCTGGATGCGGCTGGCGTCTGCGGGCGCCGTGCTGAAGATCTGGGAAGTGAATCCCGAAACCCTGGAGCTCGACCTGGCAACACTCGACACCCTGCTCTCCCCGCGCACCAGATGGGTGGCCATGACCCACGCCTCCAACATCCTGGGCACGGTGAATCCGGTGGCCCTGGTGGCAGAACGCGTACATGCGGTCGGCGGCCGGCTCTGCGTCGATGCCGTGGCCTATGCGCCGCACCGACTGGTGGACGTGCAGGCCAGCGGCGCCGATCTGTACGTCTACAGCTTCTACAAGGTGTTCGGCCCGCACTATGCCGTGTTGTGGGGTCAACGCGATCTGCTGCTGTCGCTGCCGAGCCTGAACCACTATTTCATCGGCCCGGAAGTGCTGCCCTACAAGCTGCAGCCGGGCAACGTGAATTACGAACTTTCCTACGGCTGCATGGGCATCAGCGACTACCTGATCGACGTGGGGACGCAGTTGGGCAGCACCGGCACCGCGCGGCAGAAGATGCAGACCGCGTTCGATGCGTTCGAGCGGCATGAGGATGCGATCTGCGAACGCCTGCTGGCCTACCTGCGCGACAAGAAATCGGTGCGCATCATCGGCATGGATTCCGCAGCCATGGGCGGCCGCGTGCCGACCGTGAGCTTCATGGTCGCCGGCACCCATTCGGAATCCATCGTGCGCCACACCGACCGTTTCGGCATCGGCATTCGTTTCGGCGACTTCTATGCCAAGCGACTGGTCGATGGGCTCGGTCTACAGCCGCAGGGCGGCGTGGTGCGCGTGTCCATGGCGCACTACAACACCATGGAAGAGATCGACCGCCTGATCCGACACCTCGACGAAGTGATCCGCTGAACATGAGCTCGGACACCCTGATCCGCAACGGCCGCGTCATCACGGCCACCGACGACTACGTGGCCGACGTGCTGATGCGCGCCGGCGTCATCCACACCATCGGTCGCGGCATCGAGGTCGGCGAGGACGTGGCCGTGGTCGATGCCACCGGCCTTTACGTCTTGCCCGGCGGCGTGGACACGCATGTGCATCTGGAAAACGTGATCGGCCCGACGATCACCTGCGACACGTTTGCCAGCGGCACGCGCGCCGCGGCCTTCGGCGGCACCACCACCATCGTCGACTTCGCGCTGCAGACTGAAGCAGACTCCCCGCTGGGCGCGATCGCCCGCGCGCAGCGCAGCGCCGAATCGCAGGTGGCGGTGGACTACAGCGTGCACGTGATCATCACGCGCGTGGACGACCAGGTGCTGAAAGACGTACGCCATGCCATGCGCTTCGAAGGCGTGACCAGCTTCAAGATGTTCATGGCCTATCCCGGCGTGATGATGGCCGACGACGCATCGATCTTCCGCATGTTGCGCCAGGTGGGCGCGGACGGCGGCATGGTGGCGCTGCACGCCGAAAACGGCACGGTGATCGACCTGTTGATCAAGGAAGCGCTCGAAGCCGGCCACACCTCGCCGCGCTACCACGCGATGACACGCCCGGCCATCATGGAAGGCGAGGCCACGCACCGCGGCATCCGCCTGGCCGAACTCGCCGAGGCGCCGATCTATTTCGTGCACGTGTCGAGCAACGAGGCGCTGAAACACATCGTGACCGCGCGCGCCGAGGGCATTCCGGTGTTCGCCGAGACCTGCCCGCACTACCTGCTGTTCGACGACTCGGTCTACGCCACAGACGACCTGGAAATCGCCAAATACGTGATGACACCGCCGCTGCGCAAGCCAAACGACCAGAAACACCTGTGGCGCGCGCTGCGTTACGACGACCTGCAGGTCATCGCCACCGACCACTGCCCGTTCTGCATGAAGGAAGGCCACCTCGGCTACCGGCTGCAGAAGATGCGCGGCAAGGACGACTTCTCGCTGATCCCCAACGGCGCGCCCGGCATCGAGACCCGTCTCGTGAGCCTGTTCGACATCGGCGTGATGCAGGGCAAACTCTCGCTGAACCGCTTCGTCGAACTCACCTCCACGACCCCGGCCAAGCTGTTCGGCCTGTTCCCCAAGAAGGGCACGATCGCCGTGGGCAGCGACGCCGACGTGGTGCTGTTCGACCCGGCCGCGAGCCAGACCATCTACGCCAGGGATCTGCACGGCAACTGCGACTACACCCTGCTGGAAGGCCGCACGCTGCAGGGCAAGGTGGAGAAGGTGTTCCTGCGCGGCCAGTTGATCGTGGACGGCGCGCAATGGCAGGGACGCGAGGGCATGGGCCAATTCGTTCCGCGCGGCGAAGTAAAAGCTTTCTGAACCCGATCGGGCAACGCGACAATGGTGGACATGACTGCAGCAACCGCGCCACCCTCTTCCACCGCACTGCCCACCGGCCTCGACGGCCTGCGCGAACTCATCGAGCGCGAGAGCGAACGCCTCACGCCGCGCATGCGCGACGCGGCGCGTTACGCCATCGAACATCCGAACGACATTGCGCTCAATCCGGTGGCCACGGTGGCCGAGATGGCCGACATCGCACCGGCGGCCTTCATCCGCATGGCCAAGGCGCTCGGCTTCGGCGGTTATTCGGAGTTGCAGCGCCTGCTGCGCGAGCCGCTGCAGCACGCCACCAAACCCACGTTTCGCGAACGCATCCGCCACTACGGTGGCGAACAGACGCTCGAGCATCCCGACGATCCGGCCGAGGTGCTGCGCGCCTTCAGCCGCGCCAACATCGTGTCGCTGGAGCATTTGCAGGACGACGCCGCCAGCCTGCCGCTGGCCGAGGCGATCACCCTCATCGAGAATGCGCGCATCGTGCACGTGCTCGGCCTGCGCCGCTCGTATGCGGTGGCCGCCTACCTGGCTTACGCGCTGAACCGCGTGGGACGGCCGGCCGTGCAGATCACCGGCCTGGGCGGCGCCATTGCCGAGCAGGCCAGCACGGCCGGCCCCGACGACCTGCTGATTGCCATCAGCTTTCCCCCGTATGCGGCCGACACCCTGCAGGTCTGCGAACAGGTGCGCGCCGCCGGCGCCAAGCGCCTGGCCATCACCGACGCATTCCTGAGCCCGGTGGCCAGGGACGCCGACCTGGTGCTGGAAGTGAACGACGCCAAGCTGCTCGGTTTTCGTTCGCTGACCTCGGCCATGTCGCTAGCGCAGACCCTGGCCGTGGGTCTGGCGTTCAGCAAACGGAAGAACCGCAAGCAGCGCGGCAAACATGCGGGCCCGCCATCTTTCATCACCGACCTGCTCGAAGTCGATTGCTGAGAGCCAACATGACCGACACCAACCCCGCGCTGGTCATCGAGCCGCTCACGGCAGAGTCCTTCCGCTCCTTCGGCGACGTGATCGAGGCCAGCCACGACGCGCGCCACTTCACGATCAACGAAGGTTTTGCCGAGCGTTACCATGACCTCGCGCAGGTCGACGTGGCGACCGGCGGCGGCCGTGCCATCGTCAGCATCTTCAAAGCCAAACCGCGCACGCTGCCGATGCGGTTGCTGCTGCTGGAGCGCCATCCGCTGGGCAGCCAGGCCTTCGTGCCGATGTCGCAACGCGCCTACCTCGTGGTCGTGGCGCCGGCCACGCCGCACGCGGCCACGCCCGACGTCGGTGCGATGCGCTGCTTCCGCGCCGAGCCCGGCCAGGGCGTGAACTACGCGTCCGGCACCTGGCACCATCCGCTGATCGCACTCGACGCGCCCAGTGACTTTCTTGTCGTCGACCGCGGTGGCGCACCCGGCGATCACAACTGCGATGAATACCCGCTCGGGCCGCGCGCGGCCTGGATCGGCTAGGCCGGGAAGCGTTCGTCCATCGCCCCGGCAATCCTGCCCGGCGTGGTGAACCAGATGTCGTCGCGGTGCGCCGCAATGTGCTGCAGCGCCCGCCGCAGATGCCGCAGCCGGTAAGGCTGGCCGACGATGTAGGGATGCAGCGCAATGCCCATCACCAGCGATTGGCCAAGCGACTGCACCAGCATCTCGTCGAAGTTGTCGACGATCATCTGCGCGAAATCCTTCATGTCCATCTGCCGGCCCATGATCATGGGGATGTCGTTGAGCTCCTGCGGATAGGGGATGGACCAGAGCCGGCCAGCGCGCGTATGCATCGCCACGGGCTGGTCGTCGTGGCACCAGTTGAGGCTGTAGCGGTAGCCGGTCTCGGCCAGCAGGTCCGGCGTGAGCGGGCTCTCCGCGATCCAGGGCGACAGCCAGCCCGTGGGGGCCGTGCCACTGTGCTGCAGGATGCGTTCGCGGCAATCGATCAGCAATTCGCGTTCGACCTCTTCGGGCATGCTGCCCTGCCGTTCGGCATTGGTGTGGCCATGGCCGATGATTTCATCGCCGCGCGCAACGAAGGCTGCAATCACGTCGGGGCAATGCTCGTACAGCGCGGTGTTGACCAGGGTGCCGGCGGGCAACCCGAGCGCATCGAACAGCTCCAGGCAGCGCCACACGCCGACACGGTTGCCATATTCGCGCCAGGTGTAGTTGAGCACGTCCGGGTGCGGCGACACCGGCCCGAGGTTGGCGCCCAGGCCTTCGCCGAAGGCGAAATGTTCGATGTTGAAGCCGAGGTAGACGGCCAGGCGCTTGCCGTCCGGCCAGCGGAAGTCGGGCCGCTGGTGGATGGCCGAGTAGCCGAAGCGTCCGTGGTGCGGCAGCGTGTTGTAGCGAGGGCTCGACATGTAGGCTCGGGGCGCGAGGTCTGGAAATACTGAAAAACGGGGCTGCCGCTATAGTGGAACGATGCGTTGCACCACACGACTTTTCAGCCGCGCCTTGATGGTGATGGGCTTCTGCCTTGCGATCTTCGTGCCAGCCCTGGCGCATGCCCAGGAGGGCGAACTCAAGGTCGGTTCGAAACGCTTCACCGAATCCTACATCCTGGCCGAGGTGATTGCCCAGACCGCGCAGGCCGCGGGCGGCAAGACCCGCGTGCTGCAGGGCCTGGGCAACACCGCCATCGTCTTCGAGGCGCTGCGTTCGGGGCAGATCGACGTGTACGGTGAATACACCGGCACCATCGCGCTCGAGATCGTCAAGGGCGACGCCACCATGAACCTGGCCGCCATCAACCAGGCCCTGGTGCCGCTCGGCCTGGGCGCGGCCGTGCCGCTGGGCTTCAACGACGGCTACGCCCTGGCCATGCGCCGGGCGCAAGCCGATGAACTCGGCATCAAGACGCTGAGCGACCTGGCCAAACACCCCACGCTCAAGCTCGGCCTGTCCAACGAATTCATCGGCCGTGCCGATGGCTGGAAGGGCCTGGCCGCGCGCTACCAGCTCGGCGGCCAGCCCATCGGACTGGACCACGGCCTGGCCTACGACGCCATCGCGCAGAAGCAGATCGACGTGATGGACATCTACACCACGGACGCGAAGATCGACCATCTCGGCCTCCTGGTGCTGCAGGACGACCAGGCCTACTTCCCCCGGTATGACGCAGTGCTGCTGTACCGGCTCGACCTGCCGCAGAAACATCCCGCCGCCTGGGCCGCACTGCAGAAGCTCGAGGGCCGCATCAACGAGGCGACCATGATCGCGATGAACGCCCAGGCCGAGCTCGCCAGCCAGCCGTTCGACGCGATCGCCCGCCAGTTCCTGGTGCAGAACACCGCGCAGGCGCTCGCCGGCGGCCAACAGGCCACGCTGCAGAAGGTCGGCAAGACCAGCCAGTCGTTCGGCGCCCAGCTGTGGCAGCGGCTCATCGGCGACGACCTCTGGCGCCTCACCTGGCAACACCTGGTGCTGGTGCTGGTCTCGGTGGGCGTGGCCACGCTGCTGGCCGTGCCGCTGGGCGTGCTGCTGTTCCCGCATCCCAAGCTGCGCGCCCTGGCGCTCGGCACGGCCGGGGTGCTGCAGACCATTCCTTCGCTGGCGCTGCTGGCCGTGCTGATCGCCGTGCTGGGCGTGATCGGCCGTTGGCCCGCCCTCCTGGCCCTGATGGTCTACTCCGTGTTGCCGATCCTGAGCAATACCGTGGCCGGTCTGTCCGAGGTACCGCCCGGCCTGCGCAATGCCGCATTGGCGCTGGGCATGACGCCGGGCCAGCGCATGGGCGCCATCGAGTTGCCCATCGCGTTGCCGACGGTCATGGCGGGCATCCGCACCGCCAGCGCGATCGCCATCGGCACGGCCACCATCGCCGCCTTCATCGGCGCCGGCGGCCTGGGCGAACGCATCGTCACCGGCCTGGCCCTGAACGACAGTGCGCTGATGCTTGCCGGCGCGCTGCCCGCGGCCGGCCTGGCGCTGTGCAGCGAACTGTTCTTCGAAGCCGTCGACCGTTACCTGCGGCGTTCGAAGAGGATCTGACCCCGGGCCGGTTGTCATCGGCCGCTGATGGCGGCCTATGATGGCCGGCCCATGGCTGATCCCCCATGGGTTGCTCGGACAATCGCCGCCCTCGGACCACGCCGCGGGCGTATCGCCCATGATGCGCGCGGCACCTTCGAAACTCGAACAAGGAGAAAACCATGACCCGCATGACCGCGAAAGATTTCCCCCAGGAGATTCTGGAACTCTACGACTACTACGTCCACGGCAAGATCGCTCGGCGGGAGTTCCTCGACCGTGCCGCGAAATACGCCGTGGGCGGGCTTACCGCCGCCGGCATGCTGGCCGCGCTGAGCCCCAACTACGCGCTGGCGCAGCAGGTGGCCTTCACCGATCCCGAGATCGTGGCCGACTACGTCACCTACCCATCGCCCAACGGCCATGGCCAGGTGCGCGGCTATCTCGTGCGGCCGGCCAAGGCCACGGGCAAGGTGCCGGGCGTGGTCGTGGTGCACGAAAACCGAGGCCTGAACCCCTACATCGAGGACGTGGCGCGGCGCACGGCCAAGGCCGGCTTCATTGCGCTCGCACCCGATGGGTTGAGTTCTGTCGGCGGCTATCCGGGCAACGACCCGAAAGGCCTGGCGCTGCAGGCGCAGGTCGACCCGACCAAGCTGATGAACGACTTCTTCGCGGCCATCGAGTTCCTGATGAAGCACGACGCCACCACCGGCAAGGTCGGCATCACCGGCTTCTGCTACGGCGGCGGCGTGGCCAATGCGGCGGCCGTGGCCTATCCCGAGCTCGGCGCGGCCGTACCCTTCTATGGGCGCCAGCCGAAGGCGGAGGACGTGGCCCGGATCAAGGCGCCGCTGCTGTTGCACTATGCCGAACTCGACACCGGCATCAACCAGGGCTGGCCGGCCTACGAGGCGGCGCTCAAGGCCAACAACAAGACCTACGAGGCCTACATCTACAAGGGCGTCAACCATGGCTTCCACAACGATTCCACCCCACGCTACGACGAGGCCGCGGCCAAGCTGGCCTGGGAGCGCACCGTGGCCTGGTTCAAGAAATACCTTTCTTGACCGGGAAGCGGGATCGAGATGACGCCAAGCCCGTCGCCCACGCAACGCATGCCAGCCGTGTACATCCCGCACGGCGGCGGGCCGTCGTTTTTCATGACCGGCGAACGCAAGCAGCGCTACCAGGCGACCGAGGATTTCCTGCGTGGCCTGCACCGCCTCCTGCCCACGAAGCCATCGGCCATCCTGATCATCACCGCGCACTGGGAGACGGCCGTGCCGAGCTTCACCGGCGCGGAGCAGCCCGGGCTGATTTACGACTACTACGGCTTTCCGCCGGAAACCTACGAAATCACCTACGACGCGCCTGGCCTGCCCGCACTGGCCGAACGCGCCGCCACCCGGCTGCTGCAAGCGGGCTTTCCCGCCGTGGTGGACCGGGGTTACGGCTGGGACCACGGTGTTTTCATCCCGCTGAAAGTGATGTTCCCCGATGCGGACGTGCCGGTGGTGGCGATGTCGTTGCAGCTCGGCCTCGACCCGGCGTTGCATTGCCGCCTGGGCGCCGCGCTGCAGGGCTTGCGTGACGAGGGCGTGCTGATCGTCGGGGCCGGCATGAGCTACCACAACCTGCGCGACTTCGCGGCCAACGCCGCCGCGTCCTATGCCTTCCACGATTGGCTGGACCAGACACTGGC
This sequence comes from Rhodoferax koreense, assembly GCF_001955695.1. Lineage (NCBI taxonomy): Bacteria > Pseudomonadati > Pseudomonadota > Betaproteobacteria > Burkholderiales > Comamonadaceae > Rhodoferax > Rhodoferax koreensis. The sequence continues at coordinate 2,716,319 of NZ_CP019236.1, read as the reverse complement.
CGGCGACCGCGACCAACGCGCCCACGGCCTCGCGCAGTGGAGCCGCGCACCGGGCGGCCGTGCGTCCCATCCGCGCGAGGAACACCTGCTGCCGCTGATGGTGGCCAGCGGCGCCGGCTCGGACCTGCCCGCACGCCGGCTCTGGCGCGGCGCGGTCGGCCCGACCTGTCTCGCAGCCTGGGCGTTCGACTAGCGGCTGGCGCTGCGCGGTCGGTCGCCCCATCGCCGGGCTTTGCCGGCCGACGCGAAGGACATTCGGTCCAGCGCGGGCTTCCGCTCGGCGGCGAAGCGAAAATCCGGACGCGCCCGCGCCCCGAAGAGCGCTGCGCCCTTCCTACAACATGCTTCTCACAACACGCAAGGAATCCTGATGCTGCAATCCATCGAAGCCCGCACCGGCCAACCCGTCGGTGCGGCCTGGCCCGAATCGACGCTCGCCGACATCGACGCCGCGGCGGCGGCCGCCGAAGCCGTGGCCGGTGATTTCGCCGCCACCTCGGCGGCCGTGCGCGGCGCGCTGCTGCGTGCGCTGGCCGCCGCGCTCGAGGCCGACCGTGAGAAACTCGTCGCGCTGGCCGACCGGGAAACCGGCCTCGGCCTGCCCCGCCTCAACGGCGAACTGGACCGCACGATCTTCCAGCTCAACGGCTTCGCGGATGTGCTGGCCGCCGGCACCATCCATGCCGTGGTGGACGACGCCGCCATTGCCGGCACGCCACCCGTGGGCCGGCCGCACCTCACGCGCACCCGGGTGCCGCTCGGCCCGGTGGCAATGTTCTCGGCGAGCAACTTTCCGTTCGCGTTCTCCGTGCTCGGCGGTGACTCCGCTGCGGCACTTGCCGCGGGTTGCCCGGTCGTGGTGAAGGGCCATCCGGCCCACCCCGAGCTCTCGCGCATGACCGCGGCGCTGGCACATCGGGTGGTGGACGCCGCCGGATTGCCGGCGGGCGTCTTTCAGTTCGTCGAGGGTGGCTCGATCGAAGTCGGCGTGGCGCTGGTGAACGCGCCAGCGATTGCGGCCGTGGCCTTCACCGGTTCGTTCAAGGGCGGCACGGCGCTGGCCAAGGTGGCGGCGGAGCGGCCGCGGCCGATCCCGTTCTACGGCGAACTCGGCTCCATCAATCCGCTGCTGGTGCTGCCCGCCGCTCTCGAGAAGAGCGCCGAGCTCGCCACGACGCTGGCCGGCTCGATCTGCCTCGGCGCGGGCCAGTTCTGCACCAGCCCCGGCGTGATCGTCGTGCCCGCCGGCGCGGACGGCGACGCCTTCGTGCAGAACCTGGCCAAGGCGCTGCAGGCGCAGCAGCCGCACGCGATGCTGTCGGCCGGCATCCGTGCCACCTTCGACCGTGGCGTGGCACGCTGGCGCGCGTCGAGCGTGCTCAAGCCCCTGGTGCAGGACGCGTCTGCGGCCGGCAGCCTCGCGCCGCGACCCTACCTCGCCGAGGTGACGGCAGCCGACTTCATCCAGCACCACGAACTGCAGGAAGAAGTGTTCGGCTCCGCGGCGCTGGTGGTGCGCACCTTGTCGATCGACGACGCCGTGGCCGTGCTGCAGACCGTGGGCGGCTCGCTCACCGTGACTTTGTGGGGTGCCGAGGCGGATACGCCGGAGCATCGCCGCCTCGTGCGGGCGGCCTCGCAGGTGGCGGGCCGGGTGTTGTTCAGCGGCGTGCCCACCGGCGTGGCCGTGGCCGCGGCGCAGCAGCACGGCGGCCCCTATCCGGCCTCGACCCAGCCATTCGGCACTTCGGTCGGTTATGCGGCGGTCGACCGTTTCCTTCGCCCCGTGGCGCTCCAGGACGCGCCAGCCTGGGTTCTCGAACGCAAGGGACAACCCTGCTGAGCCAGGCCGCCGTCGCGGCGCCTCAGCCTGCGACGGACCGCTCGGGCTGCCGGCCGTCGTGGACGGAGAAACGGTTCTTGCCACCGCGCTTGGCGACATACATTGCCTGGTCCGCCAGCCGGATCAGGCTCTCGGCCTCGGAGCCATGTTCGGGATGGATGCTCACGCCGATACTGGCGCCCACGCAGGCCTGCGTGCCATCGCCCAGCCCCAGCGGCAGGCCCAGCGCCTCCAGCAGACGGCGCAGAGCGATGTGCAGCTGCTCGATGCCATCGAGATCGCTCAACACGATGACGAACTCGTCTCCGCCGATCCGCGCGACCAGGTCGTTCGCGCGCACACAAGCAACCATGCGCCGCGCCATCTCGATGAGGACCCGGTCACCCGCCTCGTGGCCATGAAGGTCGTTGATGGCCTTGAAACCGTCGAGATCGAGGTAACACACGGCGAGACCCCGGCTGTTGCGTTCCGCATCGCGTAAGGCGTAGCCGAGGTCCTGCGCCAGGTAGGCGCGGTTGGCCAGCCCGGTGAGCGGATCGTGCATCGCCATGTGCCGCGCCTGTGTCTCGCCATCCTTGACCGCGGTGATGTCCACCATCATCCACAGGGATTCGCCGTTCGTCAGCGGAGAACCGCTGAGGTCTACCCAGATCAGGCGCCCATCCTTGCGCGCCATCTGCAATTGCATGCGGTATTGGCAACCCTCGGACAATTGTTTGTAGGCCAGGCCCACCTTCTGGTAAGAAGCTTCATCCGGATAGAGCATCCGTATGGGCTGGCCCAGCAGTTCGCCGGCGCCATATCCGAAGGTATCGCCGAGCGCCTGGTTGTGCCACAGCACCGTGCGGTCCTTCAGCTTGGCCATCGCCACGATGCCGCTCTGCAGCAAGGCCTCGCGTTCGCCCGCAAGCCGCGTGAGCTCCCGCTGGTTGCGCAGTTGAAGTGCATGGCGCTGGTAGAGAAACGCCGACAGGCTCACCACCAGAAACGCCAGCGCGGCGGCCAAGCTCACCAGTTCGGCGGCCTGCCGGCGCCAGGGCGCATAGAAGTCGTCGGTCCCCAGTCCGACCAGCAGCAGCAATGGATAGCCGGGCACCCGTTGGTAGGCCGATGCGCGCTCGATCCCGTCGAGCGCGGTGTGCGAAACGAAAAAACCTTCCTGCGGATGGGCCGCAAGCGCGCCACTCAACTCGGCAGAGACGTTCACCGTTCCGAAACCTGACTGCGGCGCGGGATCGCCAGCCGAAAACCGGGCGATGAGCCTGAGCGATGCCGAGCGCAGGGTCACGGCCCCTTGCGAACCCAGCGCGTAGTCATCGAATCCGTCCACGAAATGCGCGCTGGACATGGTGGCGTACACCACGCCCTTGAAGCTTCCGTCGGCCGCCACCCGGGCGCGCGCCAGCACAATCCCCCACCTTTTGCTCGTTCGCCCCTCGATCGGCTCGGAGATTACCAGCCGGTCCGGTCGTTCGCGGGCCTGCCTGAAATAGTCCCGGTCGCCCACGAAAATCGCCGCCGCCCCCTGCGCGCCGAGCACGAAGCCACGCTCATCGGTCAGCCGCAGCGCATCCACCTGGGGGACCTGGGCCTTCAGCTCGTCGACGATCTGCTGCGTCAATACCGGATCGACCCGCCAGAGAGCATCCAGCCTGTTGAGTTGCTGAACAGCGGACAACAGCGCATTGTCGACCTGCCTGACTTCCGCGCTGACGCCGAGGCTCAACGTGCCCGCCAGATTCTGCACCGTGTGCCGGACGCGCAGAAAATAGGCTTCGTGGCTGCTCAGCAAGGCGCTGGTGACCGTCAGTACCAGCAACGCCAGGATGGCCATATTGCCCACGACCAGGATCTGCGCGAACCGGCGTAGCTTTTTCGAAATCAACATGGCACGAATGCGGAACCCTGGGGCGGCCATTCTAGGGCGCAAGACCACGGCGCAGGCCGGGTGAGTCCCCTTGCATGGGCCGGCGCAGCCCGGCTGTCGCCAACCGGGCCGGTCTCCGTCAGATCGTCTCGGGCGCCTGTACCGCCACCAGCACCGTCTGAGCCTGGCCGTCGCGTTCGCGCTGGCGCAGCCACCAGACGGCGCCCTTCTTCACGGCGAAGTTGGGGTCGTCCAGGCCGAGCAATTGGGCGATGGTGTGGCCCAGCGTGGGCTGGTGGCCGACGATCAGCACGGCGGCCTTGCTGTCGGGCCATTGGGCGGCCTCGAGCAACTGGGCTGGCGTGGCGCCGGGTGCCAGCTCGGGCCTGAGCTTGTACTTGCGGCCGAGCGCGTGCACGGTCTGCTCGGTGCGCCGGGCCGGGCTGGCCAGCACACGCGTGCTTTCCGGGAGTTGCCGGTCGAGCCAGGCGGCCATGCGGCTGGCCTGCTTCTGGCCTTTGGCCGTGAGGCTGCGGTCCATGTCCGACAGACCTTCGCGCTCGTCTTCCGCTTCGGCATGACGCCACAAGATCAGGTCCATGGGCTTTCCTCTTTTCCTGTCAGCTTTCATCGCCGCGCCGCTTGCTCGCGTAACGGGTGGCCAGGGCCTGCTGGGCGCCATGCGCTGCGTCGCCGCCATCCACCCGAATGTAGCGCCCCGTGGCGTCCATGTCCCAGGCATCGCGGCCGTCGAGCAGGTAGGGTACCAAGGCTTCGTCGATGATGCGCTGGCGCATGCGCGCATCGGTGACGGGCCAGGCCAGTTCGATACGGCGCAACATGTTGCGGTTCATCCAGTCGGCGCTCGACAGGTACAGGTCTTCCTGCGCACCGGCGCGGCAATAGATGATGCGCGAATGCTCGAGGAAGCGGCCCACCACCGAACGCACGCGAATGTTGTCGGTGAAACCCGGCACACGGGCCGGCAGCATGCAGGCGCCACGGATGATGAGGTCGATCTTCGTACCCTTGCGGCCGGCGTCGATCAGCGCCTGGATGATGGCTTCGTCGGTCAGCGCGTTCATCTTGGCCACGATGCGCGCCGACTCGCCGCGCGCCGCGGCCTCACCCACCAGGGCGATCTTCTCGAGGGTGCGCTTGTGCAGGTGGAACGGCGCGAGCCACATGCGCGAGAGTCTGGGCAGCTTGCTCTGGCCCGCGATGTGCACGAACACGTGTTCCATGTCCGCCGTCATCGCCGGATCGGCCGTGAGGTGGCTCAGGTCCGTATAGAGACGCGCGGTGCGCGGGTTGTAGTTGCCGGTGGACAGGTGGCCGTATTGCCGCAGATGGCTGCCCTCGCGGCGGGTCACGAGCAGCATCTTGGCATGCGTCTTCAGGCCGACCACGCCGTACACCACCTGGGCGCCGATCGACTCCAGCATCTCCGCCCAGTTGATGTTGGCTTCCTCGTCGAAACGCGCCTTGAGCTCCACCACCACGGTGACCTCCTTGCCGCGGCGCACGCCTTCGCGCAGCAGCGCCATGAGTTCGGAATCGGCCCCGGTGCGGTAGATGGTCTGCTTGATGGCCAGCACCTGCGGGTCGTTCACCGCCTCGCGCAGAAAGGCCAGCACCGCGTCGAAGCGTTCGAACGGCTGGTGGATCAGCACGTCGCCATGTTTGAGTCGCTCGAAGAAAGACTCGCCGGGCGTGAGTTCGAGCGGCCAGCTCGGCACGAAGGACGGAAACAGCAGCTTGGGCGCCTTGGCCTTGTCCACCTCGCCGATGAGGTCGATCAGTTGCGTGAGCCGCACGAGGTTCACTGGGCCGTGCACGCGGTACAGCGCCTCCGCCGGCAGGTTGAACTGTCGCAGCAGGAAGGAAGCCAGGTGTTCGGAGCAGCCCGCGGCCACCTCCAGACGCACCGCCTGGCCGTAATGGCGGATCTCCAGGCCCTGGCGCAGCGCGGTGCGCAGGTTGCGCACGTCGTCCTCGTCCACCGCCAGGTCCGAATGCCGCGTGACGCGGAATTGCGAGAACTGCCCGACCACGCGTCCGGGAAACATTTCGTGCAGGTGCGCGCGGATCACGCTGGACACCGACACGAAGGCCGCCTGCTTGCCCGCCACCTTGGCTGGCAGGCGGATCAGCCGCGGCAGCACGCGCGGCACCTTGAGGATGGTGATGTCGTTTTCCCGGCCGAACGCGTCGTGGCCGCTGAGCTGCACGATGAAGTTCAGCGACTTGTTGGCCACCTGCGGGAAGGGATGCGAGGGGTCGAGCCCGACAGGCACGAGCAACGGGCGCACCTGGCGCTCGAAATACTCCTTCACCCATTGCCGTTGCGCCTGGTTGCGTTCGCCGTGCGACAGGATGCGGATGCCCTGCTCGGCAAAAGCCGGCAGCAGCTGGTCGTTGTAGAGCGAATACTGCCGCTCGACCAGCTTGTGCGCGGCAGCCGCGAGTTCGACGAAGGAGCGCGCCGAATACGCGCCCTTGCCCTCGATGTGGTGCACGGCGTCCAGGTGCGGCGCGGCGCGCACTTCGAAGAATTCGTCGAGGTTGGACGACACGATGCACAGGAAACGCAGCCGCTCCAGCAAGGGAACATCGTCGCGCACGGCCCAGTCGAGCACGCGCGCGTTGAAGCCGAGGATGGCATGGTCGCGGTCGAGCAGGCTCGCGGGCTTGTCCGGTGCCTGCACCGAGGGTGGAGACGCGGCCGCGGGGCCGGCCTCCGATGGTGTGTCTGAAGAAGAAGAACTGGGAATGGAAGGATCGATCTGGGGCCGCATGTTGCCAGCAGTGTGAACCTTTTTGATGTCAGTTTAATGACATGGGTGTGTCACGCCGATGACTCCGCGCACGCGGCGGCATCAGGCCTCGTACACGATCTCCGCCCGCCCCGTGCCGATCTGCCAGCTGGCCAACGCCTCATCGGTCGGAAAGAACCGCGCCTCCTCGCCGAGCTGGAGTTCCGCGCCCGCCGCGCCGCGGTCCGTGCGGCGCTGCACCTGCAGCCGCACCATCAGGCCGCGCAGGATGTCGCCGTGGTCGGACATCTCCCGCTTCGGCGGGAATTCCTTGACCACGCGCGCGATGTCGGGCGCCGCAGCCTTCTCGCCGGGCGCCACCGTCACGCGCAGGAACTTGCCGAACCGGCAGCGCGCCGTCGCCAGGTCCCAGGCCTCGACCACGGTGAGCTGCAGCCCGCCGCCGCCGAAGCGGTCGACCTGCACCTTGCCCATGACGATGATCAGCTCGTCCTCCCTGAACAGGTTCTTGTTGGCGTTCATGACCGCCTCGGACACGCGGGCGTCGAGCATGCCGGTGCCGTCGTCGAAGCGGAACAGGCCGAGCTTGCCGCGTTGCCCGTTGATCACGCGCAGTTCGCTGACGATGCCGGCCAGCAGCACCGGGTCGCGCCCGTCCACCACGTCGGCCACCTGCCGCTTGGCGAACTGCCGCACCTCGGCCTTCACTTCATCGAACAGATGGCCCGACAGGTAGAAGCCGACCGCGGTCTTCTCCAGCGTCAGCTGCTCCTTCACGCCCCACGGCGTGGTCTCGACCAGGCCTGGCTCCTCGGTGCTTGATCCGTGGCCATCGTCCATCATGTCGAACAGTCCGCCCTGCCCCGCGTTGGCCGCCGCGGCGGCGGCAAAGGCGAACGCGCGGTCGATCGAGGCCACGAGTTCGGCGCGGTTCAGATGCAGCGCGTCGAAGGCGCCGGCCTTGATCAGGGCTTCCACCGTGCGCTTGTTGAGCCTGGCGCGGTCCACCCGCAGGCAGAAGTCGAACAGGCTCTTGAAAGGCCCGCCCTCTTCCCGCGCGGCGACGATGGCATCGATGGCCTGCTGGCCCGTGCCCTTGACCGCGCCCAGCCCGTAGCGGATCACCTTGTCGGTCACCGGCTCGAAGCGGTAGCGGCCGCGGTTCACGTCGGGTGGCTCGAACGTCAGTCCCATCTTCACCGCGTCTTCATAGAGCAGCTTGAGCTTGTCGGTGTTGTCCATTTCCACCGTCATGTTGGCGCAGTAGAACTCGGCGGCGTAGTGCACCTTGAGCCAGCCGGTGTGGTAGGCCAGGAGCGAATAGGCGGCGGCGTGCGACTTGTTGAAGCCGTAGCCCGCGAACTTCTCCATCAGGTCGAAAATCTCGTCGGCCTTGGCCTGTTCGATGCCATGCGTGGCCAGGGCGCCGGCGCGGAACTTCTCGCGGTGCTCGGCCATCTCCTCGGCCTTCTTCTTGCCCATGGCGCGGCGCAGCAGGTCGGCGCCGCCCAGGCTGTAGCCGCCCAGGATCTGCGCGGTCTGCATCACCTGCTCCTGGTAGACCATGATGCCGTAGGTCTCGCTCAGCATCTCGGCCACCGCCGGGTGCGGATACTCCACCTCCTCGCGGCCGTGCTTGCGCGCCACGAAGCTCGGGATCAGGTCCATCGGCCCCGGACGGTACAGGGCGTTGAGCGCGATCAGGTCCTCCAGCCGCGTGGGCTTGGCGTCCTTCAGCATGCCCTGCATGCCGCGGCTTTCGAACTGGAACACGGCTTCGGTCTTGCCTTCCTGGAACAGCCGGTAGGTCGGCTTGTCGTCCAGCGGGATGTTCTCGAACGCGAAGTTCTCCTGGCCCTTGTGCCGCTTGACGATGAACTCCTTGGCGATCTCGAGGATGGTCAGCGTGGCCAGGCCCAGAAAGTCGAACTTCACCAGGCCGATGGCCTCCACGTCGTCCTTGTCGTACTGGCTCACCGCCGATTCGCTGCCGGGCTGCTGGTACAGCGGACAGAAGTCGGTGAGCTTGCCCGGCGCGATCAGCACGCCGCCGGCATGCATGCCGATGTTGCGCGTCATGCCTTCGAGCTTCTGCGCCATTTCGATGACGGTGCGCACATCCTCCTCGGCGCGCACGCGTTCGTAGAGCAGGGGCTCGAGCTCGAGCGCGTAGTTGTTCTTGTCGCCGTCCTTCTTCACCTCGGGCGGATAGGCCAGCGTGTACGACATCCCAGGCTTGCCGGGCACCAGCTTGGAGATGCCGTCGCAGAAGGTGTAGCTCATGTCCATCACGCGGCCCACGTCGCGGATCGCGGCCTTGGCGGCCATGGTGCCGAAGGTGGCGATCTGGCTCACGGCGTTCTTGCCGTATTTGTCCTTCACGTAGTCGATCACGCGGTCGCGGTTGCCCTGGCAGAAGTCGATGTCGAAGTCGGGCATCGACACACGCTCCGGATTTAGGAAACGTTCGAACAGCAGCTTGTACTGCAGCGGGTCGAGGTCGGTGATCTTCAGCGCATAGGCCACCAGCGAGCCGGCGCCCGAGCCGCGGCCCGGGCCTACCGGGCAACCGTTGTTCTTGGCCCAGTTGATGAAGTCGCCCACGATCAGGAAGTAGCCGGGGAAACCCATCTTCAGGATGGTGCCGATCTCGAACTCCAGCCGCTCCACGTAGCGCGGGCGCTGTGCCTCGCGTTCGGCCTCATCGGGATAGAGGTGGAGCAGCCGCTCCTTCAGCCCCTCGTGCGAGGCGTAGCGGAAGTAGTTCTCCGGCGTCATGCGCTCGCCGTTGACCTCGGGCGTCGGGAAGTCGGGCAGCTGCGGCTTGCCCAGCACCAGCGTCAGGCTGCAGCGCTTGGCGATCTCGGCGGTGTTGGCGATGGCCGAGGGCACGTCGGCGAACAAGGCCTCCATCTGCGCGGCCGACTTGAAGTACTGCTCGCGCGTGAAGCGACGCACGCGCCGCGGATTGCCGAGGATCTCGCCTTCGGAGATGCACACGCGCGCCTCGTGGGCCTCGTAGTCCGCCTCCTCCGTGAACTGCACGGGGTGCGTGGCGACCACAGGCAGCTTGAGCCGGGCCGCGAGCTGCACGGCGCCGGCCACCTGGGTCTCGTCGTCGGGCCGGCCCGCGCGCTGCAGCTCCAGGTAGAAGCGGTGCGGAAACACCGAGGCCAGCTGCAGCGCCACGTCGGCGGCCCGCGCCTCGTCGCCCTGCACCAGCGCCTGGCCCACCGGCCCGGCCTGTGCGCCGGACAGGCAGATCAGCCCGTCGCCGAGTTCTTGCAGCCACACCAGCTTGATGACCGCCTGCGCCTTGACCACGTTCTGCGTGAAGCCGCGCGCCAGCAACTCGGACAGGTTCAGGTAGCCCTGCTTGTTCTGCACCAGCACCACCACCCGCGACAGGGCGCCGGCCTCCTTGCCCAGGCCCTCGAGAAAGATTTCCGCGCCGATGACCGGCTTGATGCCCTTGCCGCGCGCTTCCTTGTAGAACTTGATGGCGCCGAACAGGTTGCTGAGGTCGGTGATGGCCAGCGCGGGCTGCTGGTCCCGCTTGGCGGCTTGAATGACGTCGTCGATGCGGTTGGTGCCGTCGACGACGGAAAACTCGGTGTGGAGGCGAAGGTGAACGAACATCGGACCATTTTAGGACGCGCCCGTCCCGCGACCGCCCGGCGTGGCGCGCGGCTGCCGGCGACAGGTTTGAAACAATCTGCTTAAATAGCCATAACAATGTTTCCGGAAAGAGCCGCCATGTTCCGCTCCCTTCGCAGTTCCACCCTTTGCCTTGCCGCGGTCGGCATCCTGGCCGCCCTGCTGGTGGCCGGGCAGTCCTATTGGGGTCTGAAGCGGCTCAACGAGATCGCCACCCAGACCTTCGTCGCCAAGGACGTGGTGGCCGACATCCTGCCGCCGCCGATGTACCTGATCGAGATGCGACTGGTGCTGTCGCAGGGGGTGGAGGGCAGCATGCCCGTGGCCGAGGTCCGGCGCCAGTTCGACAGGCTCGAATCCGAGTACCGCCAGCGCGCCGACTTCTGGCAGAAAAACCCGCCCTTCGGCCTGGAGAAGCAACTGCTCGGCCGCCAGCACGAAGGCGCGCAGCGCTTCATCGCCGCGGCCCGCCGCGACCTGCTCGCGCCACTGGCCGCCGGTGACCTGGAGACCGCGCGCAGGAACATGCCGGCGGTGCACGCGCTCTACATGGAACACCGTGCCGGCGTGGACGAGACGGCGCAGGCCGGCAACCGCTTCGCCGATCAAACGATCGCATCGTTCGGCGAGACCAGCGCCAAGATCGGTGCGGTCTCGGCCTGGTGCATCGGCGCCGCGCTGCTGATGGTGCTGCTGGTCGCCAGGCCGGTGCTGCAGAGCCTGCGTACGCCCATCGCCTACTGCACCCGCCTGGCCCAGCAGGTCGCCGAAGGCAACCTGCTGGTGACCATCCAGAGGACACGCAAGGACGAGATCGGCGAACTCCAGGCCGCCCTGGGTGCCATGCAGACCGCACTGCGCGGCATGGTGGGCGCGGTGCGCGAGTCCTCCGAAGGCATCCGCATCGCCAGTGCCGAGGTGGCCAGCGGCGGCATGGACCTGAGCCACCGCACCGAGAACACGGCATCCAGCCTGCAGCAGGCCGCAGCCGCCATGGAGCAGCTCTCGGCCACCGTAACCCACAACGCCGACTCGGCGAGCCATGCCAACCAGTTGGCCTTGTCGGCCGCGAACGTGGCGGCGCGCGGCGGCAACATCGTCGGCCAGGTGGTCAGCACGATGGACGGGATCAACACCAGTTCGCGCCAGATCGTGGACATCATCGGCGTGATCAACGGCATCGCCTTCCAGACCAACATCCTCGCCCTCAACGCCGCGGTGGAAGCCGCGCGCGCGGGCGAACAGGGCCGCGGCTTCGCGGTGGTGGCCAGCGAAGTGCGCCAGCTCGCCCAGCGCAGTGCCGAGGCGGCCAAGGAAATCAAGGCCCTGATCGACGCCAGTGTGGACCGCGTCGCAGCCGGCAGCCAGTTGGTGCAGCAGGCCGGCTCCACGATGACCGAGATCGTGGCCAGCGTGCAGAACCTCAACAGCATCATCGGCGAGATCACGGCCGCCGCGGCGGAACAGAGTGCGGGCATCGCGCAGATCAATGGTGCGGTGAACCAGCTCGACGGCATGACACAGGAAAACGCCGCCCTTGTGGAAGAAAGCGCCGCCGCGGCGGAAAACCTGCAGCAGCAAGCCGTGCGGCTCGCCGACATCGTCAGCGCATTCAGGCTGGACACCGGCAGCCGGCTGGCGCTCACCTGAGCGCGGTTTTCAGTCAGGCGCGCGGTAGACCAGCACCTTGAGCGAGCGTTCTTCGGATACATCGGCGAACACGGCTGGATTGGCCACCCGCTCGACGAACACCAACTCCGGCGCCAGTGTTTGCACCTGCTGCTGCAGGAAGGCCGGGCCGAGTTCGGGCGCATTCAGGCACAACAGGGCATGGCCGCCCGGGCCCAACAACTCGGGCAGCCGCCGTATGAGCCGCGCATAGTCCTTAGTGGCGACGAAGCTGCCCTTCTGGTAACTCGGCGGATCGACGATCACCAGCCCATAGGGTCCGCCCCGCGTGATCTTGCCCCAGGTCTTGAAGATGTCGTGGGCCAGAAAACTCGCCCCCGAGGCGATGCCGTTGAGCTGGTGGTTCTGCTGTCCGATGGCGATCGCGCCCTGGCCCATGTCCACGTTGACCACCTGCTTCGCCCCGCCCAGCCGTGCCACCACCGAAAACGCGCAGGTGTAGGCGAACAGGTTCAGCACCTTCAGACCAAAACGGCTACCGGCCTGCGACTCGGCGAACGCGCGCACCCAGCGCCGGCCTTCGGCCATGTCGAGGAACAGGCCGTGGTTCTGCCCTCTGTCCAGATGCACGCGGTAACGCGCGCCCTGCTCCGTCACGGTGTGCGGCTCGGGCACGGCACCGGCCAGCAGGCGGGTCTCGCTGCGGCCCTCGTGCCGGCACTGGAACACCAGGTTCAGCGGCTGGCCGGGTGCGATCGCGGCCCAGCGCACCGCCAGCGCCGCCTGCAGCGCGGCAAGTTCTGCATCGGCCACGGGCTGGAAACTCGTCAACAGGCAGACCGGCGGGAAGACATCCAGCGCCCAGTGTTCGCAGCCCGGGTGCAGCCCGCCGCGGCCGTGGAAGATGCGGCAGGCGTCGGTGGAAAGTTCCATCGTGGCGATGGCGTCGAGCAGGGCTTGCATGGGAGAGGGCTCCGGTCGGCTGAAACGGGCAAGTGTAGACAGCGCCTTCCGACGCGCGCGAGGCTGCTTCTAGAATCCAGGGGTGAACTCGATCCTCAACATCTCCGCCTACAAATTCGTGCCCCTGGCCGACACCGAAGTGCTGCGCGAGCGCCTGGCCTCGCATGCGGCCGCATTGCAGCTCAAGGGCACCATCCTGCTGGCCACCGAAGGCATCAACCTGTTCCTGGCCGGGCCGGCCGAACAGGTGCACGCCTTCGTGGCAGCCCTGCGCGAAGACAGCCGCTTCAGCGACCTCTCCCCCAAGGAAAGCTGGTCGGCCACGCAACCCTTCAAGAAGATGCTGGTGAAGGTCAAGCGCGAGATCATCCGCATGGACCACCCGGCGATCCAGCCCGACTTCACCAGCGCCGAAGGCCGCGCTCCGGCGGTGCCTGCGGCCACCGTGCGGCGCTGGCTCGACCAGGGCGTGGACGACGAAGGCCGGCCGGTGGTCACGCTCGACACGCGCAATGCATTCGAGGTGGACCACGGCACGTTCGAAGGTGCGATCGACTGGCGCATCGAGAAATTCAGCGAATTCCCCGCAGCGCTGCGGGCGCACAAGAACGAGCTCGCCGGCAAGACGGTGGTGAGCTTCTGCACCGGCGGCATCCGCTGCGAGAAGGCGGCGATGCTGATGCGCGAAGAGGGGCTCGATCACGTCTACCAGCTCGAAGGCGGCATCCTCAAGTACTTCGAGGAAACCGACGGCGCGTTCTACAGCGGCGACTGCTTCGTGTTCGACGAGCGGCGCACGCTGGCGCCCGACCTGTCGGCGAGCACCCCACCAGGTTGACCATGCCGTCCTCGATTGAAAAACCAGGCGCGCCCGACGCAGCGGCCACTGCCTTCACCGGCTACCAGAAATTCGTTGCCGGCCTGCTCGCCTTCCTGCAGTTCGCGGTGATCCTGGACTTCATGATCATGTCGCCACTGGGCGCGATGATCATGCCCGCACTGCAGATCTCACCGCGCCAGTTCGGCTTGGTCGTCTCGGCCTATGCGTTCAGCGCCGGTGCCTCCGGCCTGCTGATGGCCGGATTTGCCGACCGCTTCGACCGCAAGCGACTGCTGCTGTTCTTCTATGCCGGCTTCGTGTTGTCCACCTTGTGGTGTGGCCTGGCACCGAGCTTCGAGCTGCTGCTGGCCGCGCGCGTGGTCACCGGCATCTTCGGTGGCGTCATCGGCTCGGTCGTGCTGGCCATCGCCACCGACCTGTTCGCACCGCAGCTGCGCGGCCGCGTGATGGGCGTGATCCAGACCGCCTTCGCCGCCAGCCAGGTGCTGGGGCTGCCGGTGGGCCTGTACCTGTCGAACCATTTCGGCTGGCACGCGCCCTTCGTGGCGATGGCCGCATTCGGCGCCGTCGGTGGGCTGGTGATCGCCTGGCGCATGAAGCCGGTGGCCGACCACCTGCGCGCACCGCAGGAAAGAAGTGCGTTCAAGCACCTGCTGCACACGGTGACCGAGCGACGTTACCTCATGGCCTTTGCCACGACCGCCCTGCTGACCACCGGTGGTTTCATGCTGATGCCGTTCAGCAGCGCCTTCACGGTGAACAATCTCGGCATCCCGCTCGTACACCTGCCAACGATCTACCTCGTCACCGGCGCCTGCACCATCTTCGTCGGGCCGCTGGTCGGCAAGGCCGCGGACGCCTGGGGCAAACTGCGGGTGTTCCTGGCGGGCAGTGCGCTGACCATCGTCATGGTGACGCTCTACACCCACCTGCACGACGTGACCCTGCCGGTGGTGATCCTGGTGAACGTGGTGATGTTCGTCGGCATCTTCTCGCGCATCATCCCGTTCCAGGCGATGGTCACCTCCGTACCCAAACCGACGCAGCGCGGCGCCTTCACCGCCCTCAGCGCGGCCACGCAGCAGTTGTCGGGCGGCGTGGCCTCGCTCGTGGCCGGGCACATCGTGGCCATCGGGCCCGATGGCCGGCTGCAGAACTTCAGCGTGGTCGGCTATGTGGTGGTCGGCTCCACGCTGGTTGCCGCCTTCCTGGCGACGCGCGTGCACCGCGGCATCCGTGAGCGCGCCGCCCTGGCGCCACGCGCGGCGACGGCATGACGATGTCCTAGAGAGGCTGCGGTTCCGCTGGCTTGCGCGTCGGCAGTGGGATGAAGTCGGTCTCGCCCGGCACCTGGCCCATGGCCTGGGCCTGCCAGTCGGCGCCGGCCTGGGCGATGCGCTCCTTGCGGCTCGAGACGAAATTCCACGAAATGAAGCGGTACCCGTCGAGCGGCTCGCCGCCGAGCACCATCAGCCGCACCGGCGCGGCGCCGGCCCGGATCACCGCGTCTTCGCCGGGCGACAAAAGGGCCAGCCCCTGCGCGGCCAGCGTTGCGCCGTCGATGTCGAGCGCTCCGTCCACCGCATAGACGCCGAGCTCGGCGGCCAGCGGCGGCAGCACAACGCTTCCCATCGCGGGCAACTGCACGTCGAGGTAGATCGTCTGCGAAAAGGTCTTGACGGGCGAGCGCAGGCCAAAAGCCGCGCCAATCAACACGCGCACCTGGGCATCACCGAGCGTCACCACCGGGATGTCGGCCGCGGCGGTGTGTTCGAAGCTCGGCTCCACTTCTTCGGCCGCCACCGGCAGCGCGGCCCAAAGCTGGATGCCGTGGTTCACGTAATCCACCCCACCCAGTTGCGGCGGCCGGCGCTCCGAATGCACGATGCCGCGCCCGGCCGTCATCCAATTGATCGCGCCGGGCTCGATCTGCTGCACCGAACCCAGACTGTCCCGGTGCAGGATCGCGCCTTCGAACAGGTAGCTGACGGTGGCCAGCCCGATGTGCGGATGCGGCCGCACGTCGTATTCGTCGGACGGATGCACCGTCACCGGGCCGAAGTGATCGAAGAAGATGAATGGCCCGATGGCCTGCTTTTTGGCCGACGGCAGCAGCCGTCGCACGATGAAACCGCCGCCGAGGTCCTTGTCGTGGCCGGTCAATGACAGAGCAATGCCCATGGTGCAGGTCTCCTTCAGGCGCGTTCGACGTGGGTGGTGACCTCGGTCGTGACCGCGGTCATGAGTTTGTGCACCGGGCATTTCTGCGCCACGGCCGACAACTCCTGGATCTGCGCATCGCTGAGTTCGCCGCCGATCTGCAGCCGGGTGGCGAGGCGGTAGACGCCCTTGCGTTCCTCGCTGTCGTCGCGGTCGACCACGGTGCGGATGTCGGTCACCGGCATGCCCTTCTTGCGCGCGTACCACATCACGGTGAGCGCCTTGCAGGCGCCGAGCGCCGCGTCGTACAGGTCGTGCGGGCTTGGCCCCGCGTCGGTGCCGCCCTCGGCCACGCCGACGTCGGCGGTCAGCGCGTGGCCGCGGATCTGCAGGGATTGCGCCAACGGACCGTGTCCGTCGGCGACCTGAAGCGATACGGTCATGATGAAACCCTGTGTGTTGTTCCGCCAGGACCGTCCCGGCGAACCGGTCGCAAGCTTAACCGTGGATCAAGCCTTGAGTCGCGCGGTCACGGCGGCCACGCGTTCGCCATACAGGCGCGCAGTTTCCAGGTCGCCGGCGGACATTTCGGCCGCGCTCGCGTCGGACGGCGACTGCACCAGCACCCCCACCGAGCCGCCGAGGTTGTTGACGTCGTTGCGCGTGGCGGCCTTGGTGTTGGCTGGCGCCAGGCCCAGGCTGACCCAGATGCCGCCCTGCTGCGAGGCCAGCGTCTGCAGGTAGATCAGCGTGACTTGCTTGTCGCCGTTGAAGCTGGCGCTGTTCGTGAAGCCGCCGAAGACCTTGTCCTGCCAGGCGCGCGTGAACCAGGCCTTGCTGGTGGCGTCGGCGAACTTCTTGAACTGCCAGCTCGGGCCGCCCATGTAGGTCGGCGTGCCGAAGATGATGGCGTCGGCGTCGTTCAGCATGGCCCAGCCGGATTCGGGCAAGTTGCCCTCGGCATCGATGGTCACGAGTTCGGCGTTCGCGCCCTGCGCCACGGCTTGCGCCACGCGCAGGGTGTGGCCGTAGCCGGAATGAAAGACAACAGCGATTTTGGACATTCGATTTCTTTGCAGGGAGAAGATTGAAGGAGAGAGAAGCGCGTTTTCTTATTGCTTGTCGACGCTGAAACGGCCGGCACCAAAGCTCGCGAATGCCAGCATGCCACCGGCGATTGCCAGGTTCTTGAAGAAGTTCATCTGGTTGGCCATGACCTTGTCGGCCGGCATCGCCCAGTAGTTATGGAAGAACACGGCCGTGGCGACGGTGAAGATGGCCATGATCAGGGCCACGATGCGCGTCTTGTAGCCGACCAGCAGCAGGATGCCCAGGCCCAGCTCGACGATCACGGCAATCGCGGCGGCAACCTGCGGCAGCGGCAGGCCGACCGAGGTGATGTAGCCGACGGTGCCGGCAAAACCCATGAGCTTGCTCCAGCCCGCGGGGATGAACAGGGCCGCGATGAGAATCCGGCCGATGAGGGCCATGCTGTCTTGCGCGGGATTGGTGATGGGGGTGGTGGAAGCCATTGGAAATACTCCTGATTAAAAAAAGAAAACAAAAAACGCGAGCCAGACAAGGCAAGACCGGCCGATCACCGATGGATGACCGGCCGGGTCGGACCTTATGCTGCGAGGTCGAACACGAGGACTTCGGCGTCCTTGCCATGGGCCAGCGCGACTTGCGACTCGCCGTCGAGCAGGGCCGCGTCGCCGGCGCTCAGCTTCTGACCGTTGACCTCGAGTTCGCCGCGCACCAGGTGCACGTAGCCCTTACGAGCCGGATTCAGCGCCAAAGTTGCAGCCTCGTCGCCATCGAACAGACCGGCGTACATGGCGGCGTCGGCATTGACCTTCACCGAACCATCACCGCCGTCGTTCGAGACCACCAGACGCAGCTTGCCGCGCTTCTCATTGGCTGCGAACGTCTTCTGCGTGTAGCTCGGTGTGATGCCGGTAATCTTCGGCAGGATCCAGATTTGCAGAAAGTGCGTGGTCGCGTCCGGTGCATGGTTGAACTCGCTGTGCTGCACGCCGCGCCCTGCGCTCATGGCCTGCACGTCGCCGGGCGGAATGCCCTTGACGTTGCCCATCGTGTCCTTGTGCGCCAGATTGCCCTCGAGCACGTAGCTGATGATCTCCATATCGCGGTGGCCGTGGGTGCCAAAACCCATGCCGGGGGCGATGCGGTCTTCATTGATGACGCGCAGGTTGCCCCAGCCCATGTGTTTCGGATCCATGTAGCCGGCGAACGAGAAGCTGTGCTGCGACTTGAGCCAGCCATGGTCTGCGTGGCCGCGGTCCTGAGATTTGCGAAGTGTCAACATGGAAAAACTCCTGTCTGCATGGACTCTGCATCGAGTCCTTGGTTGTGAACCCATCGGGTGGGTCCATGGCATGAACTTTAGGCGTTGAAGGCGGCTCGGCGGTACACGCGCTTTGATGGCATCATTCAAATTATTTGAACGAATCTGGGCCATCCATGCAAACACCGCGCGACGTGCTGACACCGGACAGCCTCTCCATGCTGCTCACCATCGCCAGCGAGGGCAGCTTCGCGGGCGCGGCGCGCAGCTTGGGGATGGTGCCCAGCGCCCTCACCTACCGCGTGCGCCAGGTGGAGGACGCGCTCGACGTGCTGCTGTTCGACCGCAGCTCGCGCCAGGCCAGGCTCACCGAGGCTGGCGCCGAATTGCTGCGTGAGGGCCGTCGGCTGCTCGACGACGTGGACGCCGTGGCCAACCGCGTCAAACGCGTGGCGACGGGCTGGGAGCCTCAATTGACCCTGGCGGTGGACAGCGTGATCTCGCACGCGACGGTGATGGAACTGTGTGAAGCTTTCTATGCGCAGACCCCGCCCACGCATCTCAAGATCCGCGAGGAAATCCTGTCCGGGACGCTGGAAGCACTGACCTCGGGCCAGGCCGACCTGTCGATCGGCGTGGCGCTGGAGATCACCAACAACGGCAGCATCCAGGGCAAGCCGCTCGGCGACATGTTGTTCATCTTCGCGGTGGCGCCGCACCACCCGCTGGCCCAGGCGCCCGAGCCCCTGAGCGACACCCTGATCCAGCAACACCGCGCCGTGGCCGTGGCCGACTCGGTGCAGCGCGGCAGCGGCCTGACCTACGGCCTGCTCGGCGGCCAGGATGTGTTCACCGTGCCCAGCATGCGCGCCAAACTAGAGGCCCAGCTGCGCGGCTTGGGTGCGGGTTTCCTGCCCGAGAGCCTGGCGCGGCCCTACATCGAGGCCGGCCACCTCGTCACGCGCCAGGTGGAGCGCCCTGCCCGCGTGATTCGCGTGAGCTACGCCTGGCGCAGCCCGACACGCGGCACGCACGGGCGGGCGCTGCAGTGGTGGCTGCAGCAATTGGAAAGCCCGGCAACGCGTACGGCGCTGCTGGAGCGGCAGTACAACCATTGGGATTGAGGCGTGGCCATGGCGATCTGCGATGGCATGGGGAAAGCCCTCCTTGCGCTGCGGCCAAGCGGGCTGCGGGTGCGTGTAGAGTCCATGCATGACGGCCGGGCCGTTTTCCTTTCCCGAATCTCTCAACCAAGAACAGCAACATGACACCTTCAAACACGCGTGCCACCTCTTCCCCAGACGCGCCTCGCCGCATCGCCGTGATCGGCGCGGGCATGGCCGGCATCGCCTGTGCGCGTACCCTGGCGCAGGCCGGGCACGAGGTCACGGTGTTCGAGAAGAGCCGCGGCGCGGGCGGGCGCATGGCCACCAAAAGCACGAATTTCGGCGGCTTCGACCACGGCGCGCAGTACTTCACCGTGCGTGATCCGCGCTTCGCGCTCGCGCTCGAAACCGCCAAGGGCATCGCCAAGCCCTGGAGCGCCAACCTGGTGCGCGTGCTCGACCCGTTCGGCCGCGTGGCCGCCGCCGGGTTGCCGGCGCGCGAGCCGCATTACGTGCCGACGCCGGGCATGAACGCACTGGTGCAGCATTGGGCCAGGCCGCTGGTCGATGCCGGACAGCTTCATCTGGAAACCCTGGTGACCCGCATCGAGCGCGACACCTTCACGCCGAAGAAGTGGCAGTTGCGCACCAACGGCATGCCGGGCACGCCGGATGCGGAACAGGTGTTCTCCGGTTTCGACGTGGTGCTGCTGGCGCTGCCCAATCCGCAGGCCCAGGCCTTGCTTGAGAACTCGGCCCAGGCGCCGAAACTGGTCCGCGAAATCGGCAAGGTGCGTGTCGCGCCGTGCTGGACGCTGATGCTGGCCTTCCCGCAGGCGATCCAGCCGACCATGTCGCACATCGGCCCGCAGTGGAACGCCGCGCGCAGCACGCACCACCGCATCGCCTGGCTGGCGCGCGAATCGTCCAAGCCCGGCCGTGCGGGTGTGGAGCGCTGGACGGTGCAGGCCAGCGCCGCGTGGTCGCACGAGCATCTGGAAGACAGCGACGACCGCATCCAGGGTAAGCTGCTGCGCGCGTTTTCCGAAGTCACCGGCATCCGCGCCGAACCCAGCTTTGCCGCGGTGCACCGCTGGCGTTACGCCCAGACCATCCAGCCGCTGGGCCAGAGCCACCTTTGGGACAAGGCCGCGCGCATCGGGGCCTGCGGCGACTGGTGCATCGGCCACCGGATCGAGGACGCGTTCGTTTCCGGGCTCGAACTGGCGCTGGCCGTGGCTTGAACGGAGTGGGTGGTGGGTGAGCGTTACATCGGTCGGTTCGCGCCATCCCCTACCGGGCCGTTGCACCAGGGCTCTCTGGTCGCCGCCCTCGCCAGCTGGCTCGACGCCCGCGCCCATGGCGGCCGGTGGCTGGTGCGTATCGAAGACGTGGACCTGCCGCGTTGTGTGCCGGGCATGGATGTCGTCATCCTCGGCCAGCTGGAGGCCTGCGGCCTCGTGCCGGACACACCGCCCGTTGTGCAGTCGCAGCGCTCGGCCATCTACCAGGCCGCCCTGGACCAACTGGTGGCCGCCGGCCTGGCCTATCCTTGTGCCTGCTCCCGCAAGGACATCGAGATTGCCGCGGCCCGGACCGGCCGGCCACGTGAACGCAACGGCGAACTGGTCTACCCCGGCACCTGCCGCCATGGGCTGAACGGCCTCCCAGCGCGAGCCTGGCGGCTCGACGTCGCCAGCGCCTGTGCCGATGGTGCCGTCGTGCACTGGGTCGATCGCCGCCTTGGCGCGCAAACGCAGGACGTGGCCACGGAGGTCGGCGACTTCGTGCTGCGCCGCGCCGACGGCCTCTGGGCGTACCAGCTCGCCGTGGTGGTGGACGATGCGGCCCAAGGCATCACCCACGTGGTGCGCGGCGCCGACCTGGCCGACAACACGCCGCGCCAGGTCGTGCTGCAGCGCGCGCTCGGCTTGGTCACGCCCATCTACCTGCATACGCCGCTGGTGCTGGGCGACAACGGCGAAAAGCTCTCCAAGCAGAACGGCGCACGGGCCTTCGACAGCGCCGCGCCGCTGGATGCGCTGACGGCGGCGGCGGCGCAACTCGGCCTGCCGGGTCCGCCGCCGGCCTTGCATGCCAGCGATGACCCCATCCGGGCTGCGCTTTCTCATTGGGTCACGGCCTGGCGGGCTCTCTACAATCCCACCCGTGAATGACACAACCACCTTTACCCCTGGCGCAGCTTCGACCGCCGATCCGCAAGCCGGACTGAACCCGACCGTGGCGGGCCAGCCCCCGGCCAATGTCGCCCATCCCAAGTCGATCAAGAGCTACGTGCTGCGCGCCGGCCGCACCACCTCCGGCCAGGCCAAGGCCACCGAGGAACTCGGCCCGCGCTTCGCCCTGCCCTATGCGGCGCGCCCGCTCGACCTGTCCGCCGCCTTCGGCCGCAGCGCGCCGACCGTGCTGGAGATCGGCTTCGGCATGGGCGAAGCCACGGCCCACATCGCCACCGTATTGCCCGAGGTCAACTTCCTGTGCTGCGAGGTGCACCAGCCGGGCGTGGGCGCATTGCTCAAGCGCATCGGCGAACAGGGCATTACCAACATCCGCATCGTGGCGCACGACGCGGTGGAGGTCATCGACCACATGCTCACGCCCGGGGCGCTCGACGGCGTGCACATCTTCTTTCCCGACCCCTGGCACAAGAAGCGGCACAACAAGCGCCGCCTGGTGCAGCCGCCGCTCGTGGCCAAGCTGGCTTCGCGCCTCAAGCCCGGCGGCTACCTGCACTGCGCCACCGACTGGGAGCCGTATGCCGTGCAGATGCTGGAGGTGCTGGGGGCCGAGCCACTGCTGCAGAACACCGCCACGGCCGAGAACGGTTACGCCGAGAAGCCGGCCTACCGCCCGCTCACCAAGTTCGAGAACCGCGGCATCAAATTGGGCCACGGCGTATGGGACGTGGTGTTCCGGCGGGTTTGAGCGAAGCGAATCAAAGGCTGCCCACGCGAAACGGCGTGGGCCCGAGCTGCGTCGGCCTGCCCGCGGGCCCGTGGGCGACCGTGCTGGATTTTTTTGCCGATCGGTTCCCCGACGTCAGCCGCGCCACCTGGCTGCAGCGCATGGCCGAGGGGCTGCTGATCGACGAGGCCGGCGCGCCGGTGCACAGCCACGCGGCCTACCGCCCGCACACCCGGCTCTACTATTACCGCGAGGTGCCTTCAGAGGCGCCCATCCCGTTCGAAGCCGAGATCCTGTTCCAGGACGATCACCTGCTGGCCGTCGACAAGCCGCATTTCCTGCCGATGGTGCCCGGCGGACGTTACCTGCAGCACACGCTGCTGGTGCGGCTCAAGCAGCAGTTGGGCATCGACACGCTGGTGCCGCTGCACCGCATCGACCGCGAGACGGCGGGCATGGCGCTGTTCGGCATCCGCCCCGAGGAACGCGACGCTTACCACGCGCTGTTTCGCGAGCGTGCCGTGCACAAGCACTACGAAGCCATCGCCGCCTGGCGCGAGGGGCTCGAATTACCGCTGGTGCGCCGCAGCCGCATGGTCGAAGGCACGCCGTTTTTCAGGCTGCAGGAGGTGGAGGGCACGCCGAATTCGCAGACGCTGGTCGAACTCGTCGAGCAACGTGGCGACTGGGCGCGCTACCGCCTGTCTCCGCTCACCGGCCGGCGGCATCAGCTGCGCGTGCACATGGCCGGACTCGGCCTTCCGATCCGGTACGACCGCTTCTATCCCGAGCTCGACAACAGCCCGGAGGACCACGCCCGTCCGCTGCAACTGCTCGCGCGGGCCATCGGCTTCACCGACCCGGTGACAGGCCAGGCGCGCCATTTCGAGAGCCGGCGCCGCCTCGCCCTGCCCTGACGGCGGTACATGGGCTAGCACGGCCGGCCCCGGCTCGCGGCGAGTTGCCGGTAGATGCCTTTCACGTGCGACAGCACCTTGCGCGGCGAAAGCGCCAGCACCTCGCTGATCTCGGGCAAGCCCGTGCCACAGGCCGCCAGGCGCAGGATGGCGATCTCTTCCTCGGACAGGACCGCGGCGTCCTGCTCCGCCGCACCGCCCGCCGGGCCCCCCGACGCGCCGAATCCCGACGTGACGACCGACCGCAGGCGGAACCGCGCCAGCACCCGTCGCGCCACGCCGGGGCTGATCAGCGCCCCGCCGTCGCGCAGGGCATGGATCGAGGCGACCACCCATTCGGGCGCGGCGTCCCGGTAGACATAGCCGGCAGCGCCAGCCTCGATCGCGGCCAGCACCCGCTCGTCGTCGCCGACCTGCGTGCGCACCAGGATGTCGGTCTGCGGCAGCCGCGCGGCGCAGTGGCGGATCAGCGCCAGGCCGAAGTTCTGCGCCATGCCGGGCTCGACGATCAGCACCTCGGGCCGGTAACGCGAGAGGTTGGCCATGGCGGTCTCGGTGTCGCCGGCCGTTGCCAGCAGTTGCAGCTGCGTGTCGGCGCCCACGGCGGAGGCGAAGCGGCGCAGGCAGTCGGCATCGCTGTCGACCACCAGCACACGGACCCGGTCACGGCCGAGCGCGGTCGACGTGGTGGGCGCGGAGGCCGCGATCGGCACGGCCGTGCCGAAGCTGGCGCCTGCGCCACCGAGATCGAACACCGAGCGCGGCGATGCCGCCGGCCGGCTGAAGGAGGGCGAGGACATGGCCGGGACGGCCGCGGCGGAAGTGAACAGGCTTTGCATCAGAACATCCCCAGTTGCAGTTTCCCCACCGGCTTGGCGGGGCGGGTTTCCTCGCCGGCCAGCTTCAGCGTCTGCGGCAGCGGCAGCGCCTTCATGGCCGCGGTCGCCGCCGAAGCCGCGCCGGCCGGGTTGGCGGCCTGCGCCACGCCGGCCCAGGCGCCGGGCTCGGACAACAGGGGGATCCAATGCCCGGCGGCCACGGCGATGGCCACGCAGGCCGCGATCCAGGCCAGGCCCGCGCGGTCGAAGAACGGGTCTGGTTCGGTGGCGGCGGAGGACAACGGCTCGGCCGGCTGGCCGAAGCGCTCGAACGGGTCTAGCGGCTGGAAGTTCATGCGACAGTTCCTGAGAATGATGGCAAGGGATGGCCCGGAGGCGATGGGGTCAACTTTCCTCCTGTGCCGTGCAAAAGTCCCCGGAAGTCCATGAAGCGTTCTGAAAACTTCTGAATCGCCTGGCTTGGGCTACATTTACCGAGGCAAATCGGGTGATCCGCCGCGGCCTGCGGCGCCAGCCCTGTCTTTGATCGGGAATATTTCAGTGCTGACCAGTTACCGTTTTGGCCGTGTCGAAATCAGGCCATCACAACGCTTGGTGTTGGTGGAAGGCGTCGCCACCGCGCCGGGCGCCCGCGCCTTCGATGTGTTGATGGCCTTGCTCAACCACCGCGAACGCGTCGTCTCGAAGGACGAACTGCTCGACACCGTCTGGCCCGGCCTGGTGGTGGAGGAAAACAACCTGCAGGCCCAGGTGTCGGCCCTGCGCAAGCTGCTCGGCCCGCAGGCCATCGTGACCATTCCGGGCCGCGGCTACCGTTTCGTGCTCGAACAGGACGATGAATCCGCCACCGCGGAGACGTCGCCCGCCACCAGCCAGGCCGCGGCCGCGCCGTCGACGGCCGCCCTGCCGGTGCCCACCAACCTGCCCCATGTGCTCACGCCACTGATCGGCCGCGAGCTCGACATGGCCCGGCTCGGCGCGCTCATGGCCGAGCAGAGACTGCTCACCATCGTCGGCGCCGGCGGCATCGGCAAGTCGTTGCTGGCGCAGTGGCTGCTGCACGAGCGGCGCGGCGCGTTCCCGCACGGCGTGGCCTGGGTCGATCTCGCACCGCTGTCCTCGCCCGAATTCGTGGCCAGCAGCATCGTCGAGGCGCTGGGCCTGCAGTCGGGCCACGGCGATCCGCTGCGTTCGCTGATCGAGGCACTGCGACCGCTGTCGATGCTGGTGGCCATCGACAACGCCGAGCACCTCATTGACGAGGTCGCGCGGGTGATCAATGCGCTGCACGTGGCCGCGCCGGATCTGCAGGTGCTGGTGACCAGCCAGGCGCCGCTCAAGCTGCCCGGCGAATGGGTGTACCGGCTCGACGGCCTGTCGCTGCCCGACGGCGACGTCGCGCCCCAGGACGCCATGGCCTTCGGCGCCGTGGCCCTGTTCGCGCAACGGGCGCAGGCGGCCGACCGGCGCTTCGTCCTCGGCGAAAGCAACCTGCCCGCGGTGATCGACATCTGCCGCCAGCTCGACGGCCTGGCACTGGCCATCGAGCTCGCAGCCGCACGTGTGCCGCTGCTCGGCCTGGCTCAGCTCGGCGCGTCGCTCAACACCCGGCTGCGCCTGCTCAGCGGCGGCAGCCGCGGCGCGCCGGCCCGGCAGAAGACGCTGCGCGCCGCGCTCGAATGGAGCTACGGCCTGCTCGAGCCCGCTGAGCAGAAGGTATTCCGCATGCTCGGCGTCTTCGTCGGCGGCTTCTCGCTCAAGCTCGCGCAGCAGGTGCTGCTGGACGACACGCTCGACGCCTGGACCGTGATCGACGTGCTCGGCTCGCTGGTGGACCGTTCGCTGGTCATCGCCGACGGCGAGACACCCGAGGCCGACGAGATCCCGCGCTACCGGCTGCTCGAGACGCCGCGCAGCTACGCGCTCGAACTGCTGCAGGCCGCCGGCGAGGAAGCCGGCGTGCGCCGCCGCCACGCGCTGGCCATGCGCCGGCTGCTGGAACAGGCCGACATCGACTTCTTCAGCGGCCGGCAGCGCATCGACGACTGGTATGCCGCGCTCGCCCCGGACCTCGGCAACGGCCGCGAAGCGCTGGCCTGGGCGCTGGAGAACGACCCCGCTTCCGCCGTCGCCATGGCGCCAGGCCTGGCCGAGGCGCTGACCAGCGACCGCCGGCGCGAACGCCGCTACGTGTGGGAGATCACCGCGCCGCTGGTCACCGAAGCCCTGCCGCCCGGTCTGCAGGCGCGCTGGTGCAGCCGTGCCGCCTACTTCTGGGCCTACCGCCAGCCCGCGCTCGGGCGGCGCCTGGCGCGCCGCGCCGCCGAGCTGTACCGCGACCAGCCTGGCGAGCAGCGCAACCTCTACCACGCCCTGGCCGCACTGGTCTACGCACTGACCTACGGCGCCCAGCAGGCCGAGGAACAGGGCGCGGCGATGGCCGAGATGTGGGCCATCGAAGACCCGGCCTGGCCGCCGATCGTGCGCAGCTATGGCCTCTTCGCCAGCCTGACCTGCCGCTTCGTGGCCGGTGCGTACGACGACACCATCGAACTGCTGCTGCAGAAAGCCCGGCTCGACTCCCAGGCCGGCTATTCCGAAGCGCTGCTGCGCGGCGAGGACATCATCGGCTACATGGAGCTCGCCGCCGGCCGCGTCGATGCCGCCATCGCGCGCTACCTCGCGCTGCAGGCACGGCTGGCCGGCACGCGCCACCTGGCCACGCTGCTGCTGGTGCAGATGCACCTGGCTGCCGCCTGGCTGGCCAAGGACGACACGGCCCAGGCCCGCAGCCTGGCCGAGGCCAGCTGGCCGCAGGTGCTGCATTTCGACGCCCAGGTGTATGCGGCCGACAACCTGGCGCTGCTGGCCGCGCTCGAAGGCCGTCCGCGCGCGGCCGCACGCCTGCTCGGCTATGCGGGCAAGGTGCACGGCGCACACGGCAAGTCGCGCGAGGTCAACGAGGCGCGCGCGGCCAGGCGCGCCGAAACCCTGGCCCGCTCAGCGCTGGGCGACACCGACTTCGAAAGCCTGTCGGCCCTGGGCGCCGCGCTGCGGCACGAGGACGTGGCCGCCGTGGCTTTCGCGCCGACGACGACGGATCCATGAAAAATGCCGGACAGGGTCCGGCATCCGTTCAGGGTGTGCTTTTCGAAATCAGAGCCGCTCTGCCACCCAGCCTTGCACCGACGCCAGCGCCGCCGGCAGCTTGCTCGCATCGGTGCCGCCGGCCATGGCCATGTCCGGCTTGCCGCCGCCCTTGCCGCCGACCTGCTGCGCGATGAAGTTGACGAGTTCGCCGGCCTTGACCTTGTCGGTCGTGTCCTTGGTCACACCCACGGCGAGCTGGACCTTGTCACCCTCGGCCACGGCGAGCACGATCACCGCGGTCTTGAGCTTGTCCTTGAGCTTGTCCATGGTTTCGCGCAGCGCCTTCACGTCGGCGCCTTCGAGCTTGGCCGCGAGGAACTTCACGCCCTTCAGGTCGATGGCCTGCTGCACCAGTTCGTCGCCCTGGCTCGACGCCAGCCTGGCCTTGAGCACGGACAGTTCCTTCTCGAGGCCGCGTGCATAGTCGATGGACTGCGCCACGCGCGCCTGCAACTCGGCCGGCGGCACCTTCAGGCTGCTGGCGGTCTGCGCCACGGTGTCTTCCAGGCCCTGCAGGTAGTGCAGCGCGTTCAGGCCGGTGACGGCCTCGATGCGGCGCACGCCAGCGGCCACCCCGCCTTCGCCCACGACCTTGAACAGGCCGATGTCGCCGGTGCGCTGCACATGGGTGCCGCCGCACAGCTCCTTGCTGTTGCCGATGGTCAGCACCCGCACGGTCTCGCCGTACTTTTCGCCGAACAGCATCATGGCGCCGGTCTTTTGCGCGGATTCCATGTCCATCACGCTCGCGTCCGTGGCCTCGTTGGCCAGCACTTCGGCATTGACCAGGGCTTCGATCTCGCGGATCTGCGCGTCGGTGACCGGGCCGTTGTGCACGAAGTCGAAACGCGTGCGCTCGGCGTTGACCAGCGAACCCTTCTGCTGCACGTGTTCGCCCAGCACCTTGCGCAGGGCCAGGTGCATCAGGTGGGTGGCGCTGTGGTTGCGCACGGTGGCCGCGCGCAGGGCGGTGTTGACGCGGGCGGTGACGCTATCGCCAACCTTGATTTCGCCCTGGGCCAGCGTGCCCTGGTGGCCGAAGACGTCGGCCCTGATCTTCTGCGTGTCCCCGACTTCGAAGGTGCCAGCCGCGCCAACGAGGACGCCCTCGTCGCCGACCTGGCCGCCGGATTCCGCATAGAACGGCGTGGTGTCCAGCACCACCGTGCCGGTTTGACCTTCCTTTAGCGTGCTGACGTTGACGCCATCTGCGTAAAGTGCTATGACTTTCGCAGCAGCTTCCAATTGGTCGTAGCCGGTGAACAGATTGCTCTCACCGGTGTATTCGAGCGCCCGGTCCATCTTGAACTTGCCGGCGGCGCGGCCCTTGGCCTTCTGCGCCTCCATGGCGGCGTTGAAGCCCGCCGCGTCGACTTCCACGCCGCGCTCGCGGCAGACATCGGCCGACAGGTCCAGCGGGAAGCCGTAGGTGTCGTGCAGCTTGAAGGCGACCTCGCCGGGCAGCACCTTCACGCCATCGGCCAGCGCCGCGTCCAGGATTTCCATGCCGTTGGCCAGCGTCTCGAAGAAACGCTCTTCTTCCGCCTTGAGCACTTCGACGATGCGTTGCTGCTGCTTTGCCAGGTTCGGGTAGGCGTCGCCCATCAGCGCCACGAGGTCAGGCACGAGCTTGTGGAAGAACGGCTTGCCCTGGCCCAGCTTGTAGCCGTGGCGGATGGCGCGGCGGATGATGCGGCGCTGCACGTAGCCGCGGCCTTCGTTGCCGGGGATCACGCCGTCGCTCACCAGGAACGAGGTGGCGCGGATGTGGTCGGCGATGACGAACAGGCTCTTGTTGGTCAGGTCGGTACAGCCTGTTTCGCGAGCGGCAGCCTTGATCAGCGCGTCGAACAGGTCGATCTCGTAGTTGCTGTGCACGTGCTGCAGGATGGCGGCCAGCCGCTCCAGGCCCATGCCGGTGTCCACGCAGGGCGCGGGCAGCGGGGTGACGGAGCCGTCCTCGGCCATGTCGAACTGCATGAACACGTTGTTCCAGATCTCGATGAAGCGGTCGCCGTCTTCACCAGGGCTGCCGGGCGGGCCGCCGGGGATGTGCTCACCATGGTCGTAGAAGATTTCCGAGCACGGGCCGCAAGGGCCGGTGTCGGCCATCATCCAGAAGTTGTCGGACTTGTAGCGGCCGCCCTTGTTGTCGCCGATGCGGATCACGCGCTCGGGCGGCAGGCCGATTTCCTTGGTCCAGATGTCGTAGGCCTCGTCGTCCTCGGCGTAGACCGTGGCCAGCAGCCGTTCGGCCGGCAGCTTGTAGACCTGGGTCAGCAGTTCCCAGGCCCATTTCAGCGACTCGCGCTTGAAGTAGTCGCCGAAGCTCCAGTTGCCCAGCATCTCGAAGAAGGTGTGGTGGCGCGCGGTGTAACCCACGTTTTCCAGGTCGTTGTGCTTGCCACCGGCGCGCAGGCAGGCCTGCACCGACGCCGCGCGCACATAGGGGCGCTTGTCGGTGCCGAGGAACACGTCCTTGAACTGCACCATGCCGGAGTTGGTGAACATCAGCGTCGGGTCGTTGCCCGGCACCAGCGAACTGCTGGGCACCACCGTGTGGCCCTTCGAGGCGAAGAAATCGAGGAAGCTCTTGCGGATGTCGGCGACGGTGAAGGTTGGAGTGGTCATGTTGCGCAATGTGTGGGTGCCGTGGCGTTCATTCAAGCGGCAGGCCTGCCGAAGGCCCTGGACGTCGGTAACCGCTTGATTTATTTGAACCTTTGATTATAGGTTTGCGTGCACCGGCGCATGCCGCAGGCGCAGGCTGCTGAACAGGCCCGCGGTGGCGGCGAAGCCGGCGGCCAGCGCCAGCGCCAGCACCGGTCCGCGCCCGCCGTGGGCATCGACCACGGTGAAGATGATCGCCAGCAGCACCGCGCCCAGCGTCTGCCCGGTGAGCCGTGCGGTGCCGAGCATGCCGCTGGCGCCGCCGGAACGGTGTGCCGGCGCGCTGGTCAGGATGGTGTGGTTGTTCGGCGACTGGAACACGGCGAAGCCCGCGCCGCACAGCGCCATGCGCGAGGCGATGGCCAGGTCGCTCGGCTGGGCGGGCAGCGCCGCCAGCAGCGCCAGGCCGCAGGCCAGCAGACCCAGCCCGATTCCGCCGAGCAGCCCGTCCGGAATGCGGCCGATCAGCCGGCCGACGATCGGCGCCACGACCACGATGGCCACCGGCCAGGCGGTGATGAGGGCGCCGGTCTTCAGGTGAGACAGGCCGTAGGTGTCGAGCAGCAGGAACGGCAGCGCGATGTAGGCCAGCATCTGCGCCGCAAACGCCCCGACCGAGGTGCACATCGACAGGGCGAACACCGGGATGCGCAACAGGTCGAGCGGGAACACCGGCGTGGCCTGGCACTTCTCCAGCTGCAACTGCCGCCGCACGTAGAACACCCCGATCGCCAGACCGACCAGCAGCATGATCACCGGCCCGGCCGCCTCGGCGGCGCCACCGCCGGCCGCCACCCGGGTGCCCAGCGCGTCGGCGCCGAGGAACACCAGGCCGAACATCAGGGCGTTGAGCAGCACGTCCAGCGGCGCGATCCGGATCGGTTCGCCGTGCCGGGGCGCGTTCACTGGCAGCGAGCTGCGGCCGAGGATCAGCACCACCACACCCAGCGGCACGTTCAGGGCGAACAGCCACGGCCAGGGCGCGATCGACAGGATGGCCGCGGCCACCGTCGGCCCGGCCACCGAGGCGAAAGCCACCACCATGGAATTGATCGCCACGCCGCGGCCGAACAGCTTTCGGGGATAGATCAGCCGCACCAGCGCGCCGTTCACCGCCATGATGCCCGCCGCGCCCAGGCCCTGCAGCGCACGCGCGGCCACCAGTCCGGCCAGCGAGTTGGCCATCACGCAGCCCAGCGAGGCCAGGGTGAACAGCGACAGGCCCCAGAGGTAAACGCGCCGGTAGCCGATCTGGTCGCCCAGCGCCGCGCACGGCAGCAGCAGGCCGAGCGTGGCCACCTGGTAGGCGTTGACCACCCACACCGTCTGCGGTGCGGTGACATGCAGGTCCCGGGCGATGCCGGGCAGCGCGAGGTTGACGATCGTGCCATCGAGCACGGACAGGGCGATACCGAGAATGATGACGCCCATCGCGTGATAACGCGCGGGCGTCGGCAGACCATCTTGAACCAGCATGAAGACCTTGGCGGAAACGAAGAACGGAGACGGGGAACGGCAAGCGGCGAGATGCGCGACCGAAGCGAGCCGGAGCGCGCCGGGGGGCCTTCGATTGTGCCGCCGCCTGCGGTGGCCCGCTGGCCGCTCGGCCCAAGGCCCCAGGCCAGCGTCAGGCAGGCATCAGGCCATCGCCAGACGCCCCGTATCGCAGCCGCAGCCCCAAAACGCGGCACGCGCCTCAATGTAGTGCCCGTGATGCGCCAAACCGGCCCGCAGCCGCCGGCCGAAGCGCAGAAACCATCGATTTCCCGCTGCCACAAGCGCACAACGAGCTGGCACGCAACCTGCTAAATACCCTGACAAGATATTTTAAATATTCCACTAATATATTAACAATTGCTTCCAACGAAGCGTTTACTTCCTTCGCCCAACCGCGCCTCACCTCGCACAACCTCTTATTTCCAGGAGCAAACCCCATGCAGAATCCACGCTGGCAAGGCATCTTCCCCGCCATCACCACCAAGTTCCACGCCGACGAGAGCATCGATGCCGCCGGGACCGCCAAACACATCGACTTCCAGATCCGCAACGGCATCCACGGCCTGGTGACCTGCGGCTCGCTCGGCGAAGCCAGCACCTTGTCGCTCGAAGAAAAGCTGCAGGTCGCGAAGATCGCGCTCGAGGCCGCCGATGGCCGCATCCCGGTGCTGGCCAACGTGTCCGAAACCAGCACGCGTGAAGCCCTGCGCTACATCGACGGCGCGAACAAGCTCGGCGTGGCCGGCTTCATGGTCATGCCGTCCGTGATCTACGTGGCCGATGCGCGCGAAGCCATGCTGAACGTGCGCACCATGGCCAAGGCCGCGGCCAAGCCGATCATGGTCTACAACAACCCCGTGGCCTACCGCGTCGACCTGAAGCCGGAGCACATGGTCGAACTCGCCGACTGCGAAGAGATCGTCGCCATCAAGGAAAGCACGGACAACATCCGCCGCATCACCGACCTGCGCAACGTGCTGGGCGACCGCTACCAGCTGTTCCTCGGCGTGGACGACCTGGCCTACGAAGGCCTGGCCCTGGGCTGCGACGGCCTGCTGGCCGGCGTGGGCTGCGCCTTCCCGCGCGAAACCGTGGCGCTGTACGACCTGATGAAGGCCGGCCAGTGGGCCGAAGCGCTGAAGCTGTACCAATGGATGACGCCGATGCTGCACCTGGACGTGTCCACCAAGCTCGTGCAGAACCTCAAGCTCATCGACCTGCTGGTCGGCGTGGGCACGGAACACATGCGCCGCCCGCGCCTGCCGCTGGTCGGCGAGGAACGCGCCTTCATCGAGAACATCGTCAAGAAGGCGCTGGCCACGCGCCCCGCCAAGTACCAGTCGGTTGCCTGATTTCCTTCCCTCACACCACTAGGAGACACCCATGAACGTCCGCCCCCACCTTCTCTCCGCCCTCGGCCTCGCCGTGCTGGCCTGCGCCACCCAGGCCAGCGCGCAGGAACAGGTCGTCACCATCGGCCAGACCGGCCCGCTCTCGGGCCCCAACGCCTTCGCCGGCAAGGACAATGAAAATGGCGTGCGCCTCGCCGTCGAGGAACTCAATGCGAAGAAAATCGTGGTCGGCGGCAAAACGCTGAAGTTCGAACTGCAGTCCGAAGACGACCAGTGCGACGCCAAGTCCGGCGTCAACGTGGCGCAGAAGCTGGTCGACAGCGGCGTGAAATACGTGATGGGCCCGTACTGCTCCGGTGTGGCGATCCCCGCCTCGCGCGTCTACAGCAACGGCGGCGCGATGGTGTCCACCGTGGGCACCAACCCCAAGGTCACCGAAGGCGGCTACAAGAACCTGTTCCGCATCATCGCCAGCGATACGCAGATCGGCTCGAACATGGCCATCTACGCGGCCAAGGTGCTGAAGGTGACGAAGGTCGCCGTGATCGACGACCGCACGGCCTTCGGCCAGGGCGTGGCCGACGAGTTCACCAAGGAAGCCAAGAAGCAGGGCCTGACCGTCGTCGGCCAGGAATTCACCACCGACAAGGCGACGGATTTCCTGTCGATCCTGACCACGCTCAAAGCCAAGCAACCCGAAGCCATCTTCTTCGGTGGCTATGCCCCCCAGGCCGCACCGATGACGCGCCAGATGAAGCAGCTCGGCCTGAATGCCAAGCTGCTCGGCGGCGACACGCTGTGCAGCCCCGAGATGGGCAAGCTCGGCGGCGACGCGGTGAACGACACGGTGTTCTGCGCCCAGGGCGGCTCGATGCTGGAGAAAGCCGCCGGCGGTCCGGCGTTCAAGGCCAAGTACAAGGCGCGCTTCAAGCTCGACGCCGATGCCTACGGCCCCTCGTTCTATGACCAGATGATGCTGATCGGCGAATCCATGCAGAAGGCCAACTCCATCGACCCGAACAAGGTCGGCGCGGAAATCTACAAGGCCAACTACAAGGGCGTGGCCGGCACCTACACCTACGACGAGAAGGGCAACATGACGCAGGCCCCGATCACGGTGTTCACGTTCAAGAACGCCGTTCCGACCGCGCTCGCAAGCTACTGAGCCAACCGAGCCCCGAGCCGACTTCAGCCCATGCAGCCCATGCAAGCCGACGTGATCGTCATCGGTGCCGGCATCGTCGGTGCGGCCTGTGCCCATGCGCTGGCGCAGGCCGGCCAGCAGGTGCTGGTGCTCGATGCAGGCGTCGGCGGCGCCACCGGCGCGGGCATGGGCCACCTGGTGGTGATGGACGACAACCCGGCCGAACTCGCGTTGAGCCGCCATTCGCTCGCGCTGTGGCGCAGTCTCGTGCCGCGCATGGCGGACGACTGCGCGTTCAGCCCGTGCGGCACGCTGTGGGTGGCGGCCGATGATGCCGAGATGGTTGCGGCCGAAGAAAAACAGCAACGCCTGGGCCAGCATGGCATCGATTGCCGGCTGCTCAGCGCCAATCAACTGGCCACCGCCGAACCCGCGCTGCGCCCGGGCCTTGCCGGTGCGCTGGAAGTCACCGGCGACGGCATCGTCTACGCACCCAATGCCGCGCGCTGGTTGCTGGGCGATGGTGGCAGCAACATCCACATCGAAGCCGCCGAAGTCGTGGCCATCGAGGCCGGCCATGTGCGGCTCGCCGATGGCACGCAGCGCCGCGCGCCGCAGATTCTGCTGGCCAATGGCATCCACGCCACGGCACTGTGCCCCGAACTCCCGATCCGGCCCAAGAAAGGCCACCTGCTGATCACCGATCGCTACCCCGGCACCGTGCACCACCAACTGGTGGAGCTCGGCTACATCACCAGCGCGCACCATGCCGAAGGCCCTTCGGTGGCCTTCAACCTGCAGCCGCGGCCCACGGGGCAGCTGCTGATCGGCTCGTCGCGCCAGTTCGACACCACCGACATGGCGGTCGAAGCCCCCATGGTGGCGCAGATGCTGCAGCGCGCGCTGCGCTACATCCCGGCGCTGGGCGACCTCAACGCGATTCGCAGCTGGACCGGCCTGCGCGCCGCCACGCCCGACAGCCTGCCGCTGCTCGGCCGCCACCCCTGGCGCGAAGGCCTGTGGCTGGCCGTCGGCCACGAGGGCCTGGGCGTGACGACGGCCACCGGCACGGCGCAGTTGCTGGCCGAGCTGATGACGGGCGCGGCGCCCGCATTCGACCCCACGCCCTATGCCGCCGAGCGTTTCACGGCCACCGCAACCGCATGAAAAAGACAGAAACCGTGGCACTCCGCATCAACGGCCAGACGCTATCGGTCCGTGCCGGTACCTCGGTTGCGGCCGCCCTACGTATCGCAGGCAGCGCCGACATGGGCACGGCCCGCCGCTCGGTGCTGGGCCAGGCCCGCGCACCTTTTTGCGGCATGGGCATCTGCCACGAATGCCGCGTGGACATCGACGGCCGGCGCCGCCTGGCCTGCCAGACCCGGTGCGAAGACGGCATGGTCGTGGAGACCTCCGCATGAGCGGCTCTGCCATCGAACATTGCGACGTGCTGATCATCGGTGCCGGCCCCGCGGGCCTGGCCGCCGCCCTGGCTGCCGCGCCCAGCGGCGCCCACATCGTGATCGTCGACGACAACCCCGCACCCGGCGGCCAGATCTGGCGCGACGGGCCGGGTGTCGAATTGCCGATCGCAGCCATGCAAAGGCGCAACGCGATCGCACGCTGCGCCAACATCCGTCTCGTCAGCGGCACGCGCGTCATCGCCGCGACCGCGCCTTCTGAGCTCTTGCTCGAAGATGCCGAACGTGGCTGGCGCATCGGCTGGAAAAAACTGATCCTGTGCACCGGCGCCCGTGAACTGCTGCTGCCCTTCCCGGGCTGGACGCTGCCCGGCGTGACCGGTGCCGGCGCGCTGCAGGCGCTGGTCAAGTCCGGCCTGCCGGTGGCCGGGGAACGCATCGTGATCGCCGGCAGCGGCCCCTTGCTGCTGGCCGCCGCCGCCACCGCCCGCAAGGCCGGCGCGCACGTGGTGCGCATCGCCGAGCAGGCCGGATTCCAGGCCGTCGCCGGCTTCGCTGCGGCGCTGGCACGGTGGCCAGGCAAGGCGGTGCAATCGCTGGGCCTGTTCGACGCGTCGTACCGCACGGGCCGCCATGTTTTGTCGGCACAGGGCGACGGCCATGTGGAAGCGGTGCGGCTGCGGCGCGGCACGCAGGGCGAGGAAGTCATCGCCTGCGACCGGCTGGCCTGCGGCTTCGGCCTGGTGCCGAACACCGAACTCGGCCAACACCTGGGCTGCGCGGTGGAAATGCGCCATGGCGCGCCCGCCCTCACGGTCGACGCGATGCAGGCGACCAGCCGGGCCGACATCTACGCCGCCGGCGAGAACACCGGCGTGGGCGGCAGCGACCGCGCCCTGGTCCAGGGGGCGATGGCCGGGCATGCAGCCGTGGGCGCCATCGCGCTGGCCGAAGCCCGGCGTGGCGAACTGGCGCGCTGGGACGCCTTCGCCGCCACGCTGCACCAGCGCTTCGCACTCGCCGAGCCCCTGCGCCGGCTGGCCGCGCCCGACACCCTGGTCTGCCGCTGCGAAGACGTGCGCCACGCCGAACTGGCGCCGCGCAACGACTGGACCGACGCCAAGCTGCACACCCGCTGCGGCATGGGCGCCTGCCAGGGCCGGGTCTGCGGCGCGGCCACACGGTTCATGTTCGGCTGGGCGCCCACCGCGCCGAGGCCGCCGCTTTCGCCGGTACGCGTGGCCACGCTGGCCGCACTCCATTCCCAAGACCACTCCGCAGAGGAAACCACGCATGCAGCCTGACATCATCCTGGAGACCAAGGGACTTACCAAGGAGTTCCGCGGCTTCGTCGCCGTGCGCAGTGTCGACCTGAAAGTGCGCCGCGGCTCGATCCACGCGCTCATCGGGCCGAACGGCGCGGGCAAGACGACGGTGTTCAACCTGCTCACCAAGTTCCACATTCCGAGCGCGGGCAGCATTGCCTTCAACGGCATCGACATCACGCACGAGAAACCCGCGCAGACCGCGCGCCGCGGCATCGTGCGCTCGTTCCAGATCTCGGCGGTGTTCCCCCAGCTCAGCGTGCTGGAGAACGTGAAGATCGCGCTGCAGCGCAAGGCCGGGCTGGATTACCGCTTCTGGCAGCCCGTGGCGGCCTTGCACACGCTCGATCCGCAGGCCATGGCCCTGCTCGACCAGGTCGGCCTGTCCAACGCATCGCACCTGCTCGCGGGCGACCTGCCCTACGGCCGCAAACGCACGCTGGAGATCGCCACCACGCTCGCGCTCGACCCCGAACTGCTGCTGCTCGACGAGCCCACGCAGGGCATGGGCCACGAGGACGTGGACCGCATCAAGGACCTGATCAAGCAGGTCTCGGCCCAGCGCACCATCCTGATGGTGGAACACAACATGAAGGTGGTGGCCGACATCAGCGACACCATCACCGTGCTGCAGCGCGGCGAAATCCTGGCCGAAGGGCCGTACGCACAGGTCAGCATCGATCCCGCGGTGCGCGAAGCCTACATGGGCACGGAAGAGGAAGAACATGTCTGACACGAAGTCCTCCACGGTCCTGTCCATCAAGGACCTGAACGCCTGGTACGGCGAATCGCACGTGCTGCAGGGCATCAATCTGGAGGTGAAGGCCGGCGAATGCGTGACGCTGCTGGGCCGCAACGGCGCGGGCCGCACCTCCACGCTGCGGTCCATCCTGGGCCTGGTGGGCAAACGCACCGGCTCGATCATGGTGGACGGCAAGGAAACCATCGCCATGCCGCCGCACCGCATCGCGCGGCTCGGCCTGGGGTATTGCCCGGAGGAGCGCGGCATCTACGCCTCGCTCACGGCCGAGGAAAACCTGCTGCTGTTGCCCAAGGTCGGCGACGGCGGCATGTCGCTGGAGCAGATCTACGGCATGTTCCCCAATCTGAAGGAACGCGCGCACAGCCCCGGCACGCGGCTCTCGGGCGGCGAGCAGCAGATGCTGGCCATGGCCCGCATCCTGCGCACCGGCGCCAACCTGCTGCTGCTCGACGAGATCACCGAAGGCCTGGCCCCGGTGATCGTGCAGAAGCTCGGCCAGGTGATCCGCGAGCTCAAGGCGCGCGGTTTCACCCTGGTGCTGGTGGAGCAGAACTTCCGCTTCGCCAAGCACCTCGCAGACCGGCACTACGTGATCGAGCACGGACGTGTGGTGGAGACGATCGCCGCCTCAGAAGTGGCCGCCAAGCAAAGCCGCCTGGACGAACTGCTCGGCATCTGAAATTTTCCTTTGTCTTTCTCTCTTCAACCTCTGGAGTCCTTCATGCAATTCAAGAAACTCTCCGTCGCGCTCGCTGCCTGTGCCGCCATCGCCGCCCAAGCGCAGGTCAGCGACGACGTCGTCAAGATCGGCGTGCTGAACGACCTGTCCGGCATCTACTCCGACCTGTCGGGCCAGGGCTCGGTGACGGCGGCGCGCCTGGCCATCGAGGAGATGGGCGGCAAGGTGCTCGGCAAGCCTGTGGAGCTGGTCTTCGCCGACCACCAGAACAAGCCCGACGTGGCGGCCAACCTGGCGCGCGGCTGGTTCGACCAGGGCAAGGTCGACATGGTGACCGACTTCCCCACCGCATCCACCGCGCTCGCGGTGATGGAAATCGCCAAGCAAAAGAACCGCATCGTCATGCCGTCCTCGGGCCTGGCCACCGCCATCCTCGGCGAGAAGTGCAATGCGCTCACAGCGCAGTGGACCACCAACACCTATGCCCTGGCCGCCGGCACCGCGCGCGCCCTGGTGAAGGAAGGCAAGAAGAGCTGGTACTTCATCACCGCCGACTACACCTTCGGCCACTCGCTGGAGAAGGACGCCACCGAAGTCATCAATGCCGACGGCGGCAAGGTGGTCGGCAGCTCGCGCCATCCTTTCCCCGGCGGCGATTTCTCGTCCTTCCTGCTCAAGGCCCAGGCTTCGGGCGCCGACGTGATCGCGCTGGCCAACGCCGGCAACGACACGGTCAACGCCATCAAGCAGGCCAACGAATACGGCATCACGCGCAAGCAGGTGGTGGCGCCGCTGCTCACCTACATCTCCGACGTGCACAGCATCGGCCTGGAAAAAGCCCAGGGCATGTACCTGAGCGAAGCCTTCTACTGGGACTTCGACGAGCGTTCGCGCGCCTGGTCGAAGAAATTCTTCGAGAAGCAAAAGCGCATGCCCACCGCCGCCCAGGCCGGGGTGTATTCGGCCACGCTCAGCTACCTGAAGGCCGTGCAGGCGGCCGGCACGGACGAAGCCAAGGCGGTGATGGCGCAACTGCGCAAGATGACCATCGACGACGCGGTGATCCGCCACGGCAAGCTGCGCGAAGACGGCGCACTGGTGCACGACATGCTGCTGCTGCAGGTCAAGTCGCCTTCCGAATCCAAGGTGCCATGGGACTACTACAAGGTCAAGACCGTGCTCAAGGGTGCGGACGTGTACCCCGCCATCAGCCCGGCCTGCCAGGTCGCCAAGTAATCCCTGTCACCCGTTCGTCATATCCCCGTTCGGGCTGAGCCTGTCGTCCTTCGACAAGCTCAGGATGAGCGGACTTCAAAGCACAACGACCCGCTCAGTGCGAACGGGTTTGATCCACGCAGGACACGAAAACCTATGTTCGACATTCCGATGCAGTCGCTGATGGCGCAGTTGCTGGTGGGCCTGATCAACGGCTGCTTCTACGCCGTGCTCAGCATGGGCCTGGCCATCATCTTCGGCCTGCTCAACATCATCAACTTCGCGCACGGCGCGCAGTTCATGGTGGCCGCGTTCCTGGCGTGGATCGGCTTCACGCAACTGCCGATGCTGCTCGGCCCCGAGTTCAAGCTGAATTTCTGGGCGATGCTCGTCGTGGCGCCACTCATCGTCGGCGCGCTCGGCGTGCTGCTCGAGAAGACGCTGCTCAAGCGGCTCTACCACCTGGACCACCTCTACGGCCTGCTGCTGACCTTCGGCGTGGCGCTGATCCTGGAAGGCGTCTTCCGCCACTTCTACGGCATCTCGGGTTCGAGTTACGACCCGCCCGCGCTGCTGCAGGGCGGCGTCGATCTCGGCTTCATGTTCATGCCGATCTACCGCGGCTTCGTGGTCGTGGCCTCGCTCTTGATCTGCGCCGTGACCTGGTACCTGTTCGAGAAGACCAAGCTCGGCGCCCTGCTGCGCGCCGGCACCGAGAACCCGAAGCTGCTGCAAGCCTTCGGCGTGAACATTCCGCTGATGATCACCCTCACCTACGGCTTCGGCGTGGCGCTGGCCGGCATCGCCGGTGTGCTGGCCGCGCCCATCATGCAGATCACGCCGCTCATGGGTGCGAACCTGCTGAACATCGTGTTCGCCGTGGTGGTGATCGGGGGCCTGGGCTCGATCATGGGCGCGATCCTCACCGGCCTGGCGCTCGGCCTGCTCGAAGGCCTGACCAAGGTGTTCTACGCCGAAGGCTCCACGGTCGTGGTGTTCGTGATCATGGCCGTGGTGCTGCTGATGCGCCCCGCCGGCATGTTCGGTAAAGAGAAATAAGCCATGCTGAAAAACATCCCGACCCCGATCCGCGTCCTGCTGGCGCTGCTGATTCCCGCCGTGCTGGTGCCGGTGTTCCCGGAACTCGTCTATCCGGTGTTCATCATGAAGGTGCTGTGTTATGCGCTGTTCGCGCTGGCCTTCAACCTGTTGATCGGCTTCACCGGCCTGGTGTCGTTCGGCCATGCGGCCTTCTTCGGCTGGTCCGGCTACACCACCGGCATCCTGATGATCAAGCTGGCCGACCACGGCTTTCCGGTGGAGCTGGCCATACTGGCCGGCATGCTGGTGGCCACGGCCATCGGCTGGCTCATCGGCACGCTGGCCATCCGCCGCACCGGCATCTATTTCTCGATGATCACGCTGGCGCTGTCGCAGATCGCCTATTTCCTCGCGGTGCAAATGCCCTGGACCGGCGGCGAGGACGGCATGCAGGGCATTCCGCGCGGCAAGCTGCTCGGCCTGGTCGACCTGTCGGTGGACAACCACATGTACTACTTCACGCTGGCGGTGTTCGTGGCGGGGTTCCTGGCGATCCACCGCATCGTGCACTCGCCGTTCGGCCAGTCGCTCAAGGCCTTGCGCGACAATGCGCCGCGCGCCGTCTCGCTGGGCTACGACACCGACCGCTGCAAACTCTACGCCTTCATGCTGTCGGCCGCGTTCACCGGCCTGGCCGGCTCGATGAAAGCCCTGGTGTTGCAACTCTCCGCGCTCAACGACGTGATGCTGAGCACCTCCACCGAAACGCTGCTGATGACGCTGCTCGGCGGCCTGGGCACGAGCTGGGGCCCGGTGCTGGGCGCGGCGCTGGTGGTGAGCCTACAGAACTACCTTGCGGAACTCGGCGGCGTGGTGACCATCATCACCGGCCTGACCTTCGTGGTGTGCGTGTCCTTCTTCCGCCGCGGCATGGTCGGCGAATGGGAGGCCTGGCTGCAGCGCCGCCGGGGCCAGCGCGCGCAGGCCGCGAAGACGCACAATGCAACGCTGAAAAAACCTGTCACGCCTTGAATGCCAAAGACATGAAACGCATCCAGATCATCGACTCCCACACCGGCGGCGAACCCACGCGGCTGGTCATTGGCGGCTTTCCCGACCTCGGCCGCGGCAGCATGGCCGAGCGCCGCGCGCTGCTCGCATCCGAACATGACGCCTGGCGCGCCACCACGGCGCTCGAGCCGCGCGGCAGCGACGTGATCGTCGGCGCCCTGCTCTGCGAACCGGTGTCGCCCGACGCGGCGGCCGGCGTCATCTTCTTCAACAATGCCGGTTACCTGGGCATGTGCGGCCACGGCACCATCGGCCTGGTGGCCACGCTGGCCCACATGGGGCGCATCACCGCGGGCGAGCACCGCATCGAGACACCGGTGGGCACCGTCACAGCCACGCTGCACGCCGACGGTGCGGTGAGCGTGCGCAACCTACCGGCGTACCGGCACCTGCACCAGGTGGCGATCGACGTGCCGGGCTTCGGGACGGTGCGCGGCGACGTGGCCTATGGCGGCAATTGGTTCTTCCTGGTGAGCGAACACGGCCAGCGCGTGGCCAGCGACAACCTGCCGGCGCTGACCGCCTACACCTCGCTGCTGCGCGAAGCCCTGGCGGTGCAAGGCGTCACCGGCCAGGACGGCGCCGAGATCGACCACATCGAACTCTTCGCCGACGATACGGACGGCGCGGACAGCCGCAACTTCGTGTTGTGCCCCGGCCTGGCCTACGACCGCTCGCCCTGCGGCACCGGCACCAGCGCCAAGATCGCCTGCCTGGCCGCCGACGGGAAGCTCGCGCCCGGCGAGGTCTGGCGCCAGGCCAGCGTGATCGGCAGCGTGTTCGAAGCCAGCTACACGCTGGAAGGCGGCCAGGTCGTCCCCACGATCCGAGGCCGCGCGCACATCAGCGCCGAGGCCACCCTGCTGATCGAGGACGACGACCCCTTCGGCTGGGGCATCCGGCTCTGAGCCTGGGGATGGGAGAATACCCCGCCCCCACCGCTCTCTTTTCGCACCCCACATGACGCCAGCCCCCACCCCGGTCCAGAAGCCTCCGATGGCACCAGCCGCCGCGCCCAAGCGGCGTGCCGCCGACCTCGCCTTCGACGCGCTGGAGACCATGATCGCCACGCTGCAACTGGAGCCCGGCAGCCCGGTGGTCGAGGCCGACCTGGCCGAACGCACGGGCCTGGGCCGCACGCCGGTGCGCGAGGCCCTGCTGCGCATGGTGTCGAGCGGCCTGATCGTGCAGCAGCCGCGCCGCGGTCTGCTGGTGTCCAACATCGACCTGGCCGACCACCTCGACGTGGTGCAGACCCGGCGCGTGCTCGAATGCCTGATCGCGGCCTGTTCGGCGCGGCGCGCCACGGCCAAGCAGCGCAAGGACATCGTGCTCTGCGCCGCCAAGATGGTGAAGGCCGCCAGCCGCGCCAACCTCAACGAATACATGGCGGCCGACCACGAGCTCGACCAGGTCAACCACCAGGCCAGCCGCAACCTCTCGGCCGTGAAGTGCGTGGTGCCGCTGATCGTGCAGTCGCGCCGCTTCTGGTATGCCTACCAGCACGAAGGCGAGATCACCGAAGGCGCACGCGCCCACATGCTGCTGGCCGAAGGCATCGCCTCGGGCGACGAACCCGCCGCCGTGGCCGGCGCCAACCAGTTGATGGACTACCTCGAACAGTTCGCGCGCAGGGTGATCGACAAATGAAAACGGCGGCCGAAGCCGCCGTTTCCTCATCGTGGGTGCTTAGCCGTTGCCGTTGGCCAGGCGCAGGTTCTTGCCTTCCACGATGACGCGCGAGCCGACCGGCACCGAGGTCGAGATGTCCATGTGGCGGTAGGTGCCGTTGTCCATGCGCACGCGCACGTCGTAGACGGTGACCTTCTTCATGTTCTTCTCGACGGCATTGCCGGCATAGGCACCGCCGGCCACGCCGAGCACCGTGGCAGCCGTGCGACCCGTGCCGCCACCGACCTGGTTGCCGAGCAAGCCGCCCAGCAGGCCGCCGGCCACGGTGCCGATGCCCACCGTGGTGTTGCCAACGTTCACGCCGTTGACCTGACCCTGGCGCTGCACGGCCGTAACGCTTTCCACAGTGCCGCACGAGACGCAGACGTCATTGCGCGCGACCTGGACCGGCGCCTTGGGCTGCACCGTCTGGGTGGCGTAGTTGGGTGCCGGCTGCGGCGCCGTGACGGCCTTGACGGCGGGCGCGGCCTGGGGCGCAAGCGGAGCGACTGGCGCGCTGAGGGCCGCTGGCGCGGTGACAGCGGCAACCGGCGCCATGGCGGGGCCGGGTTGCGCGTCCGAGCTTTTCACGACCAGCGCCGCGCCGAGAGCGGCGACGGTGACGCCGAGCACGGCGATGATCGCAACCAGCATCTTGCTGTGCTGCATGCGGTCGGCCATGCTGGGCTGGCCGAGATTGTTCGAGGTGGTTGTGGTTTCCATGATGGACTCCTTTGAAGGTACCGCCAGTTTGTACCAAATCCAACGGCTCACCCGTGTAGGACGGCAGTCCGCAATGTAAGCAGCCGTCGCCGCAAATTCCGCTCGGCCAGAGGCGCTCCGGGCGCATCGACCGATTCGGCTTTACCGGGGTTCACCGCGGTTACATGGCTGGCTGAACGCGTTCGGACGAACCAAACTTCCGATCCTCGGCGAAAATCCGCTGCAGCCATGAATCAATCCCATCCCGTCGACATTGCCCATACAGCGCCCTGGCGCTGCGGGCTTGACTGAAATGCGCCTGCTTCTCGTCGAAGACGAAGCCGAAATGGCCTCCTGGCTGGTGCGTGCCTTCAAGCAGAGCAGCTTCGTGCCCGACCATGCGCCGGACGCGGCCACGGCCGAGGCGCTGCTCGCCGGCAACGACTACGACGCCATCGTGCTCGACCTGCGCCTGCCCGACAAACACGGCCTGGCCGTGCTCGCCGATCTGCGCCGGGCCGGGAACCGCACGCCGGTGCTGGTGCTGACGGCGCAGGGCTCGCTGCAGGACCGCGTCAAGGGCCTGAACCTCGGCGCCGACGATTTCCTGACCAAGCCCTTCGCCATCGAGGAGCTCGAGGCCCGACTCACCGCGCTGGTGCGGCGCAGCCGCGGCCGCTCGCACGCACCGATGCAATGCGGTTCGTTGTCCTGCCCGCACGACAGCCGCGCCTTCACGCTGGGCGGCGTGCTGTTGCAGCTCACGCCACGGGAGAGCGCGGCGCTGTCGGTGCTGCTGGCGCGCAGCGGCTCGCCGGTGGAGAAGTCGCTGCTGTCGGGCAAGGTGTTCCCGACCGACAGCAACGCCGGGCCTGACGCCATCGAACTCGTGCTGCACCGCCTGCGCCGCAAGCTCGCCGGCGGCGACGTGCGCATCACCACGGTACGCGGCCTGGGCTACATGCTGGAGAGCATTTCGGAGAGCGCCCCGCATGAAGATCTTCCGGACTGACCCGGACCGCTTCGGCATCCGCGCGCGGCTGCTGACGCTGCTGATCCCCGGCATCCTGGGCCTGCTGGCCATGGACAGCTGGAACGACTACCGCGCCATGCGCAACCTAGTGCAGGACGCCTACGACCGCTCCATGCTCGAGTCGGTGAATGGCCTGCGCGGCGGCATCGGTCTGGCGCCCGACGGCTCGCTGCGCCTGGACGCCCCGCCCTCCGTGCTGCAGACCCTGCACGATGCGCCGGCCTTGCTGCACCGG
This sequence comes from Rhodoferax koreense, assembly GCF_001955695.1. Classification (NCBI taxonomy): domain Bacteria; kingdom Pseudomonadati; phylum Pseudomonadota; class Betaproteobacteria; order Burkholderiales; family Comamonadaceae; genus Rhodoferax; species Rhodoferax koreensis. The sequence goes on along the minus strand of NZ_CP019236.1, from coordinate 2,671,515 downwards.
CACCTGCACGTAGGCCTCACGCCGCGCGATGGGGTCGACGGGAACGCCGCGACGGAAGGACTCACCCTGCTCGGCGAAGCGGACCTGCCCGCACCGCCGCCGCCGCCGCCGCCCTCGCCGCCACCCCGTCCACCCCTGCGCCCGCCGCTGCCGCCGCCGATCGCGCTGCCGGAATCGTCCGCTGTGTCGGCCCCGGCGGCGTCGGCCTCGGCACAGGCCGCATCCGCGGCCGCGCCGGTACCGGTGTGGTACGAAAGCATCTACGAGGGCCGGCCCGTGCGCCTGGTGGCCCTGCGCAGCCAGGTCACCGACGGCCACGGCCAGGCCTTCGACCTGCTGATCCAGGCCGCCGAAAGCACCGACCCACGCGACCATGCCCAGGCCATCACTTCGCAGCAGGCGGTGATCCGCGACACGCGCATGGTGCTGGTGGTGATCCTGCTGGTGTGGCTGGGCGTGACCTGGTCGCTCCAGCCGCTGGAGCGGCTGCGCAAGTCGGTGCTGGACAGCCAGGCCCATGAGCTCAAGCCGCTGGACACCAGCGGCGTGCCGCACGAGGTGGCGCCGCTGGTCGCGGCTGTGAACCAGCACGTGGCCAGCTACCGCGAACTGCTCGACCAGCAGTCGCAGTTCCTGGCCGACGCCTCGCACCAGCTGCGCACGCCGCTGGCCATCATGATGACGCAGGCCGGCGTGGCGCTGCGCGAGAAAGACCCTGAGCAGCACCGCGCCACCCTGCGCGCCATCATCACCCAGATCTCGCGCAGCCGGCGCCTGTGCGAACAGCTGCTGTCGCTGGCCCATGCGAGCGATACCTCGCCGCCGGACGAGCGGCCCGAGCGGCTGGACCTCAATGCCGTGGCCAAGGACGTGGTGCTGCAATACCTCACGCTGGCCCACGAGAAGAACCAGGATCTGGGCTGGGAACCCGCGCAGGACCAGGCTTCGTCGGCCGACGCGCTCGCCCCGACCGAAGTCCCGGTGCTGGCCCGAGGCGCCGAGCTGCACGAGGCGCTCTCCAACCTGGTGCACAACGCCATCGTCTACACCCCGCCGGGCGGGCAGATCACGGTGACCGTCGGCGCCATCGACGGCATGGCCCAGGCCGAGGTGCGCGACAGCGGTCCCGGCATCCCCAAGGCGCGCCACGCGGAGGTCTTCGAGCGCTTCCACCACGGCGGCACGGCGGCCGACCACAGCGCGACCGGCGCGGCGCACGGCGCCGGCCTGGGCATGGCCATCGCCCGCGCCTACGCCCGGCGCAACGGCGGCGACATCACCCTGGCCGACGCCCATGCAGCCCGAGCCGACCAGGGCGCGCCAACCCGCGACGTCGGCCAGGCGACCGGACTGCGCGCCATCCTGCGCCTGCCGCTTGCGCAGGCAGCCCTAGGCTGAACAGGCCGTGACGTCGGCATCGGCGTCACGGCGCTCACGCAGGGCGTTGCTCCTGTAGATCAGCACCAAGGCAGCGGCCAGGAGCACCAGGGCCGCGCCTCGCGAAGTCCCCAATGGAATGACCGCATTGCCGAGCCAGCCGAAGTGGTCGATCAACAGGCTCATCAGCAGTTGCCCGCTGATCACCGCAACGGTGGCGGCTGCCGTGCCGATGCGCGGCATGGCAAAGACGATCACCAGCATGTAGACCACCCCGAAGAAGGCGCCGGTGACTTGCCAGCGCGGCGCCGTGAACAGATTCAGGGCATGCGCAGGCTCGAGGAAAAAGGCCAGCAGAAAACTGAGCATCGTCCCGAGCGCGAAGGTGAGCCACGAGCTCTCCAGCACGCCGACTTCGGCGCCCAGCCGGCCGTTGATCGCCGACTGCGCGCACAGCACCACACCACCGAGGAAAACCAACAGCAACATCAACAAGTTCATGGTGTCGTCCACTTCAATAGATCAGCCACAGCGCGGCGAGGATGGCGACCAGCGCGCCCAGACGGTAGCCATCGACTTCGCGCCGTGCGCTACCGAGCAGGCCCCATTGGTCGATCGCCAGACTCGCCGCCACCTGTCCGAAGAGGATGCCCACCATCGTGAGGCCGACGCCGATGTGCGGCGTGGCGATCGTCAGGGCCACGACGTAGACCGGGCCGAGGATCCCGCCGGTCAACAGCCACCTCGGCTTGGCAAACATCAGGCCGAGCCGGGGCCGGCCGAATACCAGCCCGAACGTCAAAAGCAGCGTGCCGACCCCGAAGATGCCGAATGTCGCCCACAGCTGCCCCGCGCCTTCGCCAAGCGGCCCCAGCAGCCCCGCCTCTACCGAAAGCCCCATGCCGGCCAGCAGCACGAGGGGAAGTATCCAGATCTGCTTCATCGCCACGCCCCGTTTGAAAGAAGGCGCGATGGTAGGTGGTTGCAAAAAAGGCCACAATCCAGCACTTTCGCAAAATACTATTGCGGTCATCGCAATAGCGCTCAGTAAAGGCCGGCCCCCGGCCCCAGTGATCCCATGCATCTCAAAGCCCACAGGTTCTTTGCCATGGTCGCGCTGACCGGCAGTTTCTCGGCGACCGCGCGTCACTTTCAGGTTCCGGCGTCCTCGGTGTCGCGCTTCATCGCGGCGCTGGAACGCGAGCTGGGCCTGCAGCTGCTGTACCGCAACACCCGGGCGGTGAAGCTCACCGATGCGGGCGAGCGCTACTGCCTCCAGATCCGGGAGGTGCTGGACCTGCTGGATGCCGCCAACGAGGAAGTCTCCGGCAAAGGCCGGGAAATTCGCGGCCTGGTGCGGATCAATGCGCCTGTCGCACTCGGCCGCCTGCACATCGCGAAGCTCCTCGACGGTCTGTACCGGCAATGCCCGGCGTTGACGGTCGAGCTGACGCTCACCGATACCTTCATCGACCCGGTGCAGGAAGGCGCCGACATCACCTTGCGCGTGGGGCACCTCGAAGACTCCGGCCTGATCGGGCGAAAAATTTGCGACCAGCACTACGTGCTTTGCGCCAGCGCCGGCTACGTGAAACAGCACGGGCGGCCCCGCTCCCCCCAGGACCTGCGCGAACATGCCTGCCTGGTCTACCAGGGCACCGGCGGGGCGCAGCGCTGGTTCTTCCGGCGGCCTGGCAGCGACGCGCTGGAAGTCGTCGAGGTTGAGGGCCCGCTGCGCAGCAACAACGCAGAGGTGCTGGTGCAGGCGGCGCTGGACGGCAGGGGTCTCGTGCTGTTTCCCTCCTGGCTGTTCAGCCGGGAAAGTTTCAGCCGCACGGCGCTGGTACGTCTGTTGCCAGAGTGGGAAGCTTCGGTGGAGGCCACGCCCAGCCAGATCCATCTGCTGTCGCCCGGCAATCGGCTTCGCGCCCGGAAAGTCCGCGTAGTCTGGGATTTTCTGCTGGAGGCGATCGGCACACCGCCCTACTGGGACGATCTGGGCTGAGCAACCGCGGGGCCGCGCGGGCAAGCGCTCGCCATACTACGGGTTTCCCTGATGAGGGATAACACGTATTCGCAGCCGCAGCTTGCAAAACGAAAGCCGATTGGAAGCGTCGGTTTCTACCATCCGCTCCAGCCCGGGCCTCGCCGGCACGGGACAAACCAAGGAGACACGGATGACCCATCCCCTGTTGATGACATCGCCGCTCTCGGCGCAACCACGGAGTCGCTTCGCATGAATTTCAAAAACCGAAACTTCGTCAGAGGCCTGTTCCTCATGGCGATCGCCCTGCTGTTCGGCGGGGTGGCTACCAACTATTCGATAGGCGAGCTCAGCCGCTCCGGCCCCGGGCTGTTCCCGGTGATGATCAGTGGCTTCCTGTTCCTGATCGGCGTGCTCACCGTGGTGCGTTCGCATTTCGTCGAACAGGTGCCGCTGGACTACAACGTCAAGAACATCGCGCTGATCCTGCTGAGCCTGGTGGGCTTCGCGGTGCTCTCCGAATTCGTGAACATGATCGTCGGCATCATCTTCCTGGTGTTCTGCTCGACCTTCGCTGGCACGTCCTATTCGGTAGCGCGCAACGTCAAGATTTCGATCGGCCTGATCCTGATTGCGTTCGCCTTCAAGAACTTCCTCGGCCTGAGCCTGCCGCTGTACTGATCATGGAAATCATCAACAACCTCTCCCTCGGGTTCGAGCACGCCTTGACGTGGCAGAACCTCTTGTACTGCGCACTCGGCTGCACCGTCGGCACCCTGATCGGCCTGTTGCCGGGCCTCGGCCCGCTGTCGACCATCAGCCTGCTGCTGCCCCTGACCTATTCCATCCCCACGGGCGGCGCGCTGATCATGCTGGCCGGTATCTACTACGGGGCTCAGTACGGGGATAGCGTGAGCGCGATCACGATGAAGATACCGCACGCCAGCAGCATCGTCGCCTGTATCGATGGCTACCAGATGACGCTCAAGGGCAAGACTGGACTGGCGCTGTTCACCGCAGGCATCTCCAGCTTCATCGGCGGTACGGTGGCCATCGTGGTGCTGTCGACGATGGCGCCGGCGCTCGGCGAAGTCGGCTTCCTGTTCGGCCCGGCCGACTACTGCGCGCTGATGCTGCTCGGCTTCTTCTGCGTGAGCTTCGTCTCCGCCGGCAGCCTGCTCAACGGCCTGGCCATGGCCATGGTCGGGGTGCTGCTCGGCATGGTCGGCACCGACGTCAATTCCGGCGTGGCCCGCTACACCATGAACCTGCCGTTCCTGATGGATGGCATCGGCCTCATCAGCATCGCGCTGGGCTGCTTCGGCATCGCCGAAGTGGTGAAGAACCTGGACAGCAAGAGCGTGCTCACACCGTTCAACGGCACCATCAAGCTCATGCCGACCTGGCCCGAGTTCAAGCGCATCATCCCCAGCGCCCTGCGCGGCAGCGTGATCGGCTCGATCCTGGGCATTTTGCCCGGCGGCGGCCCGACCATCGCCCAGTTCGCCGCCTACGCAGCGGACAAGAAGTTCAGCAAGTACAAGCACGAGATCGGCACCGGCTGCATCGAAGGCGTGGCCGGCCAGGCCGCTGCCGACGAAGCTGCCGCGCGCACCAGCTTCATTCCGCTGATGGCCATCGGCATTCCCGAAAACGCCGTCATGGCGCTGATGATGGCCGCCTTCGTGGTCAAGGGCATCCAGCCCGGCCCGAACATGATCGCCACCCATCCCGACCTGTTCTGGGGCCTGGTGGCCAGCATGTGGGTCGGCAACGTGTTCCTGGTGGTGCTGAACGTGCCGCTGGTGCGCTACTGGCTGTCGGTGTTCAAGATCCCGTACACCGTGCTGTTCCCGGCCATCATGTTCTTCTGCTGCATCGGCACCTTCAGCATCAACAACAGCCTGGACGACATCTACACCACCGCGGTGTTCGGCCTGATCGGCTACCTGTTCCTGCGCCTGGACATGGAAGCCGCGCCGCTGATGCTGGGCTTCATTCTCGGCCCGATGCTGGAGGAGAACTTCCGACGCACCATGCTGCTGAGCCGCGGCAGCTTCAGCGCCTTCGTGACGCGGCCCATCAGCGCCACCTTGCTGAGCGTGATCGCGATCCTGGTCGTGTGGCAGATCGTGGCCTTCCTGATCAAGCTGAAGAAGGCCCATGGCAAGCCGATCCACATCGAGACGGCCGAGGAGCGCATCGATCACCAGACCAAAGCCAGCCCGGTGCTCGACACGCCCACCTGAGCCCTCGGGAATTCCCCGGTCCCGCCGCCAAGGCCGGGGCCAGGAATCCCCTACAATCCAGAGCCTTCACAACCCGCCCAACACAGGCGGGTTGCTGCATGCGGGTGTAGCTCAATGGCAGAGCTGTTGCTTCCCAAGCAACTGACGAGGGTTCGATTCCCTTCACCCGCTCCAGATCCGCCTCCCCCCCCCCCGAAATTCAGCCACGCGGCACCGTCACGGTGAACACCGTTTTGCCGTCCGGCGTCGCGACATCCACCGTGCCACCGTGCGAGCGCACGATCTGCTGCACGATGTACAACCCCAGGCCCAGCCCCTCGGCGCGCGACGAGGTCCTCCCGCCGCGGCGGAAGGGGTCGAAGATCGAGGGCAACACCTCGGGCGGGATCGCACCGCCATTGGCCACGCTCAGGAAGATGGCGTCGGCCGAACGGCCATCGGCGCGGACTTCGACCGGATCTTCCGGCTGGCCATGGTGCAGCGCATTGCCCACCAGGTTCGACACCACCTGTACCCAACGGTCTTCATCAAGATGCCCGCTCAGATCACCCAGCAGCGAGACCGTGATCGCGTGATCCGGGAAAAGCGTACGGTAGTCACCGGCGATGCGTTCCACCAGCTGGCCCAGGTCGAAGTGCTGCCGCTTCACCGGAATGCCGCCGGCCAACCGCGCGCGGCTGACATCGAGCACGTCCTCGATCATGCGCGCCATCCAGTGGCCGCTCTTGATCAGGCGCGCACCCACCTTCTGCACCGGTTCTTCCGGCCGGCGGGTCAGCACCTGGGCGGCCATCATCATCGCGGACAGCGGCCCACGCAGATCGTGCCCGAGCACGGCGGTGAACATCTCGTGCAGGCGCAGCGTTTCGGTGCGCTCGGCCAGGTTCTGCGCGAGCTGCCGCTTCTGACGGTACAACTGGAAGAACACCTCGGCCTTGCTCTTGAGAATGTGCGCCTCGATCGGCTTGAAAAGGAAATCCACCGCGCCGCTGTCATAACCCTTGAACAGCCGCTGCTGGTCGCGCGCACCGGCGGTGACGAAGATGATGGGCACATGGCGCGTGCGCTCGCTGCCGCGCATCAGTTCGGCCAGCTCGAAGCCGTCCATCTCGGGCATCTGCACGTCGAGCAAGGCCAGCGCCACATCGTGCTTGAGCAGCAGTTCCAGTGCCTCCATGCCCGAGCGCGCGAGCAGCAGCTCCACGTCGTCACGGCGCAGCAGTGCCGACAAGGCGAGCAGGTTTTCCTGCAGGTCATCGACCAGCAGGCATTTCACGCGCGGGCCCGGCACGGGCTGATCGCCGCCGCCATGGACGTTGCGATCACCCATCGGGCCTTCCGGTTCGTGGCTCACGTCATCTCCCCTTCGCTCATCGTTTTCAAAAGATCCGCCATGTCCGGCAGCGGCAGCACGAAGTCGACCGGGCCGTCTTTCACCGCCGCCAAGGCCGATGCCGGCATCAGGCTCACCTGCGCGGTCTCGGGGTCTTGCACCACGCTCACGCCGCCGGCGCGCTGCACCGCCATCAGGCCCGAGGCGCCGTCCTGGTTGCCGCCGGTGAGCACGATGCCCATCAGCCGCTCGCGGTAGACGTCGGCGGCCGACTCGAACAACACGTCGATCGAAGGCCGCGAATAGTTCACCGCCTCATCCACCGACAGCGCCAACTGGGGCCTCGCGTCGGGGCCGCGATCGACCAGCAGGTGATAGTCCGGCGGCGCGAAATAGATCGTGCCGCCGGCCACCGACTCCTTGTCCTGCGCCTCGCGCACCGCCAGTGCGCACCGGGGCTGGAAGATGTCCACCAGCAGGCTGCGCCGGTCGCGCGGCAGGTGCAGCACGACGATCACCGCGCCTTGGAACCCCGCGGCGAACGCCGGCAGCAACTGGATCAGCGCCTCCACGCCGCCGGCCGAGGCGCCGACGACCACGGCGTCCACCTGCCCCCGCAACGCCAGCGCGTCCTTCATGCGCTCGCCTTTTTCTGGAAGATGCGGTCTTCGCGCACCAGCTCGTCGAAGTCGTCGGCGCAGGCCGAGAAGCGCAGCGACTCCTTCGCGCCCAGGCCGAGGAAGCCCTTGCGGCACAGCGCGTCTCGGAACAGGGTGAGCGCGCGATCCTGCAGCGCCCGGTCGAAGTAGATCAGCACATTGCGGCAAGACACCAGGTGCACCTCGGCAAACACGCTGTCGGTGGCCAGGCTGTGGTCGGAGAACACGATGTGCTCGCGCAGCGACTTGTCGAACACGGCCCGGCCGTAAGCCGCGGTGTAGTAGTCCGACAAAGAGTTGCGCGCACCCGATTTCTGGTGGTTGGTGGTGAACAGCGCGATGCGGTCCAGGTCGTAGATGCCGGTCTCCGCACGCTGCAGCGCCTGCGGATTGATGTCGGTGGCGTAGATCAGCGTGCGCGCAAGCAGTCCCTCCTCGCGCAGCAGGATGGCCAGCGAGTACACCTCCTCCCCGGTGCTGCAGCCGGCCACCCAGATCTTCAGCGAGGGATAAGTGCGCAGCAGCGGCACCACCTCGCGGCGTAGGGAGCGGAAGTAGTCCGGATCGCGGAACATCTCGCTGACCTGCACGGTGAGGTAGTCGAGCAGCGCAGGAAACACCGCCGCGTCGTGCAGCACCTTGTCCTGCAGCTGCGAAAGCGTGTCGCAGCCGAAACGCCCCATGGCCGCGGTGAGGCGCCGCTTCAGCGAGGCGCTGGCGTAGCTCCTGAAGTCGAAGTGGTACTTGAGGTAGATGGCGTCGATCAGCAGACGCATCTCGATGTCGAAGAGGCGGTGGGGCACGGTGGTGGACCTCGTCGCTTATTTCGGCATCCACACCCGCACCAGCGAGAGCAGTTTCTCCACGTCCAGCGGTTTGGCGATGTAGTCGTTGGCGCCCGCGGCCAGGCATTTCTCCTGGTCGTCCTTCATGGCTTTGGCGGTCAGCGCGATGATCGGCAGCTTCTTCCACACGGGCTGCTTGCGGATCTCGCGCATGGCCGTGAAGCCGTCCATCTCGGGCATCATGATGTCCATCAGCACCAGGTCGATCGGCCCTGACGTGCCATCGGCATGGGCGGCCTGATCGCGGCTGCGCTCCAGCACCTCCAGCGCCTCGCGGCCGTTGCGCGCGAGCTGCACCTTGGCGCCCTTGGGTTCGAGCACGCTGGTGAGCGCAAAGATGTTGCGCACGTCGTCCTCCACCACCAGGATGCGCCGGCCCTCCAGCGTCTCGTCGCGGTCGCGCGCCAGGCGCAGCATGCGCTGCACCTCCGCCGGCAGCGTGGATTCCACCTGGTGCAGGAACAGCGTGACCTCGTCGAGAAGCCGCTCCGGCGAGCGCGCGTCCTTGATGATGATGGACTTGGAAAACCGTCGCAGCTTCTCCTCCTCGTCGCGGGTCAGCGAGCGGCCGGTGTAGACGATGACGGGCGGAAACGACGCGCTGTCCTGCGCCACCATCTGCTGCAGCAACTCGTAGCCCGACAGGTCGGGCAGGTTCAGGTCCATGATCATGCAGTCGAAGGTTTTCCGCCCCAGCGCGGCCAATGCCTGGCCGGCCGTCTCCACGCCGGTGATCTCCACCTCGCCGTTGCCCAGCAGATGGCTGATGCTCTCGCGCTGGCGCGCGTCGTCCTCCACCACCAGCACGCGCCGTACGCTCTGCGAGAACTTGGCCTCCAGGCGCTGCAGCGCCTCCACGAGCTGGCTGCGCTTCACCGGCTTCAGGTCGTAGCCGATGGCGCCGAGCTCGAGCGCCTCGTGGATGTAGTCGGCCACCGACAGCACATGCACCGGAATGTGCCGCGTGCGTGCATTGCGCTTGAGCTGGTCGAGCACACCCAGGCCGGAGTGATCAGGCAGGTTCATGTCGAGCAGGATGGCGCTGGGCCGGTAGGTCTCGGCCGCCATCAGCCCGTCGCCGGCCGAATGCGTCACCACGCACTGGAAATTCATCTCGCGCGCCAGATCGCGCAGGATGGCGGCGAAGCGGAGGTCGTCTTCGATCACCAGGATCAGCCGCGCGTTGGGCTGCAGCGCGTCGCGGTCGTCCGCAATGGTCGGCGGCCAGTGCACCGGGGGTGGCGCCGTGTGTCCCTCGTTGCCCGCAGGCCCGCCCACGCCGCCCTGCAGCGGCCTCGGCGGCATGGTCGAGCGCGCCGGTGCGGGCGCTGGCGCGGCAGCCGCCGGCACCGGACTGGGCGCAGACTGCACCTCGTAGACGCTGGGCAGGCACAGGCTGAACACGCTGCCCTCGCCCGGCACGCTTTGCACCGTGATGCTGCCGCCGAGCAGATGCGCCAAGTCGCGGGAAATCGACAAGCCCAGGCCGGTGCCGCCATACTTGCGGTGCGTGCTGCCATCGGCCTGGCGGAAAGCGTCGAAGATCAGCGACTGGTTCGCTGGATCGATGCCGATGCCGGTGTCGCGCACGGCGAAGCACACCTGGCCGTCTGGCTGCTGCGAAACGGTCAGCGCGACTTCGCCGCGATGCGTGAACTTGAGCGCGTTCGACAGCAGATTCTTCAGGATCTGGCCAAGCCGCTGGCCGTCGGTCTCGATCTGCACCGGCGTGCCCGGCACCACCTCGCCCGTCAGGCGCAGGCCCTTCTGCTGTGCGAGCGGCTGCATCCCTTTGATGGTGGCCTCCACCAGATTGGGCAGGGAGACCGTCTCCGGGCTCAGCTCGACCTGGCCGGCCTCGATCTTGGACAGGTCGAGGATGTCGTTGATCAGTGTCAGCAGGTCGTTCCCCGCCGAGGAGATGGTCTCGGCGAACTTCACCTGCTCCTCGCTCAGGTTGCCGGCCTTGTTGTCCGCCAGCAGCTTGGCCAGGATCAGTGTCGAATTCAGCGGCGTGCGCAGTTCGTGGCTCATGTTGGCCAGGAATTCGCTCTTGTACTGGCTGGCGCGCGCGAGTTCGTCCGCCTTGGCCACCAGGACGGCCTGGGCATCGGTGAGCTCGTCCTTCTGCGTCTCGAGCAACTGCGCCTGCTCCTCGAGCTGGGAATTCGTCTGTTCCAACTCGCTCTGCTGGGTTTCCAGCTGTGCCTGGGACTCCTTGAGCGCGCGGCCCTGCTCTTCCAGTTCTTCGTTGCTGACGCGCAATTCCTCCTGCTGGGCCTGCAGTTCCTCGGCCTGGCGCTGGGTTTCCTCCAGCAACTCCTCGAGCCGGGTGCGGTCCTTGGAAGCGCGCACCGCCACGGCAAGCACCTCGGAGACCCGCGCCAGCAGCTCTTCGTCCACCGCCTCGATCCGGCGGAAGAAGCCGAGTTCGATCACCGCGTGCACCGCACCGTCCACGCTGGCTGGCGCTATCAAGAGGCTGGTCGGCCGTTCCGCGCCCAGACCCGACGTCACCGGCAGGTAGCCGGCCGGCACGTCGCTCACGCGCATCGCGCGATTCAATTTGGCGGCCTGGCCGAGCAGGCCGTCGCCAGGGCGCACCACGTCGAGTTGCGAAGGCGTGGCGAAGGAGGCGACGCGGTGGAAGCTGCCGTCGGCCTGGGCCAGGTAGAGGGCCCCCACCTGCGCGCCCAGGTAGTCGGAGAGGAAGGCGAGAACGCTGTCGCCCAGCTTGTCCAGGCGTTGCTCGCCCTGCACCTTCAGGCTCAGGCCGGCCTGGCCGGCGCGCAGCCACATCTGCGCCTCGCGCGCGCGATAGTCGCGCGAGGACAGCACAATGGCCACCGCGATCAGCAGCAGCAGCAGGGCCGAACCACCGCCCTGCACCTGGGCCGACAGGCTGACGGCGTTCTGCCATTCGTCCTGCCGCTTGGCCAACTGCGTCTGCTCCTCTCCCACCATCTCTTCGACCAGCTCGCGGATGCGGTCCATCGTCAACCGGCCGCGGTCGCTGCGCACCAGGGCCAGCGCCGCCTCGGTCGCGCCCGAGCGACGCAGCGCGATGGTTTCCTCGAGTTCGGCGAACTTCATGCCGGCGAGTTGCTCCAGCGTCTTCAGCCGCTCCTGCTGCCGCACGCCAGGGTCGGCCACATCGTGCACGCTCTGCAGCAGGCCTGGAAACGCGGCCCTGGCTGCGACGTACGGATCGAGGTAGCGCTCGGCGCCGGTGAGCAGATAGCCCCGCTGACCGGTCTCGGCGTCCTTCACGCCGGACAGCAAATTGCGCAGGCGCTCGATGGCCGTGATGGTGGCGCTCACGCGGTCGGCCGTGCGGGCGCGAACTTCCAGGGAAGTGAAAGAAAAATACGCGATCAGCAGCACGGCGAGAATCGCCGCGGCAAAGCCGACCATCGCGCCGGGCGGCAGCGGAAGCCGGGACCGCGAGCCCTGGCTGGCGCTGTCGGTTGGAATCGAGGTCATGTAGCGATGTACGGAGCGCCGGAAGGGGCAAGTGAGAGCAAGTGAGGGCAGACAACAACCGTCTGCCAGTCCCGCGGCCACCACCAGCCCGACCGCAAAACCAGCACGCACCTTACGCGCCTGCCACCCGACTTTCAGCAAGCCATCGTCGCAGGTCCTCGTAGGACCAGACCGACAACCGCCGGCTCGAAGGGTCGCCGATCCGGCTCAAGCAGCCAGAGCGACGCGGCCTCCCGAACCGACCATGCCACGCTGAACCGCGTATTCCATCGCCTGCTGCAACGGCAGGGCCCGGGAATACAACCACCCCTGGATGACCTTCACGCCGCACGACTTGACGAAGGCCGCGTCGGCCTCCGTCTCCACCCCCTCGGCCACGAGCTCGTAGTCGAGCTGGCGAATGAGGGCACACAGCTCGCGATACAACACACGGCCCCGCTCCGAAGACACGTCGAGCAACAGGCTGCGGTCGATCTTGATGGCTTCGATGTCGAGCTTGTTGAGCAGCGCGAGGTTGGAGTAGCCACTGCCAAAATCGTCGATCGACAGCCGGATGCCGGCACGGCTCAGTTCATCCACATGCCGCTGTGTCTTCTGGAAGTCGTGGCTGAAAGAGCTCTCCAGCATCTCCAGCTTGACCTGCCCCGCAAAGCCGCCCACCCGCTCAATGATGTTGGCCACGCTGTCCTTGTTGGCCAGGAAATCGGCCGTCACGTTCAGGCTCACCTCCGGCGCGAAGCCAAGTTCCTTCCACGCCTGCAGGTTGCGCACGGCCTCCTGCACCACCCAGGCGTTGAGCGCGTCAGAGTAGCCGGCGGCCTCCAGTTTCTCGACGAAGGCCGGCCCCACCACCTTGCCACCACGCAATTCCACGCGCAACAGGGCCTCGAAGCCGCTGACCTGGGCGGTGCGCACGTCGATCTTCGGCTGGTACCAGAGGCACATCCGGCCCGCGCTGAGCAGATCGATGGCCTGCATGGCCTCCGAATAGATCGTCAGCCGCTTCTTGTAGATGATGGCGTAGCGCATTTCCGCCGCGTTGGCGATGTCCAGCTGTGGCCGCGCCTCCTCGGAAAACAGCTTCTCGAGCTTGTGCACCATGGAATCCTGCTGCTCCAGCTTCAGGAATGGCAGATAGATCAGCGCGCCGAGCAGCAGCATGGCGATCTGGAAGACGATGGCCGAAGCGCGCCCGCCACCCGCGACATAGCCGCTCAATCCCACCGGCATCATCCATTGCACGTTGTGCACGGCCGCCACCCATCCGCTGGACACCACCGCGTAGGACAACAGGAAACCGATGACCGGGAACAGCAGGAACGGCAGGATCAAATAAGGATTGAAGACCACCGGATGGCCGTACACCATGATCTCGTTGATGTTGAAGAGCTGGAACGGCGCGGAGATCTTGCCGATGGCGCTGACCCGGCCGCGCAGCACCATTGCCAGCAGCAGCGACAGCGTGCCGCCCGCTCCTCCGAAAAGAACGAAGCTGTTCAACAGGCTGGCCATGGTGAAGTCGCCCACCACCGTCTGCTGCAACATTTCCTTGCCGACCACCAGGTTGAAAAGGTTCTCACCGTGCAGCCCGAAACTCCACAGCAGGTTGGCCACGCACACCCGGATGACGCCCTGCAACACCAGCGGCAAGTGCAGGATCGGGTTGTGCTGCCCCTGCAGCGATGCGAAGACTTGCGCCACCTGCAGCAACAGCAGGTGCACCAGGGCCACCGTGACCACCGCCGGGCAGATGAGGTTGATGCTCCTGGTCAACAACGGGCTCAGGCCCACGTCGTGCAAGGTGCGGGGCGCGTATGCCTGGACGAGGAGCAAGGTATAAACCACCAGGAAGGGCATGAAGATGCCGAACAGCGCCCCCATCTTGAGCGCGAAGTCCTCGCCGTAACGCTGACGCAGCATGAACACGATGAGATGCAGGCAGAAAGCCGAGAGCGCCCCGCCCTGCAAGCCGTCCATGTTCTTGTACTTGGCCAGGGTCGCGCCCAGGACCAGCGACACCACCAGCGGAAAGAACTGCGTCAGGCAATCGTGCAGGTTGACGACGGCCAGGTTGACGACGCGCCACAGCGGCACCACCGTCGAGAGATCGGCGGCCGAAACCCAGAATTCCAGCAGCGAAGAAGCGATGTAGAAGGGCAGCAGCGCAATGAACGTCTCGCGGATCGCCATCAGCGGGCCCGCGCTGGACAGCGCACGCAGCGTCCTGAAATACCAAAGCCCGTAATTTCGCTTGTTCAAGATATTCCCCTTGGTCGCCTTCGCCCGTCTCGGGCTGGCTTGCGGCGACCTGCGCTTCAAGACGATCGGCACCTCCTCGTATTGCGCACACTTGTTTTTTTCTTGCGTACTGTTTCTATGAATTCGTGAATTAATTCTGGTATCCGATGAATTTTCGGGGTCATGGTTGAGCGGGATCAATCCACCCAAACGAGGGGGCTGGGGCCGTGCCGGACTTCGCCCCCGCTGGGCCTGGTTTAACGCCACAATGCAACTCGTTACAACCAGTTTCACCCAGGGTACCCCATGAAGCTCAGCCTCAAATTGCCCCTCGCCTTCGCCACAGCGCTGCTGGTTTTGTTCGCAGCGGCCCTGTTCGGCATCGACCGCCTGAACCAGGCCGTCACCACCTACCGCACCACGGTGGCCGATAACTTCCAGAACGAACGTGCCGTGGCCGGCATGCTCAACGACTTCCGCACCCAGACCCAGGAATGGAAAAACGTGCTGCTGCGCGGCAAGGACGCCAAACAGCTCGAGCGCTACTGGGCCGCGTTCGAGGCCAAGGACCGGGAGGTCGCCGCCCAGGCGCGGCAACTGCAGGCCAGCCTGCCCGCCGGGCCGAGCAAGGACGCGGTGGACAAATTCGCGCAGGCGCACCAGCGCATGGGCGTGGCCTACCGCAAAGGCCTCGACGCCTTCAACGCCGCCGATCACGATCCGCAGGCCGGCGACAAGGCCGTGCAAGGCATCGACCGCGAGCCGGCCCAGTTGCTGGACCAGGCCGGCGAGATGATCCAGAAGGCCAGCGCCGCCGTCTCTGCGGACGCCACCCAGGCCGCGCAACAGGCGACCCTGATCAGCCTGGCGGTGATGTCGGTGGTGTGTGCACTCGGCATCGCCGCCGCGGTGATGTTCAGCCGATCGGTGGTACGGCCCCTGCATCAGGCGGTCCAGGTCTCGCGCGCGGTGGCCGACGGCGACCTCACCGTGGCCAGCCAGAGCCCCGGCCGGGATGAAGTCGCGCAATTGCTCAACGCGCTCTACGACATGCAGTCCAGCCTGTCCAAGGTGGTGGCCGGGGTGCGCCTGAATGCCGACAGCGTGGCCCTGGCCAGCGCCGAGATCGCACAGGGCAACAACGACCTGTCGGCACGCACCGAGCAGCAGGCCAGCGCACTGGAGGAAACGGCCGCTTCGATGGAGGAGCTCAGCTCCACCGTGACGCAGAACGCGGCCAATGCGCGCCAGGCCAACCAGCTGGCGTTGAACGCGTCCACCGTGGCCGTGCAGGGCGGCGACGTGGTGGCGCAGGTGGTGAGCACGATGAAGGGCATCAACGACAGTTCCAGCCGCATCGCCGACATCATCGGCGTGATCGACGGCATCGCGTTCCAGACCAACATCCTGGCGCTGAACGCTGCCGTCGAAGCCGCGCGCGCCGGCGAACAGGGTCGCGGTTTCGCTGTCGTGGCCAGCGAGGTGCGCAGTTTGGCGCAGCGCAGCGCCGAAGCCGCGAAGGAGATCAAGACCTTGATCCACGCCAGCGTGGAGCGGGTGGGCCATGGCTCGGCCCTGGTCGACCGCGCGGGCCACACCATGCAGGAAGTGGTAACGGCCATCCGCCGCGTGACCGACATCATGGGCGAGATCAGCGCGGCCAGCGGCGAACAAAGCAGCGGCGTGCAGCAGATCGGCGAGGCCGTGATGCAGATGGACCAGGCCACGCAACAGAATGCGGCGCTGGTCGAGCAAAGCGCCGCCGCGGCCGACAGCCTCAAGTCACAGGCGCTGCAACTGGTGCAGGCCGTGGCGGTGTTCCGCCTGGAGAACCAGCCGTTGCGATTGACGGCTGGCTGATTCGCCTCAGATCAGCGTCACACCCGTCTTCGACTGGAGCTGTTCCTTCGTCACGCCGGGCGCGAGTTCCACCACCTTCAGGCCGTCGGAGGTGACGTCCATCACGGCCAAGTCGGTGATGATGCGGTCCACCACGCCCACCCCCGTCAGCGGCAGGGTGCACTTGGGCAGGATCTTCAGGTCTTCCGTGCCGTCCTTCTTCTTCGCGACGTGTTCCATCAGCACGATGACGCGCTTGACGCCGGCCACCAGGTCCATGGCGCCGCCCATGCCCTTGACCATCTTGCCGGGGATCATCCAGTTGGCCAGGTCGCCATGTTCGCTGACCTGCATCGCGCCCAGGATGCTGAGGTTGATCTTGCCGCCGCGGATCATGGCAAAGCTGTCGTGGCTGCCGAAGATGGCCGAGCCGGGGATGGTGGTCACCGTCTGCTTGCCGGCGTTGATCAGGTCGGCATCCACGGCGTCTTCGGTGGGGAACGGGCCGATGCCGAGCATGCCGTTTTCCGACTGGAGCCAGACTTCCTTGTCCGCCGGCACGAAATTCGCGACCAGCGTCGGAATGCCGATGCCGAGGTTCACGTAGAAACCGTCTTCGAGTTCCTGGGCCGCACGCGCGGCCATCTGATCTTGGGTCCAGGGCATGGTCAGACACCTTCCTTGTTGTTCACGGGCACTTGCGGCAGCGGCACGGCATCGACGGATGCGGCCTGGGCGATCACGGCTTGCGCCTCGATCTTGGCGGCAGCCGCATCCACGGGCGCGGCAGCGCTCACGGTGCGCTTCTCGATGCGTTTTTCCGGGCTCGCATTGAGCACGATGCGGTGCACGTAGATGCCGGGCAGGTGGATCTCGTCGGGCGCGAGTTCACCGGTCTCGACGATCTTCTCGACCTCGACGATACAGATCTTGCCCGCCATCGCCGCGGCCGGGTTGAAGTTGCGCGCGGTCAGGCGGAACTGCAGGTTGCCCGACTTGTCGGCCACATGCGCCTTGACCAGAGAAACGTCGGGCACGATCGAGCGTTCCATGACATAGGTCTCACCGTCGAAGTCGCGCTGCTCCTTGCCTTCGGCCACGAGCGTGCCCACGCCGGTCTTTGTGAAGAAGGCCGGAATGCCCGCGCCGCCGGCGCGCAGCTTCTCGGCCAGCGTGCCCTGCGGCGTGAACTCGAGTTCGAGTTCGCCGGCCAGGAACTGGCGTTCGAACTCCTTGTTCTCGCCGACGTAGCTGGAGATCATCTTCTTGATCTGCCGCGTCTCCAACAGCTTGCCCAGGCCGAAGCCGTCCACGCCCGCATTGTTCGAGACCACCGTCAGGTTCTTGACGGCGCTGTCGCGCAGCGCGTCGATCAGCGCTTCGGGGATGCCGCACAGGCCGAAGCCGCCTACCGCCATCAACTGGCCGTCCTGCACGACGCCTTTCAGGGCCGCGTCCGCAGAGGGGAAAATTTTATTCACACAGTGCTCCTATGAAAAACACGACCGACGATACTACCTATTCGCATACGTAGAAGCTCGTAAGTAGCAACCCAAAGATGGACGAAAAATCCGAGGCGCCCCAGCCCCTGGCCGCCATGGCCGCGGCGATCGACTACCGGCTCGCTTTCGAGCTGGCGCCGGTGGGCCTCGTGCTGTCGCGCCACCGCACGATTGTGGACTGCAATCAGCATCTGTGCGAGATGTTCGGCGCCTCCCGCGAACAGCTGGTGAACCAGTCCTTCCTGGTGCTGTACCCGAGCGCGCTCGAGTTTGAACGCACCGGCGCGCGCATCGCGCCCATCCTCAACACCCGCGGCCACTACGCCGACAACCGCATCATGAAACGCGTGGACGGCCGCTTCAAGGGCGAGACCTTCTGGTGCCACGTGACCGGCCGGGCCTTCGACCGCCGCGCGCCGCACGATGCCGGCATCTGGACTTTCGAAGACTTGTCGTCGAGCCGGCCGGTGAAGGCCGAGCTCACGGTACGCGAACGCGAGGTGGCCGCCGCCCTGCTCGACGGCCTCACCTCCAAGGCCATCGGCCGCCTGCTCGGCATCAGCCACCGCACGGTGGAGATCTACCGCGCACGGCTGATGCGCAAGTACGCGGCGAACAGCACGGCCGACCTGGTGCAGCGGCTGACGGCGGGATGAGCCCCCGCTTCGTAGAAGGACTCGGTGCGAATGCTTCGACGGGCTCAGCACGAAAGGGGTTGATCGATCCGTTCGTCCTGAGCTCGTCGAAGGACATCCGAGCTTCCTGAGCGCGTCGAAGGGCCTGGCTCCACAGGCTCGGCACGAACGGAGGATGGGTGGTGCAGCCTTACTCCGACACCAGCTTGCGCATCCAGTCGGGCAAAGCCACCGCCTTCTGGCTCGGGAAATTGACCCAGATCGTCGTCGCGCCGCCCGCGGCGTGGATGGTGCCCGGGTTGTCGGCTCGCTCCATCGTCGCCCAGCTCTCGAAGGTGGTGCGGGCTGCGTCGCTGACGTACATCTTCACCAGCACGTCGCCCGGGTATTCGAGCTGCCTGTAGAAATTGCAGAAGGCGTTGACGATCACCGGCCCGTCGCCCTGCGGGTCGGGCATGCAGCCGATGGAACGCATCCAGTCGATGCGCACGATCTCCAGGTAGCGGAAATAGCTGCCGTTGTTGACATGGTTCATCGCATCCATGTCGCCCCAGCGGATCGGGATGCGCATCTCGAAGACGAGCTTCTTCTTCTCGGGAATTTCGATTTTCATGGCGCAACTCTACCGCGCGCTCAGCGATGGGCGCGGATCGAGGCGATGATGCCCAGCGTGAATAGCACGCAGGCCGCCCACTGCAGCGGGCTGGGCCAGGCGCCGTCCCACACGAAGGAATAGAACAGCGCGAACAGGGTCTCGCTCACGATCAGCTGGCCGCACAGGCTGGTGCTCAGCCGCCGGCTGGCCACATTCCACAAAATGGAGCCGAGCCAGGCGGAGCCGACGCCGGTTGCTACAAATACAAGAGCAGCCAGCGCAGTCTGGTTCTGCGCGAGCAGCGATTTTGCCTCAGACCCGGCAACCATCCACATGGCCACGGCACTGGCGCCGGTGACGAGGCCCAGCCAGTTCGACCAGACCGTGCCCGTGACCTCGGGATGGCGCCTGAGCCAGGCCGCGTTGTACAGCGCGAACACCGTCCACGACACCATGCTCACCACGGCCAGCGCGATGCCGCGCCAGATGTGCGGATGGGCGGCTGCGTTGCTGACCATATCCGTGGCCACGTCCGACGATTGCTCGGCCGCGAACATCAGGCTCAGCCCTGCGGCCGTGAGCGCCAACCCCGGCAGCAGCGTGGCCCAGCGCAGGTGCCCGGGCTTGCCCAGCAGCATCAGCCAGATCGGGATCGTGCCGACGATCAGGCTCGGCAAAGCGGTGCCGGCGTCACGCACGGCCAGCACCACCAGCAGGTAATAGCCCGTGGCGCCGAGCACGCTCATGGTGAACGCGGCCCCGAGTTGCGGCCAGGTCGGCCAACGCCTTTCACGCGGCGTGCCGAACACCAGCAGGGCCGAGAGCAGGCCCCAGGCCACGTAACGCCCCGCGGCGATGTCGACTGGCGAAAACCCGTTCAGCAAGCGCGGCACGACAAACACCAGGCCCCAGAAGGCCCCGGCCGCCAGGCCCGCTAAAACACCAGTCAACATTGATCAGGCACACCCGTCATTACGTCTCTTTCTATTCCAGGAACACCGTGGAACCGGCCCTTCGACAAGCTCAGGTGAGCCTTTGCCGGGCCACTGGTGTTGCCCCCTGCAAGGGGGTGGGCGCGACACGCAGTGCGCAACCTGGGGGTTTGCCAAGTCAGGCTGCGCCGAAGCCGTCGTCCGCCGCAATGATCGCGCCGTTGACGAAATGGCTCTGCCCGCTGGCCAGCAGCACCAGCAGGCCGTCCAGGTCCTCGGGCTTGCCCATGCGCTTGCGCGGCAGCGTCTGTATCAGCTTCTCGCCGTGGTCGGTCTGCCAGTGGTGGTGGTTGATGTCGGTATCGATGTAGCCAGGGCAGATGGCGTTCACATTGATGCCGTGCCGGCCCCACTCCACCGCCATGGCGCGGGTCATCTGGATCACCGCAGCCTTGCTCATGCAGTACACGCCGATCTGCGGCAGCACCTTGAGCCCGGCCATGCTGGCGATGTTGATGATGCGCCCGCCGGTGTAGGTGCCGGGGGCCGAGCCGTTGGCGCGTGCGAGCATGCGCCTGGCCACTTCCTGCGCCACGAAGAACGCGCCCTTCACGTTCGTGTCGAACATGAAGTCGAATTCGTTCTCGTCCACCTCTTCGAGCCGCGCCGGTGCGCTCACGCCGGAATTGTTGACCAGGATGTCGATGGAGCCGACCTCGGTCTCGGCATGGGCCACGGCCGACTTGATCGAGGCGTGGTCGGTCACGTCGAGCTCGACCACATGGCAGTCGCCGCCCTCGCCTTCGATGCGGGCGCGCAGGTCCTTCAACCGGTCGACGTTGCGGCTGGCCAGCACCACGGCGGCACCGGCGCGCGAAAGGCTGCGGGCGAACTGCGCGCCCAGCCCGCCGGAAGCACCGGTGACCAGGGCGATGCGGCCTGAAAGGTCGATGCTGTAAGCCATTGCGATAAGTCTCCACTGCAAAAGTATCGAGCGATTGTGACAGGCTGCCTTGACGCTACGAATAAAATCGGCCGCGATCCAAATCCGTCGCTGCAACCACGCCGTGGCCGCGCAGTGCCCTCCTCCAAGACCTGAGCCCATACGGCCAACGCCAGAGAGACACGATGACAAACGAAGAAATCCTTGCCCAGTACGGACCCCGCGAAGCCATGGAATACGACGTGGTGATCGTCGGCGGCGGCCCTGGCGGCCTGGCGACCGCGATCCGCCTGAAGCAACTGGCCGCGGAGAAAGGCACGGACGTCTCCGTCGTGGTGCTGGAAAAAGGCTCGGAGCCCGGCGCACACATCCTCTCGGGCGCCATCATGGACCCGCGCGCCCTGAGCGAGCTCATCCCGGACTGGAAAGCCAAGGGCGCGCCGCTGAACCAGCCCGTGACCGACGACGCCATGGTTTTCCTCGGCCCCAAGGGCAGCGTGCGCACACCGAACTTCCTGCTGCCGCAATGCTTCCAGAACCACGGCAACTACATCGTGAGCCTGGGCAACGTCACGCGCTGGCTGGCCGAACAGGCCGAGGCGCTGGGCGTGGAAATCTTCCCCGGCTTCCCTGCCGCCGAGGTGCTGTACAACGCGGACGGTTCGGTCAAGGGTGTGGCCACCGGCAACATGGGCATCAGCAAGGAAGGTGAACCCACGGCCGACTTCCAGCTCGGCATGGAGTTGCATGGCAAATACACCATCTTCGCCGAAGGCGCGCGCGGCCACCTGGGCCGCCAACTCATCGCCCGCTTCCAGCTCGATGCCGGCAAGGACCCGCAGACCTACGGCCTGGGCGTGAAGGAAGTCTGGGAGATCGATCCCAAGCGCCACCAGCCCGGCTTCGTGCTGCACACCGCCGGCTGGCCGATGGACAGCAACACCTATGGCGGCGCCTTCCTGTACCACATGGAAGACAACAAGGTGACGATGGGCTTCATCACCGGCCTGGACTATGCCAACCCCTACCTCAGCCCCTTCGAGGAAATGCAGCGCTGGAAGACCCACCCGAACATCCGCTGGTACCTCGAAGGCGACGAGGCGGCGGGCGTGAAACCGGCCAAGCGCATCGGCTACGGCGCGCGCGCCATCACGGCCGGCGGCCTGCTGTCGCTGCCCAAGACCGTGTTCCCGGGCGGCGCCCTGATCGGCTGCGAGGCCGGCTACCTGAACGTGAGCCGCATCAAGGGCAGCCATGCCGCGATCAAGACCGGCATGCTGGCCGCCGAAGCCGCCTACGACGCCGTCACCAACGGACGCCAACACGACGAATTGAGCGCCTACCCCGCGGCCTTCGAGAAGAGCTGGCTCCATGCCGAGCTCAACAAGTCGCGCAACTTCAAGGCCTGGTTCAAGAAGGGACTGACCACGGCCACGCTGATGAACGGCATCGAGCAGTTCGTGCTGAAGGGCAACATCCCCTGGACCCTGCACCGCGACAAGCCCGACTACGCCTACCTCAAGCCCGCGGCCGACTGCCAACCCATCGTCTACCCCAAGCCCGATGGCAAGCTGACCTTCGACCGCCTCTCCAGCGTGTTCATCAGCAACACCAACCACGCCGAGAACCAGCCCGCGCACCTGACGCTGAAGGATGCCTCGGTGCCGGTGAACATCAACCTCGCCAAGTACGCCGGCCCCGAGGCGCGCTACTGCCCGGCCGGTGTCTACGAGTTCGTGAAGACGCCGGAGAACACCGACCGGCTGCAGATCAATGCGCAGAACTGCGTGCACTGCAAGACGTGTGACATCAAGGATCCGACGCAGAACATCGTGTGGGTGACGCCCGAAGGTGGCGGCGGACCGAACTATTCGGGGATGTGACGCCGTAACACCGGCACGTCTTGCTTACCTCTTGAAACTGCGTTTGGAGGCCAATCCGGACGCAGCGGGTGATAGCATTTATTTAGCCTCGTCCATCGAGGGGTTATTGATGCTTTTCACTCGAGGATTCTCCAAATCATGGCGTCGAAGCAGTTGTCATCGTCGGTTCGCGCCCTCGTCCTCGCCTGGGTGTTGGCGGCAACAAGTCTGTTCTGCGGTGCC
Organism: Rhodoferax koreense; assembly: GCF_001955695.1. Lineage (NCBI taxonomy): Bacteria > Pseudomonadati > Pseudomonadota > Betaproteobacteria > Burkholderiales > Comamonadaceae > Rhodoferax > Rhodoferax koreensis. The sequence continues at coordinate 2,648,796 of NZ_CP019236.1, read as the reverse complement.
ACCTTCGGGCAGACCGCCAGCGCCCCGCTGCCATTGAGCAATGGCGTGGCGGTCGGCCCGAACTCCGCCGCCGCAGGCGACAAGATCTACTATGTCTTCACGGTGCCGGCCGGGGCCAGCCAAGCCATCTTCGCGATCACGGGAACCGCCGGCGACGCCGATCTCTACGTCAAGTTCGGCGCGGTGCCCACCGAGTCGAGCTGGGACTATCGTCCTTATTCGGCCACCCCGAACGAGACCGTCACCGTCAGCAACCCCGCCGCCGGCGCCTGGTACGTGATGGTTCGCGGCTACACCGCCTACAGCGGCGTCAGCTTGAGGGCCACCCACAACGCTGGCAGCGCCACAGCGGCAGCCATGCCGACCTTCTCGCCCGCCCCGGGAACCTACTCCGGCCAGGTCAGCGCGACACTCGCGACGACAACACCTGCGGCCGTCATCCGCTTCACGCTCAACGGCACAACGCCCACCACCGGCTCGGAGGTGTACACCGCCCCCATCCTCATCACCGCCACCACCACGGTGAAGGCAGCCACCTTCGCGAACGGCTACGCCACCAGCGCCATCGCCAGCGGCACCTTCACGGTCCGCGATGCGATCCAGACGCTGGCGAACAACACCCCCATCACGGACCTGTCGGGCGCCAAGGACAGCGTGGCGAACTTCAAATTCGCGGTGCCGGCCGGCGCCACCAGCGCAACCTTCAGCATCACCGGCAACACGGGCGACGCGGACATCTACGTGAAATTCGGCCAGCTTGCCACCACCAGCGCGTATGACCAGCGCCCCTATCTCCCGGGCAGCAACGAGACCGTCACCATCAATCCGGCACGCAGCGGCGACTACTTCGTGATGGTGCACGGCTACACCGCCTATTCGGGGCTAACGATCAAGGCCACCTACAGCGGTACTGTCGCCACCGGCAAACCCGATCTCGTCGTGAATGCCGCGGCGCTGAACCCCTACTTCACCACGGAGACTTTCACCAGCAATTCCTGCGAGATCGAGGAGGGCACCATCACCGCCGGCACCAAGAAGCTGATGCGCTTCACGACGCAGACCCGCAACATCGGCACGGCCGACCTGGTGCTCGGGAATCCGGCCGCCAGTCCGCTGTTCGAATGGGGGCAGTGCCATGGCCATTACCACTTCCGCAGCTTTGCCCAGTACCGCCTGCTCACCACGTCGGGCTCGCTGGTGCGCACGGGCAAGAAAGTGGGCTTCTGCCTGATGGACATCAGCCGAATCGACGGCTCCGCCAATCCGTCGGCGCGCTACAACTGCAGCAACCAGGGCATCCAGGCCGGTTGGGCCGACGTCTACAGCTCGAACCTTTCCGGGCAATGGATCGATGTCACGGGGGTGCCTGCGGGACCGTATATCCTTGAAATCACGCTGGATCCGTTGAACATCATCGACGAACTCGACGAAACCAACAACGTGACACGGATCAACGTGACGGTACCCTGATCGAAACTCCTGACACAGAGAGGCATCGATATGAAATGGAAGATCGCACTGGCGGCGGTGTTCGTGGGCATCGCCGGCACCTACTTCTACATGACCGACGCTCAGGCCCCCACCACCGCTTCGGCGGCGAGGACGGCCGCGCAGAAGACCGAAGGGTCGTCGGAAGCGCACGAGCACGGCAACGATCACCCGCATGACCATGATGCACCGGCGAAGCCGATGCCGCGCGTGGACATGCCGCTGAATGCCCAGGCCGGTGCTGTGCTGCAGCAGTTCGACCGGTTGCGCAGCATGGTGCCTGGAGACGCCGCGATCGCACTGGGCCGCCAGCTCGAGGCGGGCATGACACCGGAGAACGCCGCGGGTTATGTGCAGGCGCTTCTGAAAGCCGACAACCCGGCGGTCGAGCGTTCCGCGATGGCGGCACTCGCGCGTTCTGCAGGCAGCGAGCAGATCCTGGCACTGGCCGGTGAATACAGCGTGCTGCCACCTGACAGCCGCGGGCGCATCCTCCAGACCTTGGAAAACGTCTCGAATCCGGCCGCTGTCGACGGCCTGACGAGCATCGTCGCCGCGGACACTACCGAGAAACGTTCGGCGCTGGTCATGTCTGCGCTGTACGGCATTGCCAACATCGGCACCATGGACAGCGTCCAGTACCTGCTCGGCCAACTCTCGCCCGGCAAGGCCGACCTGGCCTTGATGGCACTGGAGAGAGTGCACACCCCGCAAGGGATCGAGATCATCCGCGCCGCGGGCGATGGCAGCAAGGACGCGGACGGCATCCCGCCCGCCTACCGCGCGGCATTAACGCGCATCGCGGCGTCGGCCGGCAAGTCTTGACGGGCGCGCGTGCGCTTGGCGACTGTGTAGACTCCGTCTCCATAAAAGGAGACAAGACATGCACATCGTCATCACCGGCGGCGCGGGATTCCTGGGCGTTCGCCTGGCACGCGCCCTCATCGAAAAGAAAAGCCTCGCCATCGCCGGCGCACCGGCCGAGGCCATCACCAGGCTTTCGTTGGTGGACCGCGCCGAGCCACCTGCCGACCTGCTGGCCGACAGCCGTGTGACCGCCGTCGTCGGCGACCTGAACGCCCTGCTCGCGCAAAGCCCGGAACGCGTAGTCCCCTCCGACGCGAAGATCGTCTTCCACCTGGCCGCGGCCGTGAGCGGGGAATGCGAGGCCGACTTCGATCTCGGCATGCACAGCAACCTCGACGCCACGCGTGCACTGCTGGAGGCCTGCCGCGCGCGCAAGACCGTGCCGACCGTGGTCTTCGCGAGTTCGCTGGCCGTGTTCGGCCATTCGGAAGAGCAGCCGCTGCCCGCGGTGATCGAAGACAACACGCTGCCCACACCGCTCACGAGCTACGGCATCCAGAAATTCATCGGTGAACAGCTCACGGCCGACTTCGGCCGCAAGGGCTTCATCCGCGGCCGCAACGTGCGGCTGATGACGGTGAGCGTGCGGCCGGGCAAACCCAATGGCGCGGCGTCGAGCTTCTTCAGCGGCATGATCCGCGAGCCGCTGGCCGGCGTGCCCGGCGCCTGCCCGGTGCCGCGCGACACACCGGTGGCCTTGTCCTCGCCGGGCCTGACCGTGCGCGGCATCATCCGCGCCGCCGAGGCGACCGACGCCGAATGGGGCCCGCGCACGGCCGTGAACCTGCCTGCACTTGCCACCACCACCGGCGAGATGGCCGCGGCACTGGAACGCGTGGCCGGCAAGGCCGTGGCCGCGCTGATCGACTGGACGCCGGACGCGCGCATCCAGAAGATCGTGGCCACCTGGCCCGGCAGGATCGATGCGCAGCGCGCGCGCGGCCTGGGCCTGCTGCCCGACGCGGACTTCGATACCGTGATCCGCGACTACATCCGCGAAAACCCCCATGCCATTGCCGAGGTCGCCCGCACATAATGCAAAGTTGTCGTACAACTTTGATCAACGGGCCCAGAGACCCGTCGGATTTCCACTCACAGGAGACCTCATGAAATTATCCAGACTGCTCGCCGGGATGACGCTCGCGCTGGGCTTTCTCGCCTCGGCCGCGGCCCAGACCACGATGAAGATCAGCATCTCCGTGGCACAGAACTCGCACCAGGGCGTGGCCATCGACACCTTCGCCAAGGAGGTTGCGGCCCGCACCGGCGGGCGCTACAAGATCGAGACCTTCTACAACGGCTCACTCGGCGGCGAGCGTGAATCCATCGAGGCGGTACAGCTCGGCACGCAGGAGCTGGCGTTCTCCTCCACAGGCCCGGTGCCGAATTTCGTACCCGAGACCAAGATCCTCGACGTGCCCTTCCTGTTCCGCGACAAGGCGCATGCGCGCGCCGTGCTCGACGGCCCGATCGGCCAGGATCTGCTCACCAAGTTCGACGCCAAGGGCTTCAAGGCCCTGGCCTGGGCCGAGAACGGCTTCCGCCACATGACCAACAGCAAGCGCGACGTCAACGGCCCCGAAGACCTCAAGGGCCTGAAGATGCGCACCATGGAAAACCCGGTGCACATCGCCGCCTACAAGGGCCTGGGCATCATCACGACGCCGATGGCTTTCCCCGAAGTGTTCACTGCCCTGCAGCAGGGCACGGTCGACGGCCAGGAAAACCCGCTGCCGGTGATCATGGCCGCCAAGTTCTCGCAGGTGCAGAAGCACCTGACACTGACCGGGCACGTGTATTCGCCCTGCGTGCTGGTGATGAACAAGGCCGCGTTCGACAAGCTCAGCGCCGCCGACAAGACCAACTTCCTCGAAGCCGCCAAGGTGGCCGTCAAGGCCAACCGCGACCGTGTGGACCAGGACGACGCCAACGGCGTGAAGGAACTCCGCGCCCAGGGCATGACGGTGATCGAGAACGTCGACAAGGCCAGGTTCGTGACGATGCTGGCACCGGTGAATGCCGAATTCGAGAAACAGTTCGGCAAGGCCAATCTCGACAGGATCCGCGACTACAAGTGATTCGCCATGCCACGCACCCGCGTGGTACTTCACGCCCGTTCAGCCCGCCTGACGGGCGTTTTTATTGATACTTTTGGCCTCTCATGAAACAAGCACTGCTTCAACTGGATCGCTGGTCGACCACCGCCGCCATGGCCGTGGCCTGCCTGATGCTGACGATCGCATCGGCGCTCGGCGTGTTCCAGATCGTCACCCGCTTCGTGCTCGAGCAACCCGCCGAGTGGTCCGAAATCCTGATCCGCATCAGCCTCATCTGGATGGTGTTCATGGGCATCCCCACCGCGTTTCGCCAGGGCGCCATGGTCAGCGTCGACGTGCTGTACCGCTGGAGCCCGCCCAAGGTGCGCCGCGTGCTCGACTGGTTCGTCTGCCTGGCCGCCCTGTCGCTGATCGGCGTGATCATCTGGTGGGGCTGGGACTATGCGCAACGCGGCAGCGTGCAGTCGATGGCCGGGCTTGAATCCGTGTCGATGTTCTGGGCCTACCTGGCGCTACCGGTCGGCGGACTTTTCAGCGTCGTAGGCATTCTGGCCAATCTGGTCGATCCGCAACGCAACGAACTGGACACTGCGCAATGACCCCCATCATGATCACCACGATGGTGCTGTGTTTCGCACTCACCGTCTCGGTTGCCGTCTCCATCGGACTGGCGTCCATCCTCGGCATCCAGGCCAGCAACGCCAACATGCTGATCTCCGTGAAGGAGATGTTCAACGCCATCAACAAATTCCCGCTGGCGGCGATCCCGTTCTTCATCCTCGCCGGCAACCTGATGGAAACCGGCGGCATTTCGCGCCGGCTGGTCGAGTTCGCCAAGAGCCTGGTCGGCGGCGTGCAGGGCGGCCTGCCGATGACCTGCGTGCTGACCTGCATGATCTTCGCCGCGGTGTCGGGATCTTCGGTGGCCACCACCTTCGCCATCGGTGCGATCCTGATCCCGGCGCTGATCAAGCACGGCTATCCCACGAGTTATGCCGCCGCGCTGCAGGCCACGAGTGCCGAGCTCGGCGTGATCATCCCGCCGTCGATCCCGATGATCCTGTACGGCGTGAGCGCCGAGGTCTCCATCGGCGAGCTGTTCATCGCCGGCTTCGGCCCGGGCATCCTGATCAGCCTGGCGCTGATGGCCTTCGTCTACGTCTACTGCAAGTGGAAGGGCTGGGGCAAGAACGACGGCGAGGGCCGGCTCAGCGTGGGCCGCGCCACCTGGCAGGCCGGCTGGGCACTGCTGATGCCGGTGATCATCCTGGGCGGCATCTACGGCGGCGTGTTCACGCCCACCGAGGCCTCGGCCGTGGCGGTGCTGTACGCGCTGCTGGTGGGCACGCTGATCTACCGCGAGATCAAGCCGCGCGAACTCTACGCGGTGCTGAAGAAGTCGGTGATCTCCTCGTCGGTGATCATGTTCATCATCGCCAACGCCGGCCTGTTCGCCTTCCTGATCACCCGCGCCGGCGTGCCGGAGGCCATCGGCCTGTGGTTGCAGGAGGTGCTGAAGACACCGGCCTACTTCCTGCTGGGCGTGAATGCGGCGCTGTTCGTGATCGGCATGTTCATCGAGACCAGCGCGGCCATCATCGTGCTGGCGCCGATCCTGGCACCCGTGGCGCAACACTTCGGCATCGACCCGGTGCACTTCGGGCTGGTGATGGTGGTGAACCTGGCGCTGGGCATGATCACCCCGCCGTTCGGCGTGAACCTGTTCGCGGCCTGCACGGTGGCGCGGATTTCGCTCGACCGCATCGTCAAGCACCTGGTGCCTTTTGTGCTGGTGATCCTGGCCTGCCTGATGGTGATCACCTATGTGCCGTGGATTTCGCTCGCGTTGCGCGACCTGGTCTACGCCAAATGATCCGTGGATGGCGCGCGGGTAAGCTTCAGCTTTCCGCGCCACACCCGCCATGCCCAAAATCTTCTTCTTCGACATCGACAACACCCTGCTCGACCACCGCAGCAGCCGCATACCGCCCTCCGCGCTGGAGGCCATCGCCTCGCTGAAGGCCGACGGCCACACCATTGCCATCGCCACCGGGCGCGGCTACGGCCATGCGCTGGAATACATCGAGCAGGTGCAGCCGGCCTACGCCATCACACAGAACGGCGCACGCATCCAGCGTGGCGACCAGGAAGTGCAGTGCCATCCGCTGGAACGCGACGGCCTGCAGGCGCTGTTCGGCCTGATGGCGTCGCGCGGCTTCGCCTACGGCGCCACCGATGGCCACAACATCCACGTCAGCGCGCGAACGCCCGATGTGCTCACGCCGATGGGCACGGTCGACCTGAAGGCTTTTCCCGCCGACATAGACGATGTGCCGCCGTTCGTCGTCTCGCAGGGCTGGCTGTTCTTCCATGAATCGCTGGACGACAGCCTGCTGCCCGAACTGCTGCGCACCTTCCCGCAGTTCGACTACGTGCGTTGGCATGCCACGGCGGTGGACGTGCTGCCCAAGGGCATCCACAAGATGTCGGGCTGCGCCTGGGTGCTGGCCGACGCCGGCATCGACGCCGCGCACGCCTACGCCTTCGGCGACGGCCTCAACGACCTGGAGATGCTGCAGGGCGTGGGCACCGGCATCGCCATGGGCAATTCGCATCCCGAGCTGCTTGCCGTGGCCGACCGCGTGACCGACGCCGTGCACCAGGACGGCGTGGCCAAAATGGTGGCGCAACTGCGGCGGGAATTGGCCATCTGAGCGCTAGAATCGACACGGTCAGGAGAGCGTCTGGCGCGTGAATCCACGCAGCAGACCACCGAAGGCGCACCGCAAGGGTAACGCTCAGGTACCAGGGACTGACAAGCGCCGGCGCATCGAAGGCCGGCGTTCCCCACTGGAGAGAAGCCTGCCCTGCCAAGGGCCGGCTCACCGAAGGAGCAAACCCACATCGCTGGGCGAATCTCTCAGGTAAAGCGGACAGCGGGGGCAGCACATGGCGCGGAATCCGTGCCATGGTGACCATGTGCCCCAGGAGAAAACCATGTCCGTCCCCGCCGATCTGCTCAAGACCCCGCTGCACGCGCTGCACCTCGAACTCGGTGCGCGCATGGTGCCTTTCGCCGGCTACAGCATGCCGGTGCAATACCCTTCCGGCCTGATGGCCGAACACCTGCACACGCGTACGGCCGCCGGTCTTTTCGACGTCTCGCACATGGGCCAGTTGCGGCTCGAGGGCGGCGATGCGGCGGCGGCGTTCGAGAGCCTGATGCCGGTGGATGTGATCGACCTGCCCGTGGGCAAGCAGCGCTACGGCCTGCTGCTCAACGATGATGGCGGCATCCTTGACGACCTGATGTTCTTCAACCGCGGCGCCGACCTCTTCGTCATCGTCAACGGCGCCTGCAAGGTCGCCGACATCGACCACATCGAAAAACGCATCGGCCACCGCTGCGAAGTCATTCCCATGCCCGAGATGGCGCTGCTCGCGCTGCAGGGACCGCAGGCGGTAACCGCCCTTGCGCGTTTCGCACCCGAGGTCGCGAAGCTGGTGTTCATGACCGGCGGCAGATTCCAGGTGGCCGATACCGACTGTTTCATCACGCGCAGCGGCTATACCGGCGAAGACGGCTTCGAGATTTCCGTACCGGCCGAACAGGCCGACTGGCTGGCGCGCCAGCTGCTGACGCAGCCCGAGGTCAAGCCCATCGGCCTGGGCGCGCGCAACTCGCTGCGGCTCGAGGCCGGTCTGTGCCTGTACGGCAACGACATCGACGAGAGCACCACGCCGGTCGAGGCCGGCCTGAACTGGGCGATGCAGAAGGTGCGCCGCACGGGCGGCGCACGCGCGGGCGGATTTCCCGGTGCCGACAAGGTGCTGGCCCAGCTTGCGGACGGTGTGCCGCGCAAGCGCGTCGGCCTGGTGGCGCTGGAGCGCATTCCCGTGCGCGACCACACCGAACTGCAGGACCCGTCCGGCCGGAAGATCGGTGAAGTCACGAGCGGCCTGCTCGGCCCGAGCATCGACAGACCCGTCGCCATGGGCTATGTGACGCCGGACCACGCGGCGCTGGGCACGCGGGTCAACGCCATCGTGCGCGGCAAGCCGGTGCCCATGGAAGTCGCTTCCATGCCTTTTGTACCCAATCGTTATTTCCGAGGTTGAGGCCTCGCAGGCCCATCGCCTTCCTGCAGAATTGCACGGCCCCCACCACTTTTGTTCCCTGGAGAAACCCATGCCCATCCAATACACCGAAGACCACGAATGGATCAACGTCGAGGGCGGCATCGCCACCGTCGGCATCACCCACCATGCGCAGGATGCGCTGGGCGACGTGGTCTTCGTCGACCTGCCCGAAGTCGGCGCGACGCTGGACCAGAAGGCCGTGGCCGGCGTGGTCGAGTCGGTCAAGGCTGCCGCCGACGTCTACATGCCGGTGTCGGGCGAGATCACCGAAGTCAACGAGGCCCTGCGTGCCGACCCGGCCCTGGCCAACAGCGACCCGCTGGGTGCGGGCTGGTTCTTCAAGGTGAAGCTGTCGGATGCCTCGCAGCTGGACGCCCTGCTCGACGAGACCGCCTACGCCAAGTTCGCCGAAGCCGCGGAATAAACATCTCTCCCGTTCGTCCTGAGCCGGTCGGAGGACCCGCACCATGCTTCGACAAGCTCAGCACGAACGGAGAATCAGCAACCCCGTTCGCACTGAACCGCCCCTGTTCGCACTCAGCCGCCCCCCGTTCGCACTGAGCTTGTCGAAGTCTCTCGCCAACCGTTCATCCTGAGCCTGTCGAAGGACAAGCCCTCGCCACGATCCCCGGAGCCCCCGCCATGTTGATGCCCGCCGCCAAGCCATTGGACGCCCTCGAAAACGCCGCCGAATTCATCCCGCGCCACATCGGCATCGGTGAAGCCGACGAGGCCCTGATGCTGGCGGCCGTGGGTTCCACGTCGCGTCGCGAACTCGTCGACGGCATCGTGCCGCGCTCCATCGCCCGGCAGACGGCCATGCAGCTGCCGGCGCCGGTGACCGAGGCCGCCGCGCTGGCCGAACTGCGGGCCATCGCGGCGAAGAACCAGGTCTTCAAGAGCTTCATCGGCCAGGGCTACTACGGCACCCACACGCCGGGCGTGATCCAGCGCAACATCCTGGAAAACCCCGCCTGGTACACCGCCTACACACCCTACCAGGCCGAGATTTCGCAAGGCCGGCTGGAGGCGCTGGTGAACTTCCAGACCATGGTCTGCGACCTGACCGGCATGCCGATCGCCAATGCCTCGATGCTCGACGAGGCCACGGCCGCCGCCGAAGCCATGACGCTGGCCAAGCGCAGCGTGAAGAGCAAGAGCAACGTCTTCATCGTCGCCGGCGACTGCCATCCTCAGACCATCGAAGTGATCCGCACCCGCGCCAAGCCGCTCGGCATCGAGGTCAAGGTCAGCAGCGTCTCGGCCACCCTGCCCTTGCTCATGGCCAGTGGCGACTTCTTCGGCGTGCTGGCGCAGTACCCGGCCACCACCGGCATGGTGCACGACCTGCGCCCGCTGGTCGGCCATGCGCACATCAACAACGCCGCGTTTTGCGTGGCGGCCGATCTGCTGGCGCTCACGCTGCTCGCGCCGCCCGGCGAATGGGACGCCGACATCGTGCTCGGCAGCACCCAGCGCTTCGGCGTGGCCATGGGCAACGGCGGCCCGCACGCCGCCTACCTGGCCTGCCGCGACGAGTTCAAGCGCTCGCTGCCGGGCCGGCTGGTCGGCGTGAGCGTGGACAGCCACGGCCACCCGACCTACCGCCTCGCGCTGCAGACGCGCGAACAACACATCCGCCGCGAGAAGGCCACCTCCAACATCTGCACCGCGCAGGTGTTGCCCGCCGTGCTGGCCAGCATGTACGCGGTCTACCACGGGCCGCAGGGCCTGGCGCGCATCGCCGAACGCGTGGCGAGCTTCACCGCCATCCTGGCGCGCGGCCTGCAGCAGATGGGCTACGCGATCACCAACACCCACGCCTTCGACTCGATCACCGTCAAAACCGGCGACGCTACGGATTTGATAGCTGGCCGCGCCCGCCAGTCCTGCGCCAACCTGCGCTGCCGCTTGAAGAACCACGTCGGCATCTCGCTGGACGAAACCACCACGCGCGAAGACATCGAGATGCTGTGGTCCTTCTTCGTCAAGCCCGGCGAGCCGATGCCGCGGCTGCGCGATTTCGAGAAGGGCATCGAACTGCTGATCCCCGAAGACTTGCGCCGCAGCACGCCCTTCCTCACGCATCCGGTGTTCAACACGCACCATTCCGAAACCGGCATGCTGCGCTACATCCGCAAGCTCAGCGACAAGGACCTGGCGCTCGACCGCAGCATGATCCCGCTGGGCAGCTGCACCATGAAGCTCAACGCCACCAGCGAGATGGCGCCGGTGACCTGGCCCGAATTCGCCAACATCCACCCGTTCGCCCCGGCCGACCAGCTCAAGGGTTATGCCGAGCTCGACACGCAACTGCGCGCCTGGCTGTGCCAGGCCACGGGCTACGCCGGCATCAGCCTGCAGCCGAACGCCGGCTCGCAAGGCGAGTACGCGGGCCTGCTGGCGATCAAGGGCTACCTCGAAGCCAACGGCCAGGGCCACCGCAACATCTGCCTGATCCCCTCGTCGGCGCACGGCACGAATCCGGCCAGCGCGCAGATGGTCGGTCTGCAGGTGGTGGTCACGGCCTGCGACGCGCAGGGCAACGTCGACATGGCCGACCTCCAGGCCAAGTGCGAGAAGCACAGCGCCAACCTGGCCGCCGTGATGATCACCTACCCCAGCACCCACGGCGTGTTCGAGCTGCAGGTAAAGGAACTCTGCGCCATGGTGCACAGCCATGGCGGCCGGGTCTATGTGGACGGCGCCAACATGAACGCGCTGGTGGGCGTGGCCGCGCCCGGCGAGTTCGGCGGCGACGTGAGCCACCTCAACCTGCACAAGACCTTCTGCATCCCGCACGGCGGCGGCGGCCCGGGCGTGGGCCCGGTGTGCGTGGTGGCCGACCTCGTGCCCTACCTGCCCGGCCATGCGACCTCGGGCCACAACAGCCCGGTGGGTGCCGTGTCCGCAGCGCCGCTGGGCAACGCCTCGGTGCTGCCGATCAGCTGGATGTACTGCCGCATGATGGGTGCCGAGGGCCTGCAGGCCGCGACCGAGGTCGCCATCCTCAGCGCCAACTACATCAGCGCGCGGCTGAAAGACCACTACCCCACGCTGTACGCCAGTGAAAACGGCCATGTGGCCCACGAGTGCATCCTGGACCTGCGCCCGCTGAAGGACACCAGCGGCGTGACCGCCGAAGACGTGGCCAAGCGCCTCATGGACTACGGCTTCCATGCCCCCACGCTGAGTTTCCCCGTGCCCGGCACCTTGATGGTGGAGCCGACCGAGAGCGAAACCCTGGACGAGCTCGACCGCTTCATCGACGCGATGATCGCCATCCGCCAGGAAATCCGCCAGGTCGAATCCGGCGTCTGGCCGCACGACGACAACCCGCTCAAGCACGCGCCGCACACGGCCGCCAGCCTGCTCGGCGCCGAATGGAGCCACCCGTATGCGCGCGAACTCGGGGCCTTCCCGCTGCCGAGCCTGAAGCAGACCAAGTACTGGCCGCCGGTGGGCCGCGTGGACAACGTCTACGGCGACCGCAACCTGTTCTGCAGTTGCGTGCCCGTCGCCGACTACGAATAGGGCCGATGCGGCTCAGGTGAGCCGCATCAGATCGCTGACGCTTTCCGACAACCAGTCGCCGGCCTCGCCCAGGGTCAGCGGCTGGGCGAACAGTTCACCCTGCAGCACCTGGCAGCCGGCCTGGCGGGCGGCATCGGCCTGGGCCTCGTTTTCCACGCCTTCGGCGATCACCTGCAGATCGAGCGCCGTGGCGAGCTGGCAGATGGCGCGCACCACCGCCAGGGCGTCGGGCGCCGGCAGCGGCTCGATCAGGCCACGGTCGATCTTCACCGTGTGCACCGGCAGGCTGCGCAGCATGTTGAGCGAAGAAAAGCCGGTGCCGAAATCGTCGAGGGCCACTTCCACACCGAGGCGGCGCAGCTGCAGGATCTGGTCGCGCGCGAGATCGAGGTTGGCCACCGCGGCGCTTTCCGTCAGCTCCAGCGTGATCGCCTGCGGCGGCAGGCCGTGTTCGTCGAGCATCCGCGTCACCAGCCGCGGGAATTCGCCGTCGAGCATCTGCAGCGGCGAGACGTTGACCGCCACCGGCACCACCCTGTCGAAGGCATCGCGCCACACCTTCACCTGTTCGAAGGCCAGGCGCAGCAGCATCTCACCAAGTTCGCCGATCAGGCCGGTGCGCTCGGCCGTGGCGATGAACTCGCCCGGCCCCACGGGGCCGAAGCCGGGCCGCTGCCAACGCGCCAGCGCCTCGAAGCCGATCAGCCGGCCGCTCCAGGCCTCCACCTTCGGCTGGTAGTGCAGGCTGAACTGCCGCTGTACGATGGCCGTGCGCAGGGCCTGCTCCTGCGCCAGCAGGTCGCTCGAGCCCAGCGCAAAGCGCGCTTCCGCCAGCGCCATCGAGGTGCCCGGCGTGCGCTTGGCCACATGCATGGCGGCATTCGCGGCGCGCAGCAGCGCCTCGGCGTCGCCGGCGTCGTCGGGACACAAAGCCATGCCCATCGACGCGTCCAGGAAAAAGCGGTGGTGCCGCAGCACCATGGGCTGGCGCAGCAGGTGGCGCAACCGCGCCACGAGCGCCGCGGCGTCGGGCAAGGCGCCGTCCGACGTCACCAGCCAGGCGAACTCGTCGGCGCCGATGCGCATGACCTGGGCGTCGCCACCGAGTTCGCGCTGCAGCGCCTGGCCCAGCGCCTTCAGCACCTCGTCGCCGAGCGAATGCCCGTGCGCTTCGTTGAACAGCTTGAACCGGTCCACACCCAGCAGGACCAGGCCGAACGCGCCGCCCTCGCCCTCTGCCACCTTGGCACAGCGTTCGCGCAGCTGCTGCAGCAGGGCCGCACGGTTGGGCAGACCCGTCAGATCGTCGTGCATGGCCTGGTGCAGCAGGGCATGCGTGGCGTCGTGCTGGGCTGTCTGGTTCGTCACCAGGATCTGGGTGGCCGGGCGTTCGTCCCACAGGGTGCGCCAGGCGGTGAAGCGCAGCCACATCGGCGTGCCATCGCGGCGCACGCGAACCCCTTCCCAGTCGATCTCGTCGACTTCCCCGTTTTGCAATTGCCGCATGTGGTGGCGCAGCCGCTCCCGCTCGACCGCCGGCAATGCGCGTTCGATCCCTGGCAGCGACATCTGCGCCTGGTTTTCGTAGCCGTAGGTTTCCAGCACGGCCGCATTGGCGTAGAGCAACTCGTCACCGGCACGCACCAGCACGCCCTGGTGCGAGTGCTCGATCAGCCGGCGATAACGGTCGCGCAGACGGCGGATTTCCTCGGTGGAACGCTCGAGCGCCGCATACACCAAGGACAGGCCAAGGGCCACGCGCAGCACGCTGCCCAGGCTGAGCTGCCAGGCCTGCGCGATGTCGGGTTCGGCCAGGGCGCCGAACTGGCTCAGGCCGAGGGCGAGCAGCAACGGCCCCACCAGGCGCTCGGCGTTATGGCCGCGCCAAAGCCGGCGCGTGGCCACCACGCCCACCAGCGTGTTGAAGATCGGCGCCAGGCTTGCCGTCAACAGCGCCAGCCCGGACACGAGGGCTGCCAATCCGGCCAGCGCCAACAGGGCCACCAGGACAAGCCATTCGCGCTGCGCGACCGACCATTGCGACAGCCCGCCGATGCCCACCACCATCAGGCCGGTGTAGGCCACCGTGCAGACCATGCCGCCGGCTTGGCCCAGCGCGGACCAGGCGCCGCTCGAGCGTACTGCCAGCAGGCACAGCGGTACCAGCACCTGCACCAGGTGGGCCAGGCCGAGGTCGAAGGTGAAACGCTGCCGCCGATGATGGCGCCAGACCAGCAGCAGTGCCACGCCGATGATCAGACTCACGGCCGAGTTGACCAGCAGCGAATACAGCAGCGCGGGGCCGACGGCGGGCATCATGGAAGTCGCATGGCGGTGTGGGTGCTTCCCGAAATCGGAAGAAAAAGGACGGTGGCCTGACGTTGGCAGCGGCGGGACGGCTCGGAGTATCGCACCGCGTGGCCCGGCGGGCAGCCCCCGGACGCACAAATCGGCGCGGCATCGAGCGCCGGGCGCGGCATGGCGGCCCGCCCGGCCTGGGCTTACACTCGGGCACTGTCGACCGCGCCGCGCCGGCGCGATGTCACCTCGCCCGCTGCACGCCGAAGCCCACACCATGCGCCCTGCCCCGCCCGCCTCGCTGGACCCTTCCAGCGTGGCCCACGCCGCCGCCACGGCCAACGCCGCGAACGCGACGAACGCCGCCACGCTGCCTTCGCTGCCGTCGGGCGATGGTCCGGTCGAGGGCTACCAGCTGGCCCAGCTCGTGCGCGACCTGCGCAGCTACCAGGCCGAGCTGGAGAGCCAGAACAAGGTGCTGCGCTACAGCCAGGCCGTGGCCGAAGGGGCTTCCGAACGTTTCGAGACCCTGTTCTCCAGCGTGCCGCTGGCGCTGATGGTGGTGGATGAACACGACATGGTGGTGCAGAGCAACTCCATGGCGCAGCGCCTGTTCCAACCCACGGAACGCGACCGCCCGCTGAACTTCCTGATGCCCTTCGTCAGCGCCGGCTGTACCGAGCAGGTGCGCCAGGCTTTTCGCGAGGCGCACAGCGACGGCCACTGCGAAGCCACCGAGGTGGTGTTCGCCATCGGCGAGGACGGCACCATCACCGGTGACCTGCACATCGCGCGGCTAGAGAATGCCCACGAATCGACCGTGCACTACATCTGCGCGGTGATCGACCAGGGCCCGCTGCTGGCCGAGCGCCGCGCGCTGCAGCAAAGCGGTGCCGCGCTGCGCCAGCGCAACGAGCAGCTGCGCGTGAGCGAGGCCCGGCTCGAGGCGGTGATCAACTCGTCGCTGGACGCCATCATCTGCGTCGACAAGGACCAGCGCATCACGGTGTTCAACCCCACGGCCGCCGCGCTGTTCCAGTGCCCGTCCTCGCAGGCGCTGGGCAGTTCGCTGGAGCGCTTCTTTCCGAACGCCACCCATGCGCTGGCGCACAACCAGATCTCGACCCAGGCCCTGCTGGGCGAGGTGAATGCGCTCACGGCCGGCGGCAAACGCCTGGCGGTGGAGGTGAGCCTGTCCTTCGAGCGCCACCCGGACGGCGACACCACCACCATCTTCGCGCGCGACCTCACCAGCCGCAAGCGCGCCGAGGCACACCGCAACATGCTCGAAGGCCAGCTGCGCGAGTCGCAGAAGATGCAGGCCGTGGGCACCATGGCCGGCGGCATCGCCCACGATTTCAACAACATCCTGAGCGCCATCCTCGGCAACCTCGAACTCGCCAAGGAAGACGCCGGCCCCGACTCCCCCGCGCTGGTGAGCCTGTACGAGATCGAAAAGGCCGGCCGCCGCGCGCGCGACCTGGTGCGTCAGATCCTGACCTTCAGCCGCAACGAGACCCCGCGCCGGCAACCGGTGTCGCTGGCCGAAGTGGTGGTGGAGACCGAACGCCTGCTGCGCGTGACCATGCCGCCCGCGGTCGAACTGCACCTGCACATCAACGACAACACGCCGGTGGTGCTGGCCGATGCCACCCAGGTCGAGCAGGCCGTGCTCAACCTGTGCACCAACGCCATCCACGCCATCGGCGACGAACGCGGCACGGTGGGCATCGAACTCGCCGGCGTGCTGCCGGACGCGCGGCTGTGCGAACGCCTGGGCCTGGTGCCCGGCCGCTACGCCATGCTGGCCGTGCGCGACAGCGGCAAGGGCATCGACGACGAAACCCTGCTGCGCATCTTCGAGCCGTTCTTCACCACCAAGGAGGTCGGCCAGGGCACGGGCCTCGGTCTGGCCGTGGTGCATGGCGTGATGCGCAGCCACGCCGGCGCGGTCGACGTGCAGAGCGCTCCCGGCCTGGGCAGCGTGTTCACGTTGTATTTCCCCGCCACCGCAGCGCTGAGTACGCCGGTGCAGGCCGAGCCGCCGCGGTCGGGCACGGTGCAGGGCCGCGGCAAACACGTGATGTACGTGGACGACGACCATGCGCTGGTGTTCCTGGTGGAGCGGCTGCTGCGCCGGCGCGGCTTCCAGGTCAGCGGCTTCAGCGACCCGCACCGCGCGGCGGCCGAACTGCGCGCCAATGCCCAGGCCTACGACCTGCTCGTCACCGACTACAACATGCCGGGCTATTGCGGGGTCGACCTGGTGCGCGAGGCGCGGATGATCCGACCCGACCTGCCGGTGGCGCTGGCCTCGGGCTACGTGACGGCCGAAATCGAACAGAGCGCGATCGCCGAAGGCGCACGTGCGCTGATCCACAAACCCAACGATGCGGAAGAGCTGTGCGCGACCGTGCAGCAGCTCATCATGGACAACGACCCCGCCTACCGAGCCAGACCCACCGATGACGTCCAGCATGCCGCCGAATGAAACCGCGCCAGCCGACGGCACCACCCCGGCCCGCCCCGCGCAGCCGCGCAACCCGTTGCACGGCCTGACACTCGAGGCCGTCGTCACCGCGCTGGTCGAAGGCTACGGCTGGGAGGGCCTGGCCGAACGTGTGCCGGTGCGTTGTTTCCAGAGCAACCCGAGCATCAAATCGAGTCTCACCTTCCTGCGCAAGACGCCTTGGGCGCGCGAGAAGGTGGAGAGCCTCTACCTGTTCATGCTGCGCGAGCAAAAACGCCAGGGGCGGTGAACCAGGAACAGGCCGTGCCGGCCGTCGCGCCAGGTACCGAGGTGTTGTTCGCCGACGACGCGTTGATCGTGCTGCGCAAACCCTCGGGCCTCCTGGCCGTGCCCGGCCGAGGCGCCGACAAGCAGGACTGCCTGAGCCTGCGCGTGCAGCAGATGTACCCAGACGCACTCGTGGTGCACCGGCTCGACATGGCCACCTCGGGCCTGATGCTGATGGCGCGCGGCGCAGCCGTGCAGCGCCTGCTCAACGCAGCCTTCGCCGGGCGCGAGGTCCACAAACGCTACACGGCCGTGGTGGCCGGCGACCTGCCCAAATGGGATGACTGGCGGGAGATCGACCTGCCCATCCGCGTCGACTGGCCAAGGCGGCCGCTGCGCATCATCGACGCCTTGCAGGGCAAGCCCAGCATCACGCGCTGGCGCGGCCTGCCCGAGGGCGCCGGCGATCGGCCGGGCACCACACGCGTCGAGCTCCAGCCCGTCACCGGCCGGTCTCACCAGCTGCGTGTTCACCTGCAGGCGCTGGGCCATCCGATCCTGGGCGACCGGCTGTATGCGTCTCCCGAAATCCAGGCCTTGTCGGACCGACTGCTGCTGCACGCCTGCGCGCTCAGGTTGCCGCATCCCGTCACCGGCGAGCCCCTGGCCTTCGAAGACCTGGCGCCGTTCTGAACGCTGGTTGCGCGGCCCGCTTTTGGCTATGCTTGTGCCAAAACAAACCGGGAGTACCCATGACCCAACACCTCTACATCATCACCGGTGCCTCCCGCGGCATGGGCCTGGCCATGGCCGAACAACTGCTCAAGCCGGAACACAGCCTGATCTGCATCTCGCGCAAGAGCAATGAAAAACTGCAGCAGCACGCGCAGAGCGCCGGCGCTGCGCTGGAGCAGTGGACGCATGACCTGACGCAGAGCATCCCGGTGGCCGCCAAACTCGCGCATTGGCTGCAGCACCAGGGCCGCACCGACTGGGCCACCGCCACGCTGATCAACAACGCCGCCACGGTGGCCAACCTGGTGCCGCTGAGCCAGGCCGACCCGGCCGACCTGGCACACGCGCTGCGCGTCGGCCTGGAGGCGCCGATGCAGCTCACCGCCGCCTTCCTGCATGCCACCGATGCCTGGACCGGGCTGCGCCGCGTGCTCAACATCTCCTCCGGACTGGGCCGCCGCGCCATGGCCTCGCAGGCTGGTTACTGCGCGGCCAAGGCGGGTGTCGATCATTTCACGCGCTGCCTGGCACTCGACGAGGCCCTGAAGAAGAACGGCGCGAAGGTCTGCTCCCTCGCCCCCGGCGTGATCGACACCGACATGCAGGCGTTGCTGCGCAACGCCGACGCGCGCGCCTTTCCCGACCAGGGCAACTTCGCCAGCCTGAAGAAGAACGACCAGCTCACGTCACCTTCGGACGCGGCGGCGCGCCTGCTGGCCTACCTGGCGCGCGAGGACTTCGGCGCCAACCCCGTGGCCGACGTACGGGATCAATAAACGTCAGTAAATCTCGGGGACGATCATGTCCTGCGGCACGGGATGCCGGATGTAGTCCTCATGGCGCACCCGTGGCGGCAACACGATGCTCGGATGCGGCACTTCCTTGTAGGGCATCTGCTGCAGCAGGTGGTGGATGCAGTTGAGCCGGGCCTTCTTCTTGTCCACGGCCTGCACCACGCGCCAGGGTGCCTCTTCGATGTGCGTGCGCTCCAGCATGATTTCCTTGGCCTTGGTGTAAGCCTCCCAGCGGCTGCGTGACTCCAGGTCCATGGGACTCAGCTTCCACTGCTTCAGCGGATCGTGGATGCGGCCGAGGAAGCGCGAATGCTGCTCGTCATCCGAGATCGAGAACCAGTACTTCATGAGCTGGATGCCCGAGCGCACCAGCATGCGCTCGAACTCCGGCACCGAGCGGAAGAACTCCTCGTACTGCTCGTCGGTGCAAAAACCCATCACGCGTTCCACGCCCGCGCGGTTGTACCAGCTGCGGTCGAACAGCACGATCTCGCCGGCCGCCGGCAGGTGCGACACATAGCGCTGGAAATACCACTGCGTGCGTTCCCGGTCGTTCGGCGCGGGCAGCGCGGCCACACGGCAGACGCGCGGGTTCAGCCGCTGCGTGATGCGCTTGATCACGCCGCCCTTGCCCGCGGCGTCCCGGCCTTCGAACAGGATCACCACCTTGTGACCGGTGGCGACCACCCAGTCCTGCAGCTTCACCAGTTCGGCCTGCAGCCTGAACAGTTCGCGGAAATAGACCCGGCGGGCTTCCTTGTCCTTCGGCGTGTCGATCACCTCCGCCTCGCCGCCATCCGGCGTGGCCCACACGCGGTCCTCGATCTCCATTTCCAGCTCTTCGTCGTAGCTGTCCATCAGATCGCGCGTGACGCGCTGCATCAATTCCTCGTTGTTCATGTTTTCTCCCGCGGGCAGACTGGTCAAGATGCCTTGAAAGGTAGCGAAAACCTGTGTCGGTTCGATGACAAAAAGGCCCGACCCGTGACAACGGCGTGAAAAACCGGCACGCCGCCTGAGCCGGCTACTTCGCGATGAGCATCTGGTAGATGTCGTCCTTGACCTTGAGGCGCTTCTTCTTCATGTCTTCCAGCGCCTCGTCGGCGATCGCGCTGCCGTCCTGCTCGATCTTGGTGATGCCGTTGTTCAGTTCATCGTATTCGTTGAACAGGTGCAGGAAACGCGAACTCGACAGCTTCAGGCTGCGCATCTTGCCGACGAGGTGCGGAAACTCGTGGGCCAGATCGTGGTTGAGCAATTCCATGGGTATGTCTCCTTCGTTGAAATGGTTGGCGACAGCCAACGCGTGCCATTGACATTACAGTATGCGCCAGATCATCAAACCCAGACAGGAGACCGGAATGCGCAGAGAAGTCGTGGTTGTCAGCGGTGTGCGCACCGCCATCGGAACTTTCGGCGGCAGCCTGAAGGACGTGCCCCCCACCCAACTGGCCGCGCAGGTGGTGCGCGAGGCGCTGGCGCGCGCCGACGTGGCCGGTGCCGACGTCGGCCACGTGGTGTTCGGCCATGTGGTCAACACCGAGCCCAAGGACATGTACCTGTCGCGCGTCGCCGCGATCGACGGTGGCTGCAGCCAGGAAACCCCGGCCTACAACGTGAACCGGCTCTGCGGCTCCGGCCTGCAGGCCATTGTCTCGGCGGCGCAGTCGATCCTGCTGGGCGACGCCGACATCGCCGTCGGCGGCGGTGCCGAGAATATGAGCCGCGCGCCCTATGCCTCGCTGAATGCGCGCTGGGGTGCCCGCATGGGCGACACCAAGATGATCGACATGATGATGGGTGCCCTGCACGATCCGTTCCACAACATCCACATGGGGGTGACGGCCGAGAACATCGCCGCCAAATGGGGCATCACGCGCGAAGACCAGGACCGCCTGGCGGTGGAAAGCCACAACCGCGCCGAACGCGCCACACAGGCCGGCTACTTCACCAGCCAGATCACGCCGGTCATACTCAAGAGCAAGAAAGGCGACGTCGCCTACGCCACCGACGAGCACTTCCGCCCTGGCGCGACGCTGGCCGACATGGCCAAGCTCAAGCCGGTGTTCGCCAAGGAAAACGGCACGGTGACGGCCGGCAACGCTTCCGGCATCAACGATGCGGCGGCCGCCGTGCTGCTGATGGAGAAAGGCGTGGCCGAGGCCCGCGGCCTGAAGCCCATGGCGCGGCTCGTGGCCTATGCGCATGCCGGCGTCGACCCGAAGTACATGGGCATCGGCCCGGTGCCGGCAAGCCGGAAGGCGCTGCAATTGGCGGGGCTGACCGTCAACGACCTCGACGTGATCGAGGCCAACGAGGCCTTCGCGGCCCAGGCCTGCGCCGTGACGCGCGACCTGGAACTCGACCCGGCGAAGGTCAACCCGAACGGCTCGGGCATCTCGCTCGGCCACCCGATCGGCGCGACCGGAGCGCTCATCACCGTGAAGGCGCTGTACGAACTGGAGCGCATCGGCGGACGTTATGCGCTGGTGACCATGTGCATCGGCGGTGGGCAAGGGATTGCCGCCATTTTTGAAAGATAGGACGCGAATCGTCCTGCTGCGCGGACCGATCTCCTCTCCGGTCCACGCTCTATCCAACTTAACCTCGGACCACGAGCACGGGCAGCGTGGTGTGGGACAGCACGCGCTGCGTGACGCTGCCCAGCAGGAGCTTTTCGATACCGTGGCGGCCATGGGAGCCCATCACGATCAGGTCGGCACCGGCGGTCTTGGCCGCCTGCAGGATGCCGTCTTCCATCACGTGGCCTTCGATCACCTGGCGTGTGCAGCGCAGGCCGGCGGCGTTGATGCGGTCCTCCCCGGCCTGCAAGGCATTGTTGGCGTTGGAGGTGGCGGCCGTGATGTATTCGGTCTGGCCGAACGCATAGTCGGTGCCGATGCCGACGAAGGGGTATTGGTCGATCACATGCACCAGCGTGATCCAGCTGTCGAAAACCTTGGCCAGTTCGATCGCCTTGCCGACGGCGGCCAGGCCGGTGTCGGAGCCGTCCACGGGAACCAGAATGTGCTTGAACATGGTTTTCTCCTTCTTTGGGAGCGGCTCGGCCCGCGCTCTGCCGCCTGAAACAACTCTACAGCGCGGCTGCCCGCGCGGCTGTAGGACCGCAAGCCATCATCGACGCACACCCCGGCATCGGCCTTGCTTCAGGTCAAGCCTTGGGCTCAACTGCTCTGGAAACCCGATGCACGGAAGGTCAGCACCAGCGTGTCGCGGTGGCCGCCGTCGGCCGTGGGCTGGATCGGCGTGGACTCATGGATCACACGCGTGTCGTCGAGCAGTAGCATCGACCAGGGTTCGGTCAGCGTGAAACGTTGGCCATTCGGCCCTTCGGCCTCGAAAACCCGCGTCTCGCCGCCCTTGATGCCCACCCGGTCGACCAACAGCACGGCCACGAAATCCACCCCGTCACGGTGGGCGCCCTCCGGTGTGGGCCGTCCGATGCCGTCGGTGGTGTCGATTCGGAACTGATGGGCCTCCACGAACCATGGCGGAGCCGCCGGGGCGCCCGCGTCGGCCTTGAGCGCGGTGCAGATGCGCCCAAGGGCCACCAGCAACTGCCGCCAGCCCGGCGCGTGAACGTCGCTGTCGCGCATCGGCTCGAACCATCGCTCCATGCCGCCGTGCAAGGCGTTGTAAGCCAGCGGTTGCCAGTGCGCGCGATGCGGCACCTGCGTAAGCGCGTCGCCCTGCACGACGAAACAGGAATGGCGGCGGCGTCGGTAGTGACCGCCATCCTTGAGGTAAGCGTCGGGCGGCAGGTCGTTCCATGAGGGATTGAGCGCCATGAGCGCCGCCAGCTCGCAGCCCGCCAGTTGCGTGACGCTGGCCGCGCTCAGCACGGCATAGCCCTGTTGGCGCAGGATGGGCACGACCTGGGCCGGTGGTGCGAACGAAGGGGAAAGTGTGACGGTACTCATGTCACGCTATCGTACTGAACTTTGGGCCGCACCGGCCCCGGCCGCGTCAGGGCTCGATCTTCACGCCTTTCCAGAACGCCACCCGGTCGGCCACTTCCTCGGCTCCGGACTTGGGCTCGGCGTAGTACCAGGCCGCATCGGTGTTCATCTCGCCGTTCACCAGCAGCGAGAGGTAGCTTGCCTGGCCTTTCCAGGCGCAGGTGGTCTTGTGGTTGCTGAAGCTCACCACGTCGCGGTTGAGCGAACTCATGGGGAAATAGTGGTTGCCTTCGACCACGGCGATGTCGTCGCTTTCGGCGATCGTAGCGCCGTTCCAGGTTGCTTTCATGCGGGTTCCTCAGGAAGGTGCCTGCAACCAATGCAGGCTGAAAAGTTGGTTCGGATCGGTCCACACGCGGCCGGGCGTGAAGCCGGCTTCGGTGGCCAGGGCGCGCAGGCTGTCCACGGTGAACTTGTGCGAATTCTCGGTGTGCAGGCTCTCGCCTTCGGAGAAGCTGAAGCGCCTTCCGCAGACGGTGACTTGTTGCTCGCGCAGGCTCACCAGGTGCATTTCGATGCGGCGCAGCGGTGCATTGTAGAAGGCGCTGTGGGCGAACTGCGACAGCACGAAATCGGCCCCGAGTTCACGGTTGGCGCGGGCCAGCAGGTTCAGGTTGAAGGCCGCCGTCACACCTTGCGCATCGTTGTAGGCGGCGTGCAGGAGCGCTGGGTCCTTGAACAGGTCGGCACCCAGCAGCAAGGCGCCGCCACGCAGAACGCGCGCGGCCATGCGCAGGAAATGCAGGGCCTGCGGCGGCGTGAAATTGCCAATGGTCGAACCCGGAAAAAAGCCCACGCGCCGTCCCGCATGGGGCGCCGCACGCGGCAGGATCAGGTCCTGGGTGTAGTCGGCCACCACGGGCAGGACCTCGAGCCCGGCGTAGTCCTGCTGCAATCTGGCCGCAGCCTGCGCCAGGTGTTCGCCCGAGATGTCGATCGGCAGGTAGCGCGACGGCCGGTCCATGGCGTCGAGCAGCAGGCGAATCTTCAAAAGCGAACCGGCACCGAACTCGACGATCTCGGCGTTCGGTCCGATGGCTTCGGCGATGTGGACGGCCTGTGCTTGAAGGATCCCGACCTCGGTGCGCGTCGGGTAGTACTCGGGCAGTTCGCAGATGCGATCGAACAGCGCCGAGCCGGGGGCATCGTAGAAGTACTTGGGCGCGATACTGCGCGGCGAGGCCGCCAGCGCGGCCAGCATGTCCTGCCCGAAGGCCGACAATCCGGCTGTCTCCAAAGGCTCGGCCGGTACGGCTTCGAAACGCCGCCGCGGCGCGGCAAAAGTTGCTGGTTTCATAGGTCCCTCGCCAGACGGATGCCGGAAAACTGCCAGCGCGCGGCTGGCGGAAAGAAGTTGCGGTAGCTGCGCCGCGCGTGGCCCGGCGGTGTTGCCAGGCTGCTGCCGCGCAAAATGAGTTGTCCGACCATGAACTTGCCGTTGTATTCACCGGCCATGCCGGCCAGCGGCCGGAAGCCGGGATAGGGGTCGTAGGCAGAGCGGGTCCACTGCCAGGCTGTGCCGTCCATCTGGCGCATGCCCGGTGTGTCAAAGGCGGCCTCCCACTCGAATTCCGTTGGCAGGCGCGCGCCGGACCACTCGGCGTAGGCCGAAGCTTCGAAAAAACTCAGTTGGGTCACCGCCGCGGAAGGATCGAGCGGCTGCAGGCCATTCAGCCCGAAGACGTACCAGTCGGCAGTGCCCGATTTCGCGAGCTGATGCGCCTGGACCCGGGCGTCGGCCGCAGGAAACCAATAGATCGGCGATTGCCAGCCTTGGCCCTGCACCGCGGCCCAGCCGTCGGACAACCACAGCTCGGGGCGGCGGTAGCCGCCATCGGCGATGAACTGTGCATACTCGCCGCAGGTGACCAGCCGGTCGGCGATCTCGAACGCCGGCAGCAGGCGGCGGTGCCGCGGGGTTTCGTTGTCGAACGCAAAGCTGTCGTCACCGTGGCCGATCTCGACGATGCGTTCCGCATGCGGCAGCCACGAGGCCGATGCGGGTGAGGTGGCCAACCGCAACAACGGCACGTCACTGCTCTGATAGGCAGGCAGCATCGGATTGCACGACAGTGCATGCAGGACGTCCGTCAACAGCAGTTCCTGGTGCTGCTGCTCGTGGTGCAGCCCGAGGGTGATCAGGGGCAGTACCGCCGCCTGGCGATCTTCTCCGCATCCGCGCATGAAGCCGAGCATGGCCGCATCGACATGCGCACGGTAAGCCAGCACCTCGTCCACCGACGGCCGGGTCAGCAGACCGCGCATGGCTCGCGGATGCCGGGGCCCGAGCGCCTCGTAGTAGGAGTTGAAGAGATAGAAAAAACGGGCATCGAAGGGTCGGTAGTCCCGCGCGTGCGGAACCAGCACCATGGCCTCGAAAAACCATGTCGTGTGCGCCAGATGCCACTTGGTGGGGCTTGCGTCGGGCATGGACTGCACGCATTGGTCTTCGGCGGACAGTGGCGCGGCCAGCGCCAGGCTGCGCGCCCGGACCTCGGCGTAGCGCCGCAGACTCGATGAAAGGGCTGCCGACGAATCGACGGCCGGTGCACTCACAGGCACTGCCGGATGCGTCGGTTGTAAAACAAGGGACATGCAAAAGTCTCCTGACGACCTTGTTGCGTTGAATGTTCGAATCGGCGCGAATGCGGCTCACGACGGGCCGCAGTGGCGGCATGGCTCGGAGCCACGCGAAAAGCCGCCATCATGAACCACATCGGCCGATCTCGCCCGAGGTCGGGACAAACCCTGGGACGTGAAGTCGCTGCCGCCCCCTGACATGGACAGACGTCTTCGCCAAAAATGATCCGCGTCCCAAGTTGCCATTCGCTCGTTTTTCGGGCAGAGGACCGAGGTTAGTGCTGGACCAGTCCGGCGAGCATCGCCAAGGCGCAGTTCGGCGTGCGGGCCAAACGACCGAGCCTCTGTAGGACAAAACCTACAAAAACAGTTCCATGCCCGCTATGATTTTGCTCGACCGATTGCCCGGGCTCGATACCCTGTTCGGGCATGGGCCGACGAGGACACCTATCGTTGCAATTTTAGGATTATCGATACATACTGGCCGCTGGAGCAATGCCGCCCTCAGCCGGATCAGGAGCACGCATGAACTCAGAAGAAATTGCAGACATCTCCCAGCGAATACGCCACGCGATGTCAGACCCGACCCTGTGTGCGACTTTCCAGCTCGCGCAGGAGACAGGCAAATGGATTCAATATGGAGACGACCGCATCAACGCCGCCTACCCTTCACACCTGGACCCGAGCGCGCTTGTTGCCACGCTCGGTGGCCAGCTCGAGTGCTGGGAGGCCCATAAATACGTCACGGTGGTCATCGCCGGAACCGAGGCGACGGCGGTCGCCCGGTGGATCGACGCGTATTTCCGCTGGGTGCTGTCCCGCCGCGATGCGGCCATGACATTCCGGGTGTCGCGTTTTCAGCGCTGCATCGATCCGGTCTGAATCGATCTCCCCGGGGCGGCGCTCAGCGCGCGAACCGCCCTTCCCCGCGTCGCTCGGCTCAGTAGTAGCCGACGATGTTCAGGAAGAACCCCTTGTAGGTGTAGCCGAGCTTGGTGAGATCGTCACTGAAGCTGGTGAAGTTGTAGCCGATGCCCACGCGCAGATTCTTCGTGATGTCTCGGTCGATGCCGGCCAGCCAACCATGGCGCGCGCCTCCCTGCTTCACGGCCAAGGTGCGGAACTCGACCAGGCCGTGCCACTTGTCCGGTAATTCGTAGCGGGTCTGGAAGCCGGCATAGGTGGTGGCCGAATCGAACCACTGCCCGGTGCCACGGCCGAAACGGGCCGAACCCTCGCGCCGGGCCAGCTTGGCGGCAAACTCCCACTGGCGGTCGTACTTGTAGATGCCCTCGATCGAGACGATGTCGGACTTCTGGTCGTATTCGGAACCCACCTGATTCACCTGACCCAGGCTGGCCAGGTCATAGAGATGGGTGTAGCGCCCCAACAGGGCATAACGCGTCGCGTCCAACGGCCGCCAGGCGAAGCCGGCCACGGCTTCGGTGTACCTGGCCCCCGCTGCGGCGTTCAGCTTGTCGTCGGTGTCGGAATGGTTGAGCTTGCCCGACACCCGCCAACTTTCGTTGACCTTGTGGTCGATCCGGTTGGCCAGCACCCATTGGGTGCGTTGCTCAGCCCCAGTGTCGCGCCGCCACTCGGCTTTGCTCGACCAGGTCGTCTGCGGCGTGGTGTGCCCACCGGTCACGCTGACGGCGCGGCGGTGCACGTCGCCCTGACTGCTGGTGAGTTCGCCCTGCTGCAACGTGAAGCCGAAGTTCCAGCCCACGGCGGGATAGAAATCCATGCCGAAGGTGTTGGCGAGCCCCTTGCCGGTGTTCGGATCCTTCAGGTATTGGCTTTCGTTGAAGAGGTTGGTCTTGTCGGTGAGCCGCCAGCGTTGACCCAAGGTCCAGCCCCCCTGCTGCCGCGGGTTGAACACCGAGTCGTATTCGGTGCCGTCGCTGCTGGCGGTGAAGGTGCCGTAAACGGTGTGGTCCGCCGAGAGCCTGTATTCGGCGTTGACCTGCGTCGAATTGCCGCGGTCGCCATGCGTGGTTTCGGCACCGACGCTGGACAGGTTGGCGAAGCGGTACTTCGCGCCGACGGTATAGGCATCGTTGTCGGGATAGCGCCCATCGTCGTTGTCCAGCGTTTTCTGCGCGATGCCGTAGACGTCGAGGTTGGGTGACACGCGGCGCGTGTATTTGGCAGCACCCAGCGTGCCGTTCACATCGCCCGTGGCGAGGTTTTGCGTGATCCGGCGGATTTCGGCGCTCACCGTGTCGTCATCGGTCGGACGCCATTGCGCGGTGAACTGGGCCTGATCGAGCGACTCCGCGCCGCGTTCGACCCGGCTGGCCAGGGCATAGATCGACAGCGTGTCGGACACCTCGCCGCGCACGGTCAGGCCGGTTTCGCGCAGGTCCTGGCCGGTGTCGTTGCGGGCCACGGAATAGCCGGCATCGACCCGCCGGCGCCAGCCGCTGAGCGTCCAGTTGCGATCGGTCCAGCCCATTTCCTTCAGATTGGCCTGCGCGTCGAGCGCGTCGGCGCTACCGGCGCGGTGCCCGGTAGTGGCATTGGTCTGCGTGAAGCTCAGGCCGCCGTTGCTCGAGAAGAAGACTGGCGCGCCCGTGGACTCGGTTTCGGTGTGTTCGAGCTTCAGGAAAGTGCCGCGTCCGGCCTGCAGCGTGAGGTCGACGCCTCTGAGGGTGTAGTTGTCGCCGGACTGTTTCTCGTTGACGACGGTGCCCCCGATCGCCACGTGGTCGGTGACCCATTGCTTGCCGCGCGCGCCTGCCGTGAGGTTGCCCGCATCGAAGCCGCTCGGTATCCATTCGTAATCGACCAGCAGGCGTTGTTCGTTGCCGGCCAGCGGCGTGTCGCGCGTGATGGCGTTGCTGTCGCCCGCCACCTGCGCCAACGCCTTGGTCAGCAGGATACGGCCCTGCGTCTCGTTGATGGTGTAGTCGGTGCCGCGCACCAGCGTGCTCCGGCTTTCGACGTTGCCCGTCGTCGGGTTGCGGACCTCGAGCGTGACGATGTCCGAGCCCGGCAGGACATCGGTGTGGCGCAGGTAGTAGAGGCTGCCGCCGGTGCCGATGAACTCGCTATGGCCGGGCGCGGTTCGCGCCTCCGATGCGAAGGCCCGCACGAAAGCCTTGGTCTCGCCCCAGGGATTGGTCTCGCGGGCACGCCAATTGACCGCGGCACCATACAGCGAGCGCACGTATTGCGCGTACTGCGTGCCGGTGAAGCCGGTGGCGAAGTTGCCCCATAGTGCCTGGTTCTTGTCCCAATCCACACGCAGGTAGAAACGGCCCTGGGTATCGACATCGCGGTAGGTCGTCGAATCGTCGCCATAGACCGGGTAGTACTGGTTGGGATCGAGGCGGCGGAACACGTCGGTGGGATCGGCATGGGTGAAGCCGCTGAACAGGTCGCGGATGTCGCGTTCCTGGGTATCGGCCTGGGCCGTCACCAGGTATTTGCCGTCGATCTTGGTCTTGCCGTAGAAGGCGAGCCGGCCGTCGACGAGCAGGCTGTCGGTACGGCCATTGAGCGCCAGTCCCATGCCCGGCCCGGTGGCCTTGTTCTGGAACACCGTCAGGTCGGCCATGGCCACGCCGAAGAAGTAGTTGCCGCTGACCTCGACACGCATGGTGTGCGTGAGCACGGTCTGGCTGTTGCCGTCCTTCAGTACCAGGTCGTAGCTGTGCGACCCGACCGGCTCGAGGAATTCGGCGACGAACTTGCGGTCCAGATCCACCGGGTAGTCCTGCCCGTTGATCTGCAGGTTGTGGTCCAGCGGCAGATTGCGTCCCTGGATGCGGATGCGCGAACCGTAGATCGGGATGTTCTGCCGGCGCAGTCCGTTGCCGCTGAAGACGTTGCTCAGCAGGCTCTGGGTCTCGGCCTGTTGGGTCGTCATTGCGGTGCCGAGTGTCTTCTCGACCTGGTCGCGCGTCAGGCTGGCGCCGCGTTCGGCCTCCTCGCGGCGCACCAGCGACAGCGTGCGCGGCATGGTCTCGTCGAAGGCCCCATCGGCGCCGTAGGCACGCACGATATAGATCAGGTCATCCCCCGCGCGTAGCGGAAAACGCGGGGCCATCACACCGTTCCAGTCGGCACGGCTCACGCCCGCCACCGGCATCGGCATGCTGGCCAGCGGCTCGGTGAGATCCGTGTCAGTGGCGCGGTAGATGCCGAGTTCGATGCGCTGGATAAACCCAGGATAGTTGCTGCGCAGGAAGAACTGCACTGGCGCGATGATGCGCCCGTTCTCGAAAGCCACCTGCGAGGGGCCGGACACGCTGAGTTCTGCCACGCCCAGGGTCGGATCCTCGGTGGCCCAGACGATGCCGCCATTGGGCAACTGGAGCGAGAACTTGCCCGTGGCCGTCGCGACGCCCGGTTGCTGGGCGGGAGGGGCCGCGCCGGCCTCGATGCTCACCCGTCGGTCGGGCTCGAGGGCCTTCGAACCCGAACGTTCGCTCGTGCCATGCGTCGCCGGGTCCCGCTCGCCGTGGGTCTGCAGCTGGAACAACAGGTCTTCGCCGCTGCGGCAGTCGGTGGCGCTGCATTCGGGTGCCCCGGCTGCGGCATCGGCCACGGGCACGGCGGGCACTGCGGGGGTAGTGGTCTGCTGAGCCCAGGCCAGTGGTGAGGCGCTCGAGAACAGGGTGAGCAGCGCGTAGTCGAGGATTTTCATTTTCATGCTGGACTCCCGCTACCGGCACACCAGACGGCCTGAAGCCGGCGGCGGCGCATCACGTGGCGGTTCGACACGCACCTTGGCGCGCAGGGAGGGTGGTAGGTGCGGGAGAATCGCGTCGAGCACCGCCTTGGCACGGCACATGCCGAGATCGAGGTTGTAGGCATCGGTCCCTCGAACGTCCGCATGGCCGACCAGGGTCACGACCCCTCCTTCGCGTTTCGCGAGGGTCTGCGCAACCTCCTGCAGCATGGGCTCGAATTCCGGCCGGATCGCCCATTTGGCGGTGTCGAACAACACCGAGCCGAGCATTAAGCGCTGCTGTTGCACGCCCACTACCAATGACTGCGGATCCGTGAGTTCGGTGCGGGCAGTGATCCGCAGCGCCTTCGCCGCCTTCGGCGACACCAGGCTCTGCAGCGCGTCCTGCACCGCTTGGGCGCGACCCAATGCCAGCACCTGGCTCTCGCCGTTGGCACGGATCAGCACTTCGCCGCCCTCGTACTCATTGATCCTGGCGGCCATCTTTTCGATGGCCGGCAGATAAGCCTTGCGCACTTCGCTACTGCCAGGCGCGAAGATGACCTCGCCGAGTTCGATCGCGACCTGTTTGACGCCTTTGAGCTGTTCCTGCGGCAACCTCACGCCGTAGTCGAACCGCACCGGCAGCCCGGGCGTGATACGACGCACCAAGGGATTCGCCGTGGTGAACTCGGCCCCGGCGGGTAGCGTGTTCGGATCGACCTTCAGGATGAAGTTGCGGCCACGGTTCCAATCGCCGCCGGACACGCCCGTGAGGTTGTAACGCCCATACTGGTCCGTCTCGATCAGCACGCCCTCGACGGATGCGATTCGCACGCCGGGAATGCCGCGTTCCTCGATGCCGGTGTTGGTGATCACGTACTCGACGACATAACCGCTTTCGGTCAGCGACACCCGACGTTCGACCGTGGGCGCGGCGCCGTTCAGTCCCTCGGCCGCATCGCCGGTCTTCTCCACCGTGGTACGGCCGGCGGCGTCCATGCGCACCGTCACGCCCTCCTTGCTGGTGAGCACGAAGTCGCCGGTGAACGCGAGCGCCGTGAGTTGCTGGCGGATGACCACGCGGTGGTTCTCGGCCGGATCGGCTTCGGACTGCCGCGCGGAGATCGAACCCAGGTCGATGCCGTGCAGCATCGGAGCGCTGGCATCGGGCTCTGGCTGGGCACCATGGCCGCGGTCGATGCGGGTCGAGCCTGGCACGTAGACACCCGGCTCGAAGCCGCCCTGCACCCGCACGCCGCTCAGGCTGGCCGTATCTTGCCAGCCGTCGCCGTCCAGGTCATTGAAGACGGTGCCCAAGATCAGGGACTCATCGACCATCGGATCCGCCACGACCTGCACTTCGGCACTTGCCACGTTGGAGATCGCCCGACCGATCGTGTTGACGGCGTTGGCGTGGTTGGCGTAGCTTCCCTGGCGCACACCCGCGCCCACCCTCAACAGGTAGGTGATGACAGCCTGTTTGCCGGCGGCGATGTCGATGCCGCCGAACTGCAGTGGCGACGCGCCCGCGCCCAGCGTGAACGCACCGTCGCCGTCCGCCACGGCCGCGGAGCCGGCCACGTAGCTGAAGCCCGCGGGCGGCGTGTCGATCACGCGGCCGTTGACCATGTCCACCGTGCCGGTGTTGGTGATCGTCAGCGTGTAGCGCACCAGATCCCCGATCCTGGCTTCGCGCACCGCAGCGGTCTTGACGATGCTGACCTGGGGCTGCTCTTCCACGCGCACCGAGACGGTACAGGCGCTCACGCAGGTCGGATCGATGTCGCCGCCATTGATCAGGTTGGGTAACACGGTCATGCCGCTGGGCAGGCTGTCCGCGACGACGAACATGACGGTCACCGTCGCGGCGCCACCGCCGGGCACCTGCGGCACTGTCAGGTTGACCGCGCCCGGACCGGTGATCGGGCCACTTAAGCCGGAGGCGCCGGTCACACCCGTCATGGTGGCGCCGGCCGGCACGTTCTCAGTGAACCGGTAGTTGTTCCAGGGTGCGCCGCCAGCATTGGCCAGGGTGATGGTGTACGTCAGGCGCTCCCCGGGTTCGGCCACGCCGGGCCGGCTTCCACTCTCGGCCGTGAGTTGCTTGCTCGGCTTGACATCGGCCGCCGTCGGATTGACCACGCAGGCGGCGCTCGGGCAAGCCGGATCTTCCGCGCCGGTGGGCTTGGCGACGTTGTGGATGCTGGCCACGGCAAGCGTCGTATCGACCTTGGCCACCACCGATACCTGCAGCGTGCCGTTCGCGGGAATCGTGAGCGCAGGCCAATTCGTCGTCTGGCCGGCATTGGCGCCGCCGGGTGTGGAACTCACATAGGTCAAGCCCGGGCTCAACACGTCGGTCAGGGCGTAGCCTGTGACCGCGACGGTGCTCGGATTGGCCAGCGTGATCGTGTAGCTCAGTTGCTCACCGGGCTGCGCGATGCCGTCGGCGACCAGGCTTTCCGCGGTCAGCGCCTTGGTCAGCGTGACCGCGCCCACCGGATGGTCGGTCGCGCAGGCCCCCGGCGCGGCGCAGGCCGCACCCGTCACGACGTTGTTCACCGTGCCGGTGGTCGCCGCGGCATTGACGGTCGCGGTGTAGGTCAAGGAATAGGTGCCGGCGACCGTGCCGGCCGGCAGCGTGAAGCTGCGCGCGTTGCCCGTGCCCGCGGCGCTGTAGACGCCAGCGGACGTCACCGCTCCGAAGGTCTGCCCGCTGCCCATGGTGTCGGTCAGCACCGTCGCCGCCGGGGTCGGCGAGCCGACGACGGTGGCTGTCAGCGTGTAGGTGATGGTCTGGCCGGCCATCACCGTCGCGCCACTGGCCGGGTTGGACAGCTTGGTCAATGTCACCGTGCTGCTGGTGGGCACCGTGACACAGCCTGCACTCGGACAGGCTGGGTCGGCGCTGCCCGTCGACTTGGCGATGTTGCGCACGCTTTCCGTGGTGATCGGGGCGTTCACCCTGGCCAACAGGTTCACCTGCAGGCTGCCGCTGGCTGGGATCGTCAGGCCGGCCCAGTTGGTGGTCTGGCCGGCATTGACGCCGCCCAGCGTGGAACTCACATAGCTCAGGCCGGCACCCAACGCATCGGTCAGCGCGTAGGCGGTGACCGGGGCCGGCGTCGGGTTGGTCAACGTGATGGTGTAGGTCAGGGTTTCGCCGGGCTCGGCGATGCCGGCCTGGCTGCCGCTTTCCGCCGTCAGCGCCTTGGCCAGGCTGATCGCGCCCACGGGATGGTCGGTGGCACACACGCCGCCGGAAGTGCAGGTCGCACCGGTCACCACGTTGCTCACCGTTCCCGCGACGGCGCCGGCGTTGACCGTCGCCGTGTAGCTCACGGTGTAGCTGCCAGCCACCGTATTCGTCGGCAAGGTGAAGGTGCGCACGTTGCCCGCCCCGGCCGCTGCGAATGGGCTGCCAGGAATCACCGACCCGAAGGACTGGCCGCTGCCGAGCGTGTCGGTCAGCACGACGGGCGAGCCGGTGGCCGACCCACTCACCGTGGCGGTCAGCGTGTAGGTGATGGTCTGGCCCGCAATCACCGGCGTGCCGTTGGGCGGATTGGCCACCTTGGCCACGCTCACGGTGCTGGCCGTCGGGATCACCACGCAGCCGCTGCTCGGGCAGGCGGGGTCGACGCCGCCGGTCGGTTTGGCCAGGTTGCTCACGGCGGCGGTGGCGATCGGGACGTTCACCCTGGCCACGACGATGACCTGGAGCGTGCCGTTTGCGGGAACTGTCAGCGATGCCCAGGTGGTCGTCTGGCCGGCATTCACCCCGCCGAGCGTGGAGCTCACATAGGTCAGCCCGGTGCCGAGCCGGTCGGTCAAAGCGTACCCGGTGACCGTCGCCGTGGATGGATTGACCAGCGTGATGGTGTAGGTCAGCAGCTCGCCCGCCTCGGCGACCCCGTTCGAGTTGATGCTTTCGCCCGTCAGCACCTTGTTCACGCTCACTGCGCCAACCGGGTGGTCGGTCTGGCAGGCGCCGACTGCGGAGCAAGGCACGCCGCTGACCGCGTTGTTCACCAGACCCGTGGTCGCGCCCGCGTTCACGGTGGCCGTGTAGGTCACGGAATACGTTCCCGCCGCCCTGCCCGCCAGCAGCGTGAAGGTCCGCACATTGCCCGAGCCGCCCGAGCTGAAATTGGCCGTGGGCGTCATGCTGCCGAAGGTCTGGCCGCTGCCAAGCGTGTCGGTCAGCACGGTGGGCGTCGCCGTGTCTGCCCCGATCACCGTGGCCGTCAGTGTGTAGGTGATCGTCTGGCCGGGAATCACCACCGTGCCCGGTGCCGGGTTCGAACTCTTGGCGACGGTCACCGTCGTCATGGTCGGCGTCACCACGCAGGCAGCACTCGGGCAGCTCGGATCGGGAGCGCCGCTTGGCTTGGCCAGGTTGCTGACCGAGGCGGTGGCGATCGGGTTTACCAAGGCCACCACCGTCACCTGCAGCAGGCCATTGGCGGGAATGCTCAGGTTGGTCCAGTTGACGCTCTGTCCGCTGTTCACGCCGCCCAGGCTGGAACTCACATAGGTCAACCCGGCGCTCAGGGTGTCCGTCAGCGCATAGCCCGTGACCGCGATACCCGTCGGATTCGTCAAGGTGATGGTGTAGGTCAGCTGTTCACCCGGCTGGGCAATGTTGTTGAGCGCGATGCTTTCACCGGTCAGCGCCTTGTTGAGGCCGATGGCGCCGATGGGGTGATTGGTGGCGCAAGCACCGGCCGTTTCACATGTGGCATTGCTGGAAGTCACGGCGTTGTTCACCGTGCCGGTGACCGCACCCGCGTTCACCAAGGCTGTGTAGCTCACCGAATAGGTGCCAGCCGCTACACCCGCAGGCAGGGTGAAAGTCCGAGTGTTGCCGGCGCCGGACATGGCGAACTGACTGCCCGGCGTGAGGCTGCCGAAAGTCTGGCCGCTGCCCAGCGTGTCGGTCAGCACGGTGGCGGTCGTGGTGTCACCGCCGCTTACCCTGACCGAAAGGGTATAGGTGAGGGTCTGGCCGGCGATGACGGTCACGCCGTTCACCGGGTTGGATGTCTTGCTCATCGTGACCGTGCTGGCGGTGGGTGTCTGCGCACAGGCCACGCTTGGGCAGCCGGGGTCGGGGTCGCCGGTCTGCTTGGCCAGGTTGCTCACGCTGGCCAGCGTGATCGGGGTGTTCACCGTGGCCACCACCGTGATCGCCAGCGTGCCATTGGACGGGATCGTCAGGCCGCTCCAGCTGGTGGTCTGCCCGGCATTGACACCACCCGATGTCGAGCTGACGTAGCTCAGCCCCGCGCTCAGGATGTCGGTCAGCGCATAACCCGTCACCGGCGCGGCCGCCGGGTTGCTCAGCGTGATGGTGTAGGTCAGGGTTTCGCCCGGCTCGGCGATGCCCGCGCGGCTGCCGCTTTCCGCCGCCAGCGCCTTGGCCACGCCGATGGCGCCCACGGGATGGGTCGTCGTGCACACGCCCCCGGCGCTGCAGGGCACGCCGCTCACGCTGTTGCCCAGCGCGCCGGTCGCCCCGGCGTTGACCGTCACGGTGTAGCTCACCGCATAGGTGCCGGCCGGGGTGTTGGCCGGCAAGGTGAAGGTGTGCACCAGCGGGCTGACCGTGCCCACGGTGAAGCCGCCGGCGCTGCTCACGCCGACGTAGGTCTGGCCGGCGCTCATGGTGTCGGTCAGCACGGTCGGCCCAGTGGTGTTGGCGCCGGTGACGGTGGCCGTCAGCGTGTAGGTCAGGGTCTGGCCGGGAATCACGGTCGTGCCGCTGGCGGTGTTGGCGGTCTTGGCCACGGTCACCGTGCTGGTGGTCGGGGTGACCACGCAGGCCGCGCTCGGGCACGCCGGGTCCGGGCCGCCGGTGGGCTTGGCCAGGTTGCTCACGTTGATGCTGCCAATCGGGCCGACCAGCGCCACCACCGTCACCTGCAGCGTGCCGTTGGCGGGAATCGTCAGGTTGCTCCAGTTGACGTTCTGCCCGCTGTTCACGCCGCCCAGGCTGGCGCTCACGAAGCTCAGCCCGGCGCTCAGGGTGTCGGTCAAAGCGTAGCCGCTTACCGCCGTGGCCGTCGGGTTGCTCAACGTGAGGGTGTAGCTCAGCTGTTCGCCGGCCTCCG
This sequence comes from Rhodoferax koreense, assembly GCF_001955695.1. Classification (NCBI taxonomy): domain Bacteria; kingdom Pseudomonadati; phylum Pseudomonadota; class Betaproteobacteria; order Burkholderiales; family Comamonadaceae; genus Rhodoferax; species Rhodoferax koreensis. Next base: position 2,612,792 of record NZ_CP019236.1, on the reverse strand, counting down.
CCGTGCCAGCCTGGCTGCCGCTCTCGCCCGTCAGCGCCTTGGTGATGCCGATCGCGCCCACCGGGTGCGTGGTGGTGCAGTTGGCCGCAGGCGTACACGGTACACCGGTGACGGCGTTATTCACCGAGCCGCTGGCACCCGCGTTCACCGTGGCCGTGTAGGTCACGGAATAGGTACCGGCTGGCTGGCCCGCGGGCAAGGTGAAAGTGTGGACCAGTGGGCTCACCGTGCCCACCGTGAACGCACCGACACTGGTCACGCTCCCGAACGTCTGGCCGCCGCCCAGCGTATCGGTCAGCACGGTCGCCGCACCGGTATTGGCTCCGCTGACTGTCACCGTCAGCGTGTAGCTCACGGTTTGCCCTGCAACCAAGATCGCACCTGTGGCCGGATTCGAGGTCTTGGCCACGGTCACGACGCTGCTGGTCGGCGTCACCACGCAGCCCGCACCCGGACAGGCCGGGTCGATGCCGCCCGCCGGCTTGGCCAGGTTGCTGACATTGACGGTGGTGAGCGGTGTGTTCACCGTGGCCACCAAGGTGAGCTGGATGCTGCCGTTGGCCGGAATCGTCAGCCCCGTCCAGTCGGTTGTCTGGCCACTGTTCGCGCCGACCGGGGTGGAGCTCGAATAGGTCAACCCTGTGCTTAACCTGTCGGTCAGCGCATAACCGGTGACTGCGGCACCCGTGGGGTTTGTCAGTGTGATGGTGTAGGTCAGCAGTTCGCCGGGTTCGGCGATGCCATTCGTGGTGATGCTTTCCGCCGTGAGCGCCTTGGCCACGCCGATCGAGCCCACCGGATGGTCTGTGGTGCACTCACCCACCGTGGTGCAAGGCGCGCCGGTGACGCTGTTGTTGACGGTGCCGTTGACCGCCCCGGCGTTCACCGTGGCGGTGTAGCTCACCCAGTAGGTGCCGGCCATGCTGTTGCTGGGCAGGGTGAAGGTGCGCGTGTTGCCCGAGCCCCCCACCGTGAACACGCCGGCGGCCGTGACGCTGCCGAAGGTCTGCCCGCTGCCCAGGGTGTCGGTGAACACCGTCGGTGTGGTCGTCTTGCCGCCTGTCACCGTGGCGATGATGGTGTAGGTGATGGTCTGCCCCGCGATCGCGGGAGTGCCGGTGGCCGGGAAGGAACTCTTGGCCACCGTCACGGTGCTGGCGGTGGGTGTCTGCACACAGGCCACGCTTGGGCAGCCCGGGTCGGGGTCGCCGGTCTGCTTGGCCAGGTTGCTCACGCTGGCCAGCGTGATCGGGGTGTTCACCGTGGCCACCACCATGATCGCCAGCGTGCCATTGGACGGGATCGTCAGGCCGCTCCAGTTGGTGGTCTGCCCGGCATTGACACCACCCGATGTCGAGCTGACGTAGCTCAGCCCCGCGCTCAGGATGTCGGTCAGCGCATAACCCGTCACCGGCGCGGCCGCCGGGTTGCTCAGCGTGATGGTGTAGGTCAGGGTTTCGCCCGGCTCGGCGATGCCCGCGCGGCTGCCGCTTTCCGCCGCCAGCGCCTTGGCCACGCCGATGGCGCCCACGGGATGGGTCGTCGTGCACACGCCCCCGGCGCTGCAGGGCACGCCGCTCACGCTGTTGCCCAGCGCGCCGGTCGCCCCGGCGTTGACCGTCACGGTGTAGCTCACCGCATAGGTGCCGGCCGGGGTGTTGGCCGGCAAGGTGAAGGTGTGCACCAGCGGGCTGACCGTGCCCACGGTGAAGCCGCCGGCGCTGCTCACGCCGACGTAGGTCTGGCCGGCGCTCATGGTGTCGGTCAGCACGGTCGGCCCAGTGGTGTTGGCGCCGGTGACGGTGGCCGTCAGCGTGTAGGTCAGGGTCTGGCCGGGAATCACGGTCGTGCCGCTGGCGGTGTTGGCGGTCTTGGCCACGGTCACCGTGCTGGTGGTCGGGGTGACCACGCAGGCCGCGCTCGGGCACGCCGGGTCCGGGCCGCCCGTGGGCTTGGCCAGGTTGCTCACGTTGATGCTGCCAATCGGGCCGACCAGCGCCACCACTGTCACCTGCAGCGTGCCGTTGGCGGGAATCGTCAGGTTGCTCCAGTTGACGTTCTGCCCGCTGTTCACGCCGCCCAGGCTGGCGCTCACGAAGCTCAGCCCGGCGCTCAGGGTGTCGGTCAAAGCGTAGCCGCTCACCGCCGTGGCCGTCGGGTTGCTCAGCGTGAGGGTGTAGCTCAGCTGTTCGCCGGCCTCCGCCGTGCCAGCCTGGCTGCCGCTCTCGCCCGTCAGCGCCTTGGTCACCGTGATGGCGCCCACAGGATGGTCGGTGGCGCAACTTCCAATGGTGGCGCAGTTCGCGCCGGTCACTGCGTTGTCCACGGAGCCCGTCGTGGCCCCGGCATTCACCGTTGTCGTGTAGGTCACCGAATAGGTGCCCGCCGGTGTGCCCTGCGGCAGGGTGAAGGTATGGACCAGGGCGCTGATGGTGGCGAAGCCGAAGCCGGCATTCGCACCCACGCTGCCGAAGGTCTGTCCGCTGCCCATGGTGTCGGTCAATACGGTCGGCGAAGTTGTATCGCCACCGATGACGGTCACGGTCAAGGTATAGCTGAGGGACTGGCCGGGGATCACGGTCGAACCGTTGGGCGGACTGGAAGTCTTGGCCACCGTGACCGTACTCACGGTCGGGACGACGGGGCAGGCCGCGCCGGGGCATGCAGGGTCGGGGCCACCCGTGGGCTTGGCCAGGTTGCTTACGTTGGCGGTGGTGATCGGCGAGTTGACGGTGAAGACGATCGTCAGTTGCAGCGTACCGTTCGCCGGAATGGTCAGCCCGGTCCAACTCGTGGTCTGGCCGGCGTTGGCCCCTGTCGGGCTCGAGCTCACATAGGTGAGGCCCGGGCTTCGCACATCGGTCAACGCGTAGTTCGTCACCGGTGCGCCGGTGGTATTGGTCAGGGTGATGGTGTAGGTCAGTGTTTCGCCGGGCTCGGCAATGCCGGCCTGGCTGCCGCTCTCGCCGGTCAGTGCCTTGGCCACGCCGATCGAGCCCACCGGATGGTCCGTGGTGCATCCACCCACCGTGGTGCAAGGCGCGCCGGTGACGCTGTTGTTGACCGTGCCGTTGACCGCCCCGGCGTTCACCGTGGCGGTGTAGCTCACCGCATACGTGCCGGCCACGGTGTCGCTGGGCAATGTGAAGGTGCGCGTATTGCCCGAGCCCCCCACCGTGAACGCGCCGGCGGCCGTGACGCTGCCGAAGGTCTGCCCGCTGCCCAGGGTGTCGGTGAACACCGTCGGTGCGGTCGTCTTGCCGCCCGTCACCGTGGCCGTCAAGGTGTAGGTGATGGTCTGCCCCGCGATCACGGTCGCCCCCGTCGCCGGGTTGGAGGCCTTGGCCACCGTCACGGTGCTGGCGGTGGGTGTCTGCACGCAGGCCACGCTCGGGCAGCCGGGGTCGGGGTCGCCGGTCTGCTTGGCCAGGTTGCTCACGCTGGCCAGCGTGATCGGGGTGTTCACCGTGGCCACCACCGTGATCGCCAGCGTGCCATTGGACGGGATCGTCAGGCCGCTCCAGCTGGTGGTCTGCCCGGCATTGACACCACCCGATGTCGAGCTGACGTAGCTCAGCCCCGCGCTCAGGATGTCGGTCAGCGCATAACCCGTCACCGGCGCGGCCGCCGGGTTGCTCAGCGTGATGGTGTAGGTCAGGGTTTCGCCCGGCTCGGCGATGCCCGCGCGGCTGCCGCTTTCCGCCGCCAGCGCCTTGGCCACGCCGATGGCGCCCACGGGATGGGTCGTCGTGCACACGCCCCCGGCGCTGCAGGGCACGCCGCTCACGCTGTTGCCCAGCGCGCCGGTCGCCCCGGCGTTGACCGTCACGGTGTAGCTCACCGCATAGGTGCCGGCCGGGGTGTTGGCCGGCAAGGTGAAGGTGTGCACCAGCGGGCTGACCGTGCCCACGGTGAAGCCGCCGGCGCTGCTCACGCCGACGTAGGTCTGGCCGGCGCTCATGGTGTCGGTCAGCACGGTCGGCCCAGTGGTGTTGGCGCCGGTGACGGTGGCCGTCAGCGTGTAGGTCAGGGTCTGGCCGGGAATCACGGTCGTGCCGCTGGCGGTGTTGGCGGTCTTGGCCACGGTCACCGTGCTGGTGGTCGGGGTGACCACGCAGGCCGCGCTCGGGCACGCCGGGTCCGGGCCGCCCGTGGGCTTGGCCAGGTTGCTCACGTTGATGCTGCCAATCGGGCCGACCAGCGCCACCACCGTCACCTGCAGCGTGCCGTTGGCGGGAATCGTCAGGTTGCTCCAGTTGACGTTCTGCCCGCTGTTCACGCCGCCCAGGCTGGCGCTCACGAAGCTCAGCCCGGCGCTCAGGGTGTCGGTCAAAGCGTAGCCGCTTACCGCCGTGGCCGTCGGGTTGCTCAGCGTGAGGGTGTAGCTCAGCTGTTCGCCGGCCTCCGCCGTGCCAGCCTGGCTGCCGCTCTCGCCCGTCAGCGCCTTGGTGATGCCGATCGCGCCCACCGGGTGTGTGGTGGTGCAGTTGGCCGCAGGCGTACACGGTACACCGGTGACGGCGTTGTTCACCGAGCTGCTGGCACCCGCGTTCACCGTGGCCGTGTAGGTCACGGAATAGGTACCGGCCGGCTGGCCCGCGGGCAAGGTGAAAGTACGGGTGTTACCCGCTCCCCCAAAGGTGAAATCGGTGGTGGGGCTGATGGTCCCGAACGTCTGTCCCCCGCCCAGCGTGTCGGTGAATACCGTGGGCGCGGTGGTATTGCCGCCAGACACCGTGGCCGTGAGCGTATAGGTGATCGCCTGGCCGGCCAGCACCGGGGTCCCGCTGGTCGGGCTGGAAGTCTTGGCCACCGTGACCGAGCTGGCCGTCGGTGTGACGACACACGCCGCACCTGGGCAAGTCGGATCGGGGTCGCCCGTTGGTTTGGCCAGGTTACGGATGCTGGCGACCGTGATCGGCGTATTGACCGTGGCCAGCACCTTGACCTGCAGGCTACTGTTCGCGGGGATCGTCAGATTGGTCCAACTTGTAGTCTGCCCGCTGTTCACGCCGCCCGGCGTCGAACTCGCGTAGCTCAGCCCGGCACTGAGCACATCGGTCAATGCGTAGTTCGTCACCGGTGCGCCGGTGGGATTGGTCAGGGTGATGGTGTAGGTCAGTGTTTCGCTGGGCTCGGCGATGCCGGCCTGGCTGCCGCTCTCGCCGGTCAGTGCCTTGGCCACGCCGATCGAGCCCACCGGATGGTCTGTGGTGCACTCACCCACCGTGGTGCAAGGCGCGCCGGTGACGCTGTTGTTGACGGTGCCGTTGACCGCCCCGGCGTTCACCGTGGCGGTGTAGCTCACCCAGTAGGTGCCGGCCATGCTGTTGCTGGGCAGGGTGAAGGTGCGCGTGTTGCCCGAGCCCCCCACCGTGAACACGCCGGCGGCCGTGACGCTGCCGAAGGTCTGCCCGCTGCCCAGGGTGTCGGTGAACACCGTCGGTGTGGTCGTCTTGCCGCCTGTCACCGTGGCGATGATGGTGTAGGTGATGGTCTGCCCCGCGATCGCGGGAGTGCCGGTGGCCGGGAAGGAACTCTTGGCCACCGTCACGGTGCTGGCGGTGGGTGTCTGCACACAGGCCACGCTTGGGCAGCCCGGGTCGGGGTCGCCGGTCTGCTTGGCCAGGTTGCTCACGCTGGCCAGCGTGATCGGGGTGTTCACCGTGGCCACCACCATGATCGCCAGCGTGCCATTGGACGGGATCGTCAGGCCGCTCCAGTTGGTGGTCTGCCCGGCATTGACACCACCCGATGTCGAGCTGACGTAGCTCAGCCCCGCGCTCAGGATGTCGGTCAGCGCATAACCCGTCACCGGCGCGGCCGCCGGGTTGCTCAGCGTGATGGTGTAGGTCAGGGTTTCGCCCGGCTCGGCGATGCCCGCGCGGCTGCCGCTTTCCGCCGCCAGCGCCTTGGCCACGCCGATGGCGCCCACGGGATGGGTCGTCGTGCACACGCCCCCGGCGCTGCAGGGCACGCCGCTCACGCTGTTGCCCAGCGCGCCGGTCGCCCCGGCGTTGACCGTCACGGTGTAGCTCACCGCATAGGTGCCGGCCGGGGTGTTGGCCGGCAAGGTGAAGGTGTGCACCAGCGGGCTGACCGTGCCCACGGTGAAGCCGCCGGCGCTGCTCACGCCGACGTAGGTCTGGCCGGCGCTCATGGTGTCGGTCAGCACGGTCGGCCCAGTGGTGTTGGCGCCGGTGACGGTGGCCGTCAGCGTGTAGGTCAGGGTCTGGCCGGGAATCACGGTCGTGCCGCTGGCGGTGTTGGCGGTCTTGGCCACGGTCACCGTGCTGGTGGTCGGGGTGACCACGCAGGCCGCGCTCGGGCACGCCGGGTCCGGGCCGCCCGTGGGCTTGGCCAGGTTGCTCACGTTGATGCTGCCAATCGGGCCGACCAGCGCCACCACTGTCACCTGCAGCGTGCCGTTGGCGGGAATCGTCAGGTTGCTCCAGTTGACGTTCTGCCCGCTGTTCACGCCGCCCAGGCTGGCGCTCACGAAGCTCAGCCCGGCGCTCAGGGTGTCGGTCAAAGCGTAGCCGCTCACCGCCGTGGCCGTCGGGTTGCTCAGCGTGAGGGTGTAGCTCAGCTGTTCGCCGGCCTCCGCCGTGCCAGCCTGGCTGCCGCTCTCGCCCGTCAGCGCCTTGGTGATGCCGATCGCGCCCACCGGGTGATCGGTGGTGCAGCCTCCTGCCGTCGTGCATGGCACCCCGCTCACGGAATTGGTGACCGAACCCGCGGCGGCGCCCGCATTGACCGCTGCGGTGTAGCTCACTGAATACGTGCCTGCGGCCGTGCCGGCAGGCATGGTGAAAGTGCGCACATTGCCCGTCCCGCCGAGCGCGAAGATGCTCCCGGGAACGACGCTGCCAAAGGTCTGGCCGGCACCCAGTGTGTCGGTGATCACATTGGCGGAAGTCGTCGAGGCTCCCGTGACCGTGGCGGTCAAGGTGTAGGTGATGGTCTGGCCCGGTATCACCGTGGTGCCACTGGCCGGATTGGAGGTCTTCGCGACCGTCACCGAGGTCGCTGTGGGCGTCACCACGCAGGCCGCGCTGCCGCAGGCAGGGTCCGGATCGCCGGTGCGCTTGGCCAGGTTGCGGACGCTGGCCGTGGCGATTGGCGAATCGACCGTTGCCACCACGGTGACCTGCAAGGAGCCGTTCGCCGGGATGCTGAGATTCGTCCAGTTGACATTCTGCCCCGTGCGCACGCCGCCGAGCGTGGCGCTGGAAAACGTCAGCCCGGCGCCCAAGGTGTCTGTCAGCGCGTAGTTGCTGACGGCCGTGCCGCTGGAATTGGTGATGGTGATGGTGTAGGTCAGGGTTTCGCCCGGCTCGGCGATGCCGGTCTGGCTACCGCTTTCCGCCGTCAACTGCTTGCCGACCGTCAACGCGCCCAGGGGATGGCTCGTGGTGCAGGGCGCGGCGGCGGTGCAGTTGCCGGCGCCAACCACCGAATTGCCGACGCTGCCAGTCGCATTCGCCGCGACCTGCGCCGTGTACTGGATGGTGTGAATGCCGATCGCTGCGCCGGCAGGCAGGGTAAAGCTCAAAGGGTTGCTGGCGGTGTTGGCGGTGAAGCCGCCGGCGTTGGCGGTGATGGCGCCGAACGACAGGCCGGTACCCAGCGTGTCCGTGAGTACCACCGGGCTCGAGGTGACGGCACCGGTCACGTTGACCGACAGCGTGTAGGTGACGAGTGAACCGGGCAGGATCACGGTGCCGGAAGCGGGCGAAGCGGACTTCGTGAGCGTGGCGGACCAGACGGCGGCGGTAACGGTCGAGGTGTTGTTGCCAGTGCAGTTCGGCGGGACGGCCGTGTCGCACCCCCCAATGACATCCGTGACGCCCACCGGCGGCGCGATGGTGGCCGTGTTCGTCACCGAGGTTGCCGCCAGAGCCGCCTGAACAGTCAGGGCCAGCCATAGCCATAGCAGCCGAATCCCGGCGCTGTTCATCCCATGCAGGAGATTCTTCATCTTCATGACCATCCGGTGCTTTGCCAACTCGCCCATGACACGTGATCGATCCGGAAGCAGGTATCCGGACCAGATAGAAAACAATTTACGTTATATGTAAGTATTCGTAAACCTGTCGAACCGTAGTTTTGACGTTTGAAAGAAATCTTTTATGTAATCTATTGTTTCTAGATTTAATCAGATCAAACAGTTCATTTAAGTTCATGATGAGACTAACAATTCCGACAAACACCTATTTGTATCTTTATGTTTCTTTTGTCTTTTGTTTTATTTTTGCATACATTTATACCAAATAAAACTCCAAAAATAGATTGTCCAAAACCTGATACTTCTTAAATTTTTGATGGTATCGGTGATCGATCCGGGCGGTCGATGAATTCAGGAAGCCCGATCCAGGGTTGGATGGATCACGCGCGGTCCGCCGGTTGGCGGGCTGCCGGGGCGCGAAAACCCGCCTACAGCCGGGGGCGAGGCTGCAACGGGTAAAATGGAAGGGAACCAAGCCCGTGTTTGCGATGCCAAAAGACAGCCCTAGCGGCTGTCTTTTTTTGCGATGGGGCGCCGATGGAGCAACAAGAAGCAAGCATGCAAGACCACTACGCGGCCCTTGGCCTGAGCAGTTCGGCCTCCCTGGCTGACATCAAGAAGGCTTTCCGGCAAAAAGCCGCGCAGACCCATCCCGACCGCAATCCATCGCCCGACGCGGCGCAGCGGTTTCGCGCGGTGCAGGAGGCCTATGAGGTGTTGGCGGACGAGGACAAGCGCAAGACCTATGACGAGAACCGGCGCCGCGGCCTGCTCGACAGCCCCATCGATACCGCCCGCGAAATCTGGCAGAACTACATTAAGGAAGTACTGAAATGAAACTGTCCCGCTACTTCGCCGACCACAGTCCCGCCTACGACGCCGAGATCAACGACCTGCTGTCCGACTCGGAAGGCAAGAACGTGCTGGAAAAGCGCCTGCGCGAAAAGCGCGGGCAGATCGATTTCCTGGTGATGATGATGGACGACAGCCCCGAGATGCTGGCCGTGGTCTTCCACCAGGGCTTCCGTTTCACCTCGCCGCGCGCCATGGACGAACTCGCGGGGATGGAACCCGACCGCTTCCCTTCGTGGAAGAAACTGAGCGCGGCCGCGACCCTCGTGCCCTGGGCACAGACCTTGGCCGAGCGCGTGCTGCAGGAAGAAGGCGGCGAACGCTTCATGGCCATCGCCGCCGTGCTCGAATACCTGCACAGCCGCGTCGATGCCAGCGGCGCCGCCGAGGCGCAGGACGACGAAGACGAAGACCAGCGCGATGAGGACGCCGACGGCGAAGATGGCGACGAGGGCGACGAGGGCGAAAGCCTCCCGCGCAACCTCGAAGAAGCCGGCGCCGACTGGCTGGCCGAACAAGGCTTCGAACGCAAAGAGTGACCCCCCCAACAAGGACCGCCCCATGCACTACCCCGCTCTTGCCAAAGCCCAGAGCCTGATCCTCGCCGGCGACATCGTCGGTGCCGAAGCGGCCCTGGTTTCGCTTGCCGACGAAGAAGGCGACCACGCCCTGGTGGTGGCGCTCGACAGCTTTCCGCCGAAAGACCTGCTGTCGGTGATCCGCGAGTACGACGGCTCCAAGGCCTCGGTGCTGAACCTGCTGGTCACACCCCAGCAGTTCGCGCGCGCCGTGGTCATCGAGAAGCAGTACAAGGATCTCACGCATACCCATCTGCGCGGCATGATGAATTCGGTGATCTTCCGCGACGACCAGGAAACCTACACCCCGGTCGATTTCCTGCGCGCCGTGGGTGAAACGGATGGCGGCTGCGATGCCCTGGCCGACTACCTGCTGGAACACTGGGCGCGCGTGGAAAGCTTCATGCGTACCGGCAGTTTCGAAGCCTCCGAGGACGATGGCTCGGTGCTGTCCGAGGCCAACATGATCGCTGCGGCCTATACCAGGCCGCGTGTCGACCTCGACGAGATCACCGACCACGACTGGATGGAATTCACCTGGCTGCTGCGCACCGAATGCCCGGACATCCTGATCGAGGTCCTGACCATCCTGCGCGCCCGTTTCAGGGCCTACACCGCCGAACAGGAATCCGAGGACGAAGAGGACGACAGCCACCACGACGGCGGTCACGTGCCGTTCCGCGAAGGTCATGGCGCGGGTGAAGGCTCGCAGAAGAAGCCGGCCGACCCCGACGAAGAATCCGCAATCTGAACCGCATGTCCACACCTGCGTCTACTGTTTCCCTCTTCGACGGCCGGCCCTTCTTCGAGAAGGCCCTTCTGCACGGCCTGCAGACCGGCATCATCCCAGCCGCACGGCTCGACAGCCTGCACGAGGAAGCGGCAAAGGGCATGGTGCAGATCGCGCGTTACTTCGGTACCGAATTCCTGCGGCCCGATCTGGAGCAGGCGCGCGCGCGCATCGTCAACATGGTGAGCCTGTTCCTCGAAGACAGCTGCGAGGGCGACCTGACCGAGGCCGCCCAGTCGCTGCGCGACAACACGCTCCTGTCGCGCTCCAAGGGCGGCTCGGAAATGCTGAAGTCGCTGCTGACCATGCCCGACCACACCCATTTCGGCATGCTGGAGAGCGGCACCTTCACCGACGACCACATCCCGCTGCTGGCCAGATGGTCGCTGCGCAGCCTGGCCGACTACCGGGCCGAACTGGCCCAGCGCAGCGAGATCGAACGCCGCATGGAAGCCGCCTACTGGTTCGCACAAAAGCTGGGCACGGCCAGGCGCGAGTTGAAGGATGCGCAGACCGACGCCGAGGCGCTGATCCGCACCGGGCTGCTGACGCTTGCCGCCGGCCGCACGCAGCTGCCGAACTGGGGCCAGTTCGAAAGTGCGATCGAGCTGCTGCGCAAACGCAGTGCGGCCGGCAAGCCCGTCGCATTGGCCCTGCCGGAAACCCTGCCTGCGGCGTTCAAGCCGCTCGTCGCCGAGATGCGCGAGAGCATGCTGCGGGACGACCTGCCGAAAATCCTCGACCCGGCCGTCAAGCCGCGCAAGCTGTTCCTGCAGTCCATGGGATTCATGGGCCGTTACTACTGGATCGACGACGAGATCGAAGACATCAGCGACTTCGACCGCGCGGTCTCCGACCAGTGGATCAAGCTGACGCAGCGCCACACCGACGACAGTTCGCTGATCACGCTGTTCCTGTGCATCACGGCCGGCGTCGCGCGCAAGACCATCATCACGGAAACCACGGCCGCCAGCATCGTGCGCAAGCTGCGCAAAAGCGGCCTGCACCCCGAACTCGCCAGCGACTTCATCCGCGACTATGCGCCGCATGAAAACCACGCCGACTACCAGCGGCTGTGGACGCATTTCATCGAGGAAACGCGGCGCGACCTGCTCGACGAGCGCGACACCAAACTGCATGAGGCGATGACCGCGCTCAAGCTCCATTGCAACATCGTCGATGGCCCGGCAAAGACCGCCAGGCCCAAGGCCGTTGCCAAGAAACCAACCGGACCCCAAGCATGAAACTCAAGATGGCCCATGGCTCGCTGTTCGCCATCCTGCTGCGCTCGCCTTGGTGGATCAGCCTGGGCATCGCCGCGGCCATCGTCGCCGCGGCACGCACCAGCCTGCCCTCCCCCTATTTCGTTTTTGGCGCGATGGGCGCGCTGCCATTCGTGGTGATCTGTGGCATCGCCGCCTGGCGCCAGTTGACCGCGCCGAGCCCGACGCGCGTCGCCGCCACGATCGAGAAGGTGGCCGCGATGTCCTGGCGTGACTTTTCCAGCGCCGTCGAGTCGGCTTTCGCTGCGGACGGCTACGCGGTCACGCGCCTGGCCGGGCCTGCGGCCGACTTCGCGGTGCGCAAGGACGGCCGCACGACACTGGTGAGCTGCAAGCGCTGGAAGGCGGCCAGCGTGGGCACCGAGGCCCTGCGCGACCTGTCCGCGGCGCAGCAGCAGGAGGACGCCAGTGCCGGCCTGGTGATCAGCCTCGGTGCGCTTTCCGAGGCCGCCCAGCGTTTCGCCAAGGAGCGCGGCATCGTCGTCATGCAGGGCGCGGCGCTGGCGCAACTGCTGCGCAACCTGCCCGCGGCGGCGAAACCGGCGGCCGGCGGCCCCACGCGCCGCTGAGGCCGGCAGACAAGGTGAGACGCCTGCTGTGCTGGACCGCCGCGGCGCTGGGTACGGCGCTGGCGCTGGCCTGCCTCGGCCTGGTGGTCATCGGCATCTTCCTTGGCATGGCGATCGAACCCGAGGCGCGCATCCGGCGCCCGGCCACGGTCTCACCGAGCCAGGTCGACCACGCGGTGCGGCTGTTCGTGCGCCACGATCCGCGACGGCTGGTCCCAGGGGTGCGGGACAGCCTCAGCGTGCAACCGGACGACCTCGACGCCGCCCTCAACTACTTCGCCCGGCGTTTCGCTGCCACCAGCGCGCAATTGACCATCGGCGATGGCACGGCCTTGCTGGCCACCAGCACCCGTCTGCCGGCCAACCCGCTCGGCCAGGCCATCAACATGGAACTGCGGCTGGTCGACTCCCCTACCTTGCCGCGCATCACGCAGTGGCGCATCGGCCGCCTGGAAGTGCCGCCGCGCATCGCTGGATGGCTGGTCGATGCCGGGCTGACGCCATTGCGCCGTGTCTCGCCCGGCGCGGCGAAGGCCGTCGACAGCCTGGACCGGATCGGGTTGCGTCCAGGGGCGATCGATGTTGCCTACACCTGGCGCGGCAACGGCCTGGGCACGGGTGGCCTGCGCTGGTGGTCCGCCGCCGAACAGGCCCGCATCGACGTCTACCTCCATCGGCTGGGCGCGCTGGCCGCTGCACACGAGTTGTCGGGAAACGACCGGACGATGCCCCTGCTCGCGCTGGTGCAACCCCTGTTTCAGGCGGCGGCCGAGCGCAGTCCGGATGAAGCTGCCGCGGTGGAACAGAACCGCGCTGCGCTGGTGGCGCTGGCCCAGTTCGTCAACGCCCGGGAGGCCGGCGCGCTGCTGGCGGTCGCCACCACACCACACACGCCCGGCCCCACGATCACGCTCAACGGCCGCGATGACAGCGCCCAGCACTTCACCGTCTCGGCCGCGCTCACGGCCTTGGCCGGCAGTCCGCTGTCGGACGCCGTGGGCCTGTACAAGGAGCTCAGCGACGCCGAGGGCGGTAGCGGCTTCTCCTTCAACGACCTGGCCGCCGACCGGGCCGGCACCCGCTTCGCCGAATCGGCCACCGGCCCCGGTGGCGCGCGCCGATGGCAGCAGCACTTCGCGGCCGGCCAGCCCGCGCCGACCCTGCTGCCACCCGTCGCCGATCTGCCCGAAAACATGCAGCTGGCCGAATTCAACCGGCGCTTCGGCGGCGTGGACGGCGCGGCAGCGCGGCGCGTACGTGCCGAGATCGAAGGCCGTTTGGCCGGGCTGGCCCTCTACCGCTGAACCGCCTGCCGCCCTGGTTGTGGCGAGAAGCACGAAGGCCCGTACGCCAAATGGCCCATCACCGGCTTGACAGGTCTGTGCACTACATTAAGTTGCATCTGAACCACTATCATCCGAAGAGATGACCGCCTCCACCATGCCATCTCGCACGCCGGGCGAAACCACGACCGCCGGCCACCACGACAAGAACGGCGCGCTGCCGCTTTTTGCCGTGCCGGGCGCGGTGTTTGCCGGCTACGAGGTCTTGGAAACGGTCTACACCGGCAGGCGGTCCGTGGTGCTACGCTGCCGCAAGGCCGGCCAGGCGGTGGTGGTCAAGCTGCTGCGGCTGGCCAGGCTCGGGCCGGCCGACGTCGCGCGGTTCCGGCGCGAATTCGAGTTGTCGCGGCGCATGGTGCACCCGAACGTGGTGCGTGCCGAATCGCTGGAGAGCCACGCCGGCGTGCTGTTCCTGGTGATGCTGGACGACGGTGCGGTGTCGGTACGCGACATGCTGCGCCACGGCCCGCTGCCCCTGCCCGACGCGCTGCGCATCGCCATCGCGGCGGTGAATGCGCTCGAAGCCATCCATCTGCGCAGCATCATCCACAAGGACATCGCGCCAGGCAACATCATCGCCAATCCGGCGCAGGGCACGGTCAGGCTGATCGACTTCGGCATCTCGGCCGACGTGTCGGTCGAACGGCCGCAGGCCACCAGCCTGCCCGAGCTCGAGGGCACGCTGGCCTACATGGCGCCCGAGCAGACCGGCCGCATGAACCGGGACCTGGACTACCGCGGCGATTTCTACGCCCTCGGCGCAACCCTGTACGAACTGCTCACCGGCGCACCCCCCTTCGGCTTCACGCGCGACCCGGTGGAGGCCGTGCACGCCCACCTGGCGCTGGCGCCGCCGGCCCTGCAGGACCTGCGTCCCGAGGTGCCCGCGGCGCTGGACATGCTGCTCGCCCGGCTGCTGGCCAAGGAGCCGGAGGCGCGTTACCAGAACCACCATGTGCTGCGGCGCGACCTGCAGCACATCCTGCAGCACCTCGACAACCCGGCCGCGCTGCAGGCCCTGACCTTGGGCCAGGGTGACCTGTCCGAACATTTTCAGGTCTCTGGCCGGCTGTACGGCCGCGACGACGAGATCCGCCGCTTGGTGGCGGCCTTCGAATCTGCCGCCGCCGGCATCGCCCAGGTGGTGACCATCGCCGGCGTCTCCGGCATCGGCAAGACCGCCCTGGTCCAGGAAGTGCACCGCAGCCTGCTGGGCCACCGGGGGCACCTGGTGCATGGCAAGTTCGACCAGTTCGGCCAGCATACGCCCGGCGCAGCCTTCCTGCAGGCACTCGAGCAACGCGTGCGCCGGGTACTGGCGCTGCCGCCCGCCGAACAGGCCGGCTGGCGCGAAGCGCTGCGCCGCCAGCTCGGCCCGAACGCCGCGGTGGCCCAGGCTGCGCTGCCTGTGCTCGACATGTTGCTCGGCGAGGTGCAGGCGCCGGCCGCGGCGCTCGGGCCGCTCGAAGCCGAAAACCGCTTCCTGCGCAGCGTGCAACTGTGTTTCGCCGCCCTGGCCAGCGCGGCCGCGCCGATGGTGGTGTTCATCGACGACCTGCAATGGGCCGACCGCATCTCGCGCCGGCTGCTGCGCGAACTCGCGCTCGACGAGGGCCTGCGCCACATCCTGTTGATCGGCGCCTACCGCGCCGGTGAAGTGCCGCCCGAACATCCGCTGGCGCAGGATCTCGCCGCCCTGGCCGGCATCGAGGGCCGCAGCACCGCGTTGACCGTGGGGCCGCTGCGGGTGCGCGACGTGGCCGAACTGCTGGCCGACAGCCTGCAGCAGCCGCGCGAGGAAGTCGAGGAACTGGCGCTGCTGTGCCACCGCAAGACCAGCGGCAACCCGTTCTTCCTCGGCCGCTTCCTCCAGGACCTGCACCGGCGCCGCCTGATCTGGCTGGACCGCAGCCAGCCGCGCTGGCGCTGGTCGCAGGAGCACCTGCACGCCGAAAGGGTGGCCGACAACGTGGTCGAGCTGATGCTCGAACAACTGCGCCGCCTGCCGCCGGCCACCGGCGCGCTGCTGACCTCGGCGGCCTTCCTCGGTGGCCGCTTCATGCTCGCGCAACTGGCCATTGCCGGCCAGACCTCGGAGAGTGCCGTCGTGCAGGCCCTGGGCCCGGCGCTGGAGGTCGGCCTGCTGGTCCCGCAGGACGCCAGCTACAAATGGATCAGCGTGCTCGATGCCTCGGAAAGCCGCGGCCTGCAGGTCGAATTCGCGTTCGTGCACGACCGCGTGCAGGAGGCCGCCTACCTCCTGGCCCCGCTGCCGGAACGCCCGGCCCTGCACCTGCGCATCGGCCGGCTGCTGCGCGAGCAGTGGCGCAGCGCACCGGACAAGAGCCAGCACTTGGTGCCCGACTTTTCCGTCGTGAACCACCTGAACCAGGGCCAGGCACTGATCCACGACGCGGCGGAACGGCACCAGCTGGCCGGCTTCAACCTCGCCGCGAGCCAGCTGGCACGCGATGCCGCCTCCTTCGACCTTGCCGCCGGCTATGCGGCCCACGCCATCGCCCTGTATGGCCCGGACCTGTGGCGCACGGCGACGGAACAGGCGCTAGATCTGCACGTGCACGCCGCCCGAATGGCCGCGCTCAAGGGCGACGGCGCGGCGATGGACCTGTTCATCGAGGCGGCGCTGCCGCAGGTGGCCGGCCCGGCGGAAGCCGCCGCGCGCGCACGCCTGCTCGATGTGCGCATCGAGTCGTTCTACACCTCGGGCCGGCTCGACGAAACGCTGGAACTGGGCCTGTCCGTGCTGCGCCTGCTCGGCATCGAGCCGACCACGGCCGCCACGCCGGCCGAGACCGCGCAGCAGGTGGCGGCGCTGAAGGAGGAGATCGTGGCCATCGGTTTCGACGTGTTGTCCAAGCAGGCCGCGCTGACCGATCCGCTGTGCCTGCAGCAGCTCAACGTGATCGCCAAGATGACCGCGGCGGCCTACATCGCGCGCCCGGCGCTGCTGCCGCTGCTCACCGTGCTGCAGGTGCGGCTCATGGTGGCGCGCGGCCATGCACCGGCGGCGCTGTCGGCGTATTCCGTGATGGGCCTGATGGTGGCCGAATTCCTTGGCGACTACGTGTTCGGCTACCGCCTGGGCCGCATGTCGATGGCGTTGATCGAGCGCCACGGCTGGCGCCAGGTGCACGCGCATGCCGGCTTCTCGTTCAATGCCTTCCTGCGCCACTGGACCGAAGGCATCGCCAGCGGCCTGCCGGCGCTGATGCAGGTGCACAACGACGGCGTCGAGACCGGCAGCCTGCGCCACGCCGGGCTGTCGCT
The DNA here is from genome assembly GCF_001955695.1 of Rhodoferax koreense. Classification (NCBI taxonomy): domain Bacteria; kingdom Pseudomonadati; phylum Pseudomonadota; class Betaproteobacteria; order Burkholderiales; family Comamonadaceae; genus Rhodoferax; species Rhodoferax koreensis. The sequence goes on along the minus strand of NZ_CP019236.1, from coordinate 2,596,081 downwards.
GTATGTGCACGACTACCATGCGTTTCTCACCGGCGCCCCCCTGGCCGAACTCGAGGCCGAGCTCGACGCGCATGCGGCCACCTTGCGCCGCATCCGCCAGCCCGTGGCCCACGATTACCTGAGCGCGCTGCGCGGCACCGTGCAGGATCTGCGGCTGCCGCGTTTCCCGGCCACCCCGCTCGAATCCCTTTCCTTCTCCGCCGTACGGCTCGAGGCCGTCTATGCCGCACGTGCCGACCAGACCGGCACCATGTTCCTGCACGCCTGGCGCTGCATGCTGCACAAGCTCGCCGGCCAGTACGACCAGGCCGTGGCCGCGGGCGACGCCGCGCAGCAGCTGTTCTCCGCGGGCCGAGGCATGGTCATGGTGCCGTTCTGCATCTTCTTCACCAGTGTGGCGGCGCTGTCCCGGACCGGGGGGCGCACCGAGGCGTCCGAGCGCTGCACGCTTGCACTCAGGCGCCTGACGCTCTGGGCGCAGACGTGTGCCGACGTCAGGCCATTGCTGCACATGCTGCGCGCGCGCATGCTCTTCGCGGGCCTGGCACTGGAAGACGGCCAAGCCATCGCGCTGGACGAACTCGATCAGGCGCAGCGCCACGCCGAGCAAACGCACAACCTGCTGCTGCAAGGCCTGGTGCATTGGTACCGCAGCCAGGCGCTGGCGCGGGACCATGCCGCGCCATCGGCTGCCGTCGCCGCGGAGCGAGACGAGGCGCGTGCCATCCTGCTGCGCTGGGGCGGTCGTGCCGTGGTCGAGGCGATGGATCGCCGCGCCACACCGATTGCGCTGCCGATCGAGATGATCCCGGACGACAGCGACACCATCGTCGCCGTGCCCGGCAGCGCGCTCGATCTCTCCACCCTCATGAAAAGCGTGCAGGCCGTGACAGCCGAGATCGCACTCGACGTGCTGCTGACGCGGCTGGTCTACGTGCTGCGTGAAAACGCCGGTGCGAGCCGCGCGGCCATCGTGCTCGGCGACGGCAGTCCCACCGGCAGCCACGGTAGTGGCAATGGCGGCGACTGGCTGCTGCAGGCCGACAGCGGCCGGGCCGGCGGCCCGCGGGTGCTCGAGGGCTTACCGCTGGAGGACGCCGGCGCCCGGCTGCCCGCCGAGGTGTTGCGCACCGTGCTGGCCACCGCCAGCCCGGTGCTGGTGGACGATGCGGGCAACGATCCCGCCTGGCGCCAGCTTCGGTACTTCGCCGAGGGCGACGCGTGTTCCGTGCTATGCACGCCGCTGGTGCGGCAAGGCCGGGTGGTGGGCGCGCTGTACCTGGAAAACGACGTGGTCGCCGGCGCGTTTTCGCCCGAACGCATCCTGTTCCTGGAGCTGCTGTCAGGCAACGTGGTCAATGCCATCGACAACGCACGCCTCTATGCCGAGATGCAGGCCTTGGCCAGCGGGCTCGAGCGACGCGTGGCCGAACGCACGCGCGAGTTGCGCGAGAGCGAGGCCCGCACCCTGGCCATCCTGCACAACGCCCCGCTGCCGATGACGGTGACGCGCGAAGCCGACAACGTCTTCGTCTACGTCAACGAACTGGCGGCCAAGCTCGCCGGCATGTCCGTGCCCGAGATGCTCGGCCAGCCGCCACGCAGCTTCTACCGCTCGCCGGAAGACCGCGACCGGATGCTGGCCATCTACCGGCGCGACGGCGTGCTGCGCGACCACCAGATGTGCATGCGCGGGCGCGACGGCCGCGACATCTGGCTGTTGATCTCGATGGTGCCCATCCTCTACGACGGCAAGCCCAGCGCGCTGTCCACGCTGATGGACATCACCCAGCGCAAAAGCATGGAGGACGCGCTGCGCCAGGCGGCCACCACCGACAGCCTGACCGGCATGGCCAGCCGCAGCCATTTCATGGAGCGCGCCGAAGTCGAACTCGCGCGCACGCGGCGCCACCGCCGCTCGCTGGCCATGGTGATGCTCGACGTAGACCACTTCAAGCAGATCAACGACCGCCACGGCCATGCCACCGGCGACGAGGTTTTGCGCGTCCTGACCCAGACCTGCCGCGCCATCGTGCGCCAGCAGGACATCGTGGGCCGGCTGGGCGGCGAGGAATTCGGCATCCTGATGCCGGAGACCGACCGCGAAAGCGCCATCGCGCTGGCAGAACGGCTGCGCGTGGCGCTGGTCGCGCTGCGGACCCTGGCGCCCGATGACAGCGTGGTCCGGGTCACCGCCAGTTTCGGGGTCAGCGCCTGGCAACCGGACGACACGCTCGACGGCCTGATGGCGCGTGCCGATGCGGGCCTGTACCTGTCCAAACATGCGGGCCGCAACCGGGTGAGCTGCGCCCCGCCGGCCGCCTGATCCACCGGCGCACGCCGGGCTTCAGCCCAGATCGAATTCCCGGGCCAGGAGTTCGTAGGAGCGCCGGCGCGCGGCGGGATCGTGCGCCCAGGTGATGACCACCAGTTCGTCCACCCCGTGCGCGGCGGCGAGCCGGCGCAGGCCGTCCGCCACCTGCGCGCCACTGCCCACCAGCGCGTTGGCGCGCAGCTGATCGAGTTGCGCCTGCTCGGCCGGGCTGTAGGGCCGCGCGGCTTCGTCAGGCGGCAGCAGGGGCCCGAGCCGGCCGGTGTTGCGGTCCATGCGGAAACGTTCCCGGCTCTTGAACAGATGCCGCGCCTCGGCCTCGGTATCGGCCGCCAGCGCCCAGACGCACAGCGTGGCCAGCGGCTCGGCCAGCGCCGGGCTGGCGCGAAAACCGCTGCGGTACAAGGCCAGCGCTTGCGCCGCGCCCTGCCCCTCGGTGATGAAGTAGGCGAATGCATAGGGCAATCCCAGGTGCGCTGCGAGTTCGGCGCCATAGTCGGAGCTGCCCAGCATCCAGATCGCCGGTGCCGTCGGGCCGTGCGGATAGGCATGGACGCCATGGCCGGGATGGCCCGGCGGCAGGCCGGGGCCACCGCTCTCGCCTTCCAGGGTCCAGGCCTGCAGGGCCATCACCTGCTGCGGGAAATGCGCCGAAGCGTTGGTGTCGGGATTGAGCAGCTGCGCGGTGCGGAAATCACTGCCCGGTGCGCGGCCCACGCCGAGGTCGATGCGGCCCGGCGCCAGCGCGTCCAGCACACGGAACTGCTCGGCCACCTTCAGCGGCGCATAGTGCGGCAGCATCACACCCGCGCTGCCGATGCGGATGCGGCTGGTGCGCGCCGCGATCGCGGCCATCAGGACCTCCGGCGCGCTGCCGACGATGGTCGGATGGCTGTGGTGTTCGCTGACCCAGAAACGGTGGTAGCCCAGCGCTTCGCACCACTGGGCCAGCGCCAGGGTTTCGCGGATCGATTCGTTCTGCGCGCGGCCGGCCAGCGCCACCGACTGATCGAGCACGGAAAGCCTGAGCCGGGAAATCAAGGGGGAATTCATGGACGCGAGCTTGACACACCCAGCCCCCGAACGCCTCGGCACTGCGCATAATCCCTTCATGAATCCAGCCAAACCAAAGGTCGTGATCATCGGCAGCGGCTTCGGCGGCCTGGAGGCGGCCAGGGCCCTGCGCCAGGCACCGGTCGACATCACGCTGGTCGACAAGAGCAACCACCACCTGTTCCAGCCCCTGCTCTACCAGGTGGCCACGGCCGGCATGGCCGCGCCGGCCATCGCCGCGCCGATCCGGCACCTGTTCCGCAAGCAGGCCAATCTCACCACGCTGCTCGGCGAAGTCGTGGACGTGGACGCGCAGCGCCGCCAAGTGCGGCTGGCCACCGGCACAGCGCTGCCCTACGACCACCTGATCGTGGCCGCGGGCGCTACCCACAGCTATTTCGGCCGCGACGAATGGGCCCCGTTCGCGCCGGGCCTGAAGACGCTGGCCGACGCCTTCGACATCCGCCGCCGCGTGCTGCTGAGCTACGAGGCCGCCGAGAATGAAGCCGACCCGCAGCGCCGCCGCGCCCTGCTCACCTTCTGCGTGATCGGCGCCGGGCCGACCGGCGTGGAGATGGCCGGCACGCTCGTCGAGATCGCGCGCCACACCCTGAAGAACGAGTTCCGCCGCATCGACCCGGCCAGCGCCGAGGTGCTGCTGATCGAGGGCGGCGCCCGCGTGCTGCAGGCCATGCCGGAGAGCCTCAGCCAGAAGGCGAGGGAGCAACTCGAGAAACTCGGCGTGCAGGTGCGGCTCAACGCGCGCGTGACCGGCATCGACGCCACCGGCCTCACGATCGAATCACCGCCTGCCCCCGGTGCAACCGCGCCAAGCAGCGCCCGCATCGACAGCGGCTGCATCGTCTGGGCCGCGGGCGTGGCCGCATCGCCCCTGGGCCGCCTGCTGGCCGCCGCCGTGGCCGCCGATGGCAGTCCCGCCCCCGAGGTCGACCGCGCCGGCCGCATCCGGGTGCTGCCCGACCTGAGCCTGCCCGGCCATCCCGAGATCAACGTGATCGGCGACCTGGCCGCCGCCCAGAGCCATGCGCCGGGCCAGCCGCCCAAACCCGTCCCCGGCGTGTCGCCCGCGGCGAAGCAGATGGGCCGCTCGGCCGCCGCCAACCTGCTGCGCCGGCTCCGGGGCGACACGACCGCGCCTTTCCGCTACCGCGACTTCGGCAACCTCGCCACCATCGGCCGCAACTCCGCCGTGGTCGACCTCGCCACGCCTGTCGGCCCACTGCGCTTCTCGGGCTACTTCGCCTGGCTGTTCTGGCTGTTCGCCCACATCTACTTCCTGATCGGTTTTCGCAACCGCATCGTGGTACTGCTCGACTGGGCCTCGGCGTACTGGAGCTTCCAGCGCAGCGCACGGGTGGTGGCCGATGTGAAGGGCAACGAAGACGCTTAGCGCTTTGCCGCTTCCGCCTCCTGCAACGTGCGCCACATCACCTTGCCGCTGCCGCTCTTGGGCAGGGCCTCGACGAACTGCACCTGGCGCGGCACCTTGTAGACGGACATGTTCTCGCGGCACCAGGCGATGAGGTCGGCCTCCGTCACCTGGCCTCGGTACGCCGCCCGCAGCACCACCACGGCCTTCACGCTTTCGCCGCGGTAGCTGTCCTGTGTGGCGATGATGCAGGCCTCCTGGATGCCCGGATGGCGGAACATCAAGGCTTCGACCTCGGCCGGCCAGACCTTGAAGCCGCTGGCGTTGATCATGCGCTTGAGCCGGTCGGTCATGAAGAAATAGCCGTCGGCATCCACGTAGCCGATGTCGCCGCTGCGGAAGAAGCGCTTGCCCTCGAGGGTGATGAAGGCCGCCGCGGTCGCGTCGGGCCGCTTCCAGTAGCCCAGGAAGACGCCCGGCCCGCAGGTGACGATTTCGCCGGGCTGCCCGGCCGGCATCTCGGCCAGCGTCTCGGGGTCGATCACGCGCGCGTCCGTGCCCATGAATGGAATCCCCAGGCATTGCTGCTTGGGTGCGTCGTACGGGTTGCTGTGCGACGGCGCGGCGGTTTCGGTCAGGCCATAACCTTCGCAGTAGCGCAGGCCGAACTGTTCCAGCAGCCGCTGCGCCACGGCCTGCGGCATCGCCGCGCCGCCGCCGCCGATGTAGACCAGGCTGGACAGGTCGTAAGCCGCGTAGTTCGGGCTGGCCATGAGGTCGATGACCATGGTGGGGATGTTGGTCCAGTGCGTGACGCGCCATTTCGAGATCAGCCGGCCGGCCAGGTCGCGGTCCCAGCGCGGCATCACCAGGAGCGTGGCGCCGCAGTAGATGTTGCTGTGCAGCATGCTGACCATGCCGGTGACGTGGAACATCGGCACCACGGCCAGCGTCACGTTTTCCGAGGTGCTGTTGCCCCACAGCGCGCTGGCGACGGCGTTGTGCATCAGGCTGGCATGGGGATGCATGCAGCCCTTGGGCAGGCCGGTGGTGCCGCTGGTATAGGGCAGCAGGGCCATGTCGTTGGCGCCGACGACGTGCGCGGGAGCGGACGGGCCATCGGCCTGCACCAGATCGACCCAGGCATGCACCTGCCCGCCCAACAGCGAAGGCGCGGGGTGGCGGGTCGTCAGCCAGTCGCGCCAGGCCAGCGGCGGCGCCTCGTCGCCGGTCACCCCGGCATCGAAGGCGTCGGTGAAATGCGTGACGACCAAATGCGCCAGCCGATCTTCCGCCCCCAGCGCGTCGCTGGCCGCAGCCAGTTCGGCCGCGAGGTCGGCGCTGGTGATCGCCACCTTGGCATCGGGGTCGGTGATGTAGTGCTTGAGCTCCTCGGCGCGGTTCATCGGGTTGATCGGCACCACCACCGCGTTGGCGCGCAGGATGGCGAAATGCGCGATCACCAGCTGCGGGCAGTTCTGCAGATTGAGCAACACCCGGTCGCCGCGACCCACACCCATCGCGTGCAGGTGCCCGGCCAGGCGTTCGGCCTGCCGCACCAGTTCGCGGTAGGTGACGATGCGGCCGAAGAACACCAGGGCCGGCTTGTCCGGATAACGGCGCGCGCTGTTGGCCAGGTTCTCCCACAGCGACACGGCCGGCACCGTGATCGCATACGGCAGGCGCTTCGGCCAGAAGCGGTGGTGGGCGCGTGCGCCGGGGCGCAGGGGTGGGGAAGGAATGGCGGGCGTGGATTCTGCAGCGTCCATGGCGGTGTCTCTTTGTAGGGGCGAGCTGGAATCAGCATAAGTGAGTGCCCTCGGCGCACCATCGCCGCCTGTCGCGTGCGAGACCTTTGCCAAGCAGTTACTCTTCCGAATAAAAAGTGCCTGCCATGCTGATTCATGCTGCGGGAGTCGCTACCTTTAATGTAGCAAGCAGAACCTTTTCGATCGGCCGGCTGCGGCTGTAACCAACTGTGCACCGTGGTGGCCCCGACCCTCGCCGTGGATTGGTGCAGCCCGATCTTGAATGCACCAGCTGCCACACCGAAATGGGCGATATCGGTGCATCAATCTTGTATATCAGTTGGCACATTTTCTGCATGGCAGTGGGCATGAGCAGCGCCGCCGAGATCAGTGAACGCATCGTTGAAGCCGTGATGGCGCAAAAGCTGGCGCCCGGCGCCCGCCTGGGCGAGCAGCCGCTGGCGATGCTGTTCGACTGCAGCCGCACCGTGGTGCGCGAGGCGCTCACCCGGCTGGCCGCGCGGGGCATCGTGACGGTGAGCGCGCGCCGTGGCTGGTACGTGATCGAACCCTCGCAGGAAGAAGCCCGCGAGGCCTTCGAGGCCCGCCGCGTCATCGAGACCGGGCTGATCCGCAACCTGCCGGGCATCGGCAAACCGGCGCTCAAACGCCTCAAGCAACATCTGGCGCGCGAGAAGGCGGCGCTGGCCAGCGACGACATCGGCACGCGCAGCTTCCTGCTCGGCGACTTCCACGTCTGCCTGGCCGAATGCCTGGGCAACAACCTCCTGGCCGACACGCTGCGCGACTTCACCGCGCGCACCACGCTGATCGCGATGCTCTACCAGTCGTCGCACAACGCCGCGCAGTCTTGCGAAGACCACGTGCAGATCGTCGCCGCACTCGAACGCGGCGACATGGCGCTGGCCGAGCAACTCATGTCGGCGCACATCGGCACGGTGCACGACGCGCTGCGCCTGCCGGTGAGCGCCGACCCGCTGGCGCACCTGCGCGACGCGCTGGCACCTGTGGGGAAAAAGGCCGCCGATGCGGCGCGACCCAAACGCCTCGCCCCGGCCAAAGCCGGTGCCACCCATCCATCACCCGAAGACCCATCCACTTACCTAGGAGCCCTGTTATGAAATTCACCAAGCGCCAATTCACCACCGGCCTGGCCGCCGTCGCCCTGCTGGCCGGCGTCGCCGCCTCCGCGCACGCGCAGACCGCGCTCGACGACGTGATGAAGGCCAAGAAGATCGTCATCGCCATTCCCACCGACTTCCCGCCCTACGGCTTCGTCGGCACCGACATGGCGCCCCAGGGCCTGGACGTGGACATGGCCAAATACATCGCCACCAAGCTCGGCGTGGCCATCGAGCTCGCCCCGGTGACCAGCGCCAACCGCGTGGCCTACCTGCAGACCAAGAAGGCCGACCTGGTGATCTCCACGCTCGGCAAGAACCCCGAGCGCGAGAAGGTGATCGACTTCACCGCCGCCTACTCGCCTTTCTTCCAGGCCGTGTTCGCGCCCAAGAGCATGAACATCAAGAGCTTCGCCGACCTGGCCGGCAAGACCGTCGGCGTGACGCGCGGCGCGATCGAAGACCAGGAGCTGACCAAGCTCGCGCCGCCCACGGCCGACATCAAGCGTTTCGAAGACAACAACGTGACCGTGTCGTCCTTCGTCTCGGGCCAGGTGCAGCTGATCGCCACCGGCGCCTCCGTCGCCGGCAACATGATGGCGAAGAACCCGCAACTCAACACCGAATACAAGCTGCTGCTCAAGGATTCGCCGAACTTCATCGGCGTGGCCAAAGGCGAAGACAAGCTGCGCGCCAAGGTCAACGAAATCATCGCCGAAGGCAAGAAGAGCGGCGACCTGGACAAGCTGGCCGTGAAGTGGCTGGGACGTCCGGCGGGCGATCTTCCGCAGTAACTTGCGTGGCTCCCTCGTCGGCCGGGCGGGGGAGCAAGTCAACCCAACCGAAACCAACGCACCCATGAGAATCCAACTCGATTTCTGGTCCGTCCTCAGCCAGTGGCCGCTGCTGGTCAAGGGCGTGGTCTGGACCCTCGCGCTCACGCTGATTGCCACGCTCATCGGCGTGGCCTTCGGCATCGCCTGCGCCTGGGTGCGCAGCCAGAACACGCGTGCGCCGGTGTGGCTGCAATGGGTGGTGGGCACCTATGTGGAGCTGATCCGCAACACGCCGTTCATCGTGCAGCTGTTCTTCATCTTCTTCGGCCTGCCGGCCGCGGGGGTGAAGCTGACACCCGAAGTCGCCTCCATCATCGCGATGGTGATCAACCTCGGCGCCTACTCCACCGAGATCATCCGCGCCGGCATCGACGCCACGCCCAAGGGCCAGATCGAGGCGGCGGCCAGCCTGGCCATGGACCGCATGCAGACCTTCACCCGCGTGATCCTGCCGCCGGCGCTGAAGAAGGTATGGCCCTCGCTGGTGAGCCAGATCATCATCGTGATGCTCGGCTCGGCGGTCTGCGGGCAGATCTCGACGCAGGAGTTGAGTTACGCGGCCAACCTGATCCAGAGCCGCAACTTCCGCGCCTTCGAGGCCTTCATCATCGCCACGCTGATCTACCTGTCGCTGTCGGTCGGCGTGCGCCGGCTGCTGAACTGGCTGGGTCCCCGTTTCCTGTTCGGTCGCTGAAGGACTCACCATGGTTGAATTCTCCGTCTGGGACATCCTGCGCAACCTGCTGGGCGCGGCGCAGTGGACCGTCTACCTCTCGCTGATCGCCTTCGTCGGCGGCGGCATCGTCGGCATGCTGCTGCTGGTCCTGCGGCTGTCCAAGCTGCGCGGCGCCGACACCTTCGTCGGCGGCTACGTCCAGCTGTTCCAGGGCACGCCCTTGCTGATGCAGCTCTTCCTCGCCTACTTCGGCATCGCGCTGTTCGGCGTCAACACCTCGGCCTGGGTCGCGGCGTCGGTGGCGCTCACGCTCTACACCAGCGCCTTCCTCACCGAGATCTGGCGCGGCTGCGTGGCGGCGATTCCCAAGGGCCAGTGGGAAGCCTCGAGCAGCCTCGCGCTTACCTTCGGCGAACAACTGCGCCACATCGTGCTGCCGCAGGCCGTGAAGATCGCCATCCCGCCCACCGTGGGTTTCCTGGTGCAGGTGATCAAGGGCACGGCGCTGGCCTCGGTGATCGGCTTCATCGAGCTCACCAAGGCCGGCACCATGATCTCCAACGCCACCTTCAAGCCTTTCGTGGTCTACAGCTGCGTGGCGCTGATGTACTTCGTCCTGTGCTTCCCGGTCAGTCTCTATGCGAAATCGCTCGAAAGGAAAATGAATGCCGTCCGCCGCTAACCCCACGACGCCCACGACCGCCATGAAGCCCTCCATCGTCGAGATCAACGGGCTGCGCAAATCCTTCGGCACGAACGAGGTGCTCAAGGGCATCGACCTGCATGTCCAGCCGGGCGAGGTGATCGCCATCATCGGCAAGAGCGGCTCGGGCAAGAGCACGCTGCTGCGCTGCATCAACGGGCTCGAAGTGTTCCAGGCCGGCACGCTGTCGGTGGACAGCAAGCCGCTGCTGCACGACAACGCGCAGGCCATGCGCGCGCTGCGCCAGCGCGTGGGCATGATCTTCCAGGGCTTCAACCTGTTCCCGCACCTCACCGTGGGCAAGAATGTGATGCTCGCGCCCAAGCTCGTGAAGCAGCAGGCCGAGGCGCCCGGCATCGCGCAGGCGAAGAAGCTGTTGACGCGCGTGGGCCTGGCCGAGAAGTTCGACGCCTGGCCGGATCAGCTCTCGGGCGGCCAGCAACAGCGCGTGGCGATTGCCCGCGCGCTGGCCATGGAGCCGGCCGTGCTGCTCTGCGACGAGATCACCTCGGCACTCGACCCCGAACTGGTGGGTGAAGTGCTGCGCGTGGTGGAAAGCCTGGCCGAGGAAGGCATGACGCTCCTGATGGTCACGCACGAGATGAGCTTCGCGCGCAAGGTGAGCGACCGCGTGATCTTCATGCACCAGGGCCGGGTGCACGAGATGGGGCCGCCGAACGAACTGTTCGGCAATCCGCAGACGCCCGAGCTGAAGCAGTTCCTGTCGTCGCTGCACGACTGAGGGCACCGCTCCAGCCGGGCGCCGAAGCGCCTACTTGGCGCAGGCCTTGCCGGTGGCGGGATGGTCGCCATGCGCCTTGGCATCGGCCTCGGTCATGTACTCGCCCTGCTTGGTCTTGCCATAGAACTTGCTGCCTTCGCAATGGTAGGCCTTGGACTTCTCGTTGACCCAGACCTTGCCGTTGCCGCCACCGGCCGCCGCCACGGTCGGCATCGCGGCTGGCGCCTTCTTCGTCGCGCTGGCGGCAGGCTTGGCGGCCGAGTCCGCTGGCGCGGTGCTGGCCGCGGAAGCGGTGGCCGACGCGGTGGCGGCGGGGGTTGCGGGGGTTGCGGGGGTGGCCGCAAAGCCTGCACCTGCAAGGCAGAGACCCAGGGTGATCGCCAGTGCGCGGATGTTGTTTTTCATGGAAAGCCTCGGTAGATGATCGGTTGAAGAACTCAAGCGCCGATGTGGACGCTTGAGCTCCTCAACGACCCGCTCGCTTGGCCAGAAGACCGCTTTACCGCAGGTTCATCCTTCTTTACCCGCTCGAAGGATGATGGCGCCGCGGCGCCCGTGTCGTTAAGATGTCCAGTGCCACCCGTACGCTGTGCGTCGAGCGGCCCATGGGGAGCTTCATGGCCGACATCTTTCTGAGCTACAACGAGACCGACCGCGCCATCGCGCACCGCCTGGCGCAGGCCCTGCAGTCCGTCGGCTGGTCGGTGTGGTGGGACCGGCGCATTCCCGCGGGCGAGACCTGGCGTGGCGTGCTCGGACGCGAACTGCAGACGATGCGCTGCATGGTGGTCATCTGGTCGGCCAGGTCGGTCCAGAGCGAATGGGTCTGCGAGGAGGCGGCCGAAGGCCGGCAGTCGGGCAAGCTGGTGCCGGTGATGATCGATGCCGTGCGCCCGCCAGCGGGCTTTCGCGAGGTGCAGGCGGCGGACCTGATCGGCTGGGACGGCGCAGCCGACTTCCCCGGCCTGCGGCAACTCGTCGACGACATCGCGCGGCTGCTGGGCCGGCCCGCGCAAGCGGGCTCCTTGCCGCCGACCGCGCCGGAGCCCTTGCCGAGACGCTGGAAGTGGCCGGCTGCGGGTGCGGCACTGCTGGCCGTCATCGCCATCGTTCTTGCCTTCGCGCACTGGCAGGACCGCCGCGCCGGCACGCAGCCCATGCCGGCATCCCCCGTCGTGGAGACGGTGCCGGTGCCGCGGCCGTCCGACCGCCACGCCGGTGCCGCGGCCACACCAGCCTCCACACCCACCGTCACGCCCGCCGTCACGCCCGCCCCCGCCGCGGAGACCGCCACGGCGACACGGGTACCGGCACCGACACCGGCGCCCGCCAAGCCGGGTGGCCCGCTGGTGAAGAAAGCCGCGGGAAGCAACCCGCGATGCGCCGCGCTGCTCGAACGCCAGCAGCTCGGCGAAACCCTTCCGGCGTCCGCCAGGCTGTTTCTGCAGCAGGAGTGTTGACCATGTCCAAATTGCCAAACTGGTGGCTGCTCGCCGCGGCGCTGCTGGCGACCGGCTGCGCCACGCCGCCACCCGGCACGATGACCCCGGCCACCGCTGCGGCCCCCGCGCCCGCTGCCGCGGCCACCGCAGCACCCCCCACCGCGCCGCCCCCCGTGCTGCCCTACGACGAAGCCGTGCTCAACGCCGCCACCGCCCTGCTCAAAGGCGCGCCCGCGCTGCCTGCCGGCACGGCGCGCCAGGCCGTGGTCATCGACCCGCTGATCGACGGCATGAGCGGTGCGCAGACGGCGGCCACACGCTCCATGGGCGAACGCCTGGCCGGGCTGATCCAGGCGCAGTACCCGCAGTTCGAAGTGCTGCCGTTTTCCGCGGCCAACGTGGCGCGCAACCCGCTCGTGCTGATCGGCACCTTTACGGGCGTGAACGCCCAGCGCCAGACCGCGGGCATGCGCGAGGCCTACCGCATCTGCTTCGCGCTGGCCGACCTCAAGACCGGCAAGCTGGTGAGCAAGGGCCTGGCCTTCGCGCGACCGGAAGGCGTGGACGCGACGCCGGTGGCCACCTTCCGCGACGCGCCGGCGTGGACCGAGGACCCGGCCACGCTCGGCTACATCCGCACCTGCCAGGGCACCCGCGCGGGCGACCCGATCAACCCGCTGTATGCCGGGCGCATCGTCGCCGCCGCCCTGGTGGCCGAGGCCATCGACGCCTACGACGCGGGCCGCTGGCAGGAGTCGCTCGATCTCTACACCAGCGCGCAGCGCAGCTCGGCCGGCGACCAGTTTCGCGTCTACAACGGCCTGTACCTGGCCAACTGGAAGCTCGGCCGGCGCGAACGTGCCGAAGCGGCGTTCAACCAGATCGTCGACTACGGCCTGGCGCACCAGCGGCTCGGCGTGAAGTTCCTGTTCCGGCCCGGCTCGACGGCCTTCGTCGCCGACCCGCGCCTCTCCGGCCCCTACCCTTTATGGCTGCGCGCCATTGCGACGCGCGCCGCGGCCACGGCGGGCACGCCCGGCACGCCGAACGGCGCGAGCTGCCTCGAGGTCACCGGCCACACCAGCGCCTCGGGGCCCGAGCCGCTGAACGAACGGCTGTCGCTGCTGCGCGCGGAATACGTGAAGTCGCAGCTCGAGGCGAACGCGCCGACCCTGGCCCGGCGCGCGATCGCCAGTGGCGCCGGCTCGCGGCAGACGCTGGTCGGCACCGGCCGCGACGACGCCTCGGACGCGATCGATCGCCGCGTGGAATTCAAGGTCATCGGCTGCTGAAACCGGGCAGGCCTTAACATCGCATCCTGTTTCACCCAACCGGAACCACGCGTGCATTCAGCCCCACATACCGCCGCCAGCCAGTGGCAGGCCCTGTTCGACGGCCTGGGCGCGCTGCGGGCGCTGCCGGAAGGCACGGCCACGTTCTGCCACGCGGCGCGCGGCTACCAGGCCTTGTTCGACGCCCTGCCCCCGCGTTTCGCCGAAGTGCTGCTGGGCCAGCTCGACCGCCTGGAATCGAGCGCGCTGTTCAGCGAGGAAAGCTGTTCGTTCAGCCAGAAGGACCTGCACGACAACATCGCGCTGTGGCTCGAGAAGGCCCGCCAGGAACTCGACCGCAAGACTACTGGATAGAGCCGGCCACCACGTTGATGCTGAGGGCCAGCACCAGCATGTTGAAGCCGAACGACAGCACGCTGTGCACCAGCGTGATGCGCCGCATCTCGCGCGAGGTGACCTGCACGTCGGAGACCTGCGAGGTCATGCCGACGACGAAAGAGTAGTACAGGAAGTCGAAATAGTCCGGGTCGAGCTTGCCTGGGAAATCCAGCCCCGCGCCGGCCACCTTGTTGTTCAGTTCTTCCTGGTAGTAGCGGTGCGCATAACGGAAGGCGAAGGTGGTCTGGATCAGCAGCCACGACAGCGCCACCGCCGCCATCGACAGGCTGATGTGCCAGGCGCGCTGCGATTCCTTGAGATCCTTGCTGTTCTGCAGCAGCATCACGATCGCCGCCACGCTGGCCAGGCCGGCCAGCACCAGCACGAAAAACAGCAGCGGGCTCGACTGGTCCTGCTGCCGCGCACGCTCGCGGGTCCGCTCGGCGTCGAAGGTCTCGGCCAGCCACCAGGCCAGGATCAGGTACACGCTGACCGCCAGGCACCAGGCCATCAGGCCGCGCAGCTCGCCCGACAGCGGCAGCGGCACCGCCGCAGAGCCCAGCCCGACGACGACGCCATACACCACGCGCTGCGGGCCGGTGGTCTCCGAAAAATGTTTGCGCATGGGGATCCACCCGCTGCGGTCCATAACGGACCCCGCGGCTATTTGCTGTCGGCCTTGGTGTCGGTGAAGCGGCCGTAGCTCTGCAGCCGGTCGTAGCGCCGGTCGAGCAGTTCCTTGACCTTGAGGTCGCTCAACTGGCGCAGCGCGTCGTTGAGTGCGCGTTTGAGGAAGGCCGCCATCTGCTTGTGGTCGCGGTGCGCGCCGCCCACCGGCTCATTGACGATCTTGTCGATCAGGCCCAGCGCCTTGAGCCGGTGCGCCGTGATGTTCAGCGCATCGGCGGCTTCCTGAGCCTTGTCGGAGGTCTTCCACAAGATGGAGGCACAACCTTCGGGGCTGATCACCGAATAGATGGAGTACTGCAGCATCACCACTTGGTCGGCCACCGAAATCGCCAGCGCGCCGCCGGAGCCGCCTTCGCCGATGATGGTGGTGATGATCGGCACTTCGAGCTGCGCCATCTCGAAGATGTTGCGCCCGATGGCCTCCGATTGCCCACGTTCCTCGGCATCGATGCCGGGATAGGCGCCGGGCGTGTCGACGAAGGTGAACACCGGCAGCTGGAACTTCTCGGCGAGCTTCATCAGGCGCAGCGCCTTGCGGTAGCCCTCGGGCTTGCTCATGCCGAAGTTGCGCAGGCCACGCTCCTTGGTGTCGCGGCCCTTCTGGTGGCCCAGCACCATGCAGGCCGTGCCGTTGAAGCGCGCCAGGCCGCCGACGATGGAAAGATCGTCGGCGAAGTGGCGGTCACCGTGCAGCTCGACGAAGTCGGTGAACAGCTCGTTCACGTAGTCGAGCGTGTACGGCCGCTCGGGGTGGCGCGCGATCTTGGTGATCTGCCACGGCGTGAGGTCGCTGTAGATGTCCTTGGTGAGCTGGTGGCTCTTCTTGCTGAGCTGGTCGATCTCTTCCGAGATGTCCACGGCGGACTCGTTCTGCACGTAGCGCAGCTCTTCGATCTTGGTTTCCAGATCGGATATGGGTTGCTCGAAGTCGAGGAAAGTTCTTTTCGCCAACGTCATTCTCCTGGTGGGGGCGGGCCGCTCGGCCGGTGTTGCACGGTGCCTGCGGTCGGGCCGATACGGTTAAACGGATGCGCTCAGACGGAGACCGGCAAGGGCTCGAGAGAGCGCCAAATATACCAAGTTGCCACGCTGCAATAGGGGGCCCAGGCGGCCGCGACTTCCCGTGCGTCGCTGCGGCTGACCGGGTCGCCCGAAAAATAGTTGTGGCTGATGCCGTTGATCAGGCCCAGGTCGTCCAGCGGCAGCACGTTGGGCCGCATCATGTGGAAGATCAGGAACATCTCGGCCGTCCAGCGGCCGATGCCGCGGATGGCCACCAGCTCGGCGATGATGGCCTCGTCGTCCATCTCCTCCCAGGCCGTCACATGCGCCGAGCCGGAATGGAAATGCAGTGCCAGGTCGACGAGGTATTCGACCTTGCGGGCCGACAGGCCGGCCGCACGCATGTCGTCGACCTTGAGCTTCAAGACGTGGGCCGGTGCCATTTCGCGCGGCAAGCGCACGAAGCGCTCCCACATGGCCTGGGCCGATTTGACCGAGATCTGCTGGCCGACGATGCTACGCGCCAGCGTGGTGAACGCGTCGCCGCGGGTCTTGAGGCAGGCGTCGCCGAACTGGGGGATCAGCCGGCGCATGACGCGGTCCTTCTTCACCAGGTGCTTGCACGCATCGACCCAGTAAGGCGGCGTGTAGACCTGGACGACGGATTCCGGCGCTGCTATCTTTTTAGCAGCAGCCATCGCACGTCCGATCTGCGGCAGCGGCATAAAAAGCCATGAATCCCGTCATGGTGCGGCCTCCCAGCTGGTGCCGGTGGGACCGTCCTTGAGCACGATGCCGCTGGCCAGCAGGTCCTGGCGGATGCGGTCGGCCTCGGCGAAGTTCTTCGCCGCCTTGGCCGCCGCGCGCTCAAGGATCAGCGCCTGGATGGCCGCGTCGTCGAGCGCCACGCCAGCCTGCAGGAACAGCGTCGCGTCGCCCTGCAGGATGCCGAGCGTGCCGCCGAGCGCCTTGAGCAGGCCGGCCAGTTCGGCCGAACGTGTGCGGTTGATCTCCGAAGCCAGGTCGAACAACACGGCGATCGCGCCAGGCGTGCCGAAGTCCTCGTCCATCGCGGCCTTGAAACGTGCGGCGAAAGGCTCGGTCCAGTCGATGGCCGCAAGCGCGGCGGGCTTGACCAGGTCCAGCGCGGTATAGAGCCGCTTCAACGCGCCGCGCGCGTCGTCCAGATGCGCATCGCTGTAGTTCAACGCGCTGCGGTAGTGTGTGCGCACCAGGAAGAAACGCAGCGTCTCGGCGTCGTACTGCTTGAGCACTTCGCGGATGGTGAAGAAGTTGCCCAGGCTCTTGGACATCTTCTCGTTGTCGATCTGCACGAAGCCGTTGTGCACCCAGAAACGCGCGAGCGGCCGGCCCGAGGCGCCCTCGCTCTGCGCGATTTCGTTCTCGTGGTGCGGGAACTGCAGGTCGACGCCGCCGCCGTGGATGTCGAAGCTCTCGCCCAGCGTCTGGCAGCTCATGGCCGAACATTCGATGTGCCAGCCCGGCCGGCCGGCGCCGAAGTCGCTGTCCCACCTGGCTTCGGGCGGTTCGCCGGGCTTGGCCGATTTCCACAGCACGAAATCGAGCGGGTCTTCCTTGCCGTCGAGCACGGCCACGCGTTCGCCGGCGCGCAGCTCGTCGAGCGACTTGCCCGAGAGCTTGCCGTAGCCGGGGAACTTGCGCACGGCATAGTTCACGTCGCCATTGGTCGAGCGGTAGGCCAGGCCTTTGTGTTCGAGCGTGCCGATCATCTTCAGCATCTGCGGCACGTATTCGGTGGCGCGCGGCTCGATGGTCGGCGGCTCGATGCCGAGCGCGCCGATGTCCTGGTGCATGGCCGCGGTCATCTCGTCGGTGAGCGCACGGATGGTGATGCCCCGCTCGAACGCCCGCTTGATGATCTTGTCGTCGATGTCGGTGATGTTGCGCACGTAGGTCACGCGCAGACCGCTCGCCCTGAGCCAGCGCTGCACCACGTCGAAGGCCATCATCATGCGGGCGTGGCCCACATGACACAGGTCATAGATCGTCATGCCGCAGACGTACATCCGCGCATGGCCGGCTTCGATCGGGGAAAAGGGCTCCAGTGCACGCGACAGCGTGTTGTAAATGCGCAAGCTCATGAATATGGAAATGGCCGAAGCTCGCTCGACGAGGCGTGTCGGCGCGCGGGCTGCGGCGGTGTCTTTTTCGGTCTGGGGATCGGGCTGGAAGTTGGGGGTGGCATCGTGCCGGAGCGTCCTGCGCGGGCCCGGTCGGGCCAGACCCCTCGGCTACAATCCCCGCAGTATATAGCCCTTGAACGGCACCGTCCCAGCCCTTTGCATGCGCCGTGCAGGGGCCTGTCTTTGCACCCGACCGAGAGCGATATGAAGCAAGTCACGAAGCAAGTCACTCAGCAAGTCACGCACCAAGCCACCCGCGACGCCAGCCCGCGCAGCCTGTGGCGCTTCGCCGCATCGGCCGCCATGTGCACCTCCGCGCTGTTCGCAGCGGCGGCCCACGCCGACGACTACGGCGACGTGAGCCAGCTGATCCGCAGCGGCAAATACGCCGAAGCGCTGGCCAAGGCCGATGTCTACCTGGCCGCCAAGCCCAAGGACCCGCAGATGCGCTTCCTCAAGGGCGTGGTGTTCACGGAATCGGGCAAGACCGACGACGCCATCGCCACGCTTTCGGCGCTGACCCAGGAATTTCCCGAGCTGCCCGAGCCGTACAACAACCTGGCCGCGCTTTATGCCAGCCAGAACCAGTACGACAAGGCCCGCACCGCGCTCGAGATGGCGGTGAAGCTCAATCCGGCCTATGCCACGGCCCATGAAAACCTGGGCGACGTCTACGCCAAGCTGGCCAGCCAGTCCTACGCCAAATCGCTGCAACTCAACCCCAACAACCCGCAGGCCACGCAGAAGGTCGCCGCGCTGCGCGACATGCTCGCGCCACAGACCAAGGCCAAGGCCGCAGCCAAGCCAGCCGCCAAATAACCAGCGCCCTCCAGGACGCGGCAGCCTCGATAACCCCGCCGCCAACGCGGGCTACATCGCCGGCCGGCGGCGCCGGTGGGTGCGCCGTTTGTTACCCTCGCAGCTTTTTTGCACCGACCAACATGTTTCCACGCACCCCGTTTTCCACCGTCCGCCGCGGCCTGCTGGTGGCCGGCCTGATGGCGTCCAGCGTCCTTGCGCAGGCCGCCGACGCCCCCCGCGTGAAGTTCGCCACCACCGCCGGCGACTTCGTGGTCGAGCTCTATCCCGACAAGGCGCCGAAGACGGTCGAGAACTTCCTGCAGTACGTGCGCGACAAGCACTACGACGGCACGATCTTCCACCGCGTGATCGGCAACTTCATGGTGCAGGGCGGCGGCTTCGACGCCAACTACAAGGAAAAGGCCACGCGCGCGCCCGTGGTGCACGAAGGCCGCGAGGCCCTGGCCAAGGGCGGCGACAAGAATGTCGTCGGCACCATCGCCATGGCGCGCACCAGCGACCCGCAGTCGGCCACGGCGCAGTTCTTCATCAACGTGGCCGACAACGCCTTCCTCAACCCGACCGTCATCCCGCCCGGCGACCCGGTGCCGAAGTTCGAATACCAGGGCCGCATCTACGAGAACACGCCGCGCGCGCAACTCGTGAACGCACCGCAGCTGTTCGGCTACACCGTGTTCGGCAAGGTCGTCAGCGGCATGGATGTGGTGAATAAAATCAAGGCCACGCCGACCGGCGCGGGCGGCCCGTTCCCGACCGACGTTCCCAAGACCCCCATCATCATCAACTCCGCCACCCTGGTGAAATAAATCATGAGCAATCCCAAAGTCGAACTCCACATCGCCAGCTACGGCGTCATCACCCTTGAACTCGACGAAGAAAAGGCGCCCAAATCCGTGGCCAACTTTCTGAGCTACGTGAAGAAGGGCCACTACGACAACACCATCTTCCACCGCGTGATCCCCGGCTTCATGGTGCAGGGCGGCGGCTTCGAGCCGGGCATGAAACAAAAGCCCAGCGATGCGCCGATCAGCAACGAAGCCAACAACGGCCTGAAGAACAACAACTACACCGTGGCCATGGCACGCACGAACGACCCGCATTCGGCCACGGCGCAGTTCTTCATCAACGTCGCCGACAACAGCTTCCTGAACCACACCGCCATCTCCGCCCAAGGCTGGGGCTATGCGGTGTTCGGCAAGGTCGTCGCCGGCACGGAAGTCGTCGACAAGATCAAGGCCGTGAAGACCGGCCGCAAGGGCTTCCACGACGACGTGCCGAACGACGACGTCGTGATCGAGAAAGCCGTCGCCATCTGAACACCCCCAGGTTGCGCACTTCGTGTCGCGCCCACCCCCTTGCAGGGGGCAACACCTGCGGCCCGGCAAAGCCGGTTCCGCGGTGTTCTGGTGAAGACAGTGATGTCAAACGACTGACGTGAACAGCCCACCCCCATCGACCGTGCCCCCTATCGCGGAGCTTGAGGCTCCTGCGACCTGGCGCACGGTCGATTTCATTTCGGACCTGCACCTGCATGCTTCCGAGCCCGAAACCTTCGCGGCCTGGCGACGCTACCTCGACGAGACCCCGGCCGACGCGGTGTTCATGCTCGGCGACCTGTTCGAGGTCTGGGTCGGCGACGATGCCGCCGATGTGCCGGGTTTCGAGGCCGACTGCCTGGACGTCCTGCGTCAGGTGTCGGCAAGGCGCGCCCTGTTCTTCCTGCATGGCAACCGCGACTTCCTGGTCGGCCCGCGCAGCATGGCCGCCGCTGGTGTGCACCTGCTCGACGACCCGGTGGCGATCGAACTGTTCGGACAACGCTGGCTGTTGAGCCATGGCGATGCGCTGTGCCTCGACGACATCGCATACCAGAAATTCAGGCGCGAGGTGCGCAGCCCGGCCTGGCAGCAAAACGTGCTGGCGCAGCCGCTGGCCGCGCGCCAACAGCTCGCGCGCAGCATTCGCGGCGAGAGCGAGGCGCGCAAGCGCAGCGAAGCGACCTATGCCGATGTCGACACGCCGGCCGCACGCGCCTGGCTGCAGGCCGCGGGTGCGCGCACGCTGATCCACGGCCACACGCACCGCCCCGCCGAGCACGATCTTGGCCACGGCCTTCGGCGCATCGTGCTGACCGATTGGGACCTGGCCGCCACGCCGCCGCGAGCCGAGGTGCTGCGGCTCACCGCCGCCGGCATGCAGCGGCTCCCGCTGGCCTGAGCCATGTGGTCCTGGTTGAAAGCGCTCGCGGGTGCACCGCTCAAGCGTGACGCTGCCTTGGTTCCGGACGATCTCTGGCAGGCTCTGTTGATAAGCCTGCCTTTCATCGCGGCGCTGAACGAAGCCGAGCGCGCCGACCTGCGCGGCCTGGCGGCCGACTTCCTCGCCGACAAGGAGTTCCAGGGCGCGGGCGGCCTCGTGATCACCGACGCCATGGCCTTGTCGATCGCGGCCCAGGCCTGCCTGCCACTGCTGCATCTGGGTCCGCCCCCCGCCAGGCCGCGCGCCGACAGGCTGGCCTGGTATGCCGATTTCGTCGGCATCGTGGTGCATCCCGGCGAAGTAGTGGCGCGGCGTGAAGCCGTCGACGACGCGACCGGCGTGGTCCACCAATACGACGAAGTGCTCAGCGGCGAAGCCATGGACGGCGGGCCGGTGATGCTCAGCTGGGACGAGGTGGCCCGCGCGGGCGACGCCATGGCCCAGGGCACGAACGTGGTGATCCACGAGTTCGTGCACAAGATCGTGATGCAAGGCCCACACTTCGAGCATGCGCCCGGCGGTTGCCCGCCCCTGCCCAAGGATTTTCTCGGCACGGATTCGGCGCGCGCCGCGGTGGACGCATGGTTCGCGGTGTTGCAGCCGGCCTTCGACGGGTTCCGCGAAAAGGTCATCATCGCCGAACGTTTCGGCGGCGCGCCAACCTGGCTCGACCCCTATGGTGCGGAATCGATCGATGAGTTCTTTCCAGTGGCCTGCGAGGCCTACTTCGTGAACCGCGCCCGGTTCGAGCAGTCGTTCCCGGCTTTGATGCCGATCTTCGACGGTTTCTTCAGGCAGGCTGGAGGATGATCTCGAACCGCGCCTGGTCCAGGTAACGGTTGGGGCCGAAGGCCGCCGTCACCGCGGCCGATTCCGCCGCCTGCCATTGCGTGAGAATCTCGCGCTCCGCATCAGACAGGGCTTCCGGCGCGGGATCGTCGCCATGCATGGCCACGATGCGCAGGTAGGCGCGGTAGATCGGCGCCACGAGCGCCGCGTCGCCGAGACCTTCCTCCAGCGCCTGGCGGAAACGCTGCTCGGCCTCGCGCCGCTGCAGGGGAGAGGCGGCATCGCCGCCATCGGTATCGCCAGTTTCGAGCCGGAGGGTGTAGGTCATGGAGGCGAGGACTTTATCAGGCCGCGCACGCCTCCTCGAGCACCGGCGGGACGAAGATGCCGGTGGTGCGGTCCCATACCGGTTCGGGGCCGAAACGCGCCGCCAGGAAATCGAGCAATGCACGCATGCTCGCGGGCTGGTGCCGGCGCGACACATAGACCCCGTAGACACCGAGCGGGCGTGGCCGCCACTCCGGCAGGATCTCCACCAGTTCGCCGCTGCGCAGCAAGGACGCGACCGCGTAGTCGGGCTGCACCGACAGCCCTCCTCCCGCGCGCACGGCCTGCAGCAGCACGGTGGCTTCGTTGGCGCTGAAGTTGCCCGACACCTGAACCGAAGTCTCGACGCCGTGGCGGGAGAAATTCCACTGGCTTTTCTCGAAGCGCGAATACGTCAGGCAATTGTGGCGCGCCAGGTCTTCCACGGTCTGCGGTATTTCACGCGTGGCCAGGTACTTGGGCGAGGCGCAGACCACCGAGCGGCAGGTCGACAACTTGCGCGAGATGAAACTCGGATCGAGTTCCGCCGTGACCAGAATGGCCAGGTCGATGCGGTCCTCGACCAGGTTGACCGGCCGGTCCCCGAGGCTCAGGTCCACGCGGGTGCGCGGGTATTTGGCAAGGTAGTCCACGAGTGCCGCGCTGAGATGGGCCTGGCCGAACGAGACGCTGGCCGCGACGCGGAGCTGGCCGTGCGGCTCCGTGTCGTTCTGACCGACGATCTGCTCCACATCGTTGACCATCTCCAGCAGCTGGCGGCTGCGCGCCATGCAGGCTTCGCCGGCCTCCGTCAACGACAGCCGACGGGTCGAGCGCAACAGCAACCGGGTCTTCAGCCAACGCTCGAGCTCGGCGATATGGCGCGTCACCATCGCACGCGACATGCCCAGGGTGTCCGCCGCCGCCGTGAAGCTACCGCGTGTTACCACTTCGCTGAACACACGCATGGCTGAAATTCGGTCCATATCAATCCTCAGTTGTCTTTAATCAATACAAATAAAGTCGTTTCCCGTGTGAATTGGAGCATAAAACATAAAAATGAGGCAACCCGAATGTGCACAAAATCTTTTTGCAAAGACAAGCTGCATTCAACTTGACAGGTAAATCAAAGCGAATTTCGCTGTTTCACTTGTCTTTTGTAACGCATACACACTGTCAAGTACTGCAACGGTATTCAGTCGAACGGCACCTTGCGGCGTGCCGCCTTCGCATCCGCGCGTTGGCTCTTCCCTTCCAGCCTGCGCTGCCGGCTGCCGTAGGTCGGCTTGGTGGCCCGGCGCGTCTTCACCGGCAAGGCGACCTGGTTCACCACCTCCTGCAAACGCTCGAAGGCATCCGCCAGATTGAGTTCACGGCTGCGGTGCCTTTGCGCCTTGATCACCAGCACGCCTTCGGCGGTGATGCGTTTGTCGCGCAGCGCCAGCAGCCGCTGCTTCACTTCGTCAGGCAGGGAGGACGCCGGAATGTGGAAGCGCAGGTGCACCGCGCTGGACACCTTGTTGACGTTCTGGCCCCCTGCGCCCTGAGAACGCACGGCGGTGATTTCCACCTCGGCGGAACGGACTAAAAGTAAACGAATGTCAGACATGCAACGCCATCATGCCTGTGTGGCGCTGACACCATAGCGCCGGCCCCATTCGGGTAAGTCCCGATAGGTCAGACAGGCCAGACGAGCGATGGCGCGACCGCCTGGTGCCGAGCCGACTCGGTGGGCGCCGGTGCGCCGGGCCCGGCCACCCCATGCCGTGCATCCAGAAGCGACCGCAGCGACGCCACCTGGCTGCGCGTCAGACCGGCCGAATGTTCGACGAGCTGTGGGTTGAACCAGGTCGCCACGGCGTCGGCCGGCAGGCTGGTGCGCACGGCATCGAGGTTGGCCAGCATGCGCTGTGTGTCGATGCGCAGACCTGACAGGGCCTGGGCCATGGCACGGGCACTGCCGTGGGCCGACATCACCAGCTGCGGCCATTCGGCCAGTTCCACCTGCCAATGGCCGAGCGCCCGCTCGTGTTCCTGGGTCATTGCCTGCATCAGGGCGGCGACCCGCTGCGGTGCGCGCTGGGCGGCCGCCAGGGCCACCATCGCCCCAACCGGATTGCGCTTGTGCGGCATGGCTGAAGAGCCACCGCGGCCGGGCTCATGGGCCTCGCCGAGTTCCGCGATCTCGAACTGCGCCATCAAGGCCATGTCGCGCGCCATCTTGCCCAGGCTGCCCACCAGCAGGCCGAATTCGCAACCCAGCGCCACCCACTCGTCGCGTTGCGTCTGCCAGTGGCCCAGCGGCGCACGCAGGCCGAGATCTTCCGCCATCAGCCGTGCCACTTCCGGCCCGTGGCCCTGCATCTCGGCCAAGGTGCCGACGGCACCGCCGAGCTGCAGTTGCAGCGCCTGTTCGGCGACCTGGCGCATGCGCTGGCGGCTGCGCACCAGCGGGGCGGCCCAGCCGGCGCATTTGAGTCCGAAGCTGATGACCGAAGCCGGTTGCATCAGCGTGCGCGCCAGCATCGGGGTCGCCGCATGACGTTCGGCCAGGTCGAGCAGCGAATGGATGCAATGCTCCACATCGGCGGAGATCAGGTTCAGCGCCTCGCGCGTGACCAGCGCCATGGCCGTGTCCACCACGTCCTGGCTGATGCAGCCGAAATGCGTGTGCGCCACCGCGGCCGGGTTGAACAGCCCGACCGCGTCCTGCAGGCTGCGCACCAGCGGCACGGCAATGCTGCCGGCGCGCCCGCTGTCGCGAACGAGTTTCGGCACATCGAACAGCTCGACCTTGCACGAGCCGATGATGGACTTGGCCGCACTTTCGGGAATGAGCCCGGTGCGGGCCTGCGCGCGCGCCAGCGCCGCCTCGAAGCGCAGCATGGCGGCCACGAACCGGCGGTCGCCGAAGGCTTCCTGCACCTCCAGCGTCGACAGAAAACCTTCGAAGATGGAACTCATCGCAACCGCCGAGCCGCGATCAGGCCGCGCTTCGGTTCTTCAGCCGCATCTTGTTGGGCAGCGGCACGGAGCGGCGCAACACATCTTCGCCGAGCCACAACGCCGAGCGGCGCGCACGCTGCGCGACCACCGGCAACGGAATCTGCTGGTAGTCGTCATTGAACACCTCGAAGCTGTAGTCGCCGCGGTAGCCGAGTTCATGCAGCTTGCGCACCAGCTGGGCCAGCGCCTCGCTGTGCACGCCCTCGCCGGGGAAGACGCGGAAATGGCGCGCGGTGGCGATCTTCTCTTCGGTCGAGCGCACCTCGTTCCACATGAAGTCGGCGAGCTGCACCAGGAAGATCTTGTTGGTGTCGAGCATCTCGAGCTCTTCCATCGGCGTCTGCGTGGCCAGCAGGTGGAAGGAGTCGAAACCCAGGCCGAGATTGGGCGCATCGGCGCGGCACACGACTTCCCAGGCGGTGGTGAACTCGTTGATGGTGCGCCCCCAGGACAGGCCTTCGTAGGCCACGCGGATGTTGAGCGGCACGGCCAGCATGGCCAGCTTGCGCAGGTCCCGCGCGATCTGGTCGAGGTCGGTGGTGGCATGGGTCGAGGTGCTCGAGCACACCAGCAGCAGCCTGCAGTCCAGCATGTGGCACATCTCGAGCATGGCCTTGGCGATGTCGATCTTGTAGTCGTGCAGATGGCCCGACAGTCCTTCGAAGTCCCGCAGCACCTGGAAGCCGGTGACGCGCAGGCCGCTGCTGCGCACGGCGGCCACAGCCGCCTCGATGCCGTCCGCATGGCCGACGATGTCGCGCGCCGACAGCATGATCTGCGTGAAGCCGGCCTCGCGCACCGCCTTGAGCTTGGCCTCCAGCGGGCCCGCCAGCGAGATGGTGTCCATCCCGAAATCGTCGATGTTGCCTTCGGTGTGGTTCATGGCTGCGTTCATGCTGGCGTTCAATCAGGCCACCGGGCGCTTGTCGTGCACGAGCTCGAACATCACGCCGCCCATGTAGGAACGCGTGAGCGCACCGCGGCTTTCGGCCTGGGCGCTCTTGGATTCGACAAACTCCACACCGCGCTTGCGCAGTTCGGCCACCGTGGCGGGCACGTCGGGCGTGCCCAGGCCGATGCGCTGCAGGCATTCGTCGTCTTCCACGTCGAGCACACCCGGCTCGGGTTCGATGAGCTGCAGGTAGAAGGTGTTGCACGGGCTGCGCAGGATCCGGCCCTTGGGCAGGATGCCGAAACGCTCCGTCCCCGGCAGCATGGTGAAGCCGAACAGCTCCTGGTAGAACTCGGTCCAGTCGTCGGCCCGGTCGTTGCCGATGTACTGCACCACGCCGAAGAAATGCAGGCCGGCCACCGCGGGCGGGCGCTGGTCCACCGTCGGGATCGGTGTGAAGTCCACGTCGTAGATCGAGAATTCCTTGTAACGGTCGACGAAATAGATGCGGCTCGTGCCCACGCCATGGATGGCCGGAATGTTGAGTTCCATCACCTCGACCCGCGCCGGCACGGCCCAGGCGCCGCGGTCGAGCGCGCGGCGGTAGGCGGCAGCCGCATCGCGCACGCGCAGCGCCATGGCCACGATCACCGGCTTCTCGGTCAGCGCCGAACTGTCGCCCTGGCCGCGGTAGGCGCCCTGGTCGCCGGAATGCGCGTTGACGATCACGTTGATGTCGCCCTGGCGGTACAGCAGCACCTCGCGCGAACGATGGCGCGCCACCGGGCGGAAGCCCATCGTCTCCAGCACCTGGCCCAGCGCCTGCGGCTTGGAAGTAGCGTATTCGATGAACTCGACGCCTTCCAGTCCCAGGGGATTGGGGGCGTCGGCAATCGACTCGCGGTCCACCAGCGATGGTTGGCTGAACTGTGTTCCTGACGACATGGGGGCCTCTCGTACGAAATTGGAAAATCAGATTGTCGCGGTTGCGCTGGCCGCCGGCGCCGAGGTGGTGTGGGCACCACCCAGGAACAGCCGCTCGATGTGCGGATCGGCCAGCAACTCGCTGGCCGGGCGCTGCAACACCAGGCGACCCGATTCCAGCGCGATCGCCTCGTCCGAAATCTTAAGCGCACTCTTCACGTTCTGCTCGACCATCAGCACCGTGGTGCCGGCGTCCGCCAGTTTGCGCAGCAGCTTGAAGACGTCCTGCACCACGATCGGCGACAGGCCGATGGACGGCTCGTCGATCAGGATCACCTTGGGCCTGAGCAGCAACGCGCGGCCGATCTCCAGCTGCTTCTGCTCGCCGCCCGACAGTGCCGAGGCCATCGAGTGCATGCGTTCCTTCACGCGCGGGAAGAAGTTCAGCACCTCGGGAATGCGTTCGTGCGTGGTCTTCATGCCCAGCGTGATGCCGCCGAGTTCCAGGTTCTGGAACACGGTGAGCTGGCCGAACAGGTTGCGGCCCTGCGGCACGAAGGCGATGCCCTTGGCCAGCAATTCCTTCTGCGAGGCGCCGCCGACGTCCTCGCCATCCAGCAGCACCTTGCCCTGGCGCGGCTTGAGAAGGCCGAACAGCGTCTTCAGCACCGTCGACTTGCCCGCCCCGTTGGGCCCGAGCAGCAGCGTGATCGAGCCGCGCCGCGCCTTGAACGACAGGTTGTTCAGGATCATGAAATCCTTGTAGCCCGCGACGACGTCGTTGAATTCGATGCAGGTGTCGTGTGGCATGGAAGTATTCGTCATCATCAATTCCCCAGGTAGGCGTCCAGCACCTGTTTGTTGCCGCGGATCTCGGCCGGCGTGCCGATGGCCATCACCTGGCCTTCGACCATCACCATGATGCGGTGGCACAGGTCCATCACGAAGTCCATGTTGTGCTCGATCACCACGAAGCTGCTCTTCTTCGCACCCTGCTGCTGGTTCAGCTGCTTGAGCAGCGTGGAGATGCCACCCACCAGGCTCGGGTTCACGCCCGCGCAGGGTTCGTCCAGCAGCACCAGGGCGGGCTGGCTCATGAAGGCCATGGCGATGTCGACCAGCTTCTGCTGGCCGTAGCTCAGTTCGCCGGCCTTCTTGTCGGCCACGTGGCGGATGCGGAACTGGTCGATCAGCGCATCGGCTTTGGCGCCCAGGCCCGAATCGCTCGGCGCGAACATGCGGCCGAACATCGTGCCCTGGTGCTCTTGCGCGGCCACCAGCAGGTTGTCGCGCACCGTCATCTTGCCGAACACCTGCAGCGTCTGGAAAGTACGGCCGACGCCGCGGCGGTTGAGCTCCAGCGGACCGAGCCGGCTCACGTCTTCGCCGTTGAGCTCGATGCTGCCGCTGTCGGGCTTGATCTGGCCCAGCATGCTGTTGAACAGCGTGGTCTTGCCCGAGCCGTTGGGGCCGATCACGCCGAAGATTTCTCCGGGCATGACTTCGAAGGAAACCCCGCCGACGGCCTGGATCGCGCCGTAGGCTTTCTTGAGGTTGTTGACTTTCAGCAGTGGCGCGCTCATGCGGCTTCTCCTGGTTGGACTTCACGTGGTTTGGCCGTTTGTGCCTGTTGGGCGGCCAGGCCGCTGGCCTGGCGCGCGGCGCTGGCTTCCTTGGCGAGGCGGCGGGCGCGCAGGCGTTCGGGGATGCTCAGCAGGCCATCAGGCAGCCAGATCATCAACAGCACCACGGCCGCGCCGAAGATGAACAGGTACCAGGCCTGGGCGAAACGCAGCCATTCGGGCAGCAGGACACCCACGGCCGAGCCGATCACCGGGCCGAGGAAATAACCCGGCCCGCCGACCACCACCATCAGGTACATCATGATCGACGCGGCCACGGTGAACGGCGCCGGTTCGATGAACTGCACCAGGCTGGCGAACAAGGCGCCGGCGATGCCCGCGTAGACCGCGCCGATGGCAAAGCTCAGCAGCGTGTAGGTGCGGATGTCCACGCCCAGGCTTTCGGCCCGGATCGGGTTGTCGCGCAGCGCGGTGAAGGCCTTGCCCCAGGGCGATCGCAGCAGCGCCGCCAGCAGCAGCGCCAGGATCACCGTCACGCCCAGCACGAAGTAGTAGTAAGGCAGGTTGCCTTCGAGCGAATAGCCGAACAGGCCAGGCCGCGCGATGTTGTTGATGCCGAAGGTGCCGCCGGTAAGCCATTCCTCGTTGCGCATCACCAGCCAGACCGCGGTGTTGAAGCCCAGGGTGGCGAAAGCCAGGTAGATGGTCTGCACGCGCAGGGCCGGAAAGCCGAGGATGACGCCGAGCACGAAGCACATCAGCGCCGCGGCCGGCAGGCCGATCCAGAAGCTGATGCCGGCCTTCATGAGGATGGCCACGGTGTAGGCGCCGATGCCGAAGAACGCCGCCTGGCCGAGCGATTTCTGCCCGGCGTAACCCACGGTGAGGTTCAGCCCCATGGTGGCGATGATGAACACCAGCCAGGTGGTGAGCAGGTAGATGCCGTAGTTCTTGAGGAAGTTGGGCACGATCAGCAGCAACAGTGCGCTGACCAGGGAGATGATGAGGGTTGATTTCTTCATGGTGTTGTCTCTGTGCGGGCCAGCCCGTTCAGACCTTTCTTTCCACTTTTTTGCCCAGGAGCCCTTGCGGCTTGAACAGGATCACGACCATGAAGATCACCAGCGCCACCGCGTCCTTGTAGGCCGGCGAGATGTAGGCCGCGGCGAGGTTCTCGCACACGCCCACGATCAGGCCACCGAGCAGCGCACCGCGCGAGTTGTTGAAGCCACCGATGATGGCTGCGAAGAAGGCCTTGGTGCCCAGCGACTCGCCCATGTCGAACTTGGCCAGATAGGTGGGCGTGACCAGCATCGCCGCCGCCACCGCCAGCACGGCGTTGATGGCGAAGGTGTAGAAGATCATGCGCGGCACGTTGATGCCCAGCACCGAGGCGCTCTCGGTGTTCTGCGCCACGGCCTGCATCGCGCGGCCGGTCACGGTCTTGGCGATGAAGGCCTGGGTGATCAGCACCAGCACCAGCGCGAAGGCGAAGGTACCCAGGTCGGCCATGGTGATGGTCACGCCGGCGATGTTGAACAGCTTGTCCGGGAACAGGCTGGGGAAGGGATGGGCCTCGGCGCTGAAGCCGGCGCGCACGCCGTTGCGCATGGCGATCGACAGCCCGATGGTGGCCACCACGATCGGCATCATCCCGTACTTGAACAGCGGATCGACCAGGCCGCGCTTGAACAGCCAGCCCAGCACGATCACGGCCAGCACCACGCTCAGCGCGAAGCTCACCAGGATGGGCGCGCCCATGTTCATGAAGGCCAGCATCATGAACGCCGGCAGCATCACGAACTCGCCCTGCGCGAAGTTGATGGTGCCGCTGGCCTGCCACAGCAGGGTGAAGCCCAGTGCGGCCAGCGCATAGATGGCCCCGGTGGAGAGGCCGCTGAAGAAGAGTTGGAGAAAGTCGGTCATGGTGTGCTGGCTCGCATGGCGTTCACTGAAATGGTCGGTCGGGACGTGAGTGCACATGCGGCACGCACGGGACCGTGGATACGGGAAACATGGCGGGCGGCAAATCAGGCCACCCGCCGGTCCGCCAAAGACTTATTTCGCGCCGAGCGGAGGCACGACGGCGGTGACTTCCTGCTTGCCGTTCTTCACTTCGACGATGAAGCTGTCGCGGTCCAGGTCACCCTTTTCGTTGAAGGTGACGTCCATCAGCACGCCGGGCTGCTGCGCCGCGGTGACCTTGAGCGTATGCATGGCATTGGCCACGGCCTTGCGGTCGAACTTGCCGGCCTTTTCGATGGCCGCCTTCAGGATGTACATGCCGGAGTAGCCCTTCATACCGTTGTGGTCGGAGATGGTCTTGTATTCCTTCTCGTACTTGGCGCGGAAGGCGCGCACTGCGGGCAGCGGCGCGTCCACGGTGAGACCGACGTGGCCGATGGCGCCGTTGGCCGCCTCGCCCGCGAGCTCGATCACCTTCTGGCCGGTCAGCGTGGTTTCGCCGACGACGGGCTTGGTCCAGCCCTGCTTGCGCAATTCGCGCAGCAGGCGGGCCGACTCTTCCTCGTTGGTATAGGCGAAGATGCCGTCCGGATTGAGTTGCTTGGCCTTGAGCACGGCGGCGGAGAAGTCGATCTGGCCGGAATCCGTGGAGATTTCGCCCAACACCTTGGTGGCCGACGGCGCCAGCGCCTTCTTCACCGAGTCCAGGCCGCCCTTGCCGAAGTCGTTGTTCACGTAAATGATCGCGATGGTCTTGAGCTTCATGGTGTCGCTCATGTAGCGCGCCACCTTGGGCATGGCCGTGTCCTGCGTGAAGCTGGTGCGGAAGATGTACGGATTGCCCTGCTGCGTGATCGAGGCCGCTTCGCCGCCGGTGAAGTTCGGGATCTCGGCGCGGCGGCTCTCGGCCATGCTGACCATGATCGAGCCGGAGAACACCGGGCCGAAGATGGCGAACACGTCCTGGTCCACGGCCTTCTGCGTCAGGCCCTTGGCCACGCCGGGGTTGCTCTGCGTGTCGTTGGACGAATAGTCGATCTTCTTGCCGAGGATGCCGCCGGCGGCGTTGATTTCCTTCACCGCAAGCATCGCGCCGTTGTTGAAGAAGGTGCCCGACGTGGTGCCGGGACCGGACAGTTCGACGATGCCGGCGATCTTCACGGTTTGTTGTGCAAAACCGGTCAGCGCGCTTGCGGCCAGCGCGCAAGCAGCTATCAATTTAAAAGCAAAGCGTTTTTGCATGGAAGGTCTCCTCAGGGTGGTGAAAAAGTAGGCGGCTTGGCGGATGAAACAGGGGATCAGGCGATCAGGGGCGCTTGATCTCGCCGGCCAATTCGGCGGGATAAATCGATTCGCGGATGAAGGTCGCATCGCGCTTGACCCGCGCCGCGGCATCCGAAAGTCCGAAGAATTCGAGGTACAGGTCGGCCTGCTGGATCATCATCTCGAAACCCGGCTGGGCGTTGAGCCCGCGGGCACGACCGGCCCGCACCCAGGGTGTGGGCTGGTTCTTCATCAGGATGTCCATCATCGCGGCATGCGGCTCGACACGGGCCGCATCGCAGGGCATGGCGTCGGTGGTCTTCAGCCCGAGTGGCGTGGCGTTGATGACCAGGTCGTAACCTGCAGGGTCGTTGCTGGCCGCGGCACTGACGCGCGTGCTGTGGCCGGACAGGCGTTGCGCGAGTTCCTGCGCCTTGCCGGGTGTCGGGTCATAGAAGGCCAGTTCGCTGGCAGCGCCCAGGGCGACCTGCGAGCCGGCGCCGACCAGCGAGGCCCCGATCGCCGCCGCGCCGCCACCCGCGCCGAGCACGAGCACACGCCGGCCGGCATAGACCATGCCGAAATAGTTGAGCGAGGACACCAGCCCCTCGCCGTCGAAAAGGTCCCCTTCGAGTTCGCCTTCGGCGTTCAGGCGTAGCGCGTTCACGGCGCCGGCCACCTGGGCCAGCGGGCCGCAACGCGCGAGCAGCGGCATCACCACCGACTTGTGCGGGATCGTGAGCAGCAAGCCCTTGATGTTGCGCCCGGTGAACACGGTCTTCACGAACGCCGTCACGTCGGCAATGGCCACATGCGCCGGCACTACCACCGCGTTCATGCCCAGGGCGGCGAAGATCAGGTTGAAAGACTCGGGCGCACGCACCTGCTCCACCGGATCACCGAGGATCATGTAGACATCGGTGCGTCCGTCTACCGGGAAAATCTTGGCGGGTGCGGTGCTCATCATTTGATCGCTGATCGGTCATTTAGCTGGTCTGGGGCTGGACTTTAGCCATCCGATACAAATTGACAAAGGATATTCCGAAGGTTTCGTTCGATAATCGATCATATGCGTTCGATAATCGAACGAAGCCGGGGTAACCACCAACTTTCCCCACCCCGCCTGCTGGCAAGAATCCTTCCCATGCTTCCCACTTCCACCAACCCCGCGCTGGACAAACGCGACTGGATCGCCGGCCTCGAGAAGGGCCTGTCCATCATCGAGGCCTTCGACGACGCCAACCCCCGCCTCACGGCCAGCCAGACCGGCCAGCGTTGCGGCATGACCCGCACGGCTGCGCGGCGCTACCTGCTGACGCTGGCCCACCTCGGCTACGTGGCCACCGACGGCAAGCTGTTCTGGCTCACCCCGCGCGTGCTGCGCCTGGGCCAGTCCTACCTTGAATCGGCACGGCTGCCGCGCATCGTCCAGCCGTTTTTGCAGCGTGTCACCGCCGGCACGCAGGAGAACGCCTATGTTTCGGTGCTCGACGGCGACGAGATCGTCTACATCGCCAGGAACGGCGCCAACCGGGCGATGAACACCGGCTACGTGCTCGGCGCCCGCGTGCAGGCCGAGGTCACGGCCTCCGGCCTGCTGCTGCTGGCCCAGCGCGAACCCGAATGGATCGAACAATGGCTGGCCAGCCACACGCTGAAGGCCTTCACCGCCCACACCATCGTCAGCAAGGAGCGGCTGGCGCTGGAACTCGCGCGCATCCGCGCCCAGGGCTGGTCGCTGTCGGAGCAGCAGATGGAGCTGGGTACGCGCGGCATCGCCGTGGGACTGCGCGACCGCCATGGCGATCTGCTCGGCGCGCTGAACGTGACCATGCCGATGGGGCATGAAGCCAGCGAGGATGCGGTGGCGCGGGTGTTGCCGGTGCTCAGGGAAACGGCGCAAGCAATGCGGCAATTGATCTGACGATCCGTCGAAAGTGTCCGGTTCGCCGGTGGCGTGGATAAAAATGCCGCGGTTTTGCTGGCCATAATCGCCGCCATGCCCAGCCCCATCCGCCTCCTGCTCTTCTCCAGCCTCTTCCCCAGCAGCCAGCGCCCGATCCACGGCATCTTCGTCGAGACCCGGCTGCGCGAACTCATGAAGACTGGCCAGGTCGAGGCCAGGGTGGTGGCGCCGGTGCCGTGGTTCCCGTCCACATCGCCGCGTTTCGGTGACTACGCGCTGTTCGCGGCCACGCCGCGTTTCGAGCAACGCAACGGGCTGGAGGTGCACCACCCGCGCTACCTGCTCGCGCCCAAGGTCGGGATGAGCACTGCGCCCTACACCATGGCGCTCGGCGCGCTGGGCACCATCCGCAAACTGCAGCGCGAAGGCTTCGACTTCGACCTCATCGACGCGCACTACTACTACCCCGACGGCGTGGCCGCCGGGCTGCTGGCGAAATGGCTGGGCAAGCCCTTCGTGGTCACGGCGCGCGGCACCGACCTGAACCTGATTCCCGACTACGCCGTGCCGCGCAAGCTCATCCTCGACACGGCCAGAAAGGCCAGCGCTTCGATCGGCGTGGCGAAGGCGCTGATGGACACGCTGCGCGATCTCGGCGGCGAGCCGGAAAA
This sequence comes from Rhodoferax koreense, assembly GCF_001955695.1. NCBI lineage: Bacteria > Pseudomonadati > Pseudomonadota > Betaproteobacteria > Burkholderiales > Comamonadaceae > Rhodoferax > Rhodoferax koreensis. The sequence goes on along the minus strand of NZ_CP019236.1, from coordinate 2,562,104 downwards.
ACTCAACACGCTGCGCAACGGCGTGGACCTCGAACGTTTTGCACCGGAGCCGCGCGACGTGGCACGCCAGCGGCTGGGTCTGCCGGTGGACGGACGCCTGCTGCTGTCGGTCGGTCACCTCGTGGAACGCAAGGGCCACCACATCGCCGTGGGCGCCCTGCCCCTGCTGCCGGCCGACGTCCGGCTCGTGATCGCCGGCTCGGGCGAGGAACGCGGCACACTCGAGCGGCAGGCGCAGAAACTCGGCGTGGCCGACCGTGTACGGTTCGCGGGCGTGGTGCCGCAGACCGAGCTCAAATGGTGGTATGCCGCCGCCGATGCCTTGACACTGTGCTCGAGCCGCGAAGGCTGGGCCAACGTGCTGCTCGAAGCCATGGCCTGCGGCACGCCGGTGATTGCCACCAACATCTGGGGCACGCCGGAAGTGGTGAGCACGCCGGACGCCGGTGTGCTCATGCCCGCGCGCAGCGCCGACGGCCTGGCCCAGGGCTGGGCCGCGCTGTTCGCGAATTACCCGGCGCGGGAAGCCACGCGTCGGCATGCGGAGAGTTTCTCCTGGGAGGCCACCACCCAGGGCCAGCTCGACCTGTTCAGGTCCATTCTCTCCACGCGCGCCGCCGCCTGAGACCGGTCCCTAACACGCCGTGCGGGCACGGCCCTTGCATCGATGGATGGGTCAACCCTTTCTCCATCCAAGGACCCGCCCGTGAACATCTCCAAACGCCATTTCGCCCTGTGTCTTGCGTCGGCCGCCTTGCTCGCGGCCGGTGGCGCGCAGGCGCAGAGCGCACTCGACAACGTGTTGAAGACCAAGACGATCCGCATCGCCATCCCCACCGACTACCCGCCCTACGGTTCGGTCGACAAGAACATGGTGCCGCAAGGCCTGGACATCGACATGGCCCAGCTGATCGGCGCCAGACTCGGCGTGAAGGTCGAGCTGCTGCCCGTCACCAGCGCCAACCGCATCCCCTACCTGCAGACCCACAAGGCCGACCTGGTGATCTCCACGCTCGGCAAGAACGCGGAGCGCGAGAAGGTCATCGACTTCACCTCGGCCTATGCCCCGTTCTTCCAGGGCGTGTTCGGCCCGAAGAGCATGAGCATCAAGAGCTTCGCCGACCTGGCCGGCAAGACCGTGGCCACCACGCGCGGCGCGATGGAGGACCAGGAACTCGCCAAGGTGGCGCCAGCCTCGCTCGAGTACCGCCGCTTCGAGGACAACAGTGCCACCATCGCCGCCTTCGTGGCCGGCCAGACCCAGACCATCGCCGCCAGCGGCGCCGTGGCGGCCGAGATGATCGCCAAGAACCCGCAGATCAATGCGGAATTCAAGCTGCTGCTGAAAGACAGCCCGTGTTTCGTCGGCGTGTCCAAGGGCGAGGACGCCCTGAAAGCCAAGGTCAACGAAATCATCGCCGGCGCGAAGAAGGATGGCACGCTCGATGCGATGTCGAAGAAGTGGCTCGGCAAGGTCGCCGGGGACCTGCCGGTTTGATTGGCGCACTCCCAGCTTGGCTGACTTCGCGCAGCCGCCACTCCCTTCGACAAGCTCGGGACAGGCTCCCCGTCTACTCGATGCTGACAAATGAGTCGGGCTGCGGAAATTTTCCCTGCATCCATTCCGGGTTGAGCTGCAGCGCGGCCAGCACGTCCTCGGGCAGGGTTTCCAGCATCTCGGGGCCGGCGGGCGGCATCTCGGCCAGCAGCATCGAGAGGTGGACGATGGCGCCGAGCCGGTTGAACGGCTTGGCCGCGAGCGGATCGGCCGCGGTGTCGAGCGCACGCACGATCTCGGGCGGGAAATTCCAGCGCCGCGCGAGCTCGGCCGTGATCTGGCCTTCGTTGAAGCCGATGACCTGTTTCTCGCGCTCCCAGCGCCCGCCGGGGCGGTGCGGCATCTTCTCGATTTCGACCAGGCTGGCGGGCTGGGCCTGGGCGATGATCAGCTCGCCCAGCCGCACCATCATGGCGGCCAGCCACGCCTGGCTGCCGTCGATGCCGACATGGCCAGCCAACCATTGCGCATAACCCGCGCTCACCATGCAGCTGCGCCAGAATTCGACACGGCTCAGCCCCTCGATCTCGGGAAAGGCATCGCCGAGCGACGCCGCCAGCCCGAGCGTGCGCACCCGGCCCATGCCGACCAGCGCGATGGCGTCGTTCAGCGAGCCCACGCTGCGGCTCAAGCCAAAGCTCGCACTGTTGGCCAGGCGCAGCAGCTTGGCGGTCAAGACCGCGTCCCTGGCGATGATGGCGGCCACCTCCGGCCCGTCGGCCTGTTCGTCGTTGAGCGTGCGGATCAGCGCATGCGCCACCTCCGACATCACGGGCAGCTTGACCGATTGGAAGAATACGGCGATGTCTGGCATGTCGGGTCCTTTCTGGAGTCTCGGGAAACAACGCGGGGCGAAAGCGGTGCGGAAACACCGCGATTCAACACGGCGCCAACGCGATAAGTTGGCTCGATTCGATCCCATTCTGAACGATTGAGCAGAAAGTCGGCGACCCGTCCCCAAGGTCGCCAGGGTTGGCGATTGGTTACCATGCAAGTCGCGCGCCAAGCCGGCAGATTCCGCTCCACCGAAGCCGCCGCGGCGACCCCATCCATCCGAGGAAACCTGCTTTGATTTCAGCGCTCATTTTCGATTGCGACGGCACCCTGGTCGACAGCGAGGACATTGGCATCGCCGCCATGCACGCCCATGCCCTGCCCTACGGCCTGACGCTCACGCTGGACGACGTCGCCACCGACTTCCGCGGCAAGAGCATGGCCCGCAACGTGGCCGAACTCGCGCGGCATTCCGCCCGGCCTTTTCCCGACGACTTCACCGCCACCGCGCGCGAGGCCATGGCCCATCGCTTTCGCCGTGAGCTCAAGCCCATGCCCGGCGCACTCGAATTCATCGCGCGCCTCGAACTGCCCTTTTGCGTGGCCACCAACGGCCCGCGCGACAAGACCGAGTTGACCCTGGGCCTGACCGGCCTGCTGCCGTACTTCGAGGGCCGGATCTACTGCGCCTACGAAGTCGGCCACTTCAAGCCCGAGCCGCAGCTGTTCCTGCAGGCCGCGGCCGGACTCGGCGTGGCGCCGGAACACTGCGCGGTGGTGGAAGACAGCGTGCCCGGCATCCAGGCCGGGCTGGCCGCCGGGATGCAGGTGTTTTCGCTGTGCCACCCGGAGACGATTCCGCCGGCGCTGGCGGGCAGGATCACGCAGATCTCGGGGGTGTCGGACCTGAAGGATTTTCTGGGCTGAGGCCGGCCGGAAAAACAGCCGTGAACACCACGTACGGTTCGGCATAGCTGTAGCTCAGCGTGCCGCCGTGGCCTTCGAGCACCTGGTGCGCGATGTACAGCCCGAGGCCCAGGCCCTTGCGCGCGTCCAGTGCGTCGGGCGACTTGCGCTTGAACGGCAGGAACATGTTGGCGGCGAGGGTTTCGTCCAGCGCCTGCCCGGTGTTGCTGACTTCCAGCACCACCATGCCGCCGCGTTCGTGCAACTCGACCAGCACTGGCTCGCCCGGCACGCCATAGCGGCTGGCATTGCTCAGCAGCTTGGCGACGACCTGGCCGATGCGTTCGCCGTCGACCAGCGCCATGAGCTTGCGGGGCATGATCGGCTGGATCTCCATGCCGGGATGGCTGCGGCGGTTTTCAACGAGCATGCCTTCGAGCAGTTTCACCAGATCGACCGGCTGCTTGTTGAAGCTCAGGCCCACCCCGCCGTGCATGCGCGACATGTCGAGCACCTGGGTGACCAAGCGCTGCATGCGGCTGCTCGACGACTGCAGACGCCGGCTGATCTGGCGGTCACCGCTCTCGCCGAGCAGCGTCGCGGTGTCTGCGATCGATTGCAGCGGGTCGCGCAGGTCATGCCCGAGCATCGCCATGAGTTGCGCTCGCGCGCGGCGCAGCTCCGCCATGTGGGCCGCGTCGGCGCGCATCAGTTCGTCCAGCAGCTTCTGCGCGCTATCGATTTCGGTGGCGCTCCAGGGCACGGCCTTGCCGCGCACCGTCTCGCGCCACAGCTCGAACGAGCCGCGCGGTGTGAGGCGCGGGCCCAGCGGACCAATGCGGTATTCCTTCTCGGGCTTGCCTCCCCAATGGATGGTCTCGATCTGCTCCTTGCGCAGCAGCACCAGCCAACTCGGTACTTCCTCGCCGAAAGGCAGCGCGAGCAGCCCGGTCCAGTTCTCCATCTGCAGCGCCAGCGGCTCGGGCATGCCGGCGAGGGAATCCATGTGCAGCAGCCGGCCCGGTATGGCGCCGCTGTCGTTGAGCCACTGCACCAGGGCCGCCGCAACGGGTTGCGCGACGCCACCGAACACCTGGACGTTGCCGCCCTGCGCCAGCAGCAGGCCGGGCGCGTTCAGCGCTGCGCACAAGGCATCGGCCTCGCCCGACAGCGCCTCGATCAGGTCGTCGGCGTGCAGGACACGTTCCACCACGCGCGAGCGCAGGCTCGCGGCCTGGTCGGTCAGCACCGCCTGCTCCTTGGCCAGCGCGCCCTGCAGGTTGGAGGCCAGGATCTGGGCCAGCACGTCACAGGCCATGCGCACCGTGTAGGAGACGCGGCGCGGCTGCATGTGGTGACAGGCGAGCATGCCCCAGAGGCGGCCGCCGATCACGATGGACACGCTCATCGACGCCGCCACGCCCATGTTGCCCAGGTATTCGATGTGGACCGGCGACACGCTGCGCAGCACGCCGTGGCTCATGTCCACCGAAGGGGCATCCGGCCGAGCGCGAGTGACCGGCACCGGACTGGCGCCCACGTCGGCGATCAGCCGCAGCGTGTTGATCACATACAGCCGGCGCGCCTGGGCCGGGATGTCGCTGGCCGGATACCGACGGCCCAGGAAAAGATCGAGCCCGGGTCGCACCGTTTCGGCCACCACATCGCCGCTTTCGTCGTGACGGAAGCGGTAGGCCATCACCCGGTCGAAACCGGTCAGGCTGGCCACCTGCTCCACCGCCGTCGACAACAGCCCCTCGATGCTGTGCTGGCGCTTGAGTTTTTCCATCGCACGGTGCGCGGTGAACGCGAAGCTGGGGGCGGTCGGCTCGGAGCCCAGCCGGCTTTCGAATTCGCAGATCAGGCCGCTCTCCGTGCGGTGCGCCACCACATCGAAGTCGCCGTGCACGCTGTGGATCTCGGTGGCATGCGGAATCACGTCGCCGTCGGCCGCCGACTCACGCGTGCGCTGCAGCAATTCGTGCAGTCCTTCGAATTCGGTGAAATGCGCATGCGACAACATCTCGCCGAGCGCAGGCAGGCCGCCGCCGCCCAGCATGGCCGCGGCGTTGTCGCTGCGATGCGTGAGCACGCCCGCATGATCGAAGGCAAACAACACCCCGTGCGGTTGAATGTGGGCCGGTGTGTGGATCGGCTCGCGGTCGCAGTTTTCCAAAGTCACCGCGTCGAACGGCACCGAGGGGGACTTCACGGGTTCATCCATCACAGGCACCCCGCATCTTCGAAGCGCCGCACCAGCAGCTCGAACGCCGCCACCGCACCGCGACAGGCAGAGCGGCGCTCGCCAGGGGAGACCAGTTGCCCGCGCAAGAGCGCGAGCGTCTCGGGCCAGGGTCGTCCCGTCTCTCCGCGCAGCCGCAGATAGCGCAGGGGATGCGGTGCGAGTCGGGAGTGCAGCCGCCGGTAGAGCACCAACCCGCCAAGCCGGGAACCCTCCAGCACATATGTCGCGCCCCAGCAGAAGGCCGCACTGCCATCGTCGGCGAGCCGCATCGGCGTGGTATCGATCGGCGCCAGCGCTGGTGCGGACAGGGTTGGGCCGTCGTCGATATCCTGCTGCGCCAAGGCCAGGCCCGACAGGTCGCAATCGGTGCGCGTCAGCCACGGGACCAAAGCGCACTGCCAGTCACGCATCACCATGAGGTGTCTCACGTAGTCGGCCAGATCGGCGTGTTCACGCGCCAGCGGAAGGTCGCGGTCGAGCCGATCGTGCAGGCTGCGGGTGGCCGTTCGCAGTTCCTCCACCGCCCCTGCAGATTCAGGAGTCGTCAAGCAGGGCACGGGCAAAGAAATCGTCGTTGGCAAGAAAAGTCCGGAAAGCAAAACTAGTTGAACACCGATCTTACCGATTGACCGCCTTCGCTCGAATGTCTTTTGACATAGCGCCGCCGACACATCCGAGTTCCGGCGGGTCGGGCTCCTACAACAAAACGGGAAAGCGGCGACCGACAAGGTCATGCGATGAAGACGAGAATCATGTTGTCACAACACACATCCAGCAAGGAAACAGGAAGATGACTCCATCGCCACGTTTGCGGCCCGCCATGCGAGGCTTTGCACCCACCGTCCGCATTGGCATGATGGCCCTGGCCGCGTTGGCCGCGGGCTACAGCGGCGCGGCCAGTGCCGAACCGCAATCGGTTTCGGTTTACGTGGAAGCGGGCCAGAGCGCGAAAAGCGATGGCCGTGACACGACCGTCGGCACGATCGGCCTGCGCATACCCACGCCGGCCACGTTCTGGGGCGGCAGCGTCTCCCTGGCCGTCGATGCCTATTTGAGCCAGTGGAAAACCGACGCCTTCGCCAACAACGAAACCCGCTTCACCCAGGTCGGACTGGTGCCGATGTTCCGCTACCGCCCCGACGCAGGCCAGTCGCCGTGGTTCGTCGAAGGCGGTATCGGTGTGTCCTACTTGGACGGCACCTACCATCGGGGCAACCAGGCCTTCGGCTCGCGCTGGAATTTCAGCGACCACCTCGGCGTCGGCCGCAGCTTCGGGGCCGATCGGCGCCAAGAGCTCGGCGTCTACCTGAAACATGTCTCCAACGCCGGCCTGGAAGGCCCGAACCCGGGCGAAACCTTCTACCAGTTGCGTTACAGCTACCGTTTCTGAGTCTGCGTTCCGACATCGGCTCATACGCGGCCGGTGGCGTGCAAAATCGGCGGTATCCACTCGCCGACCGACCATGCCGCCTCGCATCACAGTCCAGGAATTCGGCCGCCTTCCGGGCGGCCGCGTCGTTTCCGAATACACGCTCGACAACGGCCGAGGTTTGCGCCTGAGCGCCATGCAGTACGGCGGCATCGTGACCGAGCTGCAGGTGCCGGACCGCGAAGGCCGCAACGGCAACGTGGTGCTCGGCTTGCCCAGCCTAGTCGACTACCTGGAGCGCAACCCGCATTTCGGCACCATCGTCGGCCGCTACGGCAACCGCATCGCGGGCGGCCGTTTCCAGCTCGACGGCGAGACCTTCCAGCTGCCGTTGAACGACGGGCCCAACGCACTGCACGGCGGCCCACGCGGCTTCGGCGCCCAGTGGTGGGACATCGCGCCCGTCGAGGCCGACGCCGATGGCCGCATCGGGCTGGAACTCACGCGCACCAGCGCCGACGGCGAGGAAGCCTATCCCGGCCGCCTCGGCCTCACCGTGCGCTACAGCCTGGGGTTGGACCAGAGCTGGCGCATCGACTACCGCGCCGAGACCGACCGGCCCACGGTGCTCAACCTCACGCACCACGACTACTTCAACCTCGCCGGCGGCGGATCGGTCCTGGACCACGAGCTCCAGCTTTTCGCCGGCCGCTACACCCCGGTGGACGCGACGCTGATCCCCACCGGCATCGCCGACGTGGCGGGCACGCCCTTCGACTTTCGCCAGCCCAGGCGGATCGGCGAGCGCATCCGCGAGCCGCACGAGCAACTCGTGCGCGCACGCGGCTACGACCACAACTGGGTGCTCGACCGAACGGCGGGTGATGCCGGCCTGGCGCGGGCCGCACGGCTTTCGCATGCCGCGTCGGGCCGGGTCATGGAGGTATTCACCACCGAGCCCGGCGTGCAGTTCTATTCAGGCAACTTCCTCGACGGCACGCTGGTGGGCCGCTCGGGCCAGGCCGTGCGCCAGGGCGATGGCCTGTGCCTGGAAACGCAGCATTTCCCGGACTCCCCGAACCGGCCCGAATTTCCTTCCACGGTGCTGCGCCCGGGCCAGGTATTCGAGAGCAGCACCGTGCACCGGTTCAGCACCTGCTGACATCCCGGCGGGCGCCCCACCATTTTTTCAGCCCGCGAAACGCGACGCGGCGAGGCCGGGGCTGTCAACGCGCACGGCGAACAAGCCGCCGGCCAACGGCTCGGCCGCGCGCTGCGCCGGCGTGAGGCCGCTGGCGGCGCTGGTGATGAACAGCGTGCACAGGTCGGCGCCGCCAAACGCGCAGTTGGTGATGTGGCGGGTCGGCAGCGCCACGCGGCAGAGTTCGGCCGCGCTCAGCGGGTCGTGGCAGCTCACGCAGGCGCCGCCCCAATGCGCGATCCAGATGCGGCCGGCGGCATCGGTGGTCATGCCGTCGGGCAGGCCGTCGCCCTCGGCCAGACGCAGCCACTGCCGCCTGTTCGACAGCGTGCCGCTGGCCGCGTCGAAATCGTAGGCCAGGACCTGCCCGCCCACGGTGTCGTTGAGGTAGAGGGTGCCACCGTCGGCCGACCAGGTCGGCCCGTTGGTCACGGCAATGCCGTGTTCGTGGCGGCTGCAGCGGCCGTCGGCATCGTAGCGGTAGAGCGCGCCGCTGGGCGCCTCGCACGCAAAGTCCATGGTGCCGCCCCAGAAGCGGCCCTGCCCATCGCACTTGCCATCGTTGAAGCGGTTGCCGGGTTGGTCGGCTTCGGGCTGGTGCAGGTAGCGCGGGGCAGCGTCTGGCAAGTCCGGATCGAACAGCGCGAAGCCGCGCCGCAGTGTCACGAGCAGGCCCGGCCCGGCCTCGCGCTCAGCCACGGCCGAGATTTCCTCGTCGAAGGCCCAGCGCTGGCGAGCGCCATCCGGGGTCCAGCGGTACAGCCGCTTCTCGAGGATGTCCACCCAGTACAGCGCCTGTCGGCGTACCGACCAGAGAGCGCCCTCACCCAGCGTCGCGCTCGCGGGCCAGAGGCACTCGGGCGCGCAGAGGATGCAGGGTGCGGGTAATCGCTGCGGCGCGGCGGCGGGATGGTTCATGGCATGTCTCCGGAAGGCCCCACGGTCGCTGGCTTGGCCACGCGGGCGCTTGACTCGGCGCATCGTATCAGGGCATATTGATATAAGAAATACAAAATTTTCTTATTGACTAATATTAATATTGCAATACATCCATCTCAACGGAGACCAACTTGAACCCCAACCGCCCCCCTCTTTCCCAGAACTCCGTCCACCCCAGCCTGCGCGACCGCACGGTGTTCATCACCGGCGGCGGCAGCGGCATCGGCGCGGCGATCGTCTCGGCCTTCGCGGCGCAAGGGTCGCGCGTGGCTTTCATCGACATCGCCGAGGAAGCCAGCCGCCGGCTCGCGCAGCAGCTCGTCGAGGCCGGGCATCCCAAGCCCTGGTGGCGCCCCTGCGACGTGCGCGACATCGGCGCACTGCAGGCCACCATCCGCGACGCGGCGGCCGAACTCGGCGACTTCGCGGTGCTGGTCAACAACGTGGCCAGCGACGACCGCCACACGCTCGAATCGGTCACGCCGGCCTACTATGACGAACGCATGGCGATCAACGAGCGCCCGGCGCTGTTCGCGATCCAGTCGGTGGTGCCGGGCATGCAGCGCCTGGGTTTCGGCGCCGTGGTCAACCTCGGCTCCACCGGCTGGCAGGGCAAGGGCTCGGGCTACCCGTGCTACGCCATCGCGAAGTCGTCGGTCAACGGCCTCACGCGCGGCTTGGCCAAGAGCCTCGGCCAGGACCGCATCCGCATCAACACCGTGTCGCCGGGCTGGGTGATGACGGAACGCCAGGTCAAGCTGTGGCTGGATGCCAAGGGCGAGGAGGACCTCCAGCGCAACCAGTGCCTGCCCGACAAGCTGATGCCCGAGGACATCGCGCGCATGGTGCTGTTCCTGGCCTCGGACGACGGCGCCATGTGCACGGCGCAGGAGTTCACGGTGGACGCCGGCTGGGTGTGAGGCGCGGCTTGCCAGGGTCGCATCAGTCCGCGGTGTCCAGCCGCCGGTTGTAGATCGACAGGCTGGCCGTCTTCAGCGCCTTCATCATCACCTTGGCGGCGGGCGAGAGCAGCCGGTCGGTCCGCGTGATGATGCCGAACGCGTCCATGTGGCACGGCATCTCCAGCGGCAGCAGCGCCACGATGCCGTGGGCCGCGTAGTAGCGCGCAACGTCGCTGGCCAGCACCGCGATCATGTCGCTCTGCTGCAGCATGCGGGTGATGAAGAGCAGCGCCGAGGTCTCGACCGTGTCGATCGGCGGCGCCAGGCCCTCCTGCTGGAACATCAGGTCGAAACGGTGGCGCAGCACGCTGCCCGACGGCGGCACGATCCAGCCCGCACCGACCACGTCGCGCAGCGTCAGGCCCGACATGCCCAGCATCGGATGGCCGGGCCGCACCAGCGCACACACCGGCTCCTCGGTCAGCGCCTCGTAACGCAATTGCGATTTGTCGTGCTCGGCGAACAGCCGCGCCACCAGGATGTCGAGCTTGCCCTGTTCCATGCGCTCCAGCAGCACGGGACTGGTCTCGATTTCCAGCGACACCCGCAGGTTGGGCTGCTCACGCTTGACCATGGCCACGGCCGACGGCAGCAGCACGAGGCCAGGCGAGGTGATCGCGCCCACGTTCACCTGGCCGAAGCTGCCGGCCTTGAGCGCCGTCAGTTCGTCGTGCGCCTGGTTCAGCGCGCCCAGCGCCACTCGCGCATGGCGGATCATGGTCTCGCCGTACCAGGTCGGCCGCATGCCGCGCGGCAGGCGCTCGAACAGCGGCACCTCGAGCACATCTTCCAGGTCCTTGAGCAGCTTGGAGGCGGCCGGTTGCGTCATGTTGAGCACCTGGGCCGCGCGGTGGATGTTGCCCTCTTCGGCCAAAGCAACCAGCAACAGGAGTTGACGTGTTTTCAGCCGGGCACGGATGAACCAGTGCATGTAGGTCGTCATGGGGTTTTCCAGAATCCTTCGATTGATATCTATTTTGTCGAAAAAATGATTGGATTGATATCAAATTCATTTCTAGACTGGGATCATTCCAAAAAGAGACAGGGCCAGCGCGCGGTGAAACACGGCGAGATTCAACAGAACGTTCGGCAATACATCAACGGCCGCTGGGAAACCGGCGCGACGACGGGTGTGAGCGTGAACCCGTCCGACACCAGCGAGGTCGTGGCCGAATACGCGCGCGGCGACCGTCATCAGGCCGAGCTCGCCATCCGCGCCGCGGCCGCCGCCCTGCCCCATTGGGCGCGCAGCACGCCCCAGCGCCGTGCCGACGTGCTCGACCAGATCGGCAACGAAATCATCCGCCGCAAGGACGCGCTGGGCCTGCTGCTGGCGCGCGAGGAGGGCAAGCCGATGCCCGAGGCCGTGAAGGAAGCCGAGCGTGCGGGCCAGATCTTCCGGTTCTATGCCGGCGAGGCGCTGCGCCACGGCCGGGGTGAAGGGGCAGTCGGTGCAAGCGGTGTCGGCCTGCCTTCGCTGCACGCCGGCGTGCAGGTCGACGTGTCGTTCGAACCCGTGGGCGTGGTCGGCTTGATCACGCCGTGGAACTTTCCCCTCGCGATTCCCGCCGCCCGGATCGCGCCAGCGCTGGCCTACGGCAACACCGTGGTCTTCAAGCCGGCCGAGCTGGTGCCGGCCTGCGGCTGGGCGCTGGCCGAGATCATCAGCCGCGCCGCCCTGCCCGCAGGCACTTTCAACCTGGTGATGGGCAGCGGGCGGGAGATCGGCCAGGCCCTGGCCGGCAGCGCCCAGGTGGATGCCATCAGCTTCACCGGTTCGGCGGCGGCCGGCGCGCAACTGCAACAGGCGGCCACACGCCGCACGCGGCTGCAGCTGGAGACGGGCGGCAAGAACGCGCTGGTGGTGCTGGCCGACGCCGATCTCGAGCGGGCGGTGGATTGCGCCGTGCAGGGTGCCTACTTCTCGGCGGGCCAGCGCAGCACCGCGTCGAGCCGGCTGATCGTCGAAGCCAAGGTACACGACGCCTTCGTCGGCCGGCTGCGCCAGCGGCTCGGCCAGCTGTCGATCGGCCATGCGCTCGAGCCCGGCACCGACATCGGGCCGGTGGCCGACGGCGCCCAGCTCGAACGCAACCTCGAAACCGTGGCCCAGGCGCGCGAGGACGGCGCCGAGCACGTCTGGGGTGGCGAGCGCATGGCGCGGCCGAGCCCGGGGCACTACATGCGTCCGGCGCTGTTCCTGGCCCGCCCCTCCCACCGCATTGCGCGCGAGGAAACCTTCGGCCCGATCGCCTGTGTGCTGCGCGCCGAAGACTACGAGGACGCGCTGGCCCTGGCCAACGAATCCCCCCTCGGCCTGTGCGCCGGCATCTGCACGAATTCGCTGAAGCACGCGATGCATTTCCGCCGCCATGCCGAAGTCGGCATGACCATGGTCAACCTGCCGACCGCCGGTGCGGACGACCACACCGCCTTTGGCGGCCACCGCCGCCTGGGTGGCGCCAGGCGCGAGCCGGGGCGCCGCGCCTCCGACTTCTATGCCACCGTCAAGACCGGCTACATGCAGGCCTGAATCGCCCCTCCCCAAAACACTTCATCCACAACAGAAGGAGACCGAAATGAACACCAACCTGAACCGACGCCAACTCGGCGCCGCCATGGCCGCCGCCTCCCTGGCCGGCCTGTTGCCGGCCCACGTGCTGGCGCAGAAGAAGATCGTGCTGGGTTTCGCCCAGGTCGGCGCCGAAAGCGAATGGCGCACCGCCAACACCGAGTCGATCAAATCGGCCGCCAAGGACGCCGGCATCGAGCTCAAGTTCTCCGACGCGCAGCAGAAGCAGGAAAACCAGATCAAGGCCATCCGTTCCTACATCGCCCAGAAGGTGGACGTGATCGCGTTCTCGCCGGTGGTCGAGTCGGGCTGGGAAACCGTGTTGCGCGAAGCCAAGGCGGCGAAGATCCCGGTGGTGCTGACCGACCGTGCCGTCAACACCAAGGACGACACGCTCTACGTGACCTTCATGGGCTCGGACTTCGTCGAGGAAGGCCGCAAGGCCGGCCGCTGGCTCGTCGACAAGATGAAGGACAACAAGGGCGAGGTGAACATCGTGGAACTGCAGGGCACGGTGGGCTCGGCCCCGGCGATCGACCGCAAGAAGGGTTTCGAGGAAATCATCAAGGCCGACCCGAAGTTCAAGATCATCCGTTCGCAGACCGGCGACTTCACGCGCGCCAAGGGCAAGGAGGTGATGGAAGCCTTCCTCAAGGCCGAAGGCAAGAAGATCAACGTGCTGTATGCGCACAACGACGACATGGCCATCGGCGCCATCCAGGCCATCGAGGAAGCCGGCATGAAGCCGGCCAAGGACATCACGATCATCTCGGTGGACGGGGTCAAGGGCGCCTTCGAGGCCATGATGGCCGGCAAGCTCAACGTCACCGTCGAATGCAGCCCGCTGCTCGGGCCGCAGCTCATGAGCGCGGTCAAGGACATCAAGGCCGGCAAGGCGCTGCCCAAGCGCATCATCACCGAAGAGGGCATCTTCCCCATGGAAGTGGCCGCCGCCGAATTCCCCAAGCGCAAGTACTGATGTTGTCCCCTTCCCTCGCCCTCGGCCATCTCCCGGAGACCCTTTCCATGAAACGCACCCTGCTTAAATCCGCGCTCGCCAGCCTGGCCCTGGCCGCACTCGGCGTCGCGCCGCTCGCCCATGCCCAGGACAAGGGCACCATCGGCATTTCCATGCCCACCAAATCCTCGGCCCGCTGGATCGCCGACGGCGACAACATGGTCAAGGTGCTGAAGGAGCGCGGCTACAAGACCGACCTGCAATACGCCGACGACGACATCCCCAACCAACTCGCGCAGATCGAGAACATGGTCACCAAGGGCGTGAAGGTGCTGGTGATCGCCTCCATCGACGGCACCACGCTGTCCAAGGTGCTGCAGAACGCAGCCGACAAGGGCATCAAGGTGATCGCCTACGACCGGCTGATCAAGGGTTCGAAGAACGTGGACTACTACGCCACCTTCGACAACTTCCAGGTCGGCGTGCTGCAGGCCAGCACGATCGTGGACAAGCTCGGTCTCAAGCAAGGCAAGGGCCCGTTCAACATCGAACTCTTCGGCGGCTCGCCGGACGACAACAACGCCTTCTTCTTCTACGACGGCGCGATGAGCGTGCTCAAGCCCTACATCGACAGCGGCAAGCTGGTGGTGCGCAGCAAGCAGATGGGCATGGAAAAGGTGGGTACCCTGCGCTGGGATGGCGCCACGGCGCAGGCGCGCATGGACAACCTGCTGTCGGCCTTCTACACCAAGGACAAGGTCGATGCCGTGCTGTCGCCCTACGACGGCATCTCCATCGGCATCCTGTCCTCGCTCAAGGGCGTGGGCTACTGCACCAAGGCCCAGCCCTGCCCCGTGGTGAGCGGCCAGGACGCGGAAGTGCCCTCCATCAAGTCCATCCTGCGCGGCGAGCAGTACTCGACCATCTTCAAGGACACGCGCGAGCTGGCCAAGGTCACCGCCAACATGGTGGACGCGGAACTCTCGGGCAAGAAGCCCGAGGTCAACGACACCAAGACCTACAACAACGGCATCAAGGTGGTACCGGCCTACCTGCTCAAGCCGGTGGCCGTGGACGCTTCGAACTGGCAGCCGATCCTGATCGGCAGCGGCTACTACAAAGAATCGCAGATCAAGTGAATTGCCCCCCAGGTCGCGCACTTCGTGTCGCTCCCACCCCCTTGCAGGGGGCAACACCAGCGGCCTGGCAGAGCCAGTTCCGCGGTGTTTCTGGAAGTAGACCGCAGACCCCTTTCGTTACCTGAATGAACCGAGGAATATCGTTGGACACCATCCTGGAGATGCACGACATCCGCAAGACCTTCCCCGGCGTGGTGGCGCTGAACAAGGTGAACCTGCGGGTGCGTGCGGGTGAAATCCATGCGCTGGTGGGCGAGAACGGCGCGGGCAAGTCGACGCTGATGAAAGTGCTGTCGGGCGTGTACCCGCACGGCGAATACAGTGGCGAAATCCACTACCTCGGGCAGGCGCAGCGCTTCGGTGGCATCCACGACAGCGAACGGCAGGGCATCATCATCATCCACCAGGAGTTGGCCCTGGTGCCGCTGCTGTCGATCGCCGAGAACATCTTCCTCGGCAACGAGACCGCGCGCCATGGCGTGATCGACTGGATGGAGGCGCACAGCCAGACCCAGGCCTTGCTGAAGAAGGTCGGGTTGAAGGAATCGCCCGACACGCTCATCACCAACATCGGCGTGGGCAAGCAGCAACTGGTGGAGATCGCCAAGGCGCTGTCGAAGAAGGTGAAGCTGCTGATCCTCGACGAGCCCACGGCCAGCCTGAACGAAACCGACAGCGACGCGTTGTTGATGCTGCTGCTGGAACTCAAGGCCCAGGGCATCGCCTGCATCCTGATCTCGCACAAGCTCAACGAGATTGCCAAGGTGGCCGACGCCATCACCATCCTGCGCGATGGCAGCACGGTGGAGACGCTGGACTGCCGCGCGCAGGCCATCAGCGAAGACCGCGTGATCCGCGGCATGGTGGGCCGCGACATGGCCGACCGTTACCCGAAGCGCACGCCGCAGATCGGC
Source organism: Rhodoferax koreense (assembly GCF_001955695.1). Classification (NCBI taxonomy): domain Bacteria; kingdom Pseudomonadati; phylum Pseudomonadota; class Betaproteobacteria; order Burkholderiales; family Comamonadaceae; genus Rhodoferax; species Rhodoferax koreensis. The sequence goes on along the minus strand of NZ_CP019236.1, from coordinate 2,546,567 downwards.
GAGACGGTGTTCGAGCTGCGCGGCTGGCGCGCCTTCCATCCGCAGCACGCCGAGCGCGAAGTCGTCAAGGGCATCGACCTCACGGTCCGGCGCGGCGAGATCGTCGGTATCGCCGGACTCATGGGCGCGGGCCGCACCGAGCTGGCGATGAGCGTCTTCGGCCGATCATGGGGCCAGCGCATCAGCGGCCAGGCCCTGCTGCACGGCCAGGAAATCGACGTCTCCACGGTGCAGAAAGCCGTGGCCCACGGCCTGGCCTATGTGACGGAAGACCGCAAGGGCAACGGCCTGGTCCTGAGCGAAGACATTCAGTGGAACACCTCGCTGGCGAACCTGCCCGGCGTGTCCCACCGGGGTGTGATCGACGATGGCCGCGAGTTCGCGGTGGCCGAGGGCTTCCGCAAGAAGATGCGCACGCGCTGCTCCGGCGTGGACCAGAAGGTGGTCAACCTTTCCGGCGGCAACCAGCAGAAGGTGGTGCTGAGCAAATGGCTGTTCACCAACCCCGAGGTGCTGATCCTGGACGAACCCACCCGCGGCATCGACGTGGGGGCGAAGTTCGAGATCTACACGCTGATCGCGCAGCTGGCCGCCGAAGGCAAGTGCGTGATCGTGATCTCGTCGGAGATGCCGGAGCTGCTGGGCCTGTCGGACCGCATTTATGTGATGAACGAAGGGCGCTTCGTGGCCGAGATGCCGGTCGCCGACGCCAGCCAGGAAAAGATCATGCGCGCCATCGTCGGCGCCAAGTGAACCAGAACCTCGATCCATGGACACCACAACAACCAATCCTGCGGCGCCTGCCGCGTCCGCCGCGCCCTCCGGCCTGAGCTTCGTCAAGAGCAACCTGCGCGAATACGGCATGCTGCTGTCGCTGGTGGCGATCATGGGCTTCTTCCAGTTCATGACCGACGGCACGCTGATGCAGCCGCTGAACCTGACCAATCTGGTGCTGCAGAACAGCTACATCGTCATCATGGCGCTGGGCATGCTGCTGGTGATCGTGGCCGGCCACATCGACCTGTCGGTCGGCTCCATCGTCGGCTTCATCGGCGCGGTGGCGGCCGTGCTGATGGTCAACTACAACTGGCACTACCTGCCCACCGCCATCGTCTGCCTGGCCGCCGGCGGACTGATCGGCGCCATGCAGGGCTACTTCATCGCCTTCTTCCGCATTCCGTCCTTCATCGTCACCCTGGCGGGCATGCTGGTGTTCCGCGGCCTGGCGCTGGCATTGCTGCAAGGCCAATCGATCGGGCCGTTCCCCGACACCTTCCAGATGCTCAGCTCGGGCTTCATCCCGGACCTGTTCGGCTCGGACGGCCTGCGCCTGACCTCGCTGCTGCTCGGCGTGCTGGTGGCCCTGGCCCTGGTGGTGGCCGGCATCCGCAACCGTGCGAACCAGCAGCGACACGGGGTGACCGGCGAGCCCACGGCCTTCTTCTGGGGCAAGATGGTGATCTTCTCGGCCCTGCTGATCACCTTCAGCTACCTGCTGGCCTCCTACAAGGGCCTGCCCAATGTGCTGATCGTGATGGCGCTGCTGATCGCGGTGTTCGACTTCGTCACCAGCCGCACCACGCTGGGCCGCCGCGTCTATGCCCTGGGCGGCAACGAAAAGGCCGCCAAGCTGTCCGGCATCAAGACCGAGCGCCTGGCCTTCTACACCTTCATCAACATGGGCGTGCTGGCCGCGCTGGCCGGGCTCGTCTTCGCCGCGCGGCTCAACACGGCCACGCCCAAGGGCGGGCTGGGTTTCGAGCTGGACGTGATCGCCGCCTGCTTCATCGGCGGCGCCTCGGCCTCCGGCGGCGTGGGCAAGGTGATGGGTGCCGTCATCGGCGCCTTCATCATGGGCGTGATGAACAACGGCATGTCCATCATGGGCATCGGCATCGACTACCAGCAGATCATCAAGGGCCTGGTGCTGCTGGCCGCCGTGTTCGTGGACGTCTACAACAAGCGCAAGGCATGAGTTCCACCGCCGCCCGGCCCATGCTGGAACTCACGGGCATCCACAAGTCTTTCGCCGGTATTCCGGTGCTGCAGGATGTGCAGCTGCGGCTCTACCCCGGCGAGATCCACGCGCTCATGGGGCAGAACGGCGCGGGCAAGTCCACGCTGATCAAGGTGCTGACGGGCGTGCTCGCCTCCAGTGGCGGCGAGATGCGGCTCGATGGCCAGGCCATCCGCCCCGGGTCGCCGCTCGAGGCGCAGCAGCTCGGCATCAGCACGGTATACCAGGAGGTCAACCTCTGCCCCAACCTGTCGGTGGCCGAGAACGTATTCGCCGGTCGTTACCCACGCTGCGGTCTTGCGCAAGGCTATCGCATCGACTGGGCGGCGGTGAACCGCCAGGCCGCTGAACTGCTCGCGCGCATCGGCCTGGACATCGATGTGACACGTCAACTCGCGACCTATCCGGTGGCCGTGCAGCAGCTGGTGGCGATCGCACGCGCGCTGGGTGTGTCGGCCAAGGTGCTGATCCTCGACGAGCCGACTTCCAGCCTCGACGACGAGGAGGTGAACAAGCTGTTCGAGGTGCTGCGCCGGCTGCGCGCCGAAGGCCTGGCCATCGTCTTCGTCACCCATTTCCTGAACCAGGTCTATGCGGTGTCGGACCGCATCACGGTGCTGCGCAATGGCCAGTGGGTCGGCGAATGGCGCGCCAGCGAACTCGGCGCACCGGCGCTGATCGCAGCGATGCTGGGCCGCGAACTGGCGGCGCAGTCGGCCCGGCCGGCAGCCCTGCCCAAATTCGACGACACGGCCAACGCCCTGCTGCAGACCGAGGGCCTGGCCCAGGCCGGCCAGCTGCAGCCGCTGGATCTGCGTGTGCGCGCGGGCGAGATCGTCGGCCTGGCCGGCCTGCTGGGCGCGGGCCGCACGGAGATCGCGCGGCTGCTGTTCGGCATGGAGGCGCCCGACCGCGGCGTGATCCGGATCGACGGCCAGACGGTGCGCTTCGCGAGTCCCGCCGATGCGATCCGCCACGGCCTCGCCTTGTGCCCGGAGGAACGCAAGACCGACGGCATCGTCGCCGAGCTCTCGGTGCGCGAGAACATCGCGCTCGCCCTGCAGGCACGCATGGGCACGCGGCGTTTCCTGTCGCATGCCGAGCAGACGGCGCTGGCCGAGCGTTTCGTCGCCGCGCTGGGCATCAAGACCGCCAGCATCGAGACACCGATCGGCCTGCTCTCCGGCGGCAACCAGCAAAAGGCCATGATCGCGCGCTGGCTCGCCACCGAGCCGCGGCTGCTGATCCTCGACGAGCCGACCCGCGGCATCGACGTCGCGGCCAAGCAGGAGATCATGGAGCAGATCCTGCGCCTGGCCCAGGCCGGCATGGCGGTGATCTTCATCTCGTCCGAGATGAGCGAGGTGGTGCGCGTGGCCCACCGCATCGTGGTGCTGCGGGATCGCCAGAAGGTGGGCGAGCTGCCGGGCGGCTCGACCGAGGACGAGGTCTTCGACATGATTGCAGCGGCATGAACCCGACCAACGGCAACCCGCTGGCGCGGGCGATGCGCCACCGCCTCACCTGGCCCCTCATCACGCTGCTGTCGCTGCTGGTCCTCAACACCGCCTTCAACACGAGCTTCCTGCACATCGAATGGCGCGATGGCCACCTCTACGGCAGCCTGATCGACATCCTGAACCGCGCCGCACCGCTGGTGCTGGTGTCGCTGGGCATGACGCTGGTGATCGCCACGCGCGGCATCGACATCTCGGTGGGCGCGGTGGTGGCCATTGCCGCGGCCACGGCGGCCTGGATGATCGGCGGCGCGGTATCGGGCAACGTGAGCCGCTTCCCGTTGCCGCTGGCCATTGTTGCGGCGCTGGTCATTGCGCTCGTCTGCGGCCTGTGGAACGGCCTGCTGGTGGCCCGTGTGGGGATGCAGCCCATCATCGCCACGCTGATCCTGATGGTGGCCGGCCGCGGCATCGCGCAGCTCATCACCAACGGGCAGATCATCACCATCTACTACAAGCCGTATTTCTTCCTCGGCAGCGGCTCGCTGCTCGGCCTGCCGTTTTCGCTGTTCATCGTGGCCGGCGTGTTCGCGCTGCTCTACCTGGCGATCACGCGCACGGCACTCGGCCTGTTCATCCAGGCGGTCGGCATCAACCCCACGGCGGCCCGCGTGGCCGGTGTGCAATCGCGGCGGCTGGTGCTGGGCGCCTATGCATTCTGCGGCCTGTGCGCGGGCATTGCCGGTCTGCTGATCAGTTCCAACGTGAAAAGCGCCGACGGCAACAACGCCGGCCAACTGCTGGAGCTCGACGCCATCCTGGCCGTGACGCTGGGTGGCACCGCACTCACCGGCGGGCGCTTCAGCCTGGTCGGCAGCGTGATCGGCGCCCTCATCATCCAGACCCTCACCTACGCCATCTATTCGCTCGGCGTGCCCCCCGAGATCAACCTCGTGGTGAAGGCGGTGGTGGTGTTCGTGGTGATGTTGATGCAGTCGCCGGAATTCCGCGCCGAGCTGCGGTCTCTGGTGCAGCGGCCTGCGCCTGAGGGAGCGAAAGCATGAGCGCCGTGATCGAAGCCGCGCCGTCGCCCCAACCCGCTTCCTCACACGCGAAAGGGGGCCAAAGGCTGAACCCCAAATACCTGCCGCTCACGGCCACCATCTCGCTGTTCGTGCTGATGGCCACGCTGGGCTCGGTGGCCTACGACGGCTTCTTCTCCGCGCAGGTGTTCCTGAACCTGCTGATCGACAACGCCTTCCTCATCGTCGTCGCGGTGGGCATGACCTTCGTGATCCTCTCGGGCGGCATCGACCTCTCGGTCGGCTCGGTGATCGCGCTCACCACCATGGTCTCGGCGGCGCTGGTCGAGAAACACGGCTGGAGCCCGGCGCTGGTGATCCCGCTGGTGCTGGTCATGGGCACGGCCTTCGGGGCCTTCATGGGTCTCCTGATCGAGCGCTTCCGGCTGCAGCCCTTCATCGTCACGCTGGCCGGCATGTTCCTGGCGCGCGGCCTGTGTTACCTCATCAGCATCGACTCGATCAGCATCACCAACGATTTCTACAACGCCGTCTCCCAGGGCCGCATTCCCATCTGGGGCGAGGCCTCGCTGTCGATCAGCGCGGTGATCGCCATCGCGGTGGTGCTCGCCGCGGTGTTCATCGCGCACTGCACGCCCTTCGGCCGCGCGGTCTACGCCATCGGCGGCAGCGAACAGTCGGCCATGCTGATGGGCCTGCCGGTGCGCCGCACGCTGATCGGCGTCTACACGCTGTCGGGCTTCTGCTCGGCGCTGGCCGGCGTGATCTTCACCTTCTACATGCTCTCCGGCTACGGCTTGCATGCCGTCGGCCTGGAGCTCGACGCCATCGCCGCGGTGGTGATCGGCGGCACGCTGCTCACCGGCGGCGTGGGCTACGTGGCCGGCACGCTGTTCGGCGTGCTGATGCTGGGCCTGATCCAGACGCTGATCTCCTTCGACGGCTCGCTGAGTTCGTGGTGGACCCGCATCGTGGTCGGCGCCCTGCTCTTCGTGTTCTGCCTGCTGCAACGTTTCTTCACCTCGCGTGCCCCGCGCCGCTGACCCCTTTTCCCCATAACAGGCCAACCCCAGGAGACCAGATGAAAACTTTCCCGATCCACCGCGCCCCCCGGCGTGCCTTTGTCCGCGGCATCGGCCTGGCGGCGCTGTCGCTGGCGGCGATGCCGTCCTTCGCCGCCGACTATCCGACGCGCCCGGTGGAACTGGTGGTGGCGGCCTCCCCTGGTGGCGGCACGGACGTCCTGGCGCGTGCCTTCGCCGACGCCGCGCGCAAGTATTTCCCGCAGCCCATCATCGTCGTCAACCGGCCCGGCGCCTCGAGCGCCATCGGTTTCGCCGATGTGGCCAACGCCAAGCCCGACGGCTACAAGCTCGGCGTGATGAGCGTGAACCTGGTGATCCTGCCGGCGCTCGGGCTGATGAAGGTCAACGCCGAAGACTTCATCCCCGTGGCGCAGCTCAACATCGACCCTTCGGCCATCACCGTGCGCGCCGACTCGCCATGGAAAACGATCGAGGAATTCCTGGCCGACGCAAAGAAGCGGCCCGGCGGCATGCAGGTCGGCAACGGCGGCGTGGGCGACGTCTGGCATGTCGCCGCCGTGGCCCTGGAAGACCGCACGGGTGTGCAGCTCAACCACGTGCCTTTCCAGGGTGGTGCTCCCGCCGTGGCCAGCCTGCTCGGCGGCCATGTGGACGCGATCACCGTCAGCCCCGGAGAGGTGGCGCAGCACGTGCTGGCGGGCAAGCTGCGGGTGCTGGCCGTCATGTCGGAGCAGCGTCTGCCCGGGGCCTACACCAACACCCCAACGCTCAAGGAACGCAACATCGACCTGTCGATCGGCGCGTGGCGCGGACTGGCCCTGCCGAAGAACACGCCGCCCGAGATCGTGCAGACCCTGCGCACCGCCGCCAAGGCCGCCGCCGCCGATCCGACGTACCGCGAAATCCTCGCCAAGGCCAACCTGGGCGAGGCCTATCTCGATGCCGACGGCTTCAAAGGCGTGATCGAACACGACCGCACGTCGCTGAAGAAGGTGCTCGACAAACTGGCCATCCAGAAGTAATCCCATGAACGATCAACCCCCAAAACTCCGCTCCGCCGCCTGGTTCGGCACGGCCGACAAGAACGGCTTCATGTACCGCAGCTGGATGAAGAACCAGGGCCTGCCCGACCACCTGTTCGACGGCCGGCCGGTGATCGGCATCTGCAACACCTGGAGCGAGCTCACGCCGTGCAACGCCCACTTCCGCAAGATCGCCGAACACGTGAAGCGCGGCATCTTTGAAGCGGGCGGCTTTCCGGTCGAGTTCCCGGTGTTTTCCAACGGCGAATCCAACCTGCGGCCCACGGCCATGCTCACGCGCAACCTGGCCAGCATGGACGTGGAAGAAGCCATTCGCGGCAACCCGATCGACGGCGTGGTGCTGCTCACCGGCTGCGACAAGACCACGCCCGCGCTGCTGATGGGCGCGGCCAGCTGCAACGTGCCGGCCATCGTGGTCACGGGCGGGCCGATGCTCAACGGCAAGCTCGAGGGCAAGGACATTGGCTCGGGCACGGCGGTGTGGCGCCTGCACGAATCTTTGAAGGCCGGTGAGATCGACGAACACCAGTTCTTCGCGGCCGAAGCCGGCATGTCGCGTTCGGCCGGTACCTGCAACACCATGGGCACGGCCTCCACCATGGCCTGCATGGCCGAGGCGCTGGGGACCTCGCTGCCGCACAACGCCGCGATTCCCGCCGTGGACGCGCGGCGCTACGTGCTGGCCCACATGTCTGGCAAACGCGCGGTGGAGATGGTGCGCGAAGGGCTCACGTTGTCGAAGATCCTCACGCGCGAGGCTTTCGAAAACGCCATCCGCGTGAATGCCGCCATCGGCGGCTCGACCAATGCGGTGATCCACCTCAAGGCCATCGCCGGCCGCATCGGCGTGCCGCTGGAGTTGGAGGACTGGACCCGCATCGGGCGCGGCACACCGACCCTGGTCGACCTGCAGCCTTCGGGCCGGTTCCTCATGGAGGAGTTCTACTACGCCGGCGGCCTGCCCGCCGTGCTGCGCCGGCTTGGCGAAAACGGCCTGCTGCCACACCCGGGTGCGCTCACAGCCAACGGCCGCTCGCTGTGGGACAACGTGCGCGAAGCCCCGCAGTACAACGACGAGGTGATCCGCCCGCTCGACAAACCGCTCGTGGCCGACGGCGGCATGTGCATCCTGCGCGGCAACCTCGCGCCACGCGGCGCGGTGCTCAAGCCCTCGGCCGCCACGCCGGAACTGCTGCAGCACCGCGGCCGCGCCGTGGTGTTCGAAAACCTGGAGCATTACAAGGAACGCATCGTCGATGAAAACCTCGACATCGACGCCAGCTGCGTCATGGTGATGAAGAACTGCGGCCCCAAGGGCTACCCCGGCATGGCCGAGGTCGGCAACATGGGCCTGCCGCCCAAGCTGCTGCGCCAGGGGATCAAGGACATGGTGCGCATCTCGGACGCGCGCATGAGCGGCACGGCCTACGGCACGGTGGTGCTGCACGTGGCGCCCGAAGCGGCGGCCGGCGGCCCGCTGGCCGCCGTGCGCGACGGCGACTTCATCGAGCTCGACTGCGCGGGCGGCCGCCTGCACCTGGACATTTCCGATGCCGAACTCGCGGCGCGCCTGGCCGAACTGGCCGCACAGCCCAAAGGCATGCCCGGAGGCTACCAGCGCCTGTATGTGGACCACGTGCTGCAGGCCGATGAAGGCTGCGACTTCGACTTCCTGGTCGGCTGCCGCGGCGCGGGAGTGCCAAGGCACTCCCATTGATAGGCTCACCCCAGGTTGCGCACTTCGTGTCGCGCCGACCCCCTTGCAGGGGGCAACACCTGCAGCCCGGCCAAGCCGGTTCTGCGGTGTTCTGGAAGAGGCGTTTTTTGATTCTTTTTTTTATTCCTAGAGGTTGCCAATGTCTATTCCCAACAAGTCGAATCCGCGTTACCAGGGCTTGTTCCCGGTTGTACCTACCACCTTCACCGAAAGCGGCGAACTCGACCTCGCCAGCCAGAAGCGTTGCGTCGACTTCATGATCGACGCCGGCTCCAACGGCCTGTGCATCCTGGCCAATTTCTCCGAGCAGTTCCTGCTGGCCGACGACGAACGCGAAGTCCTGACAAAAACCATTCTGGAACACGTGGCCGGCCGTGTGCCGGTGATCGTCACCACCACGCATTTCAGCAGCAAGGTGTCCGCCGAGCGCAGCCGCCGCGCGCAGGACATGGGCGCGGCCATGCTGATGCTGATGCCGCCGTACCATGGCGCCACCTTTCGCGTCGGCGAGCCGCAGATCCAGGCCTTCTACCAGCGGGTGTCCGACGCGGTGGACATCCCGATCATGGTGCAGGACGCGCCGGCCGCCGGCACGCCGATGTCCGCCGCCTTCCTGGCCAAGATGGCCACCGAGATCGAACACCTGGCCTACTTCAAGATCGAAACCGCCGGCGCGGCCAACAAGATCCGCGAACTCATCCGCCTGGGCGGCGACGCGATCGAAGGCCCGTGGGATGGCGAGGAAGCCATCACCCTGTTCCCCGACCTCGAGGCCGGCGCGACGGGCTCCATGACCGGCGGCGGTTTTCCCGACGGCATCCGCCCCATCCTCGACGCCTACCGCGAAGGCCGGCGCGACGACGCGATCAAAGGCTACGAAAAATGGCTGCCGCTGATCAACATCGAGAACCGCCAATGCGGCCCGCTCGCGGCCAAGTCGCTGATGGCCGAGGGCGGCATCATCGCCTGCGAGGCGCCGCGCCACCCGTTCCCGCCGATGAACCCGGCCAGCCGCGCGCTGTTGATCGAGACGGCCGGGCGGCTCGACGCACTCGCGCTGCGCTGGGCGCGCTGAAGCCCACCGGCCGCTAGCGCGATTCGAGCCGCCGCCCGAGTTCCTCCAGGGCCTCGGCCGCCAGGCTGGCGATCTGCGCCGACCAGGCATCTCGCGGCGGACCGGCCGGGGCCAGCACGGCCAGCCGGCTCTTGTCGCGCGCCATCTGCAACGGGCGAAACACTACCGCGCCGCCGGCCACGCTGTCCAATGTGGAAAGCGACGAAGGCACGATGGCCACGCCCAGGCCCGAGGCTACCAGTGCCAGCACACTGACGAACTGGCCGGCCTCGCAGCGGATGTCGGGCGTGAAGCCTGCTTCCTGGCACAGGGCCACGGTGCGGTCGAAATAGTCGGCCATCCGGTGCCGCGCGAAACCGACGAACGGTGCTTGAGCGGCCAGGGCCAACGGCATGGGCGATCGGCTGGCGGCAAGCGGATGCCCCGCCGGCAGCGCGATGGCGTAGGGGTCGTCGATCACGGCCACCGTCTCCAGCGGCACGGCACCGGCGCCGGGTCGCGCAAAACCCAGGTCCAGCTCGTCGTCGCGCAGCGCCAGTTGCTGCTTCGAGGTGATCATTTCACGGGCTTCCACACGTGCGTCCAGCCCGGCCTCGTGCAGGCGGCGCAGGAAACCGGGCAACACCGAATGGATCGCCGACGGCACCAGCCCGATGCGCAGGCTGGCGCGCGCACCCGCCTGCCGTTCCCGCGCGCGCTGCCCGGCCTGCTGGCTGCGCGCGAGGATGGCCCGTGCGTCTTCCAGGAACGACACCCCCGCCTCGGTGAGACGCACGCCGCGCGGCATTCGCACGAACAGCGGCACGCCGACCTCATCCTCCAGTTGTTTCAGCTGCGCCGACAGCGGCGGCTGCGCCATGAACAGCTTTTCGGAGGCGCGGGTGATGCTGCCGAGCTCGGCGGTGGCGACGAAATAACGCAGGTGGCGCAGTTCCATGAAACTCCTGTCGATCCATATTCCATGAATATGTCATTCAGACCAAATCAGTCTTTTACAGTATGGCACGCCGCCGCGACACTGCGGCCATTCCACCACGCCGCCACATCGCGCACCACCCATGTTGTCCCTTCGCAAAATCCAGCCCGGCCACGGCCTCAACCTCACCGAAACCACGCCGCCACCCGCGCCCGGCCCCGACGAGGTGCTGCTGCGCGTGTTGGCCGCCGGCGTCTGCGGCACCGACCTGCACATCGACGAATGGACCACGAGCTACCACTTTCTGGCGTCGGCGCTGCCGGTCACGGTGGGCCATGAATTCAGCGGCGAACTGGCGCAGCTCGGCAGCGACGTGCAGGGCCTGCAGCCTGGCCAACTGGTGACCGTGCGCCCTTCCGTGACCTGCGGTGTCTGCGCGGCCTGCAGCGCCGGCCAGCCGGACGGCTGCGTGACGCGGCGCGGCATCGGCGTGACACGCGATGGCGGCTTTGCACCCTGGACGCTGGTGCCCGCGCGCAACTGCGTGCCGATCCCCATGGGCGTGGACCCGGAGGTGGCGGCCATGACCGAGCCATTGACGGTGAGCCATGAAGCCGTGCGCACCGGTGGCGTGTCGCCGGGCGACCGCGTGCTGGTGCTCGGCCCGGGCAACATCGGCCAGGGCATTGCGCTGTTTGCCCGCGCGGCCGGTGCCAGCCAGGTGGTGGTGGCCGGCCACGGCGACGCCGCGCGACTGGAGGTGCTGCGCCGCATGGGGTTCACCGACCTGATCGACTTCGCCGAGACCGGGATGGAGGCCGGCCTCGCGCCGTACCTGGCGAACGACGCCGGGGGGCCGTTCGACGTGGTGATCGAGGCCACGGGCGCGGCGGCGGTGATCGCCCCCGCGCTGGCGGCGTTGAAGCCCCACGGCGTGCTCGTGATCACCGGCATCCATGCGGCCCCGGTGCCGATCGACCTGACGGCGCTGGTGCGCAGACACCAGCAGTTGCGCGGCTCCTACCGCGCGCCGGAATCCGACTGGCCGGTGGTGGTAGCCTTCATGCAGGCCCACCACGCCCTCTTGCGCCACATGATCACGCACCGCCTGCCGCTGGCCGAGGCCTATGAAGGTTTCGCGCTGTCGCGCAACAAGAGCGCGACCAAGGTGATGGTGCTGCCGAATGGGGAAGCCGCCGCATGCGCCTGACGACACGCCGGCCAGCGGCCTTCCTGGCGCTGTGGAACGGCATCGCCTCGCCCGCGCTGCAGCCCGAATACGAGGCCTGGCACACCTTCGAACACGTGCCCGAACGGGTCGGCCTGCCCGGCTTCATCGAGGCGCGCCGCTACCGCGCCTGGTCCGTCGACGACGCCGGCGCGCCGCTGTATTTCACCTGCTACTGGCTCGACGACCTGGCCGCGCTCGACTCGCCCGCCTACCGCGAGGTGTTCGCCACGCCCACGCCATGGTCGGCCCGCATGCGCACCCAGCTGCGCGCCTTCTTTCGCCAACCCTGCCGCCTGGCCGGCAGCCACGGCACTTCCACGGCGAGCCAGCTGTGCACGCTGCGCCTGCACGGCGATCCGCAGGCCATCGCGTCGCTGTTGTCGGCCGAGCTCCAGCGGCTGGTCGACGCGGCCCAGGTGGTCAGCGCGCAATGGGGCATGGCGGCACCGCCCGGGTTCGAGATTCCGATCGCCAACAGCGGCCCCGCATCGGCCACCCCACCCGGCGCCGAGCCAGGCACCGAGGCCGTGGTGATGCTGCAGGGCTTCGACCGCGCACCGCTGGCCGCCAGCGCCGCCGCGCTGGTCCAGGCGCTGGCGGCCGTGACCACGCTGCCGGAGCCGCCCGGCTTCTTCGAGTTGCTGAGCCAGGTTCGCCAGGACGAACTGGCCCATCCCCTGACCACGCGGCAGCCAGCGCTGATGCCGCTTTTCCATTCGTTCCATTCCGGAGACAAACCATGACGCGATGCCATCCCCCACGCCGCAGCTTGCTGGCAACCGGCCTGACGATCAGCCTGACATTCGGCCTGGCCTTCGCCGCCGGCGGCGCTTCGGCCCAGGCCTGGCCGAGCAGGCCGCTGCGCCTCATCGTCGGCTACCCCGCCGGCTCCTCGCCCGACATGCAGGCCCGCCTGCTGGCCGAGCCGCTGGGCCGCGCGCTCGGCCAGCCGGTGGTGGTGGAGAACAAACCCGGCGCCAGCGGCAACATCGGCGCCGATGCGCTGGCCAAGGCCGACGACGGCCACACCATCGGCGTGATCGGCAACGGCCCGCTGACCAGTTCCAAATTCCTCTACGCCAAACTGCCCTACGACCCGCTGAAGGACTTCGCGCCCATCGCCACCATCGGCAGCGCGCCGCTGGTGTGGGTGGCCGTCAAGCCGGCCAAGCCGCAGACGCCGGCGGAGTTCGTGAAGGCCGCACAGGCCGAAGGCGGCAAGCTGGCCTATGGCTCGATCGGCGCCGGCTCGGGCAGCCAGCTCGCCATGGAACTCATCAAGGAAAGCCTGAAGATCGACCCGCTGCACGTGCCTTTCGCCGGCGGCCCGGCCATCCTCAACGCCATGCTCGGCGGCCAGGTGCAGATGACGCTGCTGCCCAATTCCACGGTGGCGCCGATGGTGCAGTCCGGCAAGCTGCAGGCGATCGCCGTCACCTCGTCCGCGCGCAGCCCGCTCGCCCCCGAACTGCCTTCGATGACCGAACTCGGCGCCAAGGGCGTCAACATCGAGGTGTGGAACGCGGTGATGGCGCCGGCGAAGATGCCGGCCGCCAACCAGGCGCGGCTGAACACCGAACTTGCCAAGATCCTGCACACGCCGGCGATCGAACAAAAGCTGTTCGCGCAGGGCTGGAAGGTGGAAGACACCAGCCCGGCGGCGCTGGCGCGGCGCATCCAGAGCGACACGGCGCTGTACGGCGATCTGATCGAGAAGAAGGGCATCAAGCTCGAATAGTGCCGCCGCTACGGTTTTGCTAGCTGCTCGCGCAGATTCTGTCTGCGCTGGCGGCATTTTTTATTGAAGACCCAAGGACCTGAGCCGGCGTCAGCATGGCCTGCAGCAGCCAGGTGCCGGCCTGGCCCAGCGGGCGCTGGCGCGACCAGACGGCGTCCACCGGCACGCGGCGCGGCCAGCCGCGGGCATCGAGTTCGTGCAGCTTGTCCAGCGCAAAGTGGTTCACCATCCAGCGCGGCACGGCGGCCCAGCCGAAGCCGAGCACGGCCATCTCCAGCAGCATCAGGTAACTCGGCGCGGACCAGACACGCCGGGCTGCGGCGGGTGCGCCCGGGCCGGGCGCCTCTTCGTACAGCGCGAGCCGCAGTTCGCGGTGGGCGGCCAGCGTCTCCGGGCCGATGTCGGTGAGTGCCGCCAGCGGATGGGTCTTGGCCACGAACAGCGTGATCTCCGACTGCTCGGCAATGGTCTCCGCGCCGATGTCGGGCGGATATGAAGGCTGGGCCGCGACGACGCCGATCTGCGCGCGGCCGCGCTGCACCAGCGACACCAGGTCGCCGTGTTCGGCGATCAGGGCCTCGAATTCGAGGTCGGGGAAACGCTGCTCGAAAGCCGCCAGGGTTTCCTCGAAAAGATCGGACTGGTAGGTGTCGGACCAGACCACGCTGAGCTTGGCCTCCAGCCCGCCGGCCAGGCGGCTGGCGGCGCGGTCGAGCCGGTCGCTCGCGGCCAGGATCTCCTGCACCTGGGCGAGCGCGACACGCCCCGCATCGGTGAGGGTGGGCTTGCGGCTGCTGCGGTCGAACAGCACCAGGCCGAGGTCGATCTCCAGGTTGGCGATGGCGCTGCTCACCGTCGACTGCCTCTTGCCGAGCCGGCGGGCGGCGGCGGAAAACGAGCCCAGCGTGGCGGCCTCGACGAAAGCGACCAGGGCTTCGGGGGAATGGCGCATGGCGGTTTTCTATCGTATTTATAGATGGTTACTGACTTTAAACCATCCAGAATAACGATGAAAATCAACACATGACCTCCGCAAAAAACACCGACGCCCTGCACAAATCCGTGAAGGAGCGCTTCCTCCAGGCCTTGCTGTTCGAAATGATCGCCGTGGTGCTCTGCGCCGCCGCGGGCGCCTGGCTGCTGGGTTATTCCCTGGTGCACATGGGCGCGCTCACGGTGATGATCTCCACCATCGCCATGTTGTGGAACATGGCATTCAACGCCTTGTTCGACCGCGCGCAGTTGAAGTTCGGCTTCGAGCGCGGCGTGGTGGCGCGGGTGGTGCAAGCCGGGCTGTTCGAGATCGGCCTGATCATCGCCATCGTACCGCTGGCCGCCTGGTGGCTGGGCATCAGCCTGTGGGATGCCTTCGTGCTGGACATCGGCATCGCGCTGTTCTTCCTGCCCTACACCTTCGCCTACAACTGGGTCTACGACACGCTGCGCGCGCGCCTGATGGCGCGGCGCTCCGCATCCTGCGCCGCGGCCTGAGCACGCCTATTTGAGCTGCACCGCACCCGAGACGGTGACCTGCACCGTGGCCTTGCCGGCCTCGGCGGGCACGGCGGCGTCGCTGGCCATCTTGGCTTCCATGGCCATCATGCGGGGCCGCGGCATGCCGCCCTGGTCGTTGGCGTTGACGGACACTTCGCGCAGCGTGTAGCCGGTGAAGCCGAAGCCCTTGGCGATCTCGTCGGCACGGGTCTTGAAGCTGGCGATGGCCATGGCCTGGGCCTCGGTCTCCACCTGGGCACGCTGCTCGCGGCTCAAGTCGAAGCCGACCTGGCCGAGCGTCAAGGTCTGGATCTTGCCGGCCGCGGTGGTGATGCGGGCGAAGTCCTTGCCCTCCAGAATCAGGCTGGTCGTGCCTTGCCAGCCGTTGATCTTGCCGTCCTTGCCGTAGCGCGGGTAGAGGCTAAAGTTGCCGGTGCGCACGTCCATCTGGCCGGGCTGGGCCGTCTTCTTGGCTTCCGTCAACGCCGCATCGAGCGCCTGCTTGAGCTGGCCCTGCACACCCGCCGCGTCGTTGCCGTCACGCGTGGTGTTCAGCGCGATGGTCAACAGGTCCTGCTGCACCTCGACGCTGCCGCTGGCGCTGAGCTGCACCACGTTCTGCGGCACCGGTAAGGTTTGGGAGAAAGAAGCCGTGGTTGCCGCGAGTACTGCGCCTGCAGCTATTAATTTAAGAGCGGTTTGGGAAGGAAATTTCAAAATCGAAACCTTTCGTAGGGATGAGGAAAACGCCGCCCTAGCCTACCCGCATTCGGGGGATGGACCGCGCCAAGCCCCTGCAACGTGGCGTGCCGCACCGCTGCCGACTTCGCCAAAGTGAAGCCGCACCTGGACGGTGCAAGAGCTGTAACAGTGTGTCAAGTCGGGGCGCGATCGGCGCGATTCGCTTGTTACATGTTGCAGAATCGGCCTTGTTACAAATTACCGGCACCCCAAAATGAACCAGACCGCAACCCGTCCCGACAAGATCCTGGTGGTGGACGACGACTCCCGCATCCGTGATCTGCTGCGCCGCTACCTGATGCAGGAGGGCTTCGAAGTCATGCTCGCGGAAGACGGCAAGGCCCTGTCGCGCATCATGCTGCGCGACACCGCCGACCTGATCGTGCTCGACCTGATGATGCCCGGTGAAGACGGCCTGTCGATCTGCCGCCGCCTGCGCGCCGCCAACGACCGCACCCCCATCATCATGCTCACCGCCAAGGGGGAGGACATCGACCGCATCGTCGGCCTGGAAGTCGGCGCCGACGACTACCTCGGCAAGCCCTTCAACCCGCGCGAACTGCTGGCCCGCATCCACGCCGTGCTGCGCCGCCGGCCGGTGAAGGAAGCGCCAGGCGCCCCGTCCATCGACAACGAGATCATCACCTTCGGCCCCTTCGCCTTCGACCTCGGCTCGCGCACGCTGAACCGCAACGGCGAGGAACTGCCGCTGACCACCGGCGAATTCGCCATGCTCAAGGCGCTGGTGCGCCACCCGCGCCAGCCGTTGTCGCGCGAGAAACTCGCCCTGCTCGCGCGTGGCCGCGAGTTCGAACCCTTCGACCGCAGCCTGGACGTGCAGGTCTCGCGCCTGCGCAAGCTGGTCGAGGTGGATGCCGCCGCGCCGCGTTATATCCAGACCGTCTGGGGTGTGGGCTACGTGTTCGTGCCCGATGGCGCGAACTGATTCCGCGGCCACGCTCGGTTCGGGCCCCTCCACCGCCGCAAAACGCCAGCAGGGCCGCATGAGCTCCCATCCCGACCTCTACGACGCCACGGCACCGGCGCCGCTGCAGCCGCACGTGCCGAAGTCGCACCTGTCGCGGCAACTGGTGGTGGTGAGCCTGTTCTGGCGCACCTTCTTCCTGCTGGCGCTGCTGCTGATGGGCAGCATGATGGCCTGGCTGCTGACGTTGCGCGCGCTCGAATTCACGCCGCGCGCGATCCAGACCACGCAGCAGATCGCCTCTCTGGTGAACCTGAGCCGCGCCGCGCTGGTGCATTCCGACGGCATCGGCCGCATCTCGTTGATCAAGACCATGGCCGACCAGGAGGGCGTGCGCATCCTGCCGCGCGAGCCCACCGACAAGTACCTGCCCTACGACGACGACGCGCTCAGCGAACGCATTTCCGACGAGTTGACCAGCCTGCTCGGCCCGGGCACGCTGGTGGCGCGCAGCGTCAACGGCAAGCCCGGCCTGTGGGTGGGCTTCGACATCAACGGCGACCCGAACTGGCTGCACATGGACCGGGAGCGTTTCAACCCGGCCGGCGGCAAGACCTGGCTGATCTGGCTGCTGACCACGGGCGCCCTGTCGATGGCGGGTGCGGCGCTGATCGCCCGGCTCATCAACCGGCCGCTGAAGCAGCTGTCCTTTGCTACCAGCCGCGTGCGCGAGGGCGATTTCGACGCCAGCCACCTGGACGAGCGCGGCGTGACCGGCGAGATCCGCGAGGTCAACATCGGCTTCAACCGCATGGCGCAGAAGCTCGCCAAGATCGAGCAGGACCGCGTCGTGATGCTGGCCGGCATCTCGCACGACCTGCGCACGCCGCTGGCCCGGCTGCGGCTGGAAACCGAGATGAGCGTGGCCGACAACGACGCGCGCGAACACATGGTGGCCGACATCGCCCAGCTCGACGGCATCATCGACAAGTTCCTCGACTACGCGCGGCCCGACCACGTGCAGTTGAAGCCCGTGTCGTTGAACCAGGTGATCGAGGCCAACCTGTATGCGCTGCGCGACCACGAGGACATCCAGATCCAGGTCAGCCTGGCCGACAACATGATGGTGATGGCCGACGAGGTCGAACTGGCACGCGTGATCGCCAACCTGCTGGAGAACGCGCGCCGCTACGGCAAGTCGGCCGACACCGGCGTGGCCATGGTCGACATCGCCGGCAAGGTACGCGACCAGTGGGTGCTGCTCAAGGTGCGCGACCACGGCCAGGGTGTGGACCCCGAGCAGCTGGCGAATCTGTCGAAGCCGTTCTTCCGCGGGGATGCGGCACGTACGGCGGCGTCCGGCGCGGGACTGGGGTTGTCGATCGTGGAGAAGACGATCCAGCGCATGGGGGGGGAGTTCGAGTTGGCGAACACCTCGAGCGGTGGCCTGGCTGCGCACATCAAGCTGCAGCGGGCGCCGTCGAAATAGGCTTTGCCGGTGTCAGCCGGCAGGCCCTTCGACAGGCTCAGGGCGAACGGATCTACAACACCGTTCCTCCTGAGCCTGTCGAACCACAACACCGTTCGTGCTGAGCCTGTCGAAGCATTTTGCCAACCCATCTGGCAAGTCCCGTTCATGCTGAGCCTGTCCGAGCACTTTGCCAATTCACCCCGCAAACACCGTTCGTGCTGAGCCTGTCGAAGCACCCACCATCTGCTCAATACAACAGCACCACCGCCCGCGCCTCCATCGCCCGCCCTTCGCCCACCGGCCCCATCTTCTCCGCCGTCTTGGCCTTGACGTTCACCTGCGACGGCAGCAGGCCCAGCGCCTGGGCGATGCCGGTGCGCATCGCCGGGATGTGCGGCATGAGTTTCGGGGCCTGGGCGATCACGGTGCTGTCGATGTTGCCGATCTGGTAGCCCTGCACCTGCACCAGCCGCGCGGCCTCGACCAAGAGCAGCATCGAATCGGCGCCCTTGAACCTGGCATCGGTGTCCGAGAAGTGGGTGCCGATGTCGCCGAGCGCCGCCGCGCCGAGCAGGGCGTCGGTGATGGCGTGCAGCAGCACGTCGGCGTCCGAATGGCCGAGCAGGCCCAGGTGGTACGGAATCTCGACGCCGCCGATGATGAGCTTGCGCCCGGCCACCAGGGCATGCGTGTCCCAGCCCTCTCCGATTCTGAATCTCATGGTGCGATGCTCCGGCGGGGTTTCTGGCGGCTTTCGAGCACGGCTTCGGCCAGCGCGAAATCCTCGGGATAGGTGACCTTGAAATTCTGCGCGCTGCCGCGCACCAGCCGCGGCGCCAGGCCCATGGCCTCGATGGCGCTGGCTTCGTCGGTGACCTCGTCCGCGGCGTTCTGCAGCGCCTGGCTCAGCAGGCCGATGCGGAACATCTGCGGCGTCTGCGCCAGCCACTTGCCCGCGCGCGGCAAGGTGGCGGCGACGCGGCCGGCGGCGGCGCCCTCGCCTTCGCTCTTCAAGGTGTCGGGCAGCGGCAGGGCCAGCAGGCCGCCGACGGCGTCGGCTTCGCAGGCGTCGATGAGCGCGTCGATCTGCGCGGGTGTGACCAGGCAACGCGCGGCGTCGTGCACCAGCACCCAGTCGTGGCCGCGCGCGCCGTGCTCGAACAGGTCGTGCAGGCCGTTGGCCACGCTCTCGGCCCGCGTGGCGCCGCCGCAGGCCGAAACCGCATAGGGCGAACTCTGGTGCTCGAAGAAATCGTCGCCGGGCGCCACCACCACCAGCAGGTCGGCGATGCGCTCCACGCTGGCAAAGGCTGCGAGCGTGTGCATCACCATCGGCTGGCCGGCGACCGGCTGGTATTGCTTGGGAACGGCGGCGGCGGCGCCTGCCGCGATGGCCCGGCTTCCGACGCCGGCACAGGGGATCAAGGCAAAGAAACGGGGTGGAGAAAGGGGAACGGGAGCACTTGGAGGACTGGACATCGTCCCCCATTCTAAAATCGACCGATCACCACACCCCCCACCTTCCAGGTTGGGGGGTTTCGTGTTTTCCAGCGCAAACCCACAGGCCTTATGGATCTACCCAAACTGAACCCCGGCAAACGCTTCACCCTGCCCCGCCCGCCGGGCTCGGCCGACGCCCTGCTGCTGGCGCAGCTGGCGCTGCGCGAGAAGGCGGGCCACCGGCTCACGGCCATCGTCACCGCCGACGCCACCGACGCGCAGCGGCTCATGGACGAGCTGGTGTTCTTCCAGCCGACGCTGCGCTGCGCGCTGTTCCCCGACTGGGAAACCCTGCCCTACGACACCTTCTCGCCGCACCAGGACCTGATCAGCGAACGCCTGGCCACACTCTGGCGCATCAGCCAACGGGACAAGGAAACCGGTGCCGACGTGGTCATCGTGCCGGCCACCACGGCGCTGTACCGCCTCGCGCCGCCCAGCTTCCTGGCCGGCTACACCTTCCATTTCAAGGTCAAGCAGAAGCTCGACGAGGCCAAACTCAAGGCCCAGCTCACGCTGGCCGGCTACAACCACGTGTCGCAGGTGGTCAGCCCCGGCGAATACGCGGTGCGCGGCGGCCTGATCGACCTGTTCCCGATGGGCTCGCCCGTGCCCTACCGCGTCGACCTGTTCGACGACGAAATCGACAGCATCCGCACCTTCGACCCGGACAGCCAGCGCAGCCTGTACCCCGTGCCCGAAGTGCGCCTGCTGCCCGGCCGCGAGTTCCCGATGGACGACGACGCGCGCGCCAAGTTCCGCAACCGCTGGCGCGAACTGCTCGAAGGCGACCCGACCAAGAGCCGCATCTACAAGGACATGGGCAACGGTGTGGCCACCGCCGGCATCGAGTACTACCTGCCGCTGTTCTTCGAATCCACGGCGACCGTCTTCGACTACCTCGGTGCCGACGCCACGGTGGTGCTGCACGGCGACCTGGAGCCGGCCTTCCAGCGTTTCTGGCAGGACACGAAAGACCGTTACCGCCTGGTGCAGGGCGATCCGGAACGGCCGGTGCTGCCGCCGGAAGTGCTCTTCCTCGGTGCCGAGCAGTTCTACGGCGCGGCCAATGCCCATCCGCAACTGGTGCTGCGCCAGGCACCCGGCGGCGAGGCAGGCGCGGTCTCCGACTACGCCGAATTCGAAATCCTGCCCGAGCTGACAGTGGTGCGCGGTGCCGAAGACCCGCTCTCGCGCCTCAAGGCCCACATCCGCCAGACACCGCACCGGCTGCTGCTGCTGGCCGAAAGCGACGGCCGGCGCGAGAGCCTGCTCGACTTCCTGCGCGCGAGCCAGCTGAGCCCACCCGCCTTCGACTCGCTGGCCGAATTCCAGAGCGGCGACGAGAAGATCGGCATCGCCACGGCCGCGCTGACCACCGGCTTCGGCTGGGTGGAGACCGGTATCGAATTCGTCACCGAGACCGAACTCTTCGCCGCCGGCCCGACCACGCGCCGGCGCCGCAAGCAGGAACAGGTCAGCGACGTCGAATCGCTGATCAAGGACCTGAGCGAGCTCAACCTCGGCGACCCGGTGGTGCATTCGGCGCACGGCATCGGCCGGTATCGCGGCCTGGTCAACCTCGACCTCGGGCAGGGGAAAAATGCAGACGGTACGCCGCAGATGCAGGAATTCCTGCACCTCGAATACGCCGACAAGGCCACGCTGTACGTGCCGGTGAGCCAGCTGCAGCAGATCAGCCGCTACACCGGCGTCTCCGCCGACGAGGCCCCGTTGCACCGCCTGGGCAGCGGTCAGTGGGAAAAGGCCAAGCGCCGCGCCGCGGAGCAGGTGCGCGACTCGGCGGCCGAACTGCTCAACATCTACGCGCGGCGCGCCGCGCGCGAAGGCCATGCGTTCCGTTATTCGCCCAACGACTACGAGACCTTCGCCAACGACTTCGGCTTCGAGGAAACCGCCGACCAGCGCGGCGCGATCCATGCCGTGATCCAGGACATGATCAGCCCGCGGCCGATGGACCGCCTGGTCTGCGGCGACGTGGGCTTCGGCAAGACCGAGGTCGCGCTGCGCGCGGCCTTCATCGCCGTGACCGGCGGCAAGCAGGTGGCCTTCCTCGCGCCGACCACGCTGCTGGCCGAGCAGCACTACCAGACGCTGACCGACCGCTTCAGCAAGTGGCCGGTGAAGATCGCCGAGATGAGCCGCTTCCGCTCGGGCAAGGAAATCACCGCCGCACTCAAGGGCGTGGCCGACGGCAGCGTGGACATCGTCGTCGGCACACACAAGCTGTTGAGCCAGGACACGCATTTCAAGAACCTCGGCCTGCTCATCATCGACGAGGAACACCGCTTCGGCGTGCGCCATAAGGAGCAGATGAAGGCCCTGCGCGCCGAGGTCGACGTGCTCACGCTCACTGCCACGCCGATCCCGCGCACGCTGGGCATGGCGCTCGAAGGCCTGCGCGATCTCTCGGTCATCGCCACCGCGCCACAACGCCGGCTGGCCATCAAGACCTTCGTGCGCAGCGAAAGCAACGGCGTGATCCGCGAAGCCGTGCTGCGCGAGTTGAAGCGCGGCGGCCAGGTGTACTTCCTGCACAACGAGGTCGAAACCATCGAGAACCGGCGCCAGAAGCTGGAGGAACTGCTGCCCGAGGCCCGCATCGGCGTGGCCCACGGCCAGATGCCCGAGCGGCAACTCGAGGCGGTGATGCGCGACTTCATCGCCCAGCGCTTCAACCTGCTGCTGTGCTCGACCATCATCGAGACCGGCATCGACGTGCCGACGGCCAACACCATCGTCATGGCGCGGGCCGACAAGTTCGGCCTGGCGCAGCTGCACCAACTGCGCGGCCGCGTGGGCCGCAGCCACCACCAGGCCTATGCCTACCTGATGGTGCCCGACATCGAAGGCCTGACCAAGCAGGCCCAGCAGCGCCTGGACGCGATCCAGCAAATGGAGGAACTGGGCTCGGGCTTCTACCTCGCCATGCACGACCTGGAGATCCGCGGCGCGGGCGAAGTGCTCGGCGAGAACCAGAGCGGCAACATGCTGGAGGTCGGCTTCCAGCTCTACAACGAGATGCTCAACGAGGCGGTGCGCTGCCTGAAGGCCGGCATCGAACCCGACCTGCTGAGCCCGCTGAACGCCACCACCGAGATCAACCTGCACGCCCCGGCGCTGCTGCCGGACGACTACTGCGGCGACGTGCACCTGCGCCTGTCGTTCTACAAGAAGCTGGCGACGGCCAGGACCACCGACCAGATCGACGGCCTGCTGGAGGAGATCGTCGACCGCTTCGGCAAGCTGCCGCCCCAGGCGCAGACACTGATTGACGTGCACCGGCTGCGCGTGATCGCCCGGCCCTATGGCGTGGTGAAGGTGGACGCCGCGCCCGGCATCATCCACATCACCTTCAAGCCGAACCCGCCGTTCGAGCCGATCCGCATCATCGAACTGATCCAGAAGAACAAGTACATCAAGCTTGCCGGGAACGACAAGCTGCGCATCGAACGTGCACTGCCCGACCCGAAGGACCGGGCGCAGATGGTGCGTGACGTATTACGCAGCCTCGGCGCGGTGAAACAGGCGCAGGCCGAGGGCATGGGACAAAATCCTTGACCTTCGGAGGTTTTTCATGCGTCTTCCAGTGAAATGCAAGCCGATCGCCGCGCTCGGGGCCGCCGCCGGGTTGGTGGTGGCGCTGCTGTCGACCCCAGCCGGCGCCCAGCCCTCCGCTGGCAGGGCCGAGATCTCGGAGATGTCCGAGATGGCCGCGGAAGAGGATGCAGCACCGGCCGATCGCGCGCCCGAAGCCGCCGCGAAGGAAGACCTCGAAACCCGGGTGCAGGCCTTGCGCCAGCAACTCACGGCCGCCCAGGATGGCGAGACGCGCTACCGCGTGTACAGCGAACTCATCAGTGCCTACGCCCGCGGCGCGCGCATTCCCGAGTCGCTGAAGGTGCGCGACGATCTGCTCGAGGATGCGAGTATCTCGCCGGGCCGCCGGTCGTTGGCCGCATCCTCGCTGGCGGTGAGCTACGCGCTGATCGGCGACTATCCGAAAAGCCAGCGCGCGGTGCAGCGCGCCAAGCAACTGGCCAAAGACACCCCGGCCGAGGAATACGAGAAACTGAACAGCGACCCGTCCTACACCTTCCTGCAGGCCGAAGCCGAGATCGCCCGGCGCGCAACCGGCCGCCACGACATCGCGCTGTCCAAGACGCGCGAACGCTCGGAGCTGGCCTGGGCCAATTTCAACGACCCCGCGCTCAGCCCGAAACGCCACCAGGCGGCCGCCAACGAACTGCTCAACAACGTGCAGGTGCACGTGCTGCTGCTGGTGCAGAACAACCGCCGCGAGGAGGCGCTGAGCTACATCCGGGGCATCCAGCAGCGCGTGGCCACGCGCCCGGACCTGTATGCCACGCCCTACCAATTGGCCAGCCTGAACACCGCGCTGGCGATCGCGCTGTGTTCGCACGACGACTACGATGCGGCGCTGGCGGCGGTGGACGCCGGTATTGCCGGCTACCTGAAGGCCGGCGCGCAGGAGCATGAGGTGGCGCTGGGCGTCTCGCGCCGGCTGCGGCTGATGATCGCGCTGGCGATGGGCCGCATCGGCGACTACCAGGACGATGCGGACCGGCTGCAGCGCGCGCGTGCAGCCAACGTGGTGCTGAATGGCAGCTTCGCGGGCGTGGAAGCCGATTCCCTGTTCATGGCCTCGCGCGGCCAGTGGGCCGACGCGTCGGACCGCGTCGGTGTGGTGGTGGCGTCCAATCTCAAGCGCCGGGGTTCGGACAATGCCTTCTACAAGTACCAGGTCGCGATGCAGATGCTGTACCAGTTGAACGACCCGGCGGCACCCGTGTCCGAGGCGGCGATGGCGCGTTTCGTGTCGCGACTGGCCAGCACCGGCGACGACTGGGTGGACGCCAACTACCGCGGTTCGTATGTGGAAGACGGCGCGCTGGCCAAGATCCTGGACACGCTGCTGCCCGGTTCCGGGCAGGCTCCGTCGCCAAGCGCGGCCGCGCTGGCCTTCCGCGTCGCCGAACTGCTGCGCACCAGTGCGTCGCAAGGTGCGCTCGCCGATGGCGCGGCCCGGCTGGCAGCGAGCGACCCCAAGCTGCGCGATCTCGTCGAGCAGGAGCAGCAGTTGCGCTTCGAGGAGTCGACGAGCCGGCGCGCGTTCAACGTCGCCACCGACCGGCTCGAGCGGTTGGCGAAACAGGAGAAGGTGGACGAGAAGCAGCAAAAGCGCCGCGAGGCCGAGCAGGCTGAAAAACAGAAGAGCTTTGCCGCCAGCACCGCCCGGCTGGTCGAACTGCGCCGCCAGATCGCCGCGGCGTTTCCGGTCTACCGCGAACTGATCAGTCCGAGCATCCCGAGCGCCGCCACGCTGGGTGCGGCGCTGCGCCCAGGCGAGGCCTATGTCAACTTCTACGCCGGCCCGCAGAGCGCCTACGCCTTCGTGGTCCAGCCCGGCGGCGGCCTGCAGGCCCTGCGCATCGCCACCTCGCGCGCCGAGGCCCGCAAGGCCATCGCCGCGCTGCGCGCGCCGTTCGACGCCGGCCGGCCGCCGGAGAAGGACAACGACCTGGCCGGCTTCGACCTCGCGGCCAGCCATGCCGTGTACCGGACCTGGCTGGCCCCGCTGGCGCAGCCGCTGCGCGGGGCGCGCACGGTCTACATCGCGGCCGGCGGTGTACTGAGCAACGTGCCGTGGAACGTGCTGGTCACGCAGCCCGCCACGAAGCTCGATCAGGCCAGTTGGTGGATCGGCCAGGCCACGCCGGTGCTGATGCCCAGCGCATCCTCCCTGATGCTGGCGCGCGGGCATGGCCCGTCCCGGGCGAAGCTGCCGTTCACGGCCTTCGCCGACCCGAGTTTCGACGGACGCGACACCCCGGCGGCCGCCCCGGCCACCAGCCGCGTGGTGCGCCAGAACGCCTTGCCGGTCGAACCTGGACTGCGCCCGGCGCTCGACTACCGCCGCATCCGGCCGTTGCCTGAAACAATGGACGAAGTCCAGGCCATCGGCAACGCGCTCGGCGCCGATGCGGCCAGCGTGTTGCGCGGCACCAGCGCCTCGCGCAGCCAGGTGATGCGGCAGAACCTGGTCGACACCCGCGTCGTCGCCTTCGCCACGCACGGCCTGCTGCCCGGCGAGGTGCCCGGCATGCCCAAGGCCGGCCTGGCGATGTCCTACGAGGGACAGGGCCTGGCCGATTCGGTGCTGACGATCGACGACATCGTCGGCCTGCGGCTCGATGCCGACATGGTGCTGCTGTCGGCCTGCAACACCGGTTACGCCAGCGGCGCGGCCGGCGACTCGATGGCCGCCCTGCTGCGCGGCTTCTTCGCGTCCGGCGCCCGCACGCTCATGGCCACGCAATGGGCGGTGGAATCGCAATCGGCCAAGGACCTGACGGTACAGACCTTCCGGACCTTGGCGCAGGACCCCGCGCTCGGCAAGGCGCAGGCCCTGGCGGCGAGCCAGCGCGAGATGTCGGCCGGCAAGTTCGGTGCGCTGTACCGCCATCCGTACTTCTGGGCGCCGTATTTCCTCGCCGGTGACGGCGCCCGCTGATGCACCGCCCTGCGAATTTTTTCAACTTTACTTCCTTACTTCCCGATTCTTCACCCATGTCCAACAGCCCTTCAAGCCACCAAGCCGAAGCCATCGAATTCGCACCCGGCCTCGTGATCCAGAACATCCGTCCCCCGCTGTCGATGCGCGACTTCAAGCTCATCGCGTTCGACATGGATTCGACACTGATCAATATCGAATGTGTCGATGAAATTGCCGATGCCGCGGGCCGAAAGGCCGAGGTCTCGGCCATCACCGAAGCGGCGATGCGCGGCGAGATCAGCGACTACAAGGAAAGCCTGCGCCGCCGTGTGGCGCTGCTCAAGGGCGTGAGCGTGGCCAGCATGGAACAGGTGCTGCGCGAGCGGCTGCAACTCAATCCCGGCGCGAAGCGGCTCGTTGCGGCCTGCCAGGCCGCGGGCATGAAGGTCCTGCTGGTGAGTGGCGGCTTCACCTTCTTCACCGACCATGTGCGCGACCTGCTGAAGATCGACTTCACCCGTTCCAACGTGCTGGAGATCGAGGACGGCCTGCTGACCGGCCGCATGGTCGACCAGCCCTGGGGCGACATCTGCGACGGCGATGAAAAGCGCAGGATGCTGTTGGAAACCTGCGACAGACTGGGCATTGCGCCGAGCCAGGCGATCGCCATGGGCGACGGTGCCAACGATCTGCCGATGATGGCCGTGGCCGGTCTTTCGGTGGCCTACCACGCCAAGCCACGGGTGCGCGAGAAGGCCATGATAGCGATCAATGCAGGTGGGCTCGATCGCGTTTTGGATGTCCTGCACTAACAGCGGAGAATTCGTTTCGCATGTCAACACGGAAGGCCTATGATCGTTGATAAGGGTGAAATAGCCGATTAAGAGGCGAGCCTGCACAGACCGTATTGTTTCCTTCACCAGGAGAGAGTCATGTCCATTTTCACGCGCTACCAAAGCCGCTTCGAGGCGGCCCAGGAAGAAGAAATGTCGATCCAGGAATACCTGGACTTGTGCAAGAAGGATGCCTCGGCCTATGCCAGCGTGGCCGAACGCATGCTGATGGCGATCGGCGAGCCCGAGATGGTGGACACGCGCACCGATCCGCGCATGTCGCGCATCTTCGCCAACAAGATGATCAAGATTTACCCGGCCTTCCGGGACCTCTACGGCATGGAGGAAGTGATCGAGAGCATCGTTTCCTACTTCCGCCATGCCGCCCAGGGCCTGGAGGAAAAGAAGCAGATCCTGTACCTGCTCGGGCCAGTGGGCGGCGGCAAGTCATCGTTGGCTGAAAAACTGAAACACCTGATCGAGCGCGTGCCGTTCTACGCGATCAAGGGCTCCCCGGTGCACGAGTCGCCGCTGGGCCTGTTCAGGCCGGAGGAAGACGCCAAGCTGCTCGAGGACGACTACAACATCCCGCGCCGCTACCTCAACACCATCATGAGCCCATGGGCCGTGAAGCGGCTGCAGGAGTTCGGCGGCGACATCACCAAGTTCCGCGTGGTCAAGCTGCGCCCGTCGGTGCTGTCGCAGATCGCCGTCTCCAAGACCGAGCCCGGCGACGAGAACAACCAGGACATCTCGGCGCTGGTCGGCAAGATCGACATCCGCAAGCTCGAGACCTATTCGCAGGACGACCCGGACGCGTATTCGTATTCCGGCGGCCTGTGCCTGGCCAACCGCGGCGTGCTGGAATTCGTGGAAATGTTCAAGGCGCCGATCAAGGTGCTGCACCCGCTGCTCACGGCCACGCAGGAAGGCAACTACAAGGGCACGGAAGGTTTCGGCGCCATTCCGTTCGATGGGCTGATCCTCGCCCACTCGAACGAATCGGAATGGCAGGCCTTCAAGAACAACCGCAACAACGAGGCCTTTCTCGACCGGATCTACATCGTCAAGGTGCCCTACTCGCTGCGCGTGTCCGACGAGATCCACATCTACGAGAAACTCGTCACCAACTCCTCTCTGGCCAACGCGCCCTGCGCGCCCGACACGTTGCGCATGCTGGCGCAATTCTCGGTGCTCTCGCGGCTGAAGGCGCCTGAGAATTCGAGCATCTTTTCGAAGATGCGCGTCTATGACGGGGAGAACCTGAAGGACACCGACCCCAAGGCCAAGAGCTACCAGGAATACCGCGACTTCGCCGGCGTGGATGAAGGCATGAACGGGCTGTCGACCCGCTTCGCGTTCAAGATCCTGTCGCGTGTTTTCAACTTCGACCACCGCGAGGTGGCGGCCAATCCGGTGCACCTCATGTACGTGCTCGAGCAGCAGATCGAACAGGAGCAGTTCGCGCCCGAGGTCGAGGAAAAATACCTGCGCTCGATCAAGGAATTCCTGTCGCCGCGGTATGCCGAATTCATCGGCAAGGAAATCCAGACCTCGTACCTCGAGAGTTATTCGGAATACGGCCAGAACATCTTCGACCGTTACGTCGTCTATGCCGACTTCTGGATCCAGGACCAGGAATACCGCGACCCGAACACGGGCGAAATACTCGACCGCAGCGCGCTCAACGACGAACTCGAGAAGATCGAGAAGCCGGCCGGCATTTCGAACCCGAAGGACTTCCGCAACGAAGTCGTCAACTTCGTGCTGCGCGCACGCGCCCGGCAGGACGGCAAGAACCCGAGCTGGACCTCCTACGAGAAGCTGCGCGCGGTGATCGAGAAGAAGATGTTCTCCAACACCGAGGAACTGCTGCCGGTGATTTCCTTCAACACCAAGGCCAGCAACGAAGAGCAGAAGAAGCACCAGGACTTCGTGAACCGCATGATCTCCAAGGGCTATACCGAGAAGCAGGTACGCCTGTTGTGCGAATGGTATCTGCGGGTCAGAAAATCCTCTTGAGACCATCTCGAGGCTATCGCAGGCAACACGGGAGTTTGAATGACCGTACGCATCGTCGACCGGCGGTTTGACAGCAAGAACAAGAGCTCGGTCAACCGCAGCCGATTCATCCAGCGCTTCAAGGGCCAGATCCGCCGGGCCGTGTCCGACGCCATCAACAAGCGCGGCGTGCGCGATCTGGACAACGGCGAGAAGATCGGCATTCCCGGCAAGGACATCAACGAGCCGCAGTTCGAGCACGGCCGTGGCGGCGTGTGGGAAACCGTGCGCCCCGGCAACGACCGCTTCAACCGCGGCGACCAGGTCGACCGGCCGCCCAGCGGGGGCGGTGGCGGCAGTGGCAAGGGTCAGGCCGCGCAGGACGGCGAAGGGCTCGACGAGTTCGTCTTCACGCTGTCCAAGGACGAGTTCCTCGACATCTTCTTCGACGAGATGGCGCTGCCCAACCTTGTGAAGCAGCAGCTCGCCCGCATCGACCAGTACCGGCGCATCCGTGCGGGCTTCGTGCAGACCGGCGTGCCGACGAACATCAACCTCGGCCGCACCATGCGCGGCGCGGCCGGCCGGCGGATCGCCATCGGCGGGCCCTACGCGGCGCAACTGCGTGCGCTGGAGGCCGAACTCAAGGCGTTGCGCGAGACGCTGCCGGCCGAGGCGTTCGACAGCTCCGAGGAAGCCGAGCGCCTGCGCCGCGAGATCGCCAAGGTGCGCGCCAAGATCGAGGCCATGCCTTTCGTCGACACCTTCGACCTGCGCTACAACAACCGCGTCAAGATCCCGCAGCCGACCACGCAGGCGGTGATGTTCTGCCTGCTCGACGTCTCAGGCTCGATGGACGAGGAGCGCAAGAGCATCGCCAAGCGCTTCTTCATGCTGCTGTACCTGTTCCTCAACCGCAACTACGAGCGCATCGAGGTGGTATTCATCCGCCACCACACGGTGGCCTCGGAAGTGGACGAGGACGACTTCTTCACCTCGCGCGAGACCGGCGGCACGGTGGTGTCGAGCGCCCTCACGCTGATGCACGAGATCATCACCGCGCGCTACCCGAGCAACGCCTGGAACATCTACGGCGCGCAGGCGTCGGACGGCGACAACTGGCACGACGATTCCCCGAAGTGCCGCGCCTTGCTGGAGGGCTCGATCCTGCCGCTGACGCAATATTTCGCCTACATCGAGATCACCGACGGCCCGCCGCAGAACCTGTGGGAAGAATACGCGCGGCTGCAGGAAGAGAAATCGGGCCGCTTCGCGATGCAGCGCATCGCCAACGTGGCGGACATCTACCCGGTGTTCCGTGAACTCTTCAAGAAAAAGCAGGCGTAGCCGGCCGCGCGCCTCAACCACGACAGGAGGCTCCCCATGTCAGCCCTCATGAAAACCCCGGTGAAACAGCTGCCAGCCGGCTCGGAATGGACCTTCGAGGCGATCGAGGAATACGACGAGGCCATCGGCAAGGTCGCCGCGCGCTACAAGCTCGACTGCTATCCGCACCAGCTGGAAGTCATCAGCGCCGAGCAGATGATGGACGCCTATGCCTCGATCGGCATGCCCGTCTACTACCACCACTGGTCTTTCGGCAAGCACTTCCTCGCCACGGAGAACCGCTACAAGCGTGGCCAGATGGGCCTGGCCTACGAGATCGTGATCAATTCCGACCCGTGCATCGCCTACCTGATGGACGAGAACACCTTGCCGATGCAGGCCCTGGTGATCGCGCACGCGGCCTACGGCCACAACTCCTTCTTCAAGGGCAATCACCTGTTCCGGCAATGGACGAGCGCCGACGCCATCGTCGACTACCTGGTGTTCGCCAAGAACTACATCGCCCAGTGTGAAGAACGCTACGGCGTGGAGGCCGTGGAGCGGCTGCTCGATGCCTGCCATGCCTTGACCAACGTCGGCGTGGACCGCTACAAGCGTTCGCCACAGCTTTCGCTGGAGAAGGAAACCCTGCGCCAGAAGGAGCGCGAGGAATACCTGCAGGCCCAGGTCAACGACCTCTGGCGCACCCTGCCGCCCAAGGCCGAGG
Organism: Rhodoferax koreense; assembly: GCF_001955695.1. NCBI lineage: Bacteria > Pseudomonadati > Pseudomonadota > Betaproteobacteria > Burkholderiales > Comamonadaceae > Rhodoferax > Rhodoferax koreensis. The sequence continues at coordinate 2,515,728 of NZ_CP019236.1, read as the reverse complement.
CCGAAGAGCGCGAAGTCGAAAAACGCTTTCCTCCGGAACCGGAGGAAAACCTGCTGTATTTCATGGAGAAGAACGCGCCGCTGCTCGACCCCTGGCAGCGCGAGGTGGTGCGGATCGTGCGCAAGATCGGCCAGTATTTCTACCCGCAGCGCCAGACCCAGGTGATGAACGAAGGCTGGGCCACCTACTGGCACTACACCCTGCTCAACACGCTGTACGACGAGGGCCAACTGAACGACGGCTTCATGCTGGAGTTTTTGCAGTCGCACACCAACGTGGTCTACCAGCCGCCGTACAACAGTCCGTATTTCTCGGGCATCAACCCGTATGCGCTGGGCTTTGCGATGTGGCGAGACATCCGGCGCATCTGCGAGGAACCCACCGACGAAGACCGGGCCTGGTTTCCCGATATCGCCGGCTCCAATTGGCGCGAGACCTTCGACTTCGCGATGCAGAACTTCAAGGACGAGAGCTTCGTCGCGCAATACCTGTCGCCCAGGTTGATGCGCGAATTCCGGCTGTTCTCCGTGCTCGACGACGACTCGCGCGCCAAGCTGGAGATCGAAGTCATCCACGACGACAACGGCTACCGCGAACTGCGCCACCAGCTGTCCGAACAATACGACCTGGGCAGCCGCGAGCCCAACATCCAGGTCTGGAACGTGGACCTGCGCGGCGACCGCTCGCTCACCCTGCGCCATTTCGCGCACCAGCGCCGCCCGCTCGGCGATTCTGCCGCCACCATGCTGGAACACATTGCCTACCTCTGGGGCTTCACCGTGCGACTCGAACGCGAGAACGCACAGGGCCAGATGGAGCTTGTGGCCGAACACAAGAACGAGAAGCGCAAGCGGGCGGCCTCCACGAACCGCCCCTGAGACGGGATCGACATCCCGGGTAGGCACGCGATCAGGCGTGCCCCAGCGTTGCAGGCGTGGCTGCGGCGACTCATCGGTTTAGACGATGCGCCATCGCGCGCGCTCCCCTACCGTGACGACTCGCTCACCGTAACCCACACCTTCAACATGACAGAAACGACAACCCCCACCATGCAGGCCAAGCTCGCAGGAAGCGATCACCGTGGCGACCCCCTCGCCGACGCCGTCATCCAGGAATTCGATGAAAATCCGGCGCTCGATCGCGCATTGATCGACCGCGGCATCCGCAACGGGCGGGCCTCGCTGGCGACCTGTCCTTCGGCACTCGAAGCGTTGCTGCGCAGTGCGGAGTCACCGCCTCCATCGGCGGACACGGAAAGCGTTGGCCGCGGCTGCGCCGCGTGGCTGACCATTCCGGCCTTCTGGCTGACGGTCGCGCTTGGGCCCGGATCGCTGGCCCATACCTACCGGTCGCCGGCGATCGCCAAGGTGCTGATGAATACGCGCAACCTCAAGGAACGGACCGCCAGACGGCTGGCCGAAACGTCGGCATGGAGCCACCAGGTGGTACGTCCAGACGGACTGCGGCCCGGCGCTGCTGGCTACGTCCATACGCTGCAGGTGCGACTGCTTCATGCAAGGGTGCGGGCGGCGACACTGCGCGCACACCCCGGCGCCACGGGCGCCAGCGTGCCTATCAGCCAACTCGATCTGCTTCGCACCTGGCTCGATTTCACGGTCGTCCCGTTCCAGGCCCTCGAACGGCTTGGGCTCGGATTTTCCGAGGCCGACCTTTCCGATCTCTATGCGCTCTGGCGAACCATCGCCGGCCTGCTCGGCATCGAACCCGCGCTCTACGGCGCGATCGGCAACCAGACCGACGCCGCCTGCCTGCTCGAGGCCATCGACAGCACCCTGCCTGCGCCCGACAAGGATTCGAGGATGCTCACCTTCAGCATGCTGGAGGCTTCCGGGCAATTGCTGGCGCCGGCGCTGGACGTGCCGTGCGAAGTGTCGATCGGCCTCATGCACGCCTTCTGCCGCCATATTCATGGATCCGACGTCGCCGATACACTGGGGGTTCAGACTTCCTGGACCCGGGCCCTGCTGCCGGCCCTGATCGACGCCAACCGGTACCGACGCCAGCAGGAATCAGGCTCCGAAGAGCTCCGTCGTCAACGCATCCAGGTGACCTTGCAGGAATTCGACGCGGCAGACGCCGCCATCGCCGGCGAGACCACCTACCAAGCCAGCGTGCGAGATCCCTCACCGGCGTCTTTGCCGGTCACGCCGCTGCAGATCGGCTCCGTCCCGCCGGGCTGAGGGTCAGCGCCTGCGGGCGGCCGGAACAGGCCCGTCCAGCGGAAAGTCCACGCAACCGATCTGGCGCGACATGTCCCGGCTCGCATCGCGCAGCATGGCCACGATCTCGGGCTCGCGCGCCTCGTCGTAGCGGAACGTAGGAAAGGAAATGCTGATCGCGGCAACCGCCTGGTTCAGGCGGTCGAAGATCGGCATGCCCAGGCAGCGGATGTGATCGTCAAATTCCTCGCGATCCTCGCCGAAGCCCTGCTCGCGGGTGCGGTTCAGCTCTTCGATGAAGCGAGACTTGCTGGTGATGGTCTTCTCGCGGTAGCGCTTGAAGTCGACGCCTTGCAGCAGGTGTTCGCGTTGCTGGTCGCTTTCCCAGGCCAGCAGCACCTTGCCGATGGCCGTGCAGTGAATGGGCGCGCGCTTGCCCACCTTGGAGTACATGCCCAGCATGTGGCGCGAATCCACCTTGTGCACGTAGATGATGTCGCTGTCGATCAGCATGCCCAGGTGGATCGTCTCGCCCGTCTGGTCGGACAGCGCATGCATGTGCGGCTTGGCAAGTTCGATGATGTCGGGATACACCGGGGCCTTGGCGCCGAGTTCGAACAGCTTCATGGTGAGGCCGTAACGTTCGCTGTCGGCCTCCTGGCGCACGTAGCCCAGGCTGCGCATGGTCTGCAGGAAGCGGTAGACGGTGGCCTTGGGCATGGCCAGCCGCATCGAAAGTTCGGAGACGCCGGTTTCGCTGCGGTCCGCAAGCGACTGCAGGATGGCGAATACCTTCAAGACGGCCGCCACGGATTCCGGCTGCTTCGAGTCTGGAAAATCATCGTCCATGGTGTTCGATTCGTACGAGAAGTGTTGCAACGCGCACCATTATCCCCGTTGCATCTGCCGTGCGACCGGCGCACTGGATCGAGCGCCGAATTCGGCCGCGCTGCCTCACAGCCGGCCCGCACCCGCCGATGCCCGCACACTGCGCGCCACCTCCCCTGTCGGCTCCACCACACCGTGCAGCCACGGCGTCCACCCGACCTCACCGTCCACGCTGACACCCGGGTTCGCGTCCCGCAGCCCGGCCAGCAGATCGACCGGCTGGCCGTTCAACAGGCTGCCGCGGTCACGGAACGCGCTGCCCTTCCACAGCTTCGTCAGCGCCTTCGTTCCGACGCCAGGGGGCGTCTCCCAGGCGTTGTTTTCGCTGAAGATCCGCGACCTGAAGCCGATTCCGATCGAATAGCCGTGCGCATAGGGCTGGGCCGTACGCACCACGTACAGGTTGTTGTACAGGTGCACCTGGCCGTAACGCACGCGCGGCGAGCGTTCTTTGGTGTATTCCCACAGGTTGTGGTGAAAACTCACCTTGAGCTGACCTTCGTCGTCGGTTTGGCCGTCGCTCGAACCGACCAGGCTGGTCTTGTCGTGTTCCTTGAAATGGTTGTACGACACGGTGACGAAACTCGACTGCAGCGTGATGTCGAGCAGGCCATCGTGGTGCTGCATCGGCCGGCCGAACGCGGTCTGCGCGGTATTGTCGGGCCGGGTGCCGTCGCCAAAGCTGCAGTGGTCGATCCAGACGTGCCTGGCCCCCCTGAGCGAGACGTTGTCGTATTCGGAGTTCCACTCACCGCCCGCATTGTCCTTCGGGTCCCAGGCGGGGAAATGGTCGAAGGCGTCCGCGAAGCGGAGGTTGCGGATGATGATGTTCTCCACCTTGCTCAACAGCAGCATCCCGTTCACGATGCTGGCGTCGGCGCCCACGCCGATCAGCGTGGTGTTCGACGGCACCGTAACGACCACGCGGGCGGCCTGGTTGCGTGCCGAGCGCAGGCGCGCGTCCTCCAGCGGGCCTGCCGGCGGCTGCCGGCCCCAGGTGGCCGGGTCGTAGGCCTGGAAGTAGGCGTCCCAGCTGAAGGCCGGGTCTCGGAAGGCCTCGAAACCGATGGATCGGTTCGCGTCGTCCACGCTGAGGTCGATGGCGCCATGCACACGCACGATCCTGGGCTCGCTGGCCGCGTCGCCATCGGCCCGCCCGAGGGCCGCGACCAGTTCGGCGCGGTTGCGTACGTCGAAGACCCGGTCGGGCCGGGCGCGGGCGCCGCCGGTCGTGCCTGTGCCGTCGGCGGCCCAGCCGTCTTTGGACACGAGTGCCTGGCGGGCCGGATCGATTCCACCGGCCTGGCCGCCACCCGGGCCGCCAGCGGCGCAACCGGCCAGCGCAACGACGCAGGTGATGGCGGCCAGGCAGGCCGTGCGTCTGGAAAAACGAGTGTTCATGGTCATCGCGATGCGCTCAGAGATCGGCCAGGTACAGCGCGGGCTCGCCGTCCCGGTCCGAGGTGTAGAGCACCTGCCGTTCATCGGGCGTGAACGAGGGATGGGGATGGGTGACCTGCCGGTTGCCTTTGTAGACCGCCCAGCTGCTGTCGTGCCGCGCGATGCGGCGCGTGGTGCCGGCCTTCAGGTCGAAGAGGTGCAGATAGGGGTCGCTTTCGATGCGGTGGCTGCCTGGGTCGGCCACGTCCACCGGCGTGTTCGCACCGTCGCCCACGAGCAGGCTGCCGTCGTGGTTGCTCATCAGATGCGAGCACGGCGGCATCTGCATGAGGCGGCGGTTCTCCAGCGTGACCGGGTCGAGCGAACAGATCCACCGCTCGCGCTGGCCCTGCAGGTAGGAGACGTAGACCATTGCCGAGCCATCTGGCACCCAGAATTCATGCGTGCAGCTCTCACCCGGCAGGTGTTCCTTCGCACAGCGCACATTGCGCCCGTCCTCGTCGACGAACCACATCCGCGCGTCCACCAGGTCGTGGTTGCCCTCGTGGCAGAAGGCCACGGTATGGTCGTCGAACGGCCGGTACTGCGGATGGCCGAGCCACAGGTTGTTCTCGTGCACCACGTCGCGCTCGCCGGTGCGCAGGTCGATGCGGATCAGCCGGCAGCGCGGCTTCGCATGGAACATCTCGCGAAACTTCTGCCAGTCGGTCAGCGGGAACCAGTCTGTTGCGGCGATTTCGATGCCCACCATCTTGGTGCAGGCGGTGTTGGCGACCCAGGTGCCATAACCTACCCAGTCCGGCGGCACGGTGTAGACCACCTCCTCCGCGAGCGTGTCGAGCGACAACCGGATCAACTGGCGTTCGGCACGCACGAAGTAGAGAAACCGATCGTCCGGGCTCAGGAAGCCGCCGAAGGTGTTTTCCTCGGCCTGGTCGGTCAACTGCACGGCAGTCTGCGAAGCCAGGTCCAGCAGGTGGTAGTTCCAGTGCGGACCGAACTGCCCGCCGAAAAGCAGCCGGGCACCGTCGTTCGTGAAACACTTCTGGTAGAAATAGGTGCGGTGACAGGTCACGTCCACAGGTGTCAGCCGCGTGACGCGCGCGCCGGTGTCGCGGTCATGGGTGCTGGCGAATTCGAACCGGCGGTTGGTGTGCTTGCTCATGCTGTCGGGAACTGTGATGCGAAATGGTGGTGCGAAACGATCGTGAACGGATGAATGGCTACTTGATGCGTTTGAGCAGGCTGTTGCCCTCGTCCAGCAGGCGACGCGCGGCCTCCTGGTCGCTGACCTTGCCGTAGGCGACCGCCTCGAACACCTCGCGCACGAATTTCTGGAAGCGCGCGTGTTCGAACAGCGGCGAAGGCAGGTCGATCTGTCCCGCATCCTTCTTGGCCTTGATCTGCAGGTGCGCCTTGAGCTCGATGCCCTGCAGCGTGTTGGCCTTGACCAGCGCGCGGAACTGGCTGTCCGCCGAAGGCACGCCGCGCGTGAGGCCCAGGATGGCGCCGGCCTCCGGATCGGTGGTCATGAAGTTCATGAACTTGGCCACCATCTCGGGGTTCCTGGTCTTCTTGCCACCGGCGAACATCAGCGAGGGCCGGCCGAAAATGCCCGAATTCCTGGCGCCTGGCAATGTGAGGAACTCGCCGATGTCCAGCTTCTGGTTCTTGTCGAGCGTGCTCGCGCGCAGGCCCAGCACCGAGTCCCAGGTGTAGTTGCCCGCCCAGTTGCCCACCACCCAGTCCTGCTGCTGCTCGGTGGGTTTCTCGGCGCCGCCCAGCCCCGTGCGCACGGGCAGCGGCACACCCACGTGGTTGCTCGAAAAGCGCTTGTACGCCTGGATCCATTCGAGCAGCGCGGCTTCGCTCATGGCCACGCTCGGGGCGCTGGGGTTGACGTACGGCGTGCCGAACTTCTGGTAGACGTAGCTGTGCGCCAGCAGCAGGGTGTCGTACGGGTCGATGTCGATCGCGTAACCGTTGTCGCCCACCTTCTTCTGGAACACCGGGCCCGCGGCCAGCAGGTCGTCCCAGGTCGCCGGCATGGCCAGGCCGACGCGCTCATAGGCGGCGCGGTTCCACACGAAGACCCGCGCCGTGTACGACACCGGCAGGGCGTTGAGCTTGCCGTTCACCGTGCCCATCTTGATGTCGTTGTCGGCGAACTGGTTCAGCGCGATGAGGCTGCGGTATTTGCCGAGGTCGAGGAAGCCTTCGCCTGTCTTGGAGAACTGCGACACCCAGGCCCAGTTGACCTGCATGATGTCGGGCTCGGAGCCGCCCGCGATCTGCGTCGACAGCCGCTCCAGATAGCCCTGGAAGCCCATGTACTCGGCCTTGATCTTCACGCCCGGGTTCTTCGCTTCGAAGGCGGCGATGGCCTTGAGCGTCGCGTCATGGCGGTTGCCGCCGCCCCACCACGAGAAACGCAGCGTGGTCGTGGGTTCCTGTGCGCGCACCAGCGCCGGGGACAAAGCGGTCATGGCCAATGCGGCGGTGGCCAGCAGGCCGTCTCTTCTTTTCATGGGGTCTCCTTGGGGGTCTGAAGGGGTGGATAGCGGGCGGCGGTCGTCAGAGCAGCAGGTTGGCGCCACTCTCGTTGTCGAAGGCGTGGCAAAGGCCCATCTGGAAGCCGAAGCCGTGCGGTTCGCCACGCGACTTGTCCTGCACGCCGCACAGCTGGTCGGCCGGAACGCGGCTTGTGAACGGCACGCCGCCGATGTCGAAGTGCACGAAGACTTCGCTGCCCATGTTCTCCACCAGGCGCAGCGTGCCTTGCACCAGCGTGACCGGTGCATCCTTCGACATGCCCGCGGTGATCTGCTCGGGGCGGATGCCGAGCCTGACCGTCTTGCCCAGGTGCGGCCGCAGCTTGCTGACCTTGGCCTCCGGTACGGGCAAGGTCGCGCCGCCCACCAGCAACGCCACGCCCGTGCCATGGCTGACGACGGTGGCCTCGCGCAGGTTCATCTCGGGCGATCCGATGAAGCCCGCGACGAACGCATTGGCGGGCCGCTCATAAAGCGCCGTCGGCGAATCGACTTGCTGGATCGTGCCTTCCTTCAGCACGCAGATGCGCTCGCCCATGGTCATGGCCTCGGTCTGGTCGTGGGTCACGTAGACCACGGTGGACGGGTGGCCCTTTTCGCGCAGCGTGCTGTGCAGCTCGGTGATGCGCACGCGCATCGAGGCACGCAGCTTGGCGTCCAGGTTGGACAGGGGTTCGTCGAACAGGAAGACCTCGGGCTTCTTCACGATCGCGCGGCCCACGGCCACACGCTGAGCCTGTCCGCCGGTGAGTTGCTTGGGATAGCGATCGAGCAGCTTCTCCAGCTCCAGCAATCGCGCGGCCTCCTTTACCCGGGCATCGACTTCGCCCTTCTTGAGGCCCGACAGCTTCAGGCCGAAGGCCAGGTTGTCATAGACCTTCATGTGGGGATACAGCGCGTAGTTCTGGAACACCATGGCGATGCCACGCTGCTTGGGCGCGAGGTTGTTCACCACCTTCCTGCCGATGTGCAGTTCGCCGCCGCTGATGGTCTCCAAGCCCGCGATCATGCGCAGCACCGTGCTCTTGGCGCAGCCGGAGGGGCCGACGAACACCATGAATTCGCCGTCTCGGATGTCCAGATCGATGCCGTGCACCGCCTTGAAGCCGTTGGGATAGATCTTCTCGATTTTCTTGAGGCTGAGTTGTGCCATTCTTGTCTCCGATTAACCTTTGATGCCGCTGGAAGAGGCACCCTCGATGAAATGGCGCTGGGCCAGGAAAAACACGACGATGGAAGGCACGAGCGCGACCACCGAGATGGCGATGACGCTGGCCCATTCGACTTCCTCGGTGGCGCCGATGCTCATCTTCAAGGCAAGGGAGACCGGGTATTTCTCCACTGACGAGAGGTAGATGAGGGGCCCCATGAAGTCGTTCATGGTCCAGATGAACTGGAACACGACCACCGAGATGATGGCGGGCTTGAGCAGCGGCACGATGATGTACCAGAGCAACTGCACCGGGTTGCAGCCGTCGATCTGCGCGGCCTCCTCCATGTCGCGTGGTATGCCGCGCAGGAACTGCACCAGCAGGAACACGAAGAAGGTGTCGGTGGCGAAGGCCGAGGGCACGATCAGCGGCAGGTAGGTATCGAGCCAGCCGAGCTCCTTGAACATCAGGTACTGCGGCAGCCGCAGGATGATGGTGGGCAGCATCATCGTGCCGACCATGATGCCGAACAGGATCTTCTTGCCATGGAACTCGAAGCGCGCGAAGGCGTAGGCCACCAACACGCAGGAGATCACGGTGACGATGATGCGCGGAATGATGATGGCGAAGGAGTTCAGGAAGTAGGTGGCGAAGGTGTACTCCGACGTGGTCTTCCAGCCCTTGGCATAGGAGCCGAGGTTGAACTTCGAAGGCCAGAAGCCGATCTCGGTGAAGATCTCGGAGTTCGACTTGAAGGACGAGCCCACCAGCCACAGCATCGGGTACAGCATCACCAGGAACACCGCGCCCAACAGCACGTAGCGGATGGCCGCGTTGATGCGTTCGCGGCGAACGGTCCGGCGTGCCTCGTGGTCGGACACCACGGCGCCCGCGGTATTCAGGATCGCGCTCATTTCTTGTCCTTTTCGCCGGAATAGAAAACCCAGTACTTCGAGCTCCAGAAGGAGATCGCGCTCAGCGACACCACCATCGCGAACATCACCCACGACAGCGCGCTGCCGTAGCCCAGGTTGAAGAAGCGGAAGCTCTGGTCGTAGATGTAGAGCGACAGCAGATAGGTGGAATGCAGCGGGCCGCCCTCGGTGACCATGTAGGGACCGTTGAATTCCTGGAAGGCGTTCACCGTCTGCATGATCAGGTTGAAGAAGATCACCGGCGTGATCAGCGGGATCGTGATGCGCAGGAACTGCTGCCATTTCGAGGCGCCGTCGATCTCGGCCGCCTCGTACAGCGAGGTCGGCACGTTCTGCAGCGCCGCGAGAAAGATCACCATCGCCGAGCCGAACTGCCAGACGTTGAGCAGCACGATGGTCCACATCGCGTAGTGCTCGTCGGCCAGCCACTGGATCGGCTCGATGCCGATCCGCGACAGCGCCATGTTCACCAGGCCGTTCTGCGAGAAGATGAAGCGCCACAGCACCGACACCGCGATCGAGCCGCCCAGGATGGACGGCAGGTAATACGCCGAGCGGAAGAAGTTGATGCCGCGCAGCTTGAAGTTCAGCACGTGGGCAATGAACAGCGCAAACGCCAGGCGCAGCGGCACGGTCAGCGCCACGAAGGCCAGCGTCACGCTGAGCGACTTGTGGAACAGCGGGTCGGCCACCAACTCCTTGTAGTTTTCCAGGCCGATGTATTCGGGCGGGTTGATGATGTCGTACTGGGTCAGGCTCAGGGCCAGGCTCATGACGAAGGGAAATAGCTTGAAGCCGAGCACTCCCAGGAAAAAGGGAAGCACGAATATGAAGCCGATCTTCTTGTTCTCGTACATGCGAGGAACTCCGGTGAAACGGGCGTGGGGCCCGGCATGGGATGCCTGCCCGCACACAGGCGCGGACAGGTTGTCTCCGGCGCCCAAGCGCGCCTGGTTTTTTCGTTCTGGAGGCCGTGCGCCCTAGCGGGCGAGCCAGCCGCCGTCGACAGCCACGGTGTAGCCGTTGACGTAGTCGGACGCGCTGGAGGCGAGGAACACCACCGGGCCACCCAGATCTTCCGGCGTACCCCAGCGGCCTGCGGGAATGCGCTCCAGGATCGAAGAATTGCGGCCCTCGTCGGCACGCAACGCGGCGGTGTTGTTGGTCGCCATGTACCCCGGCGCGATCGCGTTGACGTTGATGCCGCGCGCCGCCCACTCGTTGGCCATCAGGCGAGTCACGCCGACCACCGCGCTCTTGGAGGCCGTGTACGACGGCACCCGCACGCCCCCCTGGAACGACAGCATCGAGGCCACGTTGATGATCTTGCCGCCCGTGCCCTGCGCGACGAACTGGCGCGCCACGGCCTGCGAGAAGAAGAACACCGCCTTGGCGTTGATGCTCATCACGTCGTCCCAGTCCTTCTCGCTGAACTTCAGCGCATCCTCGCGGCGGATGATGCCGGCGTTGTTGACCAGGATGTCGATCTGCCCGGAGACGGAGACGGCCTTCTTCACCAGGCCTTCGATGCAGCCGGTGTCGGCGAGGTTGGCGCGCAGGTCGAGGAAGTTGCGGCCGAGCGCCTGCACCTGCCGGATGGTTTCGGCGGGCTCCACCACGTTGACGCCGACGATGTCGGCGCCGGCCTGGGCGAGCGCCCGCGCCATGCCCTGGCCGAGGCCCGTGTCGCAACCGGTGACGATGGCGACCTTGCCGCCGAGATTGAATTGATCGAGGATCATGAAGGTGATTTCCTTGCCTGGTGGGGGGCCTGTCAGCGCAGCGCCGTCATCGGTACGTGGTCCATGTCCTTGAAGACCTGGTTCTCGCCCACCATGCCCCAGATGAACGTGTAGGCCTGCGTGCCCACGCCCGAGTGCAGCGACCAACTCGGACTGATCACGGCCTGCTCGTTGCGCACCACGATGTGGCGGGTCTCCTGCGGCTGGCCCATCATGTGGAACACCACGCCGTTGGTGTCCATGCCGAAATAGAAGTACACCTCCATGCGCCGCTCATGCGTGTGACAGGGCATGGTGTTCCACAGGCTGCCCTCCTCGAGCTGGGTCATGCCCATCAGCAACTGACAGGTGGGCAGCACGTCGGGCACGATGAACTTGTGGATCGTGCGGCGGTTGCTGCTGCGGGCGTCGCCGAGGGTCTCGGGCGAGGCTTCGGCCAGCGTGATCTTCCTGTGCGGATAGGCGGTGTGCGCGGGCGCCGAGTTGAAGTAGAGCTTGGCCGGCTGGGTGGCATCCACGCTGAGGAACTCGATCTCCTTGGCACCCTGGCCGATGTACAGCGCCTCGCGCGCCGCCACCTCGAAACGCCGGCCATCGACCCGCACCACGGCGTCGCCGCCGATGTTGATCAGGCCCAGCTCGCGCCGCTGCAGGAAAAAGTCGGTTCCGGTGTGCCGGCCGAGCGCGGTGGCGAAGGTCACCGGTTTGGACACCGGCATGACGCCGCCGACGATGATCCGGTCGATGTGGCTGTAGGTCAGCGTAACGGTGTCGGGCACGAAGATGCCTTCGACCAGGAACTGCTGGCGCAAGCCGGCGGTGTCCAGCGTTCGCGCATGGTCGCTGTGGATGGGTTGGCGGATTTCCATGGGTCTCCTGTTGATGATGGATCTCTGGTCTGTCTTTCGTATACGACGTGGCCGCACGCATACTTAAAATTAGCAACACAAATTAATGAACCGTCGTTTCATTTATTTAGGTTAGGCGATATAGTACACAAAAACCAGGTTCCAAACCGATTTTTTGAATACGAAACAACAAGCTACATTTTTTGTGCACGAAGGGGGAGACCATGAGCACCTATTACGATGACGCCGCCACGCCCTGGACCGAACTGGGCGGCGGCATCCGCCGCAAGATCGTTGGCCACACGCCGCACCTGATGTCCGTGCTGGTGCAGTTCGATCGCCATGCGGTCGGCGTACCCCATGCCCACGACGCGCATGACCAGATCGCCTACGTGGTGGCCGGCGCGTTCGAGGTCGAGGTGGCCGGTGTCAAACGCACGCTGCGCGCGGGTGACGCCTTTCTCGCCCCGCGGCACCACACGCATGGCGTGATCGCGCTCGAGGCCGGCAGCACGCTGCTCGACCAGTTCTCTCCGCGCCGCGACGACTACCTTTGACCCCCCAGGGTGCGGCCGCACCGCGGTTGCGCCCTGCCCCCGATCCCTGACGGCGTTGCCCGCCGCCGGGTGCTGCTGACGCACCTGCCGTGCGCCCAGCCTGTTTCTGCACGCCCTTCGCAGCGTTTCCCTCAACCCTTTGCTCCGGCCTCGCCATGCCATCGAGGTGGCCGCTGGAGCACCCGCGTCGAAGGCACCGCACGAGCGGGCCTTCGTGCGCCCCACTGGAGACACGATGAAAAGACTCAAAACCGCGTTCCTGCCGGCTTCTGCGGTGCTGCTGGCCACCAGCGCACTCGCCCAGTCCTCGTTGACGCTGTCGGGCCGGGTCGACCTCGGCCTGCTGCACGCGCCAACCGACCTGGCGAAAGGCACCGACAGCAGCAACCAGGTTGCCGAAAGCTCGAACGGCCGGCTCAACCTTTCCGGACGGGAAGACCTGGGCAGCGGGCTCAGCGCCTTCTTCATGATGGAGGCACGCTTCAACGCCGACACCGGCGCCATCACCGACCAGGCGGCCTTCTTCAAGGACAAGTCCTGGGTCGGCCTGGCCAGCAAGGACTGGGGCGAAGTGAAGATGGGCCGCCTGCACTCGCCGCAGTACGGCATCGGCACGGCCGGGCGCTACGAGGCCTTCATCGGCGACAGCTACGCCTCGATGGGTACGCGCGGCGCGCGCTCGGCGAACCAGTGGAACAACTCGGTCTACTACACGACGCCCACCGTGGGCGGCTTCCATGCCGGTGTGATCAAGCGCTTCGGCGAAGGCGTCTCGGCCAACGGCGTCGGTGGCCATCTGGTCTATGCCGACGGGCCGCTGTCGCTGGCCTATTCCTACCAGAAGGAACAGGACACCACGATCCCGACGATCTTCAGCGCCATCAAGACCCACACCCTGGGCGGCTTCTACGACTTCGGCGTGGTGAAGTTCGTCGGCACCTACGCGCGCTCCAGCGGCGTGAACACGGCCCACACCGGCTCCGAGGTAGTCTGGACGGCGGGCGCGCGCGTGCCCCTGGGGCCGGGAGAGTTCCGCACGTCGTACCGCGTGATGGACGACACCAACCGCAAGGCCACCGGCGACGCCTCGGGCGACCAGGACTCCCGGCGCTTTTCCGTCGGCTATGCCTGGTACCTGAGCAAGCTGACGTCGATCAACCTCTCGCTGGTGCGTGAACGGCAGAAGCGCTATTCCGCCAGCGGCGCAACCACTGTCGACAACGCCGGCAATGGCGCCGAAGCGGCGCTGCGCGTGATGTTCTAGAGGCGGGCCTTCGCGTCATTGGCAACGGCGGTCGCCCAAGCCGCCGTTGCTACGCATTTCATAGCTCATCACGCAGGCAGTACCTGCGCAAACTGCCGATTTCTTTAAGAATCTTTCACTCGATTCCGAGGTCCAGTTTCGACACCAGTGCGCGGCTGTGGTCATTCATGCCGAGAACCTCCACCTTGCTGCCATGTTTGCGCAGCCGCTGGCAGATCTTGTCCAGCGCCGTGACCGCGGTGATGTCCCAGAAATGCGCCTGGCTCAGGTCGATGGTGACAAGCCTGCCCTCCACCTCACGCACGTCGAAAGCGTCGACCAGCAGGTCCGCGGAAGCAAAGAAGACCTGTCCTGAAATCCGGTAGGTCAGCGTTTCATCCCCCGTCCGCGTGACGGTCAGCAGTCGTGAGACCTTGAACGTGAAGAACACCCCGCTGAGCACGACGCCGACGGCCACACCGGCGGCCAGGTTGTCCGTCGCGACCGTCACGGCGACGGTGGCCAGCATGACCAGGCTGGAAAGCTTGGGGTGCCGCAGCATCGCCCTGGCGGAGCCCCAATCCAGGGTCGATGCAGACACCATCACCATGATCGCCACCAGCGCGGCCACCGGCACCTGCGCCACCCAGGGCTTCAGCAGCACCATCAGCACCAGCAGGAAAGCGCCCGCGAACAGGGTCGACAACCGGCCTCGGCCGCCGTAGCGCACATTGCTCACGGTCTGGCCGATCATGCCGCAGCCGGCGATGCCGCCGAACAGGCTGGCCGCGACATTGGCCAGGCCGAGGCCGCTGCACTCCCGGTTCTTGGCGCTGGGTGTGTCGGTCAGTTCGTCCACCACGCTGGCCGTCATCAGCGACTCGAGCAGCCCGACCATCGCAATGGCAAAGGCCGGAAGCGCGACGAGCCGCAGCGTTTCCATCGAAAACGGAACGGACGGCAAGGCGAAAGCCGGCAAGGCATCGGGCAGCAAGCCCAGGTCGGCCACCGTCTTCAACGGCAGTTGCAACCACCGGCCCACGAGCGTCAGCACCACGATGCAGACCAGGGGCGAAGGCACGGCGGTGGTGATCCGAGGCAGTCCATAGATGACCACCAGCCCCAGCGCGACCATCACCCAGGTGGCGCCGTTGGCCCCGATGAGGTGCGGCATCTGTGCGGAGAAAATCAGGATCGCCAGCGCGTTGACGAAGCCGGTGCGCACCGAGCCCGACACGAAGCGCAGCAGAACGCCGAGCTTGAGCCAACCGAACAGGATCTGCATCGCGCCCGCCAGCAAACCGGCCGCGAACAGATACGGCACGCCGTGCGCCTGCACCAGTGGCGCCGCCACCAAGGCGACCGAGCCTGCCGCGGCCGAAACCATGGCCGGCCTTCCTCCGGCGAAGGCGATCACGATGCTGATGACGAAGGACGCAAACAGCCCCACGGCTGGGTCGACCCCGGCGACGAAAGAAAAGGCGATGACTTCGGGGATGAGGGCGAAGGTGGCCACGGCGCCGGCCATGAGTTCGCGCGGAATGCTCGGCGCCCATTGGGCCCGAAAGAAATGCAGATGTTTGGACATGGGAAAGCGAGCCCTGCAGGGCGCTTGAAAAAGCGTGAACGTACGGGTCATGGCACTTTCCATGCCCAGGAAAAGCGGCGTTCGTGCTCTTTTTAAGGCGGCGTCAGGCGGGAGCAGCCAGACTGCCGGCTGCAGGCGTCCCGCGCGATGCGGGCGAGCGTAAAGCTTTGGAAGCGCGCCACCCTGCCTGTGCCGCAGGCAAGGTCCGGATGGCTGCGGCTACACAAGGTCATGCGCCGAATTGTAACGAGGCCCGGCGGCAGGCCGCCGCGCGGGACCTCGCCATCTCGGCATCAGGCGCCGACGTAGGCCGTCTTCACCGTGGTGAAGAACTCCTGCGCATAACGGCCCTGCTCGCGCGAGCCGAAGCTCGAGCCCTTGCGGCCGCCGAACGGCACGTGGTAGTCCACGCCGGCGGTCGGCAGGTTGACCATCACCATGCCGGCCTGGCTGTGGCGCTTGAAGTGGGCCGCGTACTTGAGGCTGGTGGTGGCGATGCCGGCGGACAGGCCGAACGGCGTGTTGTTCGACTCGGCCAGCGCCTCTTCGTAACCCTTCACGCGGATGATGCTGGCCACGGGGCCGAACACCTCCTCGCGGTTGATGCGCATCTCGGCGGTGGTGTCGGTCAGCAGCGCGGGCTGCATGTAGAAACCGTCGGTGGCGAGCTTCAGGCGGTCGCCGCCGGCCACCAGCGTGGCGCCTTCCTTCTGGCCGATGGCCACGTAGTCCAGATCCTGCTCAAGCTGCGACAGCGAGGACACCGGGCCGATGTCGATGCCGGCGGCCAGCGCGTCGCCGATCTTCAGCGTGGCCATGCGGGCCTTCACGGCTTCGACGAACTGGGCGTAGATGCCGTCGGTGACGATCAGGCGGCTCGAGGCCGTGCAGCGCTGGCCGGTCGAGAAGAACGCGCTCTGCACGCTGAGCTCCACGGCCTGCTTCAGGTCGGCGTCGTCCAGGATGATCTGCGGGTTCTTGCCGCCCATCTCGAGCTGCACCTTCTTCAGGTTCACCGCGCATTGCTGGGCGATGCGTGCGCCCACGCTTTGCGAGCCGGTGAAGCTGATGGCGTCGATGCCGGGGTGGTTGACCAGCGGGTCGCCGATCACCGAGCCGCGGCCCATCACCAGGTTGAACACGCCCGCGGGAATGCCGCTGCGGCTGATGATGTCGGCCAGCGCCCAGGCGCATCCGGGCACGAGGTCGGCGGGCTTCAACACCACGCAGTTGCCGTAGGCCAGGGCCGGGGCGATCTTCCACGAGGGAATGGCGATGGGGAAGTTCCACGGCGTGATCAGGCCGATCACACCCACGGGTTCGCGCGTGATCTCGACCGTGACGCCCGAGCGCACCGAAGGCACGACTTCACCGGTCAGGCGCAGGCATTCGCCGGCGAAGAACTTGAAGATGTTGCCGGCGCGCGTGACTTCGCCAATGCCTTCGGGCTTGGTCTTGCCTTCTTCCCGGGCCAGCAGCGTGCCGAGCTCTTCGCGGCGCGCCAGGATTTCGGTGCCGATCTTGTCCAGCGCGTCGTGGCGCGCCTGGATGTTGCCGGTAGACCAGGCGGGGAACGCAGCACGCGCGGCGGCCACGGCGGCGTCGAGCTGGGCCGCGTCGGCCTGGGTGTAGTCGCCGATCACGTCGGCCAGGTTCGAGGGATTGACGTTGGGCGCGTACTTGGCGCCGGCAACCCATTCGCCGTTGATCAGGTTGTCGAATTTTTGCGTGGTCATGTTGGGGTGTCCTGGTTGGGGGGAAGGCACGGGAAGTGAAGCGATGGTAGCGCAACCATCAAACGCCTTCGTCCCCGCCCTCCCCAAAGGGCTGGCGGGGACGCATCGGCGAGCGGTCAGCCCTGCGCTTACTGCGGGCCGAGCTTCTTGATCAGCGCGGCCAGTTCTTCCATCTCGTTGGGCTTGAGGTCGGTCAACGGCGCGCGCACCGGGCCGCCATCATGGCCGACGATCTTCGCGCCGGCCTTGATGATGCTCACGCCGTAGCCTTCGACGCGGTTGCGGATGTTGAGGTAAGGCATGAAGAATTCCTTGAGCAGCTTGTGCTGCGTCGGCAGGTCGTCGGCGGCCACGGCCTTGTAGAAGTCCATCGCGGTCTTCGGGATGAAGTTGAACACGGCCGACGAATACACCGGCGTGCCCAGCGCCTTGTAGGCGGCGGCATAGACCTCGGCCGTGGGCAGGCCGCCCAGGTAGGCGAAGCGGTCGCCCATCTTCATGAAGATGGAGGACATGGTCTCGATGTTGCCCACGCCGTCCTTGAAGCCGACCAGGTTGGGGCAGCGCTCGGCCAGGATGGCCAGGGAGTTGGGCGTGAGCTTGGTGCGGTCACGGTTGTAGACGATGACGCCGAACTTCACGCTCTTGCAGACCTGTGCCACGTGCTCGATCAGGCCTTCCTGGCCGGCTTCGGTCAGGTAGTGCGGCAGCAGCAGGATGCCGTGGGCGCCCAGGCGCTCGGCTTCCTGCGCGTGGGCGATGGCGGTGCGGGTCGGGCCGCCGGCGCCGGCAATGATCGGCACCTTGCCGCGGCAGGTGTCCACGGCGGTCTTGATGACCTGGCTGTATTCCGCGCCGGCCAGCGAGAAGTATTCGCCCGTGCCGCCGGCGGCGAACAGCGCGCTCGCGCCGTAGGGCGCCAGCCATTCCAGGCGTTCGATGTAGGTCTTCGGACGGAATTCGCCCTGTTCGTCGAAGTCGGTGATGGGGAAGGACAGCAGGCCGGAGCCCATGATGGATTTGAGTTCTTGAGGATTCATGGTTTGCTAACGGATGAAATGGATGAAGGGTGGGTGGAAGAACGGAAGGCATGCGCCTCGCTTGTGGCGAAGCGCCGCCTTCAGTCGAGTTTGATGTTGGCGTCGGTCACGACTTTCGCCCAGCGCGCTCGTTCGCGGTTGAAAAACTGGTCCTGCTCGGCAGCCTGCATCGTCACGACCTCGGCGCCCTGCCCCGTGAGGCGCGAGCGGATGTCGGCGCTGCGCACGATCTTGATGAGTTCGGCATTGAGCCGGGCGACGATGGCCGGCGCCGTGCCGTTGGCCACCAGCACGCCCTGCCAGGTGCCGGATTCGAAATCGGCCAGCCCCTGCTCGGCCAGCGTGGGCACGTCGCCGACCAGCGGCATGCGTGTCTTCTTGGAAATCGCCAGCACCTTGAGCTTGCCGCTCTGCACGTGCGGCAGCGTGGCGAGCATGCCGTTCATGAGCACCTGCGTCTGGCCGCCCATCGTGTCCTGGATGGCCTGCACACCGCCCTTGTAGGGCACATAGACCCACTTGGCGCCGCTGGCGCGCTCCACGGCCACGCCGGCCAGGTGCGGCGCGCTGCCCATGGCGGTCACCGCGAAGTTGAGGTCTGTCGTCTTCGACAGGGCCACCAGTTCCTTGAAGGTGTTGGCCTTGACCGACGGATGCACCACTAGCATGTGCGGCGAATAGGCCAGCATGGTCACACCGCGCAGGTCCTTGCTCGGGTCGAACGGCAGCTTGGTGTAGACCGAAGGGCTGATGGCCAGCGCGCCCACGTCGCACAGCAGCAGCGTATGACCATCGGGGGCGGACTTGGCGACGAAATCCGCACCGAGGTTGCCGTTGGCACCGGCGCGGTTTTCCACGAGCACCGTCTGTTTGAGCGCTTCGGCCAGCGGTTGGCTGATCGCGCGGGCGATGATGTCCGACGAACCGCCGGGCGGGTACGGCACGATCAGCTTGATGGGTTTGCTGGGCCAGGCCTGGGCCATGGCCGGCATGCCGGTGGCGGCCAGCGCGCCCGAGGCCAGCAGCATCTTCCTGCGATTCAGTGTCATGGTATTTCTCCTGGTGCCGGTTACTTGAACAGATTGGGAAGCCACAGCGAGAACGCGGGCACATAAGTCACGAGCATCAGGCAGGCGGTCAGTGCGCCATAGAAGGGCAGGATCGATTTCATCACCTGCCCGACCGATATCTCGCCGATGGCGCAGCCCACGAATTGCGTGACCCCCACCGGGGGCGTGTTCAGGCCGAGCGCGCAGTTGATCAGCATCACGATACCGAACTGCACCGGGTCCATGCCGAACTGCGCCGCGATCGGCAGGAAGATCGGCGTGCAGATCAGGATGGTGGCGGCCATGTCCAGGAAAGTGCCCAGCACGAACAGCAGCACGTTGATCATCAGGAAGATCACCCACGGCGTGGCGGAAACCGAGGTCATCAGCGCGCCGGTCTTCTGCGGCACCTCATACAGCGCCATGAAGTAGCCGAAGGCCGAGGAGATGCCGATCAGCAGCAGCACGACGCCGGTCGTCTTGCAGGCTTTGGCACAGGCCTTGAGGAAGTGCTGCCACGACAGCGAGCGGTACACCAGCACCGTGACGATCAGCGCCCACAGCACGGCCGTGGCGGCCGACTCGGTGGCGGTGAAGACACCGGACAGGATGCCCGCCAGGATGATCACCACGATCAGCAGGCCGGGCAGCGAACCCAGGAAGGCCTTGAAGACTTCCTTCCAGCCCGGGAACTTGCCGCGCGTGGGGTAGCCGCGCTTCACCGCCACGTAGTACGCGGCGATGAGGTTGCAGATGGTGAGGATCAGCGCCGGAATCACGCCGGCCAGGATCAGGCTGAACACGCTGACGGAGGCGATGCCGGTGGTGGCCAGCGCGAAGATGATCAGGTTGTGCGAGGTCGGCATCAGCGCGCCCACCAACGCCGCGTGGGTGGTCACGTTGACGGCGTAGTCGGCGTCGTAGCCTTCCTTCTTCATCAGCGGGATCATCACCGAGCCCATCGCCGACACGTCGGCCAGCGGCGAGCCGGCGACGCCGCCGAACAAGGTGCAGCCGATCACGTTGCTCATGCCCAGGCCGCCGCGCACGTGGCCGACCAGGCTGTTGGCGAAGCGCACGATGCGGTCGGCGATGCCGCCGTAGAGCATCAGTTCGCCGGCGAACACGAAGAACGGGATCGCCAGGAACGAGAACACCTGCATGCCGCCGACCATCTTCTGGAAGACGATGGCGATGGGCATGCCCGAGAACAGCACGGTGCAGACCGAAGCCAGCCCGATCGAGAAGGCCACCGGCACCCCTAGCACCAGCAGCAGCGCGAAACTCAAAGAGAGAACAGTCAATTCCATGGTGATTACTTTCGGACGGTACCAGTCAGTACCAGGATGGAACGACGTCTTCCCCGCGCACGAGCGCCAGGATGTGTTCGATGGAGAACAGCACGATCAACACGCCGGCGATCACCAGCGACAGATAGTCGATGCCCACGGGCAGGTGCAGCATGGGATCGAGCTCGTCCCACTTCAGGCGGGTCCACAGGATGCCGCTCTGGACCATGATGCCGCCGAACAGCGCCACCAGCAGGTGGATCAGGATCTCCAGCTTCAGCCGCATGGCCTCGGGCAGCAGCGACACCAGCGACTCCAGGCCGATGTGGCCGGCATCGCGCACGCCCACGGCCACGCCGAGCGCCGTGACGTACAGCACCAGCTGCAGCGCCAGCGCCTCGGCCCAGGTCGGCGTGTCGTTGAAGACATAACGGCCGATCACCTGGACCTGGACGCTGACGATGATGCCGAGCAGGCCGAAGATCGCCAGCACCAGGCTGGTCTTGCTCAGCAGGCCGCACAGGCGCGAGTAGAAATGGCGAGCCGGCGGGCGCTCGTGCTCGGGGTCGACGCCTGGCGCGACCGGGCTCAGGGCCGCGGTCGAGGCGGCGGACGAAGCCGAGGTGTAGGGTGCACTCATGGGATTCCTGGAAACGACGCGCGAAGCCCGGCCGGCCGATATCGGGATACCGGCCGGGGCTTCATGCCGCCATGGGTCTTACTTGGTATCCTGAACGGCCTTCACCAGGCGCTGCAGGTCGGGCGTGGTGATGAACTTGGCGTACACCGGCGCCATCGCGGTCTTGAACGAGGCCTTGTCCACGTCGGTCACGATCTGCGCGCCGGCCTTGGTCACGATGTCCAGCGCCTTGGCTTCCTGTTCATCCCACTTCTGGCGCTGGAACGTCACCGATTCCTTGGCCGCGGCGCGGAACATGGCCTGGTCGGCCGGCGACAGCTTGTCGAAGATGGCCTTGGACATGACCAGCATCTCCGGCGCCATCGAGTGCTCGGTGCGCGAATACACCTTCACCGCCTCGTAGTGCTGGAAACCCTCGTACGAAGGAATGTTGTTCTCCGCGGCGTCGATCAGGCCGGTCTTCAGCGCCGTCAGGACTTCGCCGGTGGGCATCGGCGTGGCGTTCGCGCCCATCGCGCCAACCAGCGACACCCACAGCTCGGACTGCTGCACGCGGATCTTCAGGCCCTTGGCGTCGGCGATGCTGCGCACCGGCTTCTTGGCGTAGATCGAGCGCGCGCCGCTGTCGTAGAACGCCAGCCCAACCAGGCCCTGGCTCTCGCAGCCCTTGAGGATTTCCTCGCCGATCGGGCCGTCGAGCGACTTGCGCATGTGGGCGATCGAGTCGAACAGGAACGGCATGGTCGGCACCAGGCTCTTGGGGCAGATGGAGTTCAGCGAGCTGATGTTGACGCGGTTCAATTCGAGCGCACCGATCTTCACCTGGTCCAGCGTTTCCTTTTCCGAACCCAGCGCGCTCTTGTTGAACACCTTGATCGAATACTTGCCGCCGCTCTGCTTGGCCAGCACCTGGCTCATGTGCTTGACCGCGGCCACGGTGGGATATTCATCGCTGTTGTGCACGTCGGCCGAGCGGAACTCGACGGCGTGGGCCGAAACGCACAGGCCGGCGAGCAGGCTGGCCGCGACGGCAACCGAGCGGAAAGAAGAACGGCGGATGGATTGCATGGTTTGTCTCCTGAAAGGATGTTGGAAAAATGGAAAGCTGAAAGAGAACCGGGAAAACAACTACTTCGGGAACCGCGAAAACACCGGCTCGGGCAAGCCCCGTACACCCGGCTTCAGGGCGAACACCGCCCCGTTGAGCCCCGGCGCATCCGCGGCCACCGTGGCCGGCAGGATGGACGTGACGTACAACACATCGAGATCGGCGCCGCCGAAGGCACACATCGCGGGCTTGGCCACCGGCACGTCGAGCGAAGCCACGAGGCGGCCGCTCGGGTCGAAGCGGTGCACCTTGCCGGCGTCGTTGCCACAGATCCAGTAATGGCCCTCGGCGTCCACGGCCGCACCGTCGGGCCGGCCGGGCAGTGACGTCATGTCGACAAACTCGCGGGGATTGGCCAGCGTGGCCGCCGCGCCGTCGAAATCGAAAGCCCAGATGCGTTGCACGCTGGGGTGCGAATCCGAGAGGTACGCGGTCCGACCGTCGGGGCTGAAACCCAGCCCGTTGGGCGTGATGAGGGCCTCGACCTTGGGCGCGCTCAGGCCGTTCTCATCGAGGCAATACAGCGCGCCCAGCGGCGAGGCCAGCCCCATGTTCATGACCATCGTGCCGATCCAGAAACGGCCCTGCGCGTCGCAGCGGCCGTCGTTGAAGCGCATGCCCGGCGCGGGGTGCACGATCTTTGCCAGGCAGCGCAGCGCGACCTCGGACGACGGCAGCAGCGTGACTGCGTACACCCCCGTCTCCATGGCGGCGATGAGCTCGTCGCCGCCCGCCTTCGCGCTGAGGGCGATGCAGCCCACGCGCTCGGGCACGCGCCAGCTCTGCAGCGTCTCGCTGGCTGGATCCCAGCGGCGGATCAGCTGGCCTTCGATGTCGACCCAGTACAGCGCCTGGCTGCGCACGTCCCAGACCGGGGACTCACCGACGCGATCCCGGCTCGTGCCGACGGTGGGAACAGCGTTCATTTAATACGGACCCTGCACGACGAAGCCGCCACCGTGGGTGGTGTGCGCGGGGTTGTTCAGGTCGGGCGCCGCGGTCTGCGCGTAGATTTCCTCGCGGAACTGGTCGGAGCTGTCCTGCGGCACGTAGCCCACATGCTTGGCGCCGCTGTTGTCCCACCAGGTCACGGCGTTGTTGGACATGCCGAAGATGATGCTGTGGTTCAGCACCGGCGTGGTGAGGCAGGCGGTGATCAGGCGGTGCAGGTCGCCGTAGCTCAGCCAGGTGGCGAGCATGCGGCGATCGACCGGCTTGGGGAACGAGGAGCCGATGCGCACGCAGGCGGTTTCGATGCCATAACGCTCGAAGTAGAACTTCGACAGATCCTCGCCGAAGGCCTTGCTCACGCCGTAGAAACTGTCGGGCCGCGGCGGTGCGTCGATGCCGATGGTCTCACCCTGGCTGTAGTAGCCCACCACGTGGTTGGAGCTGGCGAACACGATGCGCTTCACGCCGTGCTTGCGCGCGGCTTCGTACAGATGGAACAGGCCGAGGATGTTGGCCTGCACGATGGGCAGATAGGGGCCATCGACCGACACGCCGCCCAGGTGGACGATGGCGTCCACGCCCTGCACCATCGCATCGACCGCGTCAGCGTCGGCCAGATCGGCCAGCATCACTTCCTCACCCGCACGGGCCGGACCGAAGTCGGCCCTGTCGGACAGCCGCAGCGTGGTGCAGTTCTGCTTCAGGCTTTCGCGCAGCACCTTGCCCAGGCCACCGGCAGCACCGGTGAGGAGGATTTTTTCGTGCAGTTTGATGGTCATTTCTTGTTCTCTCGGAATGGCTTGCAAAGACGGTTCGCTGGCAACAGCGCACGTACAGGCAGCGTGCCCTGGCTTCGACTGTTGCAATAGTTATATGTTGTCTGATGACTGTTAATTTTCCAAATTACCGCTTTCGGTGTCAAGCGCTTTGTGGTCAAACGAGGGCAAACCCTAGGCCGAAATCATGACTTCTCGCCCTTGACAACCCCTGAATTACGCCAACTTCACCCAGAAATTCCCGGCGAATTTGCATCGACGCACTTTCCACTAGGGTTAACCCTTTAAGCTTTGCGGCGATTTCAGTTGTAGGATGACTGATGAAGAAACGATGCGCCGTGAAGGCGCAATTTTTTTCATCCCTATCGCTCACCAATCCATACATAACAGGAGCAAACATGAAAAACCCCAGCCGCATCCTCTTGAGCCTCGTCGCGGCCGCAGCCTTCTGCGCCGTCAGCGGCCAGGCATACGCCCGCAACTTCCGCTCCGCGGACGTGCATTCCAAGGACTTCCCCACCAACATGGCAGTGAAGTTCATGGGCGACGAACTCAGCAAGGAAACCGGAGGCAAGGACAACATCAAGGTGTTCGGCGACAGCGCGCTGGGCTCCGAGAAGGACACGGTCGAACAGGTCAAGATCGGCGCCATCGACATGGTGCGCGTGAGCCTGGCCTCGTTCAACGGCATCGTCCCCGAGTCGATGATTCCTTCGTTCCCGTTCATCTTCCGTGACCTGGCCCACTTCCGCAAAGCCATCTACGGCGCCGAAGGCGACAAGATCCTGGCCGCGTTCGACAAGGCGGGCTTCGTCGGCCTGGCGATGTACGAGAGCGGTTCGCGTTCGATGTACGCCAAGAAGCCGATCAAGACCGTGGCCGACATGAAGGGCCTGAAGATCCGCGTGCAGCCGTCCGACCTGGCCGTGGCCATGGTCACGGCCATGGGCGCCTCGCCCGCGCCGATGCCGATGGCCGAGGTCTACTCCGGCCTGAAGACCGGCCTGGTGGACGCCGCCGAAAACAACATTCCCTCGTACGAGGAAGCCAAGCACTACGAGTCGGCCGGCGTGTTCTCCGAAACCATGCACGTGATGACGCCGGAAGTGGTGGTGTTTTCCAAGAAGGTGTGGGACACGCTGACACCGGCCGAGCAGGTCGCGCTGCGCAAGTCGGCGAAGGCGTCGGTGGCTTATTACGTCACGCTGTGGGACGCCAAGGAGAAGGAAGCGAAAGCGGCGGTGCTGAAGGGCGGCGCCAAGATCGTTCCGGCCTCGGAAATCGACAAGGCCAGCTTCGTGACCGCGGAGAAACCGGTCTGGGACAAGTTCGCCACCACGCCTGAACTCAAGGCGCTGGTGCAAGAGGTCGTCAACGTCAAGTAAGACGGTTTCACCGCCGTCCAGCAGTCCACCGCTTGCGTGGCCCGGGCTCCTGCCGCGGGCCACGCAAGCCATGCTGCGTGGCGATGTCACAGCGAGAAGCAAGCTCCATGGACCTCTTCAATTCAATCAACGCGCGGCTGTCCGAGTGGGCCCTGCGCGCCGCCAGCGTCTGCCTGGCCGCACTGGGCATCGTCGTGATCTACGGCGTGGTCATGCGCTACGCCTTCAATGACGCGCCGCCGTATGTCGAGCAGGTCGCCCTGCTGCTGGTGATCTCGGTGGCGATGTTCGGCGCCGCCGCAGGCGTGCACGACGCCGGGCACATCGGCCTGGACTCGGTGGTCAAGCTGCTGCCGGCCAAGGGCCAGTTCTGGTGCCTGTTCGTGGTGGAACTGCTGACCATCGCATTTGCCGCCATCGTGCTGTGGGGCTGCGAGCACATGGCCACGTCCACGCGCCACGACACCATCCCCACGCTGGGCATCTCCGAAGCCTGGCGCTACGTGCCGCCGATGATCGCGGGCGTCCTCATCATCCTCTTCTCCGTCAAGCACATGCTGGCGCTATTCACCAAGAAGGCTGCCGCCTGATCATGGAACTCGCCGTACTTTCCCTGAGCTTCGTGCTCTTCCTCGCGCTCGGCGTGCCGGTGGCTTTCGCCATCGGCCTGAGCTGCCTGGCCACCTTCGCGGTCGAAGGCCTGCCGCTGGCCACCGCCATGCAGATGATGGTCTCGGGCATGAACGTGTTTTCGTTCCTGGCCATTCCGTTTTTCATCTTCTCCGGTGAACTGATGCTGCACGGCGGCATCGCCGACAAGATCCTCGACTTCGCGCGCAGCATGGTCGGCCACATGAAGGGCGGGCTGGGCCTGGCCAACGTGATGGCCAGCACGCTGTTCGGCGGGGTTTCGGGCTCGCCGATCGCCGACACCTCGGCCATGGGCGGCGTGATGATCCCGATCATGAAGCGCGAAGGCTACAGCGCCGACTACGCCGTGAACGTGACCACGCACGCCTCGCTCACCGGCGCGTTGATGCCGACCTCGCACAACATGATCATCTACGCCTTCGCGGCCCAGGCCGCAGCCGGCACCATCGATGGCCACGTGATCCGCGGCGTGTCGATCGGCGACCTGATGTTCGCCGGCCTGGTCCCGGTGTTCTGGATCATGGTCTGCATGCTGATCGCCGCCTACTGGCAAGCCGTGCGCAACGGCTTCCCCAAGCGCGCGGATGGTTCGTCCATGCTCGAACGTTTCCCCGGCTGGAAGGCCGTGCTCACGACCTTCATCGCCGCCATTCCAGGCTTGATGGTGATCGTGGTGATCCTGGGCTGCGTGATGGGCGGCGTGACCACGGCGACGGAGGCCGCCGCGATCGCGGTGGCCTATTCGCTGTTCCTGACGGCCGTGATCTACCGCACCATGAGCAAGGACAAGCTGATCAAGTCGCTGAAGAAGGCCTCCAAGACGACCGGCGTGATCCTGCTGCTGATCGGCGTGTCGAACATGCTGCGCTGGCAGATGGCCTACCTGGAGATTCCGGACGCGATCGAAGCCGCGCTGCTGCACGCCACGCAGACACCATGGTTGATGCTGCTGTACATCAACATCATCCAGATCTTCCTGGGCATCTTCCTGGACATGGCCGCGCACATCCTCATCACCACCCCGCTGTTCCTGCCGCTGGCCATGCAGATGGGTGTGGGCCCGGTGCAGTTCGGCATGATGCTGCTGCTCAACTGCGCCCTCGGCCTGGTGCATCCACCCGTGGGGACCGTTCAGTTCGTCGGGTGCGCGATCGGCGACATATCGATCGGCGAGGCCACCAAGACCGCGTGGCCATACTATCTGGCCATCTGGATCGCGATCAATCTCGTCACCTACGTGCCGGCCTTCTCGACCTGGCTGCCGTCGATCATCACCGGCCATCCGGTGTTCTAGTCGGCCCACCGGTACAGGCACGAAGTCCCAGCATGGCCACCCCGCCGGCTGGGACTTTTCAATTTCCGGGCGCCTTGCATCTGGACATTTGCGTTGCCTTTGCTAAAGTAAACGGCTACTGGACACATCAGTCGTACGTCGTCATATAAGAAAAACCGTCATTTCGAGACTCACACCCGATGGAATCCAGAACCCCTCACACGCCAGCCTCGTCCGGTACACCGACTGTGGCGACGCCGCCACCGGCCGCCAGCGACGGCCTCGCGCAGCGTGCACGCCGTCCGCGCGGCCTGGTCTCGGAAATCGTCGACCACCTCGCCTCGAGCATCCGCCAGGGCCAGCTGAACCAGGGCGACAAGCTGCCTACCGAGGCGGAGATCATGGCCCGTTTCGACGTCAGCCGCACGGTGGTGCGCGAAGCCATCTCCAAGTTGCAGGCATCCGGCCTCGTCGAGACGCGGCACGGCATCGGCACCTTCGTGATCGCCCCACCCGAGGCCGGCAACTTCAAGATCGCCCCCGAGGACTTCGCCACCGTGGCCGACGTCATCGCCCTGCTCGAACTGCGCATCAGCCTCGAGACCGAAGCCGCCGGCCTGGCCGCACAACGCCGCACGGACGCCAATCTGCAGCAGCTCGAACTCGCGCTCAAGGGTTTCCAGGATGCCATCCTGAACGACCAAGACGCGGTGCCGTCCGACTTCCAGTTCCACATGGAGGTCGCGCGCTCCACCGGCAACCAGCATTTCGCCGACCTCATGACCTACCTGGGCACGATGATCATTCCGCGCACCCGGGTCAACACGCTGCAAAACGCCCCCGAGGGCCGGCTCGCCTACCTGCAACGCGTGCACGGCGAACACGAGAGCATCTTCGCCGCGATCCGCCAGCAGGACTCGGAATCCGCGCGCGCCGCGATGCGCACCCACCTGTCCAACAGCCGCGAGCGGCTGCGCAAGAGCCAGTCGCCCGAGACCGCGCTGAAGGACTGACGCCCAGTCCCGAAGAACCGCGCGATGGACCGGGCCGTCCAGGGTTTTCCCTGGAGAAAATTGGTGGCATTGGTTGTACGATGACTGATCAATGTGGCACTAAAGGCCTCCGCCTTCGGTGCCGTCCTGCGAATTCGTCTTTCGCAATCTCCCTTTGTTGAAGAAAGTTCAGGCCATGGAAGACATCAAAGGCAAGGTCGCGCTCGTCACCGGCGCCAGTACCGGCATCGGCGCCGCCGTGGCCAAGGCACTGGGCGCACGCGGCGCCAAGGTCGTGGTGCATTACAACCAGTCGGAAGCCCCGGCCCAGGCCGTGGTGGCCGAGATCAAGGCCGCCGGCGGCCACGCCGTGGCGGTCCAGGCCGATGTGCGCGACAGCGCGGCCATCACCGCCTGCGTGGCGGCCAGCGTGCAGGCCTTCGGCCGCATCGACATCCTGGTGAACAACGCCGGCAGCCTCGTCAAGCGCGCGCCGATCGCCGAATTCACCGACGCGCTGTTCGACGAGATCCTGCACATCAACGCCCGCTCGGTGCTGGCGTTCTGCCGCGAGGTGGTGCCGCAGATGCGCGCCCAGGGCGGCGGCGGCAACATCATCAACGTGACCTCCGTGGCCGCGCGCAACGGTGGCGGCCCCGGCGCCTACCTCTACGCCGGCGCCAAGGGTTTCGTGAGCACGGCCACCCACGGCCTGGCCAAGGAACTGGCGCCCGATCGCATCCGCGTGAATGCGGTCGCACCGGGTGTGATCCTCACGCCGTTCCAGGACCGTTTCTCGACGCCGCAGATGCTCGAGACCTTCAAGAACAGCATCCCGATGGGGCGGCTCGGCACGAGCGAGGAATGCGTGGGTGCGTTCCTGTTCCTGGCGTCGGAGCAGCTCTCGGGCTATGTCACCGGCCAGATCATCGAAGTCAACGGCGGCCAATACATGCCTTGAATAGGCACACCCCAGGTTGCGTGCACTTCGTGTCACGCGCCCACCCCTTGCAGGGGCAACACCTGTGGCCCGGCAGAGCCGGTTCCACGGTGTTCTGGAAGGGATGGCCTGAGCCGTCGGGCAGGCCGCCAACGGTTTTATTTCAACAACCAGGGAAAATCATGAACATCACCAAAAACAAAATCGCCGGGCTGTTCGCCGTTGCGGCGCTCGCCTTCGTCATGGCCGCGCCTGCCTCCGCGCAGACCAAGTTCCCCGAGCACCAGATCGAGCTCGTCGTGCCCTACCAGCCCGGTGGCGGCACCGACGGGCTGGCGCGGGCGTTCGCGGATGCGAGCCGCAAGTACATCGATCAGCCGATCGTCGTGATGAACCGGCCCGGCGCGGGCGGTGCCATCGGCTGGCAGGAGGTGCTCAATTCCAAGGCGGACGGCTACAAGCTGGCGGTGCTCACGGTGGAGCTGCTGACCTTGCCCCACCTGGGCCTGGCCAAATTCAAGTACGACGATTTCCAGCCGATCGCGCAGCTCAACTCGGACCCGGCCGCGATCACGGTGAAGTCGGATGCGCCCTGGAATTCCATCGAGGAATTCCTCGCCGCGGCCAAGAAGGATCCGGGTTCGGTGCGCGTGGGCAACTCGGGCAACGGCTCGATCTGGCACCTGGCCGCCGCCGCGCTCGAAGACAAGACCGGCACCAAGTTCAACCACATCCCGTACCAGGGCGCGGCACCGGCCGTGCTGTCGCTGCTCGGCGGTCACATCGAGGCCGTGGCGGTGAGCCCCGCCGAGGTCGCCACCCACGTGCAGGGCGGCAAGCTCAAGGTGCTGATGGTCATGGCCGACAAGCGCCTCAAGGGCTTCGAGAAGGTGCCGACGGCCAAGGAGCGCGGCATCGACCTGGCCATCGGCACCTGGCGTGGCCTCGGCGCGCCGAAGAATACGCCACCCGAAGTCATGGCGAAGCTGCGCGAGATCACCGCCAAGACGGCCAATGAACAGTCGCTGCGCGACGTGATGGACAAGCAAAACCTGGGCTTCGTCTACACCGACGGCGCGGTGTTCAAGGACACGCTGGCGAAGGACAACGTGTATTTCGGTGAGCTGATCACGAAACTGAATATCAAGCCGTAGGGAGCCGACCCCGCTTCGACAGGCTCAGCCGTCCTTCGACGAGCTCAGGACGAACGATAAATACGGTTTAGGACGAACGGTAAACACGGCTCGGGAAGAACGGTAACGAGAGATCAGGATGAACCAGAACCCGGGCTCAGGGTGTACGGTAACCAAGACTCAGGGTAAACCGTAGCCAGGGCTCAGGGAGGTGGACCGTAACAAGGGCACGGGGCTCTGGACGAATGGCCCCCCCGTTCGCACTGAGCCTGTCGAAGTGCCTGTTTCATACGAGCAGATTTACCAGGAGACACACAACATGCAACGCCGCACCCTCATTCACACCGCCATCACGACCCTTGGCACGGCCGCCCTGCCCTCGCTATCGTTCGCCCAGTCCAACTGGCCGACCGGCAAAGCCATCACCTACCTGGTGCCGTTTCCCGCCGGCGGCACCACCGACGTGCTGGGCCGGCTCATCGCGCAGCAGCTCGGCACCGCGCTCGGCACCTCGGTGATCATCGACAACCGCGGCGGCGCGGGCGGCAGCGTCGGCTCGGAGATCGCCTCGCGCGCGGCACCGGACGGTTTCACCATGCTCGGCGGCACGATCAGCTCGCACGCCATCAACGTCAGCCTGTACCCGAAGATCGGCTACGACCCGATCAAGTCGTTCGCACCCGTGACGCTGATCGGCACCAACCCGGTGGTGCTGGTGGTGAACCAGGCCAGCCCCTACAAAACGCTGAAGGACGTAATCGAGGCCAGCAAGGCCAAGGCGTCCTCGGGCGGCCTGTCGTCGGCCTCGGCCGGCACCGGCACCTCGCAACACCTGGCGCTCGAGCTCATGGCCTACAAGTCGGGCGTGAAGTTCACGCACATTCCGTACAAGGGCTCGGGACCGGCGATCCAGGACGTGATCGGCGGCCAGGTCGAGATGATGTTCGACACCACCGTGGTCGCCGGCCCGCACATCCAGAGCGGCAAGCTGCGCGCCATCGCCGTGACCTCGGCCAAGCGCCTGGCCTCGCTGCCCAACGTGCCGACGGTGGCCGAGTCCGGCGTGCCCGGCCTGCAGGACTTCGCCGTCGAATCCTGGCAGGCCATCTTCGTGCCGGCCGGCACGCCGCAGCCGGTGGTCGACCGCCTGCACAACGAGATCCGCGCCATCCTCGCCAAGCCCGAGATGCAGGAGAAGATGAAGGGCTTCGGCATGGAGCCGGCCGACATGACGACCGCGCAGATCGCGGCCTTCCAGAAGAGCGAAGTCGAGAAATGGGCGCAGGTCATCAAGGCGGCGAACATCAAGCCGGATTGACCGGCCGCTGCCGGGCATTCCTCTCGAGGCCGCCAGCGTGCGGCCTTTTTTGCGTCCGGTCGACCGGTGGCCTCGATCGACGTCAGGGTAAACGAGTACACCTGACGTAGCATCATTCAGTACACTGAATCACTCATTCAGCACACTGAATGCTTACTTCACTCAACCTCACCGGAGCCCCCCGATGTTCCCCAAAAACGCCTGGTACGTGGCCTGCATGGCCGACGAGATCGACGAAAAGCCGCTCGGTCGCAAGATCTGCAACGAGTCGGTCGTGCTCTACCGCAACGCCGCCAACCAGCCGGTCGCGCTGGAGAACTTCTGCCCGCACCGCGGCGCGCCGCTGTCGCTGGGCAAGGTGGTGGACGGCAACCTGGTCTGCGGCTACCACGGCCTGGAGATGGGCTGCGATGGCAAGACCGTGGCCATGCCGGGCCAGCGCGTGCGCGGCTTCCCGCCGATCAAGAGCTTCCCGGTGATCGAACGCTACGGCTTCGTCTGGATCTGGCCCGGCGACGGCACGCCCACGCCGCTGCACCATCTGGCCTGGGCCGAAAGCCCGGACTGGGCCTACGGTGGCGGCCTGTACCACATCCACTGCGATTACCGGCTGATGGTCGACAACCTGATGGACCTCACGCACGAAACCTATGTGCATGCGAGCAGCATCGGCCAGAAGGAAATCGACGAGGCGCCGGTGAGCACCAAGACCAACGGCGACGAGGTCGTCACCAGCCGTTTCATGGAGAACGTGAAGGCGCCACCGTTCTGGCGCATGGCGCTGCGCGGCAACGGCCTGCCCGACGACCAGCCGGTGGACCGCTGGCAGATCTGCCGCTTCACGCCGCCAAGCCACGTGATGATCGAAGTCGGTGTGGCGCTGGCCGGCAAGGGCGGCTACGACGCCCCCGCGGAACACAAGGCCTCGAGCATCGTGGTCGACTTCATCACGCCCGAGACCGAGACCTCCATCCACTACTTCTGGGGCATGGCGCGCAACTTCAAGCCGCAGGACAAGGCCCTCACCGCCACCATCCGCGAAGGCCAGGGCAAGATCTTCGCCGAGGACATGGAGATGCTGGAGTTGCAGCAGCGCAACCTGCTCGCCCATCCGGAACGCAAGCTGCTGATGCTTAACATCGACGCGGGCGGCGTGCAGTCGCGCCGCATCATCGACCGGCTCATCGCGGCCGAGTCTGCGGTCGAAAGCCCGGCGACGGTGGCCGCATGACGGTTGACACCATCACCGTGCGCGTGGCGCGCAAGACGGCCGAGGCCGAGGGCATCGCGCGCGTCGAACTCGTCGCCGTCGACGGCCAGACGCTGCCGCCCTTCACCGCCGGCGCCCACCTCGACGTGCACCTGCCCGGCGGCATCGTGCGCCAGTATTCGCTGTGCAACGACCCGCGCGAGCGGCACCGCTACGTGCTCGGCGTGTTGCGCGACGCCGGCTCGCGCGGCGGCTCGCTGGCCGTGCACGACGCGGTGGCCGAGGGCCATCTGCTGCAGATCAGCCTGCCGAAGAACCACTTCGAACTCGCCAAGGGCGCGACCGAACACCTGCTGTTCGCCGGCGGCATCGGCATCACGCCGATGCTGGCCATGGCCCAGCGCCTCGGCGCCGACGCGGCCACGGCCGAACCTTTCACACTGCACTACTGCACACGCTCGAAATCGACCACGGCCTTCCTGGCGCACCTCGCGTCGCTGCCGTTCGCGGCGCAGGTGGCCCACCACTTCGACGACGGCCAGCCCGAACAGAAGCTCGACCTCGCGGCCACGCTCGGCAAGCCGCGCGACGGCGTGCACCTCTACGTCTGTGGTCCCACGGGATTCATGGACTGGGTGCTCGGCACGGCGCGCGCGGCCGGCTGGCCCGAGACGCAGCTCCACTACGAATTCTTCGCCGGCAAGCCCGTGGACCTCGCCGACGCGGGCAGCTTCGAAGTGAAGATCGCCAGCACCGGCCAGATCATTCCGATCGCCAAGGACCAGACCGTTGTGCAGGTGCTCGCGCTGTGCGGCATCGAGATCCAGACCTCGTGTGAACAGGGCGTCTGCGGCACCTGCATCACCCGGGTGCTCGAAGGCCGGCCGGAGCACAAGGACATGTACCTCACCGAGGAGGAACAGGCGGCGAACGACCAGTTCACGCCGTGCTGCTCGCGCTCGCTGTCGCCCATGCTGGTGCTTGATCTATAAACACGGCTTTCTCACCCACTCCCGACGCCGACATGCCGGACACCGCCGCCCCCGCCATCCGCCTTCACGACCAGCCGGGTCACCTGATCCGGCGCGCGCAACAGATCGCCGTGTCGGTGTTCTACGACACGCTGGGGCGCGACGTCACGCCGGTGCAATATGCGATCCTCAAATGCCTGGCCGACAAGCCCGGCATCGACCAGGTGACGCTCGCGCAGGAAGTGGCGCTCGACACCTCGTCCACCGCCTCCATCGCGGTGCGGCTCGAAACCAAGGGCTGGATCGTGCGCCATCAGGTGGGGCGCGGCCAGCGCAGCCTGGAGCTCACCGAGGAAGGCCGCGAAACCTTGAGCCGCCTCGATGACAAGATGCCCGAGATGCAGCACACGTTGCTGCAAGGGTTCTCTGAGGAAGACCGAGAAACCTTCATGCGCCTGCTGCAGCAGTTCGCCGACATGAACAACGACAAGAGCCGGGCGCCCCTGCGGCCCGGCGGTGGTGGGTCAGCCGAGGGATGAAGCCGACGCGCTGCCCGAAATAAAAGATGTTGTTGCCAGCACCGCGGCCGAGGGTCCCGCCGTCACCTGGACAGGTTGCGCTGCGCGGGCGCGCTGCATCGCCATGTCGCACGCACGTTGCTGGTCTCCCCAACTGGCGCGCCGACTTTGCACATTGGCCTGCCATTGCGACCCGAACATCGTGATGTACCAAGAACGCGAAGAGGAGCCGAGCGGTGCCCCCGCGATCGACGATGCAGCAATCGGTTGCCAATACATGGACAAAATTCACCGCCCTCACGCGCGTTGGTGTTCGCTGCGGCTAAGGGCAGGTGCGTTCATCAATCGAGCGACAGCCGCCTGATCGAGATGTCATGGCTAAACCATGCGTTGTAAGACGTTGTCTCGCCGAACCAGAAGATGCCACAACGCCGCGAGGATGTGCATGCCGATGACATAGTAAAAAGCGTCCCCGATGAATTCGTGCAGATGAATCAATGACTTTGCGAGCTCCGGTTGGGCCACTGCAAACGATGGAATCGACCATTCCGTCAAAGGCATGCCAATCCCCCGTCCCGAAACCAGCCGGGACGCGACGCCGAGCACCGGTTGCACGATCAGAAACATGAAAAGTGCGAGATGAGCGGTTTTGGAGGCCAATCGCGAAGCCGGGCCGAGTGCGGGGAGGATGGGCGGCGCCTCTTGTCGCAGACGGACCAGGATGCGAGGGACCGTTATGAGGAGGACCACGATCCCGATGAGGTAATGCGACTCGACGGCAAGCAGCCGTTCAGCGGAGCCGCGTTCGAGGAACTTCCGGGCGTTGATCGAAATGTACGCAAGGAACACCAGCACCACTGTCACCCAATGCGCGTAGCGAAGGAAAGTGGAATAACGTGACGTACCGGGAATGAAATCGGAGGTGCTCATGAGAGTGCCGTTAAGTGTTCATAGAGAATGGTGGCGCCAATGCCAACCAGGACGACGCCGCCGATGGCCTCAGCCCAGCGTCCGGCAAACTTGCCGAGCACGCGGCCGACCATGACGCCGATGGTCACCATGGCGAAGGTAGCGAACCCGATGGACAGCGCAATCGGCCAGATGCTTACGTTCAAAAATGCCAAACCCACGCCAACCGCCATCGCATCGATACTGGTGGCGAATCCTGTAACGGCCAGCAGCCAGAACGAATGCCGTTGAGGTTTTTCTTCCTCGGTTTCGGATGAATGCTTCATGGCAGACCAGACCATGCGGACCCCGAGGACGCCCAGCAGCGTGAACGCAATCCAGTGATCCCAGCCTTCCACGAAATCGGCTGCGGCATACCCGAGCCACCAACCGACCACCGGGGTCAGGGTCTCGATGCAGCCGAAGATCAATCCGGTTCGTAAGGCCTCGGTCCAACGCGGATTTTCGAGGGCGGTGCCCTTGCCGACCGCGGCGGCGAAGGCGTCCGTGGACATGGCCAACGCCAGTAAGACGATTGAAATCAAACTCATGTGGGGATTTTCTCGGTCGGGCGAGGACAGAGGCACGCCGTCACGGCCCGATCTTTGTCGTGCTGGCATGCCACTGGTCTCGCCAACCTGAGCGGTTGCTGGCGCCACGGAAGCTGGTGCTCACCGAGTATGTTGACGTCAGCGCCTCTGTATCAGAGGCCGGCTACTCCCCAAGGGTAGTAGCAGTATATCTCGCAGCCCAGCCCCCGCCAGGCCGCGCGTCCTGCTGGTTGTCTCGACCCCACATCAAGGCGTCGCTCAAGCCAGCTGTTCGATCACCTCGATGGCTCGATGGCCGCCTTTCTTACCGCCCTCACCGCGTGCGCCTTCGCTTGCTTCGCGGGCCAATTCTTCCTTCACCTCAATGGCTGGATGACCACCCCTTTTGCCACCTTCTCCGCGAGGACCTTCGCTCTTTTCGCGAGCCAGCTCTTCTTTCAAATCAATGGCCGGATGGCCGCCCCGCTTACCACCTTCTCCACGTGCGCCTTCGCTCGCTTCGCGTGCCAGTGGCTGGTCCATCACCAAGGTGGCGCTGGCGGATTGGGTAAACGCTGCGCCGGCGAGCAATGCGCTGAGCAGGATGGCAACTTTGGTAGAACTAGGCATGGTGTATCTCCATTAAAAGTTTGACGTTACTGGGCAAGTGAACCTCTCTCGGTTGACAGTTGACGGAAGCAGCCGCTGGGGCCGCTTCCGCTGTTGTTCACTTGATTGCAGTTTGTCTGCCGGGGCGGGCAATAGCCACCGACCGTCGTCGCGATTTGGGTCGGGCCATGGTCGCTAAATGTTCAGACCTTGGTCCCGACCTGTCCAGTTGTTCTGCCACATTCCGCCCCGGGGTGGTAGTCTGAAGGCGGAGGTTCATCTTGCTTGTTTTCGCCCGTTCCAGCCTGTCGCGCCAGTTCCTGTTGATCAGCTTTCCGGTGTTGCTCGCCGGCATGCTTGTAATCGGTTACCTGATTGGCAACCAGGTCGAGGAGAACGTCGCTGAAAGCATGGGCGGCGTGAGCGGGCTCTACGTGGACAGCTTCGTCGCGCCTCACGTGCAATCTCTCCTGACGGCACAAGAACTGAGCGAGGCTGAACAGCGCGCCTTGGGCAAGCTGCTGACAGAGACCCAACTCGGCAAGCGCATCGTGGCGTTCAAGGTGTGGCGCCGAGACGGGCGTATCCTGTACAGCGCCGATGCATCGCAGATCGGCAAATTTTTTCCGCTGGGTGAGGGTTTGACTGAAGCGCTGGCTGGCCGTGTGCACTCAGAGATCAGCAAGCTCTCAGCGGAAGAAAACGCGTTGGAAGTGCGCAAGTTCAGCCGGCTGGTCGAGACCTACGTTCCGATCCATGCGGCTGGCGTGGGCAAGGTGATTGCAGTGGCTGAGTTCTATCAGCCGGTGGACGAGGTGATGCACGCCTCGGCTGCCGCGCAGCGCGAGAGCTGGCTGGTGGTCGGCGTCACCACCCTCGTGATGTTCCTGCTGCTGTTTGTGTTGGTACGCAGAGGCAGCCAGACGATTGAACATCAGCGCCGGGAACTCCATGAAAAGATCAGCCAGCTCATCGCCCTCAACAGCCAGAATGAATTGCTGCACGACCGCGTGCGCCGGGCAGCAGCCAGTACCACGGCCCTGAACGAAACCTATCTTCGGCGCATCTCGGCCGACCTGCATGATGGGCCTGGCCAAGATTTGGGTTTTGCCCTGATGCGTTTTGAAACGGTCACAGAGGAACTTTTCAATTTTCCCGCCTCGGTTGACGGGCCCGGGTTTGCTGACGAGACCTTACGCCCAATCCGCGCTGCGATTGCTTCCGCGTTGGCCGATTTGCGTTTGATTTGCAACGGCTTGCAATTGCCCGAACTTGAACCATTGACCCTGGGCGAGATCGCAGCCCGGGCGGTGCGGGACTTCGAGAGCAAGACCGGCGTCAAGGTAGCGGTGCGGACGGGCGAGCTGGGGCGTGTCGCTTCGCTACCGGTCAAGATTGCCCTGTACCGTCTGCTGCAAGAGGCACTGGCGAATGGCTTTCGCCATGCCGGTGGCAAGGGGCAGCGCGTCGAGCTGAAGCTCGAAGGCGCCCGGCTGGAAGTGGTGATTGGCGACAACGGACCTGGGTTCGACCCTCAGGCCGCCGTTCGCGAAGGACAACTGGGTTTGAGAGGGATGCGCGAACGGGTAGAGGTCTTGGGTGGGACATTCGGTACGCTGAGTCGCTCGACGCAAGGTACCGTGATTCGCGTCAGTTTGCCATTGGTGGTTCCGGAGATGAAATATGACTGAACGGATACGTGTTCTCGTTGTCGATGACCATCCCTTGTTCAGGCAAGGCGTGGTGCATTCGCTCGGCACTGACCCTGGCCTGCTGGTGGTCGGCGAGACCGACTCGGGTGAAGAAGCGCTAAAACTCGCGCAAGAACTGCTTCCCGACGTCGTGCTGCTCGACATCAGCATGCCAGGCTGGAATGGCTTGATGACGGCGGAACGGATCACGACGGCCTGTCCTGTGGTCAACATCGTGATGCTGACGGTGTCCGAGGAGAAAGACAAATTGATTGCTGCCTTCAAGGCCGGCGCAAGAGCCTATGTGCTCAAGGGCGTCTCGGCGCGCGAACTGACGCAGGTTGTGCGAACCGCTGCCAGCGGGGAAGTTTATGTGTCGCCGTCGTTGGCGGCTGAAATGCTGGTGACCCTGACTCAAAGCAAGGCGCCCGACCCGCTGCAGGAACTGACCGACCGCGAGCGCGAAATCCTTGGCCTGATCGGCTCCGGCCTGACCAATCGGGAAATTGGCGAACGCATCTTTCTGTCCGAGAAGACCATCAAGCACTATGTCACCAACATCCTGCAAAAGTTGCAGGTTCGCAGCCGGGTGGAAGCCGCACTTTTAGCCGCCCAGCACAAGCGCACCGAGAGGTGAAATTGAGCAGATGGCTTCGATGCCAGCGAACCTGAACAGTACCCGCTGCCCCGGGCTCGTCCGCCGCGCAAATTTTCGGGGAAAGGCCAGCTCGAGGAACCTAGCCTCTGCGCGGCCGGACTTTTCTGGAAGGTGCGTTTGTAGCTTGACCCCACACCTCCTCACTCCTCGCTCGTCCACTCCACCTGCACGCCCAGGCTGCGCAGGTTTTCGACGAAGCCCGGATGCGCGCGCCGGATGGGCGTGGCATTACGGATCTCGGAGCGGCCGTCGATGCTGGCGGCGACCATGAACAGCGCGATCGCCACGCGGATGATGTAGGGGCTTTCCACCACCGCCGGGCTCAGCGGCTGGCCGCCGAAGGTGATGAGCCGGTGCGGGTCGGACGAGAACACGTGGGCGCCGAACTTCGACAACTCGCCGGTCCAGCCGAGCGCGCCGTCGTAGACCTTGTTCCAGAACATGGCATTGCCCTGCGCGCGCACGCCGAGCGCGATGAAGATGGGCAGCAGATCGGCCGGGAAATACGGCCAGGGCGCGGCTTCCACCTTGGTCAACACATTGCGGGTGAACGGCGTTTCCACCTTCAGGCCATGGGCCGGGTCGGCCAGTCTGGCGTGCGACCAGCCGTCTTCGTGGCTGATGTTCACGCCGAACTTGGCGAAAGTGCGGTCGATCAGCGGGAAGTTCTCTGGCGCGCTGTTGCGCACCACCACGTCGCCACCGGTGATCGCGCCCAGCGCCAGGAAGGTGGTGATCTCGTGGAAGTCCTCGTCGAAGCGGAACTCGCCGCCCGTGAGCGGCCGGCCGCCGTGCACGGTGAGCCGCGAAGTGCCGATGCCTTCGATGGACACGCCGATCATGGCCATGAAACGGCAGAACTCCTGCACATGCGGCTCACAGGCGGCGTTGGTTAGCGTCGAGGTGCCATCGGCGGTGGCGGCGCACAACACGAAGTTTTCGGTGGTGGTGACGGACGCGTAGTCGAGCCAGTGTTTGGCGGGCGTGAGTCGGCCTGGACAGTGCACGAGCAGCGAACCTTCGGTGCGCTCGACCTCACCGCCGAAACGGCGGAACACGTCGACATGCGGGTCGATCTCGCGCACGCCCAGGGTGCAGCCCTTGACGTTGTCCTCGAGCCGGGCGACACCGAACCGCGCGAGCAGCGGCGGCACCAGCATGATCGAGGAGCGCATCTCCTCGGGTAGCCGATGGCGTGCGGCATCGAAAACGGTTTCACGGTGGTGCAGTTCCAGCGTGCCGGTGGCGTGGTCCATGTGCACCTCGCTGCCGAGGGTGCGAAAGATGTCGAGGATCTTGCGCACGTCGGTGATGTCGGGCACGCCGAGCAGGCGCAGCGGCTCGTTGGTCAGCAGTGTGGCGCAGAGCACCGGCAACACGGCGTTTTTGTTGGCCGAGGGAATGATGCGGCCGTTGAGTGGCGTGCCGCCGTGGACGACGAGGTTGGACATGAACGAAGCTGAGCCGTGAACAAAGAGGACTGGCCGCCATTGTCCACCTGCGGGCCAGCCGGGGCTAGCTCGGCGTTGCGCCCAGCAGCCGCATCGCGTTGCCTTTCAAGATCCCCGGCATCACCTCGGGCTTGAAGCCGGCTTCCTCGAAATCCTTCATCCAGCGCTCGGGCGTGATCAGCGGGTAGTCGGAGCCGAACAAAACACGGTCCTTGAGCAGCGTGTTGGCGTATTGCACCAGCTGCTTCGGAAAGTACTTCGGCGACCAACCGCTCAGGTCGATCCACACATTCGGCTTGTGCGTGGCCACGGACAGCGCTTCGTCCTGCCACGGAAAACTCGGGTGCGCCATCACGATCTGCATGTCGGGGAAGTCGATGGCCACGTCGTCCAGGTGCATCGGGTTGCTGTACTCCAGGCGCAGGCCGCCGCCGCAGCGCATGCCGCTGCCGATGCCGCTGTGGCCGGTGTGGAAGATCGCCGGCAGCTTGTGCGCGTTGATGACTTCGTAGATCGGCCAGGCCATGCGGTCGTAGGGATGGTAGCCCTGCACCGTGGGATGGAACTTGAAGCCCTTGACGCCGTGCTCCTTGATGAGCCGCTCGGCCTCGCGGGCGCCCATCTTCCCCTTGTGCGGATCGATGCTGGCGAACGCCATCATCATGTCGCTGTTGGCCTGCGCGGCTTCGGCGATCTCTTCATTGGGAATGCGGCGGCGGCCGAGTTGCGTCTCGGCGTCCACCGTGAACATCACCAGGCCGATCTTGCGTTCGCGGTAATAGGTCACCGTCTCGGCGATGGTCGGGCGGCGGCTGTTCTTGAAGTACTTGTCGGCCGCGCGGTCGAACTCCTCGCCGTAGTTGTCGAAGGGGTTCCAGCAACTTACCTCGGCGTGGGTGTGGATGTCGATCGCGATGAGGTTGTCAAAGTCCATGAATGTCTCCGTGTGCTTGCAGTGTGAGCGCGATCCGGGCGTTGCGGCGTCTAGGGTAAACACCGACCAAAACACATCTGCGATCGCTTGAACTAGTTATATTCAATAACCATAATCGATCCAATTCGGAAAATCAACCCATGACCCAAAACCGTTTCAAAGACATCCAACTCGACATCACCGGCGACGACCAGGAGGTCGCCGTGGTGCGCCTCACGCGCGGCGCAAAGCGCAACGCGTTGTCCGACGGCCTGGTGCTCGCGCTGCGCGACATCTTCGAGCAGTTGCCCTCCAGCGTGCGCGCCGCGGTGATCGACGGCGAGGGCCCGCACTTCTGCGCCGGCCTCGACCTCAGCGAACTCCAGTCGCGCGACGCCGGTGCCGGACTGCAGCATTCGCGCATGTGGCATGCCGCACTCGAACGCGTGCAGTACGGCCCGGTGCCGGTGGTGGCGGCGCTGCACGGCGCAGTGGTCGGCGGCGGCCTGGAACTGGCCAGCGCCTGCCACATCCGCGTGGCCGATGAATCGACTTTCTATGCCCTGCCCGAAGGCTCGCGCGGTATCTTCGTCGGCGGCGGCGGCGCGGTGCGCATCCCCCGGCTGATCGGTGCGGCGCGCATGGCCGACATGATGCTCACCGGCCGCGTCTACAACGCGCAGGACGGCGAACGCATCGGCCTGGCGCAATACCTCGTGCCCGCCGGCACGGCCTTCGACAAGGCCGTCGAACTCGCCAAGCGCATCGCGCAGAACGCGCCGCTGACCAACTACGCGCTGATCCACGCGCTGCCGCGCATCGCCGAGCAACCGGCCGACCAGGGCTACATGACCGAGGCGCTGATGGCGGCCATTGCCCAGAGCGCGCCTGAGGCGAAGAACCGGCTGGCCGACTTCCTCGAAGGCCGCGCGGAAAAGGTCAAGAAGAGCTGATCCGCCGCTTCACCGCCCATCGCCCACACGCCACCGCGTCGAGCCCCAAACAATGAACGAGACAAAACCGACCGCCGCCCCCCGCTACCGAGCGATGAATTTCGGCGTGACCCGCGTCAACCTGCGCGAGGGCGCGGACGGTGTGCGTTACCTGCAGGCCGATTTGCCGCTGGGCGCCTGCGCGCGGCGCGTGACCGATTTCCTGGTGCACTGGGCGGAAGTCCAACCCACACATCCTTTTCTGGCACGACGCGAACAATTACCCGGCGGCGGCACCGGTGACTGGCAACACCTGAGTTATGCCGAAGCGCTGACCGCGGCACGCAGCATCGGCGAGGCACTGCTCGACCGCGGCCTGAGCGCCGAGCGGCCGGTGATCGTCCTCAGCGAAAACAGCATCGAACATGGGCTGATCGCGCTCGGTTGCCTCTATGCCGGCATTCCCTATTGCCCGGTCACGCCAGCCTACGCCACAGCCAGCCAGGACTACGACAAGCTGCGCCACGTGGTCGCCACGCTCACGCCCGGCCTGGTCTACGCCACCGACGGCGCACGCTTCGGCAAGGCCTTGCTGGCCACGCTCGATGACAACGTGGAGGTGGTGCTGGGCCAAGGCCGCATCGAAGGCCGCGCCACCACGCGGTTCGCCGATCTGCGCGACACCGTGGCCACGGAAAAGGTCGACGCCGCCATGCACGCCATACGGCCCGACACCATTGCCAAGTTCCTGTTCACCAGCGGCTCCACCAAGCTGCCCAAGCCGGTGATCAACACGCAGCGCATGTGGTGCGCCAACCTGCAGCAGATCGCGCAGTCGCTGCCGGTGTTCAACGAAGCCGCGCCGGTGTTCGTCGACTGGCTGCCGTGGAACCACACCTTCGGCAGCAACCACAATTTCGGCATCACGCTGCGCCACGGCGGCACGCTCTACATCGACGACGGCAAACCCACGGCCGCGGGCATCGCCGAGACGCTGCGCAACCTGCGCGAGATCGCACCCACGGTGTATTTCAACGTGCCCACCGGCTTCGAGATGATCGCCGAGGCGATGAAGACCGATGCGGTGTTGCGCAGGAACCTGCTGTCGAAGCTGCGCATGTTCTTCTATTCCGGCGCCGGCCTCTCGCAGCCGGTGTGGGACAGCCTGCATGCCACCGAGGAAGCAGAACTCGGCGAGCGCATCTACATGGCCACCGGGCTGGGCATGACCGAATCGGCGCCATCGGCCATGTTCGTCAACAGCGCCGACGTGCGCGCCGGCGACATCGGCGTGCCGGTGCCGGGCATGACGCTCAAGCTCGTCGAGGTGGACGGCAAGACCGAGGTGCGCTACCGCGGCCCCAACGTCACGCCCGGCTACTGGCGCTCGGAGCAGGCCACGCGCGAGGCCTTCGACGAGGAAGGTTTCCTGCGCACCGGCGACGCCGTGCAGTGGATCAACGCCGACGACATCCACCGCGGCCTGAAATTCGACGGCCGCATCGCCGAAGACTTCAAGCTCTCGACCGGTACCTTCGTGAGCGTGGGCCCGATGCGCGCGAAGATCGTGGTGGCCGGCGCGCCCTACATCCAGGACGCGGTGCTCACCGGCATCAACAGGAAGGAGGTCGGCGCGCTGATCTTCCCTTCGCCCGCCTGCCGCGAAGTCAGCGGCCTGGGCCCCGACGCCAGCATGGCCGAGGTGCTGGCCAGCGCGCCGGTGCAGCAGCGCATGCAGGCCATCCTCGACGAACTGGCCCGCGCATCCACCGGCAGCGCCAGCCGCGTGGCGCGCGCACTGCTGATGGCCGAGCCGCCGTCCGCCGAGAAGGGCGAGGTCACCGACAAAGGCTCGATCAACCAGCGTGCCGTCCTCAAGCACCGCGCGGCACTCGTCGATGCGCTGCACGACGGCACGGCTGCCAACATCCTGCAACCTCAAGCCTGAAGGCGCGCTACATGCAAATCCAAGGACAAACCGCACTCGTCACCGGCGGCGCATCGGGCCTCGGCGAAGCCACGGCGCGCGAACTCGCGCGGCTCGGCGCCAAGGTGGTGGTGCTCGACCGCAACCAGGCGCTGGCCGAGAAGGTGGCGGCCGAGATCGGCGGCGTCGCCTGCGCCTGCGACATCACCGACACCGCCAGCGTGAACGCGGCGTTGGACCAAGCCGAGGGCGCCGTCGGCCAGGCGCGCATCCTGATGAACGTGGCCGGCATCGGCGGCGCCAAGCGCCTGGTCGGCAAGGACGGCAGCCCCGCGCCGCTCGAAGACTTCGCGCGGGTGGTCGGCGTGAACCTGGTCGGCAGCTACAACATGAGCCGGCTGTTCGCCGCGCGTTGCGCCAAGCTCGATCCGCTGGAAGGCGGCGAGCGCGGCGTGATGGTGTTCACCGCCTCGGTGGCGGCCTTCGACGGCCAGATCGGCCAGCAGGCCTACAGCGCATCGAAGGGCGGCCTGGTGGGCATGACGCTGCCGATGGCGCGCGACCTGGCGCAACACGGCATCCGCGTGTGCACCGTGGCGCCAGGGCTGTTCGCCACCCCGCTGCTCCTCGAACTGCCCGAAGCCGTGCAGCAGTCCTTGGCCGCATCGATCCCGTTTCCGCCGCGGCTCGGCAAGCCTTCGGAATTCGCCGAACTGGCCTGCCACATCGTCACCAACGGCCACCTGAACGGCGAAGTGATCCGGCTGGACGGTGCGCTTCGAATGGCACCTCGGTGAGGTACGCATGAACCTGCCAAGACCACCCTGACCCCCGATTGAACCGCCGGCGCCGAGCGCGCCGCCGCGAACCGCGTGCCCCGGCACTGCCGCGCCTGCTGTGAACAGAGGCGCGGGCCATGAAAAAACCCGACACCTGCAAGACCGCCTTTTACGCGGTGTGGCGGCGTGTTGCCCCAAAACCCCGAACGAGGAACGAGGAGACACCATGAACAAACAACACTTCCCCCGCTGGACCGCCGCACTGCTCGGC
Source organism: Rhodoferax koreense (assembly GCF_001955695.1). Classification (NCBI taxonomy): domain Bacteria; kingdom Pseudomonadati; phylum Pseudomonadota; class Betaproteobacteria; order Burkholderiales; family Comamonadaceae; genus Rhodoferax; species Rhodoferax koreensis. Next base: position 2,470,954 of record NZ_CP019236.1, on the reverse strand, counting down.
GCAGCCGCCCTGTCAGCCCAGGTTTGCGCCCATGCGCAGGGCGCGCCGGCCTCCGCCGTCACCCTGTACGGCATCATCGATGCCGGCATCGAAGTGGTCAACAAGGTCAACGGCGTGGGCAGCATCCAGCGCATGCCGAGCAACACCGGCATGATGCCGTCGCGGGTCGGCATGCGCGGCACGGAAGACCTGGGCGGCGGCCTGCGCGGCGTCTTCACGCTGGAGATGGGCTTCGCGCCCGACACCGGTGTTTCGGGCCAGGGCGGTCGGCTGTTCGGCCGCCAATCCTTCGTCGGCCTGGCCGGCCCGTGGGGCAGCGTGACGCTCGGGCGCCAGTATTCGATGCTGTTCTGGTCGGTGCTCGATTCCGACCTGATCGGCCCGGCCATCTACGCACTCGGTTCGCTTGACCCCTACATCCCCAACGCGCGCGCCGACAACAGCGTGGCCTACCGCGGCACGTTCGGCGGCTGGAACCTCGGCGCCGGCTACAGCTTCGGCCGCGACACGGTGAATGCCGGACCGAGCCCGGTCGGCACCAACTGCCCCGGCGAAAGCGGCACCGACGCCCAGGCCTGCCGCCAATGGTCGGCCATGGCCAAGTACGACACCCCGGGCTGGGGCGTCTCGCTCGGCTACGACAGCCAGCGCGGCCGCACCACCACCGGCGCCACCGACGTGGTGTTCGGCAACCTCAACAGCAGCAGCAAGAAGGACAACCGCCTCGCGCTCGGCGGCTACGTCAAGCTCGGCGACACCAAGATCGCCGGCGGCCTGCTGCGGCGCGACAACGACGGCGACACGGTCAAGCCGAAAAGCGACATCTGGTACATCGGCGCCTCGTACCCGATCACACCGGCGCTGACGGTGGAAGGCCAGTACCTGAACCAGCGCTACAAGAATGTCGACGACCGCGACGCGACCATGTACGTGGCTCGCGTGGTCTACAGCCTGTCGAAGCGCACCACCGTCTACAGCCAGGTCGGCCACATCCGCAACGACCGCCTCTCGGCCGTGTCCGTCAGCGGCGGTGCCGCCGGCAGCAACCCGGCCGCGGGCTCGTCGCAGAGCGGCGTGAATTTCGGCATCCGCCACACGTTCTGACCCCAAACAAATAAGCATCAGACCTTGCTTCAGCGCAATACCCACTTGCGCTGACGGCTATCGATACAGGAGCAAAACCCATGAACCACCGTCGCCACTTCATCCAAACCTTGGGCAGCGCCGCCGCGCTGGCCGCGCTGTCGCCGCTGGCCGCCCGCGCGCAGGGCCTGCCGCTGGACCAGGTCAAGATCTACTACGGCTTCCCCGCCGGCAGCGCGGGCGACAGCGTGGCGCGCCGCGTGGCCGAAAAAATCGGCGGCACGGCCTACACGCGCAACCCCGGCTATGTGGAGAACAAGCCCGGCGCGGGTGGCCGCATCGCCGTGGAAAGCCTGAAGGTCGCGCCGCCGGACGGCTCGGTGCTCACGCTGGCGCCGGTGTCGGCGCTGTCCGTCTACCCGTACATCTACCCCAAGCTCAGCTACAAGCCCGCCGACGTGGTGCCGGTGTCGATCGGTGCCATCATGTTCCACGGCCTGGCCGTCGGCCCGCTGGTGCCCGCCAGCGTGACCACGCTGCCCGAGTTCCTGGCCTGGGCCAAGGCCAACCCCGACAAGGCCAGCTACGGCACGCCGGGCGCGGGCTCGATGCCGCACCTGCTCGGCGCGCTGCTGGGCATGCGCTCCGGCGTGGAACTCAAGCACGTGCCCTACCGCGGCACGGTACCCAGCATCACCGACCTGGTAGGCGGCCAGATCGCCGCGGCCATGAACCCGAGCGGCGACTACCTGCAGTACATGAAGGCCGGCCGCGTGCGGGTGCTGGCCACCTCGGGCAAGAAGCGTTCGCCCTACCTGCCCGATGTGCCGACCTTCACCGAACTCGGCTACCCGGACGTGACGTCCGAGGAATGGTTCGGCTTCTATGCCCCGGCCAAGACGCCCGCCGCCACCCTGGCCAGCGCCAACGCCGCCATCAACCAGGCCCTGAAGGACAAGAGCGTCATCGACGCGTTGGCACTGGTCGGCCTGGTGGCCCACGGCACGACCGCGCAGGACATGGCGGCCGACCAGCAGGCGGAATATGAACGCTGGGGCCCGCTGGTGAAACAGATCGGTTTCACGGCTGAATCCTGACGCACCACCCATCCCGTTCGCCCTGAGCTTGTCGAAGGGCATTCCGATCATCCTGAGCCCGTCGAAGGGCCTGAGCCTGTCGAAGGGCTCCGCGATACCACCATGTCCTACCGTCCCCACCCTGCCGACACCGGCTTCCTGCTGTTCGACGTGCTGCACGCCCCGCGTCAGCTGGCGGCGCTCGAGGGCCTCGCCGATGCCGACCAGCCCCTGATGGCACAGGTGCTGGAGGAAGCCGGCAAGTTCGTCGCCGAGGTGGTGGCGCCCTTGAACCGCCAGGGCGACGAGGTCGGCTGCCGCTGGGAAGCCGGCACGGTCACCACACCGCCCGGCTTCCGCGAAGCGTACCGCGCCTTCGTGGCGGCCGGCTGGCCCGCGCTGGCCTGCGCAGAAGCGGATGGCGGCCAAGGACTGCCCTGGGTGCTGGAAGGTGTGCTGTACGAGTGGCTCAGCGCGGCCAACCACGGCTGGACCATGGCCCCCGGCTTGCTGCATGGCGCCTACGAATGCCTGAAGCACCATGGCAGCGACGCACTCAAGGCGTGTTATCTCGGGCAGATCGCCAGCGGCGAATCGCTGGCCACCATGTGCCTCACCGAGCCGCAGGCCGGCAGCGACCTCGGGCTGGTGCGCACCCAGGCCGTGCCGACGGACGTCGACACCGAACACCGCATCAGCGGCACGAAGATTTTCATCTCGGGCGGCGAACACGACCTCACCGACAACATCCTGCACCTGGTGCTGGCCCGCCTGCCCGGTGCGCCGGCCGGACCGAAGGGCCTGTCGCTGTTCCTGGTGCCCAAGATCCTGCCGGACGGCCGCCGCAACGGCGTGGCCTGCGAACGCATCGAGGAAAAGATGGGCCTGCATGGCAGCCCGACCTGCGTGATGCGATTCGACGCGGCCACGGGCTGGCCGATCGGCGCCCCTGGCGCCGGCCTGAACGCCATGTTCGTGATGATGAACGCGGCCCGGCTGCACGTGGCGCTGCAGGGCATCGGCCTGCTCGACGCGGCCTGGCAGAAGGCTGACGCGTATGCGCACGAACGGCGGCAGATGCGTGCGCCGGGCCTGCCACCGGCATCGCGCGGCAACGCGTCCGCCGACCTTCTCGTCGAGCATCCGGCCATGCGCCGTCTCCTCGACGTGCAGCGCGCCTGGATCGACGGCGGCCGGCTGCTGGCCTACCGCACCGGCCTGCTGCTCGACGCGGCGCGGCACCATCCCGACAGCCGCCGCCGCGACGAGGCCCAGCGCTGGTGCAGCCTGGTCACGCCGGTGCTCAAGGCCGCCTGGACGCAGCAGGCCTTCCTCGGCGCGAGCGAATGCCTGCAGGTGTTCGGCGGCCACGGCTACGTGCGCGAGTGGGGCATCGAGCAGATCGTGCGCGACGCGCGGGTCAGCATGATCTACGAAGGCACGAACGAGATCCAGGCGATCGACCTGCTGCTGCGCAAGGTCCTGCCCGATGGCGGCCAGGCGCTCGGCGCCTTGCTGGTCGACCTGCGCCCCGCGCTCGATGCCGGCCGGGATTTCGATGCCGAGGTGCTGCGCCGCCTGGCCGAGCTGCGCTACCTCACCACCACGCTGTGCGCGGCCTGCACCGCCGAGGCGGCCGACCCCGCCCTGCCCCATGCCGTGGCCGACGACTACCTGCGCGCGGTGGCCCTGGTGCTGCTGGGCTGGGCGTGGGCGCAGATCGCGGCGAAGTCCGCCGCCGAAGACCCGCGCTGGCAGGCGCCGGCCCTGGCCTTCCGAACCCGGGTGCTGCCCGAACTCGACATGCGCCTGGCGCTCATCCGCCAGCGGATGGCCGCACCCCGCCATGCCGCCACGACCTGAATTTCCCAAACTCAGACATCCCGTTCACCACCAAGAAAGAGGAGACATGAAGATGCACCGCAACCCACCCCGGCCCTGGGCCAAACTTGCGCTGGCGGCCACGCTGCCCACCGCGCTGCTGGCCGCCTGCGGCGGCTCGGACGGGCCACCGCCCCTGCCCCAGCTTTCGGCCGCCGTGCCGGCCAGCCTGCTGTCCTGCAGCGACCTGGCCAGCAAGATCAGCTTTCCCAATACCCGGATCACCGCCGCCACCGACGTGGCCGCCGGCACGCTGACGGTGGCCGGCCAGCCCGTCGGCGCGCACTGCCGGGTGACCGGGCGCATGTACGAGCGCGTCGGCCCGATCGACGGCGTGAGCTATGCCATCGGCTTCGAGATGCGGTTGCCACGCAACTGGAACGGCCGCTTCTTCTACCAGGCCAACGGCGGCATCGACGGCAGCGTGGTCACGGCCACGGGCGCCGTCAACGGCGGCAGCGGGCCGACCAATGCGCTGAACATGGGCTTCGCCGTGATCAGCTCCGACGCCGGCCATGCGGCCTCGCAGGGCCCGTTCTTCGGTATCGATCCGCAGGCCCGGCTCGACTACGGCTACCAGGCCGTGGCCAAGCTCACGCCGATGGCCAAGAGCGCCATCCAGACCGCCTATGGCAAGGCGCCCGACCGCTCCTACTTCGGCGGCTGCTCCAACGGCGGGCGCCACGCCATGGTGGCGGCCGCCCGGTATGCCGACCAGTACGACGGCTTTCTCGTCGGCGACCCGGGCTTTCGCCTGCCGCTGGCGGCCATCGCCAACATGGCCGGTGCGCAGAAATACGCCGCCCTGGCCACCACGCCGGGCGACCTCTCCACAGGCTTCACCACCGCCGAGCGCAAGCTGGTGTCGGACGCGGTGCTCGGCAAGTGCGACGCACTCGATGGCGCGACCGACGGCCTGGTGCAGGACACCGGCGCCTGCCAGGCCGCCTTCAACCTCGACCGCGACGTGCCCACCTGCACCGGCGCGCGCAACGGCAGTTGCCTGAGCGCCGCGCAGAAGACCGCCATCGGCGGCCTGTTCGCGGGCGCGCGCAATGCCGCGGGCAACAGGTTCTACGCCAGCTTCCCGTACGACAACGGGCTGTCGCCCAACGGCTGGGGCGTGTGGAAGTTCAGCAACTCGCTCAACCTGGATTCCGGTGGCGCGGGCATCATCTGGCCGGTGCCGCCGGAAGACCCGGCCACCTTCAACGGCCCGAACTTCACGCTGACCGCCAACATCGACACGCTGCTCGCGCGCGTGGCGGCCACCAATGCGGTCTACACCGAATCGGCCCTGTCGTTCATGCTGCCGCCCAACCCGAGCGAGCTTTCCAAGCTGAAGAACCGCGGCGCGAAGATGATGGTCTACCACGGCACGGCCGACCCGATCTTCTCGAGCGACGACACCACGGCCTGGTACGACACGCTGCGTGGGAACAACGGCGGCGACGCCGGCAACTTCTCGCGCTTCTACCGCGTGCCCGGCATGAACCACTGCTCCGGCGGACCGGCCACCGACCAGTTCGACATGCTGACACCGCTGGTCAACTGGGTCGAGCAGGGCCAGGCGCCCGACAGCGTGGTGGCCAACGCACGCGGCGCCGGCAATGCCGTGGCCGTGAATGCCGACCTCCCCGCCACCTGGTCGGCCACGCGCAGCCGGCCGCTGTGCGCCTATCCGAAGGTGGCGCGCTACAAGGGAACGGGCGACATCGAAAGCGCGGCCAGCTTCAGCTGCCAGTAGCGCAACGCCGCCGGGCATGGCGGCACAATCCCGCCATGCCTGCCATTTCGCACACGCCCCCGCCAACCCCGCCGCTCGCCGCCGTCGAGACGGTGGACACCAGTTTTCTCGAAACCCTGATGGGCTACAACGCCCGCCGTGCCTCGCTGACCATCGTCGAACATTTCATGCGGCGCATGGCCGTGTATGAATTGCGCATCGTCGATTTCTCGGTGCTGTCGCTGATCTCGCGCAACCCGGGCATCACCTCGCGCCAGCTGTGCGGCACGCTCGGCGTGCTGCCGCCCAACCTGGTGGCCATCATCGGCGCACTGGAGAAACGCGAGCTGATCGAGCGGCTGCCGCACCCCAGCGACCGCCGCGCCACCGGCCTGCACCTGAGCCCGGCTGGCCAGGCACTGGTGGCGCAGGCCGAGGTCACGGCCGCCGAGCTCGAGGAAGAGGCCACGGCGCGGCTGACCGCCACCGAGCGCAAGACGCTGATGCGCCTGCTGCAGAAGATTTACCGTTGACCTGCACCCCCAGGTTGCCGCCGCAGCATCGTACGCATGGGTTACGCCAACTGCTATGAAACTAGTAGCAGAATGAAAATTGCGATATAGTCGCCGATCGTCCACGCGGCCCGGGCCGCCGGACGCGGGGAACACGGGCCGAGCCCTTCCAAATCAAACAACGCATCGAGGAGAGCACGTCATGGGTTCCAAGGAAAATGTCGCCATCCACCAGCTACTGGCGCTGCTGGAAGCACGCTACGCACTGCGCGTGTTGTGGTCGCTGCGCGACGGGCATCCGCAGACCTTCCGCCTGCTGCAGGACAGCGTGGGCGGCATCACGCCGAACACGCTCAACACTCGCATCAAGGAACTGCGTGAGGCCGAGCTGCTGACGCACGGCAGCGACGGCTACATCCTCACGCCTTCGGGCACGGACCTGCTCAAGCGCCTGAACGACCTGCAGGCCTTCGCCGGCAAATGGGTCGTGGCCCAGGCGAAGAAGAACGCGGCCAAGGCGGCCGAGAAACCGGCGGAGCCAGCCGTGAGCAAAGCGGCGCAGCCGCCGGCGCAGGCATCCGAGTAACCGGCCTGGCCGCCCGCCCGGCAGACGAAGCCACCGAGGACAGGCCCGCCTGTCCTTTTTTCATGGCGGCGGCACCTGCTGGCATAATTCAGCGGCTTTTTCAGAACTTTCCCGCCTCGAGCGCACGTCCGCCGAGCGCTTCCAGCTATTAATTGCATAGCAAACAAAACCGTTTCACCAAGGAATCCACATGACCACCACCCCTTCCGGCCTGCAGTATGAAGACACCAAAGTCGGCGACGGCGCCGAGGCCGCCAAAGGCCAGAGCGTGACGGTGCACTACACCGGCTGGCTCTACAACGACGGCGTGCAGGGCGCCAAGTTCGACTCCAGCAAGGACCGCAACGACCCGTTCGTGTTTTCGCTGGGCGCGGGCATGGTCATCAAGGGCTGGGACGAAGGCGTGGCCGGCATGAAGGTGGGCGGCTCGCGCACCCTGATCATCCCCGCCGCGCTCGGTTATGGCGCGCGCGGCGCCGGCGGCGTGATTCCGCCGAACGCGACGCTGAAGTTCGACGTCGACCTGCTCGCCGTCAAGTGAACGCGGAAGGCGTCCCGCGGGAACGCCTTCGTATCGCCAGAAATGCGTACAGCCCCTTGAAAAACCATGGGGCTGGCCCCAGCTTTCGCCGTTAGCGTTACAACTTTTCGACCACATCCGATCACGAGCATGTCCGAACACACACCCAACCCCTACCAGCAGCAGCCTCTGAGCGGCGCCCCGAGCCCCGAAGAACTCGAAGCAGCCCAGGCCGCCAACGACGTAGAAGCCCTGGCACAGGCGCAGGCCGAGCTCGCCGCGCTCAAGGCCAAGAGCGCCGATCTGGCCGACCAGTTCCTGCGCGCCAAGGCCGATGCCGAGAACGCCCGCCGCCGCGCCGAGGAAGAAGTCTCCAAGGCCCGCAAGTACGGCGTGGAAAGCTTCGCCGAAAGCCTGCTGCCGGTGGCCGACAGCCTGGAAGCCGGCCTGGCCATCAAGGACGGCAGCATCGAGCAGATCCGCGAGGGCGCCGAAGCCACGCTACGCCAGTTGAAGAGCGCGCTCGAACGCAACAAGGTCATCGCCATCGACCCGGCACCGGGCACCAAGTTCGATCCGCACCAGCACCAGGCCATCAGCGTGGTGCCCGCCGAACAGGAAGCCAACACCGTGGTGACCGTGCTGCAAAAGGGTTACCTGATTTCCGAACGCGTGCTGCGGCCCGCGCTGGTCACGGTCAGCGCGCCGAAATAAGGCAAAACGGCCGGCAAAAGCGGGCTGCAGGTCCAAAACAGGCAAAAAAGCGGCGCAACCGGGCCTTGAATCCGCAGAAGTTATCCACACGTTGAACACATGGGTTGCCAAGGCAGGCGCCCAATCAATTTTTCAAAAATAGCAGGAGTAGCAAATGGGAAGAATCATCGGTATCGACTTGGGCACGACCAACAGCTGTGTGTCCGTGATGGAGGGCAACACGCCCAAGGTCATCGAGAACTCGGAAGGCGCGCGCACCACGCCGTCGATCGTGGCGTACCAGGAAGACGGTGAAGTGCTGGTGGGCGCCAGCGCCAAGCGCCAGGCCGTGACCAACCCGAAGAACACGCTGTATGCCGTCAAGCGCCTGATCGGCCGCAAGTTCACCGAGAAGGAAGTGCAGAAGGACATCGACCTGATGCCCTACAAGATCGTGGCCGCCGACAATGGCGATGCCTGGGTCGAAGTGCGCGGCACCAAGATTTCCGCCCAGCAGGTCAGCGCCGACATCCTGCGCAAGATGAAGAAGACCGCCGAAGACTACCTCGGCGAAGCCGTCACCGAAGCCGTCATCACCGTGCCGGCGTATTTCAACGACGCCCAGCGCCAGGCCACCAAGGACGCCGGCCGCATCGCCGGCCTCGACGTCAAGCGCATCATCAACGAGCCCACCGCCGCGGCCCTGGCCTTCGGCCTGGACAAGCAGGAAAAAGGCGACCGCAAGATCGCGGTGTATGACCTGGGCGGCGGCACGTTCGACGTGTCCATCATCGAGATCGCCGACGTCGATGGCGAGAAGCAGTTCGAAGTGCTGTCCACCAACGGCGACACCTTCCTGGGCGGCGAAGACTTCGACCAGCGCATCATCGACTACATCATCGCCGAGTTCAAGAAGGAACAAGGCGTCGACCTGTCCAAGGACGTGCTGGCCCTGCAGCGCCTGAAGGAAGCCGCCGAAAAGGCCAAGATCGAACTCTCGAACAGCGCCTCGACCGACATCAACCTTCCCTACGTGACGGCCGATGCATCCGGTCCGAAGCACCTGAACATCAAGCTCAGCCGCGCCAAGCTCGAAGCCCTGGTGGAAGAGCTGATCGAACGCACCATCGCCCCTTGCCGCACCGCGATCAAGGACGCCGGCGTGTCGGTGGCCGACATCCATGACGTGATCCTGGTCGGCGGCATGACCCGCATGCCCAAGGTGCAGGACAAGGTCAAGGAATTCTTCGGCCGCGATCCGCGCAAGGACGTGAACCCCGACGAAGCCGTGGCCGTCGGCGCCGCCATCCAGGGCCAGGTGCTCTCCGGCGACCGCAAGGACGTGCTGCTGCTCGACGTCACCCCGCTCTCCCTGGGCATCGAAACCCTGGGCGGCGTGATGACCAAGATGATCACCAAGAACACCACGATTCCGACGAAGTTCGCGCAGACCTTCTCCACCGCCGACGACAACCAGCCGGCCGTGACCATCAAGGTGTTCCAGGGTGAGCGCGAGATCGCCTCGGCCAACAAGCTGTTGGGCGAATTCAACCTCGAAGGCATTCCGCCGGCCGCACGCGGCACGCCGCAGATCGAAGTGTCGTTCGACATCGACGCCAACGGCATCCTGCACGTCGGCGCGAAGGACAAGGGCACGGGCAAGGAAAACAAGATCACCATCAAGGCCAATTCCGGCTTGTCGGAAGAGGAAATCCAGAAGATGGTGAAGGACGCCGAACTCAATGCGGCCGACGACAAGAAGAAGCTCGAGCTGGTGCAGGCCCGCAACCAGGGCGAAGCCAACGTGCACAGCGTCAAGAAGAACCTGACCGAATACGGCGACAAGATCGACGCCGGCGAGAAGACCGCCATCGAAGCCGCGATCAAGGACCTGGAAGAAGCCCTCAAGGGTGACGACAAGGCTGCGATCGAAGCCAAGAACACGGCGCTGCAGACCGTGAGCCAGAAGCTCGGCGAGAAGATGTACGCCGACATGCAAGCCAAGGCTGCGGCCGAAGGCGGTGCCCCGGGCGCCGGCCCGTCCGGTGCAGGCTCTGCGGGTGGCCAGGCTGGCACGGAGTCTGCTGGTGGTGCACAAGCGCATGGTGCCGCCGACGACAACGTGGTGGACGCCGAGGTCAAGGAAGTCAAGAAGGGCTGAGCCCGGGACCACGCCCTCGTCGCCGCGTTGGAGCACCTCGGGTGCTTCAACGCGGCGTTTGTGTTCCAACCTGCCCCTGCTAAACCATGTCCAAAAGAGACTATTACGAAATCCTCGGTGTTCCCAAGAATGCCGGCGAGGAAGAAATCAAGAAGGCTTATCGCAAGCTGGCGATGAAGCACCACCCCGACCGCAACCAGGGTGACGCGGCCAAAGTGGCGGAAGAGAAGTTCAAGGACGCCAAGGAGGCGTACGAGATGTTGTCGGACCCGCAGAAACGCGCGGCCTACGACCAGTACGGCCATGCGGGCGTCGATCCGAACATGCGCGGCGGCCCGGGCCAGGAAGGTTTCGGCGGCTTCGCCGAAGCCTTCGGCGACATCTTCGGCGACATGTTCGGCCAGGCACGCGGCGGTGCGCGCGGCGGCCGCCAGGTGTTCCGCGGCAGCGACCTGAGCTACGCGATGGAGATCACGCTCGAGGAAGCCGCGCGCGGCAAGGATGCGCAGATCCGCATCCCCACCTGGGACAGCTGCGACGTCTGCCACGGCACCGGCGCCAAGCCCGGCACCCAGGCCAAGACCTGCACGACCTGCTCGGGCGCGGGCACGGTGCAGATGCGCCAGGGCTTCTTCAGCGTGCAGCAGACCTGTCCCACCTGCCGCGGCGCGGGCAAGATCATTCCCGAGCCCTGCGTCGCGTGCGCAGGCCAGGGCAAGATCAAGAAGCAGAAGACGCTGGAGGTGAAGATCCCCGCCGGCATCGACGACGGCATGCGCATCAGGAGCGTCGGCAACGGCGAACCCGGCTCGAATGGCGGCCCCTCGGGCGACCTGTACATCGAGATCCGCCTGAAGAAGCACGACATCTTCGAGCGCGATGGCGGCGACCTGCACTGCTCGGTGCCGGTGAGCTTCATCACCGCCGCCCTGGGCGGCGAGATCGAAGTGCCGACGCTGGCCGGCAAGGCGGCCATCGACATCCCCGAAGGCACCCAGGCCGGCAAGCAGTTCCGCCTGCGCGGCAAGGGCATCAAAGGCGTGCGCGACAGCTACCCCGGCGACCTGTACTGCCACATCACGGTGGAAACGCCAGTGAAGCTGACGGAGCACCAGCGCAAGCTGATGCGCGAGCTGGAAGAGTCGCTGAAAAAAGGCGGTGGGAAACACTCGCCGACGGGCGAGAGCTGGACGGATCGCTTGAAGAAGTTTTTCAGCGCCTGAGAAGCTGAACGGCGCTGAAGCTGGATTGAAAAATCCCGACTCCTTGGAAAAGGAGCCGGGATTTTTTGATGGAGGCACCGGTCGAATTTGGAAGCACCGGACGTAGCATCGGTGTCGATACATTCATTCGACAAATCAACGATGCATACAGTATTTTTCAAATCATTGTTTCTTGCGGTTATCGCCGCAGGCTTGTCCGCGTGTCAGACGAAGCCGCCATCGCCTGCCACCGCGGTAGCGCTGCCTCCGATTGTCTCAGTCACCCTCAAGGACGGCAAACGCATTCCCAACGGCCGAAGCGACTCCGCATCGCCATATTGGAGACCGCCGATGCGAGTCGCCAGCGATCCGAAATACGGCTTCGCCAAAGAATCGGCGATCCGAGTCGGGCCACGCTCGAGCGCAGTCTTCCACATCCAGTACCTCAATGCGCTGCGAGGGCCCAACGGCGAACCCATCACTTACGAACGACTGGGTGCGTGCTGTGACTTCCAGACCGCCAATTCGCCGTTTGCAGGTGGTGGACTACTCGACATCTATCGCGTTCGCGTCGACGGTACGAGCGAGGATGTTTTTCTCTTCGTCAACATGTATGACCCCGGACCGCCGGAATTGCCAGCCGGATTCACGCAGCGCAAATGAGGAGGCCCAAGCTCGGTCACCCGGTGTCTACGCACGCGTGACGAAAAGATTCTTCCTTTAATCATTTACATCGCTCAGAGACGCCATGTCCCGTAACATCGAAATCAAGGCAGCGGTTTCAGACGCTGCGGCGCTCATGGCGAAGGCCGCGAGCCTGGCAACGTCCGGCCCGACGATGATTGCCCAGGACGACACGTTCTTCGGATGCGAAAACGGCCGTCTGAAACTTCGTGCATTTGCCGATGGCAGCGGCGAACTCATCTTCTACCGCAGGGCCAATGCCGATGGACCCAAGACATCCTTTTACGACCTTGCGCCCACCCCAGATGCCGACCAGTTGCGCCACACACTTTCATTGGCGTACGGTGTAGCGGGTCGGGTGATCAAGAACCGAACGCTGTACTTAGTTGGGCGTACCCGGGTGCACATCGACCATGTTCAAGGACTCGGCGATTTCATGGAGCTTGAAGTGGTATTGCGCGAGGACGAGGCTGAAATTGCTGGTATTCAAGAAGCGCACCATTTGATGACCGCCCTCGGCATCAGCCGCGCCGATCTGGTGGACAAAGCCTACGTGGACCTCTTGCCTGCGAACCCGCGCGCGGAGAAACGGTAGGCGGCCACCGACGCACATCGGCGACTCTTCCCGATACACCGGCGCCGCACCGGGCTCAATACTCCGCCATCACATTACTGGAGGACCACCATGTCATTCGCACTCTACATGCTCGGTTTCGCGCTCTTTCTCGGCGGCGTGGTCTGGGCTGCCGTCGTGGCCGGCGTGCCGCACCTCTACATCGGCATCGGCACCCTGATCCTGCTGGGCATCGGCATCTTCAGCGCGGTGTCCAAGACCCGGGCCAAAGACCCGTCCTGAACGGACTGTCGTCCCGCGCAAACCCGGCCGCTTCTTCGGAGGCGGTCGGGTTTTTCTTCGCATGGATGCCGCTTTCGGGTAGGAAATGCCGGCCCGGTGTCGATCTGGCATGCCGCCGTTCGTCGTGGTGACAGGAAGTCCAGCCCGGCCTTCCAGCAACCCATGCGGAGACTCCCATGCAAAACAAACCTGTCGGCTGGTTCGAAATCTACGTGCAGGACCTGCCACGCGCCAAGGCCTTCTACGAGAAGGTCTTCGCCTTCCAGCTCGAACCACTGGAAAGCCCTGACCCATCGATCGAACTCATCGCCTTCCCCGGCCCGATGGACGACAGCCATGGCTGTTCGGGTGCGTTAGTGAAGATGCAGGGCGGACCGTCCGGCGGAGGCAGCAGCGTGATTGTCTACTTCATGTGCCAGGACTGCGCGGTTGAAGCCGGCCGGGTCGCCGCTGCGGGCGGACAGGTCTCCAAACCGAAGTTCGCCATCGGCAAATACGGCTTCGCGGCCCTCGTGGTGGATACCGAAGGCAACATGATCGGGCTGCACTCGATGCAGTGAGATTGCAACTGGATATACGCAATGAGTAGAATACCAGAACCTCAACGCGTATATTCATGCCATGCAACAACAGGACTTCCTGCGCGACGCCATGCGCCGCCTCAATCTCACCCGCGATGCATTTTCGGAGCGGCTGGGTGTGCGACGCCGCGCGCTCGACACCTGGCTGCTGCCGGAGGCATCGGCCGAGTCGCGCAGCATGCCGGACATGGTGAGCAAGTTCGTCGGCGAGATCCTGCAAAACGCGCCCCGCGGCGCATCGGCGGCCGGTGGCGGCGTGGACGACCGGCCGCTGGCGCAGCGCATGGCCGCCGACGGGAGGCCGCACCTGCTCTCCGTGGCCCAGTTCGACCGCGACGGCCTGGAGGACCTGTTCCGCGTGGCCGACACCATGCAGCCCATTGCGCGCCGCCAGAAAGTGACGCGGGTGCTCGAAGGCGCGGTGCTCGGCAGCCTGTTCTTCGAGGCCAGCACGCGCACACGCGTGAGTTTCGGCGCGGCCTTCTGTCGGCTGGGCGGCACGGTGTGCGACACCACGGGCTTTACCTTTTCGTCGATGGCCAAGGGTGAGTCGATCTACGACACCAGCCGCGTCATGAGCGGTTATGTCGATGCGCTGGTGGTGCGCCACCCCGAGCAGGGCTCGGTGGCCGAATTCGCGCGGGCCACCAACATCCCGGTAATCAACGCGGGCGACGGCCCGGGCGAACACCCGAGCCAGGCCATTCTCGACATCTACACCATCCAGCGCGAATTCTCGCGGCTCGGCAAACTGGTGGACGGCACCCATGTGGCGATGGTGGGCGACCTGAAGTACGGCCGCACGGTGCATTCGCTGATCCGGCTGCTCGCGCTCTACCGCGGCCTGAAGTTCACGCTGATCGCCCCGCCGTCGCTCGAGATGCCGGCCTACCTGCTCGACCTGGTGGCCCGCAACGGCCATGTGGTGGAGCAGACGCCATCGCTGGAGCAAGGCCTGCGCGGCGCCGACGTGGTTTACGCCACGCGCATCCAGAAGGAACGTTTCCAGGGCGAGGAAATCGAGGGCTACACGCCGGAGTTCCAGGTCGGCAAGGCCCTGGTCGATGCGGTCTGCAAACCGGACACCATCCTCATGCATCCGCTGCCGCGCGACGGCCGGCCCGGTGCGAACGACCTCAGCACCGACCTGAACCACGACCCGCGGCTGGCGATCTTCCGGCAGACCGACAACGGCATCGCGGTGCGCATGGCGCTGTTCGCCGTGTTGATGGGGGTCGAGGGCCAGGTGGCGCGGTCGATGCGCGATGCCGCCTGGCGTTCCCCCCGGCACGTCGGGCCGGACGATGCCGAGTTCGACGAGCTCTGACGCCCGTCAGCAGCAGCGCCCCACCCGGCCCTTGCCGCCGTAGCGCGCCTCCTGCCGCTCTCGGAAAAATTCCTCGTAGCTCATCACCGGCGCATCCGGGTGCCGGCTGCGCTGGTGCGCGGCATAGGTGTCGTAGTTGGGCACGCCGACCATCAGCCGTGCGGTCTGGCCCAGGTACTTGCCCACGGCGGAAAGCTGATCGAGCATCTCGCCTCCCTTCAGGCCGTGGCCATGCTGCCGCTGGCTTCGCGCGTGGTCGGCTTGGCGCTGCGGCGCGCCACCAGGCAGGCCCGGGTGCCGAAGGCCACGATGCTGACCACGACGAACATGAAGAACACACACAGGCCGGCGTCGAGGTAGTCGTTGAAGACGATGCGGTGCATCTGCTCCAGCGACTTGGCCGGCGCGAGCAGCTGGCCCTGGTCGATGGCGGCCTGGTACTTGTTCGCATGCGCCAGGAAGCCGACCTTGGGGCTGGCATCGAACACCTTGAGCCAGCCGGCGGTCATGGTGCAGGCCAGCAGCCAGGCGGTCGGCAGCAGCGTGACCCAGGCGAAACGCTCGCGCTTCATCTTGAACAGCACCACGGTGGCCAGCGTCAGCGCCACACCGGCCAGCATCTGGTTGGAGATGCCGAACAGCGGCCACAGCGTGTTGATGCCGCCCAGCGGATCGACCACGCCCTGGTACAGGAAGTAGCCCCAGGCTGCGACGCACAGGCCGGTGGCCAGGCCGTTGCTGATCCACGAGTCCGTCTTCTTCAGCGATGGCACGAAGGTACCAAGCAAATCCTGCAGCATGAAGCGGCCGGCACGCGTGCCCGCGTCCACCGCGGTCAGGATGAACAGCGCTTCGAACAGGATGGCGAAGTGGTACCAGAAACCCATCATGGCCTTGCCGCCGAACATGTGCGAGAAGATCTGCGCCATGCCCACGGCCAGCGTGGGGGCGCCGCCGGCGCGAGAGATGATGCTGGTTTCGCCCACGTCTTTCGCGGTCTGGATCAGCATGTCGGGCGTGACACTGAAACCCCATTGCGAGATGACCTGTGCCGCGCTCTCGGCCGTGGGGCCGAGCACGGCCAGCGGGCTGTTCATCGCGAAGTAGACGCCGGGCTCGATGATGGACGCCGCCACCAGCGCCATGATGGCCACGAAGGATTCGACCAGCATCGCGCCGTAGCCGATGAAGCGCGCGTGTTTTTCGTTCTCCAGCAGCTTCGGCGTGGTGCCCGAGGAGATCAGCGCATGGAAGCCCGACACCGCGCCGCAGGCGATGGTGATGAACAGGAAGGGGAACAGCGTGCCGGCCCACACCGGCCCGCTACCGTCGACGAAACGCGTCACGGCCGGCATCTTCAGGTCGGGCGCGATGAAGACGATGCCGATGGCCAGCGCCAGGATGGCGCCGATCTTCAGGAAGGTCGACAGGTAGTCGCGCGGCGCCAGCAGCAGCCACACCGGCAGCACCGAGGCGATGAAGCCGTAGCCGATCAGCATCCAGGTGAGTTGCTTGCCGTCGAAGGTGAACAGCGGTGCCCAGGTCTCGCTGGCCGCCACCTGGCCGCCGACGACGATGGAGGCGATCAGCAGCACGAAGCCGATGACCGACACCTCGCCGATCTTGCCGGGCCGGATGTAGCGCGTGTAGATGCCCATGAACAGCGCCAGCGGAATCGTCGCGCCCACGGTGAAGGTGCCCCAGGGGCTGTCGGCCAGGGCCTTGACCACGATCAGCGCCAGCACGGCCAGGATGATCACCATGATCATGAAGGTGCCGAACAGCGCGATCACGCCCGGGATCGGTCCGAGCTCGGACTTGATCAGGTCGCCGAGCGAGCGGCCGTCGCGCCGGGTGGAGATGAACAGCACCAGGAAGTCCTGCACCGCGCCGGCGAACACCACGCCGGCCAGGATCCACAACATGCCTGGCAGGTAACCCATCTGCGCGGCCAGTACCGGGCCGACCAGCGGACCGGCGCCCGCGATGGCGGCGAAGTGGTGGCCGAACAGCACGTACTTGTTGGTCGGCACGTAGTCCAGCCCGTCGTTGTGGCGCATGGCCGGCGTGGCGCGCTTCGCGTCGAGCGAGACCACCTTGTCGGCGATGAACAGGCTGTAGTAGCGGTAGGCGATGAGGTAGACGGCGAGTGCTGCCACCACCACCCACAGGGCGTTGACGGTTTCGCCGCGATGCAGCGCGATGGTGGCGAGGGCGCCGGCGCCGGTCAGCGCGACCAGGGCCCACACGCCGTGGCGGGTGATTTTTTGGGTCAGGGTTTGCATGGTCTCTTCGTTGTCGTGGTGGGTGAAGCTGCGCGTTTCGAGTATCGAAACCGGCCCGCCCCGGCGCATCGGTGTGCTTGCGGGGCGTGAAGGCGTGTGATTACGTAATGGTTTTCCCTGGGTTGTTGGCCCCGGGCCGCAATGCGCCAGAATCAAAGCATGGCTGAACAAGGTGTGCGCTTGCGTTTGCGGTCGATGGTGCTGTTGCTGGCGGTGGTGCCGCTGCTGCTGGCCATCGGCGCGGTGGTGTGGGTGATCCGCCAGCAGTCCGCGCAACTGGCCGAGGCGCAGATGGCGGCGATGCAGCCGATCCTGCTGCAGGCGCGCAAGGACGAACTCCAGCATTTCGTGCAGGTCGGCCGGCGCGCCGTCTCCCACCTGTACGAGAAGACCGGCCACGACCCGGCCGCGCGCCGCGAGGCGCTGGAACTGCTGCGGCGCATGGACTTCGGCAACGACAACTACTTCTTCGTCTACGACCTGCAGGGCAACAGCCTGATGCATCCGCGCCTGAACGAGATCGAGGGCCGCAGCCAATGGGACCGGCGCGACAGCAATGGCGCGGCCATGATCCAGCAACTGGTGCGCCAGGCGCAGGCCGGCGGTGGCTTCGTCGACTACATGTGGAACCGCCCCTCCACCGGCCGCGAGGAACGCAAGCTGGGCTACGTGGAACTCGTGCCGGAATGGGGCTGGGTGATCGGCACCGGCCTGTACCTCGACCACCTGCAGGAGGCGCAGGCGCTGATCAGCCGCTCCAGCGCGGAGGCGGTGCGCCTGACACGCAACCAGGTGCTGTTCATCGCCTCGGCCGCGCTGCTGCTGGTGGCCGCCGGCGGCCTGGCACTGAACCTGTACGAACAACGCGCCGCCGATGGCAAGCTGCGCGCCATGGCGCAAAAGGTGGTGCGATCGCAGGAGGACGAACGCTCGCGCGTGGCGCGCGAACTGCACGACGGCATCAGCCAGTTGCTGCTGTCGGTGAAGTTTGTCTGTGAATCAGCGCTGCTGCAGATGGAGCGCGGCAACCCGCAGGCCGCCGACACCCTGCGCAACGGCGTCGGCCTGGTGCAGGGCGTGATGCGCGACGTGCGGCGCATCTCGCACGGCCTGCGCCCCACCCTGCTCGACGATCTGGGCCTGGCCAGCGCCATCGACCAGACCGCCGGCGAGTTCGGTGCGCGCACCGGCGTCGAGGTGAAGACCCAGGTGGACCTGCTGCCGCGCATGCCCGAGGCTGTGGCCACCGCCATGTTCCGCGTCGCGCAGGAAGCCTTGGGCAACGTGGAAAAACATGCGGGGGCGCGCCATGTGTGGCTGCAACTGCTGCATGGCAACGCCGGCCTCACGCTGCGACTGCGCGACGATGGCCGCGGCTTCGACGTGCCGGCCGCCTTGCGCGAGGTGCGCGCGGGCCTGGGCCTCACCAACATGCGCGAACGCATCGAAATGCTCGGCGGCCGCTTCGTGATCGAATCGGCGCCGGGCGCAACCCAGCTGACCGTCTGGCTGCCACCCGCCGCCCTCAAGCCGTGACCACCAATACCCCACCCATCCGCCTGCTGATCGTCGACGACCACCCGGTCGTGCGGCACAGCCTGATCAGCCTGCTGGCCGCCTTCGCGCTGCCGATCGAAGTCGTCGCCGAGGCGCGCAACGCCGAGGAAGCGCTGGCGCAGGCCGACGTGCACCAGCCCGACATCGTGCTCACCGACCTGCAGATGAAGCCCACCAGCGGCATCGAGCTGATCCGCCAACTGAGCGAGCGCCAGCCCGCGATCCGTTATGTCGTCTTCACCGCGTCCACGCAGGAAGAACACATGCTGCAGGCCTTCGATGTCGGTGCGCAGGGCTTCGTGGTCAAGGAATCCGAAGCCGCCGAACTGGTGCAGGCCATCGAGGCCGTGATGCGTGGCGCCACGCACTATCCCGCCGGACTCAAGCGTGCGCTCGACCGGCGCCAGCAGCAGCCCGCGCTCACCGCACGCGAATCCGAAGTGCTGGCCTTCGTCGCCCAGGGCCTGACCAGCAAGGAGATCGCACGCCAACTGGGCATCGACCCGCGCACGGTGGACGCGCACCGCGCCAACATCCGCCAGCGCTTCGGACTGGACAGCAGTGCGGCCCTCCTGCGCTTCGCACTGGAGCACAGCGCCAGCCGGAAATGATGCGGCACGGTTGGCGCCATAATTGACGTTTACGTCAACGTCAACTTAGCGATCTTGCTTCAATGCAGGACAACCCAGCCCGTTCGCACTGAGCTTGTCGAAGTGCCTGCTTGCTGCAGCCAAGGGCTTCGACAGGCTCAGCTCGAACGGGACTTTGTTTGTCCTGAATTTTGGAAGATTCAACACAACACCAGGAGCAACATATGGACATTGCAGGCAAGGTTTTCATCGTCACCGGTGGCGCATCCGGATTGGGCGAAGGCACGGCGCGCATGCTGGCCGCCAGCGGCGCCACGGTGGTGATCGCCGACATGCAGGCCGACAAGGGCGAGGCCGTCGCGCGCGAGATCGGCGGAGCCTTCGTGCGCTGCGACGTCAGCCAGGAGGCCGACGGCCAGGCCGTGGTGGCCAAGGCGGTCTCGCTGGGCAAACTCATGGGCCTGGTCAACTGCGCCGGCATCGCGCCGGCCGAGAAGACCGTGGGCAAGAACGGGGCGCATGGGCTGGCGCTGTTCGGCAAGACCGTCACCGTGAACCTGATCGGCAGCTTCAACATGATTCGCCTGGCTGCCGAAGCCATGGCGAAGAACGAGCCCGAGGCGACGGGCGAACGCGGCGTGTTGATCTCCACCGCCTCGGTGGCGGCCTACGACGGCCAGATCGGCCAGGCGGCCTATGCCGCGTCCAAGGGCGGCGTGGTCGGCATGACCTTGCCGATCGCACGCGACCTGGCGCGCTCGGGCATCCGCAACATGACGATTGCGCCGGGCATCTTCGGCACGCCGATGCTGTTCGGCATGCCGCAGGAAGTGCAGGATGCGCTCGCCGCGAACGTGCCCTTCCCGTCGCGCCTGGGCACGCCGCAGGACTATGCGAAGCTGGCCAAGCACATCATCGAGAACGACATGCTCAACGGCGAAGTCATCCGCCTCGACGGCGCGATCCGCCTGGCGCCGCGCTGATCATCGCACCGTCCGGGCTGAGCCTGTCGTGCTTCGACGAGCGCAGGATGGCCGGGAACGGAGGGTCCTTCGACAGGCTCAGGGCGAACGGCGTGGCGCCTCCCCAAAAGCAAAAGGCCTGCAAAAGCAGGCCCCTTGATTGTTGTAGCGCCGTTCCGCCTACACGCCCGCGAGCCGCGCCTTGCGCTCGCTCATGTGCTTGAACAAGCGTGGCAGGATCAGCACGGCCAGCACGATGACCACCAGGGTGATCGACATCGGGCGCTGGAAGAACACCGCTGCGCTGCCCTCACCGATCGACATGGCGTTGCGCAGCTGGGCTTCGGCCAGCGGGCCGAGGATCATGCCGACCACCACCGGTGCGGTCGGGAAGTCGAAGCGGCGCATCACCACGCCCAGCAGGCCGATGGCGTACAACAGGAACAGGTCGAAAGCGCTCTGGCGCATGCCGTAGGCACCGACGGTGGCGAAGATCAGGATGCCGGCGTAGAGCTGCGGCTTGGGGATCTTCAGCAGCTTGACCCACAGGCCGACCATCGGCAGGTTCAGCACCAAGAGCATCACGTTGCCGATGTAGAGCGAGGCGATCAGCGCCCACACCAGCGCGGCCGAACTGGTGAACAGCTGCGGGCCCGGCTGGATGCCGTAGTTCTGGAACGCGCCGAGCAGGATGGCCGTGGTGTTGCTGGTCGGAATGCCGAGCGTGAGCAGCGGGATCAGCGCGGCCGTCACGGTGGCGTTGTTCGCGGCCTCGGGGCCGGCCACGCCTTCGATGGCGCCGGTGGTGCCGAATTCGGCCTTGTCCTTCGGGTCCTTGACGAGCTTCTTCTCGACCGCATAGCTCAGAAAGGTCGGGATCTCCGTGCCGCCGGCCGGGATGCAGCCGAACGGCGTGCCAATCACCGTGCCGCGCAGCCAGGCCGGAACGGAGCGCTTCCAGTCACGCGCGCTCATGTGCACGCGGCTGAGCTTGTTCTGGCCTTCGACGACCCGGCCTTCGTAGAGCACCGCGTACAGCACCTCGGCCACCGCGAACAGGCCCACGGCCACCAGCACGATCTCGATGCCGTCGAGCAGCTCCGGTACGCCGCCGGTGTAGCGGCCCTGGCCGGAGATCTGGTCGAGCCCGACACAGCCGGCGGCCAGGCCGATGAACAGCGCGGTCATGCCGCGCAGCGTGCTCTTGCCCAGCACCGCACTCACCGTGGTGAAGGCCAGCAACATCAGCAGGAAGTATTCGGGCGGGCCGAGCTTCACGGCGAATTCCGCCACCATGGGCGCGAACATCGTGACCACCACGGTGGCGATGGTGCCCGCCACGAACGAGCCGATGGCCGCCGTGGCCAGCGCCGCGCCCGCACGCCCGCTCTTGGCCATCTTGTTGCCTTCCATGGCCGTGACCATGCTGGCCGTCTCCCCGGGCGTGTTCAGCAGGATGGACGTGGTCGAGCCGCCGTACATGGCGCCGTAGTAGATGCCCGAGAAGAAGATCATCGAGGCGGTGATGTCGACTTTGGCGGTGATCGGCAACAGCATGGCCACCGCAGTGGCGGGGCCGATGCCAGGCAACACGCCGACGGCCGTGCCGAGCGCGCAGCCCACCAGGCACCACAACAGGTTGACGGGGGTGATCGCGGCGGCGAAGCCGGTCATCAGTGCGTTGAAGATTTCCATGTCAGAGCCACCCGCTGTTGGTCAAGCCAGGCAAATTGATTGCAAGGAATTGCGTGAACATCCAGAACACCGGCGCGGCGATCAACACACCGGCGATGGTGTCGACGATCCACACGCGCGGCGCACCGCAGGCCTGGCCCGCGGCACGGCGCAGGCCCTGCACGGCGAGCACATAACACAGGGTGCAACTCAGGATGAAGCCGAGCGTGGTGATCAACGCGGCGTTGAGCAGCAGGCCGGCCGAGACCCAGACGAAGCCCGGCCAGTACGCGTGTTCCGCACCCGATGGCGCGTCGAGTTCGCGAAAGCCGCCGCTGCGCGCCTCCCAGAGGATGAACAGGCCGCAGATGGTCAGCACGACCGAGATCAACCACGGCAGGAAATTGGGGCCGACGCCGCCGTAGCCGGCCTCGGAAGAGATGCTGATGGCGCCAAAGCCGAGCGCCAGCCCGGTCAGCAGCACACCGATGCCGACAAGGGTCTGTGGCCAGACGGCATTGGTTTCTGGGGTAGTTGTCATGATTATGTCCAGCAAGACGAAAGGTACTTCGACAGGCTCAGCACGTGGTTGCAGAAGTGCCGGCATCCATTCCAGAACGACTGCGGAACCGGCTTCGCCGGGCCGCAGGTTGCGCCCCCTGCAGGGGGAGGAGCTACACGAAGCGAGCGACTTGGGGGCGAGCCCAGTTCCTCAGATCATTCCGGACTTGACCATGATGGCGCGCAGGCTGGCGAAATCGTCGTCGACGAACTTGGCGAAGGCATCGCCGGTCAGCACGGCCGGGGTCCAGTCGTTTTTCTTCACGGCCTCGGCCCAGGCCGGCGACTTGAGCGCGGTCAGCAGCATGTCGGTCAGCGCCTTCTTCTGCGCATCGGTGATGCCGGGCGCGCCGTACACGCCGCGCCAGTTGCCGATCACCACGTCGATGCCCTGCTCCTTCAGCGTGGGCACGTTGATGCCCGGCAGGCGCTGCTCGGAGGTGACGGCGATGGCCTTCATCTTGCCCGCGGCGATGTATTCGGCGAATTCACTGTAGCCGCTGCCGCCGATGGTGACGTTGCCGCCCAGGATGGCCGCCGTGGCTTCGCCGCCGCCGCGGAAGGCCACGTAGTTGATCTTCGAAGGATCGGCGCCGACCTTCTGCGCGATCATGGCCGCGGCCACGTGTTCGGTGGAGCCGCGCGAACCGCCGCCCCACTTGACGCTGCCCGGGTCCTTCTTCAGCTGTGCCACGACCTCGGCCATGTTCTTGAACGGCGAATTCGACGGCAGCACGAAGACGTTGTATTCGCTGGTGATGCGCGCGATCGGCGTGGCCTGCGACAGGCTCACCGGCGGCTTGCCGGTGATGATGCCGCCGAGCATGACGGCGCCCATGACCATCATGGCATTGGGATCGCCTTTGGAGCCGTTGACGAACTGGGCCAGGCCCAGCGCGCCGGCCGCGCCGCCCTTGTTGTCGTAGGTGACGGTGTCGGCCACCTTGGACTCGGTGAGCGCCTTGCCCAGCGCGCGGCCGGTCGTGTCCCAGCCGCCGCCCGGATTGGCCGGGATCATCATCTTCACGTTGGCACCGGCGGCGCGGGCCGACATCGGCAGCGCGCCGGCCGCGGCCAGGGCCGCCAGGGATTTGAGGAAGGTATCGCGACGCATGGGATCAGTCTCCTGTTTGAAAGCAACCTGTCGATCATGCCGACGGTGGCTGTCAAACGGCTGTCGGAACGCATTAGGGGAAATGCTAATGTCGCGGCCGAGGACCCCACCATGAAATTGCTGCTTGTCGAAGACGATCCCGCCATGCAAACCACGCTGCAACGCGCCCTGAGCCGGCGCGGCTTCGCCGTGCAGGCCTGTGGCGACGGCCGCGTGGCCCTGCAGAGCTGGCTGGACGCGCCGCCCGACGTGGTCATGCTCGACCTGTCGCTGCCGGGCATGGACGGCCTGCAGGTGCTCGATGCGGCACGCCGGCAAGGCCTGCGCACCCCGGTGCTGATCCTCACCGCGCGCGGCACGGTGGGCGACCGCATCCTCGGCCTGAACGCCGGCGCCGACGACTACCTGCCCAAGCCTTTCGACCTGGAAGAACTCGAAGCGCGGCTGCGCGCCCTGGTGCGGCGCAGCACGAGCCTGGCACTGGAGGCCGAGACGCTGCCGGGCCCAAGCGCTTTGCTGGTGGGCGAACTGCGCTGCGAAAAAGATAGCGGCGCCATCTACTTCCGCGACCAGGTCCTGGAACTCAGCCCGCGCGAGCTGGCGCTGCTGCAGACGCTGATGGCCAAGCCCGGCCATGCGGTCACCAAGGAACGGCTTTTCGAACTGGTGTTCCCCGGCGAGCAGGACGTGCAGTACGAGGCCATCGAGGTGGTGGTCTACCGGCTGCGCAAGAAGCTCGCCCACACCGGCGTCACGCTGATGACGCTACGCGGCCTCGGCTATCTGCTGAAGGCCAATGAATGAAGCAAGGCCGGGCCCGTATCGGCGGCGTGCGCCGGCGCGATGGTTCTTCCGGCCAGGTCGAGGCCTTGTCACTGCGGCGCTACCTGCTGCTGGGCATCCTGGTGCCGGTGATCCTGTTCGTCGGCATCAATGCCTTCAGCGTGTACGAGCAGGCCAAGCGCGCGGTCGACATCGCCTACGACCGCTCGCTGCTGGCCTCGGCCAAATCGATCGGCGAGCAGCTCGACGTGACCGGCTACGACAAGCTCTCGGTGCTGCGCGCCACCGTGCCCTACGCCGCGCTCGAAGCCTTCGAGGCCGACAACGAAAGCCGCATGTACTACCGCGTGTCCAGTCTCGACGGGGAGATGGTCTCGGGCTTTGCCGAGCTGCCGTTCTGGCGCGGCCGCATTCCGCAGCAACCGGCCTATTCGGCGCTGGTTGACTTCTACAACGGCGAGTTCCGCGGCGAGCCGGTGCGCGTGGCCGTACTGCTGCAGCCGGTGGCCAGCGCCAACGGCCGCGGCATGGCCGTGGTGCAGGTGGCCGAGACGCTGGCGCTGCGCCAGACGCTGGCCCGGCAGATCCTGCTCGACACGCTGTGGCGCCAGGCGGCACTGGTGCTGCTGATCGCGCTGGTGGTGGTGATCGTGGTGCAGCGCGCCACCAGGCCGGTGCGCCGCCTCAGCGAGGAACTGCAGAGCCGCGCCGAGGGCGACCTGACCCGCCTCGCCGCGCGCGACGCGCCGCGTGAACTGCTGCCGCTGGTGGACGCCACCAACGACGTGATGCAGCGGCTGCAGCGCCTGCTCGACCACCAGAAGCGCTTCGTGCGGGACGCCGCCCACCAGT
This sequence comes from Rhodoferax koreense, assembly GCF_001955695.1. NCBI lineage: Bacteria > Pseudomonadati > Pseudomonadota > Betaproteobacteria > Burkholderiales > Comamonadaceae > Rhodoferax > Rhodoferax koreensis. The sequence goes on along the minus strand of NZ_CP019236.1, from coordinate 2,445,688 downwards.
TGCGCACACCGCTTGCCGTGCTCAAGACCCAGGTGCAGTCGGCCCTGCGCGACGATGTGGCGCCACGCCAGGCGCTCTCGGAGATCAACGACACCGTGGACCGCGCCACGGCCCTGGCCAACCAGATGCTGAACCTGGCCAAGGTCGAGCAACTGCGCCTGCAGGCCGACGCGCCGGTGCTGGACTGGTCGGCCGTGGTGCGCGAAGTGGCCATCGATCTTTCGCCGCTGCTGGCCGAGAAGGACATCGATTTCGAGATCGCCACCCGGCCCGCGCCGGTGCGCGCCCACGACTGGATGCTGCGCGAACTCGCGCGCAACCTGATCCACAACGCGATCAAGCACACGCCGCAAGGCGGCCTGCTGTCGGTGGACGTGGGTGCCGATGGCGACGGCGTCGGCCTGGCCGTTACCGACAGCGGGCCCGGCATCACGGCCGAGCTGGCCCAGCGCCTGTTCCAGCCGTTTTCGGCGGGCGACGTGCGCCACGGCTCCGGCCTGGGCCTGGCCATCTGTTTCGAGATCGTGCAGGCGCTGGGCGGCCGCATCGCGCTCGACAACCGCGAAGACCATGGCCGCATCGCGGGCCTGCAGGCGCGGGTTGACCTGCCCGCGCCGGCGATCGGTCAGAATCAGCCCTGATGGAAAAAATCAGAATCGACAAATGGCTCTGGGCCGCGCGCTTCTACAAGACCCGCACCCTGGCCACCGAGGAGATCGGCAAGGGCCGGGTCCAGGTGAATGGACAGGACGTGAAGCCGGCGCGCGAGGTGCATGCGGGTGAACTCGTCACACTGCGCCAGGGCCCGAGCATCCGCACCGTGACGGTTCGCGGCATCAGCGGCTCGCGCGGACCGGCGCCGGTGGCGCAGGCGCTCTACGAGGAAACGCCTGACAGCCTGGCCGCCCGCACCAAAGCCGCCGAGCAACGCCGGCTGGCGCCAGAGCCCGCGCTCAGCATCGACCGCGGCCGGCCCACCAAGCGCCAGCGGCGCGAGTTGGACAACGCCGGCGACCCGTGGGGCCAGCGCTGGAGCGCGTCGATCAAGGATTGAGGCGTCGGCCGACCTGCGGTTCGCCGTTCTCCACTTCGCCACTTCCCCGCTCCGCGCGGACGGCGATGAATGCGGTCATTGGCCCACCATGTTGCCCGGCACGACCCACTGGTCGAACTGCTCTCCCGTCACATGTCCCGAGGCCACGGCCGCCTCGCGCAGGCTGCTACCTTCCTTGTGCGCCTTCTTCGCAATGAATGCGGCCTTGTCGTAGCCGATGTGGGTGTTGAGCGCCGTCACCAGCATCAGCGAGCGGTCCACCAGTTCGGTGATGCGCTCACGGTTGGGCTCGATGCCGACGGCGCAGTGGTCGTTGAAGCTCACCATGCCGTCGGCCAGCAGGCGCACGCTCTGCAGGAAGTTGTGCGCCACCATGGGGCGGAACACGTTGAGCTCGAAATTGCCCGAGGCACCGCCGAAGTTGATGGCCACGTCGTTGCCGAAGACCTGCGCGGCCAGCATGGTGACGGCCTCGCTCTGCGTCGGGTTGACCTTGCCGGGCATGATCGAAGAGCCGGGCTCGTTCTCGGGAATGCTGAGTTCGCCGATGCCGCTGCGCGGGCCGCTGGCGAGCCAGCGCACGTCGTTGGCGATCTTCATCATGCTGGCGGCCAGCGTCTTCAGGGCGCCGTGGGCGTGCACCAGCGCATCGCAGCTGGCCAAGGCCTCGAACTTGTTCGGCGCGGTGACGAAAGGCAGGCCGGTCAGGCGCGCGAGTTCGGCCGCGGCCTGTTCGGCATACCCTTTGGGCGCGTTCAGGCCGGTGCCCACGGCGGTGCCGCCGAGTGCCAGCTCGCACAGATGCGGCAAGGCCGCGCGCACATGTTTTTCGCCGTGGTCAAGTTGGGCCACGTAGCCCGAGAATTCCTGGCCCAGCGTGAGCGGCGTGGCATCCTGCAGGTGGGTACGGCCGATCTTCACGATGCCGTCGAAATCTTTGGCCTTCTGCGCCAGCGTGCCGCGCAGCTTGGCGATCGCCGGCAGTAGCCGGTTGGTCAGTGCCTCGACCGCGGCGACGTGCATGGCGGTGGGAAACACGTCGTTGCTCGACTGGCTGCGGTTGACGTCGTCGTTCGGATGCACCAGCCGGCCTTCGCCGCGTTCGCCGCCGAGCAACTCACTCGCGCGGTTGGCCAGCACCTCGTTGACGTTCATGTTGCTCTGCGTGCCCGAGCCGGTCTGCCACACCACCAGGGGGAATTCGGTCGGATGCTGGCCGGCGATGACTTCGTCGGCCGCGTCGACGATGGCCTGGGTCTTCTTCGCATCCTGCAGGCCCAGCGCCCGGTTGACCACGGCGGAAGCGCGTTTCACCTGGGCCAGCGCCTTGATGATCTCGCGCGGCTGCCGTTCGCCGGAGATGTCGAAGTTCTGCAGCGAGCGCTGCGTCTGCGCGCCCCACAGCTGGTGGGCCGGGACTTCGATCGGGCCGAAGGTGTCGCGCTCGACGCGGGTGTTCGTACGGGTGGTCATGGAATGTGCCTGCTTCTGAGTGAGCCGCAAATAATAGCAATTCTCAACTTCGCCCGGTCCGCACCGCGGGAAAGCCCATGCTGCGGGCGCGCCGCGCGAAATCGGCGCCCGCTGACCCGAAATCGTGCCCGTCGGATACGACAATACGCCCACTCCAATCCAACCTGAGACCCTTCCCATGCAACTCATCCACAGGATCGCCGCTTCGCTCGGCTTCGTCGCCATCGCCCTCGGCACCGCCGGCAGTGCACAGGCGCAGAACAAGGAGCTGATCGTCGGCTCCAGCGCCACCTACCGGCCGTTCGCCTACGAAAGCCCGACCAAGGAGATCGTCGGCTACGACGTGGACATCATCAAGGCCGTGGCGCAGAAGGCCGGCCTGTCGATCAAGATCGTCAACACGCCCTTCACCGGCATCTTCGCGGCGCTGAACAACGGCGACGTGGACCTGGTCATCTCGGGCGTGACGATCAACGACAAGCGCAAGCAGTCCTATGACTTCACCATGCCTTACTTCGAGGCCCGCCAGCTGATCGCGGTGCCGCAGACCAGCACCGCCAAGTCGCTGAAGGACCTGGCCGGCAAGAAGATCGGCGTGGTCACCGGCAGCAGCGGCGACGACACCGCGTCGCGCGAATTCGGCAAGACGAACCCCGACATCCGCCGCTTCGAAAGCACGCCGGTGGTGATTGCCGAACTGGCCAACAGCGGCCTGGATGCCGCCATCGGCGACAACGGCGTGATCGCCTTCCGCGTGCAGGAACACAAGCAGTTGAAGACGGTGAACGACCCGGCCTTCCCCAAGGAATATTTCGGCATCGTGGTCAAGCAGGGCAACAAGGCGCTGCTGGACAAGCTGAACGCCGGGCTGGCCGCCATCAAGGCCGACGGCAGCTATGCCGCCATCTACAAGAAGTGGTTCCAGGGCGACGCGCCCGTGTTGCCGGCGCAATAACGGCGCAATGGAACCCATCCTCTGGTTCGGCTGGTTCCGCGCCGACATCATTGCGGAATACGCCGAGCTGTTCTGGCGCGGCCTGCAGATGACCATCGCGGTCACGTTGATCTGCATCGTCCAGGGCACCTGCCTGGGCCTGGCGATCGGCATGGCGCGGGTGGCCGAGGCACGCCACGCACCGGCACGCCAGCTCTGCAAATACCTGCTGCGCTGGCCTTCCACGGTCTACGTGAGCTTCTTCCGCGGCACGCCGCTGTTCGTGCAGATCCTGCTGATCCACTTCGCGGTGCTGCCGCTGTTCATCAACCCGGCGGACGGCCTGCTGATCTCGGGCGATACCGCGCGCAGCATCAAGCAGAACTACGGCGCCTTTGTCTCGGGCATCGTGGCGCTCACCCTGAACGCCGGCGCCTACATCTCCGAGATCTTCCGCGCCGGCATCCAGTCCATCGACAAGGGCCAGGTGGAGGCGTCGCGCTCGCTGGGCATGTCGTTTCGCCGCACCATGTTCCACGTGGTGCTGCCGCAGGCGTTTCGCCGCATGCTGCCGCCGCTGGGCAACAACGCCATCTCCCTGCTGAAGGACTCGTCGCTGATCTCCGCCATCGGCCTGGCCGAGCTGGCCTATGCCGCGCGCACCGTGGCCGGCGCCTATTCGCGTTACTGGGAGCCGTACCTGACCATTTCCCTGATGTACTGGATGCTGACGCTGGGCCTGGCCTACGGCATCAAAAAACTGGAGACCCGTTATGGCCGTGGTGATTCGCGTTGAAGGCCTGACCAAGCGGTTCGGCGCCGCGCCGGTGTTGCGCGGCATCGACTGCGAGATCGACGCCTCCGAAGTGGTGTGCGTGATCGGTCCGTCCGGCTCGGGCAAGAGCACCTTCCTGCGCTGCCTGAACGCGCTGGAAGAGGCATCCGGCGGCACGGTGCTGGTCAACGGTGTGTCGGTGCTTGATCCCAAGACCGACATCGACGCCTTGCGCGCCGAAATCGGCATGGTGTTCCAGCGCTTCAACCTGTTTCCGCACAAGACCGTGCTGGAGAACATTACCCTCGCGCCGAGCAAGGTGCGCAAGCTCGGCGACGCCGAGGCGCGCGCGCGTGCCAGCGCACTGCTGTCGAAGGTGGGCCTGCTCGACAAGATCGACGCCTACCCCAACCAGCTCTCCGGCGGCCAGCAGCAGCGCGTGGCGATCGCCCGCGCGCTCGCCATGCAACCGCGCATCATGCTGTTCGACGAGCCGACTTCCGCGCTCGATCCGGAAATGGTGGGAGAGGTGCTAGCCGTGATGCAGGCGCTGGCGGAGGAAGGCATGACGATGGTGGTCGTCACCCACGAGATGGGCTTCGCGCGGCAGGTGGCCGACCGCGTGCTGTTCCTGGACGAAGGCCTGGTGGTCGAGCAGGGCACGCCAAGCGCGCTGTTCGACAGCCCGAAGGAAGAACGCACGCGCCGCTTCCTGAGCAAGATCCTGTAGCCAGGGGTCAGCCGCCTTTAGCAGACCGTGCGAGCGACCGGGGCAACGAGCGCGCATGGCCCGGGGCGACGTCGGCCGCGGCATCCAGCCGGAAGCGCGACACCGCCACCACCAACTGCTGCGCCTGGTCATTCAGGCTGGAGGCCGCCGCAGCGGTTTGCGCCGCCACGCTCCACGCGCTGCACGCTTTCCATGATCAAGGCCTGGATCTGTTTCGCCGCCTCCGCGCTGCGCTGGGCCAGACTGCGCACTTCGCTGGCCACGACGGCACGGCCACGCCCCTGCTCGCCGGCTCACGCTGCCTCCACCGCAGCATTCAGTGCGAGGATGTTCGTCTGGAAGGCGATGCCGTCGATGACACCGATGATGTCGGCAATCTGTGTGGAGCTCTCGTCGATCTCGCGCATCGTGGCAACCACCTGTTGCACCACTTCACCGCCGCGTGCTGCCATGGCCGACGCCTCGGTCGCGAGCAGATTGCCTTCTCGTGCGCTGTCGGCGTTGTGCTGCACCGTGCCACCCAGTTCTTCCATCGAGGCCGCGGTCTGCTGCAGCGCGCTGGCTTGCGATTCGGTGCGCGCGCTGAGGTCGTTGTTGGCCGTCGCGATCTCTGCCGAGGCCAGCGACACCGGTCCGACACCGGCCCTGACCGACAGCACCAGTTCGCGCAACCCCTGCTGCATGGTATGCATCGAACGCAGCATCTGTCCGGCCTCGTCCTGTCCTTCGGCCACCACCGCCTGGCTCAGGTCGGCCTCTGCGATCAGGTTCGCGGAAGCGACTGCCGCGGAGACCGGGCGAACGATCGAAAGCGAGTCCGCGACGCAAGCAAGATGCCGGCAGCCAGACACACCAGGCCGAGGCAGATCACCCGGCGCACGGCCTCCGAGATCTGGCTTTGAACGGCGGCACCACGGTCGCGGGCTTGCCGGCGCTGCGACTCGTTCAAGGCGTCGACATGGCCTTGCAGCCCGTCGATGGCCGGCAGGGGTTCCATCTTCAACGTCTGCGCGGCGGTATCGCGCTGTCCTTCACCCAACTGCTGCGCCACGCGGGTGAACGAAGCTACGTAGCGGCCGCGCGCGGCCTTCAGTTCCGCAAGCACGGCCTTGTCCGCGTCGGAATCGACCAGCCGATCGAGTTCGTTCAGCGCGTCGGTGATGGTGGCCTTGTTCTGGTCGATGACGCCCAGGATGCGGCTCCTTTCTTCCGGCGTGGTCACGAAGAAGAGTTCCATGGTCCGGCGCGCATTGGCGCGCGTCGTGCCATTGATCGGCGCAGCCGCCTCGGCCGCACCCAGGCCCGATTCACGATGTCGTCGGTGTTCGCGCCCGCCCTCCTCATGTCGCTGATGGAAACCAGCACAATGCCGCCCAATAGCCGCAGAATCAGCCCAAAGGCCAGCCTCAACCGGGTGCCGACGCGGATGTTGGTGAAAGAGAAGGTCATAACGCTCCAAGAAGTAGGCCGGCGAGACATCGGTTGGCGCCGATGGGGTCACAAAACAAGAAAGGCGTGCCCAGCCTGCCTCCGTCCGAACGGGGGAAACTTGGGAACGCCTTTGTTCATCAGATCGGCGTCCCCTCACGACAGTGCCGATGGCCACCCATGCGGGATGGCCAATGCACCACCATCGATCGGCCGTTGCTTCGGCACGTGCGAAAACAGGCAACCGGCACCATGGAGGGGCTGCGGTCAATCGAGCTTGAAGCCGTCCACCACCGTCTGCAGCTCCTGCGTCTGCACCGCCAGCGCCGTGGCCGCCGATGCCGCCTCCTCCACCAGCGCCGCGTTCTGCTGCGTGGCCGATTCCATCTGCACCACGGCCTGGTTCACGTGTTCGATGCCCTGGCTCTGCTGTGCGGTCGCGTCGGAAATCTCGCCGAGCATGGCGCTGACGCCCTGCACCGAATGCACGATGTCGTGCATGGTGCGCCCGGCCTGCTCGACCAGCGTTGAGCCACTTTCCACCTGCTGAACCGAATCGCCGATCAGGCCCTTGATCTCCTTCGCGGCATCCGCGCTGCGCTGGGCCAGGCTGCGGACCTCGGCGGCGACCACGGCGAAGCCACGGCCCTGCTCGCCGGCGCGCGCGGCTTCGACCGCGGCGTTCAGCGCCAGGATGTTGGTCTGGAAGGCGATGCCTTCGATGACTTCGATGATGTCGACGATGCGCCTGGAGCTGGCGCTGATGGCGGTCATCGTCGACACCACCTCGCCCACCACCGCGCCGCCGCGTTCGGCCACGCCTGCGGCATTGACCGCCAGCCCGCTGGCCGAGCGCGCGCGGTCCGCCGTCTGCTTCACCGTGGCGGTGAGTTGCTCCATGCTCGAGGCGGTCTGTTCCAGCGCGTGCGCCTGCGCCTCGGTGCGCTGCGACAGGTTCGTGTTGCCCGCGGCGATGTCCTTCGAGGCGACGGTGATGGTGTCGGTCGACGACTTGATGCGGCCGACCACGTCGGTCAGTGTGTCCTCCATGGTGCCCAGCGCGGCCAGCAGCCGGCCGAATTCGCCGCCGCGTTCGGTGGCGAAGTCCTGGCTCAGGTCGCCGGCGGCCACCGTCTCGGCGATATAGATGGCCTCGTCGAGCGGGTGCACGATGCTGCGCACCAGGCCGTAGACGAACAGCGCGCAGGTCAGCAGCGCCAGAGCGCCGATGGCCAGCATCTCGAGACGCGCGGCCGAGATGCGGTCCTCCTCGAGCCGGATGCGGTCTGCGGCGAGGCGTTTTTCCAGGCTGGCAAACGCCGTCGCATGGCCCTGCAACGTGGTCAGCGCGGGCAAGGTTTCAGCGAGCATCGCCTTCGCCGCGGCATCGCGGCCGTCGGCCTGCGACAGGCGCTGCCCCAGCCTGGTCAGCGAAGCGTCATACGCGGCATGCGCCGCCCTCAGCTGGCCGTACAGCGCCTTCTCGGGCTCGGACATCGGCGCGCTCGACAGCAGACCCATGGCGTCGTCCAGCGCCCTGCGTTCGGTGGGCAGACCGGCCGGGCCAGCCGAAGCCTCGGGGCCAAGCAACTGGCCCATCACCCGCTCGGAGGCCATCCGGCTGGCGCCGGCGATGGCACTGGCCGCATCGGCCTTGGCCCAGTTCTGCTCCACGATTTCGCGCTGCGCGTCGTCCAGGCTCGCCAGGCGGGTCAGGCCGATCGCGATGAGCATCGCCATGAGCAGGAACATGCAACCGAAGCCCGCGCTCAGCCGTGTGCTGACCTTCAGATTGGCAAATGACATGACGGAAACGTCTCCTGTTGATTCTTAGTTACAAAATGATTCAGTCGATTATGCAGTGTCGTATGCGCATCTGCACACAAGAACGGTCGCATCCGCAATCGAATTGGCCGGAAGGCGGCATGCCCCGGCGATAATTAGGGGTTTTCCATCACAAAACTCCACGACGAACCATGACCACGTACATCAAGCAGGAAGATCTGATCGAATCGGTCGCAGCGGCGCTGCAGTACATCAGCTACTACCATCCCACCGACTACATCGCCCACCTGGCCCGTGCCTATGCGCGCGAGCAGAGCCCGGCGGCCAAGGACGCGATCGCGCAGATCCTGACCAACAGCAAGATGAGCGCGACCGGACAACGGCCGATCTGCCAGGACACCGGCATCGTCAACGTGTTCCTGAAAGTGGGCATGGACGTGCGTTTCGACGGCTTCAGCGCCGGCCTGGAAGACACGATCAACGAAGGCGTGCGCCGCGGCTACAACCATCCGGACAACACGCTGCGTGCATCGGTGGTGGCCGACCCCGAATTCGACCGCAAGAACACCAAGGACAACACGCCCGCGGTGATCTTCACGCAGATCGTGCCCGGCGACAAACTGGACATCACCGTGGCGGCCAAGGGCGGCGGCAGCGAGAACAAGAGCAAGATGATCATGCTCAACCCCGGCGACTCCGTGGTCGACTGGGTGCTCAAGACCGTGCCCACCATGGGCGCCGGTTGGTGCCCGCCGGGCATGCTCGGCATCGGCATCGGCGGCACGGCCGAGAAGGCGGTGCTGCTGGCCAAGGAAAGCCTGATGGACGACCTCGACATGTACGAGCTACAGGCCAAGTCGTCGCGTGGCGAGAAGCTGGACCGCGTCGAAGAGATGCGGCTCGAGCTGTACCACAAGGTCAATGCCCTGGGCATCGGCGCGCAGGGCCTGGGCGGCCTGACCACCGTGCTCGACGTGAAGATCAAGATGTACCCCACACATGCCGCGAGCAAGCCTGTGGCCATGATCCCGAACTGCGCGGCCACGCGTCACGCGCACTTCGTGATGGATGGCTCCGGCCCGGTCTACCTCGACCCGCCGAGCCTGGACCTGTGGCCCAACGTGAACTGGACGCCCGACTACAACAAGAGCCGGCGCGTCGACCTCGACAGCCTGACCAAGGCCGAGGTGGCGAGCTGGAAGCCGGGTGACACGCTGCTGCTGAACGGCAAGATGCTCACCGGCCGCGATGCCGCGCACAAGCGCATCAAGGACATGCTGGCCAAGGGCGAGAAGCTGCCGGTGGACTTCACCAACCGCGTGATCTACTACGTCGGACCGGTCGACCCCGTGAAGGACGAGGCCGTCGGCCCGGCCGGCCCGACCACCGCCACCCGCATGGACGGCTTCACCGAGATGATGCTGGCCGAGACCGGCCTGATCTCGATGATCGGCAAGTCCGAGCGCGGCCCGGTGGCCATCGAGGCCATCAAGAAGCACAAGAGCGCGTATCTGATGGCCGTGGGCGGCGCCGCCTACCTGGTCAGCAAGGCCATCAAGAAGGCCAAGGTGGTGGGCTTCGCCGACCTCGGCATGGAAGCCATCTACGAGTTCGACGTGGTGGACATGCCGGTCACCGTGGCGGTGGACGCGGGCGGCACCAGCGCCCACAACACCGGCCCGGCCGAATGGAAGCAGCGCATCGCCACCGGCGAGTTCAAGGGCATCGAGCTGGCCTCGGCCTGAACCCGGCGAAACCGCCGAGCCACCGTCATGCAGCCCATTGGCATCTTCGACAGCGGCATCGGCGGACTGAGCGTGCTGCGCGCCTTGCGCGACGAACTGCCGCGCGAAGACATGGTCTACCTCGCCGACAGCGCCCACGCGCCCTATGGCGAACGTGCGGAAGCCTTCGTGGTGCAGCGAGCCCTGTCGGTGGCGAACCGGCTGCGGCTGCAGCACGGCATCAAGGCACTGGTGGTGGCCTGCAACACCGCCACGGCCGCGGCGATCCACGCGCTGCGTGCCGCCCATCCGGACCTGCCCATCGTCGGCATGGAGCCGGCGCTGAAACCGGCCGCCCGCCAGAGCCGCACGCGACGCATCGGCGTCATGGCCACCCGCGGCACGCTGGCCAGCACCCGTTTCCAGATCCTGCTGGACTCGCTCGCCGGCGAGGCCGAATTCGTGCTGCAGGCCTGCGACGGCCTGGCGCAGGCGATCGAGACGGATGACCCGCGCCGGACCGCCGAACTCTGCACGCAACATGCCGCCGCGATGGGCCGCTTCGGCACACAGGCCGGCGAGATCGACACGCTGGTGCTGGGTTGCACGCACTATCCCTTCGCCCGCGCGCACCTGGAGAAGCTGCTTGGCCACGAGGTGCACCTGATCGACACCGGTGCGCCCGTCGCCAGGCAGACCCGCAACCTGCTGCAGGCGCACGGCGCGCTGGCCCAGCCGCCGCGCGAGGCCGGCGCGCTGGTGCTGCTGAGCACCGGCGACGGGGCACGGCTTCACGCCGCCGCCCGTCGCTGGCTCGGAATCGACGGTGAGGTGGCAGCGACCTGAGGCTCATCAGACCGCGTCGGCGCGCAGGCGCGGTGGGCCATGCAGCGGCGTCGCCCTTGAAGCGGGCCACCACGACGGCGCCGAAGCGACCATGCGGATCGCGGCCGACCGGGGTGCACGGGCCGTGCGCAATGGCTGCCGCCCTGGACCGCTCATTAAAATCCTGCGCAAGAAAGCCGCCGCTCCGCCCTGTGTGGACACCCGACCGCCATGCAGAAGAACACCCTACAGCACAAGTTTCCAACCCGATTTTTCTCCGCGGAAAAAGTGCTCATCGCCAGCGGTGGGGTGGGCGTGGCGGCGATCCTGGTCATCGTCGGCCTGCTGCTGTCCACGCTGCGCGACGACGCCACCCTGGCCGCCCAGCGGTCGGCCTCCAACCTGATCCAGCTGATCGAGGCGGACATCCGCCGCAACACCGAGCTGTACGACCTGGCGATCCAGGGCGTCATCGCCGCCGAAAAAATCCCGCGAGCGCCCGACCTGCCGCCCGAGACCGAGCACGCCCTGAAATTCGCGCGCGTGGCCACGACCCGCTTCATGGGCGGCCTGCTGCGCCTGAACGCCACGGGCGACGTGATCGCGGACTCCGCCTATCCGGTGCCGCGCCAGCGCAACTTCGCGGATCGCGACTACTTTCTCAAACACCGGAACGACACCGACCTGGGCTTGCAGATCGGCCGCCCGATCAGGGGCCGCATGAACGACCAGGACTGGCGCATCACCTTCAGCCGCCGGGTGTCCGATACCAAGGGCCGTTTCGACGGCATCATCGTCGGCGGCATGCGCGTGGCCTATTTCGACCAGCTGTTCGCGCCGCTGCAGATCGGCGCCAAGGGGGCGATCAATCTCCTGCGCACAGACGGCATCCTGATGGCACGCCGCGGCCCGAGCGGCGAGCCGGTGCCGGTGGGGCAGGACTTCAGCCAGTACCCCAATTTCCAGCGCATTCTGCGAGAGGGCGAAGGCAGTTTCCTGGGACAGTCGAACCTGGACCGACAGGGGCGGTTCTATACGTTTGCGCGGCTGGGCGACCTGCCCTTGATCCTCGTCGTGGCGCTGTCGGCCGACGAAGCCTATGCCCAATGGAGCCGTGCCGCCACGGTGATCGGCGCCATGACCCTGGCCTTGTGCCTGGGTGTGATCGGCGTGGTCTGGCTGATGTTGCGCGAGTTGCAGCAGCGGCGCGCCAACGAAAGGAAGCTGACGGCGCTGTCATTGACAGACGGGTTGACCGGCCTGGCCAACCGCCGCCATCTGGACGAGGTGCTGGAGAGTCAGAGCCGGCTTTCGGCCCGCAACACGGCGCCGCTGTCGCTGCTGATGATCGACGTCGATCACTTCAAGGCGTTCAACGACCGTTATGGTCACCGCAGCGGCGATCTGGTGCTGTCGCGGCTTGCACGCGTCATCCAGGGCGTGCTGCATCGCCCTTGCGACCTGGCGGCACGTTATGGCGGTGAAGAGTTTGCGGTAGTGCTGCCGGACACCGATGCCCAGGGTGCGATGCAGGTGGCCGAGGGCATCCGCGCCGCCGTCGAGGCGCATCCAGCCGGCGCCCCGGGCGAGACGTCGAATACCGTCAGCATCGGCGTGGCCTCACGCATCCTGGCGCAGGAGATCAGCATCGATCAATTCGTCAAGGAAGCGGACGATGCACTGTATGCCGCCAAGCGCGCGGGCCGCAACCGCGTGGCGATGGCCGGCCCTGCGTAACGCCCGGCGCCTCGGCGCTCAGTGCAGGTGACGCGGTCGGCGTCCGCCGCCGTGGCCCGAGCCGCCTGGGCCGCCAGAACCGCCGGGGCCGCGCGGGGGCTTGCCGAGTTCGAGCGAGTTCACCAGCGTCTCGAAGCGCTGGGCGAACAGCTTGTCGATCTCGGAGACCACGCCGCCGAGCTCGGCACCATCGAAGTGGCGCTCCATCATGTTGATCACGTCCTGCACCAGCAGGTCGCGCTGGGCCTGCATGATGGCCGCGGGCGTGGGGCCGACGAACAGCATCAGGAAGTCGTCGCGCGACTCCTCGTCGCCTTCCTCGTCGTCCTCATCGAAGTCGGCGTCGTAGAAGGTGACCTCGATCGGCGCGCCCTGGGCCGCGAGTTCGTTGAGCATCATGCACATCTCGTCGAGCGACTGCTTGAAGTCCTCGTCGCCAGGGACGGTCCAGCACATCTGCAGCGTGTGCTCGGGCGCATCGAACTTGATGCCCGGCTCTTCCTCGTAGGAACTCTGGGCGCCGTCGGCCAGGGAGCGTGCCCCGGCGTATTTCCACAGCGGCTTGAGGGCGTCCTGGATCTGTTCGAAAGTCACGTCCGCGCGCAAAAGCACCTGGCCGTGCACATGAATCTCAAAGGGGGCGTTGTAGCGTGCCATGTTCAGATATTAGGCGCTTTTGGGTGGGTTGGACATCCGCGCCCCAGAAGCTTTACAGGTGGTGCCTCGAACCGGGGTCGAACCGGTACGCCCCCTCACGGGTAAGCGGCGGATTTTAAGTCCGCTGTGTCTACCAATTTCACCATCGAGGCGTCGTGCGCAAAGGCGCAGCATAACAATCAAAAAAACAGCCCCGGCAACGCGTTGGTCGACGGGGCTGTTGAGTCTGGAGGCGCGACCCGGAGTCGAACCGGGCTAGACGGATTTGCAATCCGTTACATAACCGCTTTGTTATCGCGCCGGAATTTTCCGAAAGCTCCGGAAATATCTTCCTTCACCCTTCAAGAAAAAAGGGAAGCTTGCGGCTTCCCTTTTCTGTATCTGGAGCGGGAGAAGAGTCTCGAACTCTCGACCTCAACCTTGGCAAGGTTGCGCTCTACCAACTGAGCTACTCCCGCATTTCAAGCCTCGAATTATAGCACTTTATTTTCGTTGGAATCCAGTGCCACCATCCTTCGGCGCTGATCCGAACCCACTTCAATGAAGTACCGATTCGAACCTTTGCCGCAGCCTTTGGTGTGCCGCGGCAAGCCTCAGATTATAGCCCACTTTTTGAGCCGATCGACCCCATCTGCCAGACGCTGCACATCCCTGGATGCAAAGCACCAACGCAGCCAGCCCTGGGCTTCGGGTGCAAAGGCGTTGCCTGGCGCGAGCCCGAGACCGGCCTCCACCACCAGCCGTTTGGCCGTGACGAGAGAGTCGTCGTGCCCCGCAAGCTTGAAGAACGCATACATGCCGCCCTTGGCCGGTGCGACCTGTACGCCCGGCAACGCCTGCAGCAGCGGCACCAGCGTGTCCCTGCAGGTCTTGAGATGGGCCACCACACGCGGCGTGACTTCGAGCGTGCGTTCGAGCGCCACGATGCCCGCGCGCTGCGTGAACACGCTGGCGCAGGAGGTGTTGAACTCGATGAGTTTGCCCATGTCGTGGGTCATGGCCGCGGGCATCACCAGCCAGCCCAGGCGCCAGCCCGTCATCAGGAAGCTCTTCGAGAAGCTGTGCACCACCACCAGCCGATCATCGGGCGTGGTCACGTCGAGGAAACTCGGCGCGCAGCCGTTTGCGGTGGGCTCGTAATAGAGGCGTTCGTAGACTTCGTCGGACAGGATCCACGTGCCGGTGGTGCGGCAATGGTCCACGATGGCCTGCTGCTCCTCGCGCGTGAGCGTCCAGCCCGTGGGATTGTTAGGCGCGTTGATGATCAGCAGCTTGGTGTTGGACGTCACCGCTTCGAGCAGCTGGTCCATGTCGAGCGCCCAGGCGCCCTGCGCGGCGCCGCTGGTGACGGGCCGCAGCGGCACGCAACGCAGCCGCGCGCTCATGATGACCGGCTGCGCCGTGAGGTTGGGCCAGACGGGCGTGACGGCCACGACCTCGTCGCCCGGGTTCACCAGCATCTGGATTGCCAGCATCAGGGCGTTCACGCCGCCCGAGGTGATGGCGATGCGTTCGGCACCGATGGCCGCATGGTGGGCACTCATGTAGGTGGCGACGGCCTGGCGCAGCTCGGGCATCCCGAGGTTGTGCGAATAGAAGGTCTCGCCTCTTTGCAGCGAATCGATGGCGGCCTGGCGGATGAAATCGGGCGTGACCTCGTCGCTTTCGCCGAACCAGAAAGGCAACACGTCACTGCGCCCGATGCCGGCATTGGCGACTTCACGGATCTTGGATTCTTCGAGGTTCTGGATGGCTTGGCGCATGGTGGGGATCGGAGTAGAAACGAGGGGCTGAACGGTCGTGCTGGAGCCCTGGATCGTAACGGACGATGCAGGTCGGGTCCGATTCCCGGTTCAGCCTTGCTCAGAGAGGAGATGCCATGCGCCCCACCCTTGCCGCCCTGATGGTCTGCGCCCTGCTGGCCAATGCCGCGAACGCCGCCGACGCCGGCGTGAAAAAAGAAAAGCCCGCCGCCGCGAAAACCGTGAAGGCAAAGAAGCCCGGCGGCAAGGCGCCGAAGTTCATCAAGGGCGGCGAGGAGAGCACGGCCGAACGCGACAGGCGCCTGCTGCGCGAATGCAAGGGCCGCGCGAATGCAGGCGCCTGCCTGGGCTACACGGGTTGAGCGTCAGGCCGGTCGCACCATCTTGCAGGTGGAAGGTTGCTCGGCCCGCGAGGCGCTGATCTGCTTGATCACGCGAAAGCCGTAGCCCGAGCCCTCGACGTCGAACTTCACGCCAGGCGCACCTTGCCGGTCCATCACGGCCACCACCAGCGGCTGCTGGAACTGGTGGTCCGCGGCCCGCATGTGGCCGGTCTGCCCGCCCAGGCTCACCTGCGCCCGCTCGAGCTGCGCGGCAACGGCCACCGCGTCGAGGCTCGCGGCCTTCTCGATGGACTGCGCCAACGCTTCGATCAGCAGCTGCATGCGCATGTGCACGTAGTCGTCGGCCGGTTTCGGGAACCGCTGGCGGAACGACTGGTAGAAACCTTCGCTGGCCGTGCCGGGCACGTTGGGCAGCCAGTCCGCCACCGCGACGACCTTGCCCAGGCCCGCGTCGCCGATGGCGGCGGGTGCGCCGAGCGCGTTGCCGTAGAACGTGTAGAACTTGCCTTCGAACCCGACTTCCTTCGCGGCCTTGACCAGCAGCGTGAGGTCGTTGCCCCAGTTGCCGGTGATCACGGCCTGCGCGCCGCTGGCCTTGATCTTGGTGGCGTACGGCAGGAAATCCTTCACCCGGCCCAGTGGATGCAGCTCGTCGCCGACGATCTTCACATCGGGCCGTTGCGCCGCGAGTTGCACCTTCGCCTCCCGCAGCACGGCCTGCCCGAAGCTGTAGTCCTGCCCCAGCAGGTAGACGCTGGAGATCGCCTGGTCCTCCTTGATCACTTCCATCAACGCGGCCATGCGCATGTCGGCATGGGCATCGAAACGGAAATGCCAATAGCTGCATTTCTCGTTGGTCAGGATCGGATCGGTGGCCGAGTAGTTGAGGAAGATCACGCGCCTGGCCGGCTCGCGTTCGTTGTGCTTGTTGATGGCGTCGATCAGCGCCGCGGCGGTGGCCGAGTTGTTGCCCTGCACCACGAAGCGCGCGCCGTCGTCGATGGCCGCGCGCAGCGCCGATAGCGCCTCTTCGTTCTGGCCCTTGTTGTCGTATTTGTCGAGCACGAGCGGCCTGCTGCCGCCGCTCGATGCGGGCAGCTTCACCCCGCCGCGCGCATTCACGCGTTCCACGGCCCAATAGAGGTTGCGAAAGACGGCTTCGCCGGTGTTGGCGAACGGGCCGCTCATGCTTTCGATCATGGCGATCCTGATCGGCGCGCCAGCGACCTGGGCGCGGGCCAAAGCCGGGGCAGATAACACCGCAACCAGGGATTTCAAGACCTGCCGACGAAACTTAAACATGGGAAAATTCTCTTGAAAAACAACGGGCTGGGCACAGATAGGTTCCATGCGGCGATCGCTGTGAAAGCCGCGCAGTGTACAAGGACCAACACCATGTTTTTCGCTTCCACCTCGCCAGCGCTGATCCGCCGTTCCGCCCACGTGAATGCGCTGCGCTCGCTCGATCGCCTGCTCGACGAACAACTCGCCGCCCCGCGCCAGCGGAGCTACCAGCTCACCCAGGACGAACAGTCCTACACCCTGAGCTTCGACGTGCCCGGTATCGCCAAGGAACAGCTGTCCATCGGCATCGAAGGCAGCGTGGTCCGCATCGAGAGCCAGCCCGATGCGCCGCGCAAGTACAAGGCCGCCTATGAACTGCCGCAGGACATCGATGTCTCGGCCAGCGACGCCAAGCTCGAAAACGGCGTGCTGACCCTGAAGCTGGCCAAGAAGGCGCCCGTCTCCAACGTGGCGCAACTCGCCATCAACTGAGCACGGCTTCCCAACGCCGAGCCGGATGACCGTCAGGCCATCCGGCTTTTTTTACGTGCTCAGGTTGCCAGAACCAATTGGTCCAGCGGCCAGCGCGGCTTGACGTCGAAGGCGTAGGCGCAGTTCGCCTGCTCGATGCCCGATTGCAGCCGCATCGCGCCGGCCATGGCGATCATCGCGCCGTTGTCGGTGCACAGGTGCAGCTCGGGGTAATGCACACGCACGCCGGCCTTGGCGCACGCGGCGTTCAGCTGGCCGCGCAACGCGCGGTTGGCGCCCACGCCGCCGGCCACCACCAGGCGGCGCAGGCCGGTCTGCCGGAGCGCCGTCATCGATTTCTTCATCAG
Source organism: Rhodoferax koreense (assembly GCF_001955695.1). Lineage (NCBI taxonomy): Bacteria > Pseudomonadati > Pseudomonadota > Betaproteobacteria > Burkholderiales > Comamonadaceae > Rhodoferax > Rhodoferax koreensis. The sequence goes on along the minus strand of NZ_CP019236.1, from coordinate 2,428,336 downwards.
CACTTCGACGATGGCGGCCTCGGTGCTCGCGGCCAGGTCGGCCTTGCGGGCTTCGAGCTGGTCGCCGAGCTTGTTGGCCTGTGTCATCACCGCCGTCTTCAGCCCGGCGAAGGAGAAATCCAGGTTGCCGCTGTGCAGCAGCGGACGCGGCAGCTTGAAGGCCGCGGCATCGCCCTGCTCGGCCAGCCGCGCGAGCGCGGGCCCGCCCGGGTAGCCCAGGCCCAGCAGCTTGGCCGACTTGTCGAAGGCTTCGCCGGCCGCGTCGTCGATGGTCTCGCCGAGCATGGTGTAGCGGCCCACGCCGTCCACCTGCATCAATTGCGTGTGCCCGCCCGACACCAGCAGCGCGACGAACGGGAACTCCGGTGGATCGGCGCTCAGGAAAGGTGACAGCAGGTGGCCTTCGAGGTGATGCAGGCCCAGCACAGGCCGATCCAGTGCCGCGCCGAGCGCACAGGCGACGCCCGCCCCCACCAGCAGCGCGCCGGCCAGGCCCGGCCCGCGCGTGTAGGCCACGATGTCGACCTCCGAAAGACCCCGCCCGGTTTCGGCCAGCACCTGTTCGGTGAGCGGCAGGACGCGGCGGATGTGGTCGCGGCTGGCGAGTTCCGGCACCACGCCACCATAGGCCTGGTGCATCTCGATCTGGCTGTGCAGGGCGTGCCCCAGCAGCACGGGCAGCGCCGCGCCGTCGGCATGCACCAAGGCCACGCCCGTTTCGTCGCACGAAGATTCGATTCCCAATACCAGCACGGCAAGCCTTTCAGTCGAAGCCAGGCAGTGTAGGTGAGCACGGCTTCCCGACGCGGTGCCGGGGACACCAACGCCCGCGAGAGGCGACCGGATTGGTGCGCTGCACAACAACAGTGCCGCGGGCCCAGCCGCCCCGTCCCTTTAGGGAAAATCCTGCTGCAGTGCCCATCAAATCTGCGAATGTTGCTATGACATCAGTAGCAAATCAGCCAAGTCAACACCCGGCACAGGCCTTGCTTAGATAGAGCAAGACCGACGAAGGTCGTCGCACCGGTGGCCCAAAGGCGGGCCACCTGTCGACTCGGACAAAGGCGTCCCCAACCCGCATGGGCCGCTGCAGAAAGTTCTGCAGCACCAGCGTGGAGGGACGCCTTTTTGTTTTTCCAGCCCACTCTAGTTGACGAGGATGCCACCGATGACCGATCTCCTGAAAACCAGCCTGCGCCGCCGCACCGTCCTGCAGGCCGCCACCGTCGCCGCTGTCGGACTCACACCCGCGCTGCGCGCCGCGGTATACGCCCAGGGCTCCGACAAGCCGGAGAAGGAAGAGGTGAAGATCGGCTTCATTCCGCTCACCGATTGCGCGAGCGTGGTGATGGCCTCGGTGCTCGGCTTCGACAAGAAATACGGCGTGAAGATCGTGCCGAGCAAGGAGGCCAGTTGGGCCGGCGTGCGCGACAAGCTGGTCAACGGCGAGCTCGACATGTCGCACGTGCTGTACGGCCTGGTCTACGGCGTGCACGTGGGTGTGGGCGGCCCGAAGAAAGACATGGCGGTGCTGATGGGCCTGAACCGCAACGGCCAGGCCATCACCCTGTCGAAAGCACTCGCCGACAAGGGCGCGGTGGACGGCCCGTCGCTGGCCAAGCTGATGGCCAAGGAGAAACGCGAATACACCTTCGCCGGCACCTTCCCGACCAGCACCCACACCATGTGGCTCAATTACTGGATGGCGGCCTCGGGCATCAACCCCGTGACCGACGCCAAGGTCATCGTCGTGCCGCCGCCGCAGATGGTGGCCAATATGCGCGTGGGCAACATGGACGGCTTCTGCGTCGGCGAGCCCTGGAACCAGCGCGCCATCATCGACAAGATCGGCGTCACCGCCATCACCACGCAGGACATCTGGAAGGACCACCCCGAGAAGGTGCTCGGCACCACCGCCGACTTCGTCAAGAAGCACCCCAACACCTGCCGCGCCGTGATGATGGCCGTGATGGAGGCCGGCAAGTGGATCGACGCCAACCTGCAGAACAAGGCCAGGATGGCCGACGTGGTGGCCGAGAAGAGCTACATCAACACCAGCGCCGACGCCATCAACCAGCGCATCCTCGGCCGCTATGAAAACGGCATGGGCAAGACCTGGGACGACCCCAACCACATGAAGTTCTTCGACGACGGCGCGGTCAACTTCCCCTACCTCAGCGACGGCATGTGGTTCCTCACCCAGCACAAGCGCTGGGGCCTGCTGAAGGAGCACCCGGACTACCTGGCCGTGGCCAAGCAGATCAACCAGATCGACCTCTACAAGGACGTGGCCGGCGCGATGAAGGTCAGCCTGCCGAAAGACCCGATGCGCAGCAGCAAGCTGCTCGACGGCGTGGTCTGGGACGGCAAGGACCCGAAGAAATACGCCGACGGTTTCAAGCTGCACGCCTAGAAAGCATGGATCAATCTACTGCGCGGACCGATCTCGCATTTGCGGTCCTCGCCGTACGCGCGTACGGCTCCGGTCCTCAACGCGACCTCGGCCCGCTCGCTACGATTTCTCCACGCTTTCTAGCTCCGTTCCTATCAACGATTCATCTTTCAAACTGGAGCTAGCCATGGTCAGTGCCGTTTTCCATTCGCCGCTCGGCATCCCGTTCGACGCACAGGTCGACTCTCCTGCAGAGCTGCGTGCCGGGACGTCCCCCACCGCGACGCCTGCCGCCACGCACGCGAGCGCCCCGATCGCAACGGCTTCGCCGCCAGCACGCGCCAAGCCGCCCTTCGACTGGAGCGGCCTTTGGATGAAGGTGTTTCCACCGGTGCTCGGCCTGGCCCTGCTGATCGGCGTGTGGCAGATGGTGGCGAGCACCAGCACCAGCAACTTCCCCACGCCCTGGGCCACGTTCCAGCAGGCGCTGGACGTGTTCAAGGACCCGTTCTACCGCAAGGGCCCGAACGACCAGGGCGTGGGCTGGAACATCCTGAGTTCGCTGCAGCGCGTGGCGCTCGGCTTCGGCCTGGCGGCCGTCGTCGGCATTCCGGCGGGCTTCGCCATCGGTCGCTTCGAGTTCCTGAGCCGCATGTTCAATCCGCTCATCAGCCTGCTGCGGCCGGTGTCGCCGCTGGCCTGGCTGCCGATCGGCCTGCTCGTCTTCAAGGGCGCGAACCCGGCCGCCATCTGGACCATCTTCATCTGCTCGATCTGGCCGATGGTGATCAACACCGCGGTGGGCGTGCAGCGCGTGCCGCAGGACTACATGAACGTCGCCAAGGTGCTGAACCTCTCCGAATGGAAGATCCTCACCAAGATCCTGTTTCCCGCCGTGCTGCCCTACATGCTCACCGGCGTGCGGCTGGCGGTGGGCACGGCGTGGCTGGTGATCGTCGCCGCCGAGATGCTGACCGGCGGCGTGGGCATCGGCTTCTGGGTCTGGGACGAGTGGAACAACCTCAACGTGAAGAACATCATCATCGCCATCTTTGTGATCGGCATCGTCGGGCTGCTGCTCGAATACGCACTGATCAAGCTGGCCACGGCGTTTACTTTTGAAGAGGTGAAGTCATGAGCGCAGCGCAGAACCGCTTCAAGCAAGCTCGCACCGCAGTGCGAAGCACGGAGGTTTCCAAATGAGCTCAGGATTGACCAGCAAGTACATAGAGATCCACCAGGTCGAGCAGACCTTCAAGACGGCCAAGGGTTCGTTCCCCGCGCTGCGCGACATCAACCTCAGCGTGGCGCGTGGCGAATTCGTGGCGTTGATCGGCCATTCGGGCTGCGGCAAATCCACGCTGCTGAACCTCATCGCCGGGCTGACCTTGCCCACGCACGGCACGCTGATCTGCGCCAACAAGGAGATCAAGGGCCCCGACCCCGAACGCGGCGTGGTGTTCCAGAACCATTCGCTGCTGCCCTGGCTCACCTGTTTCGAAAACATCTACCTGGCCGTGGAACGCGTGTTCGGCGCGGCCGAGACCAAGGCGCAGCTCATGGCCCGCACCGATGCGGCGCTGGCCCTGGTCGGCCTGACCGCCGCCGCGCAGAAGCGGCCCGGCGAAATCTCGGGCGGCATGAAACAGCGCGTGGGCATCGCCCGCGCGCTCAGCATCGAGCCCAAGGTGCTGCTGATGGACGAACCCTTCGGCGCGCTCGACGCGTTGACGCGCGCCAAGCTGCAGGACGAACTGCTGGCCATCGTGCAGAAGACCAAAAGCACGGTAGTGATGGTGACGCACGACGTGGACGAAGCCGTGCTGCTGTCCGACAAGATCGTGATGATGACCAATGGGCCGGCTGCCACCATCGGCGAAGTGCTGCAGGTGGACCTGCCCCGCCCGCGCGACCGCATCGCACTGGCCGAAGACGCCGACTACGCGCACTACCGCAAGGCGGTGATCGACTTCCTCTACACGCGCCAGGCGCATGTCGAAAAGCTGACGGCCTGAAAGCTACTGCGGAGATTTCAAAGCACCTCCGTTCGGGCTGAGCTTGTCGAAGCCTTGACTACGGGCAACAGGCACTTCGACAAGCTCAGTGCGAACGGGTGGGTGGGTGTGCGCGCGCGATAGGACGCGCGCAATTGGCAAATCTACTTCGCCCCGGCCTTGCCGCCCTGGCGCGCCAGGTGCACCTGGTGCAGCGTGATCTTGCGCACTTCGGCCTGGCTGGTTTCGATGTGGGCGCGCAGCAGCATGGCGGCCTGGTCGCCGCGCTTGTGCTGCACGGCCTTGAGGATCTTGATGTGTTCCTCGTAGGTGGCGTCGATGCGCGGCTGCTGCGTGAAGTCGAGCCGGCGGATGATGCGGATGCGCTCTGTCACGTCGCGGTGCACGCGCGCCATCTCCGCGTTGCCGGCGGCGGCCACGATGGCGCAGTGGAAGTTCTCGTCCCATTCCGCCACCTGCGCCATGTCGCTGCTGCGCGCGGCCGGCGCCACCAGCCAGATCGCGGCCAGCGCGTCGAGCATGGGATGGTCGACCCGTACCGCGTCCTCGCACAACCGGCGGATGGCCGTGGTCTCCAGCACCATGCGCAGGTCGTAGAGCTGCTCGAACTGGTCGAAGTCGAAGGGCAGCACACGCCAGCCGCTGCGAAACAGCACCTCGACGAAACCCTCCTGCTGCAACCGGAACAGCGCCTGGCGCACCGGCGTGCGCGAGACGCCGAGGCGTTCGCTGATCTCGTTCTCGGTGAAGCGGTCGCCGGGCACGAGCTTGAAGTCGGCCACATCGCGCTTGAGCTGGGCGTACACCTCGTCGGCGCGCGAACGGAAGACGGGAATGTCGGCGACAGGTGAATTCTTGGAAACGGTATTGGGCATGGAGACGGCGCGACGAAACAGCGGAACGGGCCCCTACCTTAACCTGAATGCAGCGCCGCCAGCACGGCCGAGCTCGGCGCCGTCCAGCCGACGATGGCGCCCTGCGCACGGATCATCTCCAGCGCCGCGGCCTTGAAGTGCGGGAAGTAGCTCTCGGTGCAGTCTTCGAGCAGCAGGCAATCGTAGCCGCGGTCATTGGCCTCGCGCATGCTGGTCTGGACGCACACCTCAGTGGTCACGCCGCCGAACAGCAGGTGGGTGATGCCGCGCGCCTGCAGTGTCTCGTGCAGCCCGGTGGCATAGAAGGCGCCCTTGCCGGGCTTGTCGATCACCAGTTCGCCATCCACCGGCGCGAGCGCCTCGATGATCTGGTTGCCCGGCTCGCCCATCACCAGGATGCGGCCCATCGGCCCCGCGTCGCCGATGCGCAGCGTCGGGTTGCCGCGGTCGCGCTTCGCGGGCGGGCAGTCCGACAGGTCCGGCCGGTGCGCCTCGCGCGTGTGCACCACCAGGCCGCCAGCCGCGCGCCAGGCTTCGAGCATGGCCCGGGCGGCCGGCACGATGGCTTCGAGCAGCGACACATCGTTGCCCAGCGTCTCGCCGAAGCCGCCGGGCTCGATGAAGTCGCGCTGCATGTCGATCAGCACAAGCGCGGTGTGCGCCACGTCGAAGCGGTAGGGGAAGGGTGTGGCGTCGATCTGCATGAAAGTACTTTCGTTCAATGGCCGCCGCCCATGAAGGCGCCGAGTTCGTGGCGGTCCGCGGTCGCGGCCAGGGTCTCATGAACCACGCGCCCTTCGCTCATCACCACGATGCGGTCGGAGAGCTCCAGCAGTTCGTCGAGGTCTTCGCTGATCAGCAACACGGCGCCGCCCTGGTCACGCACCTTCAGGATGCGCGAATGGATTTCGGCCACGGCAGCGAAGTCCAGGCCGAACACCGGGTTGGCCGCGATCAGCACGTTGATGTCGCCGGCCAGTTCGCGCGCCAGCACGGCGCGCTGCACATTGCCGCCCGAAAGGCTCTTGATGGGCGCGCCCTCGCCTTGGGTTTTCACCCCGTATTCGGCGATCCATTCGCGCGCCCGGCTGCGCCAGGCGGGGAAGTTCAACAGGCCACCAAGCCTGGGGTTTGCCAGCGGCGGCTGGTCGAAGTCGCGCAGCGCCATGTTCTCGGCCACGCTGAGGTCGCCCACGCAGGCGTTGCGCAGCGGCTCCTCGGGCAGGCTGCGCACCTTGAGGCGGCGGTTCTCCTCGCGCGTGGCGTTGTAGGACTCGCCCATCACGCGGACCTGGCCGGACAGGCGTGCGCGCTGGCCCACCAGCGCTTCGACGAGTTCGCGTTGGCCGTTGCCGGAAACACCGGCCACGCCCAGCACCTCGCCGGGCTTCACGGCCAGGCTCATGTCGTGCAGGGCCAGCGTGCCGCGGTCGCCCTGGGCCTTGAGGTTGTCGACCTGCAGCGCGTAGCTCGATCCATTTGCTACCTTTTTAATAGCTTCTTGCGCATTATTCATAGGCGCTGGAGGCCCATTTGGCATTGAATCTTCGGCCAGAACCAGTTCTGGCGGCGGTGCGGCGCCCTCGCCCATCATGGCCGCGGCCAGGCGCTGCGGATCGGTGTCGGCCACCCGGGTGTGGTGCACGGCCTTGCCACGGCGCAGCACGGTGACGGCGTCGGCATAGGCCATCACCTCGCGGAACTTGTGCGTGATGATCAGCACCGTGCACTGGCCACTCCTGGCGAAGTCGCGCACGTGGCCGAGCACTTCGTCGGCCTCCTGCGGCGTGAGGACGGAAGTCGGTTCGTCGAGGATCAGCAGGCGCGGCTTCAGGTAGAGCTGCTTCAGCAGTTCGAGCTTCTGCTTCTCGCCGGCCGCGAGTTCGGCGGGCCGCACGTCGAGATCGAGGCTGAACGGTGTGGTGGCGAGGAAGGCCTCGAGTTCCACGCGCTTGGCCTTCCAGTCGATGAGTGCCGGTGTCTTGCCGCCGGCCAGCAGCAGGTTCTCGGCCACCGTCATGCCCGGCGCGAGCGTGAAGTGCTGGTAGACCATGCCGATGCCGAGCGCGCGCGCCACGATGGGGTTGGCAATGTCCTGCTCGCGGCCGTCGATCAGCACGCTGCCCTCCTCCGCGCGCTGGAAGCCCGCCACGCATTTCACCAGCGTGCTCTTGCCCGCGCCGTTCTCGCCGAGCAAGGCATGCACCGTGCCGGGCTCGACCCGCATGGTCACGCTGTCCATCGCGGTGAAGCTGCCGAAGCGCTTGGTGAGCTGGTAGGTGTCGAGCGCGAGTGCGCCCGTGCCGGCGGGCAGGCCGCCGATGGCGTCAGGGGAAAGTGCGGCCATGCGGGGACTCCATCAGTTGATCGCTAGATATCCGTTCGGACTGAGCTCGTCGAAGCCGCGTCTCCGAAGCAGGTCCTTCGACAGGCTCAGGACGAACGGGGGAAAAGGGGCCGGCCTGCCCACCCCCTCTCCGTTCGGGCTGAGCCTGTCGAAGCCATGCCTCCGAAGCAGGTCCTTCGACAGGCTCAGGACGAACGGGGGAAAAGGGGCCGGCCTGCCCACCCTTCTCCGTTCGGGCTGAGCCTGTCGAAGCCATGCCTCCGAAGCAGGTCCTTCGACAAGCTCAGGACGAACGGGGGGAAAGGGGCCGGCCTGCCCACCCTCTCTCCGTTCGGGCTGAGCCTGTCGAAGCCTCGCCTCCGAAGCAGGTCCTTCGACAGGCTCAGGACGAACGGGGGGAAAGGCGACAAGCTCAGGACGAGCGGGGGTGGGACGGACGGCGGTCATGATCACGTCCTGCTCCCCAAGGCAGCCAGCAGCGCGTCCGAGGTCGCATGTGCGCCAAACACGCCGCCCTGCATGGTGATCATCTTCAACGCGGCCAGGTGGTTGCCGTGGTCGGTGGCGGCCGTGCAGTCGGACAGCAGCAGGCATTCGAAGCCACGGTCGTTGGCGTCGCGCATGGTGGTGTGCACACACACGTCGGTGGTGATGCCGGCCAGGATCAGGTTCTCGATGCCGCGCGTGCGCAGGATGAGTTCGAGGTCGGTGGCGTAGAAAGAGCCCTTGCCGGGCTTGTCGATCACCACCTCGCCCTCGATCGGTGCGAGTTCGGGAATGATGTTCCAGCCCGGTTCACCGCGGACCAGGATGCGGCCACACGGCCCGTCGTCGCCGATGCCCACGCCGCCCGCGCCGATCTGCCGCGATCGCCAGCGCTTGTTGGGCGGCAGGTCGGCAAGGTCGGGCCGGTGCCCTTCACGCGTGTGGATGATGGTGAAGCCCAAGGGCCGCATCACTTCGAACAAGCGCTTGATCGGCACGATCGGCGCCTGCACGAGCGACAGGTCGTAGCCCATCACGTCCACGTAACCGCCCTTGCCGCAGAAGTCGGTCTGCATGTCGATGACGATGAGGGCGGTGTTGTCGGGGCGCAGGTCGCCGTTGTAGGGCCAGGCGTAGGGATCTGCGGTCACGAAGCGGGTCGGTGTGTCCATAGGGAGGTTCAGCGTGTCGATGAAAGTTCGCCCGGGCTGCCCACCACCACGGTGCCGGGCCTGCAGGTGATCACCAGGATCAGCAGCGTGAGCACATAGGGCACGGTGTTGAACAGGTGGTAGCCCCAACCCACACCGATGCTCTGCAAGGCCGGGCCGAGGGCGCCGGCACCGCCGAAGAGCAGGGCCGCGCCCACGCAGCGCAGCGGGCTCCAGCGCGCGAAGATCACCAGCGCCACGGCGATCAGGCCCTGGCCGCTGGAGATGCCTTCGTTCCAGCTGCCGGGGTAGAACAGCGTGAGCGATGCGCCGCCGAGCCCGGCGATGAAGCCTCCCGCCGCGGTCGACGCGATGCGGATGCCCGACACCGAATAACCCAACGCCCGCGTCGCATTGGCCGAGTCGCCCGCCATGCGGATCAGCAGGCCGGCCCGCGTGTGCGCAAAGGCCCACCACATGAGGACAGCCAGCACGATGCCCACCGGCAGCAGGGCATTCACCTGCAGCGCCGAGCGCACGACCGGGTTGTCGCTCCAGTTGCCCAGCGGGATGGATGGAAGCTGCACGGCCTGCGGCTGGATCAGGGCCTTGCCGAAGTAGAACGCCAGCCCGGTGCCGAGCAGCATCAGCGCGATGCCGGTGGCCACGTCGTTCACGCCATCGAGCGAACACAAGACGCCGTGCAGCGCCGCGAGCAAGGCTCCGACGCAGGCGCCGAGCAACACGCCAGCCCAGGGCGAGCCGGTGAGATAGGAGCCGCCGAAAGCGGCCATGGCCGACAGCACCAGCACACCCTCAAGGCCGAGGTTGATGCGGCCCGACTTCTCCGTAAGGCATTCGCCGAGGCTCACGAACAGGAAGGGCACGCCCACGCGCAGCGCGCCGCCGCCGATGCCGGCGGCCAGCGCGATCCATTGGTCGGCGGTCATGATGGCAACCCTTTGTGCATGGTGCCGGGCACCGCGGCCGGCGGGCGCGGCGCGGCCCACTTGGCGAGCGATGCCTTGATGTCGGTGTGGCGCAGCGCCTCGCTGGCCAGGATCAGCACGAAGGCGATACCTTGCAGCACCAGCACCGAAGCGTCCGGCAGGCCCAGCCGGCGCTGCAGCAAGCTGCCCGCCGCGCCGAAGCCGCCGAACAGGATCGCCACCGGAACCACCGCGACGGGCGAGTGCCGCGCGATGAAGGACACCAGGATGCCCGCGTAGCCGTAGGAAGCGATCAGCGACGCGTTGGCATTGGTGTGCACGGCCGCCACCTCCACCGCGCCGGCCAGGCCAGCGCAGGCGCCGCCGAGGCCGCAGGCGGCAAGGATCAATCGGTTCGCGGGCAGGCCCACGAGTTGCGCGGTGCGCGGGTTGCCGCCGACCACGCGGATCGAAAAGCCCGAGGCCGTGGCGCGCAGCCACAGACCCAGCCCCAGGCAGGCGATCACACCGAGCACCAGGCCCCAATGCACGTCGCTGCCGGCGATGCCGCCGATGCGGATGCCTTCGGACAAAGACAGCGTGGAAGGTTTGTTCAGGCTCGCCGGGTCACGCAGCAGGCCCTCGACCAGATGCTTGAAGATGCCGATGGCGATGTAGGCCAGGAGCAGGCTGCTGATGGTCTCGTTGATGCCTCGGAACTGGCGCAGCCAGCCCGCCAGCATGATCCACAGCGCACCCGCGAGCGCGCCCGCGGCGCAGACCATGATGGTGCCGACGATGTTGTCGGGCAGCGGCATCACATAGGGCATGGCCGCGCAGGCCAGGCCGCCGAGCACCAGCGCGCCCTCGCCGCCGATGATGACCAGGCCGGCGCGCGCCGGCAGCGCCACGCACAGCGCGGTCAGCATCAGCGGTGCGGCGCGCTGCAAGGTGTTCTGCCACGAGAACCAGTCGCCGAACGCGCCCTTGAACAGGGTCGCCCAGACCTCCACCGGGCTCACACCGGCGAACCACACGAGGATGCCGAAGATGCCGAGTGCGGCGGTAATGGCCAGCACCGGCAGCGCGATTTCTTTCACGGGGATGCGCATGGGCATTTCCTTTGAACGTCCAGCACTTCGACAAGCTCAGTGCGAACGGATAATTTCTCCCGTTCGTCCTGAGCCTGTCGAAGGACCGGCTCAGGCGAACGAGCGCGCAATCAGAAACTACCGTTCACACCCTCGACCAGGTAGTTCATCTTCTCGAGCTCGATGTCCGTCTGCTTGAACACCTTGCCCGCGGCGATCACTTCCTTGCCCTTGTTGTCCTTGAGCGGGCCCTTGAAGATGTCGAAGCTGCCGGCCACCATCTTGGCCTTCGTGTCGTCGGCCTGCTTCTTGGCGGCGTCCGTCACCATGGCGCCGTAGGCCGACATCTTCACGTAGCCTTCCTTCAGGCCGCCGCGCAGGAAGTTGGGGTGCGGCTTGCCGGTCTGCGCGGCTTCGATGATGGTCTTGTAGGCGGTGAGCCAGTTCCACTCGGCACCGGTGAGGTAGGCATTCGGCGCGAGCTTGGCCTGGCTGGCGTGGTAGCCGCAGACCATCTTGCCGCGCTTGGCCGCCGTCTCGACGATGACCTTCGGGCCGTCCACGTGCATGGTGAACACGTCGCAGCCCTGGTCGGCCAGGCTGTTGGTGGCCTCGGCTTCCTTCACGGCCATCGACCAGTCGCCGGTGAAGATCACGCTGCAGGTGATGCCAGGCTTGACGGAGCGCGCGCCCATGGTGAAGGCGTTGATGTTGCGCAGCACCTGCGGGATCGGCTTGGCCGCGACGAAGGCGATCTTGCCGCTCTTGCTCATGTGGCCGGCGATCACGCCGTTGAGGAACTGGCATTCGTCGATGTAGCCGAAGAAGCTGCCCGCGTTCTTGGGCATGCCCTCGCTCCACATGCCGCCGCAATGCGAGAAACGCACGTCGGGGTTCTTGGGCGCGAGTGCCAGGATGTGCGGATCGAAATAGCCGAACGAGGTGGGGAACAGCAGCTTGGCGCCGTCCTGCTTGATCATGCCGGTCATGGTCTTCTGCACGGCCGCCGTCTCTGGCACGTTCTCTTCCTCGACCACCTTGATGCCGGCCATCTTCTTGACCTCGGCCGCGGCCTGGGCATGGGCCTGGTTGTAGCCGTAGTCGTCACGCGGGCCGACGTAGATCACACCGACCGTCAAGGGCGCCTGGGCCCGGGCAAGGCCTTGCCAGCCACCGAGCGTGCCAGCGGCGCCGAGTGCGGCCAGGGTTTTGAGGGAATCGCGGCGATGGGGGTTGTGCTGGCTCATGGTGTTCTCCGGGTCAAAGGATCAGGTGTGGATCGGGTATGGATCGCGTGAATGGGTGGATCAAAACGGTGCGAATGGGCAACTTCAATCTTGGATACAAGTCAGGACGCAAATTCTGTGCCTGCGGTTCCGGGGCTTCACGGCATCAGGCTCACGTGCGCAGCGACGACCTTCCAGCCCTTTTCGGTGCGCAACCAGGTCTGGCTCTGCCGGCCCATCTTGCTGCTGCCTTCGCGCTGGAACTCGATGTTGGTGGTGGCGAAGTCGTAGCCGTAGGTGGTGATGACGGTCTTGAGCACGGTGCGCGCCAGGCCCTGCGCCGGCCGGGCGGCGCGGAACGCCTGGATCGCCTCGAAGCCGTAGAGGTTCTCGCCCGTGCCGTAGCGCAGCGTGTGCGGGCTGTTCCAGAACAGGGCGTCGAGCACCTCGACCTTGTTGTTCACCAGGGCGTCTTCGTACTGCGCGAAGACGGCGCTGACTTCGGCATGGACCTTGGGCAGGTTGGTGGCGTGGATCATCGTCGGGGCCTTTCAGAAAAACGTGCAGGGGCCGACCGGCGCACGCACCACGCCGGCGGCTTCGAGGCTTGCCGCCACGCGCAGCACCAGGTCTTCGCGCCAGGGCGCGCCGATGACCTGCACGCCGATCGGCAGGCCGGGCAATCTGGGATCGGCACCCCACACCGGCACCGCGCACACCGGCAGGCCGATGCACGAGATCGGCTGCGTCAGCAAGCCCATGCTCGGGCGCAGCGGCAGCCTGCGGCCGTTGATCTCGAAGCTCTCGGTGCCGATGGGTGTGGCCGCGCACGGCGTGGCCGGCGCAAGCAGGATGTCGAAGTGTTCGAACACACGCGCCACGGCCTCCGCATAGGCGCGCCGCACGCGCTGCGCCCGTGCCACCCAGGCCGCGGGCAACATCGCACCGGCAAGGAAGCGGTCGCGCGACAGCGGTTCGAAATCGTTGGGACGGCGGCGCAAATTGGCCAGGTGCAAGGCGCCAGCCTCGGCGTTGGTGATGAGAAAGGCCGCGGCGCGGCCGGCCTCGACCAGCGGCAGCTCCACCCGCTCGACGGCCGACAAGGCCTCGGCGACCCGATGCACCGCGGCCAATGCCGCCGACTGCGCATTGCGCTCGAAGTAGCCGCCGAGCACACCGATGCGCAGGCCCTGCGTGCCGAGGCCGAGCTGCGCCACGGTGGGCTCGATCGCGCCTTGCGCGGCACCGGGGTCATAACCTTCGGCGGCCGTGCCCGCGCCGGCTTCCGGTCCCTGCATCGCGTCGTAGCTCAGCGCCAGGTCGCGCGCGGAACGCGCGAACGGGCCAAGATGGTCCAGGCTCGAGATGAACGGGAAACTGCCGGTGCGCGGCAACCGGCCGAAGGTCGGCTTCAGGCCGAAGATGCCGCACAGCGAAGACGGCACGCGGATCGAGCCATTGGTGTCGGAGCCCAGCGTGATCGCCACCTGCCCTGCCGCCACGGCCGCGCCCGATCCACCCGACGAACCGCCAGCGATGCGCGACAGGTCGTGCGGATTGCGCACCGGGCCCTCATGGCTGTTCTCGGTGGTGAAGCCGTAGGCGTATTCGTCCATGTTCAGGCCGCCCACCAGTACCGCGCCGGCCGCTTCCATGCGCTGCACCAGCACGCCATCGGCCGTGGCCGGTGCGCTGTCGCGTTCGATCTTCGAGCCGGCCAGGGTGCGGATGCCGGCGATGTCGAACAGGTTCTTCACCGCGAACGGCACGCCGAGCAAGGGCCGTTCGCGCAGCGGGCCCGATGGTGCGGCGGCCAGCTGCGCATCGAGCTCGGCGGCCCGCTTCAAGGCACGTTCGCGCACCACGTCGGTGAAGGCGTTGACCTGGCCGTCGGTCGCGGCGATGCGGGCCAAGCTGGCCTGGACCAACGCCGTGGCGCTGAGCCGGCCGCTGCGCACGGCCTCGGCCATGGCGGCACCGTCCATGGTGAACAGTTCGTCCGTGGCGCTCATGCTTCACCTTCGCGCGGTGAAATCGGCGTGAAGTGCACGGCCGCCTCGTGATGCGGTTCGAGCGGCACTGCATCGACCAGCGCCGCCATGTCCGCCGCGAGCCCGAAGTAACGCAGCACGCCGGGGCGGTGGGCGGTTTCGATGGTCAGGTCAAGCAGCGCCGAAGCGGCATCGACATAGGCCTCGATCTGCGCCGGACTCATCGGCGCACCTCGCGTTGGAAGATCTCCAGGCTGAGTTTCTTGGCGCTGATGAAACTCGGGGCCGACAAGGTGTCCACCGTGCGTGGCCGCGGGTCGTTGTACGGCAGGATCTCAGCCACGCGCGTCGGCCGCTTGGTCAGCAGCAGCACCTCGTCCGCCAGGTACACCGCCTCCTCCAGGTCGTGCGAGACCAGCAGCATGGTGGTGCCGGTCTGCATGAAAACTTCCTGCAGCTTCTCGCGGATGAACAGCGTCATCTCGAAATCGAGCGCGGAGAACGGCTCATCGAGGAACAGCACCTCGGGCCCGGGGGCCAGCGCGCGCATGATGGACGCCGTCTGCTGCTGCCCGCCAGAGAGCTCGTAGGGAAAACGGTTCAGATCGAACTTCACGTCGAACGAGGCCACGAGTTCGGCCATGCGCCGATCCACCTCGGCCTTGCTGCGGCCTTCGAGCTTGAGCGGATAGGCGATGTTGTCGATGGTGCGCATCCACGGGAACATGGCCTCGCGGTAGTTCTGGAACACGTAGCCGATCTTGGTGTCCTTGAGGCTCTTGCCGTCGAACAGGATCTGCCCCGCGTCGATCGGGATCAGCCCGGCGATCATGTTGATCAGCGTGCTCTTGCCGCAGCCGTTGGGGCCGAACACCGACACGATCTTGTGCTTCGGGATGTCGAGGTTGAAGTCCTCGTACAGCGGCCAGCCCGCGAAGTATTTGGTGAGTCCACGGATGGTGATGTGGGTGCCGGCCGGGCCAGGCTGGTAGGGGCGTACCGGGACGTCGGCGTACACCGGGCCGTTTAAGACAGCAGACATATCAAAGCTCCTTGATGCAACAAGTCAACATCGGCGCCGGCAGATCAGCCATTCCAGGGACACCGCGGAACTGGCTTTGCCAGGCCGCAGGTGTCGCCCCCTGCATGGGGGTTGGTGGCCACACGAAGTCAGCAAGCCTGGGGGTGTTCAATCCTTTCATCGTCCGCTCCAATGCACGATTTTTCGTTCCGCGATCAGGAACAGGATATTGAGGGCGTAACCCAGCGCACCGGCCGCGAGGATGGCCGCGTACATGCTCTTCACGTTGAGCACCTGCTGCGCATCGATGATGCGGTGACCCAGGCCGTTGTCGGAGCCGATGAACATCTCGGCCACGATCACGATCACCAGGGCCATCGACACGGCGGAGCGCAGGCCGACGAAGGTGGGCTGCAGGCTCTCCCAGATCAGCACGTCCTTGAAGATCTGCCAGCGCGAGGCGCCCATCACCCGTGCCGCCATTACGCGCTGCTTGCGCGCGTTGATCACGCCATAGGCGCTGTTGAAGATCACGATGAGGAAGGCGCCGAAGGCGGCGATGGCCACCTTGTTGATGTCCGACACGCCGAAGATCAGCAGGAACAGCGGAATCAGCGCCGACGAAGGCGTGGAGCGGAAGAAGTCGATCAGGAATTCCACGCTGCGGTAGGCCCGCTCGTTGCTGCCGAGCAGCACACCGAGCGGCACGCCGACCACGCCGGCGATGACGAAGGCTTCGAGCGTGCGCATCACGGTGACGCCGAAGTCGAGCAGCAGCGGGCCACCGGCCAGGCCGGTGACCAGCGCCGTTACCGTGTCGAAGGGCGTGGGCAGCAGGATCGGCTTGATGAAGCCGAGCCGCACCACCAGGTCCCAGATGATGAACAGCGCGATCGGCCCGATGACAGGCAGGAAGCGGTCCCACACCGGGGGCTTCGGCGCGGCGGATGCGGCCTTGGCGGGTGGCGCCCAGGCGCCCGGGGTTGTCGTGGTGTCGGCCATGGTGACAGCCTCAGGCCTTGTAGATCAGGCCATCGACCACGACCTTCTTCTCGAAGATGCCCTTCTCCGTGAACAGGTCGTAGAACTTCTGGAAGTAGGCCAGGTCGCTGGGCTTGAACTCGCTGTAAAGCATGTAGGAGGCCAGCGGCACCTCGGCCGTGAGCGGGCCTTCGATGGCGGTGTAGCCTTTCATGAACTGGCGCGCCTCTTCGGGCTTGGTGCGCACGAGCTCGATGCCCCTGGCGTAGGCGGCGATGAACTTCTTCGCCACTTCAGGGTTCTTCTTGATGAACTCGGTGGTGAGGCTGGCCGCGCCGCCGTGCCACGGCGCCATGGCGTCACCCAGGATGTATTTGGCCACCACGCCGGCTTCGATCACCCGCGTGGTGCCGTTCATGCGGCCGATGGTGCCGGTGGGCTCGAGCGTGTAGCACGCGTCGACCTGGCCCGCGACGAGCGAGGCGATGTGCTGGCCGATGGGCAGCTCGCTCACCGTGGCCCCCGTGGCGCCGGCGCGCTCCAGCATGGTCTTGCACAGCGTGACGTTCTGGATGCCGGGGCCGGACGCGACCTTCTTGCCCTTGAGGTCGACCATGGTCTTGATGGGGCTGTCCTTCGCGGTGATGAACTCGTCGAGCACGTACTTGGCGTTGCTCGGGTTGGTGGCGAAGATCTTGAACAGGCCGGGCTGGGCGATCTCGCCGATGGCCAGGTTGGCCGCGCCCGTGCCATTGGAGCTGCCGTCGGAGCGGCCCGACAGCATGGCTTCCATCACCTGCTGCGCGCCGGCGAACTTGAGCGCCTCCACCTCGAGGCCGGCCTCCTTGAAGTAGCCCTTCTCGATCGCCGCGAAGAACGGCAGGCCCGCAGCCACCGGCCAGTAGCCGACGCGGATCTTCGGGCCGGCCTGCGCCCGCACGATGGCCGGCGCGCCGATCAGACCCAGCGCCGCTGAAGCGCCCGTGGCTTGCAGGATGCGGCGTCGCGATGCGCTGCGCGGGGGGGTGGTATCGACTGGTTTCATGAAAGCTCCTGCAAAAATGGAAAACAAAAGAACCGGGTCACTTGGCCTGTAGCGAGGCGATGTACGCGCGCCAGCCACCGAACTCACTGACGTCCCGTGCGCCGGCCAGCGCCAGCGGCTCGCAGATGAAGCCCTGCACGCTGCTGCCGTCGGCCAGGCTCAGCGTGCCGATGCCCAGCGGATGCGGGATCAGCGCGACGAAGCTGCCGTACAGCGCGGCCGGCATGCGCCAGACCTCGACGGCGATGCGGCTGCCCTGTCCCGGCGCCACGCGCAGCAGGCCGGGCTTGGGCGGCACGGTGTTCGGCAAGGCATAGAGCCGGTAGTCGGGCGCGGTTTCGGTCGTGCGTTCGAGCGAGGCGCCGCGTTCGGTGAGCTGGCCGTTCAGCGGCATGCCCGAGAGATGGGCGCCGACCACGGCCACACGGATCATGGGCACCTCGCTCGCGGCCTTGATGCCGGCGATCGGCTGCGCCGGCGGCAAGGCTTCACCTGTAGCGCCCTGCGTCAGCCCGGTCGAATGGTGATAACGCTGGCCGAGGTCGGCCAACTGCCAGTCGCTGCCGCAGGGGCCGATGAAGGTGATGCCGAACGGCAGGCCATCGGGCCGCATCGTGCTCGGCACCGAGATGGCGGCGTAGTCGAGCAGGTTCACGAAATTGGTGTAGGCGCCGAGGTTGCGGTTCAGCGCCACCGGGTCGGCCTGCATCGCGGCCACGGTGTAGTGCGTGGGCGCGGTGGGCACGAGCAGCACGTCGATGTCCCGCCACATGGCCGCGGCCTGCTGGCCGTAGCCGCGCAGGGCCGTCTGGGCTTCGCACAGGTCGGCCGCGCTGTAGGCCTGGCCATCGGCAAGGATGCCGCGCACCGGCTCCACCACCGCATCGGCATGGGCGTCGAAGAAGCTGCGCACCGCCGCGTAGCGCTCGGCCACGAGGGCGCTTTCATACAGCAGTGCGGCGGCGCTGGCCAGCGGCGTGTAGTCGATCGTGACCCGGATGCCACCCATGGCTTCGAGCCGCGCGATGGATTCGGCGAACGCAGCTTCCGCCGCCCGGTCGCCGAAGAACGCCAGCGTAGACGGCACGCCGAAACGGAATGCAGCCGGCCAGGCGGTATCGGCCAGGTGCAGTCCCCGCGAATAGGGATCGCGCGGGTCGTAGCCCATCGCCACGTGCAACACCCGCGCCGCCACGTCCACGGTGCGCGCGAAGATCGACACGCAGTCCGCGCTCTGCGCGGCCGGCACGACGCCGCACGCACTCAGCAGGCCCTTGGACGGCTTGATGCCGACGATGTTGTTCAGGCCGGCCGGCACGCGGCCCGAGCCGGCCGTGTCCGTGCCCAGCGCGAAGTCCACCTGCCCGCTGGCCACCACATAGGCCGAACCGGAACTCGAGCCGCCCGACACATAGGCCGGATCGAAGGCGTTCGGCACCGGGCCGTACGGCGAACGCGTGCCGTTCAGGCCACACGCGAACTGGTCGAGGTTGGTCTTGCCGTGCAGCGCCGCACCGGCTTCGAGCAGTTTCTGCACCACGCTGGCGTGCGCCGTGGGCTGGTAGGCGAAGGCCGGGCACGCGGCCGTGGTGGGGAAACCGGCGGCGTCGATGTTGTCCTTGACCGCGAAGGCCAGGCCGGACAAGGCACCGGCCTCGCCCAGCGCGACAGGCTTGTCCGAACGGGTGATCCAGGCGTTGGCCGGGTCGGCCAGGGCGGCTGCGCGGCCCATGTCGGAAAAAGTTTTTTCTTGCACCACTTTAAGGCATCCTAACTTGTGTACAAGTTGAGATGCAAGCGCCGTGCCAGTTGATCGCTTCCGGTGTTCTGTGGCGCGTGTTGGCGCCGTGGCCGCCCGGCCGGGCGGTGCTGAGCGGCCGGGAGGAAGGCGCCGCTACCCCAGCCGGGTTCCGCTCGGCCTTACCTCGTAAAGGATCTGGCTATCGCACGATGCGCAGCCAGGCCACGTCAGCCCTGCGCCGGCGCCACCGAAGCGCCCTGGATGCCGTGCCGTTGCAGTGCTTCGGCGACGAAGCCGCTCGCCTTCATGTCTTCGACGAATCGGCGCAACACCGATGCCGCCGCCGCACCACGTCCCTTGGGCAGGCCCATCGCCTGCTGGATCACCATGAACCGCCCGGGCAGCAGACGAAGGCCGGGCACACGCTGCGCATCGGCCTCGAGCTGCTGCTTGACGCCAGCGGCGACTTCGGCGCCCAGTTCGAGGAAGCTGTCGACCACTTTGGGGGAACTCGGCGCACGCAGGATTTCCGCCTGCTTGAGCTCGCGCGTGAGGTAGAGGTCGTAAGCACTGCCCTTGCCCACCACCACGCGCTGGCCGGGCCGATCGACCTCGTCGTTGGCCTGCAGCGGCGATGCCTGCCTGACCAGGTAGGCCCCTTCGATGAGCACATACGGCGCGGTGAAGTCGATGCCGGCCCCACGCACCGGATCGACCGCGAAGAATCCGAAATCGGCCTGCGCCTGCGTCACGGCTTCCACCGATTTTCCGGCCGTATCGAACACCACCAGCTCAAGCTCGACACCGAGCAGGCGCGCGAAGCCACGGGCCAGATCGATGGAAACGCCGAACGGCTTGCCGTCCTGGCCGAGGTTCGCCAGGATGGGATTGCCCAGGTTGATGGACGCGCGCAGCGTACCGGTCGGGGCGAAGGTTTGGACGAGCTCAGCGTGAATGGACATGGTGCTTGGTGGCCGCCGGGCGGCGACGGAAATGATGGACCCGGCCCACGCATGTTGGACCGACAGACCCCGAGGATGCCGCAGGCAGGCGCTACAGTAAAGGGCCCGCCCCTGCGCCACCACGGAGCCCCACATGCCAGAACCGGAAATCCAGACCATCGCTACTCGCATCGCCTACCAGAACCCGTGGATGACGGTGCGTGAGGACCGGATCGTGCGCGCCAGCGGCGCCATCGGCCTCTACGGTGTGGTCGAGAAACCCGACTTCGCCCTCGTCGTGCCGGTGCAGGACGGCCGCATGCACCTGGTGCAGCAGTACCGCTACCCGGTCGGCGAACGTTTCTGGGAATTCCCCCAGGGCTCTACCACCGGTGGTGAGGTCGACCGCCAGGCCCAAGCCGCGACGGAGCTGCGCGAGGAAACCGGCTTCACCGCCGCCGAATGGCGTTACGCCGGCAACCTGTTCGCGGCCTACGGCTACACCAAGCAAGGTTTCGACGTCTACCTGGCGACGCAACTCACGCCGGGGCCGACCGAACTCGAATCGGAAGAAGAAGGCCTGATCTCACGGGACTTCAGCATCGACGAAGTCGAGCGCATGATCCTGGACGGCGTGATCCGCGACGGTTCGACGGTGGCGGCGTTTGGGTTGCTGCGGATGAAGGGATGGATCTGAGGCATGGCCGAACCCCTCGTCGCCCAATACGGACCCGATGTCCCCCAGGCCATCGCGCGCATGATCGCCAGCGTGCATCCACGCTTTCCCGTCGATGCCTTCCTGCACGACGCGTTAGCGGGCTACGACGCGTTGGCCCTGATGCCGCGTGGCCGGCATATCGCACGAGCCCTGCAGCGACACCTGCCGCCGGACTTTGGCGAGGCGCTGCGCATCCTGCTGGCCTCGGTCGACCAGCCGCACGGGCGCGCGCCGGGGCTGTCGCTGGCGTCTTTCCTTTTCCTGCCGCACACGGTGTTCGTGGCCGAATTCGGGCTCGACCATTTCGAGGCGTCGATGCAGGCGCAACACATGCTCACCCAACGCTTCACCGCCGAATTCAGCATCCGCCCTTTCCTGCAGCACCGGCCCGAAGCCACACTCGCCCGTCTGGCCGAGTGGACACGCGACCCGAGCGAACACGTTCGCCGACTGGTCTCCGAGGGTACGCGGCCACGGCTGCCCTGGGCGCCGCGCCTGCCGGCATTCCAGCGCGACCCGACCCCGGTGCTGGCGCTGCTGGAGCGGCTCAAGGACGACCCCGCGCTCTATGTGCGGCGCTCGGTGGCCAACAACCTGAACGACATCGGCAAGGACCATCCCGACGTGTTGACGGCCACCGCGCAGGACTGGCTGCAGGGCGCCACGCCCGAGCGGCGCTGGGTGGTGCAGCACGCGCTGCGTTCGGCGGTGAAACGGGGCGAGCCGGGCGCACTGGCGGCGCTGGGCTTCGGTGCGTCGGCCGAGGTGGCGATCGCCCGCCCCAGCGTGACGCCGCAGCAGGCATTGGTCGGCGGCACGCTCAGCATCGCTTTCGACGTGACCAACACCACCGCCGGGCCGCAGCGCGTGCTTGTGGACTTTGCGGTGCACTACGTCAAGGCCAACGGCCAGAGCCGCGCCAAGGTATTCAAACTCAAGACGCTCGATCTGGCCGCACACGAAACACAGCGCGTGGGCAAATCCATCTCACTTGCCGAGATGACGACGCGCAAGCACTATCCCGGCCTGCACCGGGTGGAGGCGATCCTCAATGGCCGCGCCGAAGAACTCGGTAGTTTCGAACTGAAGACGGCGTGATGGCTAAGCCAGCCTGAATCGGCTGATCACCTGCGCGAGCTGCGCCGCCTGCTGCTTCAGGCTGGCCGCGGCGGCGCTGCTTTCCTCCACCAGCGCCGCGTTCTGCTGGGTGACCTGGTCCAGTTGCGCCACCGACTGACCGACCTGGCCGATACCGGTGGTCTGCTCCGAGCTCGCGGCGCTGATCTCGTTGATCAGCACACTCACGCGCTGCACCTGGGCCACGATGTCCTGCATGGACTTGCCGGCGTCGGCCACCAGCGTGGTGCCCGCTTCCACATTGCCCACGCTCTCGCCGATCAGCGTCTTGATCTGCTTGGCCGCCTCGGCGCTGCGCTGCGCCAGGCCGCGCACCTCGCTGGCCACCACGGCGAAGCCGCGGCCCTGCTCCCCGGCGCGCGCGGCTTCCACCGCGGCGTTGAGCGCGAGGATGTTGGTCTGGAACGCGATGCCGTCGATCACGCCGATGATGTCGGCGATCTTGCGCGCGCTGCTGGTGATGTCGCCCATGGTGGCGACCACCCGGCCGACGACCACGCCGCCCTGGGCCGCGGCTTCGGAGGCACTGGCCGCCATCTGGCTGGCCTGGCGCGCGGTGTCCGCGTTCTGCCGCACGGTGGCGGTAAGCTGTTCCATCGAGGCCGCAGTCTGCTCCAGGCTGGCGGCCTGCGCTTCGGTGCGCTGGCTCAGGTCCACGCTGCCATTGGCGATTTCACTGGAGCCGGTGGCGATGCTTTCGCTGCTCTTGCGCACCGTGCCCACCAGTTGCACCAGGCTGTCGTTCATGGTCTTCAGCGCGCCCAGCAGTTCGGCAGTCTCCCCGGTGCCGGTGACTTCGATGCGCGACCCCAGATCGCCGGAGGCCACGGTGCGGGTGATGGCCACGGCACGGTCCAGCGGGCCGGTGATGCTGCGTCCGACGACGACACCGATCACGAACAGCAGCGCCGCCGACACCACCGCGGTGACCAGCATCGTGAGCCGCGCGGTGGCGGCCATGGACACGCTCTCGGCTTCGGTGGCCTTGACCTGGGCCTCGATCATTTCGCCCAGCGTCTCCATCTCGTCCTCGAGCGTCTTGAACGCCGCGCTGAAGCCCGTCATCTGCACATCGGCCGCGGCCGTGTCGCTGAAGGCCAGGCGCACCACCTGGCCGGCGCTGGCGACATAAGCGTCGAGTGCGGGGCGGAGCTTGACGATCGCGGCACCGACCTGCGGGTCGAGCGCCGTGGCGCGCAGATCTTCGAGGGATTGGCGGAACTGCTTCACGTGCTCGTCCAGCTCGGTCTGGACGGCCGCCTGCTCGGAGCTTTCCTTGCGGCTGCCGGCCAGCATGGCGCGCAGGGCGTCGCCGCGCAGCGCGTCGTGCATCATGTCGGCCTCCATCTGGTTCTTCAACGCCGAACTGGTCTCAGTCAGACGGTTCGAAGCTTCCGCGAGCTGCGTCACGGCCGCATAGCCGATGCCCCCCACGGCGAGCACGAATAGGAGCCCCAACAGGCTGAAGGCCAGCATCTTGTGGCGAATGGCAAGGTTCAAACGCATGGCGGCTTTCGGCTGATTACGAGCAGAAACACTCTACACGCAATGCAGGACATTTGGCACAGCCACGGTCCCGTTACGCTGATGAAATACCCTCAGCCCCTGTGACGGAAATCGGATCAGACTATTCCGTCTTGGCGCCAGCTTGAAACCACTGCCCGATCAGCGCACGCTCGGCCTCGGTGATGTTGGTGGCGTTGCCCATCGGCATGATCCTGGTCACCACGGCCTGCTGGTAGATCGCCTGGGCATGCAGCTTGACATTCGCCGGCGAGTCCAGCCGTACGTTCTTCATCTGCATCTGCGCGCCGTGGCACAGGTAGCAGCGCTGCTCCAGCACCTTCTGCAGCTCGGCGTAGCCCGGGCCGGCCGCCGCGGTGTTCGTGGCGCCCCCCGCGTTGGGCGTCGCCGACACCGCCACGGGCTGCGGCAGCGGCTTCATCCAGGCGACGGCGCCGGCGATCACGGCCACTCCGACCAGCGCATAGCCGATCGGGTTGCGGTTGCGACCGAGCTTCCAGCCGTGGCGCATGACGAAGAACTGGCGGATGGCCGCGCCGGCGAACATCATCACGATCAGCACCAGCCAGTTCTGCGGATGGCTGTAGGTGAAGCTGTAGTGGTTGCTGAGCATGGCGAACAGCACCGGCAGCGTGAAATACGTGTTGTGCACGCTGCGCTGCT
Organism: Rhodoferax koreense; assembly: GCF_001955695.1. NCBI lineage: Bacteria > Pseudomonadati > Pseudomonadota > Betaproteobacteria > Burkholderiales > Comamonadaceae > Rhodoferax > Rhodoferax koreensis. The sequence goes on along the minus strand of NZ_CP019236.1, from coordinate 2,404,563 downwards.
TGCCACGTTGGCCGTGCACCGGGTCGACCGGCGTGCCGGCCTTGATCGAGGCGATGATCTTGCGCTGGCCGGGGATGATCCAGAAGAACACGTTGGCGCTCATGGTGGTGGCGATCATCGCGCCCACCAGCAGGAAGGCCGCGCGCCCGGCGAACCAGTGGCAGGCCAGCCACGCAGCGAAGCACACCAACAGGCCCACCAGCAGGCCGACGATGGCGTCGCCGTTGCGGCGCTTGCCGAACACCTGGCAGATCGCGTCGTACAACATCCAGAACACCACGAGGAAGGAAAGCGCCACGCCGATGGCCGCGCCCGGCGACCAGTTCATCAGCGAACGGTCGATCAGGTAGACGCTGGCGTTCCAGAGGTAGGAAACGGTGAACAGGCTGAAGCCGGTGATCCAGGTGGTGTAGCTTTCCCAGTAGAACCAGTGCAGGTGGCCGGGCAGCTTGGGCGGGGCGCCGGCGAACTTGACGGGGTGGTAGAAACCGCCGCCGTGCACGGCCCAGAGTTCGCCGCTCACGCCCTGGCGTTTGAGGTCGTCGTCTTCCGGCGGCGTGAGGCTGCTGTCGAGGAAGACAAAATAGAACGACGAGCCGACCCAGGCGATCGCGGTGATGACGTGGACCCAGCGCAGCAGCAGGTTGGCCCAGTCGAGGTAATAACTTTCCATCTCTCAACCTTTCGGGTGCCTGCGCGCCCGTCCGGGAGGACGTGTTCCATCGCGGCACATTTTTGATGTCCCAACCTGCTCACCACCGCGGGCGCTCTGAGCAGGCAATCGGCCGCGAACAAAAACCCGATCGCGTTGAGCGATGGAGCCTTGCGCCGCTGCGGCCTGTTGTATCGATTGTAAGAAGAGAAACAAGGCGGCTCACCGCCTTCGCGCTCTTCCCGTGCCTCCTCAGCCTTCGATTTGCAATAACTGTGCCGCCACCGCCACAGCGATCACCTCCGGTTCCTTGCCCCGGATACCGGGCACGCCGATCGGGCAGGTCACCCGGCCCAGTTCAGTGTCGGAAAAGCCGCGCTGGCGCAGCCGGCGCTGGAAGGTGGCCCATTTGGTGGCGCTGCCGATCAGGCCGATGTAGGGCAGATCGCCGCGGCTTCGCTGGCGCAGCAGGCAGGCGGCCACGATGTCCAGGTCTTCGGCGTGGCTGAAGCTCATGATCAATACCAGCGTGCCGGCGGCCAAGCCGGGCACGGCGGCCTGCACGGGATCGGAAGTTTCGCAAGCGACCTGGCCGGGCAGGCTTTCGGGGAAGATGCCGTCGCGGCTGTCGATCCAGGTCAGGCTGAAGGGCAGCGGTGCGAACACCTGGGCCAACGCGCTGCCCACGTGGCCGCCGCCGAACAACGCCACCGGCCGCATCGGGCGCTGCAGCCTTGCGCGCAGTCTCGCCACGTCGCCCACACCCACCGTCTCGAAACGCAGATGCACGACGCCGCCACAGCATTGCCCCAGACTGGGGCCGAGGGCATAACGCCTGGTTTCGCCGTCGGAGGCGGTGTCTCCGGCCAGCCGCGCCCGCGCTTCGGCGATGGCGTCGAACTCGAGGTGACCACCGCCAATGGTACCCACCATCGCGTCGGCGAATACGGCCATCCAGGTGCCGACACCGCGCGGCACCGAGCCTTGGGTAGACTCCACGCTCACCAGCACCGCCGGTGCGGCCACGGGGCCGGCCAGGCGACTCAGGAAATGCTCGATCCCATTCACAACAAGAAACCTCGGCAGCGTCGGCGCAACATCGCACCCTCGTTTTGTAAGGCAAAGTATGCCTTGCACCATGTCGAAGCAACCATGGAGGCCATTCGGCCAGCCACATGACCAAAACCAAGGACACGCCAGGCAGCTGGAAGATCCGCAGCCTGACACTCGGCTTCACCGCCGGCGCGGCCGCCATCCTGGCCGGCTGCTCGGGCGCACCCGCCCCTGCGCCGCCGGTGGCCACCCGGCCGCCCCCGGCCAGCAGCGGCCCGGCATCCGCCGCGCCGTCCGAGACGCGACCCGCCGCGCCCAAGGTGTCCAACGCCGCCAATCCGCGGGATTACCGGCGCGACGCGGCGCAACACCTGTACGACCAGAACGCCGACCGCATCTGGAAGGGCAAGCTGCAGCCCAACCTCTATGCCATCGGCACGCTGCAGGTCGAACTCGACCGCAACGGCCTGGTGACGCGGCTGCACTGGATGCGGGCGCCGAGCCATGCGCCCGAGGTGGTGAAGGAAATCGAACGCACCGTGCGCGAGGCAGCGCCGTTTCCCACGCCGTCGCGCATGGGCAAGGTCACCTATACCGAAACCTGGCTGTGGGACAAGAGCGGCAGGTTCCAGCTCGACACGCTGACCGAGGGCCAGCTCTAGACGCGTCGGGGCAGCCGGGGTCAGTCGGCGCTTTGCTCTTCGCCCACGCCTGCCTGCGCGGCCGGCCGGGACTGACGATGCCCCGGCTTGGCCAGGATCTCCACGTAGAACTGGTCCAGGCCCTGTTGCGCCAGCTGGTCGATCAGGCCGTTGATCTCGGCCAGGTGCGCCACGGCCGCGGTTTCCGGCGTGGCACCGAACCGGCAATCGAAATCGAGAAAGTCCACGCCTTCGGGCAGATCGCGTCGGCGCTCACGTTTGACGTACTTGCGGATTTCGTATTTGACCGCGTCCAGAACCCGGTCGCGGTTCTTGCCTTCGATGTTGAGTTGGAAAGTTTTCTTCATGGGCGATGGTAACTGCTGCCGCCGCTCAGATCGCCTGCCCCAGCCGCTTCACACCTTCCTCGATCTTCGCCACATCCGCCGTGGCGAAGCTGAGCCGCAAGGTGGCGTGGTCCGGGTCCTTGGCGTAGAACGGCGCGCCCGGCACGAAGGCCACGTTCTTCTCGATCGCGCGCTTGGCGAGTTCTGCACCGTCGGCCACCGTGCCGTTGGCACCCGTGAGCCGCGCCCAGAAGAACAGGCCGCCCTGCGGCTGCGTGAAGCTGATGGCATCGCCCAATTCGCGGCGCAGCGCATCGCCCATGGCCCTGGCGCGTTCGCCGTAGACCTTGCGCACGTTGGCCAGCGTGGCGGGCATGCGGCCGGCCTTGAGGTATTGCGCGGCCGTGGCCTGGGCGAAGGTACTGGTGTGGGCGTCGCTGAACTGCTTGCACATCGTGGCCTTGGCCAGCAGCTCGGCCGGAGCGATCATCCAGCCCACGCGCAGGCCGGGGCTCAGCACCTTGCTCAGGCTGCCGCAATGCGCGATGAAGTCGCGGCTGCCTGGCACGTCGGCGCTCAGCGACAGGATGCTCGGCGGCGGAGCGTCCCCGAAATACAGGTCGCCATAAGGGTCGTCCTCGACGATCAGCGTCTGGTATTTGACGGCCAGCTCGAGCACCTTCTTGCGCCGCGCCAGGCTCAGCATGGCGCCGCTGGGGTTGCCGAAGGTGGGGATCAGGTAGACGAACTTCGGTTTGTGCTCGGCGATCAACTGCTCGAGCCGGTCGGTATCGACGCCGTCGGCATCCACCGGCGCACTCACCAGGTCGGCACCGTACAGGCGGAAACACTGGATGGTGGCGAGGAAGGTCGGCCCTTCGACGATCACCTTGTCGCCCGGGTCGATCATGGTCTTGCCCAGCAGATCCAGCGCCTGCTGGCTACCGGTGGTGACGATCAGGTCTTCGGGCTTGAGCCCGGCCACGCCCTTGGTGCCCATGAACGACGCCAGTTGCTCGCGCAGCGGGTTGTAGCCCTCGGTGGCGCCGTATTGCAATGCGCCGCCGGCTTCGCTCGCCAGTGCCGCATTCACGGCTTCCTGGATGCCCGACACGTCGAACATCGCGCTGTCCGGAAAGCCGCCCGCGAAGCTGATGATGCCGGGCTTGCCCAGCAGCTTGAAGAGTTCGCGGATGGCGGAAGTTTCGACGTTGTTCAGGCGGTCGGCGAATGGCAGGGACATGATCAATTCTCGGTCTTGGAAAGAATGGCGACGATGTTAGCGCCTGCGGCTGCCGGCTTCAGGCCGTCCACGAAAACCTTCGGCACGAAACTCCTTAAAAGGCGTAATTTGAAATAACCCCATAAGGGGAGTAATATGGTTTAACTACCCCTAAGGCGTCATCCCATGTATCTCGCAGACTCACCCCAGCAGTTGCGGACCATTTTGCGTTCCCTCAGGCAGGCGCGTGGCATGACGCAGGCGCAGCTGGGCGAGCGCATCGGCGTGACGCAAAAGCGCATCGCCCGCATCGAGGCCGCACCCGAGAAAACCGCCTACGACCAGATCGCGCGCATCGTCACCGCGCTGGGCGGCCGGCTGGTGATCGACGAGCCGGCGCGCCATCGCGTGGCCGAGTCGGAACCTGACAGTTGGTAAGCAAAACCATGCAGACAATGCTTCCGCCATGGTGACGTTTCGCCGCCCCCGAAGCGATCCGCGCGATCACATGCTGGCGGTATGGACCAACGGCGAACATGTGGGCACCTGGTCGATGGTCAATGGCGAGCACCGCTTCCAGTATGACGAAGCCTGGCTGGCCTCGCCGGCCACACGCTGGCTGTCGCTGTCGCTACCGTTCACACCCGAAAACGTCGCCCACCGTGGCGCCGTGGTGCTCAACTTTTTCGAGAACCTGCTGCCCGACAGCGACGCTATCCGCCAACGCATGCAGGACCGGTTCGCCACCGGCAGCAACGCGCCCTTCGATCTGCTGGCTGCAGTCGGCCGCGACTGCGTGGGCGCGATTCAGCTACTGCCGCTGGGGCAGGCACCGGTCGGTTTCGACCGCATCGAGGCCAAGACCCTGCGTGACATTGGCGTCGAACAAGCCATCCACAACGCCGTGGCCGGCGGACGCGTACTCGGCCAGTTCGATGACGATGACTTCCGCTTCTCCATCGCCGGCGCACAGGAGAAAACAGCCCTGCTCTGGCATGAAGGCGCATGGTGCCGGCCGCTCGGCGCCACGCCGACGACGCACATCTTCAAGCTGCCGCTGGGCCTGGTGGGCAACATGCGCGCCGACATGCAGACCTCGGTCGAGAACGAATGGCTGTGTGCCCGGCTCATCGCGCAACTCGGCCTGCCGGTAGCCGACTGCGAAATCGCCCGTTTTGGCGAACAGAAGGTGCTGGTGGTGGAACGTTTCGACCGCATGCTGCTGCAACCGGCCGGCTCGCCGGCATGGATCGCCAGGCTGCCGCAGGAAGATTTTTGCCAGGCCCTGGGCGTGGCCGGCGCCATGAAATACGAGGCCGACGGCGGGCCGGGCATCCGTGCCGTCTTGCGCCAGTTGGACAACAGCAGCCGTGCCGACGCCGACAAGCTGGTCTTCATCCAGACTCAGCTCGCCTTCTGGCTCATGGCCGCCACCGATGGCCACGCGAAGAACTTCTCCATCTTCCTGGAACGCGGCGGCGGCTATCGCCTGACGCCGCTGTACGACGTGATCTCGGCCTGGCCGATCGTCGGCACCGGGCCGCGCCAGATCCACCCGCGCCGCGCCAAACTTGCGATGGCGCTGCGTGGCAAGAATACGCACTACCACCTGCACGAGATCCACACGCGCCACTGGCAGCAATTGGCGCTGCAAAGCGGTGTGCCCGGGGCCTTCGATCACATGGTGGCTCTGGTGCTGCAGGTGCCGGATGCGCTCGACCAGGTGGCGCAAACCTTGCCGAAAGACTTTCCGCCCGGCGTGTTCGAGGCTATCCGCCGCGGCATGCTGGCCCAGGCCGAGCTATTCGTGGACGAACTCGACTAGGCTATCGTCTCATCCCCAGAAGGAAACGACATGTCCATCGAAACCAAAACCCTGCCCGCCATGCACCTGGCCTACGTGCGCCACACCGGCCCCTACGGCAGCCCCGGCATCGCGCAGCAATGGGCCAGCTTCGGCGAATGGGCCACGGCCCAGGGGCTGATGACGCCGCGCCGCCGCATGCTCGGCATCAGCCTGGACAACCCGATGACCACGCCGCCGGCCCAGTGTCGCTACGACCTGTGCATCGAGGTGGATTCCGACTTCAAGCCCGAAGGCGGCATCGCCTTGCAGGATTTCCCCGGCGGCCGATACGCCTGCGTGCCATTCAAGGGCACGGCGCTGGCCATCGGCCCGGCGTGGATGCAGGTGTTTGCGCAGTGGCTGCCGCAAAGCGGCCTGCGGCCGACCGGCCAGCCGGCGTTCGAGTTCTACGACACCGACTTCGAATTCGACGCGCAGACCGGCGTGTTCAACTGCGAACTCTGCGTGCCGGTCTGATCAGAACCCTGCAGCCAGACCGTCACGCCGCGAATCACTGGCGACCAGGTACCCCTCGACCTTCGGATCGCCCATGCGCCAGATGAACTGGCCGGCGCCGAAGTCCTGGTAGGAATCGTTGATCACATCCATGCGGTGGCCGCGGTCGGCCAGGCCCTGCACCGTGGCCTTGGCCATGGCCGCTTCCACGTTGATCTCGAGCCCCGCATTGAAGCGCCAGCGCGGCGCGTCGCAAGCGGCCTGCGGGTTCTGGCCATAGTCGAGCATGCGCACCAGGGTCTGCATGTGGCCTTGCGGCTGCATGTTGCCGCCCATCACGCCGTAACTCATCACCGGCTGGCCGTCCTTGGTGAGGAAGGCCGGGATGATGGTGTGGAACGGCCGCTTGCCCGGCGCCACCAGGTTGGCGGTGTTCGGACCGGCCGGATCGGTGTTGAAGCCGTGGCCGCGGTTCTGCAGGCTGATGCCGAACTCGGGCTCGACACAACCGGAACCGAAGCCCATGTAGTTGCTCTGGATGAAGCTGACCATCATGCCGTTTTCGTCGGCAGCGGTCAGGTAGATGGTGCCGCCCTTGACCGGGTTGCCGGCGCCGAAATCCTGCGCACGCTTCATGTCGATGAGCCTGGCGCGCGAAGCGAGGTAGGCCGGGTCGAGCAGGCGCTCGGGCGGGAACTCCATCGCATAAGGGTCGGCCACATACCGGTAGACGTCGGCGAAGGCGAGTTTCATGGCCTCGATCTGCAGATGCTGCGAATCGACGCCGTCCACCGCATGGCTGGCCAAATCGAACTGCTCCAGGATACCGACGGCGATCAGCGCAGCGATGCCCTGGCCGTTCGGCGGGATCTCGTGCAGCGTGTGGCCACGGTAGTTCTGCGCCATCGGCTTCACCCATTCGGGCTTGAACGTGGCCAGGTCTTCCAGCGACAGCGCGCCGCCCTGCTCCTTGGCGAAACGCACCAGGGCCTCGGCGATCTCGCCGCGGTAGAAGGCTTCACCCTTGCTCTGCGCGATGGCCCGCAACGCACGCGCGGCGGCGGGAAAGCGGAACAGCTCGCCGACCTCGGGTGCACGGCCCCAAGGCAGAAAGGCTTCGGCGAAGCCGGCAACGGAGCGCAGTTCCGGCGTGGCCGCGGCCCATTTCTGCTGCACCACCGGCGGAATCAGGTAGCCCCGCTCGGCGATCTCGATCGCCGGCTCCATCAGGTCGGCGAAAGGCAGCTTGCCGAAACGCTCGCTCAGCGCCATCCAGCCAGCCACGGCACCCGGCACCGTCACGCTGTCGATGCCGCGCTTGGGCGGGGTCTTGGTGTCGGCGCCGTACTTGGTCTTGAAGTAGTCCGGCGTCCAGGCCTGGGGCGCGGTGCCGCTGGCGTTCAGGCCGTGCAGTTCCTTGCCATCCCACAGGATGCAGAAGGCGTCGCTGCCCAGGCCGTTGCTCACCGGCTCGGTCAGCGTGATGGTGGCCGCGGCGGCGATGGCCGCGTCGACCGCGCTGCCGCCCTTGTAGAGCATGCGCAGACCGGCCTGCGCCGCGAGTGGATGGGATGTCGACACCACGTTGCGCGCGAACACGGGGATGCGCACCGAAGGATAAGGATTGCTGAAGTTGAAGTTCATGGAATGCGCCCTGGTTTATTCGCCGGTGATCTTGCGTTCGACAATGATGGCACGCCACTTGGCCGCGTCGGCCGCAACCATCTGCGCCAGTTGCGCAGGTGTGCTGCCCACAGGCTCGATGCCGAGCCGCGCCAGCTTGTCCTTCACCTCCGGGTCGGCGAGCGACTGGTTCACCGCGGCGTTAACCCTGGCCACGATGTCGGCCGGCAGGGCCTTCGGGCCATACAGCCCGAACCAGGTGTTCGACTCGTAACCAGGCAACACCTCGGCAATGGCCGGCAGTTCGGGCGCCATGGCCGTGCGTTTGGCGGAGGTGACCGCCAGTGCGCGCAGCCGGCCCTCGCGCACATGCGGCAGGCCGGTGGGCAGCGAATCGAACAACACGTCGACCTTGCCGCTGACCAGATCGGGAATCGCCAGCGCCGTGCCCTTGTACGGGATGTGCACCATGAACACGCCGGCCTGCGACTTGAACAGTTCGGCCGTGAGCTGCACGATGGTGCCGGGCCCGCTGGAGGCGTAGTTCAGCTTGCCGGGGTTCTTCTTCGCATAGTCGATCCACTCCTTCAGCGTCTTGGCCGGGCTGCTGTTGGGCACCAGCATGATGCTCGGTGCATTGCCCACGTGGGAGATGGGCGTGAAGTCGCGCACCGTGTCGTATGGCAGCCGCGAGGTCAGCGCCGGGCCGATGGAATGGGTGCTGGAGGTAGCCAGCAGCAGGGTGTAGCCATCGGCGGGGGCCTTGGCCACCACGTCCGAGCCGATGGCGCCACCCGCGCCTGGGCGGTTTTCCACGACGATGGCGGTGCCGAGTTTCTCGCCGACCTTCTGCGACAACACGCGCGCGAAGATGTCGGTGGCGCCGCCCGCCGGGAACGGCACGACGAGGCGCACCGGCTTGTTCGGATAGGCCTGGGCCAGGGCCGCGCCCGTGCCACTCCCTGCGCCCGCCGCGATGACGGCGGAAATGATCAGCTTGCGCCTGGAAAACATGTTGGACTCTTTCAATGGTTCGGATCTCCGCCGGCTCGGGACCGGCGGCTGCAGACCTTCGATTATCGAAACCCTGCGCCGCCAGGGAAAGCGAATAATGCTTTACCATGAATAAAGAAAAACTTTATTGTCGATCCTTGCAATCCTATTTTTATTTGCCGTTCCGATGAGCAGCGTCCGCGTCCTGAAGACCTTCCTCGCGGTGGCTGCCGAAGGGTCGTTCGCCGGCGCGGCGCAGCGCGTGGCGCTCACCCAGGCGGCCGTCGGCCTGCAGATGCGCCAGCTGGAAGCCGAACTGCGCCGTGCGCTGTTCGAGCGCAGCGGCAAGACGGTGCGGCTCAACCAGGCCGGCCGCGAATTGCGACCCCAGGCCGAAAAACTGGTCGACCTGTTCGAGCAGATGCGCGAGCCGGAACATGCGCCGCGCGCCATGGAGGGCACGTTGCACGTCGGCGCGGTGGTTTCGGCGCTGCGCCCGCTGCTGCAGGCCACGCTCGCGCTCAAACGGCTCCATCCCGCCCTCGACCTGCACGTGAGCGCCGCCAAGTCCGGCGAACTGCTGGCGCGCGTGGGTGCGGGGGAATTGGACGCGGCCATCGCGGTGCACGAGCCCGGCGCCGACCGCATGCAGGCCGGACTGGCCTGGACCCCGCTGTACGCCGAGCCGATGGTGGTGCTGGCGGCCCGGCGCATGCCCGAGCAACCGATCCGCAGCCTGGTGCAGAGCCAACCCTTCATCCGCTTCGACCGCCAGGAACACACGGGCCAGCTCGTCGACCGAACCTTGCGCCGGCTGCGCGCGCGCCCGCAGGAGTTCCTGGAGCTCAACGCCATCGAGACCATCGTCGACCTGGTGCGCGCCGGCCTGGGCGTGACCATGGTGCCGCTGCTGCGCGACAACCGCTGGGCTGCCGATCCCAAGCTGCGCGTGCTCGACATCCCCGGCGCAGCCGAGGCGCGCCACATGGCCCTGGTGCAGCCCAGGACCAGCGGCAAGCGCAAGCTCATCGATGCGGTGGGCGCGGCGTTCCAGGGCAAGGCTCGCTCCGCCGGCAAGGCCGCACCTTAGACTCGCCGGGCAAGCCAAACCGACTGACCCATGAAAACCGCCGCGATCGAACCCTTCTTCGCCACCCTCCAGGCCGCGAATCCGCAACCCAACACCGAGCTGGAATACACCAGCGTCTTCGAACTGTTGGCCGCCGTGCTGCTGTCGGCGCAGGCCACCGACGTGGGCGTGAACAAGGCCACGCGCCGCCTGTACCCGGTGGCCAGCACGCCCCAGGCCATCCTCGACCTCGGGCTCGAAGGGTTGGAAGGCTTCATCAAGACCATCGGCCTGTACCGCAGCAAGGCCAGACACCTGATGCAGACCTGCCGCATCCTGGTCGACCAGCACGGCGGCGTGGTGCCGCGCACGCGAGAAGCGCTGGAAGCCCTGCCCGGCGTGGGCCGCAAGACGGCCAACGTGGTGCTCAACGTGGCGTTCGGCGAACCGACCATGGCGGTGGACACGCACATCTTCCGCGTTGGCAACCGCACCGGCCTCGCGCCAGGCAAGACGCCGCTGGCGGTGGAGTTGCAACTGCTCAAACGCGTTCCCAAAGCCTATCTGGTGGACGCCCACCACTGGCTGATCCTGCATGGGCGCTACATCTGCCAGGCGCGCAAGCCACGTTGCTGGGAATGCGCGGTGTCGCCGTATTGCGACTACAAGCCCAAGACGCCGGCGCCGGTGCCGGAGCGCCGTGGCGGATAGCGTTCGTCGAGCCAGCGCTCGAGCTGCTCGGCCGGCATGGGCCGCGCGAACAGATAACCCTGCACCACGGCGCAACTGCGGTCGTGCAGGAAATCGAACTGGCTCTGCGTCTCCACCCCTTCGGCAACCACGGTCAGCCCCAGGCCTTCACCGATGTGCATCACCGACTGGATCAAAGAACGCGCGGCCGGGCTGTCGTCGAGGTCCTGCACGAAGCTCTTGTCGAGCTTGAGCTCCTTCATCGGCAGGCGGTGCAGGTAACTCAGGCTCGAATAGCCGGTGCCGAAATCGTCGAGCGAGAGGTGCACGCCGAGCGAATGGACGGCATGGATGCTGGTCTGCACCCCTTCGGCGCTGTCGAGCATGGCGCGTTCGGTCATCTCCAGCGTCAGGCTGTCGGGGCTGAGGCCGTAGCTGCGCAGGCAGGCCGCCACGCGCACCGCCAGTCCGACATCCTGGAAGTTCTGGGCCGACAGGTTGACCGCCACGCGCGGCACCGCGATGCCACGGGAACGCCAATCGGCGAGCTGACGGCAGGCCTCGGTCAGCGCCCACTCGCCGAAGGCGCCGATCAGGCCGCATTCCTCGGCCAGCGGAATGAAGCGTTCGGGCGACACGTTGCCGAAGCGCGGATGGTGCCAGCGCGCGAGGGCCTCGACGCCGTACAGCGGCCGGCCCTCGCCGCAGAACATCTGCGGCTGGTAATGCAGGCAGAGTTGCCCGTCGCCCAGCGCCTCGCGCAGCGCCGACTCGAGCGCCACCCGCTCCTGCGCCACGCGGTTCATGCCATCGTTGAAGAAGCGCGAGCAGTTGCGCCCATCCACCTTGGCCTGGGCCATGGCCAGGTCGGCATGGCGCAGCAGCGTGTCCATGTCGGCACCATCCTCGGGGAACATGGCCACGCCGATGCTCGCGCCGGGGTTGACCACGCCGCCCTCGAGGGCGAACGGCGCGGCGATCGCATTGAGCAGCCGCTCGGCGGCCACGGCGGCGTGCTCCACCGAACAACTGGGCAGGATCGCGGCGAATTCGTCACCCGACAACCGCCCGACCAGGTCGATGCCGCGCACGCAGCGGGTGAGCCGCTCGCCGACCTCGCGCAGCAGCGCGTCGCCCGCGGCATGGCCCTGGCTGTCGTTGACGAGCTTGAAGCGGTCGAGGTCGATCACCAGGACCGCCAGCGTGGACACGGAAAGTGCCACTTCGTCGAGCTCACGCTCGGCCTGGCTGTACAGCATCTCACGGTTCGGCAGGCCGGTCAGGACGTCGTAGAAAGCCAGCTGGTGCAGGTGGGCGCGGGTCTTCTCGCGTTCCAGCGCCAGCGCGCACACCGGCGTGCACAGTTCGACCAGGCGCTGCTCGAACGCATCGGGATGGTGCGGCGCGCGGGAATAGAACACGAAGGCACCGAGCACCTCGCCGTTCTTGGCCTCGATGGGGCGGATCCAGCAGGCGGCCATGTCCAATTGCCGCAGCAGCAGCCGGTAAGGTGCGTCCAGCGCATCGTTCGCGCCGGGGTCGAGCAACAGGTCCTCGGGCACCGCGACGACGACGCGTTCCTCGCAGCAATGCAGCACCGCCTCCGGCGCGACGACGAGGTGCTGCAACCAGTCCGCATATTCCGCGGGCAGGCTGGGCGCGGCCAGCCCGCGCAGCCAGGTGCCGCTGCCGCCATGGGCCACATCGAGCACGGTGGCCGCCAGACCGGGTGCGATGCGTTCGATCTCGAGGCAGACCAGCGACATCACCTTGCCCAGCGACTGCTCGTGCAGCATGGCATCGAGCACCTTGTACTGCAGCACCTCGTGGATCTTGGCCAGCGTGATGTCCGACAGCACATACACCAGGTGCAGCAACCGGCCCGCGTCGTCGAACACCGGATTCACCAGTCCCGATACCCAAAGGGGGCGGCCCGCGCGCGTGTAGACCAGCACTTCGTTGTGGTGCCCACCCGGCGAGGGCACGCGGTGGTGGATCTCGTGGATCAGCGCCGGGTCCGTGTCGCGGCCGGCCAGCACGTCGATCAGGCGGTGGCCGATGACCTCCGCCTCGGTATATCCGAACATGCGCGTGAAGCCGGCATTGGCGAATTGCAGGCGCTGGTCAGGGCCGGCCAGCAGCATGGCACTGTCGCTCCCCAGTGCAAACAGCGACAGCAGGTGCGGCGCGATGGCGTGGTTGGCCAGGGCTGACGAGATCCGCCGCCGCGCAGCCTCGTCACCGGCGGTTGATGTTTCAGCTAGGTTAGGTGTCATGCGCCCGAAGGTCACCAGGTTTTCGCCGGCAGTTTAGCAGTCAAGCGTGTCAAAAGCAGCCTTCTGGCGCCTCGCGGAGCACCCGGTTACATCGCCAACTTCTAATGCGTGTCGCTTGCTTTTTGCGACACGCCGGCCGAAGCGAAACTGGCCATTTCGCGCAGCACGACGCAGGCCGATTGCAGCAGCGGCCAGGCCAGCGCCGCGGCCGAGCCTTCGCCCAGGCGCAGCCCCAGGTCCAGCAGCGGTGAAACGCCAAGGTGGCGCAACAGCGCGGCATGGCCCGCCTCGCCGGAGCGGTGGGAGAACACGCAACGCTGCAGCACGGCGGGCTCCAGCCGGTGGGCCACCAACACCACGGCGGTGGTGATGAAGCCGTCGACCACGATCACGCGGTTGGTGGCCGCCGCCTCGAGCACGGCGCCGAGCATCGTGGCCATCTCGAAGCCGCCGAAGGCCTGCAGCGCGGCCAGCGGTGTGGTGGCGGCCTCATGGCGCAACAGCACGGCGCGCAGCACCTGGGCCTTGCGTGCCACCGCCGCTGCATCGAGTCCGGTGCCGGAGCCGGTGCATTCGGCAATGTCCAGCCCGGTCAGCCTGGCCTGGAGCAGCGAAGCCGCCGAGGTGTTGCCGATGCCCATCTCGCCGAGCAGCAGCACATTGCCGGGCAGCCGCTGGACCAGCGCCCTGCCGTTGGCCATGGCCTGGGCGCACTGGGCGGCGCTCATCGCCTCCTCGACGAACGCATCGGCCGTGCCAGGCGCGATCTTGCAGACCACGAGGCCGGCGCGTTCCGCCGGGCCATCCGGCGGCAGGAAGTCGTGACGCACCCCGCAATCGGCCACCGTCAGCGCCAGGCCGTGCTGGCGCGCGAGCACGCTCACGCAGGCGCCGCCGGCGAGGAAGTTCTCCACCATCTGCCAGGTCACGTCGCTCGGGTAGGCCGAGACGCCGCGCGCGGCCAGGCCGTGGTCGCCGGCGAACACCACGAGCTGCGGCTGCTGCAGGCTGGGGGTCTCGGTCTGCAGGATCAGGCCGATCTGCAGGGCCAGCGCCTCGAGGACGCCGAGCGAGCCGACCGGCTTGGTCTTCTGGTCGAGCCGCTGCTGCAGCTTGGCCCGCAGATCGGCATTGGAAAGATCGGGCAACATGGGCGACAGCGAGTGGGTTGCGGTGACAGGGTTGGGCATGAATACTGCTTTCTTTGAAGGCGGCAATTATGAACGGCCGTGCCGCGCAAATGCCTTGCCTCAGACGATCCGACTAGGGCAAACACTTCCGGGAGCCACGCGCTGAAACACTAGAATCTGGCCACCTTCACTCTTGGTATACAAACTCGCATTTCTGCTGTATGCAGTCATTGCCTCAAGGAGCTCTATGAAAAAACTGATTTTGACGCTGGCGCTGACCGCCTTGACCGCCTCCGCCTTCGCCCAGGGCAAGGAACTCAAAGTCGCCATCGACCCGACCTACGAACCTTTCACCTTCAAGACCGCCGACGGCAAGCCCACCGGCTTCGACGTGGACATCGCCAACGCACTGTGCGAGCAAATCAAGCGCAAGTGCGTGTTCGTCGAACAGGTCTGGGACAGCATGATCCCCGGCCTGCAGGCGAAGAAGTACGACGCCATCATCAGCTCGATGTCGATCACCGAAGACCGCCTGAAGGTGGTGGACTTCACGGACAAGTACTACAACACGCCGAGCAAGATCGTCGTCAAGAACGACATCAAGTTCACCGACGTGAACTCGCTCAAGGGCAAGAAGATCGGCGTGCTCAAGGGCAGCACCCAGGAGAAATACGCCAATGGCGAGTTGAAGAAGGTCGGCGTCATCGTCACGCCCTATGAAGCCCAGGACCAGGTCTACCTCGACATCAAGGCCGGCCGCCTGGACGGCACCGTGGCCGACATCATCGAAGTCACCGGCGGCTTCCTGAGCAAGCCCGAAGGCAAGGACTACGTCGCGGTGGGCCCCGAACTGTTCATCCCCAAGTATTTCGGCGGCGGTGCCGGCGTGGCCATCCGCAAGGGCGACAAGGCCCTGAAGGACGAACTCAACGGCGCCATCAAGGCCATCCGCGCCAACGGCACCTACAAGACGCTGAACGACAAGTACTTCAAGATCGACGTCTACGGCAAATAAGCCGGGAGGCAAAGAAGGGGCCCGGCGGGTCCCTTCTGCTTCGCGAGAGATCGCGAGATCTCTCACCTCCTGACACCGCTTCGACACCTTCAATGCGTTCTTCCACGCAACCGGTAGCCTTCCCTTGACTGCATATTACTGGTCGATCCTGTACGGCGCATTGCTGACGATCGGCGTGTCGCTGGCCGCACTCGTGGTGTCGGTCGTGCTGGGCATGATCGGCGCACTCGCCAAGCTGTCCGACCGCGCCGTCTTCCGCGTGCCGGCCACGCTCTACACCACCGTCATCCGCGGCATCCCCGACCTGGTGCTGATGCTGCTGGTCTACTACGGCGGCACCATCGGCGTGAACAACCTGCTGGAGTTGGCCGGCAGCGAGGCCACGCTCGACCTGAACCCCTTCTTCGCCGGCGTGTTCACGCTCGGCTTCATCTACGGTGCCTACATGACCGAGACCTTCCGCGGCGCCATGCTGGCCATACCGCACGGGCAGATGGAAGCCGCCGCGGCCTACGGCATGTCGCCGCGCCAGGTGTTCCTGCGCATCACCGCGCCGCAGATGTTGCGCTACGCCCTGCCCGGCTTCACCAACAACTGGCTGGTGCTGATCAAGGCCACCGCGCTGGTGAGCCTGATCGGCCTGCAGGAAATGACCTATCTCGCCAAGCAGGCCAGCGCCGCCACGCGTTCGCCCTTCGCCTTTTTCCTGTTCACGGCCGGGCTGTTCCTGGTCTACACCTGGGTTTCGCTGATCGTGCTGCGCCGCCTGAACGCGCGCTACAGCCTCGGCACCAAGAGGGTAACGCTGTGAATGCGACCCCCACGCTCATCGCTTCGCGTATCGCTGCCCCCCGAGGGGGCGCTTCAATGCCTTCGGGCGGCCGGGCGGCATTGACATGAACTGGGAAGTCATCTTCACCCCCGACGGCCTGGCCATGTACGGCGAAGGCATCCTGACCACGCTCGGGCTGCTTTTCTCCTCGCTGGCCATCGGCGCGGTGCTGGCGCTGATCTTTGCGCTGGCGCTCACCGGGCCGAGTGTGCTGCTGCAGCGCATCGTCGGCGCCTACACCTTCGTGATCCGCGGCACGCCGCTCTTGATCCAGGTCTATCTCATCTACTACGGCCTGGCCCAGCTCGAATGGATCCAGGCGCGCTGGGACACCATCTGGCCCTGGACGCATTTCAAGGAGCCGTTCTTCTGCGCGCTGCTGGCCTTCAGCCTGAACACCGCCGGCTACACCGCCGAGATGCTAGCCGGCTCGATCCGCGAAACCCATGCCGGCGAAATCGAGGCCGCGCAGTCCTTCGGCATGAGCCGCGTGCAGATCATGTTGCGCGTGATCCTGCCCAGCGCCATGCGCCGCACGCTGCCGGCCTACAGCAACGAGGTGGTGATGATGCTGCAAAGCACCAGCCTGGCCAGTGCGGTGCCGGGCCTGCTCGACGTCACCGCCGCGGCCAGCCGCATCTATTCCGATTTCTACCTGCCTTTCGAGGCCTACCTGGCGGCCGCCGCCATCTACCTGGTGGCCACCTTCTGCCTGATCGGCTTCTTCCGCCTCGCGGAACGCCACTTCCTCGGCTACCTCGGTCCGCGCAAAGGCTGAGGCGCCGCTTTCACGCCCGACAACACACCATGCAGCGCATCGATCACCCTCTTCTGAGCCAGAGCCTGGGCAGCCAGAAGACCCTCACCAGTTTCCACTTCGGCCAGGCTGGCGCCCAGCCCAAGGTCTACCTCCAGGCCAGCCTGCATGCCGACGAGATCCCCGGCATGATGGCCGCCCACCACTTGCGTGCCTTGCTCGAAAAGGCCGATGCCGCGCAGCAGATCCAGGGCGAGGTGGTGCTGGTGCCGGTGGCCAACCCGATCGGCCTGGCGCAGCAACTCGACCACAAGCCCATGGGCCGCTTCGAGCTGGCCACCTCGGAAAACTTCAACCGCCACTACCCCGACTTGTGTGCCGCAGTGCTCCCCAAGGTGCGCGGCAAGCTCGGGCAGGACCCCGCGCAGAACGTGACGACCGTGCGCCAGGCCGTGGCCGAATACCTGCAGGCATGGCAGCCGAAGACCGAACTCGCCAGCCTGCGCAAGCGCCTGGTCAGCCTGTCCTTCGATGCCGACGTGGTGCTTGACCTGCATTGCGACTTCGAAGCGGCGCTGCACCTCTACACCGAAACGCCCTGCTGGCCGAAGATCGAACCCCTGGCCCGGCTGCTCGGCGCCGAGGCCGTGCTGCTGGCCAAGAATTCCGGGGGCCTGTCATTCGACGAAGGCCTCTCCGGCCACTGGTGGCAACTCGCCGAAGCGCTGGCAGACGAATTGCCCGAAGGCGCCCTGCCCCAGGCCACGGCCAGCGCCACCATCGAGTTGCGCGGCGAGGCCGACGTCACGCATGCGCTCGGCCAGAAGGACGCCCTGGCCTTGTTCGGCTATCTGCAGCACCTGGGCGTGGTCCAAGGCCCGGCGCCCACGATGCCGGCCCTGCCGTGCGCGGCGACACCGCTTTCCGGCTCGCAAACGGTGGAGACGCCCGTGCCGGGCATCGTGGTGTTCACTGCCGCCGTGGGCCAGCGGCTGGCGGTCGGCGACACGGTGGCCGAAGTCATCGACCCGATCAACAACACCGTGCACCTGGCCCGTGCGGAAGTGGCCGGCGTGCTGTACGCGCGCATTGCCCGGCGCTACGTGATGGCCGGCGAGAAACTCGGCAACATCGCCGGCAGCGTGCCCTTCCGCACCGGCAACCTGCTCAGCGCATGAGGCCATGCCCACCATGCCGACCTCCACCGCACCGACCGCACCGCCTCTGCCCGCCATGAACACCTCCGACCTGAAACTGCTCGCGGACAACATCCACAAACGCTTCGGCGCCAACGAGGTGCTCAAGGGCGTGTCGCTGCAGGCCCATGCGGGCGACGTGATCAGCATCATCGGCAGCTCGGGCTCGGGCAAGAGCACCTTCCTGCGCTGCCTGAACCTGCTCGAAAAGCCCAACCAGGGCCGCATCGTCGTGGCTGGCGAGGAGCTGCAGCTCACGCCGGGCAAGAACGGTGAACTCGTGCCGGTCGATGCGCGCCAATTGCAGCGCCTGCGCACCAAGCTGGCCATGGTGTTCCAGCATTTCAACCTGTGGGCGCACATGACGGTGCTGCAGAACATCATCGAGGCGCCGATGCACGTGCTGGGCATTGGCCGCGAGGAAGCCGTCGCCCGCGCGCGCAAGTACCTGGCGCTGGTCGACCTGAAGCAGAAGGAAGACGCCTATCCCGCCCATATGAGCGGCGGCCAACAGCAGCGCGTGGCCATCGCCCGTGCGCTGGCCATGGAGCCCGAGGTGATGTTGTTCGACGAACCCACCAGTGCACTGGACCCGGAACTCGTCTCCGAGGTGCTGAAGGTGATGCGCACGCTGGCGCTCGAAGGCCGCACCATGGTGGTGGTCACCCACGAAATGGGTTTCGCCCGCGAGGTGGCCAACCACCTGATCTTCCTGCACAAGGGCCTGATCGAGGAACAAGGCGTGCCGGCCGAGGTGCTGTCGCGGCCCAAGAGCGAACGGCTGGGGCAGTTCCTCTCGGGCAACCTGAAGTAGCGCCTAGGCGATCAGCGCCTGGAGCACACCCGGCGCGAAGTGCCGCTCCACATAGTCGGCCAGGCCGTCGAACACGGCGTCCAGCGTCGGCACCTGCCGACCGAACAGCGCCTGCAGCGCGGCCGGATCTTCGAACAGGCCGTGCAGGTACAGCCCCAGCACATTGCCGGCCGCATTACGCCAGGCCAGGCCATCTGGCATGGCGGCCACCGCCACGTCGCCGGCCCTGGCCATCGCCGCGTGCTGCTGCGTCTGGCCGTGGTGAATCTCATAACCGGCCACACGGACACCGGCCAGCCTGGCCCAGGGGGACCCGGGTGCCATCTGCGCCAGGTCGACCTCGAAGCGGGCCTCTGTGCGCCGCACGGTCTTCTCGCGTTCGAACTGCGTGACCAGAGGCAGCAGGCCCAGGCCGGGCGCATTGCCGTCGATGCCGTGCGTGTCGATCATGGCCTCGCCCAGCATCTGCAGGCCGCCGCAGACGCCGAGTACCGCGCCGCCCCGGGCGGCATGCGCACAGATGGCGCGGTCCAGCCCCTGCGCGCGCAGCCAGGCCAGGTCGCCGCTCGTGTGTTTCGAGCCGGGTAGCACCACCCAATCGGCACCGGCCAGCTCGGCCGGACTGCGCACCCATTTCAGCGCCACGCCGGGGACGTTCTTCAAGGGCTGGAATTCGTCGAGGTTGCTGATGCGCGGGTAGGCGACCACAGCCACGCTGGTGTGCAGCGCGGCACCGCCGTGGCCGGCCGTGCGATCGTCGAAGACGCCATCTTCCTCGGGCAGGCCATGCTGCCACCACATCGGCAGCGTGGCGACCGTGGGCACGCCCGTCAGGTCCTGCAGCATCTGCGGTGCAGGGGCGAGCAGCGCCGCATCGCCGCGGAACTTGTTGAGCACGAAGCCGCGGATCAGCGCACGCTCCTCCTGCGGCAGCAACGCCCAGGTGCCATACAGGTGCGCGAAGGCGCCGCCGCGGTCGATGTCGCTGACCAGCAGGCACCGCGCCCGGGCATGCAAGGCCACGCGCATGTTGACGATGTCGCTCGCATGCAGGTTGATCTCGGCCGGTGAACCCGCGCCCTCGATCACCACCACGTCGTGCTCGGCGATCAGTGCGTCGAGCGATGCCGCGATCGTCGGCCACACCTGGGCGCTGCGTTCGCGCCAGGCCATGCCCGTGAGCTCGGCGCTGACCCGGCCCAGCAGCACCACCTGGCTGTGCGTATCGCGCTCGGGCTTGAGCAACAGCGGATTCATCCGCACCGTGGGCGGCACCCGTGCGGCCAGGGCCTGGAAATATTGGGCGCTGCCGATTTCCGCCCCCACGTTCGCCCACTGCGTTGCGCTTCCTGCCCCCCGAGGGGGCTGCGCTTCGCCTTGGGACGGCCCGGCGGCGAAACCTTCGCCGCCATCTTCAAAGGCCACGACCCTGGCGTTGTTGCTCATGTTCTGCGCCTTGAACGGCGCCACGCGCAGGCCCTGGCGCGCGTACCAGCGGCACAGCGCCGTAGTGAGCCAGCTTTTGCCCGCGCCGCTGGTCGTGCCCAGCACCATCACGCAGACCGCGCTCATGGGCAACCACCGGGCCAGGGCGTCGTGGCACGGCCGGGTGAAACGGCCAAGTCATCGGAAGAAGATGGCCACGCAGGGCATGTTCGCGAAGGGATATCGGGATGGGGCATGCACCGAGCTTAGCGCGGCCGCCAGCCCTAGGGGAACACCCGCCCCAGGGCCGAGAGAAAACGCACACAATCGCGTTGGCAGCCATCCACACCGTTCGGCTTACACTTCGATACAGGCTACGCTTCATCGGGTCAAGGCAAGAACCAGGGGAATTTCGATGCAGGTCGTCACCCAAGCTCCGTCCGCAGGCATCGGCTTCGCCGATGCATTCGAACAGTTGGCCGACGCGGTCGTCGTGCTGGACGCGTGGCACACCGTCCGCTTCTTCAACGCCGCCGCCGAACGCCTGTGGGGCCTGTCCCGTGGCGAAGTGCTGGGCCGCCACGCGCGGCTGCTGCTGCCATCCGCGCTGCGGCAGGAGGATGGCTGCGATCTGGAGCGGCTGCTCGTGCGGAACCTGGCGCTCGATATCCAGCGCAGCGACGGCACCCTGCGGCAGGTGCTGTTCTCGATGACGCGTTCCGGCCCGCCCGAAGCCCCGCACTACACCGCGCTGGTCAAGGACGTCACGCAAGCCCGACTGAAGAACCACCCCATGCTGCAGATGGCGCGAGCCATCGACGCCAGCGACAACGCCATCATCGTGGCTGACCCAAACGGCAAGGTGGTGGCCATCAACGGTGGCGTGACCCGCATGCTGGGCTTCGACCTGGCCGACATGGTCGGGCGGCGCCCGGACCAGATACTCGCCGGGCCCCATACCGATCCGCACACGCTGAAGCTGCTGCGGGCCAACCTGCAATCCTATGTCGTAGCGCGCCAGGGGCTGGGCACCGAGCTGCTGATCTACACCAAGGCGTCGAAGCCGCTGTGGGTATCGGTGACGATGAACCCGGTGTTCGACGAAGCCGGGCAGCTGGTCAACGTGCTCGGCGTGCTCGCCGACATCACCTTCACCAAGATGCACGAGGTGCTGCAGAACAAGGTGCTGGCGGCCATGGTGCGCGAGGTGCCGGTGCGCGACGTCATGACGCTGCTGTGCCGCGAAGTCGAACGCATCGCGCCGGAGGTGATCGCCACGGTGCTGGCCATCGACGCGGAAAACCGCGTACGCCCGCTGGCCGCTCCCGGCCTGCCCGAATACGTGTCCCAGGCGCTGGATGGTGTCGCCATCGGGCCGAATGCGGGCTCCTGCGGCACGGCGGCCTGGCGCGGCGAAGCGGTGGCCGTGACCGACATCGCCACCGACCCGCTGTGGACCGACTACAAGGCGCTGATCCTGCCGCTCGGCTTGAAGGCCTGCTGGTCGAGCCCGATCCGCAGCGGCAGCGGCCAGGTGATGGGCACCTTTGCCTTCTATTTCCGGGAAAACCGCGGCCCCGACGCCTTCCACCTGCGCCTGGTGGATGTATGCGTGCACCTGTGCGCGCTGATGCTGGAGCGCGAGAAGGTGCGCACCCACATCCACAAACTGGTGTTTTTCGATACGCTGACCGGCCTGCCCAACCGCGCCACCCTGCATGCCAAGGCCGAGCGCGCGATCTACGAGGCCTCGCGCAGCGGCGCACCGCTGGCCCTGCTGCACCTGGACGTGGACCGCTTCAAGCAGATCAACGACAAGCACGGCCATGCGGTGGGGGATGCGCTGCTGCGTGAACTGGCGCGCCGCTTCAAGGAAATCGCGCGCGAGACGGACACCGTCGGCCGGCTGGGCAGCGACGAATTCGCGTTGCTGCTGCCGCATTGCAGCGCGCAGCAGGCCGCCAGCGTGGCCGAGCGGCTGTGCGAGGCCGCGCGGGAGCCGGTGCATGCGCTCGGCGCCGTCCTGCAGGCCGGTGCCAGCCTGGGCATCGCCATCTCGCCCGATGACGGCAGCGACGTGGACACCCTGATGCGGCACGCCGACACGGCCATGTACCAGGCCAAGACCAGCGGCAGAAGCGGTGCGAACGGTGGCGAAAACCGTGGCGCCAAGCAGGGCGACAGGAGCGGGCAAAGGAGCAGCTTTCGCTTCTTCAGCGCCGAGATGAACCGCGCCGCGGAAGAACGCGCCATGCTCGAGGCCGACCTGAAACTTGCGCTTCGCCACAACGGCCTGGCCCTGCACTACCAGCCCCAAGTCGATGCGGCGGGCCAGAAACTCCTCGGCCTGGAGGCCTTGCTGCGGTGGCAACATGCCAGCCTCGGCGCGGTGCCACCGACCCGGTTCGTGGCGCTGGCCGAGGAATGCGGGCTGATCGACGAACTCGGCCTCTGGGTGCTCGGACAGGCCTGCGGCCAACTTGCCGACTGGCGCCGGCGCGGCGTGCCCATACCGGGCATCGCCGTCAACCTGTCGGCGAGCAATTTCCAGAACGCCGAACTGCCGGCCCACGTGGCGCGGCTGCTGCAACAGCATGGGCTCGCGCCCCGCGACCTCACGCTGGAGATGACCGAGAGCGTGATGCTGGCGCCGGACCCGGCTGTGCTGGCCGGCATCCATGCCATCCACGCCCAGGGCGTGCACCTTTCGATGGACGATTTCGGCACCGGCTATTCGAGCCTGAGCTACCTGCACCGCCTGCCGATCAGCGAACTCAAGCTGGACCGCAGCTTCGTCCAGGACCTGGCGCACAGCGAGACCGCGCGCGCGTTGACCACCTCGGTGCTGCGCATCGGCGAAAGCCTGGCCTTGAACGTGGTGGCCGAAGGCGTGGAGACCGAAGCCCAGCGCCGCTTCCTCGCCGAGCGCGGCTGCCCCGCGCTGCAAGGCTACCTGTTTGCCCGGCCGCTACCGGCGGCCGATCTCGAAAACTGGGTCTTCGAACTGTCATCACGGTGAAACGCCAGCGCCAACGCTCCCACAACTTCGCACGGGCCAGCTATGGCCCGCGGGTGGTCGGGCTGGGTCTGGGCCTGCTCTCGGTGGCGGGCGTGCTCGCCACGCGCGAGACCCCATGGTGGGTCTGGGCCGGGCCGTTGTTGCACGGCCTGGTGTGGCCGCATCTGGCCTGGCTCTGGTCGCGGCACTGCACCGACAGCGTGCGCGCCGAGCGCCGCAACCTCGTCATCGACCACTTCTTCGGCGGCGTCTGGATCGCCACGATGGCTTTCAACGCCCTGCCCAGCGTCCTGATGCTCACGTTGATGGGCATGGACAGCATGATCGCCGGCGGCTGGCGCCAGTTTGCGCGCGGCATGCTGGCCCATGCGGCTGGTATGGCCGCCGGCATGCTGGTGTATGGCGCGCATTGGGCGCCCGAGTCGGACATGGTGCAGGTGCTGGCCTGCCTGCCGCTGTTGCTGCTGCACCCGATCTCGGTCGGCCAGATCACCTACCGCGCACTCACCAAGCTCAAGCGCCAGCGCGAGGAGCTGGCCCACCTGAGTCAGCACGACGGCCTGACCGGCCTCTACAACCGGCGCCACTGGGAACACATGGCGAGGATCGAATTCGCGCGGTTTCGCCGCTCGGGCGAAATCGCCACCCTGGTGCTGGTCGACCTCGACCACTTCAAGCGCGTCAACGACACGCTGGGCCATGCGGCGGGCGACACGGTGCTGCGTGGCTTCGCCGAACGCCTGCAGCAGACCCTGCGCAAGACCGACACACCGGGCCGTTACGGCGGCGAGGAATTCGGCATCCTGCTGCCCCATACCGGCCCGCGCGAGGCCAGCGAGCTGATGCAGCGCCTGCAGGCCGGCCTCAGCACCGATCCGCTGCTGCCGCAACGCGTGGTCACCGCCAGCTTCGGCGTGGCCGCGCTGACGCGGGACCTGCCCAACCACGAGGCCTGGATGCGGCTGGCCGACCAGATGCTGTACCGCGCCAAGGACCGCGGCCGCGACTGCGTGGTCACCGCCGGCGACAGCCGCCCCTCGCCGCTCGCGCCGGACGGCTCGCCCGCGCTGCGCCTGCGCGAGGACGCTTCGGTGATGCGGCGGGTGCTCGCCGGGCTGAACCTGGGCGACATCGGCGCCGCGCTGTTCGACCCTTCGGACCGGCTGGTCTGGGCCAACGCCATCTTCCTGAAACTGTATGACGTCTCCGCAGAGGCGCGCAGCTTCGCCGAGATCATGCGCCACTGCCATCGCCGGCAGGTGGGCCCGCGCATCGATGCCGAGGACATCGACGTCTGGCTCGCGGCCGCCGACGCCAAGCGGCGCAGCCGACCGCGCCGCAGCTTCAGCATCGACATGCTCGACGGCCGGTATTTCCGCGTGGAGGAGATGTCCTTCGACGACGGCTGGCTGCTCGACCTGTGGACCGAAATCAGTGCCGAGCAGGCACGTCTGACCGGGCTTACGCCGGTCTTGCCGGTGCCGCCGGTGGATGGCCCGCCGATCCCGCCGGCAACAGCGTAGCGTCCCATTGGCGCACCGCGCCCGCGAGCGCGTCCTGGCTCGCGGGCGGCAGCACTCCGAGCCGGAACTGGCCCGGCAGGCCGAACGAAGCCGTGTCGCGCAGCTTGATTTCGCGCTCGCGCAGGAAGCGCAGCAGCGCGCCGGCCGTCTGCGGCGATGCCGGCCGCGCCAGATGGAAGTTTGCATGGCTGGGCCGGCAGATCCAACCCATGGCTTCGCACAGCGCCACCTGGCGCAGTTTCCAGTCGCGCAGCGTGACCAGGCTGTCGGCCAGCCAGGCCTGCACGCCAGGCATGGTCCAGGCCTGCAGCAGGGCCGCACCGTGGGCCCCGACCGGCCAGCTCGGGCACAGCTGCTCCAGCGCTTGCACGGCATCTTCCGCGTCGTGCGGCGCGATCGCATAGGCGGCGCGTACGCCGGTCAGCCCCAGGGCCTTGTTCGGGGACCACAGCTGCCAGACGCGGTTCAGCCGCTCCAGCGGCAGGCCCAACGCACCGCTCAGGCGCAGCGGCTCGTAGGCGCGGTCCAGCACGCACACGGATTCGCCCAGGCCGATGGCCTCCATCTCGGGCTCGTCCTGGCCCAGCGGACTCGAAGGGTCGCAGGCCCAGAGCAGCTGGGCCTGGGCCGGCAGGGCCACGGACCGCAGCTGCCAGGCATGCGCCGCCTCGGCGTAGTCGCCGTAGCCGTGCCGCGGCAGCCAGACGCGGCGCCCGCCCTGCTGCACCACCCAGGCCGTCAGGCGGTAGATGAATTCGCTCGCACTGCCGGCCAGCAGCACCCGGCGCGCGGGCACGCGGTGCCAGGAGGCGAGCCGCTCGCGCAGGTCCGTGTAGAGCGGATCGGGGTAGTGGGCCGCGTCGGCAGCCCGCACCGCAGCCGCCGCCTCGGGGCAAGGCCCGCAGGCATTGCTGTTGGTCGAGAAATCGTGGGCCGCTGCGCCGCGCGCATCCGGCCCGCCATGCACCCGCGCGGGCTCGTACGTCCATGCATGCCGCTGAGTACGGCCAGTAGTGCTGACCGTCATGGCCGTGGTGTCTCTGTCATGTTGTTGTCGGAAGCATCAGAATCATCGCCGCACTGGAAAGCAAGACGTAAGCCAGCACCACGCGGCGGCACAGGGCCACGGCGCGCAAGGTATCGGCCGACCCGGGCGCACGGCCCCCGGCGTTGAGCGCATAGACGCCCGGCTTGCCTAGCCGCACGCCCAGCGCCAGCGCCATCGCCGCCATCGGCCAGCCGCTGTTGGGCGATGGCGTGTGCGCCGCTTCGGTGCGCAAGCCGCGCCATGGCGGCCGGCCGGCCAGCAGCAGCATCAGCACGCCGGCGAACCGGGCCGGCAGCCACGACAGCACATCGTCGGCCCGCGCGGCCCACTTGCCCGCCCATTCCCACACCCGGCCGCCACGTTCGCCGCGGTAGCCCCACATCGCATCGGCGGTGTTGGCGAAACGGTAGACGGCCGCGCCCGGCAACCCGCACAGCACGAACCAGAAGATCGGCGCCACCACCGAGTCATTGAGGTTCTCGGCCAGCGACTCGATCGCCGACTCCCGCACGGCGGCGGCGTCGAGTTGCGTCACGTCGCGGCTCACCAGGTGGCGCAGCCGCGCGCGGCCGGCGTCCAGCGATTCGGCCAACGCGGCTTCGACGGCCAGCACCTCGACGCGCAGCATGCGCCAGGCCAGCATGGGTTTGAGCACCAGGCCGAGCAGCAGGGCGGCGAACAGGGCGGGTGCCTGCAGCGCAAGGCTTTGCCAGGCCCAGGCAACACCAAAAACAATAGCAGCACCCGCAAGCCAGAAAAGCGCTCCGGCCATGAAATGCTTCAAATCTCGCTTGGGTGCGACGGCGTCGCTGGTTGGCGCGGCAAGCCGGCCCGCCCAGCCCAGGTAGCGGCCGATCCAGACCACGGGATGCAGCCGCGCCGGCGGCTCGCCAAACAGCATGTCGACCGCCATCGCGATCCACAACGCCGCGATGGCGACCCCGGCCGCCACGCCCTCTCCCCAGGCCGGGAACATCAGTCCTCGATGCCGCGCTGCGCGGGAATGCCGGCGTTGAAGGCGTGCTTGATCTTGGTCATTTCCGTGACCGTGTCGGCCATCTCCACGATCTCGGCCGGGCAGCGCCGGCCGGTGAGCATCACGTGCACGTGCTTCGGGCGATCGCGCAGCGTCTGCAGCACTTCGTCGAGCGCCAGCCAGCCGTAGATCAGCGGGTAGGTGATCTCGTCGAGCACCACCAGGAAGAACTCGCCCGACAAGATCGCCGCCCTCGCCTGCTGCCAGCCGTCGCGCGCGAGCTGGCCCGACTGTTCGAGGTCCTGGCTCTTCCAGCTGAACCCGTCGCCCAGGCCGATGATCGGCAGGCCGAGCTGCTCGAACATGCGGTGTTCGCCGAAGCGCGCGGTCGGCACCTTCATGAACTGGTAGATGCGCACCGGTTTGCCACGGCCGTGCGCGCGCAGCGCCAGGCCGAAGGCGGCGGTGCTCTTGCCCTTGCCCTCGCCGGTGTTGACGAGGATCAGGCCGCGGCGCTCGCCCTCGGGTTTCTCGTAGGGTTTGACGGTGGGTGGGGTCTCGATCTGCATGCGGATTTCAGGTAGGAGAGGAAAGAGGGGACATGGGCGAAACGAGGTGCGGCAAGGCCAGCCACTGGTCCTGCACGCGGTGTACCCGGATGCGCTGGTCGAACACCGCCTCGAGCGCGCGATGGGTGGCCGCGTCGCCGCACAGGCCCTGGTGCGTGATGCGGCCACCGGCCATCACCACCAGTTCGTCGGCGTGCAGCGCCACCGAGATCTCGTGCAGCACGCTAACCACGGTGGTGCCGCCGGCCACCAGCCGGCGCACGAGTTCCAACCAGTCGGCCTGGTGCGGTGGATCGAGGTTGGCCAGCGGCTCGTCCATCAGCAGCACCGGGGCCTGCACGGCCAGCACGCGGGCCAGCAGCACGCGCTGGCGTTCGCCGCCCGACAGCTGGCCCAACACACGATCGCGCCATGCCCAGGCCTGCGTGTCGCGCAGCGCCTGCTGCACTGCGGCATGGTCGGCCGCATTCGGTGCGGCCAGCCAGGCCTGGTGCGGCAAGCGGCCGAGCATGGCGACGTCGTACACACTCAGGTCTTCGGCCGAGCCTTCGTTCTGGCCGAGCCAGGCCATCTGCCGGGCGCGCTGGCGCGCAGGCAGATCGGCGAGAGACTGGCCCAGCAGATGCACGCTGCCGCCATGGTGGTCCCGGGGCAGCAGGCCCGCCAACGCCTTGAGCAGCGTCGACTTGCCCGCGCCGTTCGGGCCGACCACGCTGGTCCAGCGGCCGCGCGGCAGCGCCAGGTCGATGCCGTGCAGCACCTCGGCCTGGCCCAGCCGCGCGGTCAGGCCCCGCGCCTGCAGTGCGATCTTCATCGCGTGCCCCCGACCAGGCCACGCCGGTGCATCAGCCAGAGCAGGTAGCCGCCGCCGATCAGCGCGGTGAGCACGCCCACCGGCAGCTCCTGCGGCGCCAGCAGCCAGCGCGCCAGCAGATCGGCCAGCATCAGCAGTGCGCCGCCCATGGCTGCCGACAGCAGCAGCAGCGCGCCGTGCCTGGCGCGCACCAGCGGCCGCACCAGGTGCGGCGCGGCCAGGCCGACGAAGGCGATCAGGCCGGCGTGCGCCACCGCCGTGGCCGTGGCCAGCGCCAGCACCGCCACCAGCGCCGCGCGCAGGCCGGGCAGCATCAGGCCCAGGCTGGCCGCGGTCGACTCGCCGAGCGTGAGCCCGTCGAGCACCGGCGCGAGCAGGAAGGCAGCGACCAGGCAGATCAGCAAGACGGCCGCCATCAACGCCACCGCCTGCCAGCCGAGGAAACTCGTGCTGCCCAACGTGAAGCCCTGCATGGATTCGAGGATGCCGGGCGCGGCCACGGTGACCAGGTCCTTGGCCGCGCCGAGCACCACGCCGACGATCACGCCACCCAGCAGCAGCCGCAACGTGTGCTGCGCGCCGCGTGCCAGGGTCAGCGTGAGCATCACCGCCAGCACCGCGCCGACGAAGGCCGCCCCGGTGATGCCGAGCTGCAGCCACCAGCTTCCCGACATGGCCATGGCCTGCGGCCGGCCCATCATCAGCAAGGCCAGCGCCGCGCCGAGCGACGCGCCCGAGCCGCTGCCGAGCAGGTAGGGGTCGGCCAGTGGATTGCGGAACAGGCCCTGCGCCACCGCGCCGGCCAGACCGAGCAGCGCACCGGTGACCCACGCGCCAGCGGTGCGCGGCAGCCGGATGTCCCAGACGATCTGCCAGGCCACCGGGTCCTGCCGCATCGCCGCCAGGCTGTCCAGGCCGGTGCTGCCGATGGTGATGCCGAGCAGCAGCAGGACCAGCGCGAGCATGCCCAGGCCGGCACCGAGGCCGAGCGCGCGGCGCGTCTGTGACGGATGGACCAGGCGTGCCGCGACCATGTTCAAGGCGACTTCTCCGCCAGGCACCGCGCCATGATGCGGGCGGCCTCGGCCATGCGCGGGCCTGGGCGCACGAGGACGTCGGCCTCTTCGTTGTTGAACACGCAGATGTGCTGGCCGCGGATCGCGCGCATGCTGGCCCAGCCAGGGTACGGCGGCATGGCCTGCATGCTGCGGTTGCCGATCATGATCAGGTCCGGGTCGGCGCGCATCACGTATTCGGGATTGAGCCGCGGAAACGGCCCGAGCGCGGGCGGAATCACGTTGCGCGCGCCGAGCCGGGCCAGCGTCTCGCCGATGAACGAGGTCGAGCCCGCCGCATACGGCCCGCGGCTCACCTCGAAATACACACGCACGCCGCGCGCACGTGGCGGCAGCGACTGCGCGGCGGCCTGCACGCTGGCGTCGATCACGCGCCACAGGCGGTCCGCACCATCCGCGTCGGACACCTCGAGCAGGCGGCCCAGGGTTTCGAGCACGCGCCGCACGTCGGCGTGGCTTTTGGGTTCGAGCGCAAGCACCTTCAGGCCCAGCGCCTCGAGCCGGTCGCTGGCCCGTGAGGACGTGGCCAGCAGCACCACGTCCGGCTTGAGGGCGACGATGGCCTCGATGCCCGGATCGATGCCGCCGCCCACCTGCGGCAGGCTGCGCACGCTGGCGGGAAAGTTCGAATAACGGTCCACGCCGACGAGGCGTTGGCACTGGTTCAGGCCGCAGACGCTTTCGGTGAGCGAAGGCAGCAGGCTCACGATGCGTTGCGGCGATTGCGCGAAATGCACCTGGCGACCGCGCGCGTCGGTGATGTCGATGGCATGCGCCATGGTGGCGAGCATGGCCGTGGCGGCCAGCCACAGCCACGGCACCCAGCCGAAGCGCCGCATCATGGCGTGCCGCCCTTGAGCGCCAGCGGCAGGCCCGCGGCCATCAGGGTCACGTGGTCGCAGGCCCGGGCCATGGCCTGGTTGAGCTGCCCGAGCGCGTCGACGAAGGCGCGCACTTCGCGGCCCATGGGGATCACACCCAGACCGATCTCGTTGCTCACCAGCACCAGCGGGCCCGGTGCGGCCCGCACGGCATCGGCCAGCTGCGCGGATTCGCGGCCCGCGTCGCCGATGGCCGCGCCGGGGTCCGCCGGCATCAGCAGGTTGGTCAGCCACAGGCTCAGGCAATCGACGACCACCAGCGTGTCCGGTCGGCTCAGGCGCGTGATCGCGTGGGCCAAGGCGAGCGGTTCTTCCAACGTGGCCAGCCCCGGCGCGCGCGCGGCCCGGTCGACCCGGTGGCGCGCGATGCGTTCGGCCATCTCCGCGTCCCAGGCCTGCGCCGTGGCGACCAGCACCGCACGGTGGCCCGGCGCGGCTGCGAGCCACTGGCGTGCCGTCTCCTCGGCGCGCCGCGACTTGCCGCTTTTCTGGCCGCCGAGGATCAGTTCGCAGCGCATGGACTGTGCTTCAGGCATCGCGCATTGTGGCGCGGGCGGCGCCGAAAAAGTGAGCCACCAGCCGCGGGCTGGAAGGGAACCAGGCGTGGAAATAGCTCGCGCGCAGGCTGCCGGTCGCATACACCGCTTCGCCGTGCGCATCGCTGCCGGGCCGGGTGCTGCGTGCCATCGGGGCAAGCGGCGTTTCGCTCGTCGAATAGTGGAAGGTGTGGCCGCGTAGCACCTGGCCATCCAGTGCTAATTGCTGCTGCCCGAGCGCCGCCAGCCGCGCCTGCATGCGCACGGTGCCGGGTAGCAGGCCCCACATGGCATGGCTCGCGCCGTCCAGCGCATGGAGTGTTTCGAACAGCACCATCATGCCGCCGCATTCGGCCCAGACCGCCTGGCCGCGTGCCACGTGCCGGGCGAGATCGTCGCGCAGCGCGGTGTTGGCCGACAGCGCCGGCGCGTGCAGTTCGGGGTAGCCGCCGGGCAGCCAGACCGCGTCGCAGGGCGGCAGGCCGTCGCCGGCCAGCGGCGAGAAGAACACCAGCCGCGCGCCGAGCGCGCGCAGGCAGTCGAGGTTGGCGGCGTAGATGAAGCAGAACGCCGCATCGCGCGCCACAGCCACGGTCCGGCCACGCAACGGCTGCGCGGCCAGCGTGGTGTCCGGGGCCAGCGCCAGCGCCTGCGCGCCGAGGTCCACGTCCCAGGCGCGCAGGTCGTCACGCGTCATGCGGCCCAGCGGCGTCTCGGCCAGCGCATCGGCGGCTGCGTCGAGCCGCTCGGCGGCATCGGCGAGCTCGCCCGCGCCCACCAGGCCGAGGTGGCGTTCGGGCAGACTCAGCGCGCCGTTGCGCAGCAAGGCGCCGAGCCAGTTGGCGTCCGCACGCAGGCCGGCTTGCAGCAGCTCGGCGTGGCGCGCACCGGCCACGCGGTTGGCCAGCACACCGGCCCAGCGCAGGCCGGGCTGGAAATGCTGCAGGCCGAAGGCCAATGCGCCAAAGGTGCCGGCCATGGCCGAGGCGTCGATCACCGCCAGCACGGGCAGTGCGAAGCGCCGCGCCAGATCGGCCGCGCTGGGCGTGCCGTCGAACAGGCCCATCACGCCTTCGACGATGACCAGGTCGGCGGACCGGGCCGCAGCCCGCAGCCGGGCGGCGCAGTCGGCCTCGCCGGTCATCCACAGGTCGAGCTGGTGCACCGGTTCCGCGGCCTCGCCCGGCCTGATCGCGGCCAGGCTCAGCCAGAAAGGATCGAGAAAATCCGGTCCGCACTTGAACACCGCCACGCGCAGGCCGCGCCGCGTGTGCAGCCGCGCCAGCGCGGAGGCGACCGTGGTCTTGCCCTGGCCCGAGGCCGGCGCCGCGACGAGCACGGCCGGACAGCGCAAGGCCTCACCCATGGCGCATGCCTTTCAGCGCCAACGCGGTGCTCACTGCGGCGCCCATTTCAGGCCCACGTACAGACTGCGGCCTTCGTTGGCATAGGTGCGCGCCGTCTGGTAACTCTTGTCGCCCAGGTTGTTGAGCCGCGCGAGCAGGGTCAGGTCGCGCGTCACCTGCGTGTCGGCATACAGGTTGGCCACGCCGTAGCCGCCGAGCACGGCGGTGTTGGCCGCGTTGTCGAAGCGGCGCGCCGAGAGCTGGACTTCGGCACCGACGGTCCAACCGGCGACGCGGGTATCGGCACCGAACGCGGCGTGGCGGCGGGCACGGCGCGCCAGCTGGTGGTCGCTGTCGAGGTCGCGCGGGTCCTGCACGTCGATGGAGCCGCGCAGTGAGACGCCGGCCACGCTGTGGTTGGCCGTCAGCGTCACGCCCTTGTATTCCGCGCGGCCCACGCTGTCGTAGCAGCCGAAGGCCGAGGCACAGGCACCGGCGCCGCCGAACACGATGAGGTTCTTCACGCGGTTGCGGTAGGCCACCATGCCGACGCTGGTGGCGCCCTCGGTCCAGCGCAGGCCGGCTTCGACGTTGTGGCCGCTCTCGGGCTGCAGGCTGGCCTTGCCGTATTCGCTGAAGCGCTGGTAGAGCGTCGGTGCCCGGAAGGAATTGCCTGCCGACACGGTGGCGCGCCACTGCGGCGTGAGGGCGTAACCGTAGGCCGCGCTGCCGGTGGTCTTGCCGCCGAATTCGCTGTCGTGGTCGCGCCGCAGGTTGGCCTGTACGCTGTGTGGCCCGGCGGTGTAGCCGTAGCCCAGCGCCAGGCCGGTCTGCGCGCGCTCGCCGTCGATGGCCGGGGTGCCGGTGGGGTTCTGCAGCCGGTCTTCGCGGCGTTCGAGCGCGGCGGTGAACAGGTGGGCGCCGAGCCGGTATTCGTTCTGGAACAGGAAGTTGCGCAGCCGCGTCTCGGTGAGGTAGACCGACGGCGTGGTGCTGTATTGCGTGGTGGATTCGCTCAACTGCACGCGCGTCGCATAGCGGTCGGTCCATTTCGACAGCCAGGCCGCCCCGGCCGTGCGCAGCTGGTTGTGGTTGCGGTCGTCCGCCGTGAGGCTGCCGTCGTATTGCGAATTCAGGTTGCTGGCCAGCCAGGTGCCTTCGATGCGCTGGCGCGCGTCGATCTGCAGGCCGACCCGCGCGTTGCCCGAGGTGCGGCTGTAGCCGTCGTCGTCGGGGTTGGCGGTGGCGATCGGGCGGGCGTTGAAACCGTCGCTGCGCTCGTGCGAGATGCCGAGCGCGTAGTCGATCACCGGGCTGCCCTCGCCGCTCGTGGCGAAGCCGCCGCTGATGCCGGCCTCCGCCGTGCGCGTGCCGCGGCTGCCGAGACCGAGGCCCACCGTCGGCGCGGGCTTGCCCTCGCCCTTCCTGGTGAACAGCTGGATCACGCCGCCGATGGCGTCGGAGCCGTAGACCGCCGCGGCCGGGCCGCGCAGCACTTCGATGCGTTCGATTCGCGACAAAGGAATCTGCTCCCAGGGCGCGCCACCGGTGGCCTGCGAATCGATGCGGATGCCGTCGATGTAGACCGCGGTGAAACGCGATTCGGCACCGCGCAGGAACACACTGGTGGCATTGCCGGGGCCGCCGTTGCGCGTGATCTCGACACCGGGCAGGCGCGCCAGCACGTCGGCCACGCCGACGGCGCCGCTCTTTTCGATGGTGTCGCGGTCGACGATGGAGACGTCGGCCACCAGGTCGACCAGGTTCTGCTCGGTGCGCGTGGCGGTGACCACGGTTTCTTTCAGCGATTGGGCGGAAGCGAGCGAAGTGAAAGCAGCGGCCAGGGCCACAGGCAGGGCAGCCAGGCGCCAGGCGGAAACACAGTTTTTCATGAGATGCGTCGTACAAACAATACCCGCACCGGCTTCCCCGCCAGTGCTTGGGCGTAACGGCCGCACTGCCCGACGGATCGGAACGGCGCGGCCACCTTGTTGGCCGGTATCCGGGCTGACGGAAGACTCCCATCGCCTTCCCAGGTGCGTGTTCGAAGCACACCCAGTGGCTGATTGATGGCAGCGGAGCCGTGGCCGGAAAATGTCCGGAAAACGACTCGTCCGTTTGACCGTTGCGGGGGCAGCGCAGGCCAGGCGTCTGGCGACGCCCTCCTGCTTCCCGTTGAACTGCGGCCTGTGAACCAGTCCGCGAGCACCAACAGAGCCGATTTTAGAGCCTGTCGACCGTCGCAAGCCAGTGGGGAACCTACAATGTTGTTCTGTATGGCCCAACCCACCCAAATCGAACAGATCGCCGAGCGCACCGAACGCCTCCTGGTGCGCTACCACGAGCTGCAGCGCACGAATGCCTTGTTGTCCGAACAGGTGGCGCTGCTGGTCCATGAACGCGACTCCCTCAAATCCCGCCTCGGTGCCGCGCGTGCGCGCATCGACGCATTGCTCGAGCGCCTGCCCGAGGTCACCGCACCGCCGGTGGTGCGTCCGGCACCGCGCCAGGACACTTCACGATGAACCAGCTCGAAGTTCAGATCATGGGCCAGAGCTACCGCCTGGGCTGCCCCGAGGATGGTGCCGAACGGCTGCAGGCGGCCGTCGCCAAGGTGGACGCCGCCATGTGCGCGATCCGTGATGCCGGCAAGGTCAAGGCGCGCGACCGCATCGCCGTGCTGGCGGCGCTGAACCTGGCGTTCGACCTGTCCGATCGCGCACCCGCGCCCACCGTGGCGGCGCCGGCACCGGCGGTCGCCGCGTCGCCTCTGCCAGAAGGCAGCGACACGCAGCTGGGCTCGCTGCTGGCGCGACTCGACGAGGCGCTCGGCGACGACGGCCGGCTCATCTGAAGCTGTCAAACGGGTCTGCGCATGCCCGCACGCGGCACAGGCGTAAACCCCGGTAAATTTCCCGCGCGGCCCGCGCATGGGCCTACAATCGAGGCGTCTGCGAACCCGTCGGGCTTTATATTTCCTTGAACCAATGCTCATTGAGCCCGGGCTTGGAACATCCCCTGGTGAGCGTGATCATCTCGCGTCAGATGAACCCAACGTCAGGTTGACCTAGCCCACCTGAACCCCGGTTCAGGATGCCGGTCCGGTGGATCATTCGCAGACACCTATTTCCTTCGCCCAGGCGCCATCCAGCAAGCCGTCCGGGTGGCATCGCCGACTCGACAACAACGACAAGATGAGCCTGGACCCGACCCTGGTTTTCGAACTCGCGCTGCTGGGCCTGGGCTCCGGCTTCCTCGCCGGCCTGCTCGGCATCGGTGGCGGCATGCTGATGGTGCCGTTCATCACCTACCTGATGTCGGCACGCGGCGTGGCGCCTGACCTGGCCGTCAAGATGGCCATCGCCACCTCCATGGCCACCATCATGTTCACCTCCATCGCCAGCGTGCGTGCGCACCACCGGCGCGGTGCGGTGCGCTGGGACATCGTGCGCCGGCTGGCGCCGGGCATCGTGCTCGGCAGCATGCTGGGCAGCCTGGGTGTTTTCGCGCTGCTCAAGGGTTCGTCGCTGGCGATCTTCTTCGGGCTGTTCGTCGGCTTCTCGGCCACGCAGATGTTCCTCGACAAGAAGCCCGCCCCGACGCGGCAGATGCCGGGCACGGCGGGCCAGCTCGCGGCCGGCGGCTTCATCGGCTTCCTGTCCGGCCTGGTCGGAGCGGGCGGCGGCTTCATCAGCGTGCCGTTCATGACCTGGTGCAACGTCGCGATGCACAACGCGGTGGCCACGAGTGCGGCACTCGGCTTCCCGATCGCCGTGGCCAACGTGGTCGGCTACGTGGCCAGCGGCACCCGCGTGGCGGGTCTGCCCGCGGGCTCGCTGGGCTATGTGTGGCTGCCCGCGCTGGGCGTGATCGCGCTGTGCAGCGTCTTCACCGCCCCGCTCGGCGCCAGGGCCGCGCACGGGCTGCCAGTGAAGAAGCTCAAGCGCGTGTTCGCCAGCATCCTCTACCTGCTGGCGGCCTACATGCTCTGGAAAGGGCTGACGACCCGCTGAAGCTCAGGCCGCGCTGAGTGCGGCCTTCTCGCGCACAGCCTCGATGGTGCGCTCGAGTTCGTCGGCCGGCATGCCGGGGGCGCACAGGTAGCCCTGGTACTGGTCGCACTGCAGGTGTTGCAGCATGGCACGCTGGGGAATGGTTTCCACCCCCTCGGCGATGATGGTCAGCTTCATGGCCCGGCCGAGCTGGATGATGGCGCTGACGATGGCGTGGTCGTTCTCGTCCTCGGGCAGGCCGCTGATGAAGGAACGGTCGATCTTGAGCTTGTGGATCGGGAACTTCTTCAGGTAGGCCAGGCTGGAGTAGCCGGTTCCGAAATCGTCGATGGACAGCGTCACGCCGAGCGCGGCCAGCGCCTCGAGCCGGGCCAGCGCCTCGGCCGCGTCCTTCACCAGGATCGATTCGGTCAGTTCGAGCTCCAGCAACGCGGGCGCCAGCCCCTCGCTTTCCAGCACCGCCGCCACGCGCTCCACGAAGTCGCCCTGCTGGAACTGCAGCGCCGACACGTTCACCGACACCGCCGTCGGCCAGCCCATGCGTTGCCAGACCGCCGCCTGGCGCACGGCTTCGCCGAGCACCCAGGCCCCGATGGTGACGATGTAGCCGGTGTCCTCGGCCAGCGGGATGAAGTCCGCCGGCGACACATGGCCCAGGTCGGGGTCGAGCCAGCGGATCAGCGCCTCCACGCCCACCACTTGGCCGGTGCTCAGGCTCACCTGCGGCTGGTAATGCAGGCGGAACAGGCCGTTGTCCATCGCCAGGCGCATGGCGTGGTCCATCTTCATGCGCGACAGCATCTCCACGTTCATCTGCCGCTGGTAGAAGCGGAAATTGGCGCGGCCGCGTTCCTTCACGCGGTACATGGCGGTGTCGGCGCATTTGATGAGTTCGTCGAGCGTCACGCCGTCATTCGGGAACATGGCCACCCCAATGCTGCTGCTCACCGAGAAATGCATCTCCTCGACCAGGAAGGGCTGGGCCAGGCTTTCCAGGATCCGGCGCGCCACGGTTTCCGCCGCGGCCACGTCGGCCTGGTGCAGGTAGGCCACGAATTCGTCGCCGCCGAGCCGGCACAGGGTGTCGACCTGGCGCAGGCAGGCGGCGATGCGCCCGGCCACTTCCACCAAGACACGGTCGCCGAACACGTGGCCGAGCGAATCGTTGATGTTCTTGAAGCGGTCCAGGTCCATGAACAGCACGGCGAACTCGCCACCGTCGCGTTCGGCCTGGCGCAGTGCGAAGTCCACGCGCTGCCCCAGCAGCAGCCGGTTCGGCAGCCCGGTCAGCAGATCGGTGTAGGCCAGCTGTTCGATGCGGCGCTGCGCAGCCTTGCTTTCGGTTAGGTCCTTGAAGAAGCCGATGCTCTGGCGCACTTCACCCTGTTCGTCGCGCAGCACCACCCAGGACAGCTGTACCGGGCACAGGCTGGCATCGCCACGCGCGTGCAGCGCCTCGCCGTCCCAGTAGCCCTCACGGCTCCAGCGGCCCTGCACGCGTTCGAACAGCCCGGCCTCTTCCGCGTCGCAGAACAGTTCGGGCGCCAGACGGCCGAGCAACTGCTCCTGCGTGTAGCGCGTGAGCCGCACGCAGCCCGGGTTGACGGCGACGATGCGGTGGTCGGGGCCGGCGATGAAGATGGCGTCCAGGCTCGACTCGAACACCTTGGCGGCCAGCCGCAGGCCCGACTCCGCCTCGACGCGCTGCGTGATGTCGCGAAACGAATACACGCGGCCGATGGAACGGCCCTGGCTGTGCTGCGGCAGCGTCATGCGCTCGATCAGCCGGCCGGTGCGCAAGATCAGCACGTCGGTGCTTTCGCCCAGCGGGTTGACCGCGATCTGCGCCAGCCGCCGGCTGTAGCCCTCGGGATCGAGCATCAGCGAGGCCATGTGGCCGTGCAGCGCTTCGTCGTCGCGGCGCACCAGCATGGCCTCCGGCACGTCCCATAGTTCAGCGAAGCGGCGGTTGCACGCGGCGATGCCGCCGTCGAGGTTGCACACCAGGATGCCGTCGGCCGTGGCCTCCAGCGTGGCCTGCATCTCGGCGAGCACCAGTTCGAGTTCGTCCTCCATGTGGCGCTGCTGGCTGCGGTCGCGCATGCAGACCATGAAGACCTGCCCCTCCCCGTCGGCCTCCGCGCCGAGCTGCAGGGGGCTGATGCGCCGCTCGACCTGCAGCGTCTGGCCGTCGCCGCAGGGCATGCGGGTCTCGGAATGAATCGTCTGGTCGTGGCCGGCCGCGACGTCCTCCCAGAAGAAGATGTCTTCCGGCGACGCGGTGAGGTCGGTGACACGCCGGCCGATCAGCTCCTGCCGGGCCAGGCCGAGGAGTTGCACCGCGGCTTCGTTCACGGCGACGATATTGAGCGTGCTCCGCTCGACGATCCAGACCGCATCGAGGACACACTCGATCCACGGCCCCAGCGCGGCCCGCATCACGTGTGCTGCCCGGACCGGTCGGCGCCAGCTGCCCGTTCGTAGTAATAACAGACGCGCGGCCGCGGCGAGAGGTAGTCGAGCGCGGCACGCGGCAGTTGCGAAGGCTTCATGCTGCGCCGGATGCCCAGGGCCGGCGCGTCCTCGAGGTCGACGATCAGCGCCTCCTCGCGCGGCACGCTCACGTCGTGCACGATGACCCGCGGCTTGAGTGGCCGCGCCGAGTTCACCGAGACCACGATCGCAAAACCGTCGTTCGCCAGCTGCACCACCGAGCCCGGGGGGTACACCCCCATCATGCGGATGAACGCGCCCAGCGTGAGACTGTCGAAGCGCGGCTTCATCTGCGCGAAGATCAGCGACAGCGCCTCGTGCGGCGTGAGTGCGTTCACCAGCCGGGCCGGGTTGCACAGGTTGTCGTAGTGGTTGACCAGCGCCAGGATCTTGCTCGCGGCAAGCATCCGGTCGCCGCGCAACTGCGCCGGGAAACCCGAACCATCGACCATCTCGTGGTGCTGGGCGATCGCAGAGAGCACATCGGGCGGCAAATCCATGCGCTGGCCGATCTGCAGGCTGTGCTGCACGTGTTCGCGGTAGAACTGCAACTCGGAGTCCGAAAAGCCGGGATCGGCATACCGCATGCGCTCGGGCAACTGGCTCTTGCCGAGGTCGTGCACCAGCGCCGCCACGCCCAGCGCATGCAGTTCGCCCGTGGGCAGGCCGAGCGCCTTGCCGAGCAGGAGCGAGATCACCATCACATTGACCGGGTGCTCTGCACTGCGGTCGCCCATGGTCTCTGACAGCAGCCGGATGGCCGATTCGCCGTCGCCCAGGATGTCGTTGACACAGCCGCCCACCAGCGCCTGGCTCTGTTCGCGCGCGGCCGCCGGCTTGCTGCCGGCCTGTTCGGCGATGCGGCGGAACTGGCGCATGGCCTCGGTGAACCGACGCTCGCAGACCTGCAGGCTGCGTTGCTGGGCGTTGAGCTTCTCGCGGCGCTGGGCGCGCGCCTGCGCGACTTCGTCCAGGGGCGCCGCGGCCGTGGCCACTGGCGCCAGTTCATCCGCCACAGCCTCCGACGTAACGGCTGGAGACAGGCCGGCCGGTGCGTCACCGACTTGGAAGGCTTCGTGGGGCGTCACCGCTGCCGCGTCGCTCTGAGCGGGAAAATAACGCACCTGGCTCAGGCCGAGCGAGCGGATGGTATTGATCTGCTCTTCGGAGACGATGCGGAAACTGCCCTTGGGAAAGGGGTGGTCCATCCAGCCGAGATCGAGTTGTACGAACAGGCCGCGACGCAGCTGCGCGACATCAATCCACATCGACTGGTTATCTTGCATAGAGCTAAAACAATTTGTGCGCACAAAACATCGAAACATTATGACGCGGGAGAGTGACACATTGTTACTCCGTTCGTCATATCCACGACAGTCGGGCACGCATTTTTGCGAAGTCGCGGCGCGAACCGGCCTGGCAAGCGGTAGACGCTTGACACTTATCAACCCACGGGTGTATGCCCTCGCCTATGCTGGGCCTTCAATCGAAGAATTTCAAAGGAGATGGATCATGTACAAACGCATCCTGGTCGCCACCGATGGCTCCGAGCTTTCCCAGAAGGCGGTGGACAACGCGCTGACGCTGGCCTCCCAGCTCAATGCCGAGGTGGTGGCGCTGAAGGTGGTGCCCCATTACCCGCAGAGCTATTTCGAAGGCTCGGCGCCGATCGACCTGAAAGCCGTGGGCGATATCGAACGCCAGTGGCGCGAAGCCGCGGCGAAGGTGGTGCAGGCCGTTCAGGTGGCCGGCGAGGCGATGGGCGTGAAGGTCCGCCCGGAAACCGCCACATCCGACCTGGTCTCGGAAACCGTGATCGCCACCGCCACGAAGCACGGCTGCGACCTGATCGTCATGGCCTCGCATGGACGCAACGGCCTCAAGCGCCTGTTGCTGGGCAGCGAGACGCAGCAGGTGCTGACGCACTCGCACATTCCCGTGCTGGTGCTGCGCTGAGCGCTCAGGCGAACAAGGCCTTGTATTTTTCGCGCAGCAGGTTTTTCTGAACCTTGCCCATGGCGTTGCGCGGCAACTCGTCGACCACGAAGCAGCGCTTGGGCAGTTTGAAGTTGGCCATGTCGGCCTTGAGCGCGGCCAGGATGTCCTCCGGCAGCAGCCGGGCACCGGCGCGGGCGATCACCACCGCCACGCCCACCTCGCCGAAATCGGGGTGCGGCACACCGACCACGGCGCTCTCGGCCACGCCAGGCAGTTCGTTGATGCGGCCCTCGATCTCGGCCGGATAGACGTTGTAGCCGCCGCTGATGATCAAGTCCTTGCTGCGACCCACGATGGTGACGTAGCCGTCGCCGTCGATGCGGCCCACGTCGCCGGTCTTGAAGAAGCCGTCGGCGGTGAACTCCTCGGCCGTCTTCTCCGGCATGCGCCAATAGCCGTGGAACACGTTCGGCCCCCGGACCTGGATGCCGCCGATCTCGCCCTGCGCCACGGGCTGGCCGGCGTCGTCCACCACACGCAGCTCGACCCCCGGCAACGCAAAACCCACCGTGCCGCCGCGCCGCTCGCCGTCTTCGGCACGGCACGGATTGGAGGTCAGCATCGCCGTCTCGCTCATGCCGTAGCGCTCGAGAATGGTATGGCCGGTGCGTTCCTGCCAGGCCCGGAAGGTTTCGATCAGCAGCGGTGCGGAGCCGGCGACGAAAAGGCGCATGTGGCGCGCGGCTTCGCGCGTCAGCCCGGCCTCCTGCAAAAGCCGCACGTACAGCGTCGGCACACCCATGAACACCGTGGCTTCGGGCAGCTTCTGCACCACGAGCTTCGGGTCGAAGCGGCCGAGCCAGATCATCTTGCTGCCGTTGAGCAGCGCGCCATGGATGGCCACAAAGAGCCCGTGGACATGGAAGATGGGCAGCGCATGGATCAGCACGTCGCCGGGCTGCCAGTCCCAGTAGCCCTTCAGCGTCTGCGCGTTGCTCAGCAGGTTGCGATGCGACAGCATCGCGCCCTTGCTGCGGCCGGTGGTGCCGCTGGTGTAGAGGATGGCAGCCAGGTCGTCGGGCCCGCGCTCGGCCACCGCGTGCTGGTCGCTGTGGTGGGCGGCGCGTTCGAGCAGCGATCCGGTCACGTCGTCGTTCAGCGTGAAGACGTGGCTGGTGCCGGCCGTGAACGCGATCTTGCTGACCCAGCCGAAGTTCTTGCCGGTGCACACGACCACTGAGGGCTCGGCATTGCCGATGAAGTAGGCGATCTCGCTGCTCTGGTAGGCGGTGTTCAGCGGCAGGAACACGTAGCCGGCGCGCAGCGTGGCCAGGTAAAGCACCATGGCCTCGACCGACTTCTCCACCTGGACCGCGATGCGGGCACCGGCGGGCAGGCCCAGGGAGCCGAGCAAGTTGGCCATCATCGCCGTGGCGCGGTCGATGTCGCGCCAGGTGTAGCGCAGGCCGAGGTCGGTCTCGACGGCCACGGAGTCGATATCTTGCGGGAACGCGGCGCGCAGGGCGGCGAAGAGGTTTGCGTTGGAAGGATTCATGGTGAAGGCAGGATGGATTCTGGTGCTCAGTCTAGCTTCGCGCCCGAAGCCTTGACCACGGTGGCCCAGCGTTTCACCTCCGCGCTCACGAAGGTGCCGAACTGGGCCGACGTGAGGCTGGGGAAATCCGCGCCGTTGGCGGCCCAGATGGTCTTCAGCTCCTCGGTC
The DNA here is from genome assembly GCF_001955695.1 of Rhodoferax koreense. Classification (NCBI taxonomy): domain Bacteria; kingdom Pseudomonadati; phylum Pseudomonadota; class Betaproteobacteria; order Burkholderiales; family Comamonadaceae; genus Rhodoferax; species Rhodoferax koreensis. The sequence continues at coordinate 2,362,571 of NZ_CP019236.1, read as the reverse complement.
GCGCCCGCACGCTTGACCTCTTCCACCATGCGGCCCTGCACCTCCACGGGAGTGCCCTTGGGCGCCCACAGACCGTACCAGGTGGTGACGGTGTAGTCGGGCAGGCCCACTTCCGCCGCACATGGCACGTCGGGGAACGCGGGGTTGCGCTTGGGGCCGGAGACCATCAGCGCCTTCACGCGGCCGCTCTTGATGTGGGTGGCCGACGAGCCCAGGCCGTCGAACATCATGTCGACCTGGCCGCCCACCAGGTCGCGCAGCGCCGGGCCGGCGCCGGTGTAAGGGATATGGGTGATGAAGGTGTTGGTCTGAAGCTTGAACAGTTCGCCCGCGAGATGATGCGAGGTGCCGGTGCCGGCCGAGCCGTAGTTCAGCTTGCCGGGGTTCTTGCGCACCAGGGCCAGAAAGGACGCCATGTCGGGCGTGGCCACGTTCTTCGGATTGACCACCAGCACCTGCGGCACGTTGGCCAGCATGGCCAGTGGCACGAGGTCGCGCTCGATGTCGTAGTCCAGCTTGGCATACATGGCCGGCGCGATCGCGTGGTGCACCGCGCCCATGAAGAAGGTGTAGCCATCGGGCTGGGCGCGCGCGGCGATGCCCGCGCCCAGCGTGCCGCCGGCCCCGCCCCGGTTTTCGATGATCAGTTGCCGGTTGGTGAGCCGCGCGAACTGCGCCGCCAGCGGACGCGCGAAGGCATCGGTGCCGCCGCCGGCGGGGAACGGCACGATCAGGGTCACCGGCTTGCTCGGCCAGGCCGTCTGGGCGTGCAGCCAGGGGGATGCGAGGCCGGCGCCGGCGGCGGCCAGCCGCAACAGGCGACGGCGGTTGAACGGGGTTGCGATCAGGTGGCTCATGGTTTGTCTCCGGTCTGATTTTTTGTGATTGCCCGCGCTGCGTTCGGGCGTTGGGAATGGCACTACAGCAAGGATTCGATCTGACCCGACACCGCGATCCGGCCCTGGGCCAGCAATGCGCGGTGCTTGTCCAGCCGCTTGAGGTCGTAAAGGTAATTCACCATCAGGCCGTGCGACTGCTTCAGCCCCTTAGGCGACAGATCGCCGGCCCAGTTGAGTTGCTCCACGCGCGCGCCGTTGCCCAGGTGGAAGCGCGCCACCGGGTCGAGCGGCTTGCCGTCCAGCATTTCACGGCCGAGGTAGTGGGCGGCGGCGCGCAGCATGAACCTGCGCACCGGCGAGGATTCGGCCAGCGCCTGCGGCTTGTCCAGCAGGGCCAGCACGTGCTCGGGCTGCGGTGGCTCGAAGCCGACGGCCCGGCCCAATTCCGCAAGCTCCTTGGGACTCAGCCGCGCCAGCATGGCCGTGCCGTTCCTGCCGAGCCAGCCGCGGTAGCCCGGGATCGGCGACAGGGTGGCAAACGTCTTCAATTGCGCGAACTCCAGCTTCAGCGTCTCGACCACTCGTTTGATCAGCGAGTCGCCGAAACTCACGCCGCGCAGCCCCTGCTGCGTATTGCTGATGGAATAGAAGATCGCCGTGGTCGCCTTGCGCGGGTCCGCCGCATCGGCCGACTCGTCCAGCAGCGGCGTGATGCTCTGCGCGATGCGGTCGACCAGCGCCACCTCCACGAAAATCAGCGGCTCGTCCGGCAGGCGCGGGTGGAAGAAGCCGTAGCAGCGCCGGTCGGAATCGAGCCGATTCTTCATGTCGGCCCAGCTCCTGATGTCGTGCACCGCCTCGTACTTGATGAGCTTCTCGATGAGCGAGGCCGGCGAATCCCAGCTGATGCGGCGCAGTTCGAGGAAACCCACGTCGAACCAGGTGGAGAACATGTATTCCATCTCCACATCGAGCGCCAGCAGGCGTTTGTCGGCCTTGAGGAAAGGCGACATTTCGGCACGCAGGTCCACCAGGAAACGGATGCCCTCGGGCGCCACGCTGAAGCGCTGCAGCAGGCGCCGGCGCGGCGACACCGTGGCGCGCCGGTAGTTGACTTCGGCCACGGCCTCATCGGGCGTGCCCACCGCCGCGGCGAACTTGGCCTGCGCGGCCTTCACCCGGGCCGCGTCGGCGACGAACTGCTCGCTCATCAGCAGCCACAGGTCGCGCCGCTCCGGGGCGGTGGCCTTGGCATACCAGGCCGCCACTTCCTGCGCACGCCGCCCACCCTCGACTTCGCTGACCTGCGGATCGACGATGGCGCGCAGTGCCTCGAGCGTGCGGCGCAGGACACGCGGCGACAGGGCTTCCTCGGGCTGGCGCAAGGTGGCGTTGAGGCGTTCACGCGTCGAACGCAGCGGCTTGACCTTGGCGGGCGTGCCACCGGGCGCGGCATCCCCGCCGGCGCGCAGCTTCGCAACGCTCGGAAAAGTCCGCGTGATCCAGTCCGGCGTATTCATGACGCCAGCCTCGACTTGCGGCCAGCCGCCAGTTCGCGCAAGGCTTCGCGCTGGCGCATCAGATGGGTGCGCATCGCGGCCTCGGCCCCTTCGCTGTCACGCGCCTTCAGGGCCGCGAAGACCGCCAAGTGCTCGGCCAGGCTCTGTTTCAACCGGCCCGGCGCATGCAGTTGCTGCAGCCGCGCGAGCTTCAGGATCTTGCGCAGGTCGGCAATGGACTGGGCCAGCCAGCGGTTGTCCGCCAGTGTGATGATGGCTTCGTGGATGGCGAAGTTGGTGGCGTAGTAGTCGGTGATGCGGCCGGCCCTGGCATGCGCCTGCAGCCGGTCGTGCAGCACGGCGAGTTCGGCCAGCTCGGCGTCGCTGGTGTTGCGCGCGGCCTCGAAGGCGCAGCGGCCCTCGAGCAGTGCGATCACCGGAAAGATGTCGTCGAGGTCCTTCTCCGTCACCTGGTTCACGAAACAGCCGCGGCGCGGCTCGTGTCGCAGCAGACCTTCGGCCGTGAGCACCTTCAGCGCCTCGCGCAGCGGCGTGCGGGAGATTTCCAGCGTGGCGCACAGCGCCACTTCGTCGAGGAACATGCCCGGTGCAAGCACACCGGCGAAGATCTGCTCGCGCAAGGTGCTGGCAACTTCCTGGTGCAAGGAATTCTGGACGAGACGCATGGCGGGCTGCGGGCTTTCCTGGTGAAGTCGAGGACCGCACCTTAGCGGCAAACACGCAGGCGCATTGACGGTAATTACCCGTAATTATGAGAACGCCGGTTGACGAGAGCCCCCGCAGACCATGCCGCCGGGCAAGACGAGCGCGCACGCCTCGCGCTCGCCGTGACCCTCACGCCTCTTCGCGGCCCGACTTGTCGATCAGGCCAACGACCTTGGGCACCAGCGCGAACACCGCCAGCGCCAGCAGTGTGCTCAGCACCGCCGTGGCCTCTCGCCCCATGCCGGCGGCCACACCGATGGCGGCCGTGAGCCAGATGCCGGCCGCCGTCGTCAGGCCCTTGACCTTTTCCTCGCCGTCGAGCTTCAGGATCGCCCCGGCCCCGAGGAAACCCACGCCGGCCACCACGCCCTGCACCACCCGGCTCAGGTCGGCCTCCAGCATGCCGGCCTGCTGCGAAACCAGCACGAACAACGCGGACCCCATGGCCACCAGCATGTGGGTCCGCACCCCGGCCGCCTTGCCGTGCGACTCGCGCTCGACACCCAGCAGCCCACCCAAGAGCGCCGCCAGCAGCAACCGCAGCATCACGCGTGTCGCCTGTTCGATGTCGGGCAGATCGGAGAATTCGGCGGCGATGGTGTCGCCGATCTTTTGCAGCGCGGAAGTGGTCATGGGGCCTCGGCGAAATCCGTGTCAACGGGAGCGGACACTGTAACCGCCGCGGCGTTTTCGACGCAGGTCGAACCTGGCGGCGACAGGTTTAAGACCTGTTTAAGCCACCCGCCTCAGAATGGAATTTCCACTTCATCCCATGCAAGGAGTTTCATCATGCACAAGATGTTCCAACCTGGAAAGCGCGTCCTGGCCACCGCTGTTCTGCTGGCCGCCGGCGCGTTGGCCGCCACCGCGGCGCAGGCCGCGACACCATCCATCCATGTCAGCCACGGCATCGAATACATGAGTGGCGGCATCGGCAGCGACGAGGCGCATTTCATGCAGACGGTGTCGCCGCAGTGGTCGGCCACGATGGAATTCGCCGTGAAGGACGCGGCGGATAGACAAGGCGCCGATTTCGCTGCCAACGTGCACGTGCAGGTACTGGACGCTGCCGGGCACGCGGTGCTGGACACCGTGTCCGAGGGTCCGTTCCTGTTGACCCGCCTGGCGCCCGGCCACTACGACGTGCAGGCCACGTTCAACGGCCAGACCCTGAAGCAGGCGTTGACGGTGCAAGCCGGCACCCCCAGCAAGAACCTGTTCGTCTGGCCCGCCAGCGCGTTGCGCTCCTGAGCGCCGGACGCCCTGGGTGCGCCGTCAGCGCCGCACGGGCACGGCACCGCCATCGCGCCGCGCCCAGATCCACAGCCCGATGCCGCCGAGCACCATCGGCACGCACAGCCATTGGCCCATGCTCATGCCCAGCGACAGCAGGCCGAGGAAGGCATCGGGCTCGCGGAAGAACTCGGCGATGAACCGCAGCACGCCATAACCCACGAGGAAGGCCGCCGCCACCTCGCCCTGGCGCCGCGGCCGGCGGGCATACAGCCACAGGCAGACGAACAGCAGCAGGCCTTCGAGCAGGAACTGATAGACCTGCGACGGATGGCGCGGCAGTTCGCCCGCGCCGCGGAACACCATGCCCCAAGGCAGGTCGGGCGGCGCCAGGCGGCCCCAGAGCTCTCCATTGATGAAGTTGCCGACGCGGCCGGCCGCCAGCCCGGTGGGTACACACGGCGCCACGAAGTCGGCCACTTGCAGCCAAGGCTTGTGACGGGAGCGTGCGAACCAGATCATCGACGCGATCACGCCCAGCATGCCGCCGTGAAAACTCATGCCGCCTTGCCACACGTAGAAGATTTCGAGCAGGTTCGACAGGTAGTAGCCGGGCTTGTAGAACAGGCAATAGCCCAGCCGCCCACCGATCACCACCCCCATGACACCGAGGAACAGGATGTCCTCCACATCCTTGCGCGACCATGCGCCGGGGCCCTGGATTGAGGCATAGGGTTCGTGGCGCAGCCGGCGCCTGCCAAGGAACATGAACAGCGCGAACGCGGCCAGATAGGTCAGGCCATACCAGTGCACGGCCAGCGGTCCCACCTGCAGGGCGATGGGATTGATTTCGGGGTGGATCAACATGGCCGGTATTGTGCCTGCAGCCGCCATTGGCGCCGGGTGCGCCGGCTCAGCGTGTGGTGTAGCCGCCGTTGGCGAAGATCGTCTGGCCGGTGATCCACCAGCCTTCGGTGACGAGGAAGCGCACCAGGGGCGCGATGTCCTCGATGTCGGTCAGGCCCTTCTTCGAAAAGCCCGACAGCGCCGCCGCCGAGGCGTGGTAGGCGGCCGACGCATTGCTCTCCTGCCCGTAGAAGAAGGGCGTGTCCATGGGGCCGGGGCCGATGGCGTTGACGTTGATGCCGCGCGCACCGAATTCCTTGGAAGCCGCGCGTGTGTAGTGCTCCACCGGCGCCTTGCTGCCGGGGTAGATGGCATAGGAGTCGGTGTAGGCGGCCAGCAGCGAGCTGACGATGGTCACGATGCTGCCGCGCTCGGCGAGCGTGCGGCCGGCCTGTTGGATGAAGAAGAAGGCGGCCTTCGCGTTCGCGGCGAAGCTGCGTTCGTAGTCGGCTTCGGTGACGTCCAGGATCGGCTTCTTGACGACCACGCCGGCGGTGTTGACGGCGATGTCCACCTGGCCGAAATGCGCCAGCGCCGTGTCGAACAGCCGCACGTTGTTGTCGACCACGGACAGGTCCCCCTGAAAGCCGATGGCGTCGGCACCGAGGGCCTTCAGGGCGCCGATGGTGGCCTCGGCTTCGGCCCTGGAGGCGTCGCTGTTGTAGTGCACGACGATGCCACGGGTTCCGCCACCGGCGAACTGCCTGGCGATGAGTGCGCCGAGATTCTTGCCGCCGCCGGCGATGACGGCGACTTTGCCTTGAAGGGTAGGGGCTGACATGGCGTTTCCTTTCGTTGGGTTGAGACACCCAGTCTATTGAGCGATCAATCAGGAATAAACACGCAGTCAAGGACTAGACTATTCAGGAAACCAGATCAATTGCATGGATCGAATCGAAAATCTCGCCGTATTTGTGCGCATCGCTGAAACTGGCAGCTTCACCTCGACGGCCAACCAGCTCCAGCTGCCGCGCGCGGCGGTTTCCACTGCGGTGCAGCAGCTGGAGGCACGGCTGGGGGTGCGTCTGCTGTACCGCACCACACGGCGCGTCAGCCTCACGCCGGACGGGGCGGCCCTGCTGGAGCGCGCACGCGATCTCGTCTCCGACATGGAAGAGATGGAACAGCAGTTCAGGCCCTCGCCCGGTGCGGTGGCCGGCCGGCTCAAGGTGGATGTGCCCAGCCGCATCGCGCGCCTGTTGATCGCGCCCGCGCTGCCGGGCTTCTTCAAACAGTTCCCCGCCGTCGAACTCGACCTCGGCTCCAGCGACCGGGCGGTGGACCTGGTGCAGGAAGGCGTGGACTGCGCGCTGCGCGTCGGGCCGCTGGCCAGCAGCAGCCTGGTAGCACGGCCGCTGGGCACGTTCGAGTTGATCAACTGCGCCAGCCCGGCCTACCTGGCACGGCATGGCACGCCCGGCTCCCCCGCCGAACTGTCCGGGCACTGGGCGGTGAACTACGCCGCGCCCGGTGGCACGCGCAATGCAACCTGGGATTGGCTCGACGCCGGCACGCCGGTCCAGCAGGCCATGCGCAGCCGGGTCACCGTGAACAACGCCGAGAGCTACATCGCCTGCGCCCTGGCCGGGCTGGGCATGATCCAGATTCCGGCCTACGACGTGCAGGATCATTTGCAATCGGGGGAGTTGGTCGAGGTGCTGCCCGAAGCACGCGCGGCGGCGATGCCGGTGCACCTGATGTACCCGCACCGGCGCCATGTATCGAACCGGGTGCAGGCGTTCTCGCGCTGGCTGGAAGTGGTGCTGGCGCCTGCGCTGCAGGGGCGGCGCAACGGCGCTGCGTAGTCGCGGCGCCATCAAACCGTGTCGGACCGCCCTCCGGCCTGTTCCCGCACGAATCCGATGAAACGCTCCAGCGACGGGCTTCGACCCTCTTCGCGCCACACCAGGCTGGTCTCGCAGCCTGGCAGCGCCGGGGCGCGCTTCACGCGGTGAACGGCACGGTAGACCACGCCCGGCCGCTGGAACTGCCGCACGCTTTCCGGCACCCAGGCCACGCCCAGCCCGGCGGAGACCAGGTTGACGATGGTCTGCATCTGGATCGCCTCCTGTGCCACCTGCGGCGAGCGGCCGGCCGCGTGGTAGAGCGCAAAGATCGCGTCGTACAGCGAAGGCACGATGCGCCGCGGGAAGATCACCAGCGGCTCGGCCAGCACGGCATCGAGCCGGAGCACCGGTGCGGTTGCCAGCGGATGCTGCTCGGCCAGCGCGATCACCAGCGGCTCCTGCGCGATGAGCTGGCGTGCCAGGCCAGCCGGTGCGAAGCCAGTGGCGTGCAGCATGAAGCCTGCATCGATCTCGCCGCGCGCGAAGGCCTGTAACTGCACGTCGCCGGTGGCCTCGGTCAGCTCGACGCGCACGTTCGGATAGGACTCGCGAAAGCCGCGCAGCCACTGCGGCAGCTGCGCAAACCCCACGGTGGAGACGAACGCCAGCCGCAGGCGACCGAGTTCGCCGGCCGCGGCGGCACGCGCATGTTCGGGCAGCGCCTGCGCGCGGGCCAGCAGATCGAGCACCTCGGGCAGCAGCGCCTGGCCCGTGGCAGTCAGCTGAACGCTGCGCTTGGTGCGGTCGAACAGGCGCACGTCGAGCAGCCGCTCCAACTGGGCGATGGCCTGGGTCAGCGGCGGCTGCGTCATGTGCAGGCGCACAGCCGCGCGGCCGAAATGCAACTCTTCAGCCAGCGTGGCGAACTGGCGCCACAAGCGGAGTTCGATCTGCGCTTCTTTCATATGCTGAATGAATTAATGGCGGTGAAAAAATAGATTGGAAACGATTTTCGAGACGGCGCATACTTCGCGCTGAAATTTTCCCCACGACCGATAAAGAGATACGCCCATGGAAACCAAGCCGATCCAGATCAACCGCCGCAGCGCCAACATCACCGAAGGCAAGTCGCGCGCGCCCAACCGCTCCATGTACTACGCCATGGGCTACGAGGAAGGCGATTTCAAGAAGCCGATGGTCGGCGTGGCCAACGGCCACAGCACCATCACGCCGTGCAACTCCGGCCTGCAGAAGCTGGCCGACGCGGCGATCGAGGGCATCGAGGAAGCCGGCGGCAACGCCCAGGTGTTCGGCACGCCGACGATCAGCGACGGCATGGCCATGGGCACAGAGGGCATGAAGTACTCTCTGGTCAGCCGCGAAGTCATCTCGGACTGCATCGAGACCTGTGTCGGCGGCCAATGGCTCGACGGCGTGCTCGTCGTCGGCGGCTGCGACAAGAACATGCCCGGCGGCATGATGGGCATGCTGCGCGCCAACGTCCCGGCGATCTACGTCTACGGCGGCACGATCCTGCCCGGCCGCTACAAGGGCCAGGACCTGAACATCGTGAGCGTGTTCGAAGCCGTGGGCCAGAACGCGGCCGGCAACCTCTCCGATGAAGACCTGACCGAGATCGAACGGCGCGCCATCCCCGGCACCGGCTCCTGCGGCGGCATGTACACGGCCAACACCATGTCCTCGGCCTTCGAGGCGCTGGGCCTGTCGCTGCCCTACTCGTCCACCATGGCCAACCCGCACGACGAAAAAGCCAACTCGGCCAAGGAATCGGCCAAGGTGCTGATCGAGGCCATCAAGAAGGACATCAAGCCGCGCGACATCGTGACGCGCAAGTCCATCGAGAATGCCGTGGCCGTGATCATGGCCACCGGCGGCTCGACCAACGCCGTGCTGCACTTCCTGGCCATTGCCCACGCCGCCGGCGTCGAATGGACCATCGACGACTTCGAGCGTGTGCGCGTGAAGACGCCGGTGCTGTGCGACCTGAAGCCCAGCGGCAAGTACCTGGCGGTCGACCTGCACCAGGCCGGCGGCATTCCGCAGGTGATGAAGACGCTGCTGGCCGCCGGCCTGCTGCACGGCGACTGCCTCACAATCAGCGGCCAGACCATCGCCGAAGTGTTGAAGGATATTCCTGATGTGCCGCCCGCCACGCAGGACGTGATCCGCCCGATCACCAACCCGATGTACGCCCAGGGCCACCTCGCTATCCTGAAGGGCAACCTCTCGCCCGAAGGTGCGGTGGCCAAGATCACCGGCCTGAAGAACCCGGTGATCACCGGCCCGGCGCGCGTGTTCGACGACGAACAGTCGGCGCTGAAAGCCATCCTGGACGGCAAGATCGTGGCCGGCGACGTGATGGTGCTGCGCTACCTGGGCCCCAAGGGCGGCCCGGGCATGCCCGAGATGCTGGCGCCGACCGGCGCGCTGATCGGCGCGGGCCTCGGCGAAAGCGTGGGCCTGATCACCGACGGCCGCTTCTCCGGCGGCACCTGGGGCATGGTGGTCGGCCACGTGGCGCCCGAGGCCGCGGTCGGCGGCACCATCGCCTTCATCCACGAGGGCGACTCGATCACGATCGATGCACGCAAGCTGTTGCTGGAGTTGAACGTGGACGAGGCCGAGATCGAAAAACGCCGCCAGGCCTGGACGGCACCCAAGCCACGCTACACCCGTGGTGTGCAGGCCAAGTTCGCGTTCAACGCGTCCACGGCCAGCAAGGGCGCGGTGCTGGACGACTACTGATCGGCCGCCCGACGCCTCGTCCCCAAGACAAAAACCCCGAAACCACCCGGTTCCGGGGTTTTTCATTTCAAGGCTACCGGCTTCAGCGCTTGCGTGGCGGCAGGCCCATCGCACCGCGGCTCTTGTCGATGCGCGCCTGCTTGCGGCGTTCCTCCCGCTCTACCGCCTTGCGTTTGGTGTGGCCGCTGAAGTCGGCCCAGGCCCACCACGCCACGGCCAACGCGAACGGCGCCAGCACGATCCACCAGCTCCACAGGGCCACGGGGCCGATCTCGAGGTACTTGAGAAGCAGCAGCACGACACCCAGGCCGAGAAAATACATCGCACACTCCTCATTCAAAGACGGCAGCCTGCCCGGCATTGGCCCAGGCGCCGCGGGGTCAACCCTGTTCATTACAATCGCGTTGAACGACTGTAACCCAACCCATCCCCCACGCGCACGACCCAAGAGGTGAAAACGATGAAACGCATCCTGCTGACGCTGGCCACGGCCCTCACCGTCGCCGGCCCCGCCCTCGCCGACCAGGCCCTGGCCACGGCCAAGAACTGCATGGCCTGCCATGCCATCGACAAGAAGCTCGTCGGCCCCGCCTACAAGGATGTCGCCGCCAAATACCAGGGCGATGCCAGCGCCGTCGACAAGCTGTCGGCCAAGGTCATCAAGGGTGGCTCGGGTGTCTGGGGACCGATCCCGATGCCGGCCAATCCGCAGGTCAACGAAGCCGATGCCAAGAAACTCGTGACCTGGATCCTCGGCCTGAAGTAAGCGCCCCGCACGCAACAAAAAACCCGCTGGCAGCCAGCGGGTTTTTTGTTGCCGTCGCAGCCTTGCGGCTGTCGTCGATCAGAGCTTTTCAGCCAATTGATCGAGGATGGCGGGGTTTTCCAGCGTGGAGGTGTCCTGCGTGATCGCTTCCCCCTTGGCGATGCTGCGCAGCAGGCGGCGCATGATCTTGCCGCTGCGGGTCTTGGGCAGGTTGTCGCCGAAGCGGATATCCTTGGGCTTGGCGATCGGGCCGATCTCCTTGGCCACCCAGTTGCGCAGTTCGTTGGCGATCTGCTTGGCTTCCTCGCCGGTGGGGCGGGAGCGCTTGAGCACGACGAAGGCGCAGATGGCTTCGCCGGTCAGGTCGTCCGGACGGCCCACCACCGCGGCCTCGGCCACCAGGTCGGACTTGGCCACCAGCGCCGACTCGATCTCCATCGTGCCCATGCGATGGCCGGAGACGTTGAGCACGTCGTCGATGCGGCCGGTGATGCGGAAGTAGCCGCGGTCGGCGCTGCGCACCGCACCATCGCCGGCCAGATAGATGGTGCCACCCATTTCCTCGGGGAAATAGCTCTTCTTGAAACGTTCCGGGTCGTTCCAGATGGTGCGGATCATCGAGGGCCACGGCCGCTTCACCACCAGCATGCCGCCCGCGCCGTTGGGCAGGTCGTTGCCGGTCTCGTCGACGATGGCGGCCATGATGCCCGGCAGCGGCAGCGTGCAGCTGCCAGGCACCAGCGGCGTGGCGCCCGGCAGCGGCGTCATCATGTGGCCGCCGGTCTCGGTCTGCCAGAACGTGTCGACGATGGGGCAACGCTCGTGGCCGACGTTCTTGTAGTACCACATCCAGGCTTCGGGGTTGATCGGTTCACCCACCGAGCCCAGGATGCGCAGGCTGTCCAGGTTGGAGCGGTCCGGATGCACGGCGGCGTCGCCCTCGGCGGCCTTGATCAACGAACGGATCGCGGTGGGGGCGGTGTAGAAGATCGAGCACTTGTGGCGCTCGATCATCTGCCAGAAACGGCCCGCGTTCGGATAAGTGGGAATGCCTTCGAAGATGATCTGCGTGGCGCCCGCGGCCAGCGGCCCGTAGGCCACGTAGGTGTGGCCGGTGATCCAGCCGATGTCGGCCGTGCACCAGAAGACGTCCTCGGGTTTCAGGTCGAAGGTCCAGTCCATGGTGAGCTTGGCCCACAGGAGGTAGCCGCCGGTGCTGTGCTGCACACCCTTGGGCTTGCCGGTCGAGCCCGAGGTGTAGAGGATGAACAGCGGATGTTCGGCGCCCACCGACACCGGCGGGCAGTCGCTGCTCTGGCCCTGGATGGCTTCGGCGAAGGTCTTGTCGCGGCTCGCGACCATGTTGCACGCCGTCTTCGTGCGTTCGTAGACGAACACGGTCTTGATGCTCTCGCAGCCGCCCATCGCGATGCCCTCGTCGATGATGGCCTTCAGCGGCAGCTCCTTGCCGCCGCGCATCTGGAAGTTGGAGGTGATCACGGCCACGGCGCCGGCATCGATGATGCGCTCGTTCAGCGCCTTGGCCGAGAAGCCGCCGAACACCACGCTGTGCGTGGCGCCGATGCGGGCGCAGGCCTGCATGGCGATCACGCCCTCGAGCGTCATCGGCATGTAGATCAGCACCCGGTCGCCCTTCTGGATGCCCTCGGCCTTGAGTGCGTTGGCGAACTGGCTCACGCGCACCAGCAGTTCGCGGTACGTGGTCTTGGTGACCGTGCCGTCGTCGGCTTCGAAGATCACGGCGGTCTTGTTCTCGACCGCCGTTCCCATGTGTTTGTCCAGGCAATTGGCCGAGGCGTTGAGCTCGCCGTCGGCAAACCACTGGTAGAACGGCGCGTTCGATTCGTCGAGCACCTGCGTGAAGGGCTTGTCCCACTGCACGTTCTCACGCCCCAGCCGACCCCAGAACCCGGTGAAATCGCGTTCGGCCTCGGCACAGAGCGCGTCGTACGCGGCCATGCCCGAGATGCGCGCCTGCCGGACCATGGCTTCCGATGGCGGGAACACGCGGTTCTCGACCAGGACCGATTCGATGTTGTTGGACGCGGTGTTGCTCATGGTGATGTCTCCTCGAAGTCTAGGGTTAATCCGAACTGCGTCGTAATGTCGCGGCTCGCTCTTACAAGCGACTGACTGAAGGCTAGCTTACACCCGGCGCAATCCGTCACGGGTCACCCCTACAATTCCGCCTTTTTGCCTCACTACCGATCGGTCCGATGTCCAAACCTCCTGTTTCCCCCAACACCGGCCTGGGCCCTCTTGCCGGCTTCATCTTCGCCAGCCGCTGGCTGCAACTTCCGCTCTACCTCGGGCTGATCGCCGCGCAGGCGGTGTATGTGGTGCACTTCCTGGTCGAGTTGCTGCACCTGGTGGAAGCCGCCTTCGGCAACCAGACCGCCCTGCAGGCGCTGATCACCAGCATCGGCTACAACAACGCGGGCACACCACCGGCGCTCAACGAGACCATCATCATGCTGGTGGTGCTGGCGCTGATCGACGTGGTGATGATCTCCAACCTGCTGATCATGGTGATCGTCGGCGGCTACGAGACCTTCGTGAGCCGCATGAACCTGGAGAGCCACCCGGACCAGCCCGAATGGCTGAGCCACGTGAACGCCTCGGTGCTGAAGGTGAAGCTGGCCATGGCGATCATCGGCATCTCCTCGATCCACCTGCTCAAGACCTTCATCAACGCCGCCAACTACGACGTCAAGGTGCTAATGTGGCAGACCATCATCCACGTCGTCTTCCTGCTGAGTGCGCTGGCCATCGCCTACACCGACCGGCTGCTGACCGCCACCTACAACTCGCGGCACGAGTGAGCATCGCCCCCCTGCCGCCCGGGCTACCGGTTCAGGCCGGCGGCGCGCGCCGGCGTTCCGGCAGCAGGTGGCGCTCGTGCAGCCAGCCCTCGAAGGCGGCCGCCGGCATCGGCCGGGCGAAATGGAACCCCTGCAGCTCGTCGCAGTCGAGCAGCTTGAGCTGGCCGGCAAGCTCCTCGATCTCCACCCCCTCGGCGATCACGCGCAGCCCTAGCGTATGGCCCAGCGCGATGATCGCGCGCACGATGGCCAGATCCGTCGGGTCGCTCAGCATGTCGCGCACGAAGGACTGGTCGATCTTGAGCTTGTCGATGGCGAACCGCTTCAGGTAGGCGAGGCTCGAATAGCCGGTGCCGAAGTCATCGATCGACAACTGCACACCGAGTGCCTTCAGCGCGACGAGCTGCTCCTCGGCCAGGCTGGTGTTGTCCATCAGCAGCGACTCGGTGATCTCGATCTCGAGCGCGGCCGGCATCACCCCGTGCCGCTCCAGGCAGGCCTGCACCTGGGCCACCAGGTCGGTATCGGCCAGCTGCATGGCCGAAAGATTCACCGAAACATCGAGGAAGCCCAACCCCTGTGCATGCCAGCGCGCCAACTGGCTGCAGGCCTGCTCCAGCACCCAGGCGCCGATCGGACGGATCAGGCCGGTCTCCTCCGCCACCGGGATGAACTGCGACGGCGGCACCGCGCCGAGCTCGGGATTGTTCCAGCGCAGCAAGGCCTCCACCCCGATCACATCGAGCGTCAGCGCATTCACCTTGGGCTGGAAGTGCAGGCTGAATTCGCCGAGCGCCAGTGCTTGGCGCAGGTGGTTTTCCAGCGTCACGCGCTGCTGCGCCATTTGCTCGATCTCGGGCTCGTAGAAACGCGCCATGTCGCGCCCCTCGCTCTTGGCCACGTACATCGCGGCGTCGGCGCGGCGCATGAGCTGGTCGAGATCGCTGCCGTCATCGGGATAGAGCGACACGCCGACGCTGCACGACACATGCAGGTCATGCCCTTCCACATGGTGGGTCTGGCGGATCAGCGGGATCAGCCGCCGCTCGACCATCTGCTGCACCTCCGCCCGGTCGCTCACGCCGCGCAGGATCACCACGTATTCGTCGCCACCGAGCCGGCTCACGGTGTCGTCGGCGCGCACGGCATGGCTCAGCCGGTGGGCCACCGAGCGCAGCACGCCGTCGCCGATGTGGTGGCCCAGCGTGTCGTTGATGTTCTTGAAGCGGTCGAGGTCGATGAACAGCACGGCCACGCGCTCGCCGCTGACGGCCGCGGCCTTGAGGGCGATCTCCAGCCGCACCACGCACAGCGCACGGTTCGGCAGCTCGGTCAGCACGTCGTGCTGGGCCAGGAACTGCACGCGCGCCTCGGTGCGCTTGCGGTCGGTGATGTCCACCGAGATGCCGATGTATTGCGACACCGTGCTGTGCCGCGCGCCGTCGCGCACCGCCGAGATCATGAGCCACGCGGGATAGGTCTCACCCGAGCGTTTCACGAAGTTGACCTCGCCCTGCCAGGCGTCGCGCTCCTGCGACAGGTTGTCCAGACGCTGTCCGACAGTGATGGCCTGCTGCCCCTCGAGCAGGAAGCTCAGGTGCTCGCCGATGACCTCGTAGAAATCGTAGGAGGTGCTGCGGCAGAACGCGCGGTTCACGCTCAGGATCTTTTGCTGCGCATCCATGATGATGATGCCCTCGCTCGAGGCTTCGAAGACCTTGGCCCACAGCTCGAGCCGGCGCTCCATCACCTTGAGCACGTTGATCGGCGTGAAGGCCGTGAGCACCGCGTCGCGGCCCTGGAACTGCAGCCGCCGCGCCGACAGCACGGCCCACGACGGCTCGGCGCCGCCGAGCCAGCGCACCTCGAATTCGTCGACCGCACCGCGGTCCGACAGATGCTGGAAGAAACGGGTGCGCACGCCCGGCTCGAGCCCGGTACGCCAGGGGTCCGTGTTGTTGCCGGCCAGCCATTCCTGGGCCGGCGCATTGGCATGCAACACCTCGTGGTCGGGCACCGAGGTCATCACCAGCGCGATCGGGATCGCCTCGACCAGCGCCTGCTGGGCCTGCGCGGCACGTTCGCGCGCCGTGGCCTCCTGCTGCACCAGCCGCTGCTGGTCGAGCTGGGCCAGCATCTCGTTGAAGGCGGTGACGAGCTGGCCGATCTCGTCACGGCTGTGCCAGACCATGCGCCGCGTGTGGTCGCCCGTCTGGCGCACCGTGTCGGCCACGCCGGCCAGGTTCTTCAGCGGCCGCGAGATCTGCCGCGCGACGGCATACACCAGGCTCAGGATGCAGCTCAGCAGCAGCAGCGCCGTGCCCAGGTGCAGCCACATGCGCGTGAACAGCAGGTCCACGCGTTCGCGCAGCAACCGGTCCAAATCGGTGGCGGTGAGGGCCCAGGCCTGCGTCAGCGCCTCGAGCGAACCGGCGTAGTGGCCGCGCAATTGCTCCAGGCTGCGCGGGTTGACGCTGCCGTCGGCCAGGGCCTGCACCGCGGCCAGGAATTCGCCGAGCCGGTCTTCCAGCAGCTTGCGCCCGGGTTCGAGCGCAGTGCGCTGCACCAGCGTGCCCGCGGCGAAGGCCTGCGTGTAGTCGGAGCGGATGCCCAGCGCCACCGCGTCGAGCCGGCCGGCCAGGATCAGCAGTTCCGTGCGGCGGTCGGTCACGCCGCTGGCGCTCCCGGGCGAGGCGGCCGGCAGGATGCGCACGGTGTCGTTGAGCACCTCGAGCAACTCGGGAAAACGCAGCACCACCAGCGACATCGCGTAGTAGCTGTCGAGGTCGGGGTCGAGGATCAGGTTGGACTGGTTGCCCACCGTGGTGAGCAGTTCGCGCGCCTCGCGCACCAGGCCGCGCAGCGCGTTCTGGCGGTTCACTGCGCTGTTGGCGCCGGGCGCGTCGGGCGCCGGCACGCGCCGCCAGCTCTCGACGAAAGTACGGCTGGCCTCTTCCGTCTTCAGCGCAGGGTCATGCGCATCGCGCAGCTGATGCAGGCGTTCCAGCAGCACATCGGCCGCCTTGGGGTCGGCGGCCGGCGCGAGGAAGGGCACCATCAGCACATCGCGCACGGCCACGCTGTAGGTGGTGCCGACGATCTCCTTGCGGGTGAAGTCGATGGCCTGGAATTTCTCGTGGATCAGGATGCTCGAGACGTAGATGACCGCCGTCAGGTCGAGCAGGTAGATCAGGGTGAGCTTGCGGCCGACGCTCAGCCGACCCAGCCATCGGGTGAAGAGCTTGGTCAACGCCAGCGCCTCTTGCGTTGAGGCAGACCGGCAGGCGCGGCACTGACCTGATCCCGCACCGCCGAAACGGCGCGGCCACCATTCAAGGAATCAACGAAGGAGCGTCGCCAGTCGTCCCCCGTCATCAGTGACGCCCGGCCGCCCGAAGGCACTGACGCGTCCCCTTCGGGGGCAGCACAAATCGACGCATGGCGCCAAGCGATGAGCGGGGTCTCATCGTCTCAGGCCGCCGCGGGCACGAGGAACTCGCGGCTGATGTGCGAACCGAGTTCGTTGACCCGGTCGAGGAACTGGGTGAGGAACGCATGCAGGCCGGTGGCCAGGATCTCGTCGATGCGCGCGTACTGCAGGTCCGCGCGCAGCTTGCCGGCGCGGCGCAGGGTTTCGCTCGATGGATTGCTGGAAACCAGCCCCAGGTTGCTCAGCACTTCGTTCAGGCAGCCCAGCAGCGAGCGCGGCATGTCCTGGCGCAGGATCAGCAGTTCGGCCACGCGCTCGGGCTTGATCACGTCGCGGTAGACCTTGCGGTAGACCTCGAAGCCAGAGACGCTGCGCAGGATCGCACTCCAGTGGTAGAAGTCGTACTCCTGGTCCTTTTCGCTGGCGGCGCCGTAGAAGTCGCTCTCCACCGCGTGGAACTTCACGTCCACCAGGCGCGCCGTATTGTCGGCCCGCTCCAGGAACGTCCCCAGGCGCGTGAAGTGGAAAGCCTCGTCCTGCAGCATCGTGCCCAGCGTGACACCACGCGACAGATGGGAGCGGAACTTGACCCATTCGAAGAACTGGGCCGGGTCGGCTTCGAATTCACCGGCCTTGAGCATGCGGTTCACGTCGAGCCAGGTGGTGTTGAGCGTCTCCCAGACTTCGGTGGTCAAGGTGCCCCGAACGGCGCGGGCGTTCTCGCGCGCGGCACGCAGGCAGGAGATGATGGACGAGGGATTCTCCTCGTCCTTGACCATGAACTCCATCACCGACTTGGAGGTGATGTCGCCATGTTTTTCCTTGTAGGGGTAGAGCAACTCGCTGATCGACAGCAGGCCCTGCAGCCCGACCTGCGCGACGGCGGCGGATTGCGGCAGCAAGGCGGTCTGGTAGTTGATGTCGAGCATGCGCGCGGTGTTCTCTGCACGCTCGGTGTAACGGGACATCCAGAAAAGATGGTCGGCGGTTCTTGAAAGCATGTTTTTTCCTCGGCCCGTTGTTCAGGATTGGGATTGGGATTGCGCAACGACGGGCACGGTAGCGGGCACGGCGTCGTCTTCGAGGATCCAGGTGTCCTTGGTGCCGCCGCCCTGCGACGAGTTGACCACCAGCGAGCCTTCCTTCAGCGCCACGCGCGTCAGGCCGCCCGGCACCATCTGCACCTCCTTGGCCGACAGCACGAAGGGACGCAGGTCGATGTGGCGCGGTGCGATCCCGCTTTCCACGAAGGTCGGGCAGCTGGAGAGCGACAGCGTGGGCTGCGCGATGTAGCCGCTCGGGTTGGCCAGCACGGCGGCGCGGAATTCCTCGATCTCGGCCTTGGTGGCGGCGGGGCCGACCAGCATGCCGTAGCCGCCGGCGCCGTGCACTTCCTTGACCACCAGGTCCTTGAGGTTGGCCAGCGTGTAGGCCAGGTCGTCCTTGTTGCGGCACATGTAGGTCGGCACGTTGTTCAGGATCGGCTTTTCGCCGAGGTAGAACTCGATCATCTTCGGTACGTAGGGATAGATCGACTTGTCGTCGGCCACGCCGGTGCCGACGCCGTTGCAGATGGTCACGTTGCCGGCCGAATACGCCGCCATCAGGCCATCGCAGCCCAGCGTGGACGTGGGGCGGAACACCTGCGGATCGAGGAAGTCGTCGTCCACGCGGCGGTAGATCACGTCGACACGCTTCGGGCCACGCGTGGTGCGCATGTAGCAGAACTTGTCCTTCACGAACAGGTCCTGGCCTTCGACGAGCTCGACGCCCATCTGCTGGGCCAGGAAGGCATGCTCGAAATAGGCGCTGTTGTACATACCGGGCGTGAGCACCACCACCGTGGGCTCGGCCGTGGCCGCGGGCGCCGAGGCGCGCAGGGTTTCGAGCAGCAGGTCGGGGTAATGCGCGACGGGGGCGACACGGTGGCGGTTGAACAGGTCGGGGAACAGCCGCATCATCATCTTGCGGTCTTCGAGCATGTAGCTCACGCCGCTGGGCACGCGCAGGTTGTCTTCGAGCACGTAGTACTCGCCCTCGCCCTTGGCGTTGGGCGCGCGCACGATGTCCACACCCGAGATGTGCGAGTAGATGTTGTTGGGCACATCCACGCCCATCATCTCGGGGCGGAACTGCGCGTTGTTGATGACCTGCTCGCGCGGGATGATGCCGGCCTTGAGGATTTCCTGGTCGTGGTAGACGTCGTGGATGAAGCGGTTCAGGGCGGTCACGCGCTGGACCAGGCCTTTTTCCATGCTGCCCCATTCGTGGGCCGGGATGATGCGGGGGATCAGGTCGAATGGAATCAGGCGCTCGGTGCCGGAGCCGTCCTCGTCCTTGGCGCCGTAGACCGCAAACGTGATGCCGACGCGGCGGAAGATCATCTCCGCTTCCTCGCGCCGCTTGGCCATCATGTCCCCGGGTTGCTTGGCGAGCCAGGCGTCGTAGATCTTGTAATGGTCCCGGATCTGCTCGCCGTTCGAGAAGAACTCGTAGGGCAGCTTGGTGTACATCTCGTCAAATTTCTGCATAAAAGTTCCATCTCCTGAAAACAAAGAATAGCAAGTTGCGCGCCAGCGACCATGTCCAGCGCCGCCCGGTACGCACGAGATATCCACCCATTTCTCATCGATCGATGTCCGCACCCTGGTAAACCCGCAGACCCCGCGTACGAAGCATTCATCGTATACCGGCGATCCCCAGGACTTGGCCGGGAGGGTGTTTTCATCCCTCTTTTTTTGCGAGCTCGGGCGCGTTCGCGCGTGGCGCCAGACGGTGTTGCCAGTACCGTTGTTGCGTGTCGCGCTCGCAATCCGGCGCGTCCCCGTCGGCCGAAGACCACCGCATGGCGCCACAGCGCGCCGAGTCGAAAACCGCGATGCCGCGTTCGTCGTAGCGCGCCAGCACCGGCGCCGCCGGATGGCCGAAGCGGTTGCGGTAACCCGCCTGGACCAGCGCGAACCGCGGCGCCACCGCGTCGACGAAGGCCGGGCTGCTGGACGTCTTGCTGCCGTGGTGCGGAAGCATCGTATGGAACCATGATGAAACAGTGTCGGTTTCACGCCTGTAGGCGCTGGATGGTCACATCGCGGGATAAGATAGTTCCCCGCATCAATCCCGCATGCGATCCCGCACAACAACCCATGGCCTACATACGAAAACTCTCAACCGGCTGGCGCGCCGAGGTGCAAAAGCACGGAAGTCGATCCAGCAAAGTCTTTGACACCAAGCGCGAGGCGCAGAAGTGGGCCATGGATACAGAGGCATCTCTGGATTCGTTGAAGGGCTCAGGCGGCATGACCTGGGAGCAGGCATCAACCAAATATCTTGCCACGGTGGTGCAAGAGAAAGCAGCAAGCGCCGCAGACTGGGAGCGCCGTCGCCTGGATGAGATGGCGGTCTATTTTGGTGCAGAGACGCCCCTCGCCTCTATCACAAGCCAGATGCTGGGTGAGTGGCGGGACACGCGCCTGAAAGACGTAAGCGGGTCAACGGTCATCCGGCAGTTCACGGTAATGCGATGCCTATTTCGTGTGGCAGTGGAGGAATGGAAGGTTCTGACTTCAAACCCATGCAAGGGGGTGAGAATGCCCGAGCACCTACCGCCGCGGCATCAAGTCTGGACGTGGAGACTGATCAAGCGCGTTCTTCGCGCCCAGCGCGATGGAAACACGCTGCAAACCATTCGCGCGTTCCATATCGCCCTGCACACCGGCATGCGTTTGAACGAGATCCTTGCGGCGCGGGTGGTCGGGAAGGTGGCAATTCTGGAGCGCGACAAGAACAGCGGAAAAGCATCACCGCCCATCAAAGTACCCCTCGCGCGGAAAGGCGCGGCCTTGTTTGCAAAGTACCAGCCGTTCACCGTGCGGCCAGACATCGCCAGCGCACTGTTCTCAGACTTGACCGACCAGTTGCTGATCGATGGCTTGACGTTCCACGACAGCCGCGCCACCGCGCTGACGATGTTGTCCCGTCGAATGGATGTGATGACGCTGGCCAGAATCAGCAGGCACAAGAACTTGAAAATACTGATGGAATCGTATTACCGTGAAACCGCAGAACAGATCGCCGCCAGGCTATAGCCGTCTGCTGGATCATTCGCAGACACCTCGATTCACGCCCAAGTCATTGATTGACATTGGTTTTCCAGCAATTCCACCGCTGGAAATACAACCAAACGAGCGCGTTACCGGTCATTTGAAATCAACTACTTACGCGGTAGTTTTGAACTGGATCGCATCCCCTTTGCCGGAAGCTGCGGCTAGGGGGTCTTCGGCAGCTTGGCCTTGGCCAGCACTTCGCGTGCCCACTTCAGCCCTTCTTTCTTGCCGAGCGAATCGATCTTCGCCCACACACTTTTCGGCAGGAACATGGCGCGCCGCTCCAACGGTTCTTCGAGCGGGGGGCGCCCACGGGCGCGTTTTTCTTCATCGGTCATGCGGCAATTGTAGTGCCACTGAAAATATATTTGTTGTGGCATCAAAAATAGCTTGCAATCTCTATTTATGGTGGCACAATAAATACATCGACAACGCACCGGGAAGAACAAAATGATCTCAGTCAACATCGCAGCAGTGGAATCCAAGTACGGCAACAAGATCGCCGCCGTGATCCTCTCCGCAACTGCCGCCAACAACGGTCGCCTCAACGGCCTGGCGATGACGGAATCGCAAAAGTTCACCGCCCGCCGCGCTGTCAAGCTGGGCCTGATGACCGAGCACCACGCGATGTTCCCCGGCTTCCGCGAAGTGCCGATGTTTGAACTGGCGGCTTAAATGAGCGCGCCTTGGTGGCAGAAATGCCCGACGCACGGGCCTGCGAAGCAGGGAGCATGGGGATGTCCTGATTGCGTGCGCGAGATGCGTGAAGAGCGTCTCTCCCAGGCTTGGCAACCGATCGAGACGGCGCCGAAGGATGGCCGCTCGATGCTGGTGTACTGCAACCGGATGATTGTTGAGGCGTGGTACGCCAGCGCTTGGGACAAGTTCGCCAGTGCGGTAACCGGTGGAACCCACGGTCTCGATGCGCCAACTCATTGGATGCCACTGCCGCCAATTCCCACCACCACACAGGCCGACCCCATCCCTGCCCGACGCACATCCACATGAACAATGACGAAAACAGCCTGAGCGAGTCCGACCGCTTTGAGGTGGCCAACATCCTGACTCGCCGGTCCAATGAGATTGCGGGCTTCGCCGATGCGTACCGCAATGATCCGAAGCACTTCGGCAGCGTCGAAATGGCGCTGTCCCGCGAGATCGACCGGTTGCGCAGTCTTGCCGACCGCGTGAAGAATGCAACCCCCTTGCCGGGTACATCAAAATGAACAACCAAAGATTTTCCAAGGCCGCCGCGTTGAAAGCCCTGTATGCGCGAGCAGACCGCATCGCAGCAGACCAACAATTCGACATGGGCAATGGGACGTCACAGCTCAAGCCAAAGAACCGGATGTCCGATGAGGACGTGCGCCGGGCGGTCGAATACGGCCGGATGCGTGCCTTCGAGCAGTTCGCCAAGGCCATCGAAGACGGGCTCCGTTTCGAGTGATTCCCACCCACTGCCCGAGAAGCCCATGACAACTGATATCGACACCAAGATGCAGCGCTGCCTGGAGTTCCTGCGCCCCATTGCGTTGCCCGCCGAAAAGAAGGCAGATCATGCGCACTGGATTGCCGCTCGGAACGCTGACCCCGAGCAAGGCGAGGATTACTGCCGCGCGTGCTGTCAAAAGGAGGTGGACCGTTTGAATGCGGAAAACCCGGACGGTGAATACCTCGTGGACGGCGGCTGGGGTTCGGAGTCGGATACGTCGGGCGTATGTTCGGGCTGCGGTGAGCCGCTTCACGTTGGGCTCACCGAACACGGCGTTTCGTCCGAGCTTGAGCACTTCGAGCGACATCGGATCAACCTGCGCGGAACGCACGCCCCCTACACAGCCTTTTATCTGGTGGCCACGCTTGAAAGCGCATTTATCGGCGACGTGGACAAATGCAGCTGGCTCCGAGGCCATCAGGCCGATCACGTCAAGCGCAACCAGCAAGGCGTCCGAAAATTGCTGCGCCGCATCGATGCCATTCGTGGCCGCATGGCCGCAATCCCACCCACTGTCTGAGCAGATCGAGAAACAAAATGAAATTCCACCTTGAGGCAAAAGTGACCATCAGCGCCCGCACGGTCGTGGAGGCCGACACCCTTGAGGCCGCCATCAAAATCGCGGCGGGCCGGGCCACGGCATCCTGGGAGCCGTCGCTGAACGACGAAGAGGTCTGGATATGCGATGACGTGGACGGCACGCCTTTCGACATTGAGAGCCAGACGCTCTAACTTCCCACCCACCTACCTGGAAGAGCCGACATGACGAAAGACGAGATCATTGAGACTGCACGTAAGGCCGGCTTCCTGACGGGCAAGATCGACTATGCCGGCATTGAGGGCGCCTACGACGTGGTGCAGTCCAGGGCGACGGGAAACATGCTGGCGGAGTTAACCAAATTCGCGGAATTGGTAGAGCAGCGATATTTCGTCGCTACCACGCCGGCCGAACTGGATGCCGTCTTTGCCCGCATCGAGGCAGGGGGATAGGATTTCATGGACCCTGCGAGGGCAGGGCCATCATTGAAGCGTCGGCGCGGCGAGCGAAGTACAAGCGGACCGCGTAGGATGTGCAACGAGCTCTACCCGAAACGGATACCTCGCCCGGCTCACGACCGGGGCGCTTCAATGATGGTGAATGCGCAGGCTGATGCGCCTAGAGCAAGTGACGGGTTCATGCACCAGGCCCGGATGCGAGACGAAGCGCGAGAGATCGCAGGGTGTAGTAAGCCGGAGATCAGCACCGGCCAGCATCAACCCATCCTCCGTGCGCCAATGGCGCCAATCCCACCCACTGCCGGTGAAGATGGGGCTATCTGCCTTGGATTGGGGTGATGGTGGCAGGTGCTGAATTTCCTGCTTGTGTGCGTCGCCTCTAAGGATTGCCCCGGCGCCCATCACAAACTCCCGCTACACGGATAGAGATAGCGGTTCTATCGCTCGCGCATCAGCAATTGCGCATTCACCATCAAGTTAGGCCTCCGAGCACGGCAAATGCAACGGCCCCTCCGCACTGCCTTACGGCTCGCGGTGTTCTCCAGTTCTGAACTAAAGCCTAACTTGATAGCCCTCGTCTTTCCGAGGTGTCAGACCAGCTGGCCGAGGCCTAGATTCTAAATCTTCGTCCCCGATAAGTCGAGCCTAGAGGACGGCAAAGTTCGACTCTGTGAAATGCGCGCCTTCCTCGCCCGAGGCCGTTATCTCCACCCAATTCATGGGTATGCCGTCAACCACTGTTGGGCGCAACCAAGTTGCCTTAACGAGCGGCATTCGCTCACGCAGCATGTCGAGGTGGATGTCTGTCATTGCCGCGTAGACGTGGGACACGCCCATTTCGTGGAAGGGCTTGAGCCCAACTGTCTCCATCAGCTTGTAGAAGCCTGCGCCCATCAGGCTGTCGATCATGCCGTTGTCGCCCATGCGCGCGACCTGCAGCGATGACGTGGGGCGCTTGTCCGGGCCGCGCTCAAACACCAGCACGGTGTCGCGGCGGTGCACGATGCGGTAGGTGATGTCGCTCATCTTGGCCAAGCCTCAAGCAGCATCTTTACATCGCTGGCGTGCTGGTCAGCTGCTCGGCCCAGCTCTTGAACTTCAGCCGTACACGCTCCGAGTACGGAACGGATGGAAGCTGTAGCCCGATCTCCGGCGGCTTCGGGTTGGCCGGGCACGTTTGAGGCAGTGGGGGCGCTGGCAAGGTCGAGCAACCTGCGGCGCTCAGCGTCAACAGCAAGATAAGCAGCCTGAAAGGCTTGCGTGCGTTTTGTAGCTGCATTTTGTGCCTCTATTACTCGGGATTGACGAAGGGTTTCAAGACGGCGGTTTTCGGATTCGGCCGAAGCCGCGGCTTGCTGCTGGGCGATGGTGGATCTGTCCCAATCGGCGCGGACAGATGCTTTGCCGGCGCGATAGATGAAGGCGTGGGTGAAGATGAGGAACGCAGCCAGACCTAGGGCAATCCAGGTCTTGGGCGACAGCCAGGCGATCACAGCACTTCGCCCCCGGCCATCAGATACGCCGCACGTAGCGCTTGCATGGACCTCTCGGGCTGGCCATACCCGGCCCCTGGCAGAGATGCCCACAGGTTGCGCACGGCCGCCACGGCTTGATCGAACGAGCCAGCATCGATCAGCGGCAGGGCACCACGCTCGCGGATCAACTGAATGGCCCACAGATCCTGAGACACCGGCCCGAAATCGGCCAGGTTCAACTGCTTCTTGTAGTGCGCCCAGTCCTTCAGCATGAACTGATAGCGGCCGGAAGCGGTCGAGTACAGGCCCTTGCTGTTGATCTGCTTTGGCTTGCGACCGTTGGCAAACGGGTGGTCGCTGTAGTCATCGAAGATTTCAGGACCATCAAGCCCGGTCACGATCACGTCAAAACCATTATTCCGGCTCATTGGGTGAGTTGATGTTCCCTCTGATATCGATAGCATATCAAGGAACGCTTTTCGATTTACGCTTAATTGAGTGCCCATTTTTAAACAATCCTTTATTCGGAATGGCCTTTAGCCGATCCTTAAGAGATGCGATATACAGATGAGGACTTGGACCAGACCATATAAAATGCTCCGCGCTTTTCCTAACGCAGCAGGCTTCGAAGAAATCTTCGTAATATCCCAATGCAACACGCTTTTTTTCATGGTTTATAAAAACAAACCAGCGGTTGGTCCTATGGAACCACGAGACGCCCTTCAGTCCAGATGAGTTGTCTTCCCTTATCTTCGTGTTTGTTGCCTGAGTAAATCGTGAGGCCCACCGAACATTTCCTGGTTCATAGTCCCCGGATGGATTGATTCTGTCCAGCGTGAATCCAGGCGCAGGCGGCTCCCCAACATCGGCTAGGAATTTCGCGAATGTTCCCCATTGCGGACAAACTTTTACTCCCTTGCCGCCATAGAATTTGTACGCGGTATTGTTTGGGTTTTCGCAGCGCTGGCGCATTGCAATCCATGCTCTGTAAATAGGATGCTTGTGAAATACCATTGCCAACTCCATAAGTAAATTGGCAATTATACTTCATACGTCGTAACCTTTGTTCTGCGTCATTGGGCTGGTGCTGGTGCCCTCGGACACGCTGAGCATGTCGAGGAAGGCTTGTCGGTTTGCATTCATCAGCGTTCTCCCAAAGGTGCGTTACCTGTCTCTTCCAGGCTGATGCCGAGCCGCTTCTCAGCCAGGCGCTTACCTGCGCGCTCCACCATCACCAGCATCCGCGCGCCAAGATGACCCGACACGCCCACAATCGCGCCGGTGTACAAGGGCTGGATGGTCAAGGCTTCACAGATCCAGAACGTGATCAGCCCCACGAATGCGCTCACGCACAGCTCACCAATCAGGGCGGAAAGGCTGTAGGTCATCGCATCCCCCTTGCGGATGGCCAGATACCACCGCACCAAGCCGCCGAGCATTGCAATGCCCAGCATGGCGCCGTACTCATAGAGGCTGTAGCTGAGCGGGCTTTTCATGGTGGACTGAGCCCATACAGCGATGGGCGTCAGGAGGTGCGCGCAGAGGATGAGGGTTAGGAGGAATCTCACGTGGCCTCCATTGCTGCAACAATCGACGCCTTCCGCTCCGCAGTGAGTAGGCCCATGGCCACCAAGGCAGACAAACCATCTCGCGTGCGCTGGTCTGCAATCGTCACGTACTGCGCAGCCAGTAATCGGTCGTACCAGAGCTTGACCTGCGGATTGGTCATGGCCGCTGTTGCAACCGAAAGCTGCTCGCCAGCGGTGAACAGGTCGAGTAGTTCAAGACTTGTGAATTGGCGAGGCTGCGGGGCAACTGCGGCCGGCTGGCTCAACGCATCGGCTTCGGCTTTTGAGATGGCTTTCAACTCGCGCCCGATGAAGGCGTCCTGCGATCCATCGGCTTCGAATGCGTAGACGACATTCGCGGGGTTTTTGAAGTATTTCATGTGCGCCTCAACGAAGTTCGAACCAGGAGGTGAGCGAGCCCTGCGTGACCGCAAAGACATAAGTGGCACCGTTCGGGATGAGTGCGCAAGCGGTCAAGGTCGTGTTGGCTGGCGTCGATCCCGCAGTGGCGACGTTGATCCCGATCCCAGACACCCCGGCAATGTTCCAGGCCACGGCAAGTGTGCTGTTCGCAACCAGGCCAGATGCAGAGGCAGCGACCATGATGGACCGGCCTGTGCTGTTGGTGTACGTCGTGTTGATCGCACGGCTGGCGGTGAGGTTCTGCCAAGTCTGGTTGGTGATGGCGTCGGCCTGGTCACGCAATGTGGCGATGAATGCGCCGTGGTAACGGATCGCATCGTCCAGTGTCGAGGGTGGGTCAGAGGCGCCGTCCGGGCCGTTCAGGGCGGCGTTGGTCGAAAGGCTGGCGAGGGTGGTTTGAACTGCCATGTTGCTCCTAAAATGCGAAAACCCGCTCGGTGGCGGGTCTGGAACTAAAAGTGAAACCTGATCAAAGTACCGAAAACTCCGTGGCCGCCCTGTGGCTGGTCGTGCCGATCCTGGTCATCGGCGTGTCGGTCTTTGTCTTTTTCTTAGCGCTGATTTAGCAGTCCGCCGCCGACCAGGGCGTTAACTTGGGCGTTGACCAGCTCTGGATCGATGTAGTTCTTCGATGCCATGGCATTGACCACGCGAGGCGACGTGACAGCCCGAGAAAGCATGTTGATGCCACCAATACCGGCCGCTGCGCTGAGTGGCACGGCAGGATTCAGCAAGCCACCAAGCGCGGCCGCACCGCCGCCGGCCACAGTGGCCAAAATCCCGCGTGCTGCAGAGTTCGCGCCCGTACCGGACGGGTTGGCCCACATCTTGGAGGTGTCGCGCATCATGCTGGTGGCGCGAGCTACGCTGTCTACCGCTGACTTGACTTCTGCCGAGTTCTTGAAGCCCGAAAAAAGCTCTTGTCGGGTTGCCGGTGTCATGCGGTTCCAGTTGGTCAGGAACGTTTCAGGGCTCCATGCCGTGCCAGCATCGTTTTGCACACCGTTGGTAGCCCGTCCAAGCCGCTCGATCACGGTTCCAGCGGCATCACCGCGCGCACCCTCTGGAAGAGACTTCTTCACCGCCTGCAGGGTGGACAAGTTGTCTTCTGCAGACTTGGCGTACATGCGGAAGGCTTGTTCTGGTGTTCCTGCATCGGCGAAAGGCGCCACGCGTTCCATCCGGGCCAAGTTGGCGCGGTTGTAGTTGTTGGCGCGATTGAAGGCCTGGGTAGCGGCTGGACTGGTCTGTTCTGCGGCGGTGCGCATGTCGCCACTCAATGCACCATAGAGCGGATTCCACTTGCTGCGTGGAACGTCACTCATGATGGTGTTGTCGGAAATCTCATTCCCCACGGCGGTGCGCAACTGCTTCACAGCGGTGAATGGCAGCTTGTCGGTGGACGATCCACCAGGGATGGCGGCTACTGGAACGGCGACGGGCGCATTCATCAGACCACCACCACCACGAATGTCCAGCATGACGCCCGGACGCGTACCTTGCGTGTCGGCCTCAATGGCTCGGCCGATGCCAAGCATGCGCGAATTCTGGAACAGCGGCGACAGGTTTGGGGCACCCTCGATCTCGGGATTCAGTGCTCGGATCGTTGCCTTGGTGTTGGCCACATTGACCGGCGTTTGTGCTGGGATCACTTCATCCAGCTTGTTGTATAGCTGCTTTGTCGTAGCCTTGCCCTGGTCCCTGAAGTCACGGTTCAGCCCACTCTGGATAGACATGCCAGATTCCAGTGTGCCGCGGTTGTTGGATGCTTGGTTGGCCGCCTCTTGGGCCTTTTGCTGCAAGCCAGCGATGGCGGCATCCCGAGCTTTGCCCATCACCGTTAGGGCGCCAGGCGTGCTTTGGAGCAGATTTTCCACACCGCCAATTAGCTTGTTACCCGAGGCAAGGCCAAGCGTCGGATTGTCAACGCCCGCATTCTTCAGATCTTGGATGCGCTGCGCCATGTTCTGCCGGCCAGCTTCACCACCGCGCACGCCGCGCTGAACCAAATCCGTGCCGTATGTCTGGATACCGGTTGGGGCCATGCCGGCGGCGATGGCTAACGCCGTGTCGCCCGTGGAGTCATAGACCAGCTTGCCAGAACTTGCGCTAAGTGCGGAATTGATGCCCTGATTCACCGCTTGCTGGACGGTGTTAGGCTTCATCACGCCGGTCAAGGCGCCGCCGATGGCCTGTGTGTATCCACCCTCATAGTCAGGGTTGGCCGGATCGACCATCAAACGCCCAGCATCGGACTTGCGCGCCTGCTTCAGAAGCCATTCGCTGGAGCCTGGAATCTCGTCGCGAGGACGAATCTGCAGTGCATCTGGAGTCTTGCCAGTGATGGCGGTATACGGCGTGCCGATAAGTGCTTTGCCGAGGTCGAGCACGTTGGCCGCGGTGTCCACAGGTAGGCCGGCTAGGCGCGTCAGACCACGAAAATACCCCGTCCCCAGGGCATTTCCAGTATCCATGACTGCCGAGCCTGTTCCCTTCGCCTTCGGCTCCAGGGTGCTGGCTGGAGCTTTCGGTGTCGAGAAAATGGACTCATCGAAACCCGCAGACGTTGCCTCCCCCTTGGGTGTGCCGAACACATCAGGATCGAATCCACTCATTTGCCAAACAGCGGGTTAGCGCTGGACCAATTTGCGAGTTGAGAATAGAAGCCGTTGTCGAGCTTCCCATACTTCGCCTCGTACTTCCGAGCGAAATCGGCGACTTGCTGATTGCGTGTTTCGACCGCGATGCCGGCCTGGATGATTTGCTTGCGGCCTTGTGCCGTCTGGCCGATATCAGGCGTCATGCTGGAAAGAAAATTCCGATCGGCATCCGACATCGCACCGGGCATGCCAGCACCACCAGCAGGATTGCGCAGGCCAAGGGCAATCTCTCGGCTCATGGCAAGCGCCGCTTCCTTGTTCGGGAGGTTCTTGTCCACTTTCATGCCGAGCGAGTTCATTGCGCTGGCGAACTGAACACCCTTGTCAGAGAGCGCGCCGCCTTCAAAGTCGCCCAACAGCTTGTCGATCTGCTGCAGCTTCGCAATGCGACTTGGCGCACTGAAACCAGCAGAAACGATGTTCTTGCGCTGCTCGACCTGATCCTTGGCAACACCGCTCTGATAAGCAGAATCAGCGGTGTTCCGGCTTTGTTCCTGCGGCGACAGCTCCACCACATTGCCACCAGGTGCGCCCACGGTCGGGCCGCCGTTAGTCATCTGCCGCGAGTAGGCGTCATAGGCGTTGGCGCGCTCCTGTGGATCTTTGATGGCAGCGATCATCGGCAGAACCGTTTCTGGAGCACCCTGGAAACTGCTGGTCATGCCGCCTTGAGCCTGAGGCAGGTTCTGCAGCGATGCCCGATAGTCAGAGGTCGCTGGCTGCACGTTGGACAGGACCGAGCCGATGCGCTTGCGACCATCAGGTCCAATGGTCGGCGTGCCTTCTTTGTAGGCGGCTCCGCTGCGATTGGTGATGTCTTGGTAAGCACCGTAGGTTTCCAGCGCGCCCATGGGGGTTCCAACACGTACACCGCCCTGCCCGTCTGGCATAGTCACAGAGGTCATGCCGTTGGCCGCGGTGTTCACGCCAGGGATGAAGCCCTGCTGCAGTTTGTTCTTGTCGTAGGCATAGCCATTCGTCACCTGCATATCCGGCGTGCCGCGCTTCTCCACCATGGCCGCGATACCCTTGCCGCCGTTGAAAACGAGGTCGTATTTCAGCGCTTCGGCGGGGATGCCGTATTGCTTGGACATGGCATCGAGCGTGCCGGCCGCTGGCGTGCCCTGCTGCGCGCCAGCATAAGGCGCGGGCATGGGCGCAGTGCCGCCACTGCCTGCCACGTTTTGGCCGGGCATTGGTGCCGTGCCGGCACTACTGGTGATGTTGGCCCCAGGCATCGCTCCAGGCTGCTGCGTGGTGGTCGCTGGTTGACCGATGCCGAGCAACTGGTTCTGGATGTCCATTTGCCGTTGGGACATCGCCAACTGCTGACGGCGCATGGCATCTTGGCTGGTGTTTTCGGCGATCTGCGATTGCAGGAGAGCATTCTTCAGCTTCTCCATGTTCTGCGCCTGGCCCACTTGCATAGCGCCCTGCACACGCTGGCCGATGTTCATCGGCACGGTGGAAGGGCCACCAGCAGCCAGCAGGTTGATGCCAAGCTGGGCGTCGGGGTTGTTGAGGAAGTCGAGCAAGCCAGCCATATCAACGGCCTCCGTCGCTGTTGAAGGCTGCGAACGGGTCCGTCACTTGGTACTGTGGACCTGTTGCTGGCGCCTTGACTGGTTGCTCCATCGCCATCGTAGCTTGAGGAATGGCATAGCCCAGGCCTGCCGTGGTCGTCATGGGCGCGGTCTGCTGGCGCTGGGCGAGCATGGCCAACAGGCCGGAATTGCCCGACTGGTTACCGGTCGTGCCGAAGTTGTACGAGGCAGGCCGTGCGCTCGGGTTGTCGCGGTTGAAGCCGGTTTGCTGCCCGCTGATCTGCCCCAAAAGGTCGGGAATCAGCGTGTTCATGTAGGAAGTCTGATTGCCCATATTCCCCAGCGCGGCAAGTTGCTGCTGATTGAACGGATTGGCGGCGTACTGGCTCTGCAGCGCCTGGCCCGTGGCGAGGTTGCTCTTGATCCAGGGCGCGGCTTCTGCCCAAGGTTCCTTGGTGGCCGTGGTCGTGCCCGCACCGCCTCCACTGTCACCACCGCCAAGCAGGCCGCCAACGGCAGCGCCTGCCACCTGACCGATGATTGCGTCTGGCATGTCAAATGTCCTTTTCTAGAGTCACTGTGCGAATCCGGTAAGCCGGGAGGCGCTTCGCCCACCCTTTGCGACCGGTAAAAAATGCCTTGTTGCAGCCAACGGACTTGCCCCAGGCCTCGATCTCGATGCGTAGTGAATCGACGTAATCGCCGGCCATCGCAACGAAATGCAGGGCGCGGCCGCGCTTGGTTTCCACCACCTCGGTGACGGCCCAAAGGCTACCGTCGCGCCACAGCTGGGCCATGTCCTGCTGGCACTTGGTAACCCAGGTGCATGCGTTGTGGACCTCCGACAGATCGAAGGCTGGCGTCAATCCTTGAACCGCGGCCTCAAAGTCAATGGAGGCCGGCCGAACAACTGGCATCAGAAAAACTGGCCGTAGTCCGGGTTGGTGTATTGGGCGTAGTTGCCCGAGCCGCTCACCCAATCGGTGTTGCCAGAGCCGTTCTTGTACTGGTTGTAGATGCTGTTGCCGAGCTGCGCGCCACCCAGGGCCGAGGTGATTGGACTGCCCGAGCTGCCTTGCACGCCGGTCGTGGTGCCGAAGCCCTGCCCCAGGCTGTTGGCGTTCTGGGAAAACTGCCCGTAGTAGTTCAGCGGGGTGTTTTGGACCGTCGTCCCGTTGTTCAGATCCTGCTGGTTGTAGCCGTTCATGGCCGACAGCAGGCCGATGCCGGTTTGCAGGTTCTGGTTGTTCTGGCTGAAGGCGTCGTTGTACAGGCTGCGATCAAAATTCTGATCCCACTGGTAGTTCTGGATGTTCTGGTTGTAGGCGTTGCCACGCAGCGTGTTCGAGATGTCACCCAGAGAACTTTGCAGATTCTTCTGAGAGTTTTCGTTCAGTTGCTGCACGCCGGCATTGCCGAACGAGCCCGACTTCACCATGGCGTTGTTGTACGCCGGCTGGGCCGTCATGTTGTAGTTCCTGACCAGATCGCCCTGCGCCTTGTCAATGCTGGAGGTCAGATAGGGGTTTTCGGTCGCAAGATATGGGTTTGCCATGTGCTCTCCAGCGCTTCGCAGCGTTAGGGGTTGTTTAAAGTCAGTTGCCGGTCAGGGCGCGGTGCTGCACAAAGGTGCCTGGCGAGCCCGCGGCGACACAGATCCAGCCTGTCACGACGTATTTACTGCCCGCGGTTCCGGCCTCTACCGGTGCGCTGTTGCGGACAAAATCGCCACGCTGGTACTGCCCCGTGGTTGGGGCCGATGTAAGCGCGTTGTCGATGGCCGAAACACGACCATCGGCGATCTGATTGGCCTTCTGAGCAAACGCACGGAAGACGCGGGTCAGCAGTTGGTTCAACGCCACCTCGTAAGGGCTGGTGGCACCGATTGGAAGCTGCGGGTTTTCTTCGAGCCTCATGCGGCCTCCTGCAACAGTTGGCTCAGCATGTAGCAGAACGGCTCCCCGCCCGCCTCCCGAGGATCGATACCGCAGCGCTCGAAAACGTGCAGAACGGCGTGACTCAGTTCGTGCACCAGTTGCGGGGTAGCAGCCGCCCATATCAGATAGGTCCACATCCCATCCTTGCCCTCCCCGCCAGTGAAGCGGCCAACCTGGGCGCAAGTCAGGATGTCCGGCGTCTTGAAGAGATTGACATGCTCGCGCTCGTACTCCTTGCGCGACTTGGCGACGAACAGCCGTCCGTGATACGGGCGCAGAGAAAGTTCTTTCATCGCGCCCCCGTTACCTTGGGCTTACCGTCGAAGGCCGTCTCTTTGTGCGGCCCGGTCATGTCCACGCGGATGCGATGGAACCGGCCCGTCTGACGGATGTCAAACTTGCCGTCATTGATCGCGCCCGATGGCCCTGCGACCAGCGCATCACCCTCGTTGAACTTGAACGAGCCCGAGGCAATCGCTGTTGTTGGCCGATTGACATAGCGGACCCGGAACCGGTCCAGGATCGTCACGGCGTCGTCATCGCCCATGTCACCCGTCGTGAAGCTGGACGCCTGCGTGATGCCGTTTAGCGAAACCAGTTGATGCGACGTGTTGAAGTACGCCGAAACCTGCCCGCCAGACAGCCAGTACTGCGAATCAACCGGAATGTTTGGCAGCGTATCGATGGTGCTGGCATATGCATCCAGGCCGTCAATCGTCACGCCGGGCGAGATGTAGTTCAGCGGCGCCTCAAGCGTCGTATCGGCGCGGCCCCACTTCTTGGCAACCACGTGGTACACGAGGCATGTGTCACACGCGCCACTCGATGCAAGCGAGGGGAAGCTTACCCGCACCAGGTTGTTTTGCTTGTCGTAGGAGGCTTTGGTCCGGTTGCGGTAGCTCGGGCTGGAGTTGTCCAGGAACCACTTGCGCACCACACCCGTGCCGATGGGTTGAGGACGGGTGCCATCGAACAGCCAGAAATTGTCGTTGCTGACGATGAAATGTGCCCCGCCGATGTCGCAGACCGCATCCTGACCAACAGCACCCGCCTCGCCGCCTGGCACCAGGTTCCACTGCCAGACCACTGGCGCGCCGGCAAACGAGCCAATGAAGATGCCGCGGGCTTTGTAGGCCACCACGTAATCCCCAAGCGTCATGGCGGCCTGAATGGGGCCTTCAATCGCCACCAGGCGCCCCGTGTTGGCCGAGTTGGCTACGTTGGGTGTCCAGTTGGTCTGATCGCTCTGAGCGCAGCACCACCAGCGGTCCGGTGAAGCCCCATAGGTCACGTCGTTCGTGTTGAAAGCAATCACGAAATTGGACGATGCGCTGACGACGATCTTGGCTTTGGGGGCCGTGGCAATCGCAGTAAAAGCCCCGGAGGCCGACGACTGCATGGCGTCCGTCAGATTGGAGGCCACCGTCGTATCACCGAACTGACAGAAGCTCCATCGCGACTCGCTGGAGCCGGTGTAAGTGCCTGCGCTGCGGTCGGTCCAGGTCGATCCGGTGAGCTCGTACAGCTTGGTCTGCGTTCCGGCGAACACCCGGCGCGTGCCGTCCAGCTTCGTCGCAACAATCGCACCGCGGCATTCGGCAGCGAGCGCAGCAGCAGCCACCGCGACCGGCGTCGGTGCACCCTGGAACCCGGATTCGTAAGGCACCACATTGGCGCAGTCGAGGAAGATCCCCGGCACCAGAGGGTCTGAATCCGGCGCAAAACCAACGATGGGGTTCATCCTGCGCGCACCCTCAGTGCGGAGCCGCTGGACAGGGCCGAGTCGTCAGCGTCCTGAACGTCCTTGATGGCGCTCTTGTACATGGCCTCCCAGCGTGCGGCGCGCTCGTCGTTCATCGTGTACAGGCTGAATTCCTTCATGCAGGCGTTCAGGTAGACCGATGGGTGATTGGTCAACAGCCAGTTGGTCGGCGTGACGCTGAGAGCCGGAAACTTGGCGTAATACACCGCCTTGAGCGTGTAAACAATGTCCGGGGTCGGTGCGAGCAGGAAGTTGCCTGCTTGCAAGGTGTAGATGCTGGGCTTGCCGAGCGAGCCGTTGTCGGGAAACTTCTCTTCCATGTAGCCGAGCGGCACATAGTTCAATGGCGCAGAGGAGGCACCGCCAGACACGTCGAGGTTCTGGAATTCCAGCCAGTCGGAAGGAAGCGCTTGCGAGCGCGTACCGCCGACCGTGCTGAAGGTCGTGCTGACCAGTTGCATGCGCAGGCGAAGGTCGCGGTTGATCCGCGCTTCGGCCAGGGTCACGAAATCGGGAATGATCGCATCCAGGTCGGCACGGTTCGCCCAGGCTGCAACAGAGGCCAGCAGGTCGGAATAGGTAGCGAGCGACATCAGATTGCTCCAGGCCAGATGCGGAAATGCGCCAGCGCCGGGTCTTGCAGCATCCGCTTGATGTGGGCCTTGTCCTTGCACCAGTCGGAGAAGCTGATCCCGTTGTCGTTGATGTACTTTTCGACCATCACCATGGGGATGCGTGCGGCGTGCTTCATCTCGCTGGTGCCATGCGCACCGATGTTGTGCTGCGACTTGGCGTATTCAGCGATGGGCGTGCAATCCTGGGTGTTGGAGACGACCATGCGGCCGTCCTGAACGTGGATGCTGGACTGCAAGCCGCTCATTAGCAGTTCTCCAGGGGGCTGACCTGCACCACACCTGGGCCGGCAACCTGAATCGCGGCAATGTTGGTGACGCCAGAAGGAACGTGAAGGATCACGGCGTCACCGGGTTGAACTTGCAAGTCGGTGGCGACGGCAGTCTGCGCGCCAGCACCGATGCGGACACACGCCGCGGCAGAGGCGGCAACGCGGATGTATCTGGGGATTTCACCGCTCGATGCGGTAGGAATTGCGCCGCCGGCAGACGTGCCGGAGGTCGTGATGGCAATACCGGTCTTTGTGACCGTGATGCTGTCGTCAAATCGATTGCCCATGAAGGCTCCTGCGCTTCTCAGCGTTGAGGGAAAGAAAAGGCCCGGTGGTTAGCCGGGCCAGGAGCTTACAGAATGTCCAAAATCCCGCCGTGGGCCTTGGGTGCCCGGTTTTCCAGGCAGTACTCGACCACGATTTCCTTCTTCATCGAGTCGCCGGTAGGAGCCAGGTCGATGGTCGTGAAGGGACGCAGGTAGGCCACCGCCAGCTTGTCGGACTGCAGCACCCACACATCGCGGGCGCGCTGGAAGCGGTTCGGCACAGCCTTGAGCTCGCCGAAGTCACCTACATACACGTCCACCGATGCGGTCAGGCTCTTGTCCTCGCCCTTGTCGAAACGGGTCGAGTTGCCGGTGAAGCTGGAGAAGGTTTGCTTCGCCAGCGGGCCGAACATGATCGTGTCGGGGTCGCCACCAGCGGTGTAGACCTTCTGCAGCACGTTTTTCATGCGCGTTTCGGTGAAGGCGGCTTGCGTGCCGTCGGTTTGCGCCACGTTGGTGACGTAGTTCGGAGCGACGTAGCCGGCACCAGCGTCCACGTTGTCACCGGCCCAGCCCACCAGGCCGCGCGAGGTGCGTGGCGAGGTAGCCGCGGTGTTGTTCTGGGTCAGGCCCAACTCCATGTCGCGCTTCAGTTCCAGAGAGGCCAGGGCCATCTGGTAGCCCATCTCGTCCTTGCGGCCGGCAGAAAGGGTTGCTTGCTGCGTGCCGGAGACGAAAACGGTCTTGGTGCTGATTTGGGTGCGGTTGCCCAGACGGACGGTGGGCGTCACAACCTTGGCGGCGGCGTCGTCGCCTTCAGCCTGCGCATTGCTGGCGGCTGCGGCGAGATCCTGGGTCTGCCACTCGTGCAACGTGGCCGTCGCTTTGGTCTTGCTGGCCATGCTCAGCAAGGGGGTCTGCGTTGGGGAAATTCGGTAGATGGTATCGGCCAAATCTTCCCTGTTCCCGATCGCGGCGGTGGAAACAAAGGTATTGGTAGGTGCGGTCATGAATGGCTCCTGCGCCTCTCGGCGTTAGGTTAAAAGGGATGCAAACACGGCGCCGGCATCTTCGACGCGCCCAGACTTGCTCAATCGCTGGAATGCAACCGAGCGTTTGTCGACGTTTTGGGTCTGACCAGTGGAAGGACGCTCAACCCGAGCCGGGGTGGCGTTGATCTTCTTGGCCGCGACGGATGCCTTTGCCACCATCTGGTCGTACAGCATGGCCTTGCGGACATTCAGCACGGCGCGATGGTCGTGAACGTTCGAGATTTCGGACTCCGAATACCCAGCTTTGAGCAGGTAGTCCTTGATCTCCTGGGTGCCTTGCTTCATCTTCGCCTCGTCCTTCCATTCAGGCACCTTGGCGAGAAGCAAATCCCGCTGGTTCTGGATGTGTTCGCGATAGCTCGACGCCTGCTCGGCTTTGACAACCTCCTCCAGCTGGGCCTTTTGGTTGAGCGTCTGTTGCAGGTCGGCGTGTCGCTTTTGGGCGATGTGTTGCTGCCTCAGATACTCGACCGGATCAGTGTCCAGAAGATGCTGCCAATCGATGTTTTGCTGCTCTTGCAGCTGCGCTTCCAGTACCGCGGCGGCCTTGTTCAGGCCATCGGCGTACTTCTGGCGTTCTTCACGGGCCTTCGCGGTCTCTGCTTCAGCGGCTTTGCGCTGCTCGGCGAGTTTCTGCGTCTTCTCCGTGTAGTCCGCTTGCCGTAGGCCACTCTTGTGCGCCTCGGCGATCTGGGCTTTGGTCAGTTCGACCGGCTTGCCGTCAACAAGGACGGTGACGATCTCATCTCCCTCTGCTTCAGATGGTTCGGGGTTGGCCCCCTCTTCCTGTTCGTTGGGCTGCGCTTCAGCCTCAACGGCGGCAGGCTCTTCCTTTTCAGGAGGCTCTACCGGGTCCAGCATCGACGCGAATGCCGCGCCAGCCTCTGCTGTGGTGAGGCTTGAATCGCTCGTTTCCGAGCCTGTGGGTGTCGTAGACGTGTCCACTCGTTCTCCTTTGGCGACGCATCACTGCGCTGGCCTGCCCAACTAATAAGCCGAAATGGCTATCCATGCGCGTTGGGCAAACGCTGAATTAGATTGGCTCTAAAAGCCTTCTGGTGGGACCGATGAGGTCCGGCATATCATCGATCCAGATGTCCGGCATCAGGCCCTGAGCTGCCATGTATGCGCCTTTGGGCTGACCGCCTGTATAGAACAACTCAATCCCAGGTGGTGGCGCGTCAATAGGCTGCCGGTCCTGATAGCGAAACGTCACACACACCACAAGGTGTCGATTCTTGACGGCTGCCGCAATGAACAGATCCCACAGTTCAGGATCTGCCGTGTAGGTGTCGTCGTAGTCAAGCGCGATGATTTTTGTCATCGCAGTTCAATGATTTCCCCGGTGGTCAGTTGGTAGGCCGGCTCCCCGACCTGCACGCGCACATTGCCGTGGTGCGTGTCGAGCACTTCGCAGTCGGCGTCCGGATGCCAGACTGTGGCGATCTGGTAGTGGAAGCAGTGCTTGTTCTTCACATGCTTCACAGCGTCATGCCAAGCGATTCCTTCAGCCGGTCGGCGATCGACTTCTTGTGCTCCAGCTCCTGCGCTGCCAGTTTCCCCGTTTCCATCGTGGTTTGCAGCATCGACTGCACTTTGTTCAGCGTTGCGAGCATCAGCCAAAGCCTTTGGCGGCCGTCCTCGTCGCGGGCTGGTGAGGTTTCCCATTGTTTGATGATCTCCGTCTTGTAGTCGGTGAAAGCCTGCTGGTAGACCTCGTTATCGAGGACTTCCTTCGCTCGGCTGGCTTGGTGGATCTTGGCTTCTAGTGACATGGTTTCGCTCCCGGATTGGCGCGGTTTATGCATCGGGTTACAGTTGCATCTGCTCAACAAATTACCAAAAGGCCCGGAAATGCAAGGAATTCACTGGTTCGCCATCGCTACTGGCGTGAGCGTCTTTGTCATCGCCGGACTTGCTGTCGCCTGGCAGGCCTGGCACCACCGGAATGTCTCGCCTGAAGAACATCGCCGGCAGTGGGAAGACCTCAACGACCAGCAGTGGTAGCCACGACTACAGGTTGCACTGGGCCACCACGTCGGCAGGAATAAAGGCAGAAGGATCGCCATGCGTGCCGGTATGCGTGGTCAGCACAACTGATGCCGCCGTGCCCGTGACCTTTGTCACCAGCAGATCGGAATTGTTGGCCTTGGAAACGATGGTGTCGGAAGCGGATGCGGTCATGCGCATGTTCTTGCCTCCGTACTGCGAGGTAGAAAACTGCATCGGATCGCAATCCGCGACGTTGGCTGCAAACCCTGGCGCACCACCAAATGCCGTGTTGATCGCCGATGTGAAGCTGCTGGACGCCTGCATGTACGCCAGGTTGCAAACGGGGTAGATGCCATACCAGTTGGTGATGCCCGAGTACTGCGCCAGCGCACGCAACGATGTCAGCCCGCCCATCGACTGACCAACCACGCTGAGCTTTGCAACCGTCAACTTGGTCTTCAGCCACGCAAGCGCGGCCTGGGTTGCAAGCCAACTCGCCGGGTTTCCCCAGTGGTCGGTGATCGATCCACCAGACGACGTGATGACGATCCAGCCATCGGCCAGCAACGCCTTGAGCGTGGCACGGAACAACAACTGCGTGGAAGTGGCCGCCGTGATGCCGGTGAGGTGGCTCAAATAGTCATCGCCTGCGCCATGGAAGTACATGCAGACTTTGGCCGAAGCAGGAAGCGCGGCCGGAAACAGCACAGCCACATCGTCGGAAACGGCCGCATTGCGCTGGTACGCCGCGCCGCTGAGGATGGGTGCGGCCTTGAAACTGGCATTCGTCTCCAACAAGAACGGGGTCGTGGCCGTGTTGACGTTAGCCGTCATGATGGGCAGCGTCCCCTGGGCATCGAAGCCGATCTGGCAGGCAATGACGTTGAAGGTCGTTGCTTCGAGGAAGCCACCTGCATGCCCTTGCAAATATGCGGGCTCGTAGCCGGTCGGAAGGTTTAGGATGTTCTCACCCTTGGCCGCAATGGTGCCCGCCGACTTGTTCAAGCGCCCGGCCAGATTGACGGTTCCGGAGTTCAGCGAAGCAACGGGAAGTTGGCTATCAGTGGCGGCTGCATTTGAGGCCGACAAGGATTTCCAGTTGTTCAGGAAGCCGCGAACAGGAACAAACAATGGCTGGGTGCGCAGTAGGTCGGCGATAGTCGCCGAACTGCCACCAGAGCCGCCCACCGATGAAAATACAGCAGAAGTGCCAAGCCCAGCCAGCGACCACATGGCCCCATCGACCGTGGCCAACGTGCCGACAGGGAACGATGCCGTGCCAGCCGCAAGGGATGCGTTCACCACGGCGATCTCGGCCGCGGTCAGGCTACCCAGCGTAAAAGCACCGTTGGCCGCGTAGATGCGGTCATACGATCCGGCAGTGATTGCCTTGATCGACACCGACGTTTGCACCTTGTAAGGTCCGATGGTCTGCGTACCGTCC
The DNA here is from genome assembly GCF_001955695.1 of Rhodoferax koreense. Classification (NCBI taxonomy): domain Bacteria; kingdom Pseudomonadati; phylum Pseudomonadota; class Betaproteobacteria; order Burkholderiales; family Comamonadaceae; genus Rhodoferax; species Rhodoferax koreensis. Next base: position 2,322,158 of record NZ_CP019236.1, on the reverse strand, counting down.
AGGTGCACCGTCTGCGTCCCCTGGGTCGAGGTGATCGTCATGTCGGCAATGCCGGTGAACGTGTAGGTGTCGTCGGCATCGACCGTCAGATTGATCGTGGCGCCAATGGCAAATGAAGGCATGGTGTTCCTTGGTTACTGAGTCACGTCCGCGCTGACTTCGGCGGTGGCGGCTTGGGTTGCGGCGTCGTCCAACTTGGCCTTGCTGGCGATGTTGGCGACCTGAATCTTGGTTGCGGCTTCGAGCTGGGCGACTTCCCACTTGAAAGCCATCTCACGCTGATGGGCTGCGTCGTCGTTCTGCAGCTTCAACTGAGCGAGTTGGGCTTCCTGCTGAATCTTCAGCGTGTGCTGCTCGGCTTCAGCGCGCTGGCGGTTGTTATCCACCTCGGCCTGCATCTGCATCCGAGCCTGCTCAAGCTGAGCTTCGTAGTTGCGCTTGGCCTCGGCTTCCTGCGCGGCGTATTGCGCTTTGACCTGCTCAATCTGCGCATTGGCCTGCAATTCGGCTTGTTTGCTTTGGTTCTGCGCCTGCAGCTTCATCTGCTCGATCTGCAACTGGCCTTGCATCTTGGCGGCCTCTGGATCGGGACGCGGCGGCGGCGGGTTCTTCTCGGGGTCGTTGAAATACTTCTCGGCGTTCTTGAAGCCCATCAGCTCGGCCATGTCCACGTGGAGCTCGTAGACGTTCTTGGGGTTGCTCACGCCGATGGCCATGGCATTCGCTTGCTGTTGCGCAAGGCCCATCAGCTTCTGCACCTGCTCATCTTTCGACCCGATGCCCAGGCCGACATTGATGTTCACGTCGAACTGGTTACGCCACTCCCGCGGGTCCATGTCCACCCACTGGCCGTTGACGTTGATTTGCGTCTTCTTGTCCTGATGCTGGCTGACCAGCTTGAGCATCATGCGGAACAGGTCCACGAACCCTTCGGCGAAGTTGCGCGCGATCAGGTCCACACGCATGTCACCCTTGCCGGTGATGATCTGCACCCCTGTGGCGGTCTGGTTGAGCGCCTTGGAGTCGTTGCCCTGGCTGTAGCGTGTCCAGCCGGTGGACTGCTCAAGGTTTTCCTCCATCCAGGCCATCATTTCGGTGGATGCGCCGCCGTCACCATGGCCCTGGTCGAGCCGACCCACCGCGTTCGGGTTCTTGATGCGCACCACGCCACCAGGGCGGGAGTACATCAGGTCATCCAGATTCACCTGGCCTTCAACCGCGAAGTACCTGCCGTTGACCTGCAAATACATGTTGTCCAACTGCGCGCGCAAGATGTTGGTCTTGGTGCGCTGGCTCTCCATGGCCAGGTCGGCGACTGACAGGCCATAGAACATGTGCGACAGTGGCACAGGGCAGATCGACACGAACGGGGCGCAATCGACTTCCTCGTTGTCGAGGATCTGATTCCCAGCGCGAACGACCTTGCGAAGCTCTGCGATGCCATCACCGTCGTAGTCGCAGCGGATGTAGCACTCCGTCACCCACACGATGCGCTGCGACTTGTCGCCGCTGTTGTCGTCGATGTAGGTGTGTTGTTGGTCGCGGGTCAGGCGCTCTTCATTCAGGTCACCATCACCATCGGAGGCGATGTCGTCGACGTTTTTGTAGCCCATCGAGCGCAGTTCGGACAGCGTCCGCGGCACACGATGACCGACAAACCGCGCCGTCTCGATGCTCTTGGCCTCACGCGAGATCAGGAACTCTTCAGGCGGCACGTTGTTGATCGCAATCTTGCCGGCCTTCAGCGACCGCTTGAAGGCCACGTCGTACAGCATGGCGGGCGGCTGGGCCTGAATGTGTGCGATCTGCGCCTGAAGCTGCTGCACGGCCTGCATGGCCTTGGGATTTCCCTGTGGCGCCTGTGGGTTGGGTTGCGCGGCCTGCATGGCCTGCTGCAACTGCTGGCCCATCGCCTCCAGAGCATCCTGGCGGTGCTTGGCATCTTCCTCGTCCGGGTAGGTCGTCTGCTCGATGGCTTCGACCTCTGGATCGTCCATGATCTGAGCGAGTTCGATCTCGGTCAGGCCCTTGTACTCTTCCCGCTTTTCCTCGGCGCGCGTGTCCCACCAGATCTTCAGGAAGCCGCGCTTCTGCAGCAGGGCATCCAAGAACCATGTCGAGCAGATCGCGTGACCGTTGTTCTTCTTGAAGAACAGGTAGTTCAGGTAGTCCGTGCAGGACTTGGCCTTGTCCTCGTCGTCAGGCTGAGATGCCTGGAACTCCACCACCTGATCTCCACCGACGAACTTCGCCATGAGCTGCGGCATCATGGACAGGATGGTGTTGCGCACGTCAGTCGAGACAACCTTAGACCGGCCTTCGATCTCTGGCGGCGTCAGGTCGTACTCGGGCAGGCCGAGGTAATACACCATCGCCTTGCGCCGTTCGGCGGACAGCTTTCCACCGATGTGCTGCACGGCGGCGCGCATTTCTGCGTCGGTCAGCGCCTTCAGATCATCATCGCTGAGAGGGGATGGTTTGGTCATTTGTATCGGGGCGCTTCGCAGCGATGCCGGTTTGTTATCCGTTGTTGAGTCGGGGGTAATTGAGCTTTGTGCCCCATTCGTCGTTGGTCATTTGCTCGACAGCCATGCCGGCATACCTGAACATGTCCGCGCCATGCGAGAACTCGTCATGTAGTGGCGCGCCTGGCTCCATCGTCTTCTGGTTGATGTCACGCTTGTAGCGCTTCAAACACTCCATCAGGCGGGCCGTCTTGTCCTTGTCGAAGTACACCCGCGGGAACATCATCCGGGCGGCCTTGATGCCTTCTTCAATGGCCAGGGCAGGCAGGACTACCACACGGCGTCCCATGGCCTGCAAAGCCTCTTCGGTGCTCTTTCCGGTCTGCGTGTTCTTCGCCTTGCCGTCGTGCGGGATGAAGTCCGTTCCCCAGCGATACGAGCGTTTTTCGATCTGCGCCACATACCAGTCCAGCGTGTGGTGGCTGTCCTCGATGTAATCAATGCACCGAACCTCAGCGCCTGAACGCTGCCAGAACCCGATGGTCATGGCGTCGTTCCAACCCAAGTCCCAGACCGTGTGCACCTTCAAGAGCGGGTCGTAAGGCACAGGACGCAGCCGGTTGTCCTCAAACAGCTTCTCGACCTCGTAGCGGTAGATCGCGCCTTCGGAAACGCGCTTGGGAACGCCCCCCCAAATGTTTGCGTAGCTGTCAGGATCGCGGCGAAGCGTGTCTTGGCGCTCTTTTTCCAGCTCCGGCCCGAACCACGGGTTCGAGTCCCAATTCATCTGAATCACGAAGTCTTCCGGCGCTGCATGCTCCACAAAGCGCTGGTAAGTCTCGTCCGTCTCCATGTCCGGGTTGAATGTCACCCAGATTTCAGAGCCGGCCTTGCGGATGGTCGGCGTCAGCACATCCCAAGACCGCTTTGTGACCGTCTGGGCTTCTTCCACCCAAACAACATCGCAGCCCTCGAACGACTTGATCGACTCCACCGTGTGCGAGGACAGGCCAGCAAACAGGAAAAGACTTCCGTTCTTTCCTCGAATCTCTGTGTCCAGAATGTCGAAGAAAGCACCCAGGCCCATCGCCTGGATCTGATCACTCAGCAGCCGGTGGACAGAATCCTTGATCGACTTCTGCACTTCCCGCGCACACAGCACACGAAGCGGCTTTTGCGCGGCAAGGACAAGCAAAGCGCGGGCAAACCCCCACGACTTGCCCGACCCACGACCGCCGTGTGCAACCTTCCGGCGATTTGGCTGGAACAACGGAGCCAGCATCTCCGGGATCTGAACGTTCATTTTGGCGTGTCAATAACGCACCAATGGCTCGGCTCATTCTCTTTATCGGTATACCAGCCGCCGTCTTCATCGACAAGACGCCCATCCTTGTTCAGATGCATGAGCTCATAGCCGCGCCCAGCCTTCCAGCAAAGAATATCCTCGTCAACTGGCGGTTGCTTATCTTTGAGGAGCGTCCAGTTCATGACTTTCCCACGAACGTCACGTTCAGGTTGTGGTCGATGGGGCCGCCGCCCTCCCCTGTGTGCTCAGCGCGAGACAGCTTCGGAATGTGGTACTCCATCACGTCCATCAGCATCTTGAACGCCACCGCAGGGCCCTGCTTCTCGTCCCTGGCGATCTGATCAAGCCAATCCTGCAACTGATCGATGTTCCCCTCGACCAGCTTCGCAATCGCCTCTCGCGCCATTCCCGTGGCCTTGTTGGGCGTTCCCTTGACGCGACCCATCCCAGCGGCTGGTGGCTTGCGTTTTGCAGCAGGCGACACTTGTTTGTTGGCTTCAACCACGGTCCCACCCATCAAGCAGGCCGTTTTGACCGTTGCCAGGAATTCGCATCTGTGCTCGGCCTTGCTTGAGACCTTGGTGATACGCATCCCGGGGATTCATCCGCACTTCAATGCGGCCATACTGCAACCAGAGCCAGATAGACCGGCCTAATGCGGCGATGCGATTGAATGGCACCGGGTAGCAAACGGCCGCATCACGGTAGTACTCATGCCAAGCCACGCCATACCAGGCAGGGAGCATTTCCCCTGGGTTGCTGAGTTTTCGGAATTTCATGTTGGTGCTTTCGAGTGCCTCACGGCGTGTTCGATGATGAGAGCGCATCGGATTTAGCGATTGCCTGCGCTGACCGGTCCTCGGCTCCCTTGATCGCCGCTGCCGCAGTGGCTGAAGGTTTCCCGCTGTTTACCCGCAGCGAGCCGGCTCAAGTTGCCGGTATTTCCGGGTGCGTAGGTGCTGGCTCAGTTCCTGGGCATAAAGCTTTTGGTGTCGAACTGGCCAGCGGAAAATTGCCGGTTACGCTTCGGGTTGTAGCCCTACTCTCCGGCGCCCTTACGGCCGCTGCGGAATGGATACCGCCGAATTGTTCCTGGTTCTTAAGGCTGATTTATGCACGAAGGGTTCGCCAGGCCCACGCTTGTCACTCCATAGGATCCCGGCAAGGACAAAGCTCGCGTATTCAGACCGGGAAACGAAAAAACCCGCCGAGGCCTAGACCTGAGCGGGTGAATTTTGGAGGCACTGAGGCCTTCCGATGCGGATATTAGATGAACTGCCGAGCGCGTGTCAACACATTTTTTACATCACGCCCGCCGAAACTAGCCGCTTGATCAACTGCGTCCGAGCTTCAGCCAGCACCACACCACGCTCTGCCGGGTCTTGCGGTAGCCGCGGGCTCATCCACACACTGCGGCCGGTGTAGCAATTCCTGGCCAGGACGTAGATGCCTGCCTTGTAAGGGTCTTGCATCTCGCTCACCTGGAAATCAACGGCCTTCATAATCTTGCTGTTGATCTCGGCGTCTACGATGTCTTCGGTAGTGTCCCACTGCTTGGATGACTTCGCGTTGCGGAACATCGGGTCAGCGCCGCACACTGGAACCGGGGCATAGTTCTTAGCCCATCCGTGCCAGCGCGAGAGGATGTCGTCCAGAATTTCACGTTGGGTGATGTCTCGGTTCATCTCACCAGCCTTTCAGTGGTTGGTTTGCGGCCATGAGGAGACGATGACCATCGTTTCCATGCCTGTATATGTCGCCAGTCCAGCCGTCTTTAGCGTCTCGCCCCTCTTGTCGGACCAGCAACGCAGCAAATAAGCCTCTGCTGGGGTTTCCGGCCGAATCCATAGGGCGCCGTTTTCATCCATGTCAGCAGTCATATTCATCTTTCAGGTTGTGCCGGTTAGGCGGGTTGCGGGGAAAATCTGCGCGCGTGCTCCTGTTCGATCAGGTTCACGATGAACTGCGTGCGCTTTCGGCCTGCTGCCATGGCGACGAGCTTTTCCTGAGTCGTCTCGGGTAACTTGAGCGCCAGGCGCTTTGCCCGTTTGGGTGCCGGCCGCGGGTTCTTGTTGGGGCCGCGGTGGCGCTTTTGCGCTGGTTGTGGTGCTGGTGGCTTGACCAGCGTTCCGAGGCCCATCAGTGGTGCACGGCATTGGTGGATGTCGTGGCCTTCTTGGTTGCAGCGTTCACAGGTCATGCTGATTCCAATTCGTAAAAGGTGACGCCGAGTTCAGTCACGGCATGGGCTTCGACCTTCTGGCAGAAAATGCTGAATTCGGCGGTGTCGAGCTCGGTGGAGCTCATGCCTACCACCTGGCCATTGGGGAGCTCGATCACGCCAATGAACTGGCGCTTGAACTGCTCGTGCCACACCTCGGCCGAGAAAAGCCGGCCGTTCACGGTTACCTGCTCGGAGATTTGCGCAAGCACGCCGCGGCCCCAATAGCGCCGGTTCTGCGGCTTGGATCGCTTACGGCGGGTTACCGTGAGAATCCATGAGCGACCTCCCTGCAGACTGTCACGCAGGAATGGGTAAAGCACGGTCTTGATCAGTTCCCACGCTTGGCTGCGGTTGTGGAGCTCCAGGGTAAGTTTGTCGCTCATTTGTTTACCTCCAGCCAGTCTTCATAGGCCTCTTTCGGCGTGTAGCCGAAGCCGATCCATTCACGAATATCCATGGACGGCCTGCGGCATGCCCACATGCGGTCAATCAATCGAATGCGTGGTTTCATGTGTTCACCCCAATCAGCGCTAACGCAGCAACCAAGCAGTCTCGACAAATATGCGCAGTACGGCTTTCATAGTCAGCAGGCTCACCAAGTTCGACGCATTCCCACGAACTCTTACCGCACTCATTGCACCCCATAGGCGAGCACCATGAGTCATTGCCGATGATATTTTTTACATCCTCGGCAGTGGCAGAGTTGACATCAAGCTTTTCCAGTTTTTGCGAGATCTTGGAAAACTCGGAGTTCTTGGGATATCCGGCGTATTGCCACCGCCACTTTGTGGCCGCGTTCCTGATCTGCTCGCGCTCATTCAAATGTTTCATGCTGCAATCCTCTTTTCCAGGCGTCGGGCCTTCTTGTTCATCACGGTTTTCAGTCGGGTGAGATATGGGATGTCCCACTTTGGCGAGTGCTGCATGCATTCGATGGCCTCTACCTTTTCCAGGCCGTGCAGCTTGACCATCCCCTTGCGGTACTCGACCACGTTGCCGCCCAGGTAGCGGTTGCACCCATGGCACTGCAGGTTGATTTGCGGGAGCCAGAAGCGCATGTGCGGGGCGCTGCCAACGCTGCGCATGTGGCCGGCGTCAAATGCACCACCGAATGCGCCGCGGTAAGGCAGACCGCAGGAAATGCAGCACGGCCGGTATAGGATGTCGCGCAGGCGGGCGACCTTGTTGACCACGACCTGGCACTCCTTTATCCACTGGCTGCGCGTCTTGAGCTTCTCCAGCTTCTGGCGCGTCTCCCGCTTGTCAGCCACAGCAGCGGCCTTTGCCTTCTTTTCGTTGGCCTGGTCAACTAGGCGGCTTGCGCAATACTGCGAGCAGGCGCGAGCCCAGGAGCTGCGCGGCTGGAATTGAGCCTTGCAAAACTTGCAGGGCTTGGGCTTGAGTGGCTTTTGGGCGATCATGTGCCCTCCGGATGATCAGCCAGCAACCTCTCTCCACCCTCTGCCAGCACCACCTTGGACCAGGGGTATTCAAGCGTGTTATCCAGCTTCAGCACGCGGCCGTACTTCTTTCCGCCGTAGATCAATGCCTTGTGGTGCATGTTGGTAATGGTGCGAGCAATCGTCAGATTGGCCGATGCATCAAAGCAGCTGTAACGCCCATCCCGTACCAGAACGCGCAGCACCTTCACCGGGTCGCGTTGGTCAGCGCGTTTCATTTCATCGATGCCGCCAGAAAATGAGCAAACGATCATTTGGCTCATGGTGTTACCCCAAACACTTCTTCGCTCCGTCCTCGGATGACTTCCGCGCGAGTTCGGACTTCACAGCCTCGTACAGGCCGGGGTAGGTTGACTCCAGTTGCTGCGCCCTGTATCTGGCGTGATCCCTGAATCCTGGGAGTAGAGCCATGCGAAGGATGTGGGTGAACTCGGTTTGGTAGGTCATTCATGCGACCTCCCGCTCGCGAAGGGTTTCGTCTACCGCGCCTGGACCTGGATCGCGCAATGGCTTCAGCCATGCGTCTGGATACCAGCCCTCGGTCGCCGAGTCCCATCCGTTCGGCTGACCCCACTTCACAGAGCGCGGGAATGAGATTAGCCAGCCCTGCAAGAACTGCCCGGTAGCCTTTTCTTTGTAGGCATCCCCCAGCGAAATGATTTCGCATGTCTTGCCCTCTTGTTCGCCCTTGATGCAAAGCGCCAAATCACCAGGCTTGCAGTTCATACCCCCTCCTTTGGTTGGCTCATTGGCTGGGAGCGGGCAGAGATCAACTCAATGGCTTCCTTTACGCCCCACATCCTTCCTTCGGTTACTTGCGTATATTTCGCATCACCGTGTTTTCGCTCGCGCCGAACCAATTCCTTCAGAATCGCCTCCCTCTCCGCCTTCACTGCGGCCTCTACGGCTGCAAGGTGGTCGGTGTGGCGCACCCATTCGCCTAAAGGCTCCAGGTTGGCGTCTGGCATGCCCGTATAGGGATTCGCGCCGTATAGGTCGTATCGCTTGATTGGTGTGGTCATGCTGGTTCCTTAAGCAAATTTCTCGACCATCGCGTCAAGTTCTGCGATTCGTGCGCGCAATGCTTGTTTGGCGTGCGTTGGGATGCTCGGGTCCATAGCCATGCCGCGCAGCATGTTCGCGGTCTGCTCCATCAGGAGCAGCATTTCTTCAATTTCCTCTTCGGTCATGCGACCTCCTTGTAAGTTGGCAGTGGCACGGCCTTGTTCATCGGCCATTCGATGGGCTCAAGATCGCCTGTCAGTCGTAGGGCGTCGTTGATCAGTTCCTCGGGGAAGTCTTCGCCAGCCAGGCGCGCTTCCAGCAGGTTGATGGCTTGACGGAGGGTCATGCGGCCTCCTTGGCGTATTCGTCAACTCGGCGCTGCGCCTCGGCCTTGAGGGCTTGCAGGCGTTCGCGCTCGGCATCGTTCGAGAATCCGATGTCATGCTGGGCAGCGATCTCGTCCCGTAGCTCGGCCAGCCGCTGGAGTGCCTGGGCGCGGAGTGCGAGGTTTTTCGGCGTGGCATCGGCCGGGGCAGGCAATGCGAGCACCTGGCCAAGACCAATCTGTGGGACCGACAGCACATCAGCACTCAAGCGTCCAGCCTGCACATGCGGCAGCAGCACAGAATCTCGGCCTGCAGCGTCATGGCCTAGACTCACCACCCACTCAGGCGGAATCCGCGATTCGCGGGCCTGGGCGACCAGCCGGGTGTAAGCCTCCTTGAATGCCATGCGGGCGCCCACGTCATCGCCGGCCTGCACCAGCGGTTGACACACGCCCATGGCTTCCGACATCTCTGCAGTCCACACGATGGTCACAGCCTCATCTCGGGCACGAACGGCCATTGCCCAGGCTTCCTCGGCGCCGGGCCGGCCATCCTCGGAAACAATGCCCTTGATCTGCGCGATCACATCGGCCGGCATTGGCAGGAACTTGCCGCGGATCGGGTCTTTGACATGGGCATCCAATCCGGCACGGACCTCGTTCAGCGGGTACTCGGCGAGCACGCGGAAGAACATGGCTTTCTGGCTGGCAGTCGGGACCGGGCCCTTCAGGCTCCAGATCGCATCCAGCATTTCCGAGAACTCGGTGAAATCATTCTTCTGCATCTATCGTCTCCGGTGTGAGGTTGTCGAATCCAAGGATTCGGGCGGCATCGGCTGTGGACTGGGCATTTGCGGCGGCACGGTCTGAGTCACTGACCGCACCGCCAAAGGAGCGTCCAGGCGGCTTGGCATTCCGGCACCAGTTGCGCCATGTGGCTTGCCAGTCCAGCTTCGTCGCGTCCTTGCCCGACTTCGCTCGCCAGAAGTCGGCAAACTTCGCGGCCTCGTTGCGGATGAAGTCCGCTTTCCAGCCTGGGAACTCGGCAACCGTCCATTCCCCCCATGCCATCGGGAGAACCCAATCGGCTGGCAACCGTGTCGCCCGTTGTGCCGGCGCGGCAGCGGCGGGCAACAAGGAATCAGAGTTGAGGGAATCAGGAATCAGAGAATCAGGAATCAGGAATCCGGGATCAGCGCGAGTGCTTCCGATAAGTTCGGGCTTTGTTCCGATTTCCTCGGGATCAGGTATTTCTGACTCGGTTTCGTTCTTGTGCGGGTTCTGATGTTTCACGAACTCCAGCACGAGGATGTAGCGCTTTCCTGCGACCACATAGCGGCGAATGAAGCCCTGGTCCTGCAACCAGGTCAGCATGGCTTCGATGTCCAGGCCGTCGCGGTAAGGGAACACCTCGGCCTTGATGCGCAAAGGACGGTCTTCCAACTTGCCCGCACGGTCGGCCAGAATCCACAAGCCCTCAAAAAGAAGGCTGTACAGCGGATCGGCAACCCCAAGAATCTCGTTCTTGAAGAAGCCTGGCTTGATGTTGCGCGCTCGTGCCATCAGGCAACCTCTTCCGTTTCATAGACTTCGCACGACTCGGAGCACCCGCCATCAGTAATAGCAAGTGGGTGATAGGAGGCGCTACGCAACGCGTCCAGAAGTTCGCGGGTATCGCGGTAACCTCGCCAACGCTTGCGTGGCTCATCGACGCGAACACCGGCTATGCTGTTCGGGCCTACTGTTTTGAAGTCGTCATCAAGCTGCTGACTCCAGTCAAAAACCTCCGGTGTTGCCATGTAAACAGCCTGCAACTTGCGGTCAGACTTTTTATGGCAGTCAACACAGTTGCCATCCTGCTCGGGGATGCGCAGGTCCCAATCGAATTGCTCGAAGAACTCCAACACGTCGAGCTTCGTGGTTGGAACGAAATCAACCAACGGGTAAATCAGTCTGTTCTTGGTTGCGGACTTCGAGACGCGACGTGTTTCATCAGCACGTATACCGATGGCGACGAGTGCATCGCCAAAACCTACAGACTCCGCGAACTTGTCCATTGGGTTGGTCTTGAGTTCGCGGGTGCACAACTTGAAAGTCTGGTTCGGCAGGCCATACGCTGCACAGACCTCGCGGAAAATGGAACCGTCTTTGCGAAGTTCGCTATAACCGACAACTTTTCCGCTGCAAGCCTTGGCGGCCACTGCAGTGCGATTCACGACTGCTTCAATCAGAGTTAGTCCAAGGCCAAAAGCCTTATCGCCAGCCTCCAGAAACCGATACGTATCTGCGTGTTCGCGGCTTGTGTTGGCAAACATAAACAGGGTGTCGAAGTACGGACCAAGGTTTTCCTTGCACCACTTCGCCATGAACATCGAAGTACGTCCACCCGATACGCTTACACGCAACTTGGGGCGACATCCGTTAGCCGCCTCGTATTGCATCGCCCACGCGATCAGGGACGGCAGATCGTTCATGACGGCGCTCATGTGCCAGTCCTCGTGTTGGGGCGCAGATGCAGCCATGGATAGTTCTGCGGTGCCACGCCGTGCATCGAATTGCAGAACTTCTTCGGGTGCTCGAATTGGTAGGCCGGGTCTTTGGCGAACTTGCGGCCAACACCACCAGCGGCGTTAGGTAGCAATTCCTTCAATGGCTTGGGGCCGTAGGGTGCGGGCTGCAGGCCTACCTGTTGGCGGCCAGCGCTGTTCAATAGCTTCTTGGTGGTCATGCTGCTTGTCTCCGATCAATGGCCAGCGCCATGTCTTGTGGCGCTGGGGGAAGCTTCTGCAACCAGCTTGCGGCAAAGTCGGCAGCTACGCCGATCACGCCGCAGTCGGTCACAAGGTTGGGGGCGACACAGCGCCAGATCCGGCCGTGTTGGCTGTGCTCGCCCATCAGCGATGTCACAAGTACGGTCTTGCCGATGTTTGGACCCTTGTCGCCCAAGCTGCCGGCGATGACGAGGCAGCGGTCACCACTCTTGATGGGTTCGTTCATTACCGGCCTTTCAAAAGGGATTCGGCGTAACGCAGCCGTTCGGTGACAGATGCCAACTGCTCATTGGCAATGCGAAGATCGCGCTCCGTCTCGGTTTCCCGCTTACGCAAACTGCCCAGGTCGTAGCCACGGGAATGAAGCAACCACATCAGCGGCGCCTCGTTCCCGGCCTTGTCCATGAACTTGTTCAGCGCGTCCTGGGGAAAGTTGTGCTGGCCCGAATTCATGATTCGAGACCATTGCGCACCGTCTTTGACGATGCCGCCTACCCCTGTAAAGGCCTTGTCATCCAGCCCGCTGGTGGTCTGGCAAAGCTTCAGGGCCGAAGTCATGGATGGCTGTTTGGCAATCACATCCGCGTCGATGTCTTGCATCTTTGGCCGCAGTGGCAGGTCGTGTTGATTCGTCGGATCAGCGCGCTTCATATTTCTTGACTCGTCATGTCTCGTTGATTCAGGCAAAAAAAAGGACGATTGCGGCATGTTCAAAACTGACGCAATCGAATTGATCCAGCGCACCGCTGCCCGCAGTAGCAGGAAGGCCAGCGGCTGGGTTAGCGCCGCAAGTGCGGCTATGGAGGGCTTGGCGCATCTCGGGTTAGTCGCCGAGCCAGACGGCAACAAGAGCAAGCGCGGAGCAGAACAAGCAGCCGAGCACGAAGCCGAGTTCAAGGTCAGTCATCGACTACTCCGCTGTGGTGGCTGTGGGAGTGGCAAGCGGGATCGCTGGGCCACGGAGCTTGTTGCAGCTGCGGCAGACCGGGACAACCATCAGCGGCTTGTTGTAGTCGCGGTGGTCGTAGTCGCGGGCCGGTTTGGCGCAATCGACGCAAACTTGAGACTTAGCGCTTGGCAGTTCGCCCCGGCGAATTGCGCAATGCACTGCGTAGGAAGCGGCAGCGGCTCCAGTCTTCTTGCCCCAATGACGAGCGCACTCAAAACAGATCAGAGCGCGGCGGTCGCGTTGCGAGATGTCCGCACTGCAGAGACGGCAAAGACGAGTAGTCATTTAGATGGCCTCCGTCGTTTCGCGGGCCACACGCCGACGGCGCTTCGAGTCCGTCTCCATCAAGGCCAGCAAGCGGACCCCGAGGCTGTGGCGTGGCTCGGTAGTCTTCCCCCGAGCCAAATCACTGATGGTTGCTTGGGCGCATCCGGCCTTGGCGGCGATCTGCGGCTGGGTCAAACCGCGAACGGTTTGAATTTGGGCGATGACGTTTTTCCATTCCATGCCCCGACGATAACGTATCTCCGTTATTTATGCAACGGTTTTCAGTTACCGGAATTCCCTACAGTGCAAAAAATGGCAACTGACTACGGATCACGGCTGCGCGCGGCCCGAAAGCACGCGAAGCTCACCCAAATTCAACTGCAGGAGGCCACCGGCATCCCGCAGAGCACCATCTCGACCGCCGAGAGAATCGGGCACGGGTCGGCTGAGACTCCTGTCTACGCGAAGGCATGCGGGGTTGATGCGCACTGGCTTGCTACGGGGCTCGGAGACATGCTTGGCGGCGCCGCGCAAAACGCCAGCGAAGCTTGCGAAATGTCAAATAATCCCAATCCAAGGGAAACACCCGGATACCTGTTGATACGAATGGTTGACATACTGGGAACGCTAACATCAGGCACAAGGGGCGCGGCGGCGGAGTTGATCTCAGAGGCCATCAAGACTCCTGGCCTGGCGGAAAGCAACGCCGCGAAGTTGGAGGGAATGTTGACTTCCTCCAGTGACGTATCTCAGCCACAGCCCAGCCAATGGGCTCCGCCAAGAAAACAGACGCCACATGCCGAGATCCCAGGGAAAACAGACAAACGTAGTCGCAATACAGGGACGTGATATGCCCTACCGCCTTATCCAAGACACCGTAAGCCGAGATGTAGTCGAGGCGCTCGAAACCTTGCTTGACGGCGCCAGGCGCGGAGAAGTTACAGGCATCGCTTATGCCTGCAGCCTCAAGAAGATGCGCTATTTCACCAACATCGCAGGCCTGTGTTACAAGAATCCGACTTTTGCCCGTGGCATGGTCGGCGCGCTAACCGATGAGCTGGCGACCATCATTCACCATAGAAACGAAGGGGAAACCCGATGAAAAAGCTCCTTTGGGCTTTTGCGCCTCTCTTGCTGGCAAGTCCACTGGCTCACGCAGCGGAAGGCGTGAATGCATATGGAGTGGGTGCAAGAACTTGCGGCCAATTCTTGGAGGACATAGGCAAGGGCAACGCAGCAAACAAGGCTATCTATGCCACCTACATCTATGGCTTTTTGACTGGTTACAACGCCTACAACCAGGAGCGCCAAATATCCACAGACTTAGTTGAAGCCACCATGATCGCCTATGGAAACAAGTACTGCAGCGCCTTCCCGTTAAACCTTTTTTCGGGCGTCGCAATGGGACTGGCGGTAGACCTGGGCGGGAAGCCGGTTCCTTGGAAAAAATAGGATGAGAAGGCTGCAGTTCATGATCGCCCTTCTATCCTGTCACGCCGTGGGAATGGCGGCCCTGCCACGCGACCGAGCGGAAGTCCGCGCATTTATCAAGGAACACCCATGCCCAGCTACTGGCCGCACCCGCGGTGCCTGTCCAGGCTACCAGGTGGATCACACCATTCCTCTATGTGCGGGCGGACCTGACAAGCGCGAAAACATGTTCTGGTTGTCGGTCGAGGATCACAAGTTCAAGACTTTTACCGACGTGCGCGAGTGCCGCAAGCTGCGACAGATGGCCAGGACACCCGCCAAGTAGCGAAGCCTGTCAATTCAATCAAAGCCACCTTCGGGTGGTTTTTTTTCGCCTGTGCTTTTTCACAACATCAAAAATAAATTGAGCAGATAACGGAAACCCGTTGACGAGCGATAACGTATCCCCGATAATCCATCACACACCCAAACAAAGCCTCACCCCAACCAAAGGATGAACATGAAGCTGAACCAGAACGATCTCGAAAGCATTAAAGACCGCATGCAACGTGGCGAGCTGACAGCAGCCCAGGCAAATGTCGAAATGGTGCGGGCGCAGCGGGTTCGCTTGGTCACCAGTCGTCTGCCTGCCGACATCCGTAGCACGCTGAACGCCGCCGTGAAGGCCGGTCAACTTGGTCACATGAAGAAGGCCGGCAGCAAGCCAGAAGCCTACTTTCACCCAACCTTCGATTTCCTGGCGAAAGCGGAGCGCAACAAGGCAGCGGAAACCGCAATGCGCGCCCTATTGGCCGTGTGCGCCTAACCCCCTCCCAACCAAAGGATGAACATGAAGTACAGCATCACGCGAGATATGCCCCGCCTTGTCGCGTCAGAAGCGAAGAAGGGGGATGAGGTTCTTTGCACGAACGGGTTGGGCACGGGCTTTCTTGTTCGCGGTCGGCGGTATGTGATTTCCGAAGTCACGCCGACCGGCTACGTGCGCGTCGAGGGCAGTTCAAGCCACTACCACGCATCGGGGCGCTTTGTTTCTCTCGCCAACGCAACCGCCTAACCCCTCCCTATCAAAGGACTGAACATGAGCACTGCAACCAAGATCAAGATCGTCAACCGCTACAACAGCGAAACCGTCCTCTTCGAGTGCGATGCGCCCGAAGGCCTGGAATCCGGCCTGCATCTTCGCCACGCATTGGAGCAGGCGACGGCGGCACGCCGTGACCTGAGCGGTGCCTACCTGAGCGGTGCCAACCTGAGCGGTGCCAACCTGAGCGATGCCAACCTGAGCGATGCCTACCTGAGCGGTGCCAACCTGAGCGGTGCCTACCTGAGCGGTGCCAACCTGAGCGGTGCCAACCTGAGCGATGCCAACCTGAGCGATGCCTACCTGAGCGGTGCCAACCTGCGCGGTGCCAACCTGAGCGGTGCCAACCTGAGCGGTGCCAACCTGAGCGATGCCAACCTGAGCGATGCCAACCTGAGCGATGCCTACCTGAGCGGTGCCAACCTGAGCGGTGCCAACCTGAGCGGTGCCAACCTGCGCGGTGCCTACCTGAGCGGTGCCAACCTGAGCGGTGCCAACCTGAGCGATGCCAACCTGAGCGATGCCTACCTGAGCGGTGCCAACCTGCGCGGTGCCAACCTGAGCGGTGCCAACCTGAGCGGTGCCAACCTGAGCGATGCCAACCTGAGCGATGCCTACCTGAGCGGTGCCAACCTGAGCGGTGCCAACCTGAGCGGTGCCAACCTGCGCGGTGCCTACCTGAGCGGTGCCAACCTGAGCGGTGCCAACCTGAGCGATGCCAACCTGAGCGATGCCTACCTGAGCGGTGCCAACCTGCGCGGTGCCAACCTGAGCGGTGCCAACCTGAGCGGTGCCAACCTGAGCGATGCCAACCTGAGCGATGCCTACCTGAGCGGTGCCAACCTGAGCGATGCCAACCTGAGCGGTGCCAACCTGAGCGGTGCCAACCTGAGCGGTGCCAACCTGCGCGGTGCCAACCTGAGCGGTGCCAACCTGAGCGGTGCCAACCTGAGCGATGCCAACCTGAGCGATGCCTACCTGAGCGGTGCCAACCTGAGCGGCTTCCGCCAAGACTTTTGGGATGTTCTGCTTCGCGCCCCTGCGGAGATTGCTGGCGTGCGGGCTGCGCTGGTCGAGGGCCGCGTGGATGGCTCGACTTACGAAGGCGAATGCGCCTGCTTGGTCGGAACCATTGGCAACGTTCGCCACACCTCATATGCCAACCTGGGCAATGGCTTGAAACCCGATAGCGGCCGGCCTGCCGAGCAGTGGTTCATGGGCATCAAGAAAGGCGACACGCCCGAAACGAATCAGGCGTCAAAGCTGGCTGTGGAGTGGCTGGATGAACTCCAGGGCCTGCTGTCGCTCGCCATGGCAACCGCCTAACCCCCTCCCAATAAGCCAGCCATCAACCTAATAGGAGATTGAGCATGAGCACAGAGCAAGCGCCCGCGCAACCAAAGGTTTGCCATCACCACTTGATGACCAGCACCCGCGAAAAAGGTGTGTATTGCTGTGATTGCGGTGAGCCCTTGGTTGGGTTTTTCTGGCCATTCTCGCGTAACACGCTTGCTGGAGCGTTGCTCTATGCCATGCGCGAGGCCAACGCATGAACGCCGTCACCACCGACATGCACACCGCCTTCATCGAGGCAACGCAATCCGGCATGTACTGGCCGGTTGATTGGGCGCCACTGACGCAGATGCCCATCGGTCGCGGGCCAATGCTGCCGGTGTCAGCCAAGCGCTATCAGCTCACGCACGAAATCATGGAAGAAGCCTTGAGCTACGGCGAAGGTCCAAGCATGGCCGAGGTGATGGGCTTGATTGCAGAGCGTGCACGTCAGGGTGACAAAGAGTTTGAAGAGTTGATTGACCGCATGGCGGCAGTCTTTGCCAAGTTCAACGAGACACCGGAGGAAGAATGAATTCATCCAACTGGACCGGCCGCTTCCCTCGCACGCTAGAGCAAGCCTTTGGCCCGGGTGCTCGACTGAGCATTGAGGATGAGAGGGTTAAGACGCCATGGCATGAGCGGGTGCTGTATCTGGTGGCTGTAGTGGCTGCTGTAGTTCTGGCTGTGATGGCTGATATGGGGCAACTGCCATGAGCGCGCTCTACATCGTCGCCGTGGCCTTCATGGAATGGCTTTATGAGAAGGAAGCGCCATGAAGCTCAAGAACGCAATCTTTGACCAGCAGGAACGCGAGCTACTCGCCTTCGGTGGTTTTGACCCGGAATATTTCAAACAAGGAGTGAATGATGAAGCAAATCGCAATGGCGTTCGTGAAGGCGAAAAGGGAGTTCGGCCCAGCACTGAAGGACAAAACCAACCCCGCCTTCCGGTCCCGGTACGCTGACCTGGGCGCGTGCATCGATGCTGTTGAAGACGCGCTCCTGAACAACGGCATTGCGATGTATCAGGAGACATCCGAGGACGCTACGGGCGTGACGGTGGAAACGATCTTCCTGCACGAAACCGGCGAATCTCTGCGCTGCGGAAAGCTGCATGTTCCAGCGGCCAAGCAAGACCCGCAGGGTTACGGCTCGGCGCTCACCTACAGCAGGCGCTACAGCCTCATGACGGCGTGCGGCATTGCACCCGAGGATGACGACGGCAACGCAGCCACACGCCGGCCACAGCCTGATGTCGCAGCGATCCTGCGCGGCATCAGTGGATCTACCACCGTTGACGTACTGAAAAGCAATTTCGAGGCAGCAATCCAAATGCTCGAATCAAACCACCATCCGGCCGTGACCAAGGCCAAAAACACCCGCTACAAAGAACTCACCGCACAGAAGGAAACCGCATGAACAACATCACCATTGCCGGCCCATTGGGTAAAGATTCCGAGCTGCGCACCATCAACAGCGGCGACCAGGTTCTCTCGTTCAGCGTGGCGGACAGCGCCGGCCGCGACAAGCCCACGATTTGGTGGAACTGTCAGTTGTGGGGCAAACGTGCCGCGGCGCTGCAGCAGTACCTTGCAAAAGGCCAACAGGTCGCCGTGTCGGGCTCCGTGTCGGAGCGCGAATGGAAGGACAAGGACGGCAATCCGCGCAAGAGCCTGGAGATTCGCGTCAACGACGTGGCGCTGCAGGGCTCGAAGTCGGCGCAGGAACCAGCCGCACGACCGTCAGCGGCGCCAGCACCAGCGGGCGGCAGTGGCTTTGATGACTTCGGCGACGGAGGCGATATACCTTTTGCCGACCCCCTCCACAACCGCGCCTACTGCCTTGTCATCTAAGGAGCCACCATGACCTCGATCTCTCTGTTTCGCGCCACCGAAGATCTGCGCGATCTACTCGACCAAGTAGATGAATCGACCGGCGAATTGCCCGAAGGCCTGGGCGATGCCCGCGCCCTGGTGGTCGGCAAGGCTGTTTCCGTCACAGCGTACATCCTCAATGAGGAAGCGCAGATTGAAATGGTGAAGGCCCGCGCGAAGGACTTGCTGGACGCCGCCAAGCGTGCCGAGAAGCGCGTTACGTGGCTCAGGGCCTACCTGCAAGAGAACATGGCCGCAACGGGCATCCTGAGCATCAAGAGCGATGACGGCACTTTTTCGGCCAAGCTGGAGCGCGAGCGTGATGCATCGGTCGATGTGTTCGATGAAGCGCAGTTGCCGCAGGACTACATGACCGAGGTGCCGGCCACGTTCAAGCCTGACAAGAAGCTGATCGCCAAGGCCATCAAGGACGGGTTCACGGTGCCTGGTGCGCGCATGGTGAAGACTGACCGCTTGACCTTGAAATAGCCATGGCCACCTATCGCTGCCAAAAGTGCGGTCACGTCCATTCAGGGCCTTGCAAGCTCTGGCCGATCAACAAGATCAATCTAATCACCTTGCTGGGTACACCATGAGCCTGCCCGAAAACTCTTGCCGAACCCCATGCACGATTGAGGTGCTACTGCACTGTCATTACTGCCCTGAGCCGCATCCGCGCATGGACGCAGAGGCTGTCAAGGAGGCGTTCAGCTTCCTTGAGCATCACGGCATTATCAAGAAGTCAGTCGCCCATGACGTTTGGGGAACAACCGAACGAGGCCGTGCGCATGTCAAATTGCTATGCACCATCCCATTTCCACGCGCTGCATTTGTGGATCAGCAGGGCAATGAGATTGCCATCTAGCCCCTGCCCGATAAGGAAACAACATGAACCCCCCTACTGCATCGGATGCAGCACCAGCACTGACCGAGCGCATCACCGCCTATCTCTCGGGTGGCGGCCTCTTCAATCCCGAGCTCGCCAACCACGACGCAGTGCGCGACCTTCTGATCGACTGCCGCGCCGCTCTCTCTGCCGCATCCACTCCGGTAGCGGCAGAGCCGAGCGACTATCCCCCGTTGCCAGACATGGAATTCATCGGCACGTCGCGCTTTGGATCAATCTTTCGAGGCTTCACGGAAGAGCAGATGCATACCTATGTCGATGCTGACCGCGCGAGTCGTGCCGCGCCACCAGTACCGCCAGCAGAGGCGAGCGAGCCTGTGACGCGCGCGCAGATCAAAGCGATCTTCCTGCGCAACGGGTTCGCGGTGAAGCCTGGAGAGGTTGACCTGAAGGAATGCCTCTACAAAGCCGGCGAGCAGCTCGTGAAATTTGCGCAGGATGTGCGCCCGACGGGGCCGCTGCCTGCCCCTGTATCCAGTCAGCCGACAGGATGGCAACCGACCCGCGGTCAGTATGAAAACCTGCTTGACGATATTGCCGATTGGGGCAGGCACGTTGAAGTTGACACGGCGCCGAAGACGCTCGACCAGCATGTGCGGGACGTGTTCGCCGAACACGGTATCGCCTCAATAGTTGGAAAGGACGCGCCATGATCATAGGCAAGCCATACAAACCGCGCCGTACACCAGTCGAATCGCTGCTTCCTAAGGCGGTCTACATGCACTACCTTGATAGCACGGATCGCATCCCTGGAAATCGACCATGCATCATCTACACCACGAACAAATCAAACCCGTTCGGCCGCCCCGGAGAGGATTACTCCCCCGAGTATCCCTGGCGTTACATCAGGCTTGTTCGCGAGCCATCCTCCGCCGCCCCTGCTCCAAAGGAGGCGACATGATCGACAAAGACAAAATCCGCGCCGCCTTCGAGCAATGGATCTGCAAACGCTGGGGCGGGTGCGAGCGCGGCGAGTTGAATTGGAATGGCACCCAGTACGCCAACGACCGCGTGGATTTCGCCTGGGACGCATGGCGCGATGCCTGCACTCCATTGGCCCGCGAGATCGAGGCGCTACAGGCCAAAGACGCCCGCCTAGCCCTGCAAGCCACAGGCGACCATCCAGCACCATGCGCAGGGTCGTGTGAAGCGCAGGCGTTCAGGATCGACGCCAGGGCGTTGCGGGCCGAAATACAACGTCTTGAGCAGCGCCGGCCTCTGGATGCCGCGGAGATGAGAGAGTTCATCGGCTCAAACTTCGAGAGTGCTCTTGCTGGCAATCAGCCCCTGTCGGATTCAGTGATGACGTGGAACACAGAGGCATCCGACAATGACAAATGGACCTTGACAACGCATGATCTGCTGAGTTGCTTCGACGGCTTGGAAGATTGGATCAGGCCGGGAAAAGAAGGAAACGCACCATGAATTCAGTCCGGATTTCTCACGCTATGAAGTGGAAAATGAGCCGCCTTGAGATAAGCATGGCTGAAATGGCCAAGGCAGTAGAGATGTCGGTACAGAGCGTGCATGCGCTCATCCACAGAGACAGCAAAATCTCCACAGAGAAGGCCGCCCGGATTGCTGGCGCGCTGGGATGGACCCTGGACGAAATGCTTGCCCAGCAGCGGAAGATGGACGAGGGTTACGAGCGCGTGGCTTTGCTTGAGGAAGATCCAAAGGCCTACACGCAAGCGGTCCTCGCAATCGCCATGGCTGCGGGGCGGAAGCCAGGTCTCCCCAAGGGAAAGCTCCCCCAAGAAGGGGAGCTTTAATGAAGCCGAAAGATATCCAAAACCTACAACTTGTCGGTTTTGAGCTGAGAGGGAAGAAAAATGAGCGTCAATAACGAAGAACTAGGGGCCGCGCTACGTCTGGCGCTTGATCTGTGTCTTGAGATCAGGCCGGAGCCACGTTACAAGATGGTTCACGTCGATCATCCTTCTTTTCTCGATCCGTTCACGGAGCATTATGACCTCGGCAAACACGAGGTCATCAGAAATGACGGGAACATCTATCGAGCCACTGTGACCGCCGTTACCAAGGCGGCAAGCCATATGAGGCCAGCCAAGGGTCAGGGAGGAGGTGCACCATGAACGACTTGATGACTTTGCAAGAGATTGCCGACTTCGCGCGTTGCAGCCAGCGGCATGCCCGCGATGTGATCGTCAAGCTGCCAGGATTCCCGGCCGAAGCCCCGCTTTCGACGCCCCGGAATCGGCTATGGCTGCGGAACGAGGTGCGGGCATATGTGCAGAGAAAGCCAGCGAAACTCGCACAAATCCCGCAAATCCGGCTACAAGCCGCATAAACACTAGGCCCTGCTGCCGTGGTGCGGCACCAGCAGCACGTCGGCGTGAAGGCGCCGGGGCTCATCGGCCGCGAGGCGGGCTTCCTGGGCCTTCTCGATGTCGCCCGCGAGCAGCGCGGCATGGGCACCGTTCGAGATGCGCAGCACACAGCTGATGGCATTGGGCTTGGCATTGGCGGCGTAGTCGGCCGCTCGGGGATGCAGGATTTCGAAGTCGACGCCGTCCCAGGCCCAGCGCTGTCCGGCCAGGCAGGGCTCGATGGGCCGCACCCGGCCCAGGGGATGGGCAGCCTCGATCGACGTCAGCAACCGCGCCTGCGGCTGCATCTCGAGCACCGCCTGGGCGCCGCCGCTGTGGTCGCTGTCGCGGTGGCTCACGACCACGGTATCGACGCGTTCGCCGAGCGCCCGCAGCAGCGGCACCAGCACCAGATGGCCGGCATCGCTGTCCGGGCCGAAGCGCGGGCCGGTGTCAAAGACAAGGCTGTGGTCGGCGGTGCGCACCAGCACCGCATTGCCCTGGCCGATGTCGGCCACGAGCAACTCGAACTGTCCCGGCGCCGGCCGCGGCGATTGCCACAACAGCACCGGCAACAGCAATGGCACACCGAGCGCGCGCAACCCCCAGGGCAGGCGCAGCACCAGCAGCACGGCGCCGGCCAGGCCCGCGATGCTGGCCCCGAGCGAGGCCGCGGCGACCGAGACCGTCGCCCCCGGCAGCGCCGCCAGCCCCTGCAGGCACCAGGCGAGCCCGCCCACCGCGGCACCAGCCATGTCCCAAATTGGTGCAGCCAGCAGACCGAGCAAGGCCAGGGGCGTGACCACCAGCGTGACCCAGGGAATCGCCACCAGGTTGGCCAGCAGGCCGACCAGCGAAACCTGCTGGAACAGCAGCAGCGTCAGCGGGGTCAGCGCCAATGTCACCGTCCACTGTTCGCGCAGCATGGCGCGGGCGCGGTGTCTCAGGCCGGCCAGGCCGATGCCCGCGGCCTGCGCGCCGCCATCCGTGGCAAACAGCACGCCAACGGCCACGAAGCTGAGCCAGAAGCCCGCCTGCAGCAGCGCCCACGGGTCGATGGCCAGCACCACGGCACAGGCCAGCAGCCACACCAGCGGCCAGGGCCAGCGCAACCCGCGCCAGCGCAGCACACCGACGGTGACCAGCATCCACACCGTGCGCTGCGAAGGCACACCCCAGCCGCTGAACACGGCATAGGCCGCCGCCAGGCCAACGCCGCCGACCAGCGCCACGCGCGGCGCGGGCCAGCGCAGGCCGGCCTGCCAGCCCAGCACATCGCTGCGCCGCCAGAGCCAACCGACCAGGGCCGACGCCAGCCAGGCGAACATGGTGATGTGCAGGCCCGAGATCGATACGAGGTGCGCGACGCCGGTCGCGCGGAACACATCCCAGTCGGCGCGGTCGATGGCGTTCTGGTCGCCGACCACCAGCGCCGCCACCACGCCCGCGCGCCGTTGCTGCGTGCGCGCCTCGTCACCTTCCAGCCCCGGCGGCGCCATGCGCCGGTAGATCGCGTCGCGCACGGCCTGGCGCGCGCGCTCCACGGGCCGCCGCCAGGTATCGCCGAGCCATCCGGGCGGCGTGTCGCTCGGGCCCGCGCGCACATAGCCGGTGGCCTGCACGGCCTGCTCCCACAGCCACAGCTCGTAATCGAAGCCGCGCGGATTGCGCCCGCCATGCGGCGCCTTGAGGCGCACCGTCATCTGCCAGCGCTGACCGGCGCGCAGGTCGGGCGGTGTGGACTGCAGTTCGTCGGCCGGCTCCCCGCCCGCCGTCTCGAAGCCGATGCGGCCGCGGTACCAATGCAATTCGAGTTGCGGCGGCAAGCGCACGGCGATGCCGTCCGAGGCACGCGCCGCAGAGGCGACCGCCATGCGAAAGCGCAGCCCGCCTTCGTTGCGTTGCGGCATCGCGGCCACGAGGCCGGTGATGCGGAGGTCCACGCCTTCGAGCTCCGGCAACAGGCCGTTCTGCACGAAGGCGGCGCTGCGCAGGCCGCACAGGCTGAAAGCGCAGACCGCGGTGCAGGCCATGACGGCCAGCCCGTGCACCGCCGAGGGCCATCGCACACGCCGCGACGCTCCCGTATTCATAGCAGCAAGCGCCGATCCCAGAAGCCCCAGCGCCATGCAGCATGCATAAAGCCCTGCCGTCCACAACACCGGTTGCTGCAATTGCAGGCCCGTGCCCAGGCACCAGCCGGTCAGCGCCGGGCCAATCCAGGCGGAGCGAAGGGGTGCGGGCCATCCGGTTCGATGCATGGGCTCATGTCCAATGGCCATACGGCGGTCACGCCGATTGGCTCAGGTCTTGCTAGTATCGCGGGTAGCTTGGCGACGCCAAGTGAATTTCTCATCGAAGCCTCCAGAGACAACTACATGTCCATCCACGCAGCACTGAACCACGTCACGCACTACAAGTACGACCGCCCGGTCAACCTCGGGCCCCAAGTGATTCGGCTGCGCCCGGCACCGCACTGCCGCAGCAACGTCATCTCGTATTCGCTCAAGATCGAGCCCGCCAACCATTTCGTGAACTGGCAACAGGACCCGTTCGCCAACTACCAGGCTCGCCTGGTGTTTCCCGAAAAGACCACCGAGTTCAAGGTCACGGTGGACCTGGTGGTGGAGATGGCGGTCTACAACCCGTTCGACTACTTCCTCGAGCCCGAGGCGCAGAACTTCCCCATCAAGTACAACGACACGCTCAAGGAAGAACTCTCGCCCTACCTCGCCACCGAGCCGGTCACGCCGCTGGTGCAGGCCTATCTCGACAAGCTCGATCTAAAAAAACAACCGACCAACGACTTCCTGGTCTACATCAACCAGCAGGTGCAGAAGGACATCCGCTACCTGATCCGCATGGAGCCCGGCGTGCAGACGCCCGAGGAAACCCTGGAAAAAGCCAGCGGCTCCTGCCGCGACTCGGGCTGGTTGCTGGTGCAACTGCTGCGCCACTGCGGCATGGCCGCGCGTTTCGTCTCGGGCTACCTGATCCAGCTCACGCCCGATGTGAAGGCGCTGGACGGCCCGAGCGGCACCACGGTCGACTTCACCGACCTGCACGCCTGGTGCGAGGTGTTCCTGCCGGGCGCGGGCTGGATCGGCCTGGACGCGACCTCGGGCCTGTTCGCCGGCGAAGGCCACATCCCGCTGGCCTGCACACCGCAGCCCTCCAGCGCCGCGCCGATCGAAGGCGGCGTGGACAAGGCCGAAGTCGAATTCGCGCACCACATGAAGGTCACGCGGCTGTACGAGTCCCCACGCGTCACCAAGCCCTACACCGACGAACAGTGGGTCGACGTACTGGCGCTTGGCGAAAAGGTCGACCAGGACCTGATCGACAGCGACGTGCGCCTGACCATGGGCGGCGAGCCCACCTTCGTCGCCGTGAACGACCGCGATGCGGCCGAATGGAACACCGACGCGCTCGGACCGACGAAGCGTGGCTTTGCCACCGAGCTCACGCACAAGCTGCGCGACCAATACGGCAAAGGCGGCTTCCTGCATTTCGGCCAAGGCAAGTGGTATCCGGGCGAGCAGTTGCCGCGCTGGGCGCTCAACATCTTCTGGCGGGCCGACAAACAGCCGGTGTGGCGCAACCCCGATCTGTTCGCCGACGAACGCCTGCCTTCGCACTACTCCAGCGAAGACGCGCAGCGTTTCACCGAACGCCTGGCGCACAACCTCGGCCTGACCAGCGACTACATCGTCGCCGGCCATGAGGACGTGTGGTACTACCTGTGGCGCGAACGCCGGCTGCCGGTCAACGTGGATCCGTTCAAGTCCCGCCTCGGCGACGAGATGGAACGCGCACGGCTGCGCCGCGTGTTCGAGCAGGGCCTGGATGCCGTGGTCGGCTACGTGCTGCCGCTCAAGCCGCAGGACGGCCCGCGCCTGGCCGGCCCGGTGTGGACCACCGGCCCCTGGTTCTTCCGCGACGAGCGGATGTACCTCATGCCCGGCGATTCACCGATGGGCCTGCGCCTGCCGCTCGACTCCCTGCCCTGGGTCAGCGAAGGCGACTACCCCTACCTGGTCGAACAGGACCCGTCGATCCCACGCGGCGCGCTGCCGGATGCCAACGCCATGTTCGCGCGTTACGCCGGGGCCCGCGGCTCCGGTGCGACCACCGGCACCGGTGCGGGCGCAGGCGTCGATCCAAGCTGGGCCGAGGCCTTCGCCAAGGGCCGTCTCGGCGACCGCGCGCGCATGCCCTACACCGCGGGCGTTCCGCCCACGCCCGAGGCCGCCCGCCTGCGCCAGGACGGCACGCCCGGCGCAGCCAACGCGGCGGTCTCCAGCGCCAATGCCCGCACCGCCTCGCAGACCGAGCCGGCCGACTTCAACCGCGTGCCGTCGCGCCAGGAATCCGCGCACTGGATCACCCGCACCGCGCTGTGCGTCGAGGTGCGCGACCCGCGCCGCGCCAGCGGCCCCAAGGCCGAAGCCGTGGGCACCAAGTCCGGCGTGCTGTACGTGTTCATGCCGCCGCTGGAACTGCTGGAAGACTACCTGGAGCTGCTGGCCGCGATCGAGACCACGGCCGAACAACTGGCCGTCAAGCTGGTCATCGAAGGCTACCCGCCCCCGCGCGACCCGCGCCTGAAGCTCCTGGCCGTCACACCCGACCCCGGCGTCATCGAAGTCAACGTGCACCCCGTCACCAGTTGGGGCGAACTGGTGGACAACACCGAGTTCCTCTACAACGCGGCGTTCGAATCTCGCCTGTCGGCCGAGAAGTTCATGACCGACGGCCGCCACACCGGCACCGGCGGCGGCAACCACTTCGTGATGGGCGGCTCCACGCCGACCGACAGCCCATTCCTGCGCCGACCCGAGTTGCTGACCAGCATGCTGCTGTACTGGCACAACCACCCGTCGCTGAGCTACCTGTTCAGCGGCATGTTCGTCGGCCCGACGAGCCAGTCGCCGCGCGTGGACGAAGCCCGCAACGACCAGTTGTACGAGCTCGAGATCGCCATCGAGCAGGTCGCGAAGAACCGCGAGAAATACGGCCAGGACATGCCGCCGTGGATCGTCGACCGCACGCTGCGCAACATCCTGATCGACGCGACGGGCAACACCCACCGCAGCGAATTCTCGATCGACAAGATGTATTCGCCCGACAGCAGCACCGGCCGCCTGGGCCTGCTGGAGTTGCGCGCCTTCGAGATGCCGCCGCATGCGCGGATGAGCATCGCGCAGCAGCTGCTGCTGCGCGCCTTCGTGGCCCGCTTCTGGAAAACCCCTTACCGCGCGCCGGCCACGCGCTGGGGCACCGAGCTGCATGACCGCTTCATGCTGCCCGCCTTCATCCAGATGGACTTCAACGACATCATCGACGAGATGAACATGGCCGGCTACGCGTTCGACAAGAGCTGGTTCGCGCCGCACCTGGAGTTCCGCTTCCCGCTGGTCGGCTCGGTGCAGACTTCGGGCATGGAGCTCACCTTGCGCAACGCGCTCGAGCCCTGGCATGTGCTCGGCGAGGAAAGCTCCTCCACCGGCACCGCGCGGTATGTGGATTCGTCGCTGGAGCGCATCGAGGTCAAGGTCAACGGCATGAACCAGAGCCGCTATGTGGTCACCTGCAACGGCCAGGCGCTGCCGATGCAGTCCACCGGCGTGATGGGCGAATTCGTGGCCGGCGTACGTTACCGCGCCTGGAACCCGCCGTCGGCCCTGCACCCGACCATCGGCATCCACGCGCCGCTGACCTTCGACATCGTCGACACCTGGATGAAACATTCCGTCGGCGGCTGCCAGTACTTCGTGACCCATCCGGGCGGGCTGAGCTACGAGACCTTCCCCGTCAACGCCTACACCGCGGAGAGCCGGCGCCTGTCGCGCTTCACGCGCATGGGCCACACGCCGGGCGTGATCAACGTGCCGCCGGCCACCATCAACGTGCCGGGCAGCAAGGAATTCCCGTTCACGTTGGATCTGCGCCGCTAGACACCGCACGAGTCGGCCATCGGCATGCGCAAAGGCGCCCCGGCCCTTGCCCATGCCGATTTTTCATGCCGCCATGCCTTTGCCGCCCGTCTTTCTGGTTGCCGCCTCGTCGCAAATCGCCCACAAGGGCGCGCGTCGCGGCGCGCCGATGTGACAATGCGGTGACCCGTGGAAAAACAGAACAACTCCCTCTTCGAAGCACAAGCGCAGGAAAGCGCATCCGGCCTGGCCTCGGTCCTGGCGCGCGCGGCCCTGCCCGGGCACTTCGACGAATTGAGGGGCCAGGCACGCCCGGCGGACGATGGCCCGCTGCGCAGCGCCGCATCCCAGGCGCCGCCCACGCCGGAATGGTCAGAATTCTTCGAGCATCTCGGCCGCGAAGGCTTCAACGACCTGAATCGCCGCACCGCACAGCTGCAGCGCCAGATCCGCGACAACGGCGTCACCTACAACCTCTATGCCGACGCCGACAACCCGCAGCGGCCGTGGTCGCTCGACCTCTTCCCGCTGATCGTCTCGCCGGAAAGCTGGCAGCAGGTCGAGGCCGGCGTGCTGCAGCGCGTGCGCGTGCTCGACAGCGTGATGGCCGACATGTACGGCCCTCAGCAGTTGCTCGCGCGCGGCCTGCTGCCGCCGGCCCTGGTGCAGGGCCACCCGGGTTATCTGCGCTCCATGCACGGCGTGCAGCCGATCGGCGGCACGCACCTGCACATCGCCGCGTTCGACCTGGCACGCGGCCCCGATGGCAACTGGTGGGTGGTGTCGCAGCGCACGCAGGCCCCCAGCGGCCTGGGCTACCTGCTGGAAAACCGCCTGTCGATCTCGCGGCTGTTTCCGCAGGCCTTCGAGGCGATGCACATCCAGCGCCTGGCCGCCACCTACCGCGCGCTGATCGAAGGGCTGAAGCAGATGAGCCCGGCCGGCAAGGATTCGCACATTGCCCTGCTCACGCCGGGCCCATACAACGAAACCTATTTCGAACACGCCTACCTCGCACGCTACCTCGGCCTCACGCTCGTCGAAGGCAGCGACCTCACGGTGCGCGACCAGCATTTGTACCTGAAGACGCTCAAAGGCCTGGAGCCGGTGCACGGCCTGCTGAAGCGGCTCGACGACCAATACCTCGATCCGCTGGAGCTGCGCCCCGATTCGCGCCTGGGCGTGCCCGGCCTGCTGCAGGTGATCCGCGCCGGCAACGTGCTGGTGGCCAACGCGCCGGGCTCGGCCTTCCTCGAGTCGCCCGCGCTGCTGGGCTTCCTGCCGGCGCTGTCGCGCCATCTGCTCGGCGAAGAACTGCAGTTGCCGGCGCTGCCGACCTGGTGGTGCGGTGAGCGCGCGGCACTGGAAAGCGCCCTGCCCGACCTGGCCAACTGCGTGATCAAGCCGACTTACCGCGGCACGGCGGGGCACAACGCCTTCGAGGCCGTGCTCGGGCGCAACCTGTCGCGCCGCGAACTCGACGAATGGGCCGGCCGCATCGTGCGCCAGGGCGACGAATACACGGTGCAGGCCTATCTGCCGCTGTCGCAGATGCCGACCTGGACCAACCACCCCAACCATCCGCCGCGCATCGCGCCGCGCTCGATGATGTTGCGCGTGTTCGCCGTCTCCGACGGGCCGCGTTCCTGGCGCGTGCTGCCCGGCGGGCTGGCGCGCATGGTCAGCATGCACGACAGCATCGCCTCGATGCAGCGCGGCGGCAGCAGCGCCGACGCCTGGGTCAAGACCAAGGGCGAAGTCGACCGCACCACGCTGCTGACCCCGCGTATCTCGCCCGACACGCTGACGCAGCGCAAGCGCATGGTGACGAGCCGCGCTGCCGAAAACCTGTTCTGGCTCGGCCGATATGCCGAACGCACGGAAAACAGCATCCGCCTGGCGCGGGTGATCCTGGAAGGTCTGAACGGCGACGACCAGTCTTCCGCGCCGCTGCTGTCCTGGATGCGCAACATGGCCATCTACAACGGACTCGTGCTGCCGGCCGTGCCTTCGGCCGTGCAGGCGCGCCGCGTGTTCGAGCGTTCGCTGATCGCCGGCCTCGGCAATGCGAGCGAGGTGCCCAGCGTGGGCTACAACCTGCGCTCGATCCGCCATTCGGGCTCGGCGCTGCGCGAACGGCTGTCCAAGGAACACTGGAACGTGATCGTGCGCGCCGAGGAGGAATTCTTCGACCGCTGCGCCGAAAATACCAAGGACGGCGACTTCTCCCCGCTGGAGGCCCTGCGCCTGCTCGAAGACACCAGCACCCACATGGCGGCCATGACCGGCGCCCAGACCGACCGCATGACACGCGACGACGGCTGGCGTTTGCTCAGCATCGGCCGGCACATCGAACGCCTGGGCTTCCTGTCGTCGGCGCTGCTGCGCGGCTTCCAGGCCGGATCGATGGCCTCCACCGGCGGCTTCGAGGCGATGATCTCGCTGTTCGACAGCAGCATCACCTTCCACGCGCAATACCAGCAGAGCCGCGACATCACCGCGCTGATCGATCTGCTGGTGCTCGACCGGGACAACCCGCGCGCGCTCGGCTGGGTCGCGCACACCCTGCGCGGCCGCCTGGCCAAGCTCGCCGGCAGCGCACCCACCGAACTCAGCCCGCTGGCTCTCACGGTGGTGAATCCCTCCGCATGGGACCTGCACGAGATCAGCCAGCCCGACGCCGAAGGACGCTACAGCGCACTCGAAGAACTGCTCGACCAGACCTCCGACTGCGCCTACAACATCTCCGACGAGATCGGCTCGGTCTATTTCACGCATTCCCGGGATCTGAAACAAAGCGTCGGGGCCTGAACGCGATGCAACTGCAGATCACGCACGAGACGCACTACCGGTATTCGCCGCCGGTGGAGACTGCGCAGCACATCGCGCATCTGCGGCCTTTGACCACAGCGACGCAGCAGCTGCTGCGCCACACGTTGACGATCACGCCGACGCCCGCGCAGCAGACACAGTCGCTCGACGTGTACGGCAACATGCGCTCCTTCTTCTCGCTGCAGGCCTCGCACGACGCGCTGAGCGTGGTGGCGGACAGCCTGGTGGTCACCAGCGAGGCGCCACCGCCGCACAGCAGCATGGAGTGGGAGGACGTACGCGAACGCTTCCGCTACCGCGCGGGCGCCAGCTTCAACCCAGCGGCCGAATTCGTTTTCGCCTCGCCCTACGTGCCGCGCCACGCCGATTTCGCCGCCTATGCGCGGCCGAGCTTCGGCACCGGCGTGCCGCTGCTGATGGCCGCGCACGACCTGATGGAGCGGATCTATACCGATTTCGAATATTCCTCGGAGAGCACCGAGGTCAACACGCCCGCGGTGGAGGCCTTGGCGCTGCGCAAAGGGGTGTGCCAGGACTTCGCCCACATCATGGTTGCCTGCCTGCGCGCCATGGGCCTGCCGGCGCGCTACGTCAGCGGTTACCTGCTGACGCATCCCGCGCCCGGTCAGCCACGGCTGATCGGCAGCGACGCCTCCCACGCCTGGGCCTCGGTCTATGTGCCCGACCTGCCCGGCGGCCAGGGCTGGTGCGACTTCGACCCGACCAACAACCGCACGCCGGGCGAAGACTACGTGACCCTGGCGACGGGCCGAGACTACTCGGACGTGTCGCCGATCCGCGGCGTAATCCACGGTGGCGCGAGCCATACGCTGCGTGTGGCTGTCACCGTGATGCCGTTGGACGCGGACGGCAAGCCGATGAACGACGTGCCCAAGCCACCGGCGCCAATGCAAAGCCAAACCCAGAACCAGGGCGGCCAGAGCCAGAGCCAGACACAGCTCGGCCCGTCCACCGGCGCCTGAAGCCGTTCGCCGCCACGTCTGCGACGGCGGCACAATCGCCGTTTCGATCCTTCAAGAAAGCCTGCCATGAGCGTCTACGACAAACTGAAAGAACTCAACATCACCCTGCCACCGGTGTCCGTGCCGGCCGCGGCCTATGTGCCCTTCGTGCAGACCGGCTCGCTCGTGTTCCTGAGCGGCCACCTGGCCAAGAAGGACGGCAAGGTCTGGGTCGGACAACTCGGCAAGGACGTCGACACCGCCCAGGGCCAGGCAGCGGCGCGCAACGTCGCCATCGACCTGCTCGGCACGCTGCAGGACGCGGTCGGTGACCTGGACAAGGTCGTGCGCATCGTCAAGCTGATGTCGCTGGTCAACTCCACGCCCGACTTCACCGAGCAGCATCTGGTGACCAACGGCGCGAGCGAACTGCTGGCCGCGGTGTTCGGCGCCAAGGGCTCGCATGCGCGCAGCGCGTTCGGCGTGGCGCAGATCCCGTTGGGGTCTTGCGTGGAGATCGAGCTGATCGCGGAGGTGGCCGCCTGACCGCTCTGCCGCCCTAGAAGCGGCGCGCGCCCATCCCTGGGGCAGGTGCGGTGGCCTTGTTGGCCGTCGTCTTTTTGGCCATGTATCTCTTCCAGAGATAGCCGGCGATCGCGGTGAGGATGAGTTTGCGCATGGTTGGTTCTTTTCAACGTGTGAGAGACAGGGTGTGACCTCGCTTGACGGATGGCGCTGATGGGGCGCCATCTCATCCAGCGGGGCATGGACGCATCGAAGTTATCGCAACCAGAACGCCCGGCTTGTAGGCCGATTCCGCAGTTCCTGTCGGCCTGCGACTGATGGGCGAACGCCGTGACCGGTGCACTGTCTGCGCGCCGCGTCCACGCCTCACAGGCGGCATCGGAAACCACCTACCGCGGCCAGCGCCCACCGGGCGCATAAATGCGCCATGCTGACCCTCGTCCTGGTGCTCTTCGCGCCTATTTCCGTATTGGTGTTTCCACCCCCTTTCAACGGCATCATCGTGAGCCTGTGCATCCTGGCCATCGCCGGACTGGAGATCGCACGCGAAACCGGCCTGCTGGGCCGGCGCCGCCCGGGCCGCACACGCGGCAAGCGCAGATTCAGGCGCTGAACGCGGCTCTCCTGCCCTCTGCTTCTACGCCTGGTCGGCCCTCTTGCTCATGCACACGCCGAGCGACTTTCGAGAAATTGCCTGGAAAGTTAACCTGCGTTAATGCCAAAGTCGCGGTTCAGGCGCATCGTCACGGGAAGAACTGAATTCCATGATTTGCCAAAACATTCTTCGCCACCGCACCTGCGCATTGAGCATCCAGGAGCGCACCGTGCTCGAGGGCGCCATCACCTCGACACGTGCGCTGCCGGCCGGGCAGATCGTGGTCCGCCAGGACGAGCCGGTCCAGATCAGCATCCTGCTGGTGCAGGGGCTGATGACCCGGCACGTCGACAGCATCGACGGCCGGCGGCATCTGGTGGCGGTGCACGTGCCCGGCGATTTTGTCGACCTGCATGCGTACACGCTGAAGAAGCTGGACCATGACGTCGCCACGTTGACGGACGTGAACGTGGCCGTCTTCACACACAGCGGGCTGGAGCGCATCCAGGCCGAGCAGCCATCGCTGGTCAGACGTCTCTGGTTCTGCACGTTGCTGGACGCGGCAATGCACCGCCAATGGATCTACCGCCATGCCAGCCTCAACGCCTTGCAGCGCATGGCCCACTTCCTGTGCGAGACGAACGCACGCCTGATGGCGATCGGCATTTCGGACGGCAGATCCTTTCCGCTGCCGATGACGCAGGCCGACCTGGGCGAGGTGTGCGGGCTCACAAACGTCCACGTCAACCGGATCCTGCGCCAGTTGCGGGAAATGGGCCTGTGCGCGGTGCGCGCCGGAGAGGTGGAGATCTACGACCTGCCCGGCCTGGTCACCGCCGGCGTGTTCCAGCCCGATTACCTCTACCTTGACAGCCGAGTCGCCGCCCGTGCGATCGGCGCCGATTGGAGCTCCCATGAATGAAAACCGCACCGCCATCCAGCCTTGTGCCCAGCCGGGGCGGGCCAGCGTGGAAGACGGCTTCGTGCTGCTGGACGGCCCCGACGGCGTGGCCGTCACGATGACGGCGGACGCGGCCGCGCAGACAGCGGAAAGCCTGCGGCAAGCCGCCCTGCAGGCGAAGGAAGAGCAACCGTCCGAAGCCGGGTCCGACGAGGACCAAGTGGAAGCCAGCCCATGAAACAGCAGGGGCAAGGCCGATGACCAAGGGCATCGTCATCGCCGCAGACGCGGCACGCGGGGTCTTCGCCATCGAGACCGGTGAAGGTCAGTGCGCCGTGTTCTGCCAGTACGCGGGACCACCGGTCCAGGCCGGCGACATCCTGGAAGGCGCGGTGATCTCGCGCGGCACGCGGGTGCTCATGCACATGGACGGCCTGTGTGCCGCCGTCGGTGACAGCGGCCCGGTCACGCGCGAGGAGGCGCTGGCCCGCGTGCGTGGCCAGCGCAATCCTGCCTGATCAGGGGGTCAGCACGACCTTGCGGCAGTCCTCTTCCTTCTTCTCGAAGATCTCGTAGGCCCGGGCCGCGTCGGCGAGCTTCATCCGGTGCGTGATGATGACTTCGGGCCGCATCTTGCCGTTGCCGATGTGCTCGAGCAGCTCGGGCATGTAGCGTTGCGCGTGGGTCTGGCCCATCTTGAACGTCAAGCCCTTGTCGAACGCATCGCCGAACAGGAAGCCATGTATGAAGCCGGCATAGACGCCGGGCACGCTGACCACCCCGCCGCGCCGTGTCGCGGCGATGCATTGGCGCAGCGCCTTGCCGCTGGAGCCTTCCATCTTCATGGCGGTCAGCGCGGTTTCCAGGGCGCTGCCCTTGGCCTCGAAACCGACCGCGTCGATGGTGGCGTCGACGCCGTGGAAATCAGTCCCCTTGAGGATGGTATCGGCGGGGTCGTCGTCCTGGTCGAAGTTGATCGGGATGACACCGTAGGTCTCGCTCGCGAACCGCAGGCGGTAATCGTTGTGGTCGACCATGAAGATTTTCTCGGCCCCCAGAAATCGGGCGGACAGCGCGGCCATCAGACCGACCGGCCCCGCACCGAAGATGGCCACGGAGGAGCCCGGCCCGAGTTGCGCGTTCACCGCCGCCTGGTAGCCCGTGGGCAGGATGTCCGAGAGGAACAACACCTGTTCGTCGCTCAACACATCCGGAATCTTGAGCGGGCCGACATTGGCTTTGGGCACCCGCACATAGTCGGCCTGGCCGCCGGCGTAGCCGCCGTAGAGATGGCTGTAACCGAACAGCCCCGCGCCGGGGGTGGCCGACTTCTTGTTCATGATCGCGCCGCGGCCCGAATTGGTCGTCTCGCACGCCGCGAAAAGCGTCTTGTTGCAGTAGAAACACTGTCCGCAGGCGATCACGAAAGGAATGACCACGCGGTCCCCCTTTCGGAGGTCGGTGACCGCGGAGCCCGTCTCCGCCACCACGCCCATGAACTCGTGGCCGAGGATGTCCCCGTCCTTCATGTCCGGAATCTTGCCGCGGTAGATGTGCAGGTCGGAGCCGCAGATGGCCGTGGCCGTCACCTGCAGGATGATGTCGTCGTCGGCGAGGAGGACGGGGTCGGGAACGGTTTCGACCCGGACATCCTTGGCGCCCTGGTAAGTCAATGCTTTCATGGTGAATCCTGGTTGGCGTGAGCCGGGAGTTCACTCTATGAAGCGGCGGCGGCCACGCGCGGTGGGCCAAGCCGCATTGAAGGCGTAGGACGGAAGCCTTCGGCAGGCGCTGCCCCGACCGAGGCTAGAACGACTCCCAGTCGCCCTCGCCCCCTGCGGCAACCACCGGTTTCGCCGCCGCCAGTTTCGGCGGTGAAAGCGCATCCCGCGGCGCAGCGGAGCTGCGCGTCGCGGCCCGTGGGATGGTGGTGGGTGCCGGGACGGCCTTCGATGCCGCCGTGCGGGTCGGCGCGGGCTGGGGCTTGTACGCAGCCGGCTGGGCCACCGGCGCACGCGCTGCCGCCGACGGACTGCCCGCCAGCGCATCGAGCCCCAGGCCGCCACTCACCTTGAACACCGCCACCGCCTGGGCCAGTTGCTCCGCCTGTTCACGCAGGCTCTGCGCGGCGGCGGCGCTTTCTTCGACGAGGGCCGAGTTCTGCTGTGTCATCTGGTCCAGGTTGCTCACCGCCTGGTTCACCTCGCCGATGCCGGTGCTCTGCTCGGTGGCGGCGGAGGTGATCTCGCCGATGATGTCGGTGACGCGCTTGACCGATTGCACGATGTCGCTCATGGTGGTGCCGGCCTCGCTCACCAGGCGCGCGCCGGATTCGACCTTGTCCACCGAGTCGCCGATCAGGCCCTTGATCTCCTTGGCCGCCTGCGCGCTGCGCTGGGCCAGGCTGCGAACCTCGCTGGCCACCACCGCGAAGCCGCGGCCCTGCTCGCCGGCGCGCGCGGCTTCCACCGCGGCGTTGAGGGCGAGGATGTTGGTCTGGAAAGCGATGCCGTCGATCACGCCGATGATGTCGGCGATCTTCTTGCTGCTGTGGTTGATGTCTTCCATGGTGTTGACCACCTGGCGCACCACGTCGCCGCCCTTCTCGGCGACGGTGGAGGCACGCGCCGCGAGCTTGCTGGCCTCGTGCGAGTTGTCGGCGCTTTGCCGCACGGTGCTGGTGAGCTGCTCCATCGAGGCCGCCGTCTGCTGCAGGTTGCTCGCCGTCTGCTCGGTGCGCGCGGAGAGGTCGTTGTTGCCACTGGCGATCTCGGCACTGGCCGTGGCGATGCTGTCGGTGCTGCGCCGCACCTGCAGCACCATGCGGCCGAGCGACTGGCTCATGTGCATCAGCGAACGTAGCAGGTCACCGAATTCGTCCTTGCGGTTCGATGTCACGTGCTGGCTCAGGTCGCCCTCGGCGATGCGCGCGGCCAGGCCGTTGGCTTCGGTCAGCGGCTGCTGGATGCTGCGGATCAGCCACCAGGCGCCGGCCAGCAGCGCCAGCACGATCAGGGCGATGGCCGCGACGGAAGTGCGCGTGGTGATGGCCCGTGCCTCCAGCGTGGCCACGTCGGCGTCGGCGGCGGCCTGCTCCTGCAGCTTCACGAAGTCGCGCAGGTTGGTCAGATAGGCATTCACCGCCGGGTTGTACTGCGTGTTGATCAGGGCCGTGGCCTCGGCCACCTGGCCGTCGGCCTTGGTCTGGCGCGCCTTGCCGCGCAGGTCGATCATGGTCTTGCGGCTGGCCGCGATCTTCTCCATCTGCGCGATGTCGGCCGGCCGCAGGCCCATGCCTTCGATGCTTTTCTGCACCTGCGAAATTTCATTGGAGGTGGCGGCGATCGCGTCCTTGAAGGCCGCCTCCACCGCCGGCTCGCTGCTGAGGATCAGCGATTGCGTGCGCGCGGCATTGGTCTCAGTCAGGCCGACCCAGCGCGTGGCGGCAACCACCCGCTGGGTCATCTGCTTCTGCGTGGCGGTGTTCTCGTCCTGCACCTGGGCGGATCGCTGGCCGGCCCACAGGATCAACGCCAGGAGCGCCACGATGATGACGCTGACCGCCACCCACAGTTTGGCCGCGATGCGCAGATTGCTGAAGTTCATGGGTGCTCCCTCGAGGTTCTACAGGCAAATTTGTTTCACCTGGTTACGGTAGCACCTTGGGCAGACGCGATCAATGCAGAGAATCACCCGAAAGTGGCGCCAATCGGACGATTCAACGGCATCTCCGCCCCGAACCGCAGGGGCGGTTTCACTCCTCGCGGGTGATCTGGCTCGGCTTGAAGCCCAGGTCGGCCACCTTGCCCTTGCGGCCACGCACGGCACGGGCGTTGTTCAGCGAACGGATTTCCAGCGTCTCCTCGCGCGCCTTGCCGCCACGGCCCGTGCCGGCGATGCGCACGCTGCGGCTGTAGGCGGCCGCACCGGCCAGCGTGTCCTTGTCTTCCAGGTCCATCAGCATCAGGCCGCGGCCGCCGTTGGCCATGGCCTTCAACTCCCCGATCTCGAAGGTCAGGATCCGCCCGCCGGTCGAGGCGCAGGCCACGTGGGTGGCCGGCACCAGCGGCTGGCCGTTGGCCGTGAGGGCATTGCCGCCGCTCACGTGCGAAGGCGCACACACGGTTTCGCCCTCGCCCACGGTGATGAAACCCTTGCCGTTCTTGTTGCGGCCGAGCATGTTCTCCACGTTGGCCAGGAAGCCGTAGCCGCCCGAGCTGCTCAGCAGCAGCGTGGCACTGGCCGGGCCGGCGAAGTAATGGGCGACGTGGGTGCCGGATTCGAGGTCGATCATGGTCGTGACCGGCTGGCCGTCGCCGCGCGCGCCCGGCAGCATCGCCACCGGGATGCTGTAGACGCGGCCGACCTTGTCCTTGGCCGTGCCGAACACCAGCAGCGTGTCGACGCTGCGGCATTCGAAGGCGCCGTACAGGCCGTCGCCCGACTTGAAGCTGTATTCCGGCGCCGCACCGTTGGCGCCGGCACGGTCGCGCGCCCAACCCTTCTGCGCGCGCACCCAGCCCTTCTGCGAGACCACCACGGTCACCGGTTCGTCGATGATCTTGACTTCGACCACCGCGCGTTTTTCGGCCTGGATCAGCGTGCGGCGCGCGTCGGCAAAAATCTTCGCGTCCGCCTCGATTTCCTTGACCATCAGGCGACGCAGCGCCGCCGGGTTGCCCAGGATTTCCTCGAGCTTGCCCTGTTCCTCGCGCAGGTTCTTCAGGTCCTGCTCGATCTTGATGGCCTCCAGCCGCGCCAGTTGGCGAAGCCTGATTTCGAGGATGTCCTCGGCCTGGATCTCGCTGAGCTTGAAGCGCTCGATCAGCGCCGCCTTCGGATCCTCGGCGGCACGGATGATGGCGATGACTTCGTCGATGTTGAGCAGCACCAGTTGCCGCCCCTCCAGGATGTGGATGCGCGCCAGCACCTTGTCGAGGCGGTGCCTTGACCGGCGCTGCACCGTGGTCTGGCGAAACGCGATCCATTCGTCCAGCATCTGGCGCAGCGACTTCTGGGTGGGCCGGCCATCGAGGCCGATCATCGTCAGGTTGATCGGTGCCGAGGTCTCCAGGCTGGTGTGCGCCAGCAGTGCATTGGTGAGCTCGGCCTGCGAGATGCGGCTGGTCTTGGGCTCGAACACCAGGCGCACGGCCGCTTCCTTGTTCGACTCGTCGCGCACCACGTCGAGCACCGACAGCATCGAGGCCTTGAGCTGCGTCTGTTCCGTGCTCAGGGCCTTTTTGCCGGCCTTGATCTTCGGATTGGTGAGTTCCTCGATTTCCTCGAGCACCCGCTGGGTGCTCACGCCCGGTGGCAGTTCATTGACCACCAGTTGCCACTGGCCACGTGCGAGTTCCTCGATCTTCCAGCGTGCGCGCACCTTGAGCGAGCCGCGGCCGGTGCGGTAGGCGTCGGCGATGTCGGAAGCCGCGCTGATGATCTGGCCACCGCCCGGATAGTCGGGGCCAGGCACCAGCGTGAAGAGTTCTTCGTCGGTCAGCTTGCCGTTCGACTTGATCAGCGCCACGCAGGCATCGGCCACCTCGCGCAGGTTGTGGCTCGGGATTTCGGTGGCCAGGCCCACGGCAATGCCGCTGGCGCCATTGAGCAGGTTGAAAGGCAGGCGCGCCGGCAACTGCTTGGGTTCCTCGAAGGAACCATCGTAATTGGGGATGAAATCGACCGTGCCCTCATCCAGCTCGTCGAGCAGCAGATTGGTGATGCGCGACAGCCGGGCCTCGGTGTAGCGCATGGCCGCGGCGCCGTCGCCGTCGCGGCTGCCGAAATTGCCCTGCCCGTCGATCAGCGGATAACGCTGGCTGAAATCCTGGGCCATGCGCACCATCGCGTCGTAGGCGGCCTGGTCGCCATGCGGATGGTATTTGCCCAGCACGTCGCCGACGACACGGGCGCTTTTCACGGGCTTGGCCCCGGTGGCGCCGTTCGCGCCGCCAAAGCCCAGGCCCATGCGCGACATGGCGTACATGATGCGCCGCTGCACCGGCTTCTGGCCGTCGCAGACGTCGGGCAGCGCCCGGCCTTTGACGACGGACAGCGCGTATTCGAGGTAGGCGCGCTGGGCGTAGCCGGCCAGGCTGTCGCCGTCGCCGCCCGGGCCGCTGACCATCGGATCGGCAGGCGGTGCAGGTGGCGTAGGCGGCAGGTCGGCGGGCGGATCTTCGGGAAGATCGAGGATGGTCTGTTCACTCATGGCAAAAGGAGGCGCTCGAAAGGGAAACAAAAAAAGAAGGAAACACGGCGGGCGCCGGCACGTTGCGGCACGGCCAGGCCGCCACCGCAGCGGCGGGCACCGCGATCGAAGAAACGAAGCAGAGCTGGGCAGACCTCAGCGCACGGTGGGCTGCACGGCGTCGAGCACCGAGCTGGCGATGCCGGGAAGACCGCCCGGCAGGTTGCCGCGGCCGGCGGCGCCGCCATTGAGTTCCATGCGCACGCGCAGCGGCCGGCGGCGCAGTTCGACCACGGCATCCGGCGGTTTGAGGCCGTTGTACAAGGACAGCACGGTCTTCACATAGGCCTGGGTTTCCTTGTAGTTCGGAATGCGGTTGCCGGCGCGCTGCACTGCGCCTTCGCCGGCGTTGTAGGAGGCCACGGCCAAATCGAGCTGGCCCGGGAACATGGCGATCAGGTCGCGCAGGTAACGGGTGCCGATGCGGATGTTGGTCTTGGGATCGGTGAGCTTCTGCTCCACGCTGGCCTTGGCGTCGCCCGCCAGGCCGTAACGCTCGGCCGTGGCCGGCATGATCTGCATCAGCCCGACGGCGCCCTTGGGCGACACGGCCGTGCTGCTGAAGCCCGATTCGGTGACGATCAGCGCCTGCAGCAGTTCGTAGTCGATGCCATGGGTGGTAGCCGCCTCGCGCAAGTGGTGCTTCACCAGCTTGTAGCTCGGCGAGATGTCGAAGAACGCC
This sequence comes from Rhodoferax koreense, assembly GCF_001955695.1. Taxonomy (NCBI): domain Bacteria; kingdom Pseudomonadati; phylum Pseudomonadota; class Betaproteobacteria; order Burkholderiales; family Comamonadaceae; genus Rhodoferax; species Rhodoferax koreensis. Next base: position 2,281,746 of record NZ_CP019236.1, on the reverse strand, counting down.
AGGAGCTTCGGCGGCGCGGCGCCGATCACGGGCGCCTGGCCGGTGGACAGGAGCGGCATCTGCGCGGTGTCGAAGCTTTCGCCGCCCTTGAAGAACAGTTCGTAACGCTCGTCGACACGTTGGGTGTCGAAATGCGCCACGCCCTTGGCGTCGATGTAACCCCAGACGTCGGCCATCGCCGCCTGCTGCAGAAACAGTAGCGACAGACACAGGCCCACCCTGCGCAAGCTGCTGATTTTATGGATGATTCCTGAACCCATGACTTCAATCTCCTGAACCTGCGAGCGTGCTGAGAACCGCGTCAAATGTCAATCTCGACCGCGTCGCCATGCAATTCCATGAGCTCGCGGCGGGAGGCGGCTTCGCCCTTGCCCATGAGTTTGGTGATGAGGTTTTCTGTCGCAGCAAAATCGATGCCACCGAGCTGCACGGGCAACAGGCGGCGCGTGTCCGGATTGAGCGTGGTGTCCCACAATTGTTCCGCGTTCATTTCACCCAGCCCCTTGAAACGGCTGATGCTCCACGCGTTTTCGCGCACGCCTTCCTTGCGCAGCTTGTCGAGGATGGCCGTGAGTTCGCCTTCGTCGAGCGCATAGGCCTTGGAGGCCGGCTTCTTGCCGCGGGCCGGCGCATCCACCCGAAACAGCGGCGGACGGGCCACGAAGACGTGGCCGGCCTCGATGAGCTTGGGGAAGTGCCGGAAGAACAGCGTGAGCAGCAGCACCTGGATGTGCGAGCCGTCCACGTCCGCGTCGCTCAGGATGCAGACCTTGCCGTAGCGCAGGCCGGAGAGGTCGGGCGTGTCGTTCGGGCCGTGCGGGTCGACGCCAATGGCCACCGAGATGTCGTGGATCTCGGTGTTGGCGAAGAGGCGATCGCGCTCCACTTCCCAGGTGTTGAGCACCTTGCCGCGCAGCGGCAGGATGGCCTGGCTTTCCTTGTCGCGGCCCATCTTGGCGCTGCCGCCGGCCGAGTCGCCCTCGACCAGGAAGACCTCGTTGTGCGCGATGTCGCGGCTTTCGCAGTCGGTGAGCTTGCCGGGCAGCACGGCCACGCCCGAGCCCTTACGTTTTTCGACCTTCTGGCCGGCCTTCTGCCGCGTCTGCGCGGCCTTGATGGCGAGTTCGGCGAGCTTGCGGCCGTATTCCACGTGCTGGTTCAGCCAGAGTTCGAGCGCCGGGCGCACGTAGCTCGACACCAGGCGCACTGCGTCGCGCGAGTTCAGCCGCTCCTTGATCTGCCCCTGGAACTGCGGATCGAGCACCTTGGCCGAAAGCACATAACTGGCACGCGCGAACACGTCCTCCGGCAGCAGCTTCACGCCCTTGGGCAGCAGCGAATGCAATTCGATGAAGCTTTTCACCGCGTTGAACAGGCCGTCGCGCAGGCCGGACTCGTGGGTGCCGCCGGCACTGGTGGGAATCAGGTTGACGTAGCTTTCGCGCACCGGCTGGCCGTCTTCGGTGAAGGCCACGCACCAGGAGGCACCCTCGCCTTCGGCAAAACTCTCGTGGCCGTTGTCGGCGAAACCTTCGCCTTCGAACAGCGGGATCACCGGCTCGCCATTGAGCGTCTGCATCAGGTAGTCGCGCAGGCCGCCCTTGTAGAGCCAGGTCTGCACTTCCCTGGTCTTCTCGACCGTGAGCGTGACCGTCACGCCCGGCATCAGCACCGCCTTGCTGCGCAGCAGGTGCGTGAGCTCGTTCATCGGCAGCGCCGAGGCTTCGAAATACTTGGCGTCGGGCCAGACGCGCACGGTGGTGCCGGACTTGCGGTCGCCCTCGCCGCTGCCGTTGTTGGGGCGCGTGACCAGCGGCTCGACCACATCGCCGTCGGCGAACACCAGCTTGGCCACCGAGCCGTCGCGGTACGAAGTCGCCTCCAGCCGCTTGGCCAGCGCGTTGGTGACGCTGACGCCCACGCCGTGCAGGCCGCCCGAGAAGCTGTAGGCGCCGCCCTTGCCCTTGTCGAACTTGCCGCCCGCGTGCAGCCGCGTGAACACCAGTTCGATCACCGGCGCCTTTTCTTCGGGGTGCATGCCGAACGGGATGCCGCGGCCATCATCCTCGATGCTCACCGAGCCGTCGGCGTGCAGGGTGACCTTGATCTTCTTGCCGTGGCCGGCGAGCGCCTCGTCGGCCGAGTTGTCCAGCACTTCCTGGATGACATGCAGCGGGTTGTCGGTGCGGGTGTACATGCCCGGGCGCTGCTTGACGGGCTCCAGGCCCTTGAGCACACGGATCGAACCTTCGGAGTATTCGGGAACAGGGGGGGTGACACGGGGGGTAGTAGCCATGGGACGGGATTGTAGTGAGCAAATCACCATGGCTGGATGCACTTACAGTATGCATTGCCGAGCGGCAACGATCCGCGGCGAGACGCGGCCTGCAGCCATCCGCCGCATTGCGTAAACTGCAGGCCGCGCGGCGGCCCGCCGCGGGAGACAAGCACCGCCCTCGGCGCCAGGCCCAAAATGACCATGCAAACCCCGAACAAAACCCTTTCCATGACGCAGGTGCTCGTCTGCGGCGGCATCATCGTCACGCTGTCGATGGGCATCCGCCATGGCTTCGGCCTGTGGTTGCAGCCGATCACGCAGGCGCAGGGCTGGACCCGCGAGACCTTTGCCTTCGCCATCGCCATCCAGAACCTGGCCTGGGGCCTGTCCGGGGTGTTCGCCGGCATGCTGGCGGACCGCTTCGGCGCTTTCAAGGTGATCTTCGTCGGCGCCATCCTCTATGCACTGGGCCTGCTCGGCATGGCGCATGCACCCACGCCGATGCTGTTCACCCTGAGCGCCGGCGTGCTGATCGGCATGGCCCAGGCCGGCACCACCTATGCCGTGGTCTACGGCGTGATCGGCCGCAACGTCGCGGCAAACAAGCGTTCCTGGGCCATGGGCATCGCCGCCGCGGCCGGCTCCTTCGGCCAGTTCCTCATGGTGCCGACCGAAGGTTTCCTGATCGGCCGTTTCGGCTGGCAGGAGGCGCTGGTGATCCTTGGCGCGGCTTCGCTGCTCATGGTGCCGCTGTCGTTCTGGCTGCGCGAGCCCGGCTTCTCGGGCCAGAGCGCGAAGGCACCGCGCCAGCAGAGCATCGGCCAGGCCTTCCGCGAGGCCTTCAAATACCCGAGCTTCCAGTTGCTCATGGCCGGTTATTTCGTCTGCGGTTTCCAGGTGGTGTTCATCGGCGTGCACATGCCGAGCTACCTGAAGGACAAGGGACTCTCGCCCGAAGTGGCCGGCTACGCGCTGGCGCTGATCGGCCTGTTCAACGTGTTCGGCACCTACATCGCCGGCACGCTGGGGCAGAAACTCGCCAAGAAGAACATCCTGGCCTTCATCTACTTCGCGCGGGCCGTCGTCATCAGCGTGTTCCTGCTCGCGCCGCTGTCGCCCGTCAGCGTCTACGTCTTCGCGAGCCTCATGGGCCTGCTGTGGCTGTCCACCGTGCCACCGACGAACTCGCTGGTGGCGCAGATCTTCGGCGTGCAGCACCTGTCCATGCTCAGCGGTTTCGTGTTCTTCAGCCACCAGATCGGCTCGTTCATGGGCGTGTGGCTGGGTGGTTACCTGTACGACCGCACCGGCAGCTACGACGTGGTCTGGATGATTGCGATTGCGCTGGGTGTGTTCGCCGGCCTGGTGAATCTGCCGGTGAAGGAAAACGCGATCCATCGGCCAGCCTCGGCCCTTTGAGCCATGAAAACCCGCGTTCGCAAGACCCTGCTCTACGGCGCCGCCCTCCTGGGGCTGGCCATGGTTTTTGCGATGTACACGCGGCCCGACTTCCTCGTCAGCGTGGCGGACCAGCTTTGGGCCTGTTTTTAAGCAGAATCGAGCTCTGGCCCTGATTTCACCTGCGTCGCACGCTATGAATATCGAAGCAATCCAGGCCTCGCCCTGGGTACGACGCTGGTCGCATCTCGTGCCGCGGGCTGGCACGGTGCTCGACGTGGCCTGCGGCAGCGGCCGGCACATGCGCTGGTTCGCGGCGCGTGGCCATGCGGTGACGGGCGTGGACCGCTCGGCCGAGGCGATCGACGGCTTGAAGGCCGATTTCGAAACCGTGCTGGCCGACATCGAGGACGGTCCGTGGCCGTTCGAAGGCCGCAGCTTCGACGCGGTGGTCGTCACCAACTACCTGTGGCGCCCGCTGCTGCCGCGCATCCTCACCAGCGTTGCACCGGGCGGCGTGCTGCTCTACGAGACCTTTGCCGCCGGCAACGAAACCGTGGGAAAACCTTCGCGCCCCGACTTTCTGCTGCAGCCCGGCGAACTGCTGCAGGCCGCGGCAGGATTGCGCGTGGTGGCCTTCGAGGACGGCTTTCTCGACGCGCCGCCGCGCTTCGTGCAGCGCATCGCCGCCGTGCGCGAAACCGGTATCGCACCGGCACGCCATCCGCTGTAGCCGGCTTTACCCCAGCGTCATCGGAAGGCCCAGCCGCCTGGGTAGAATGCGCCTTTCACCCGTTCAAGACTGCGGACATGACACCCATTACTGGCAGCATCGTGGCACTCGTGACCCCGATGCATGAAGACGGCAGCGTCGACTACCCGACGCTGCGCAAGCTGATCGACTGGCACATCGCCGAAGGCACGGACTGCATCGGCGTGGTCGGCACGACCGGCGAGTCGCCGACGGTCAACGTCGAAGAGCACTGCGAGATCATCCGCGTCTCCGTGGAACAGGCCAAGGGCCGCGTGCCGATCATGGCCGGCTGCGGGGCGAACTCCACCTCCGAGGCCATCGAGCTCACACGCTTCGCCAAGAAGGTCGGCGCCGACTGCCAGCTGCAGGTGGTGCCCTACTACAACAAGCCGACCCAGGAAGGCCAGTACCAGCATTTCAAGGCCATCGCCGAAGCGGTCGGCGATCTGCCGATGATCCTGTACAACGTGCCCGGCCGCACCGTGGCCGATATGGCGCACGACACCGTGCTGCGCCTGGCCCAGGTGCCCGGCATCGTCGGCATCAAGGAAGCCACGGGCAACATCGAACGCGCGCAGTGGCTGATCCGCGACGTGCCCCAGGGTTTCGCCGTGTACTCGGGCGACGATCCGACCGCCGTGGCACTGATGCTGTGCGGCGGCCAGGGCAACGTGAGCGTCACCGCCAACATCGCCCCGCGCCTGATGCACGAGCTGTGCGTGGCCGCCATCGCCGGCGATGTGCGCACGGCCATGGAAATCCAGCGCAAGCTGATGCCGGTGCACAAGCACCTTTTCGTGGAAGCCAACCCGATTCCCCTCAAATGGGCCATGGCCCGCATGAAGTTGTGCGGCGGCACCATGCGCCTGCCGATGACACCGCTATCACCGGCTTTCGAGCCCGTGGTGGAAGCGGCGCTGAAGAGCGGCGGCCTGATCTGACAGACTTCAATAGGACGAATACGTGAATCAATTTGCAAGACTGGCCCTGGTCGGGCTGACCATGGCGCTCGGCGCCTGCTCGGTGCTCGAAGGCGACAAGATCGATTACAAGAGCGCAGCCAAGGGCACCTCGCTCGAAGTGCCTCCCGACCTGACGCAACTCAACCGCGACACCCGGTACGTCGTGCCCGGCAGCGCGGTCACCGCCAGCAACTACCAGATCGGCCAGGCCGCTCCCACCACACCGACGGCCGCCACCGCCATCGGCGACGCACGCATCGAGCGCTCGGGCAACCAGCGCTGGCTGGTGATCGCCCGTCCGGCCGATCAGCTGTGGGGGCCGGTCCGCGACTTCTGGCAGGAGAACGGCTTCCTGCTGGTGCAGGACCAGGCCGACCTCGGCATCATGGAAACCGACTGGGCCGAAAACCGCGCCAAGATCCCGCAGGATTTCATCCGCAACACCATCGGCAAGGTCTTCGATTCGCTCTATTCCACCAGCGAACGCGACAAGTTCCGCACCCGGCTGGAACGCAACGCCAATGGCGGCACCGAGATCTACATCACGCACCGCGGCATGGTCGAGGTCTACAACAGCACGCAGAAGGACCAGACGGTCTGGCAGCCCCGCCCGGCTGACCCCGAACTCGAAGCCGAGTTCCTGCGCCGCCTGATGGTGCGCCTGGGCGGCACCAACGAGCAGGCCCAGGCCGCGATCGTTGCCGCCGCCGCACCGGCCAGCAGCCGCGTGGCCACGGTCGACAACCAACCCGTGGTGCAGATGGACGATGGCTTCGACCGCGCCTGGCGCCGTGTCGGGCTGACGCTGGACCGCACCGGCTTCACCGTGGAAGACCGCGACCGAAGCCAGGGCGTGTATTTCGTGCGCTACGTGGCACCGAACGCCGACAAGAAGGAGCCCGGCTTCTTCAGCAAGCTGTTCAGCTCGGCGGCCAACACGCCACCGCTCAAATACCGCATCGCGGTGCGCAGCCAGGGCCAGTCGACGACGGTGTCGGTGCTGAACGCGAATGGCGCCCCCGAGTCTTCGGCCAACGCCCAACGCATCGTTCAGGTCATCGCGGACGACTTGAAATAGGCACACCCCCAGGTTGCTCGCTTCGTGTAGCGCCCACCCCTCCTTCGACAAGCTCAGGACAGGCTTGCAGGGGGCAACACCTGCGGCCTGGCAAAGGCTCTCCTGAGCTTGTCGAAGGGCCAGTTCCGCGGTATCCCTGGCGTAAGACACGCTCGCCACCTACGCCGTTCGTGCTGAGCTTGTCGAAGCACCAGGCCCATGCGTTCCCAACATGCCTTAGACCGGATGATCCGCTTTAAAAATCTCGGCAGCGGCAGCACGGGCAACGCCACCGTCATCGAAGCTGGCAATGGCCTCCAGACGAAGCGACTGCTCGTCGACTGCGGCCTCGGCATCCGCCAACTCGATTTCCGCCTGAACCAGGCCGGCCTGCAGGCCGACGAGATCGACGCGATCTTCATCACCCACGAACACAGCGACCACATCGGCTGCGTGCGCCAGATGGCATTGCGTTACCGCATCCCGGTGTGGATGAGCCAGGGCACCCACCTCGGCATGGGACTCGCCGATTTCGACGGCCTGCTGCACGTCGCGCGCGACAGCCAGCCCATCGACCTGGGCGAATTGCAGGTGCTGCCGTTCACCGTGCCGCACGATGCGCGCGAGCCGTTGCAACTCAGCTGCACCGATGGCGCCGGACGGATGGGCGTGTTGACCGACCTCGGCCATGCCAGCAGCCACGTGCTGGAGCATGTGGCCGGCTGTCACACCCTGCTGCTCGAATGCAACCATGACCCGGAACTGCTCAGTGCCTCGCGGTATCCGCCCTTCCTCAAGCGGCGCGTCGCCGGGCCCTATGGCCACCTAGCCAACCAAGCCGCGGCCGAGATTGCCGAAGCCGTCGCAGGCACCGGCCTGCGCAAGATCGTGGCCGCCCATCTGAGCCAGCAGAACAACCGGCCCGATCTGGCGCTGGCCGCGCTGGCCGGGGTGTCCGCCTGCGCGGCCGTGGAGATGCTGGTGGCGCATCCGGTCGACGGCACGGATTGGCTGGCCGTGTAGGCGGATCGCGGACCTCCTCGCCAGACGAAAAAAAGCCACCTCGCGGTGGCTTTTTGGAGAGCGCTTGAAGAATTACTTCTTGGCAGCGTCGGCCGCAGCCTTGGCAGCGTCGCCGGCGGCCTTGGCCGCATCGCCAGCGGCGGAAGCGGCGTCGGTGGCCGCAGCGCCAGCGGAGGCAGCAGCAGCGCCAGCGGAGGAAGCGGCGTCGGTGGCAGCGGAAGCGGCGGCTTCAGGAGCCGGTGCGGGTGCCGGTGCGGCTGCAGGAGCCGGTGCTTCGACAGGCGCAGGTGCTGGCGCAGGAGCCGGCTCTTCTTTTTTACCACAGGCGGCCAGGGCAGCGGCGGCAACCAGGGCTGCCAGTACAAGCGATTTGTTCATTGCAAAAATTCCTTTTATTTAGGGAAAACAATTTCCGGAAACTGTCACCGCAACCCTGTTGTGATGACCGAGAGAAAGCACTCGAGCTCTTTCAACTCAGCCCGAAATTATAACCGGCGGCCCTGGCAATGATTGTTAACCCTTAGTGAAGCCGCCGCGGCGCGCCCTGCTCTGGTGCGCAAAAGCCACATGTCGCTACAGCCCGAGCACCGTTGCGGGGAACGCCGGGCTGCTGCGGCGCAGCCATTCGTTGAGGCTTTCCTGCAGATCGACGCGCCGACGCGGCTCGTCGCCACTGATGCCGGTGCAGTGCTCCAGATCGAGCCGGCGCATCACCCAGGACGGCCCGATCAGGCAACTCGGCAGGCTCGACGGATCGGCGCGGCGCGCATGGCCCGGTACGGCGCGGCAGTCGATCAGGTGCGACCAGGTACGGCGCCAGTTCACGAAGCGCGGGTGGCGCCTGGTGACGGCATCGAAACTGTCGGCGAGCATGGTCCACTTGCGGCCCGATCCGGCCCAGGCCTGCAGGGCGTCGACCACGGCGCGCTCGCCGAGCGGCCAGTCCTCGAAGTTCGAATCGCAGACGGTGATCTCGCGCCAGCCCTGATGGGCAGCCTGGCACAGCGCGTCGCGCAGCAGTTGCTGAAAGGCTGCGCGGCCCTCGAAGCGGCCATTGGGCAGCGGCGTGGAAAGTGATGCCTCGTCCATGCGAACTCCTTGACGTTCCTTGAGGTTTACCGGGTCGCGTGCGCCCATCCCGATGCACACCACGAGGCCAGCAATTCGCGGGCATCGTCGCTGGCGCGCACCAGGTCGGCAGCGGTCAGCAGCCGCCGATCGGCGAGCCGGCGCATCAGGCTGGCGTCGCGGCCGCCCGCGCGGTAACTCTCGCCGTTGATGAACACGTGCTGCGCGTCATACATCATGCGGGTGCGGCGGTCCAGGGTCAAACCCGAGGCGACGTCGACCGGCTCGTCGCCGCCGTCGAACCACAGGTTGGCCTTGGGCTCGGTCAGGACTTCACCCAGCGCGCAGGCCAGCGCCAGCGGATCGGCCAGCAGCGCCTCGAGCGTGCCGCGCGCGAAGCCCTGCAGGGCCTCGGGAATCGCAGCCGGCGCGTCCACGGCCGGCTGCGCCGGGTCCCTGTACAGGACCTCGCCCAGCACCTCGTCGGCCTCGTCGCCCATGCGCTGCAGCAGTTCACGCGCGAGTTCGCCGCGCTTGGGCGCGCGGAATCCGATGGAATACGTCATGCATTCGCCTTCGGCCACGCCGTCGTGGGCATAACGCGGCGGCAGGTAGAGCATGTCACCGGGCTCGAGCACGAATTCCTGCTCGGGCTCGAAATTGGCCAGGATCTTCAGCGGCGCGCCGTCGACCAGGCTCAGGTCCTTCTGTCGGCCGATGCGCCAGCGCCGCCGTCCGTGGGCCTGCAGCAGGAAGACGTCGTAGCTGTCGAAATGCGGGCCGACGCCGCCGCCGTCGCTGGCGTAGCTGATCATCAGGTCGTCGAGCCGCGCGTCGGGCGCGAAGCGAAACTGCTGCAGCAGCGCGTGCACCGCATCGACGTGCTGGTCCACGCCCTGCACCAGCAGCGTCCAGCCGGGCTGCTTCACCGGCGGCAACGCGCGCCGCATGAATGGGCCCTGGCGCAGCTTCCAGCTGGTGCCCACCTGCTGCACCAGGCGCGACTCCACCGCCTCATCGCCGGCCAGGTCGAACAGGGCCGCGCGGTCGAGCAGCGGCTTGAGGCCGGGCACGGCCTGGCGGATCAGCAGCGGCTTCTTCTGCCAATGGCGCTTCATGAACTGCTGCGGGCTCAGGCCGCCGAGCAGCGGCAGGCCGGTTGAGATATCCATGGGATCGTTCTGCTTTCTTTTTGTCGATGAACGGCCGATTCTCCCTCCTGCCGCCGGCCACGGCCGCGCTGCCTACAATCGGGACAACTCGTTCAACGCGCCGCCTCCGCGGCCATTCCCGTTATGGAAATCACCCCTCAATGTGTCGTGGCCCTGACCTGGACACTCAAAGACACCCTCGGCGAAGACCTCGACGTGCTCAACGACCCGGTGGAATTCGTGGTCGGCGGCGATGACCTGCTGAAGAAGGTCGAGGAGGCGCTACAGGGCCACGTGGTGGGCGACCAGCTCGACCTGCACCTCGAACCCGAAGACGCGTTCGGCGATTTCAACGACCAGTTGATCTTCCTCGAGGCGCGCGCGCTGTTTCCGGCCGTGCTCGAGGAAGGCATGAGTTTCGACGGCCAGGCCCTGCCTCAGGGCGTGAATCCCGACATCCCGAAAGACCGCCTGTACGTCGTGACGGACATCTATCCCGAACACGTGGTACTCGACGGCAACCATCCGCTTTCGGGCATCGCGCTGCGGCTGCACCTCACGGTAAACGGCGTGCGCGAAGCCACCGAAGAGGAAATCGGCAGCGGCACGGCGGGCACGGGCTTCTTCAAGGTGCAGACGGGCACACCGGCCAGCGGCACGCTGCACTGACGCCTGCACAGCGAAGGCCGGCGTTGGCCGGGGCCATGTGACGCAGCGCGACGATGGCCCGCATCCGATCGCCGATGGCGCGTTTTTTGCGTCCCGGCCGTGTCGCTTGCGAAACGGACCCGCATACCGGCGGGCCCCGCACCGACGGTACGGACGCCCTTTTATGCATGTTGATGAAGTGAATCTTCCGAGCGTGGACCTTAACCTGCTCAAAGTGTTCGTCACGGTCATGAACGAAAAAAGCATCACGGCCGCTGGCGCCCGGCTGGGCCTGACGCAATCCGCCACCAGCAATGCGTTGAACCGTCTGCGCACCCATTGCCAGGACCCGCTGTTCGTGCGCACCTCGAATGGCATGGAGCCGACTTCTTTCGCGCTCGATCTGTTCACCCCGGTCTCCGAAGCGCTGAACACCATCAAGGAGACCTTCGAGCAGCGCGCTTCGTTCGAGCCGGCCACCTCGTCGCGCACCTTTCGTGTGATGCAGACGACCTTCGGTGAACTGCAGTTCCTGCCGGACCTAATCGGAACGCTCCAACGACTGGCACCCCAGGTGAAGGTGGTGGCGCTGACCCTGCCGCGCGAGCAATACCGCGAAGCGCTCGAAGACAACACCGCCGACCTGGCCATCGGCCGCCTGCCATCGGGCCAGTTCGTGCAGCGGCACCTCTACGACGACTCTCTGGTCTGCATCATGCGGCGCGGACATCCGATGGTCGGCCCGCTGAGCATGGACCAGTTTCTTGCCACACCGCAGTTGGCCTTCGCCGAGACCTTCCAAAGCGAGATGCTGGTGCGGCGCGCCTTGCTCAAGAAGGCCTCCGAGCGGCCCATCGTGCTCAAAGTCTCCAGCACCGCATCCGTCGCAGCCACGCTGGAGAAGACCAACCTCATCGCCGCCGTGCCCATGAGCTGGTACCAGCGTCTGCCGCACCGCCGCGCCTTCCGCATCTGCGCCTTGCCCTTCGAGACGGGGCGCCTGCATGTGCACCAGTTCTGGCATGAACGCAACCAGCACGACCCCGGCCACCGCTGGCTGCGCAACCAGATCGCCGGACTGTTCACCGACTTCGCACAGCGCATGGCAGCGACCAGCGCGGTAGAAGCCGCCAATGAGCCGGGCGACGACCTCGGCCATGGTGCGGCCGATGTGTTGGGCGATAGCCCGATCCCCGGCGGACCTCTATTTATTTGATGAATTGAGCCTATACATTTTCGAGCGTTGCCGCGCCAAGAGCCCCTGCCTACGATGAAGCCATGCCCGGTGCGAGACCGCATGAACCCATGCGGGACACCGGTGCAGACTCATTCTTCGGAGATGGTGTGGCACAGATCAAAGTCGAACTCAGCGGCGTTTCGCAGCAGTTTCCCCGGCCGGATGGCGGCATCTTCACCGCGCTCGAAAAGGTCACGATACGGATCGAGGCCGGCAAATTCATCAGCCTGATCGGCCCCTCGGGCTGCGGCAAAAGCACCATCTTCAATATCGTCGCCGGCTTGCAGCAGCCGTCCGATGGCGAGGTCATCATCAACGGCCGCGAATCCACCGGCATGGTCGGTGCGGTTGGCTACATGCTGCAGAAAGACCTGCTGTTCCCCTGGCGCACCGTGATCGACAACATCGTGCTCGGGCTGGAGGTGCGCGGCGTCGCGCGCAAAGAGGCCAGGAACTACGCCATGCCCTTCCTCGAGAAATACGGCCTCGGCGGCTTTGCCGACGCCTATCCCGGCACGTTGTCGGGCGGTATGCGCCAGCGGGCCGCGCTGTTGCGCACCCTGTTGTTCGACAGCGACGTGATCCTGCTCGACGAACCTTTTGGCGCGCTCGACGCGCAGACCCGTTCCCACATGCAGGAATGGCTGCTGCAGATCTGGCAGGACTTCCAGAAGACGGTGATCTTCGTCACGCACGACGTGGAAGAAGCCGTCTATCTCTCCGACGAGATCTACGTGATGGCCGCCCGCCCGGGCCGGGTGATCTCGCATCTCAACGTGCCCATCGAGCGGCCACGCCCGCGCTCGATCACGCTGAGCCGCGATTTCCGCGAGATGAAGTCCGAATGCCTCAATCTGCTCGGCCACTTCGAGGATGAGGCCGAGGTTCAGTCGCACTGAGCCGCCCGCGGCCGACCTCATCGAAGACGCGCGCTCCACAAACTCCAAGGTATCTCATCGCCATGAATGTTGCTGACCCCTCACTGCTCGCCGTCGGTGCCCACGCGGCCGTCCCCGCCCCGCCCAAGCTTGCCTCCGCGCCGCAGCATCAGCCCCCGCCCAAACCGAAGATGGCTCAGATCAGGCTGCGCAAGCTGCCGGCCGAGCGGGTCTGGCCGGCCTGGTTTTCCGTCGCGCTCCAGCTCGTCACGCTGGTGGCTGCGCTCGGCTTCTGGGAACTGGCCACCATCCAGAAATGGCTGGACCCGTTTTTCTGGTCCAAGCCCACCGACATCTACGCCATGCTGAAGATCTTCTTCACCGCTGGCGACGCCTGGACCGACATCTGGTTCACCTTCCGCGCTGCCATCGTCGGCTTCGTCCTCGGCACCAGCGCCGGCAGCCTGATCGGCCTGTCCTTCTGGTGGTCGCGCAACTACGCCAACTTCGCGCAGCCCTACATCATCTGCTTCGAGTCCATACCCAAGCTGGCGCTGGCGCCGCTGATCATCCTGATGTTCGGCATCGGCGTATCGTCCAAGATCGCCATCGCCGTGGCACTGACTGTCGTCGTCTCCACCTTGACCACCTTTTCCGGCGTGAAGTCGGTCGATGCGGACCTCACGCGGCTGATGTATTCCATGGGCGCCTCGCGTTGGCAGGTGTTTCGCAACGTCGTCGTGCCGTCCGTGCTGCCCTGGGGCATCTCGGTGCTGCGCGTGAACATCGGCCTGGCGCTGACTGGCGCCATCGTCGGCGAATTCATCTCCTCGCAACACGGCCTGGGCCGCGCCATTCTGTACGCCGGCCAGACCTACGAGATCGCCCTCGTCTGGGTCGCCGTACTGGTGTTGTCGTGCCTTTCGATCGCCATGTACCTCGCCGTGTCGTGGCTCGAAAAGGTGCTGCTCAAACACGTCAAGCGCTGAAGCCGAACGCCATCCCTGCGACCTTTCCTTTCGCCATCTCATCACCTTCCAGGAACATCACCATGCACAACATCAGCCGCCGCCGTTTCGCTCAGCACACGCTCGGAGGCTCACTGGGCCTGGCCGCCGCCGTCGCCCTGCCGGGCCTGGCCCGCGCCCAGTCCGGCATGACCGAGCTCGTCGTGGCCGAGCCCGTCCACTCCACCGGTTACCTGCCGCTCTACGTGGCGCTCAACCAGGGCTACTTCACCGAAGAGAAGATCAACCTGAAGGTCCTCACCGTGGAAAGCGGCTCCGGCCATACCAACGCCGTGCTGACCAAGCAGGCCTTCGCCTTCATCGGCGGCCCGGAACACAACGCCTTCGCCAAGGCCAAGGGTGCCGAGCTGCGTGCGGTCGTCAACGTGGTGAATCGTGGCAACGTCTACCTCGTTGCGCGCAAGGGCACAAGCCCCAAGGACAAGAACTACGGCGCCTACATGAAGGGCAAGCGCATCGCGACCGGCTTCTATGGCGGCACACCCAATTCCATCACGCGTTACCTGATCAAGGAATGGGGCCTGCAGGCCACGGATGTCGAATTGCAGGAACTCAGTGTCGCCGCGGGCCTGGCCGCCATCAAGGCCGGCGCTGCTGACGTGGCCGTAGTGACCGAGCCGCTGCTCACGCGCGGCGTGCGCGAAGGCCTGTGGGACGAACCCTTCTTCAACATCCCGATGGAGCTCGGCGACTACGCCTACTCCACCCTGAACGTGCGCAAGGAGTCCATCGACACCGAACCGCAGGTCGTCGCCGGCTTCGTGCGCGCCGTTGTCAAAGGCCTGAAGGCCACCTATGCCAACCCGGCCATGGCGGCCGAAATCGCCAAAAAGGAATTCCCCACCATGGCCCTGGACGACATGAAGGCCACCATCGACCGCTCGTTCGCCGACAGCATCTGGAGCAAGGACGGCAGGATCGCCCCTGGCGCCTGGACCACCGGCTCCAAGGTCGTGCGCGCGGCCAACATCCTGAAGACCGATGTCGCCTACACCGAGATCATCGACATGCGCTTCGTGAGCTGAACGCGCCCGCATGAGCCGCAGGCAGGCGCGCTGACCAAGTCGGTCATCCGCGCCTGCCCATCTGCCCCTGACCCCTCCTTTCCCTTGCGGCCCCACCGGGGCGGCAAGGCCCCGCCACGCCCAAACGTCCCAGCATGCCGTCCAGCTTTTCCGTACCACCAGACCCCAGCGCCACCACCTACCGCCAGATCCTGCGCGCGCAGCCGGCCCTCGTGGTCGTCATGCTGAGCGTCGCCGGCCACATGGTCATGAACGGCGCGATGGCACCCATGCTCTCCCTCTACGCCAGCTCCTTCGGCGTCAGCGAGATCGCCATCGGCTTCGTCATCACCGTCTTCGGCATCGGCCGCCTGCTGGCCGACATTCCCGCGGGCTTGCTCGCCGAAAAACAGGGCCGGCGCCTGTGGCTATGGCTCGGGCCGCTCGCCGCCGGCATCGCGTCGGTCGGCGCCGCATTGACCCACGACTTCGATACGCTCGTGGCGTTCCGTTTCGTGCAGGGCATCGGCTCCGGCATCTACATGACGGTGGCCGCCATCGTCTGCGCCGACATCTCCACGCCCGCCACGCGCGGCCGCGTCATGGCGCTGTACCAGGCCGCCGTGCTGACCGGTGGCGGCCTCGGCCCGGCCATCGGCGGCGTGAGCGCCGACCTGTGGGGCCCGCGCTTCACCTTCTGGATTTCAGCCGCCATCGCACTGGGCACCGCGGCCTATGTGCTGCTGCGCATGCCCGAGACGCACGGCCGACATCCCCACCCACAAATCACACACCCCGCAGTGCGTGCTTCGGCCCACGGTCTCGGCGCGCTGGTCGCGGTCATCTCCATGCTGCCGTTGCTGATGCTCTTCGCGGTCAACTTCGCCATCTTCTTCTCGCGCTCCGGCGGGCAGTGGACGGTGCTGCCGCTGCTCGGCAGCAGCCGCTTCGGCCTGAGCGCGAGCCAGATCGGCGCTGCGCTCGCACTTTCTTCGCTCATCAACCTGCTGGTGCTGCCCTGGGTCGGCACACTTGGCGACCGCTTCGGCAACGCCCGCATCATCCTGGCCTCCTCGGCCCTGACTGCCGGCGCACTGGTCACGGTGGCGACGGCGCCCACGGTGCCCGTTTTCTGGCTGGGCACGGCGCTGTTGGGCATCGCCGGTAGCTTCGTCGCGCCGGCCGTGGCGGCCCATGCCGCCAACCATGCACCGGGCGGTCAGTTCGGCGCGACCATGGGCGCGCTGCGTTTCGGCGGCGACCTCGGCTTCGTCTGCGGGCCGGTCTTCCTCGGCGGCGTCATCCAGCTTTTGCGCACCGGCCATGGCAGCGCGCTGATGGTCAACGCCGCCCTCGTCGCACTCGCAGCGCTGGCCTTCGCATGGGCCATGCAACGCACGGCACGAACCGCCAGCGCCACGGCCGCGCCCTGACTTTCCCAATCCCCTTCGCCCCTTCCCTCCTCCTCAACTCAACGAAAGCCTCCAATGACTGAACGCATCTGGGACAAATTTCTGACCGAACAGGACAAGGCCGTATTCAAGGCCTCCGGCTACGGTGCCCTCGCTGCCTGGGGCAAGCGCCCGGCGCTGCTGGTCATCGACGTGAGCTACGCCTTCGCCGGCGAGGAGCCCATGCCGATTCTCGAATCCATCAAGAAGTGGCGCACCGCCTGCGGCGAGGACGGCTGGGAGGCCATGCCCGTGCTGCAAAAGCTCATCGAGGTCAGCCGCGCCAAGGGCATTCCCGTCATCTACACCACCGGCACCAGCCGCGCCGACGGCTGGACGGCCGGCTCCTGGGCCTGGAAGAACGGCCGCCGCAAGGAAGCCCCGCCCAAGACCGCACTCGGCCTGGACGGCAACACCATCGTCGAGGAGATCAAGCCTGGCCCGCGCGACCTGGTGCTGCGCAAGGAGAAGCCGTCCGGCTTCTACGGCACGCCGCTGGAAAGCTATCTGCAACTGCTCGGCTGCGACTCCATCATCGTCACCGGCACCACCACTTCGGGCTGTGTGCGCGCCACCGTGCTCGATGCCTTCTCGCTGAATTTCCGCAGCACCGTGGTCGAAGACGCCTGCTTCGACCGCTCCCAGGCCAGCCACGCCATCAACCTGTGCGACATGAACGCCAAATACGCCAACGTGCTGCATTCGAATCAGGTGCTGGACCATCTGGCCAGTTATCCCGAAGGCCAGTTCGACCTGCCTACCGGCGAAGGCATCGACACCAACACCGTCTGGTACTGAACACCAGCCCGCCACCCCCAACAAGGCAACACCATGGACCACAGCGAACTCTGGACCCCTTTTCTCACCGAGCGTGACCGCGAAGTCTTCAAGGCCTCCGGCTTCGGCGCCGTCGGCGGCTTCGGCAAACGTCCCGCCTTCCTCGTCATCGACGTCTCCTGGGCCTTCTGCGGCCAAAAGGCCGAGCCGGTGCTCGAATCCATCAAGACTTGGCCCAACTCCTGTGGCGCCGTGGCCTGGGACGCGATTCCCGTCATCGACAAGGTCGCCCAGGCCTGCCGCGCCAAAGGCCTGCCGGTGATCTACACCACCGGCGTCGTGCGCGACGACAAATGGGACATGGGCAGCTGGGGCTGGAAGAACGAACGCGTCGACGAAGCCAACAAATCCGTCGTCGAGCAGGCCAGCGCGGGCTTGCCGGACGGCAACGAAATCGTCAGCGCGATCGCACCGCAGGCGCAGGACATCGTCGTGCTGAAACAGAAGCCCTCCGGCTTCTTCGGCACCAACCTGCACGCCTATCTGCAATTGCTCGGCTGCGACTCCGTCTACGTCGTCGGCACCACCACCTCGGGCTGCGTACGCGCCACAGTCATCGACGCCTTCAGCCGCAATTTCCGCGTCGCCGTGATCGCCGACGGCTGTTTCGACCGCGCCCAGGCCAACCATGCCGTGAACCTGGCCGACATGCATGCCAAATACGCCGACGTGGTTTCGCACGAGGATGTGCTCGCACACATCGCCAGCCTGGAAACCGGCATGTTCAAGCTGCCCAAGGGCGCGGTCTGATTCAGGCCTTGCCCGTGGAACCGTAGCCGCCCTCGCCGCGCTGCGAGGCGGCGAATTCGTTGACCACGTTGAACTCAGCCTGCACCACCGGCACGATCACCAGTTGCGCCAGCCTTTCCATCGGTTCGATGGTGAAGGCCGTGGGGCTGCGGTTCCAGGCGCTTACCATCAACTGGCCCTGGTAGTCGCTGTCGATCAGCCCGACCAGGTTGCCCAGCACGATGCCGTGCTTATGGCCCAGGCCGGAGCGCGGCAGGATCAGCGCGGCATAACCTGGATCCTTGAGGTAGATGGCGATGCCGGTGGGCACGAGCTGCCAGGCGTTGGGCGCCAGCGTGAGCGGCGCGTCCAGGCAGGCGCGCAGGTCGAGGCCGGCGCTGCCGGGTGTGGCATAGGCGGGTAGTTGGTCCGCCATGCGGGCGTCCAGGATCTTCACGTCGATTTTCATGCTTCGGATTTTCAGTCATCGCCCGCAGGCGATCGGTTGGGTGTCAGCGGTGTTGCTGCTTCTTGGCCGCGGCCGCGAGCGCCTGCTCCAGCCGCTGCAGCAAAGGCAGGGCCAGGTTGCGCACGGCCGGCGACTGTCGCAGGGCCGCGGTTTTCAGGTTGGCCAGCGGCTCGGCGGCAACGGCGCGCGGCCGGCCCCGCGGCACGGCGTCAGGGTTGGCTTCGGCGACTGTCGGGCGCAGGGCCTGGTAGGCCGGCGAACTCCGCTCCAGCGCTTCGAGGTAACGCACGAAGTCGCCATCGGGCGGTGTTTCGGCGGAGAGCTTCATGCGGCGCGCTCCGCGTTCGAGGCCCGCGACCGGGGCGGCTCGACGTGCAGGCGCGCGGCGATTTGTGCCACCAGCGCCTGCGCCAGGCTGCGTTTGCTCGCGCGCGGCAATTCCTGCGCGCCCTGGGCATCGACCAGCAGCAAGGCATTGTCGTCCTGCCCGAAAGTGGCCGGGCCGATGTTGCCCACCAGCAGCGGCACGTCCTTGCGCGCGCGTTTGGCCTGGGCGTTGGCCAGCAGATTCTGGCTTTCGGCGGCGAAGCCGACGCAGAACAAGGCGCCGCTCTGCGCGCGTGCCGACTGCGCCACGGTGGCCAGGATGTCGGTGTTCTCGACAAATTGCAGTTCGGGCGGCCGGCCCGAGCCGTCCTTCTTGATCTTCTGCTCGGCCGGGTTGGCGGGCCGCCAGTCGGCCACGGCTGCGGCCGCTATGAAGACCGTAGCAGCCGACGCAGCATGCATCACCGCTGCGAGCATGTTTTGTGCTGATTTCACGTCCACGCGCTTGACACCACGCGGCGTCGGCAAACCGACCGGGCCCGCCACCAGCGTCACCTGGGCACCGGCTTCCACGGCCGCGCGCGCGATGGCAAAGCCCATCTTGCCGCTCGAGAGGTTGGTGATGCCGCGCACCGGGTCGATGGCCTCGTAGGTCGGTCCGGCGGTGACCAGCACATGCTGGCCCGCGAGCGGCTTGGGCGCGAAGAAGGCGATGAGGTCATCGAGCAACTGCGCCGGCTCGAGCATGCGGCCGTCGCCGGTCTCGCCGCAGGCCTGCAGGCCGCTGCCCACGCCGAGCAGCACCGCGCCGTCGGCCTGCAGCTGTGCCAGGTTGCGCTGCGTGGCCGGGTGCGCCCACATCTCGCGGTTCATAGCGGGTGCGATCAACAGCGGCACCTGGTCGATCGGCCGCGCCAGGCACAGCAGGCTCAGCAACTCGTCGGAGCGGCCCTGCGCCAAACGCGCCGCGAAATCGGCACTGCACGGCGCGATGAGGATGGCGTCGGCCTCGCGGCTGAGGTTGATGTGCGGCATGTTGTTCGGCTCGCGCGCATCCCACTGCGAGCCGTACACCGTGCGCAGGCTCAGCGCCTGCATGGTCACGGCCGTGATGAACTGCTCGGCGGCCTCGGTCATCACCACCTGCACCGTTGCGCCCTGCTTGATCAGCAGCCGGCACAGCTCGGCCGACTTGTAGCAGGCGATGCCGCCGGAGAGGCCGAGCACGATGTGCCGGCCCGCGAGGTCGCCGGCCACCGCCGGAAGATTGTTCGTATCCATTCGCCGCAATGTAGCCTACCTGCGAAGAAGGGCCTTGACGGCCCCCTATAATCTCCGTTTACCACCTCCTTGGGATTGATTCCCGACCCCCGACATGACCAAATTTGTCTTCGTCACCGGCGGTGTGGTGTCTTCCCTGGGCAAGGGAATCGCCTCAGCCTCCCTCGCTGCGATTTTGGAGTCGCGAGGCCTCAAAGTCACTTTGATCAAGCTGGACCCGTACCTCAACGTGGATCCGGGCACCATGTCGCCGCTGCAGCATGGCGAAGTCTTCGTCACCGACGACGGCGCCGAGACCGACCTCGATCTGGGCCACTACGAGCGTTTCGTCGAAACGCGCATGCGTCGCAGCAACAACTTCACCACCGGCCAGATCTACCAGAGCGTGCTCGACAAGGAGCGCCGCGGCGACTACCTCGGCAAGACCGTGCAGGTGATCCCGCACGTGACCAACGAGATCCAGGAATTCATCAAGCGCGGCGCGCGCGTGGGTGAACCCGATGCGGTCGACGTGGCCATCGTCGAGATCGGCGGCACGGTCGGCGACATCGAGTCCCTGCCCTTCCTGGAGGCCGTGCGCCAGATGAGCCTGAAGCTCGGCCCGAACAACACGGCCTTCGTGCACCTGAGCTACCTGCCGTGGATCGCCGCGGCCGGCGAACTCAAGACCAAGCCGACCCAGCACACGGCCAAGCAGCTGCGCGAGATCGGCATCCAGGCCGACGCGCTGATCTGCCGCGCCGACCGCCCCGTGCCGCAGGACGAACGCTCCAAGATCTCTCTGTTCTCCAACGTCCCCGAATGGGGCGTGATCTCGATGTGGGACGTGGACACCATCTACAAGGTGCCGCGCATCCTGCACGAGCAAGGCCTGGACGGGCTGATCTGCGACAAGCTGCGGCTGAACACGCCGCCGGCCAACCTCAAGCGCTGGGACGCGCTGGTCTACGAGACCGAACACCCGCAGGGCCAGGTCAGCATCGCCATGGTCGGCAAGTACGTGGACCTGTCGGACAGCTACAAGTCGCTCAACGAAGCGCTGCGCCACGCTGGCATGAAGAACCACGTCAAGGTCAAGATCGAATACATCGATTCGGAGACCATCACGCCGCAAAGCGTGTCGCGGCTCGACCAGTTCGATGCGATTCTGGTGCCCGGCGGCTTCGGCAAGCGCGGCATCGAAGGCAAGATCTGCGCGGCACGCTTCGCCCGCGAGCACAAGATGCCCTACCTCGGCATCTGCCTGGGCATGCAGGTCGCCACCATCGAATTCGCCCGCCACGTGGCCGGCCTGAAGGACGCCAACAGCACCGAGTTCGAACCGGACACGCCGAACCCCGTCATCGCCCTCATCACCGAGTGGAAGGATGCCGACGGCACGATCAAGACCCGCAACGAGAAGTCCGACCTCGGCGGCACCATGCGCCTGGGCGCGCAGAGCTCCGACGTCGCCCCCAACACCCTGGCCCACAGCATCTACGGCGACGTGGTCACCGAGCGCCACCGCCACCGTTACGAGGCCAACGTGAACTACCTCGACCGCCTGCGCAGCGCAGGCCTGGTGATCTCGGCGCTCACGCAGCGCGAACAGCTCACCGAGATGGTGGAGTTGCCGCAAAGCCTGCATCCGTGGTTCGTCGGCGTGCAGTTCCACCCCGAGTTCAAGTCCACGCCATGGGACGGCCACCCGCTGTTCAACGCCTTCATTCGCGCTTCGCTCGATCATCAGAAGCAAGCCACGGCGCTGCCGGCCGTCGAGGTCGTCACAGCATGAAGCTTTGTGGTTTCGACATCGGCCTGGACAAGCCTTTCTTCCTCATCGCGGGCCCGTGTGTCATCGAGTCCGAACAGTTGCAAATGGACGTGGCCGGAACGCTCAAGGAAATCACCTCGGCCCTCAGCATCCCGTTCATCTTCAAGAGCAGCTTCGACAAGGCCAACCGCAGCAGCGGCAACACCTTCCGCGGCCCGGGCATCGACCGTGGCCTGGAGATCCTGGCCAAGGTGAAGCGCGAACTCGGCGTGCCGGTGCTGACCGACATCCACGACGAATCGCAGATCGCGCAGGTTTCCGGCGTGGTCGACGTGCTGCAGACGCCCGCCTTCCTGTGCCGCCAGACCGATTTCATCCGTGCCGTGGCCCAGTCGGGCCTGCCGGTGAACATCAAGAAGGGCCAGTTCCTCGCGCCGCACGACATGAAGAACGTGATCGACAAGGCCCGCGCCGCCGCGCGCGAAAAAGGCCTGAACGAGGACAACTTCATGGCCTGCGAACGCGGCGCCAGCTTCGGCTACAACAACCTGGTGAGCGACATGCGCAGCCTGTCCATCATGCGCGAGACGAACGCACCGGTGGTCTTCGACGCCACGCATTCGGTGCAGCTGCCCGGCGGCCAGGGCACGAGTTCCGGTGGCCAGCGCGAGATGGTGCCGGTGCTGGCGCGTGCGGCCGTGGCCGTGGGCGTGGCCGGGCTGTTCATGGAAACCCATCCCAACCCCGCGGTGGCGATGAGCGACGGCCCGAACGCCGTGCCCTTGAAACACATGAAGGCGCTGCTCGAAACCCTGGTGGCGCTCGATGCCGTGACGAAAAAGACCCCGTTCCTGGAGACCAACTTCGAATGACCAGCGCCTACATCATCGCCAACGTGCAAGTCCACGATGCCGAGCAGTACGAGGAATACAAGAAGTGGTCGTCCGCGGCCATGAAGGCGCATGGCGCCGAAGTCTGCGTTCGGGGTGGCAAGATCGAGGTGCTCGAAGGCGACTGGACGCCCGAGCGCATCGTCATCCTCAAGTTCCCGACGTTCGAGGCCGCCAAGGCCTTCAACGATTCGGCCGAATACGACAAGGCACGCCAGGCCCGCAAGGGCATCGCGGTGATGCGCATGGTGTTGGTCGAAGGCGTCTGATTCGAAACCACACGCCGGTTCTGATTTTTTAGCTCTGAAAGAAAAAGCAATGAGTGCAATTGTTGACATCGTCGGCCGCGAGATCCTGGACAGCCGCGGCAATCCCACCGTGGAATGCGACGTGCTGCTGGAATCCGGCGTGATGGGCCGTGCGGCCGTGCCGTCTGGCGCGTCCACCGGCTCGCGTGAAGCCATCGAACTGCGCGACGGCGACAAGAGCCGCTACCTCGGCAAGGGCGTGCTCAAGGCGGTGGAACACATCAACACCGAGATCTCCGAAGCCGTGCTCGGCCTGGACGCTTCGGAACAGGCCTTCCTCGACAAGACGCTGATCGACCTGGACGGCACCGAGAACAAGAGCCGCCTCGGCGCCAACGCCATGCTGGCCGTCTCGATGGCCGTGGCCCGCGCCGCCGCCGAGGAAGCCGGCCTGCCGCTGTACCGCTACTTCGGCGGCATGGGCAGCATGCAGATGCCGGTGCCGATGATGAACGTCATCAACGGTGGCGCCCATGCCAACAACAGCCTGGACATCCAGGAATTCATGATCATCCCGATCGGCGCGCCGAGCTTCCGCGAAGCCCTGCGCTACGGCGCCGAGGTGTTCCACGCACTCAAGAAGATCCTGAACGACCGCCACATCAGCACCGCCGTGGGCGACGAAGGCGGCTTCGCCCCCAGCGTCGAAAGCCATGAAGCCGCGATCCAGCTGATCCTGGAAGCCATTGCCGCCGCGGGCTACACCGCGGGCGAACAGATCGTGCTCGGCCTGGATTGCGCGGCCAGCGAGTTCTACAAGGACGGCCAGTACGTGCTCGAAGGCGAAGGCGGCATCAAGCTGTCGGCCGAGC
Source organism: Rhodoferax koreense (assembly GCF_001955695.1). Taxonomy (NCBI): domain Bacteria; kingdom Pseudomonadati; phylum Pseudomonadota; class Betaproteobacteria; order Burkholderiales; family Comamonadaceae; genus Rhodoferax; species Rhodoferax koreensis. The sequence goes on along the minus strand of NZ_CP019236.1, from coordinate 2,258,403 downwards.
AATGGACCGACATGCTGGCGAGCTGGTGCGACAAGTACCCGATCATCAGCATCGAGGACGGCATGGCCGAAGGCGACTGGGATGGCTGGAAACACATCACCGAGCGCCTGGGCAAGAAGGTGCAGCTGGTGGGCGACGACCTGTTCGTCACCAACACCAAGATCCTGCAGGAAGGCATCGACAAGCACATCGGCAATTCGATCCTGATCAAGATCAACCAGATCGGCACCTTGACGGAAACCTTCGCCGCCATCGAAATGGCCAAGCGCGCGGGCTACACCGCCGTGATCAGCCACCGTTCGGGCGAAACCGAAGACTCGACGATCGCCGACATCGCGGTGGGCACCAATGCCGGCCAGATCAAGACCGGTTCGCTGAGCCGTTCGGACCGCATGGCCAAGTACAACCAGCTGCTGCGCATCGAGGAAGACCTGGGCGACATCGCGACCTACCCTGGCCGCGCCGCCTTCTACAACCTTCGCTGACTCGCAGGTAGCAGGCGCTCATGGGCTCACGTGTCGTTCCGGTGATCCTGCTCGCCTTGCTGGCGATGCTGCACGCCCAGCTCTGGCTGGGCCGCGGCAGCGTGCCGCAGGTCAACCAGCTGCAGCAAAAGCTGGAGCAGCAGAAAGCCAACAACGCCAAAGCCCAGCTGGCCAACGAGCGTCTGGCGGCCGAGGTGCGTGACCTGAAGGAAGGCCTGGAGATGGTCGAGGAACGCGCCAGGATGGAACTCGGCATGGTCAAGCCCAACGAAATCTTCGTCCACGTGAGTAAAAAGTAACACCCCCAGGTTGGCTCACTGCGTGTAGCCGCCCACCCCCTTGCAGGGGGCGACACCAGCGGCCGGGCAAAGCCCGTTCCGCGGTGTCCCTGGAATAAGGCAGGCACGTCCTTCACGTCCGTTCGTGCTGAGCTTGTCGAAGCACCACCCTCGAAACGCCAAGATGACCGATGTGTGGAACACCTTGTGGGCGCTGGCGGAGCAAACCGCTTTCACGCTCTGGGGCGCGCCCACCACCTGGCTGGAACTCGTTGCCGTGGTGTTGGCGCTGGCCATGGTGTTGTGCAACATCCGAGAAATCCATTGGGGCTGGCCGCTGGCCATCCTCAGTTCGCTGCTGTATGGCGAACTGTTCTGGCGCAACCGGCTGTATGGCGATGCGGCGCTGCAGGGCGTCTTCGTCGTCCTGGCTTTCTGGGGCTGGTGGCAGTGGCTGCGGGGCCATCGGGCGGGCGGCAGCAGTCTGCACGTGCAATACTTGCCAGGCATGGGTGCTCTCAAAACGCTAGCTGCCTGCGCCGTGCTGTGGCCCGTCACGGGCCTGATTCTTCAAAATTTCACCAATACCGACGTCCCCTGGTGGGACGCGTTCCCGACCGCTGTCAGCCTGGTGGGCCAATACCTGCTGGGCCGCAAGTACATCGAGAACTGGCTGGCCTGGATCGCGGTAAACACGGTGAGCGTCGGCCTGTTCGCGTACAAGGGGCTGTGGCTCACCGCCGTGCTCTATACCCTTTTCATCGTCCTCAGCGTGGCCGGCTGGCGCGCCTGGCGCGACCGCGCGGTGCAGCAGGGGGCGGCTGCATGAGCGACGTCGTCACCATCGCGCTGCTGGGTACCGAAAGCACGGGAAAAACCTGGCTCACCCAGGCGATGTCCAGAGCCTTGGCCGCGCGCGGGCACCGCGTGGCGACGGTGGCCGAATGGCTGCGCACCTGGTGTGACCAGCACGGCCGCACGCCGCGGCCCGACGAGCAGGCCGGCATCGCCCAGACCCAGGCCAGCCACGTGCGCCAGGCCGTCGCGCAACTGGCCGGCGAGCCCTCGGCATCGCCAGGCTTCGTCATCGCCGACACCACGCCGCTGATGACCGCGATCTACAGCGACTGGCTGTTCGGCGACGATTCGCTCTACGCCATGGCGTTGGCCCATCAGCAGACCTACATCCACACCCTGGTCACCGGCCTGGACCTGCCCTGGGTGGCCGACGGCCTGCAGCGCGACGGCCCCCAGGTGCGCGCGCCGATCGATGCCCTGCTGCGCGGCAAGCTGGCGCAGGGCGACGTGCCCTACAAGGTGATCTACGGCAGCGGCGACGAGCGGCTGCACAACGCATTACAGGCCTGCCAACTGCTGCCCTCCCCCGCCTCGCGGGATCCGGCCAGCCCCGAGGCCGGCGCCGAGCGCTGGGTCTGGACCTGCGACAAGTGCAGCGACCCGGCCTGTGAACACCGGCTGTTCAGCCGGCTCACCAAGCCGCCGGCAAGCTAACGGAACGCGTCCTCCAGCGACCGCGATTCCTCGATGCGCGGCGCCAGCTTCAGCCCGCGTTCGATGTGCGCCAAATGGTGCAGCATCAGCGCCGCCGCGCCCTCGGTGTCGCGCGCCTCGATGGCTGCCAGCAGGCGTTCGTGTTCGTCCTGCGGACAGCTTTCACTACCCGGCGCGTCGTAGAGGATGATGCTCAGGCAGGTCAGCGACTCGAGTTCGCGCAGCGTGCGCGCGAGGAAGCCGTTGCCGGCGATCTCGGCGATCAGCAGATGGAATTCGCCGGTCAAGGGCATCAGCGCATAGGGGTTGCTGCCCGCGCGGGCCCTTGCCTCGCGCGCCACATGGCTGCGCAGCGTGGCGATCTGGCGCGCCGTGGCCTGGCGGGCGGCCAGGCGCGCGAGTTCGGGCTCGATGAGCCGGCGTGTGGCGAACACCTCGCGCGCCTCCTCCGGCGTGGGGCTGGTAATGAACGCGCCGCGGTTGGGGAAATTTGTGGCGATGCGGTCGTGCACCAGCCGGCCGATGGCCTCGCGGATCTTGGTGCGGCTGACCTCGAACAATTCGGCCAGCCGGTGCTCCACGAGTTGCGTGCCCGGCGGCAGCCGGTGTTCGAGGATGGCGGTGAGGATGCGCTCATGGATCTGGTCGACGCTCAACGCCACTTCGGTGGCCGTTTTCGCCGTGACCGTGCGTGGTTTTCGGATCGTCGTCTTGGCCGCTGGGGTTGGCATCGTGGTTCACCTGTAGGGAAGATGCCCGCGGCCGTGGAGTCGACCTCGAGCGCGCATTGCATCCGATTATGCATAGTCGCCAATCGATCCACGAATGGCATTCCATGCACCAGCCACGGGCAGCCCGACGCACCAATCCGAGTCACCATCGCGCCAATTGACGACTCAACCCTTCAGCAACCCTGGCATCAAGATTGCATGCCATTCTATAAAACATTGCATGCTTTATAGGATTTGACATGCCACTCGCCAACTTCCCGCTGCGCCATCACGCCCGCTATGCCGACAGTCCCATCACACGCCGCGCGCCGTTCGCCTGGCCCGAAGGACGCGGGCTGGCGGTCTATGTGGCGCTGAATCTCGAGCAATACGCGTTCGGCGAAGGCCTGGTGGAGGACCTGGTGCCCGGCATTCCCGGGCCGGACGTGCTCAACAACAGCTGGCGCGAATACGGCAACCGTGTCGGCGCGTGGCGCCTGCTCGAGTTGTTCAAGTCGCTGGCACTGCCGCTGTCGCTGCTCGTCAATTCCGCGCTGTACGAAACCTGCGGCCCGCTGCTGGCGGCCTTCCGGGCGCATGGCGCCGACTTCGCCGCGCATGGCCGCACGAACTCCGAGCACCAGGCCGACCTGCCCGAAGACGGCGAGCGCGCGCTGATCGACGAAGTCACGCGCACCATCGCCGGGCATGAGGGCCGCCACCCCGGAGGCTGGCTCAGCCCATGGATCGCCGAGACAGCCATCACCCCCGACCTGCTGCGGGAGGCTGGCTACGGCTACGTGCTGGACTGGTGCATGGACGACCAGCCCGTATGGTTGGCCACGCGCGACGGCGGCCGCATCCTGTCGGTGCCCTATCCGCAGGAGCTCAACGACAGCGCGGCCATCATCGGCCGGCACATGGGGGCGCGAGATTTCGCCGACATGGTGATCGACCAGTTCGAGGAGATGCGCCTGCAGGCACGCGAACAGCCGCTGGTGATGGGTATCTCGCTGCATTCCATGATCGCCGGCCAGCCGCACCGCATCCGCCACCTGCGCCGCGCGCTGGCGCACATTGCCGCGCAGCGCGAGCACTGCTGGATCACCACCGCCGGCGCCATCGCCGAACACGCCGCACGCCACATCGACTGAGGAGTCCCACCATGCAACACCCTCCCCCGCCTCAACTCGAAACCGCCGTGTCGCAGCTGCGCGTGGCCATCGCGCTGTTCCTGGAGGTGCGCGAATACGGCGAGGTCATCACGCTGGCCCGCACCGCCGAGCAGACGCTCGAAGACCTGGCGCGCGAAGCCAAGCAGGCGCCAAGGTTTCGCGGCCTCAACGGCTCGCATCAAAGGCTGGGTGCCGAGGCTGAGAAGGCGTTTGCCAAGCTCGGCGTCAAATGTGGCGATTTGAGGCGTCACAGTTGGGGCCTGCCGATCGAATTCGGCCTGGAGGCCGAGGCCATGCGGCTGATCAACCGCGCTGTCGAGAAATACCGGCTGCTGCACGCACGGGCCGCCAGCTTCATCCTGGTCTACGAACGGCGGCGCGACGTGTTGATGCGCCGCGCGTCCTACTGAACGCTGGAAGGCCCCGGCAGCGTCGCGTCCGGCTTCACGAAAAGCTGCGCGGCATCCACCGCGTCGAAGCGGTACTGCTGGCCGCAGAACTCGCAGCCGACCTCGACTTCGGCGCGTTCGGACAGAATGCCTTCCACTTCGTCGCGGCCCAGGCTCTGGATCATGTTGCCCACGCGTTCGCGGCTGCAGGTGCAGTGGAACCTGGGCGCCGTTTCGCCGGCATAGGGCGCGAACATCAGCACCTGCTCTTCCCAGAAAAGGCGGCGCAGGATGGTGTCGACGTCCAGCGTCAGCAGTTCCTCGCGCTTCAGCGTGGACGCCAGGTGCGCGATGCGGTTGTAGTGTTCGTTGACGCCGATCTCATCCTCGTCGGCCTGGCGGCCGCCGGCCAGGTTCGCCTCGCCCTTGGCCGGCAAACGCTGGATCAGCAGGCCGGCAGCCACCTTGTCGTCGGCGGCCAGCACCAGCAAGGTGTCGAGCTGTTCGCTCTGCAGCATGTAGTGCTGCAACACGTCGCTGACTTTCTCGAGCTTCTCGCGCTGGTCACCGAACAGCGGCACCACGCCCTGGTAGGGCTGCTGGCCGGGGAACTTGGTCTTGGGGTCGAGCGTGATCGCGCAGCGGCCCTGGTTGGTCACATTGACCATCTGGGAGAGCGTGGCGTCGGCCGCCACCTCGCCCATCACACTGGCGGTGGCGCGCAGGCTCAGGTCGGGCTGCACCTCGACCACGGCCAGCTTGACCGGGCCGTCGCCGAACACCTGCAGCACCAGCGCGCCGTCGAACTTGATGTTGGACTGCATCAGCGCCGCGGCCGCCGTCATCTCGCCCAGCAGTTCGGCCACCGGCGTCGGATAGGCGCCCACGGTGGTGTTCGACGCACGACGGCGCAGAATCTCCTGCCAGGCATCGGTGAGCCGTACGATGGAGCCGCGCACCGGCAGGCCGTCGAAGAGAAATTTATGGAGTTCGGACACGCATGGACCTTGATAAACAGATGAAGTGCGGCTCAACCGACTTTTTTCAACCCGCTGCGGTAACGCCGCGCGTTGTCGATGTAGTGCTGCGCGCTGCGCTTGAAGCCGGCGATCTGCTCGGGCGTGAGCTGGCGCACCACCTTGGCCGGGCTGCCGAGGATCATCGAGCCGTCTGGAAATTCCTTGCCCTCGGTGACCAGCGAACCCGCGCCGACCAGGCAATTCTTGCCGATGCGCGCGCCGTTGAGCACCACCGAGCCGATGCCGATCAGCGTCTCGTCGCCGATGGTGCAGCCGTGCAGCATCACCTGGTGGCCGATGGTGACGTTCTCGCCGATGACCAGCGGCACGCCCGCGTCGGTGTGCAGCACGCTCAGGTCCTGCACGTTGCTGCCGCGGCCGATGCTGATCAGGTGGTTGTCGCCACGGATCACCACGCCGAACCAGACGCTGCTGTCCTCCGCCAGGCTCACCTCGCCGATGACTTCGGCGCTGTCGGCCACCCAGGCCGTGGGCGCGAGCGTCGGGGCTTTGCCGTCGAGTTCGTAGATGGCCATGTGTCGATCTCCTGGGTGCCTGTTCGATGGGGTTGGCACGATTGTAGGTAGGGATGACCTAGGATGCCGCCATGACCTCCCTGCGCCAACAATGCCTCGCGCTGCTGCGCGAGCGCGACCCTGACCGCAAAGCCGCCGGTGCGCGCGCGCTCGACGCGGCGGGCCACGTCGACACGCACGAAGCCCTGGCCGAGCCGCCGGGCATTCCCGGCCGGCCCGACCGGCCCGAACTGTTCGCCAAGCTGCAGTTCAGGAAACAGTCGCTGCACACCCCGGAAGGCCGGGCCGTGTTGATCCATTCGCTGGCCCACATCGAACTCAACGCCATCGACCTGGCGCTGGACATCTGCTGGCGCTTTCCCGGCATGCCACCCGCGTTCTACGCCGACTGGCTCCGGGTGGCCAACGAGGAAGCCCTGCATTTCGAACTGCTGCGCGACCATCTGCACGGGCTCGGCCACGCTTACGGCGACTTCCCGGCGCACACCGGGCTCTGGGACATGGCCGAACGCACGAAGCACGATCTTCTGGCGCGGCTGGCGCTGGTGCCGCGTACGCTGGAGGCGCGCGGGCTCGACGCGTCGCCGCCGGTGCGGGCCAAGCTCATCGGCGCCGGCGACCACCGCGCCGGTGACATCCTCGCCATCATCCTGCGCGACGAGATCGGCCACGTGGCCATCGGCAACCACTGGTACCGCGTCGAATGCGCCCGACAGGGGCTCGACCCCGTGGCCATCTACCCGGGCCTGGCCGCGCGCTACGAGGCGCCGCGGCCGCGTGCGCCGTTCAATCTCGAAGCACGGCGCGCGGCCGGCTTCGAAGAGGCCGAACTCGCGGCCCTGAACCAACCCTCTGACGGCGCTTGATCAGCCTGGCGGCAAGGCCTCGCCACGCACGAAGGCCAGCACCGGAGGCAACACCGGCGCCAGCCAGTCCAGCGGCCGAGCCAGCGCGGCCACGGTGCGCACATGGCCGATGCCTTCGATGATGCGCACCTCTACCTCGGTGCCCGAAGCACGCAGCCGACGCGCCAGGCCTTCGGTGTTGCGCCGCGGATCGACCACGGTGTCGGCACTGCCGGCGATCAGCAAGGTGCGCGGCGCCCTGGCCATGGCGTGGTTGATCGGCTGCGAATCCGCCGGCGTACCGGGAAAGCCGAACGCCACCTTGACCTCGGGATCGACGATCGGCAGGAAATCGTAGGGGCCGGCCAGGCCGATCCAGCCCGCGAGCCGGCCCGGCGCGAGGCCGACTTCCCCCAGCCAGCGCGGATCGAGCGCCAGCATGGCCGCGTTGTAGGCGCCGGCGGAGTGGCCCATCAGCATGACACGTGCCGGTTCGCCCCCGTAGTCGCGTGCATGGGCCAGCGTCCACTGCAGGGCCAGCGCGCCGTCGCGCAGCATGTCGCCATACCGCACCTGCGGGCTGAGCCGGTAGTCGGCCACCACCGCGACGATGCCGTTGGCGGCCAGCGCCTCGCCGACGAAGCGGTAGTCGGCACGTTCCCCGCGGGTCCAGTTACCGCCATAAAAAAACAGCACCACGGGCGCACCGCCCGGCGGCGGCGTGCCGTTGGGCTGGTAGACGTCGAGCCGCTGGCGCGGATCGGGGCCGAAGGCCAGGCCAGGATCGCTGGTGTAACTGCGATGGGAAACCAGTTTGTCAAGCGCAGCGGTGGCCGAGCACCCGCTCAGCAACGTGGCCATGGCGGCGCCCAGAAGGCTGCGCCGACGGGTGGTTCGAGTGTCTGGTGCAAAGGAGGACATGGTGATATCTGAAGGATTGTCCGCCAGTACGCGGAAAAACGCTGTCCGGATTCAAGGTCAACCGTGTCACGCAAAATGTGACATTAATCACCAAATGTGACACAATTTACACATTGATTTTTGATCAACCTGACTTACGGCGTCGGATGTTTCCAGTGAAGCACCAAGGCCGAGGCCCGATAGGCCTGTTGACAGTGGCACAAGGAAGAGGATTTCCAATGCACATCCGCACCAGATTGAACCTGGCCTTTGGCGGCCTGGCCGCGGCCGCGGCGACCGTGGCCGCGCTCGGGCTCTATGCTTTGGCCGATGCCAACGCACGCTTCACCAGCTACACCGATGGGACCAATGCGCGCGCCACGGTGGCCGCGCATGTGCGCGCGGCGGTGGACGACCGCGCCATCGCCGCCCGCAACCTGGTGCTGGTCACCAAGGACGCCGACCTGGCCTCCGAGAAAGCCGCGGTGCTGGCCGCGCACAAAGACGTGCAGGCCAGGCTGGCCCAACTCGAGGGCATGATCGCCACCGGCGCCGACGTGTCCGACCAGGCGCGCACGCTGGTCGCCGACATCGGCAAGGTCGAACAGGCCTACGGGCCGGTGGCGCTGGCCATCGTCGACCTGGCACTCAGCGGCAGGCGCGAGCAGGCCATCTCCCGCATGAACGACGAATGCCGGCCACTGCTAGCGGCATTGGTCCGGGCGACCAGCGCCTACGCCCGCTTCACCGAAGGCCGCACTCAGGCCCTGCAGCAGCAGGCGCTGGTCGACTACGAGCGCCAGCGCAATCTGCTCGCTTCGCTGTGCCTGCTGGCCGTGGCCGCCGCCATCCTGGCCGGCTGGGGTATCACGCAGAGCATCACCGGGCCTTTGAACCGCGCCGTGGCGGCCACCGACCGCATTGCTGCCGGCGACCTCAGCGTGGAGATCGAAGCCACGGCCACCGACGAGACCGGCCGCCTGCTGGCCGGGCTGCAGCGCATGCAGCAGAGCCTGGTGAGCACGGTGAGCGCGGTGCGCGGCAATGCCGACAGCGTGTCGGTGGCGAGTTCGGAAATCGCGCAGGGCAACAGCGACCTCAGCATGCGCACCGAGCAGCAGGCAGCGGCCTTGCAGCAGACCGCGGCATCCATGGCGCAACTCGGCGGCACGGTGGCCAACAACGCCGACAGCGCGCGCCAGGCCGGTGAACTGGCGGCGGCGGCGTCCACGGTGGCGACCAAGGGTGGCGACGTGGTCGGCCAGGTGGTCGAGACCATGAAGGGCATCAACGACAGCTCGCGCCAGATCGCCGACATCATCAGCGTGATCGACAGCATCGCGTTCCAGACCAACATCCTGGCGTTGAACGCGGCCGTGGAAGCGGCGCGTGCGGGTGAACAGGGCCGCGGCTTCTCGGTGGTGGCCAGCGAAGTGCGCAGCCTGGCGCAACGCAGCGCCCAGGCGGCCAAGGAGATCAAGACGCTGATCACGGCGAGTGTCGAACGCGTGGAAAAGGGCACGGCTCTGGTCGACCGCGCCGGCAGCACCATGCAGGAGATCGTGGCCTCGGTGAAACGTGTTTCGGACATCATGCGCGAGATCAGCACCGCCAGCAGCGAGCAGAGCACCAGCGTGGCCCAGGTCGGCGACGCGGTGAACCAGATGGACCAGGCCACGCAGCAGAACGCCGCGCTGGTGGAACAAAGCGCCGCCGCCGCAGCCAGCCTGAAGACTCAGGCCGAACAACTGGTACAGGCCGTTTCGGTGTTCCAACTCGCGGCGCAGGCGCAAGGCCAGGTGCGTGCGCCGGTCCAGGCCGTGGCCGCGCCGGTGGCCGTGCGTTCCGCAGCCAGGAGCACGTCCCTTGTCGGCACCGACCGCCGCAGCCCGCAGCGTGCGACCAACGTCTCGCGCCTGCAGCCCGCGGCCGAGGCGCCAGCCACCGCCCAGGCCGCGCAGCCGGGGAGCACCGGCACCGACGACTGGACCAGTTTCTGAGACGGCAGGGGCAGCAGCGAGCCTCGGAGCCGACAGACGGAACGGCCCGCACGGTGCGATAACATCCGGTATCGCTCAGCCGCCCGCCCATGCCATCTCCTGACTCCGCAGCCGCATCCGCCCCCGCCGGTCCCGGCAACTTCGTGCTGATCGCACGCCAGCCCATCGTCGATGCGCGGCGCGAGGTGGTCGCCTACGAACTCTTTGATCGCTCGACCGCGGTCGACGCGCACACCCCGGCCAGCGACATCGCGATGATCTTCAACGCGCTGACCCATACCGGCAACGAATCCCTGGTGGGCAAGCTCACCATCTTCATCAACTGCACGCACAACAGCCTGGCCGGCGGCCACCTCGACCTGATCCAGCCCGACAAGGTGGTGCTGGAAATCCAGCCGGAGCCGGGGCATGGCGTGCAGGACATCCAGAACCGCTCGTTGGTGCTGGCCGAGCTGCGTCGGCGCGGCTTCCGGCTGGCCTTCAACCACACCATCCTGGCGCCGGCCTACGCCGCCTGGCAGCCGCTCGCCGACTTCGTGAAGCTCGACCTGGCCGCGCTCAAACCGGAGCAGTTGCAGGTGATCGTCGCCGCTGCGCACAAGCGGGTGCCGCAGGCCCAGGTGGTGGCCGAGAAGGTGGAGACCGCCGAGCAGTTCAGCGCCCTGGCCAGCTACGGCGCGACGCTATTCCAGGGCTACTGGTTCGCCCAGCCGACCATCGTCAAGGCCCGCGTGGTGAGTCCGTCCCAGGCGCACGTGCTGCAGCTGATCAACCTGGTGCGCAACCAGGCCAGCACCGACGAAATCGAGGAAGTCCTCAAGAAGGACGCGATGCTCGGCTTCAACCTCATGCGGTTGATCAACTCCTCCGGCTTCGGGTTGAACCAGGAAATCACCTCGTTCCGCCAGGCGGTGATGCTGCTCGGCCTCAAGAAGCTGTTCCGCTGGGCCGCGCTGCTGCTGAGCACCTCCAAGGCCAACGGCACGCCGCCCGCGGTCGGCAGCATGGCGGTGGTCCGCGGGCGCATGATGGAACTGCTGGCCGCGGAGAACATGTCGGCCGAAGACCGCGACAGCGCTTTCGTCGTCGGCATCTTCTCGCTGCTCGACACCATGCTCGGCATCCCGCTGCCCGAGGCGCTGCAGTTGCTGTCGTTGCCACCGGCCGTGGTGGAGGCGCTGGAACACGGCAGCGGCCCGTTCGGCCCGCTGCTGGCCCTGACCAAGGCCTGCGAAGGCGAGGACGATGCCGCCTTTGCCGCGGCGGCCGCCGTTTTGCCGTTCAGCAACCACCAGATCAACATGGCGCACATGGATGCGCTGGCCTGGGCCGACGAACTGGGTGCCTGAAGCGGCCGCCGACGCTGCGCTTGCAGGAGTTGCCGGGAGCTACACGCGGTTACTGCGTCAATTCAGCCGGTATCTCGCACGAATCGCCCCCGCGTGGCCGTTCTTCTCTAGAATGAAACCATCGCTCCGACGCTTCCTGCCCCACCGTTCCCGCCAACGCCATGTCCACCATTCCCGACCAACTTCAGTCCGTGCGCCAGTCCCTCGAGGCGGAAACGGAGAATCAGGCCGTCATCGCACGCCAGGCGATCGTGGACGAAAATCGGGCAGTGTTCGGCTACGAGCTGTTCGACCGCTCGCGCACCATTGAGACCCACACCGCCGAAAGCGATGCAGCCCTGCTGTTCAACGCCCTGTCCTTCGCAGACGCCGAGTCGCTGGTCAGCAAGAAGCTGGTCTTCATCAACTGCACCCACGACAGCCTGGCCGGCGGCCACCTGGAACTGGTGCATCCGGACAAGGTGGTGCTCGAAGTCCCGCCGATCCCGGGCAACGTGCCCGAGGACATCGAAGCCCGCGCCGTGCTGCTCGAGGATCTGCGCAAGCGCGGTTTCCGCTTCGCCTTCAACCACACGGTGCTCACGCGCGGCTACGCCTCCTGGCGCACGCTGGCCTCCTTCGTCAAGCTCGACATGATGGCGCTCAAGCCCGAGATGGTGCAGCCCTTCGTGCGCTTCGCGCAGGCCAACACCACGGCACAGCTCATCGCGGAAAAGGTCGAAACCTCGGAACAGCACCAGTTGCTCGCCAGCTACGGCATCAAGTTGTTCCAGGGCTACTGGTTCGCCAAACCCTCGCTGGTGAAGGCGCAGACCATCCGCCCCTCGCAGGCCACCATCCTGCAGCTGATCAACCTGGTGCGCAAGCAGGCCACCACCGCCGAAATCGAGGACTTGCTGAAGAAGGACCCGACGCTGTCGTTCAACCTGCTGCGTTTCATCAACTCCTCGGGTTTCGGCCTCAGCTGCGAGATCACCTCTTTCCGCCACGCGGTGATGATCCTGGGCCTGAAGAAGCTGTTCCGCTGGGCCGCGCTGCTGATGACCACCTCGCGCAACGGCGGCGCGCCGCCGGCCGTGGGCCAGACCGCGGTGGTGCGCGGGCGGCTGATGGAGTTGCTTGCGGCCGAACTGCTGTCCCAGGAAGAATGTGACAACGCCTTCGTCGTGGGTGTGTTCTCGCTGCTCGACACCATGCTCGGCGTGCCGCTGGACAAGGCCCTCGAATCCATGGCCCTGCCCCAGCCCGTGCTCGACGCGCTGCTGCGCCGCACCGGCGTCTTCGCGCCATTCCTCGAACTCACCGAGGCCTGCGAAAGCGGCAACGACGAGGTGTTTGCGCGCACCGCGAACGCACTGCACCTGTCGAACAAGCAGGTGAACTGGGCGCATCTGCAAGCCCTCACATGGGCTGAAAGCTTCGGGGAGTAGGTCTCAACCGCGCGGATGGTGCTGCCGGTGCAGCGCATGCAGCCGCTCCCGGGCCACATGGGTGTAGATCGTCGTCGTTGAAATGTCCGCGTGGCCGAGCAGCATCTGCACCGCGCGCAAGTCCGCGCCGTGGTTCAGCAGGTGGGTGGCAAAGGCATGGCGCAGGGTGTGGGGCGACAGGGCGACGTGGATGCCTGCCGCCGTGGCGTGTTTCTTGACGATCATCCAGAACATCACGCGCGACATGGCCTTGCCGGCCTTGCTGCCGCGGTGCGTGACGAACAGGTCGTCGGTCTGCTTGCCGGCCAGGATCGCCGGGCGGCTCTCCGCCATGTAGCGGTCCAGCCACTCGCGCGCGACTTCGCCAAACGGCACGAGCCGCTCCTTGCTGCCCTTGCCCATGATGCGCAGCACACCGTCGGCCAGGCTCAGGTGGAAGGTCTTGAGCTGCACCAGTTCGCTCACGCGCAGGCCACTGGCGTACATCAGTTCGAGCATGGTGCGGTCGCGCAGGCCGAGCGTGTCGCCCACGTCAGGTGCGCCGAGCAAGGCCTCGACCTGCGCCTCGGTCAGGGTCTTGGGCACGCGCAGCGCCTGGTGCGCGGCCTGCAGCTTGAGCGTCGGGTCGACCTGGATCGCGCGTTCGCGCAGCGCCCAGCGGAAGTAGCGCTTGAACACCGTGAGCCGGCGATTCGCCGAGGTCGCCTTGGTGCCGGCATGGCGGGCTGCGAAATAGGCCTGCAGGTCGGCCTCGGCGGTCTGGTCCAGCGCCCGCTGCCGGCCAGCCAGCCAATCGGCATAGAGGCTCAGATCGCGGCGGTAGGCGCTGAGCGTGTTCTTCGCCAGCCCCTCCTCGAGCCAGATGGCGTCGATGAAACTGTCGATTCGGGCTTGGCTGTCGGCATGCATGGATGAAAGGCGGTCGCTGCAAAAAGAAAGCCGCCCCACGGGCGGCTGGTGTGGCGTGGGAAGGGTATCAGTCCAGCGTCAGCTTGGCGTCGGTGACGACCTTCTTGTACACCTCGTATTCGGCCTTGATCTGCTCGGCGAACTGCTCGGGTGTGTTGGCCACGATCAGCGAACCCGTGTCCTCGATGCGCTTGCGCACCGCGGGATCTTCCAGCGCCTTGCGCACGCCCGCGTTGATCTTGTCGACGACTTCCTTGGGCAGGCCTTTCGGGCCATAGATGCCGTAGAACGCCATGCGGTTCACGGGCTCGAGGCCGACTTCCTTGAAGGTCGGCACATTGGGCAGCGCGGCCAGCCGCGTGGGCGCGGCGACGACGATCGGCACCAGGCGGTTGGTGTTGATGAAAGGCAACGCGGACGGCAGGTTGTCGAAAATCATCGGCACCTGGCCGGCCACGGTGTCGTTCAGCGCCGGGCCAGCGCCGCGGTAGGGGATGTGCGTGACGAAGGTGCCCGTCATGCTTTTGTAGAGCTCCATCTGCAGGTGGCCGATGCCGCCCGTGCCCGACGAAGAGAACGAATACTTGCCGGGCGCCTTCTTCAGTTCGGCCACGAAGGTCTTGTAGTCCTTGGCGGGAAAGCTCGGATTCACCGCGATGATGTTGGGCGTGGCCGCAATGTTGATGATCGGCGTGAAATCGGTCAGCGGGTTGTACGGAATCTTCGGATTGATCGCCGGATTGGCCGCCACCGTCGACACCGTGGCGATGCCCAGCACATAGCCGTCCGGCGGCATGCGCGCGGTCTCCGTGGCGCCGACCACACCGCCGCCGCCGGCCTTGTTCTCGACGATCACGCTCTGGCCGAGCACACGGCCCAGCGGCTCGGCAATCACCCGGGCAATGATGTCGGTGGTGCCGCCGGGGGCGAACGGCACCTGCAGACGGATGACCTTGCTGGGGTAACCCTGGGCCAGGGCGGAGCCGGCAGCGGCCAGCAGGCTCAAGGCAAAAATGGTACGGCGTTGCATGTTGAGAGATTCTCCATTCAGAAAAAAAACACTGACCAACTCATTCACTGGCCCAACAGGCCGCTTTTCAATTTCGCATCCACCGGACGCGGCCCCACGAAAATCCCCAGCACCGCGTTGTAGAAATCGGCACCCGGCACCACGGCGGGCTGGGCCTTGCCGTTGACCGCCAGCGTCATGCCGCGGGCCGGTTCGTAGTCGAGGTCGACGGTATCCCCCTGGCGCAGCGTGCCGGCCGCATCGATCATGCTCTCGAACAGGTCGATCCGCTCACGCAGCGCCGCCAGTTCGGCCTCGCTGGCGTTCTTGCGGATGCCCGAAACCAGCGCCTTGTTGAACACCTGTGGCGGCGCGTCGATCAACAGGCGCATCTGCACCCGCTTCGGGCCGGGTGCGGCCATTGCCTCCTCGCCGGTGCCAGCCTTCTGCGTCAGGTACAGACCGGCCACATAGCCCTTGAGGATGGATACGGCGCGCAGCCCCAGGCCGTTGAGCCGCAGGTCACTGCCGGCCAGGCGCACGGTGTCGTCGAAACGCGCGCCCTCCAGCGTGGCGGCCGCGGCCGGGCCACAGGCCAGCGCGAGCACAGCGACCATCACCAGGTTGGGTAGTTTGAGCAAGGGATTCATGGTCATGAGAGGAGTCGATGGTAAACACATCGGTGGCGCCCGCCAACGTGGATTACCCATGGGCGGCCGTGCGGGAAGCGCGGCGTCGGCTGGTATTCTCAAGCAGGTGAACTATGCGCAACTCCTTCTTCCCGATTTCTCCCTCATTCTTTGCGGCTACCTGGTGTGCCGCTTCACCGCGCTGAACCGCACTGTGTGGCTGCAGGTCGAGAGCCTGACCTACTATTTCCTGTTCCCTGTACTGCTCTTCCACTCCATCGTGAAGAGCCCGCTCGATCTCGGCGCGGCCTCGAGCCTGATCGCAGCGGGCGTGGCGCTGGGCCTGCTCGGCATCGGCATGGCCTACGCCCTCCCCCACCTCCCCTGGCTTGGGCGGCACATCGACCGGCGCGAACACGCGGCCAGCGCGCAGGTCGCCTTCCGATTCAATTCTTTCATCGCGCTGGCGCTGGCCGATCGGCTGGCCGGCCCGGCGGGCCTGCTGTTGATCGCGGTGCTGATCGGCGTCTGCGTGCCGATCTTCAACGTGGCAGCCATCTGGCCCATGGCGCGGCACGCACAGCGCGGGTTCGCGCGCGAGTTGCTGCGCAATCCGCTGATCCTGGCCACCGCGTCGGGGCTGCTGGCCAACGTGTTGGGCCTGCGCATTCCATTCTGGCTGGAGCCGGCCGTCGGCCGCATTGGCGCCGCTTCCCTGGCGCTGGGTTTGATGGCCGCAGGTGCCGGCATGCAATTCGGCCCGCTCGCGCGCGCCAAGGCCCTGGCGACCGCTGTGCTGGCGATCCGGCATTTTCTGTTGCCGCTGGTCGCGCTGCTGCTGTCCCGGGTGTTCGCACTGTCCCCTGTGCAAAGCACGGTATTGCTCGCGTTCTCGGCCTTGCCAACGGCCTCGAGCTGCTATGTCCTGGTAGCCAAGATGGGTTACGACGGCGCCTTTACGGCGGGCCTGGTGAGCCTGTCGACGCTGCTCGGCATGCTGAGCTTGCCCTTCGCATTGTGGTTGATCACATAAATTGAATACAAAAATAATGTGATTTTTTTACCGTCGACAATTCTTACAGTTTCAGTATTGAATACAAAAAATATAATTTAACCTATTGATTTGATTGGTTTTATTGGCGTTGGCACAAAACCCGCTGTATGCGGACAGTCAACCACTCGCCTGTGGTTGACCCGCGGCACCAGCCGGTGCTTCGGTACCGCATCCCCGGCCCGTCGGCCGGCCTCCCGAAAGCGCAACGCCATGAAAACCACTTCCATGAAACTCTTCTTCCTCGCCATGGCTTCGGCCCTGGGCCTGGCCAGCACGGCCGCCACCGCCGGTCCGCTGGTCACCGACTGGCAATACACCGTCAATGCCAGGTTCGATACGAGTTCACCCACCTTCTCGTCCAGTGGTGGTAGCCAGTACGTCTCCAGCGACATGATTTCCTGGGGCGCGGCAAACGCCAATCCGGCACCCGTCAACACCGGCAACAGCGACACCAGCCGCAGCGGCATCACCATCACCAACACGCCGGCAACGGGCAGCGTGGTGACGAACGGTGCCGCAGGCGCCGTCAATACCTACACGCACTACAACAACGCCATCTCGGGCACGTTCGGCACTTTGCAGACGGCCACGGTCAATTCGACACTGACCCTGACTTCGATTTCGCCGGTCACAGGCGTCAGCTACGGCCCGGTCACGGTGTCCTACGCCATCAACTTCCTCGAAACGCCGAACACAACCCCCTGTGTTGCGGCCAGCCCCACGCCCTGCAACGACATCTTCGTGATCGAAGGTCTGTTGAACAATGCTTTCACGGTCGACGGCAACACCTACTACGCCAGCTTTTTTGAATCCAGCAATGCCTTGACGCCGCTGCCCAACGCTGTTTGCGAAGCCGCCAGCGCTGCCGACAACTGCCTGGGCTTCACCACGGTGGAAGGCCAGGCGAATGCGTTCACCTTCAACCTGTTGATCACCAGCGCGCCGGTCACGGTCAACGTGCCCGAGCCATCGAGCCTGGCCTTGCTGGGCCTGGGCCTTGCCGCCGTGGCCGCATCGCGCCGCCGGGGTCAAAAGCAGGCCTGAATCGGCATGCAGCGCTAGGCCATCTGCCCCGCACCCTGGCGCAAGGCCCAGGCGACGTGCTCACGCACGATGGGGCTTTCGTGCATGGCCCGGGCCTGCAATGCCGCGCGGCCATCGCCGCCGTTGCCCATGCGCAATGCGTTGCCTAGCGCCACGGCCACATTGCGCAGCCAGCGCTCGTGGCCGATGCGGCGGATCGGACTGCCCTCGGTCAGGCGCAGAAACTCCTCTTCCGTCCAGGCGAACAGCGCACCGAGTTGCTGGCCGCTCAGGCCCCGGCGCTCGTCGAAATCGGGCAGCGCCGCACGCTGGGCGAACTTGTTCCAAGGACACACCAGCTGGCAGTCATCGCAGCCGTAGATGCGATTGCCGATCAGCGGCCTCAGTTCCAGCGGGATCGCACCGGGGTGTTCGATCGTCAGGTAGGAGATGCATCGCCGCGCATCGAGCCGCTGCGGCCCCAGGATGGCCTGGGTCGGGCACACGTCGATGCAGGCCTGGCAGCTGCCGCAATGGTCGCTGACTGGCGCAGTCGGCGGCAGTGCGATGTCCACATAGATCTCGCCGAGGAAGAACATCGAGCCCGCGTCGCGGCTCAGAACCAGCGTGTGTTTGCCGCGCCAGCCCTGGCCGCTGCGCGAGGCCAGCTCGGCTTCGAGCACCGGCGCGGAATCGGTAAAGGCCCGAAAGCCCATCGGCCCGAGGTGCGCGGCGATGCGCTCGCCGAGCTTTTGCAGCCGCGTGCGCAGCACCTTGTGGTAATCACGCCCCCTGGCATACACCGACACGATGCCCTCGCTCGGCCGTTGCAAACGTGCGAATTCATGCGCCTGCCAGTCCGGCGGCGTGCCACGCGGCAGATAATTCATGCGGGCGGTGATCACGCTGACCGTGCCCGGTACCAGTTCGGCGGGCCGCGCGCGTTTGAGGCCATGGGTCGCCATATAGGCCATCTCGCCATGGAACCCTTGGGCCAGCCAGGCACTCAACCCCGCTTCGGCGGAGGACAAATCCACCGGGGCCACGCCGATTTGGGAAAATCCCAACTCCCGTGCCCAAAGCTGAATTTGAGACACCAATTGGAGACCGTCGTTCTGAGCACTGTCAAACATCACCAGGCCATTGTAGGAAGCGCGCGGCCACAGGCCGCCGGCGGTCACCCGTTGCGGCTGTCCTGGCCCGACGAATCCGCTACCCAGGCCTTCGCCGAAGGCCTGGCCGCGCAGCCCGCACTGCGCAACGCCTTCATCTCGCTGCAGGGCACGCTGGGCGCCGGAAAGACCACCCTGGTACGCCACCTGCTGCGGGCACTGGGGGTGCGGGGCCGCATCAAGAGCCCGACCTACGCCGTGGTGGAACCCCATGAGTTGCCGGGCCTGAACATCTGGCATTTCGACTTCTACCGCTTCAGCGATCCGCGCGAATGGGAAGACGCGGGCTTTCGCGACATCTTCGCCAGCCCCGGACTCAAGCTCGCGGAATGGCCCGAGCAGGCCGGCGGCATGCTGCCCACGCCCGACCTGGTCATCGCCATCGAGCCGACCGGCGACACCGCCAGGCAAGCCACGCTCACCGCGGGCAGCGATACCGGCCGGGCGCTGTTGCGGGCGGTCGAGCCATGAAGCGCCGCGAAGCCCTGCGCGGCGGCGCCCTGGTCCTGCTGCTGGGCCTGCAGCAGATTGCCCGAGGGGCAAGCATCGTCGCCGTGCGCGTGTGGCCCGCGCCCGACTACAGCCGCGTCACCATCGAATCCGACACCGCCCTCGTGGCCAAGCAGATGTTCGTCACCAACCCACCGCGACTGGCGGTGGACATCGAGGGCATCGACCTGAACCCGGCGCTGCGCGACCTCGTCGGCCGCGTGCAGGCCGACGACCCGAACATTGCCGGCATCCGCGTCGGCCAGAACGCCCCCGGCGTGGTGCGCCTGGTGATCGACCTCAAGCGCGCGGCCTCCCCGCAGGTGTTCACGCTGCAGCCAGTGGCCGCCTACCAGCACCGCCTGGTGTTCGACCTGTATCCCGCCCAGGCCGAGGACCCTTTGGAGGCGCTGATCACCGAGCGCATGAAGGCGCCCGCGCCGGCGCCGGGCAGCACGAATTCGATCAACACGCCGCTGGTGGCTTCCGCGCCACCAGGCCCGCCTGCGCCCGCCGCCGACCCGCTGGCCGAACTCATTGCGCGGCAGGCCGAGAAGGCCGGCCATCCGGTGCCTGCGCCGGTCCCCATGACGCCGCCGGCCGACCGCGCCGTGGTCACGATCGCGCCGCCTGCGCCATCGCCCGCCGCCAAGGCTGCGCGGGATGCCATCCCTTCGCCGGCCAGCCGCACCGACCGGCTGATCATCATCGCGCTCGATCCGGGCCATGGTGGCGAGGACCCGGGCGCCATCGGCCCCGGCGGCACCCGCGAGAAGGACGTGGTGCTCAAGGTCGCGCACCTGCTGCGCGAACGCATCAACAACACCGTCATCAACGGCAGCCCGATGCGGGCGTTCCTCACCCGCGACGCCGATTTCTTCGTGCCGCTGCAGGTGCGCGTGCAGAAATCGCGCCGCGTGCAGGCCGACCTGTTCGTCAGCATCCATGCCGACGCCTTCATCACGCCCCAGGCGCGCGGCGCGAGCGTGTTCGCACTGAGCCACGGGGCGGCCTCGAGCAGCGCGGCGCGCTGGCTGGCCAACAAGGAAAACAACGCCGACCTGATCGGTGGCATCAACGTGCAGTCGAAGGACACGCAGGTGCAGTCGGCGATGCTCGACATGAGCACCACGGCGCAGATCAACGACAGCCTGAAGCTGGGCAGCGCCCTGCTGGGCGAGATCGGCCATGTGGGCCAGCTGCACAAGGCCCGCGTGGAACAGGCCGGCTTCGCGGTGCTGAAGGCGCCCGACATCCCGAGCGTGCTGATCGAGACCGCCTTCATCAGCAACCCCGAGGAAGAGGCCCGGCTGAAAAGCGACGCCTACCAGACGCAATTGGCCGATGCGATCATGCGCGGCATCACCGGCTACTTCGCCAAGAACCCGCCGCTGGCGCGCAACAGGACCGTGTGATCGGCCCGCCGATGGCGCAGGCAAGACGCCAGTTTGCAACCGGGGCCGACAACAGGGGCTGTTGTTGACCTACAAGGCCAGCGGCGCCGGCCCCTTAGATTAATCCCACAGGCCAGTCCAATCGGTCTGCAACAAGACTTAGAGGTGACCCTTATGAATTCCAGAATCCTGTTGGCCGCTGCGGCCGCTTCGATGATCGCTTTGTCGGGTTGCGCTTCCAACCCGAGCAACGCTCAGATCGGTACCGGCGTCGGTGCCGTAGCAGGCGGCGTGGTGGGCAATGCCGTGTTCGGCAGCACCCTCGGCACCGTCGGCGGTGCCGCGGCGGGCGCGCTGATCGGCAACGAAGCCGGCAAGAACCGCGACGGCCGTTAAGCCCCCGGCGTTTCGCCGCCGACCGCATTCACCGGATGCGGCTCACGTCGGTTCGGCCTTCCTGGCGTAACGCGCCTTGAGCGCGCCGAACACGACGATCAAACCTGGAACCAGGATCATCGCCCAGATGATCTTGTCCAGGTTTTGTTTTACCCACGGCACGCTGCCGAGGAAGAAGCCGGCCGTCGCGATGCCGAACACCCAGATCAGCGCGCCGACGATGTTGAAAGCGCTGAACTTCTTCCGATCCATTTCAGCCACGCCGGCCACGAAGGGTGCGAAGGTGCGGATGAACGGCATGAAACGCGCGGCGATGATGGTGAAGGCGCCGTATTTCTCGTAGAAGGCATGGGCCTCGTTGAACGCGCGCTTGTTGAAGAAGCGCGAGTTCTCCCACTGGAACACCTTCGGGCCAAAGTGCCGCCCGATCATGTAGTTGCTCTGGTCACCGAGGATGGCGGCCAGCAGCAGCACCGCGCAGGCGACCGGAAAACTCATCAGCCCCACGCCGCACAGGGCACCGACCACGAAGATCAGCGAGTCACCCGGCAGGAACGGCATCACCACCACGCCCGTCTCCACAAAGATGATCACGAAAAGCAAGGCGTAGACCCACGGCCCGTAATTGGTGACGAAGGCTTCGAGGTAGCGGTCGACGTGCAGGATGAAGTCGATGAGATGCGTGATGAGTTCCATGTGGCGCATTATCGATGCTGCCTTGCAACGGCCTCGCGACAACCCGCTGGCGCGCCGGTGTTTGCAACTGCATTGAAACGGTATACCCGCATGAAGTTTGCTAGCATCGTCTCAAACAATGCCCAGGCGACTCCGACTCCAAGAACGCCGGGCCACTCATCTATCTAGCGAGGGAACCCATGGCTGTCACCTGCCCGCGATGCAGCGCGGAAAACCGCGATGGCGCGACGCGCTGCGCGCAGTGCTATGCGCCGCTGCCCGCCGTGACAGGCGCAGCCGGCCGCTCCACCAGCGTGGTTTCGCCCGCGGTGTACGGTGCCATCGCGCCGAAGGAGAAAGACGGCGGCGATCCGATGTCGACCTTGCAGGCGGCGATCGAACGCAGTTCGAGACCCGCGAACCTGGAAGAGGCCGTGGCCAAAACGACGCCGACACCGAAGCCAGCCCCTGCACCTGAGCCGGAGCCTGCACCTGCACCTGCACCTGCACCTGTGCCTGCACCTGTGCCTGTGCCTGTGCCTGTGCCTGCACCAGCTCCAGCTCCAGCTCCAGCTCCAGCTCCAGTTTCGCCGCAACCCGGGGTGATCGACGCCCCGGCCCCGTCACCTGCCATGGCGCCACCGCCGTTACCGTCACCTGGCGCCGAGCAACCCGCTACAAGGGAATCCAAGAGCGCAGCATGGCTGATCGCCGCATTGGTCATCCTGCTGATCGCCGGTAGCGGCTACTGGTGGTGGTCGCACCGTGGCCAAGCCGAAACGTCCCCGGCACCAGCCGCTGACGCGCCAAGCCTCCCGGCCGTACCGTCGGCGCCTGCTGTCGCGCCGGCATCCGACGCGGAGCCGGTGGCCGTGCCCGCGCCAGAAGCGACGCCACCGCCATCGACGGCACCCTTGAACCCGTCCGAGCCGTCTACACCTTCGGCGCCTGCCGCCCTGCCGACACCGCCGACACCGCCCGTTGTCAGCGTACCACCGGCAGTGACGGCCGCTTCGGCCGCCCCGCGCGCAGTCGCCGCTCCCAAGCCGCCGAAAACCACCGCAAAGGCCATCGCCAAGCCGGCGTCACAACCACCGGTGGCCGAGCCCGCCCCATCGCCGCCGCCTCCCCCACCTGCGGCCAGCCCCGTGGCACCCACACCCGAGCCGCCCAAGCCGCAGCCCACCGGCCCAGCGAGCCCGGAAGAGGCCTGCAGCGGCCGCAGTTTTCTTGGCAAGGCCGCCTGCCTCTCCGAACAGTGCCAGCGGCCCCGGTTCGCCCGGCTTGCACAATGCGAACAGTTGCACGAGATGGAGGAGCGCCGCAGGGCGCAACGAGATCTGCGCAATTGATCCACGACACCTCAGAACAGAACACCAGGAGTGACTTGAATGCTTTCCCACCAGCTCAGGAACAGCGGCACGCTGCTCGACAGCATCGACGCCATCCGCAACTGGCGCGCCGTCGGCCTGTTGCTGACCACCTTTCTCTGCATGGCCCTGGTGGTCTCGGTCGCTGGGCTCGTGGGGCAGTTCAGCTATTTCCTCGCCAGCCCTTTCGTGCTGCTGGCCTACGTCATCTTCTTCTACGGCGCCAATGCCGTGGGCATGATGATGATGGACGAAGCGCGCGGCGGCGAGTCCCGGCATGCGATGGAAGCCGTCGCGGCCTCGGTGGCGACCTCGCACCGGCTGATCCTGGTGTTCCTGCTGCTCGGCGCGCTGTACCTCGCGGGCTTCGTCGCACTGGCGGTGGTGCTGTTCATCTGCAAGCTCCCCTTCATCGGGCCGGTGCTCTACACCGTGGTGTTCCCGGTGTCGGTGGTCGTGGCCGGCACGGCGATGTTCGCGGTGCCCACGGTGATCTTCCCGCTGTCTGCCCCGGCCATCTGGGGCGGCGCGGGCATCATGGCCTGCATCAGCCAGTTGCTGGTGATCGTGCGCGAGCGCCTGGTGATGGTGCTGGTGCTGATGCTGGCCGTGTCCTTCATGGCCGGCATGGTCGGCCTGTTGATCGGCGCCATCGTGTTCACCGGCGTGGCTGCCACCGCCGTGGTCTCGGTGCCGATCCTCGGCGGCATGCCGGGCGTCTTGCCGGCCATGAGCGGCATGGGCCTGGCCGGCGTGGTGATGGCCGGCAGCGGCCATGCGCTGGCCGCTGCCATCGGCGGCGCCTTGCTGTTCGCCGTGGCCTTCACGCTGCCGGGCATGGTCTACCTGCGCGGCGCGAGTTCGGTGTACCTGCGCGCCATCGACGGCCTCGATCTCGTGTCGGAACAAGCTTTGATGGACGAACGCATCGCCGCCGCGACGGCCAGGGCACGCGAGATGCAGGCCAAGGCTCAGGCAGCGGCGCAGAAATATACGGCGGCACCCGCGGCGCCCCCGCCGACCGCTCCCATCGAGCCCAAATGGATACCGCCGGCCTCCACGCCTGGCACCGATCCACACACGACCGGAGCGCCCACGTCGCCCCCTACGTGAAAAGGGCCACAAGCTGAGCCGACCACCACCGTAGCCCCTTGCCCTAGCCGGTCTTGGCACCGACGTGCTCCAAATGAGCACTGCCATCCGCTGATAGCTTGAATACGCAGCATGTTCATCCCCAGGAGCGAAGCAGCGCGGAAGAGAAACGCCACCTGAAGAAGAAGCCCGCCACGGGTCGCGGAGGCCTGCCGTGGCTGGTTCACGAAGGTCATGCACGTTTTCCGAAGTTGGAGATGCGGTAACACGCACCACCCGAGAAATCAAACGACGATCTTTTTTCCTTGGCGTGTGACCCACCATGCCGACGCAACGATCAACAAGCCACCGATCCAGCCCTGCAAGGCCATCTGCTCGCCCATCCAGAGAACGGCGATCAGTGCGCCCCACATCGGTTCGCTGCCCATCAACAAGGCCACGCGGGAGGGGCTGATGCGCGATGCCGCATAGTTCTGCGCGAAGAATGCAAACAACGTGCACAACAGGACCAGGAAGGCCATGGCCGACCAGAACGATGTACTGCTCGGCAGCGGTGGCCACGCGGTGCCGTGCACGGCCAGCATCAGGATGATCGAACCCAGCGCCATCACGCCCATCTGTACTGCCGTCACAGTCAGCGCGGGCAGGCCGTGTCGTTGACCATGGCGACGAGTCAGGCAGACCATGATGCCGCGCAAGAAGGCCGCAAGCACCATTAGGCCGTCTCCCCAGGCCAGACTGGCTGACCCGCCGTGCTGAAACGCCAGAAGTCCTGCTCCCAGCAACGAAAGTCCCGCTCCCGCCAGAACCGTTCCACCGGGCTTTGTCTTGAGCAACCACCACTCGCACAGCGGTGTGAAGGCGACGCAGAGGCTGATCAGAAATGCCGCATTGGAAGCGGTGGTCAATGACACACCGAAAGTCTCGCAGACGAAAATGGCCAGCAAGTTGATGCCCAGTATCAACGCCCCAGTCAGCGCCGCAGGCCATGAAGCCACAGCAAGCCCGCGCAAAGCGGGCAGCAGAACCAAGAAAGTCAGGCCAAAGCGCAGCACCAGAAACTGCAGCACGGGCATCTGCTCAGTCGCGACCTTGGCCGCGCTGTAGCTTCCTCCCCAGATCGCGGCCACCAGAAGCAGCAGCCATTCGACCGGGCCGAGCAACGGCCCGGACCGACCACCCGTTTTGACCGGTCCCTTCGAGTCCGCTGCGATGGACGGTGTATTCATGCAAGCACCTTGGTAGACGCGATCACCAGGACGTCCTGGCTGTTGATGTACTTGGGCTGCTCGTAGGGGCCATGCGGCAACTGTTGGCAGACTGATCCAGGCCGCGAATCAAACGCTCCATAGCGGCGCAGCCGGTAGGTCCCACCGTCACCCATATAGCGACCTTCAACCGCCTCGCGGGTCCATAGCTGCTCCAGCGCCCCCTTCTCGCGAAGCAGTTCCGCGTCCACCGAGAGCGCGGTGATGCGCAACTTTCGCTGCGACAGCTCCTCGAGCACATCGCTGCTATCAAGGCCGCCACTGAACAGCGTGAGTACATGGTCGACCTGACCTTGCATGGCGTCAAGGTCTCCGCAGCTGCGAATCCTGCGTGTTGACATGCCCTCTCCTCCTGAATGTTGTTGGCATGCGAATTGTTCGCTTCGCTCTCGGCATTGACTAGACTCGACGACAGAACAGGAGCTGTGCACCATGAGAACAGATGACTTCTTGGACGTGATGCACGAACTGGTGGCGTTCGTCCGCGTCGCGGAGGCCGGTAGTTTCTCGGCGGCTGCGCGTCGGCATGGGCTGACGCCGTCTGCCATCAGTCGGCAGGTCGCGCGGTTGGAAAGAGCCATGGGCGTTTCGCTCATGCAACGTACGACCCGGCAGTTGCGCCTGACCGAGGCCGGTCTGGCAGTGCTGGAACGCGGGCGCGAAATGGTGGCTGCGGCACAGGCAAGCATGCAAGTGGCTGAGGGACATGTGGACAAGCCCAAGGGCCTGGTCCGCGTCAGCGCGCCCAAGGCGTTTTCGCGCCACGTCCTTCAGCAACCCTTGCTGTCGTTTCTGCAACATTATCCCGACGTGGATGTGCATCTTCTCGTGGCTGATCGACCGGTAGACCCCTTGCGCGAAGGTTTCGACCTCGTCATCCGTCTGACCGATGACCCGCCGCACGGCATGGTGGCTCGCGCCTTGATGCCTGTGCGCCAACTGGTGCTGGCCAGCCCGTCCTATCTGGCATCGAATGAGAGCATTCGCATTCCCGAGGATCTGATGGCCCACAGTTGCCTGTCGATCGGCGAGCAGGCGCTTGACAGCCGCTGGCGCTTTGTGCGCGGCAACGACGAGGTGGAAGTGGCGGTGGTCGGCCGCTACAGCTTGAATCACAGCGAGATGCGTCTGGCGGCGGTCGAGGCAAGTCTGGGTGTGGGCTGCGTGCCGGATTTTGTGGCGCGCGATGCGCTGGCGGCTGGGCGGGTGGTCCGTTTGCTGCCCGATTGGGCTTTCGATACCAATTACCAGGGCATGGCGTACCTGCTGTTTTCCGCGTCCCGCTACACCACTCCCAAGGTACGCGCTCTGATCGATCATCTCGTCGCCGCGCTGACGATTCCGTCCTGAATGTTGCGCTTGAGGCCTGCCGTGACAATGAAGGACAAGTGTGAGCGGCCCTGGGTTAGACACTGTAGGTGCCGCACCAGCCACGCACTACCATCGGCACTTCCACCACCTGTGCCGAGCCCAGCCATGTCGTCCCCCCGCATCGACGAAGAAATCACCTTCCGCAAGCTCGAAGTGCTGCTGGCCTTCATGGAGACCGGCAACCTCACGCGGGCGGCCGAACTGCTCGAGGTGAGCACCGTCAGCGTGCACCGCGCGCTGCATTCGCTGGAGGTCGGCGTGCGCTGCACGCTGTTTCGCCTGGAAGGTCGCAACCTGCACCCGACCGAGGCCGCGCGAGCACTGGCCGACGTGGCGCGCGACGTGCTGCAGCGCATGAACGAAGGCATCCGCAGCACCCGCCACGTCGCTGGCTACTCGGCCGATCGCATCCGCATCGGCTCGCTGTATTCGCTGACCGTCAAGACCGTGCCGAAGGTGATCATGGCGCTGAAGCTGCGCAAGGCCGAGCTGCAGGCCGAGCTGGTGCTGGGCTCGAACGCCGACCTGCTGCAGAAGCTGCGCGACGGTGCGATCGACGCCGCGCTGATGGCCATTCCGCCCGCGGCCCCCGACATCGAATCCGAGCCGCTGTTCGAGGACGACATCCATTTCGCCGCGCCGGTGGGCTCGCGCTACGACGCGCTCACCGAGGTCGACCTCAGCCGCTGCGCCGACGAACGCTTCGTGAGCCTGACCGAAGGCTTCGCCACGTACAACGGCTTCCTGGAATCGTTCCGCATCGCCGGTTTCGAGCCGAATGTGGTGATGCGCACCGGCGACATCTTCTCGCTGATGAACCTGGTGTGCAACGGCCTGGGCTGCACCCTGCTGCCGGGCCGGGTGCGCGATGTGTTTCCACAAAAGGTGCGGCTGATTCCGCTGCAGGCCAAATACCTGATGCGGCAGACCATCGCACTCAACTTCCTGCACACGCGCGAGCGCGACCCCAACCTGTTGAGCCTGCTGGCCGTCTGCCGGGGGGCGAAGGCCGAGCTGGCCTGACACGCGTGCCGCCATGGAGCCTGCGTCCGGGCCGAGCGCGTCGAAGCGCCCCAGCTCGCGGTGAACAGGCACCTCGACGGGCTCGGCGCAAACGGGCGAGGCATCCGCGGCCCGCAACCGTTACACCCAGTGAAAACTTCGCCGCTCGGGGTTAATTGATCCTTCGTCGCCCGTTTCCTACCATGCGTCTCAAGGGATTTCCCCTTTATTCACTACAACGGACGGAGACACACCATGATCATCTACGGGACAGCGCTGCTGGCCGCCTGCCACCTGCTGGGCATCTTCATCGGCGACCTGCTCGGGCAGGCGATGGGCGTCAAGACCAACGTCGGCGGGGTGGGCATCGCCATGCTGCTGCTGATGCTGGCGCGGCTCTACATGCTCAAGCACGACAAACTGCCCAAGCTCACCGAGCTCGGCGTCGAATACTGGGGCGCCATGTACATCCCGGTGGTGGTGGCGATGGCGGCGCAGCAGGACATGGTCTCGGCGCTGCGAGGTGGCCCGGTGGCGGTGCTCTCGGCCATCGCGGCGGTAGCGGTCTGCGCGGTGGTGATCGCGGCCATCAACCGCGGCGAAAAACTCTCGCCCGACGACGAGGCCGAAGCCCGGCTGAACAACCCGCTCGTGGCCGCCGAGGAGTGACACCATGCTCGAAATCCTTGAAAAAGCCGCGCTGCAAAACGGCCTGGTGACGGCCTTCGCCGTGGTCGGCCTGATCGTGCTGCTGTCGGGCCAGATCTCCAAGCGCCTCACCTACGGCCGCGTGCACGGCTCGGCCATCGCCATCGTCATCGGCCTGGCGCTGGCCTACTGGGGCGGCAAGCAGACCGGTGGCCACAAAGGGCTGGCCGACATGTCGCTGTTCGGCGGCATCGGTCTGATGGGCGGCGCCATGCTGCGCGACTTCGCCATCGTGGCCACGGCCTTCGAGGTGCAGCCGCTGGAAGCGCGCAAGGCCGGCCTGATCGGTGTGGTGGCGCTGCTGCTGGGCACGGTGCTGCCGTTCATCGTCGGCGCAGCCATCGCCTGGAGTTTCGGCTATTCCGACGCGGTGAGCATGACCACCATCGGCGCCGGCGCGGTGACCTACATCGTCGGCCCGGTCACGGGCGCGGCCATCGGCGCCAGCCCCGACGTGATGGCGCTGAGCATCGCCACCGGCCTGGTCAAGGCCATCATCGTGATGGTCGGCACGCCGGTGGCCGCGCGCTTCCTGCGGCTGAAGACACCGCGCTCGGCGATGGTCTTCGGCGGGCTGGCCGGCACGGTGAGTGGGGTCTCGGCCGGCCTGGCCGCCACCGACCGCAAGCTCGTGCCCTACGGCGCGCTGGTGGCCACCTTCCACACCGGACTGGGCTGCCTGCTCGGGCCCTCCCTGCTCTTCTTCGCCACCAAGGCCATCGTCGGCTGAGGACATCTATGGAACACATGAACTGGAACACCCAACAGACCAACCGCCGGGCGCGGCAGGCGCGCGCGGCCGAGGCGCTCGGCGCGCAGCGCCAGGGCAAGACCGTGCTGGCCGAGGCCATCGCCACGCTGCTGCACGCGGTGATCGAGCCCGGCGACCGCGTCTGCCTGGAAGGCAACAACCAGAAGCAGGCCGACTTCCTGGCCCGCGCGCTGACCCAGCTCGACCCGGCCCGCGTGCACGACCTGCACATGGTGCAGTCGGTGCTGGCCCTGCCGGAGCACCTGGACCTGTTCGAGAACGGCATCGCCTCGCTGCTCGACTTCTCGTTCTCCGGCCAGCAGGCCGGGCGGCTGGCCAAGATGGTCTCGGCGGGGCAGATCCGCATCGGCGCGATCCACACCTACCTGGAGCTGTTCGCGCGTTACTTCGTCGACCTCACGCCGCGCATCGCACTGGTCTGCGCGCAGTCGGCCGACGCCCAGGGCAACCTCTACACCGGGCCCAACACCGAGGACACGCCGGCCATCGTCGAGGCCACGGCCTTTCGCGGCGGCATCGTCATCGCCCAGGTGAACGAACTGGTGGACGCGGTGCCGCGCGTGGACATCCCGGGCGACTGGGTGGACTACGTGGTGCTCGCACCCAAGCCCAACTTCATCGAGCCGTTGTTTACCCGCGACCCGGCGCAGATCAGCGAGATCCAGGTGCTGATGGGCATGATGGCGATCAAGGGCATCTACGGCGAATACGGCGTGCAGCGGCTCAACCACGGCATCGGCTTCGACACCGCGGCCATCGAACTGCTGCTGCCCACCTACGGCGACTCGCTGGGGCTCAAGGGCAAGATCGGCAGCCACTGGGCGCTGAACCCGCATCCGGCGCTGATCCCCGCCATCGAGGCCGGCTGGGTGAAGAGCGT
Source organism: Rhodoferax koreense (assembly GCF_001955695.1). NCBI lineage: Bacteria > Pseudomonadati > Pseudomonadota > Betaproteobacteria > Burkholderiales > Comamonadaceae > Rhodoferax > Rhodoferax koreensis. The sequence goes on along the minus strand of NZ_CP019236.1, from coordinate 2,228,562 downwards.
GCACTCCTTCGGCTCGGAGCTCGGCATGGAGGACTACATCCGCGCGCGCTCCGACGTGTTCTTCACCGGGCCCGACGGCAGCATGCGCAGCAACCGCGCGTTCTGCCAGGCCGCCGGCCACTACGCCTGCGACATGTTCATCGGCAGCACGCTGCAGATCGACCTGAACGGCCACAGCTCCACCGCCACACTGGGCCGCATCTCCGGCTTCGGCGGCGCACCCAACATGGGGGCCGACGCGCGCGGCCGCCGGCATGCCTCGCCCGCCTGGCTCAAGGCCGGCGCGCAGGCGCGCGAGGGCCGCGGCGGCGTGTCCGCCATGCCGCGCGGACAGAAGCTGGTGGTGCAGATCGTGGAAACCTTCCGCGAGCACATGCAGCCGGCTTTCGTGGAAAAGCTCGACGCCTGGCAGCTCGCCGAGCAGGCCGGCATGGCCATCCCGCCGGTGATGATCTACGGCGACGACGTGACCCACATCCTCACCGAGGAAGGCATCGCCAACCTGCTGCTGTGCAGGAGCGACGAGGAGCGCGAGCAGGCGATCCGCGGCGTGGCCGGCTACACCCCCATCGGCCTGGGCCGAGACAAGCGCATGGTGGAGAACCTGCGCGACCGCGGCGTGATCCGTCGTGCCGAGGACCTGGGCATCGACCAGCGCGACGCCACGCGCAACCTGCTGGCCGCGCGTTCCATGCGCGACCTGGTGCGGGCCTCGGGCGGGCTGTACCAGCCGCCCAAGCGCTTCCGGAACTGGTAATCCCAAGAACAGAGAAGGCCAACACCATGAGCATTCCCGCTGGGCTCGAAGCCCTCCATTTCTCCTTCACCGGCACGCGGCCGGCCGGCCGGTTCGCGCCGGTGCTGGTCGGCGTGGTCGGCTCGGGCAACCTCGAAGTCCTGATCGAACCATCGCCAGACGCCGAATGCCGCATCGACGTCAGCACCTCGGCGCGCGGCTTCGACCCGATCTGGCGCGCGGTGGCCGAAGACTTCCACACGCGCCACGGCCTGGCCGGCGTGGCCATCTCCATCAACGACATGGGCGCCACGCCCGCCGTCGTCAACCTGCGGCTCGACCAGGCCGTGGCCCAATTGCGGAGCGCCAAGCCATGAGCACAACAACCTACAGCTTCGCCGAGTCCACCGCGCGCGAACGCGTGGCGCGGCTGCTCGACGCGGGCTCGTTCACCGAGATCCTCGGCCCATCGGAACGCGTGATGAGCCCGCACCTGGCCCAGCTCGGCGTGCCGTCCTCGTTCGACGACGGCGTGGTCGTGGGCGAGGGTCTGCTCGGCGGCCAGCCGGTGCTGATCGCCGCGCAAGAAGGCGAGTTCATGGGCGGCGGCGTGGGCGAGGTGCATGGCGCCAAACTCGTCGGGCTGTTCCAGCGCGCGCTGCGCACCCGGCCAGCCGCCGTGCTGGTGCTCGCCGAATCGGGCGGCGTGCGGCTGCACGAGGCCAATGCCGGGCTGATCGCCGTCTCCGAAGTCATGCGCGCGCTGCTGGCCACACGCGAAGCCAGCATCCCGACGCTGATGCTGATCGGCGGGGCCAATGGCTGCTTCGGCGGCATGGGCCTGATCGCCCGCTGCGCCGACCAGGTGGTGATGAGCGATGCGGCGCGGCTGGCGATGTCGGGGCCGGAAGTCATCGAGTCCTCCAACGGCGTGGAGGAATTCGACTCGAAAGACCGCGCCTTGGTGTGGCGCACCACCGGCGGCAAGCACCGCTACCTGATCGGCGACTGCGACGTGCTGGTCGAAGACGACGTGGCCGCGTTCCGCGAAGCGGCGCTGGGGCTGCTCCAGGCAGCCCGGCCGCTGACGCTCGAGGCGCTGGAGCAGGAGCACGCCATGCTGGCCGCGCGCATCCAGGACTTCGGCGACTGCTTTGACGCCGTCGACATCTGGCGCCGGCTGGGCGTGGCCGATGCCGAGCGCGTGGTCGACCTCGACGCCGCCCGGATCCGCGCCCTGAAACCCCAAACCCGAGAAGGAGTCCGGCCATGATCTGGACCGAACTGCTGAACCGCCTGTTCGCCGATCGGCACCAGGTGACTTGCGAAGGCGAACTGCTGCGCGGCACGGCGCAGCTCGATGGCGAAACACTCGCCATCGTCGGCACCACCGGCCACGCGGCCATCGGCGTGGAGCTTGCCCTGGCCCAGGCCCGCGCCGTGCTCGACACCGTGCACGCGCACCCGGGCCGCGCCATCCTGCTGCTGGTCGATACCCAGGGCCAGCGCCTGCGCCGGCGCGACGAACTGCTCGGCATCAACCGCTACATGGCGCACATGGGGCTTTGCATCGAACTCGCGCGCCGGCGCGGCCACCGCGTGCTCGGCCTGGTGTACGACCAGGCGCTGTCGGGCGGCTTCATCACCTCGGGCCTGATCGCCGACGCCTGCGACGCCCTGCCCGAGGCCGAGATCCGCGTGATGCGCCTGCCGGCCATGGCCCGCGTGACCAAGATCGACGAGTCCCGGCTCGCGCAACTGGCCGAGGCCAACCCGGTGTTCGCGCCCGGGGTGGAGAACTACGTGGCCATGGGCGGCGTGCGCGCCCTGTGGCGTGGCGACCTGGCCGCGCACCTGCGCGCCGCGCTGGCCGACACACCCACCACCGACGAACGCGCGCGCGACGGCGCCTCCCGCGGCGGCCGGTTGTTGGCCGCCGATGTGGCCCGACGCGTGGCCGAAGCCTGACCCAGGTGAGCGCCGTGTTGCAACTCGAACGCAACAGCCTGGTCTGGCCCACGCCGGCCGGCTGGGACGCACTGCGCACCCAGGCCTTGCAGGACGCGACCACGCAGGCCATCGTCGGCCATTGGCATGGCGAGCGCCTGCCGCTGGTGGTGAGCCGACAGCCGCCGGGCCGTGCCAGGGACCTCATTGCGCTCGGCCTGCCGGCGCCGCTGCAGTGGAACAGGCGCCGGCTCGCCTTCGCGCTGCCCGCGGCGCAACTGGCGTACAGCGGCCGCTTCCCAAGGCTGGCTGAAGCCGCGGCGCACCACCGCTGGCGCCGCGCGGCGCTGGCGCTCGAACATGCCCTGGGCGAGGCGCTCGGGCACGGCACGGGCGCGGTGCAGGTCTATGGTTCGTACGGCTGGCAATGCCTCACCGGCCTGCGTTACCTGCGCGAAGGCTCCGACCTCGACCTGCGTATCGCCGTGCCGGACGTGGCCGCCGCCGCTGCCGTGGTCGATCTGCTGGCCGCGCAGCGCCTGCCCTGCCGCATCGACGGCGAGCTGGTGTTTCCCGACGGCCAGGCCGTGGCCTGGCGCGAAATGGCGCAACTGTTCGAAGGCGAGGTCTGCCAGGTGCTGAGCAAACGACTCGACGGCATCGCGCTGGTGGGCCTGGCCGATCTCCAGCCCTGCGCCGCCACCGCCGTGGCCGCCTGAAGACCATGTACCAGGCAGCCGACCTCGACACCGCGGTGCACCGCCTCGCCCGCGAAGCCGTGCGCGCGCTGTACGCCGAACTGGTGCTCGAACCCAAGCCCGGTCTGGTGTCGCTGCGCGACAACGGCAGCCACAGCGACATGCATGCGGGGCATTTCATGCGCAGCCTGTTCGCGCTGCGCCACTATTTCGCGCGCATGGTGCGTGCCGGCGCCGAAGGCGCGCCGTTCGCCGAACTGGAACAACTCGGCCAGCAGGCCGAGGCCCGCATGCTGGCCGCCACCGGCGGCGTCAACACACACCGCGGGGCGATCTTCTGCCTGGGCCTGCTGTGCGCCAGCGCGGGCTGGCGCGTGGCAGCGGGCCTGCCGCTCGACGCGGAGGGGCTGCGCCAAAGCCTGCGCGCGCGCTGGGGCGCTGCGCTGCGTGCGCGGGCCGAGCGCGCGAGCCACCAGCCGCCGCGCTCCAACGGCCAACGCGCCGCACGCGAACACGGCCTGCACAGCGCCGGTGACGAGGCGGCCGACGCCTTCCCGGTGCTGTTCGAGGTCAGCCTGCCCGCGCTGCAGCGGGCCACGGCCGCGGGCTGGCCCGACCGGCGCGCCCGCGTGCAGGCGCTGTTCGCCACCATGGCCGTGCTCGACGACACCAACCTGGTCCACCGCGGCGGCATCCGGGGCCTGCACGACGCGCGGCAGGCGGCGCAGCGCTTCCTGGACGAAGGCGGCGCGGCAGGCGCCGACTGGCGCGACCGGGCGCGCGCCATCCATGCCGCCTTCGTGGCGCGTCGGCTCTCGCCCGGCGGCGCGGCCGACCTGCTCGGCGCGGCCTGCTGGCTGGCGCAGGTGACGGCGCCTGCCAGCTCGAAGCGGTTGCCGACCACCGCCCGCGCATGAGTTACGCCGTGCTCTTTCCCGGCCAGGGCAGCCAGCACGCAGCCATGTTGCCCTGGCTCGAGGAAGAAGCACCGTCCGCACTCGTGCTGCAGGCCATGGCCGCCATGCTCGGCGCGGACTGGCGGCAGCGGCTGGAAGATCCGGACTTCCTGGCCAGCAACCGGGTGGCGCAGGTGCTGGTCACCGGCGTATCGCTGGCCGCCTGGGCTGCGGTGCGCGCGCACCTGCCGGCGCCGCCGGACATCGTTGCGGGCTACAGCGTGGGCGAACTCGCGGCGGTGGCCTGCGCCGGGGCCTTCGATGCAGCCACCGCGCTTGCCCTGGCCGCGCAACGCGCCCAGGCGATGGACGCGGCGGTGCAGGGCCTGGCGACCGGCCTGCTCTCCGTCTCGGGTCCGAACCAGGCCGCGCGGGACCGCCTCCTCGCCGAATGGCGCGTGGAGACGGCCATCCGGATCGCGCCCGGCCATGTGATCCTGGCCGGCGAGGCAGCGACGCTGCAGGCCGTGGCGCGGCTCCTGGCCGACGAGGGCGCGCATTGCACGCCGCTGCCGATCCGCGTGGCCTCGCATTCGTCGTGGATGCGCGCGGCCGCCACGGCCTTCGCGCAAACCTTGGCCGATGTCGCCTGGCGGCCTTTGCAGTGCGCCGTCGCCGCCAATGCGACCGGCAGTGCGCTGCGCCGGCCCCAGCCCCTGTGCGAAGCCCTGAGCCGGCAGATCGACCACACCGTGGCCTGGGACGCCTGCCTGGAAACCGTGGCCGAACGCCGCGTCGAACGCGTCATCGAGATCGGGCCGGGCCGCGCCCTGGGCGCCATGTGGGCACACCAACATCCGGATGTGCCGGTGCGCTCGCTGGAGGATTTCCGTTCGGCCCGCAGCGCCGCGGACTGGGTGCAGCAGGCGGCCTGAGCACCGCTGGCGCTACCGGGCAGCCACAAGGCCTGGGGACATTCGCCTCCCCCTAAAATCATCCGGTGAACGACACCTCCACACTTCCAATTCCCGAGGCCGCCCCCTCGGCCACCTCGGCCCGCCGCGTCATCCGCGAGTTGCCCGACGAACTCATCAGCCAGATCGCGGCCGGCGAAGTGGTCGAACGGCCGGCCTCGGTGGTGCGCGAACTGGTCGACAACGCGCTCGACGCGGGCGCCACGCAGATCACGCTGCGCCTGCTGGCCGGCGGCGTGCGGCTGATCTCGGTGGAGGACGACGGCGGCGGCATTCCCATGGCCGAGCTGCCGGTCGCGCTCAAGCGCCATGCCACGAGCAAGATCGCCAACCTGGACGACCTCGAATCCGTGGGCACGATGGGATTCCGCGGCGAGGCCCTGGCGGCCATCAATTCCATCGCCGACATGGCCATCCTGTCGCGGGCGACGGGCCACGCCAGCGCCTATTTGCTCGATGGCCGCTCCGGCGAACTGCGGCCGGTGGCGCGCAGCGCGGGCACCACGGTGGAGGTCAAGGAGCTGTTCTTCAGCACGCCGGCACGGCGCAAGTTCCTCAAGACCGATGCCACCGAACTGGCGCATTGCATCGAAGCGGTGCGCCGCCATGCGCTGGCCCGCCCCGATGTGGGCTTCGCCATCTGGCACGAGGGCAAGCTCGTCGAACAATGGCGCGCCTGCCCGCACCCGGATGCCATGGACGCGCTGACCCAGCGCCTGCGCGACGTGCTGGGCGACGATTTCGTCGAGCAGTCGGTGGCGGTGGACTACCGCAGTTCGGCGCACAAGCGCCCCCATGAAGAGGACGGCCTGCCGCCGGTGCGCGTCTGGGGCCGGGCCGGCATTCCCGACGCCTCGCGCGCGCGGCCCGACCAGCAGTTCGCCTACGTGAACGGCCGCTTCGTGCGCGACAAGGTCATCACCCATGCGGCGCGCAGCGCCTACGAGGACGTGCTGCACGGCCAGCGCCAGCCGGTGTATGCGCTGTACGTGGCCATCGAGCCAAACCGCGTCGACGTGAACGTGCACCCGACCAAGATCGAGGTGCGTTTCCGCGACAGCCGCGAAGTGCACCAGGCCGTGCGGCATGCGGTGGACGATGCGCTGGCCGCGCCGCGCGCCGCGGCAGTGGCCGCAGCGGTTTCGGTGGCGGCGCCGTTGGCCACGCCCGCCTCGCCGGAATCTGCATCGATTCGCCCTCCCGCGCAGGCGCAATGGGCGCAGCCTGCTATGAATTTTGGTAGTGGCAACGTCGGGCACCGGATTTCGGATTTCGAAGCGCTGTGGCCGGTGCGCGCGGTCGTGCCATCGCCGTCCGATGCGCCGACGCCGCCGCTGTCGGCCACTGAAGCGCCGCCGCCGGTGTTCGCCACAGCGCCAGCCACGGCATCGGCGCCGGCCACCGCCGCGAACGACGAAGCCGCCACCCCCGCCGCCACACCCACCGCCACGGAAGCCCCCGCCTGGCCGCTGGGCCGTGCGCTGGCGCAGCTGCAGGGCGTCTACATCCTGGCCGAAAACGCCCAGGGCCTGATCGTCGTGGACATGCATGCCGCGCATGAGCGCATCGTCTACGAGCGGCTCAAGCTGCAGATCGAGAACACCAGCAGCGCCAGCATCGCCAGCCAGCCGCTGCTGATCCCCGTGACCTTCGCCGCCACGCCGCAGGAGGTGGCCACGGCCGAGGCCGCCGCAGACACGCTGGCAACCCTCGGCCTGGAGATCACCGCGTTCTCCCCCAAGACGCTGGCCGTGCGCGCGGTGCCGACCACCCTGGCCCAGGGCGACGCGGTGGAACTCGCGCGCAGTGTGCTCGCCGAGCTGGCCCAGGTGGACGCCAGCACCGTGGTCCAGCGCGCGCAGCACGAACTGCTGTCCACCATGGCCTGCCACGGCGCGGTGCGCGCCAACCGCAAACTCACCATCGACGAGATGAACGCCCTGCTGCGCCAGATGGAAACCACCGACCGCTCCGACCAATGCAACCACGGCCGGCCGACCTGGCGCCAAATCACCCTCAAGGAGTTGGATAGCCTCTTCATGCGCGGCCGGTAGGTTCTACCATGTTGATCATCGCCTCTGCCCCTTCCAGAACACCGCGGAACTGGCTCTGCCAGGCCGCAGGTGTTGCCCCCCTGCAAGGGGGTGGGCGGCTACACGCAGTGAGCCAATCTGGGGGTGAGCCTAATTAGCGGGTAAACACCGAGTAAATGAGACGGTTGGCCCGTCCACGGCATGGATGTTGCATCCGTTGAGGGACGTCCCGCCCGGAGAACTTTTCCGCCCCAAGCCTACTCAGTCCTTCCATCCATGAAACGCTGGTCTCTGTTCGGTTACCTCGGCTCCATCGCCCTCGGCTTCGCCGTCCTGGCGGGCTGCGCATCCCTCGACGAAAAACAACGCAGCTGGATCTTCCAGCCCAGCGACGCCAGCTGGGGCTCCAGCGCCGACATGGCGCGCGAGATGCAGGACGTGTGGATCTCCTTCGACTCCACCACCACCGGCAGCCCGGCCAAGCTGCACGGCCTGTGGCTGCCGGCCGACCCGGCCCAGCCCGGCTGGAGCGGCAGCGCCAAGGCGCCCGTGCTGCTGTACCTGCACGGCGCGCGCTGGAACGTGGCCGGCTCGGCGCCACGCATCAAACGCATGCAGGAGCTCGGCTTCTCGGTGCTGGCCATCGACTACCGCGGCTTCGGCAAGAGCACGCCGGGCCTGCCGTCGGAAGCGATGGCTTATGAAGACGCCCAGGTGGCCTGGAACTGGCTGGCGCAGCAGAACCCCGGCCAACCACGCTACATCTTCGGCCATTCGCTCGGCGGCGCCATCGCCATCGACCTGGCCTCCAAAGTCGACGACGAGGCCGGCACCATCGTCGAAGGCACCTTCACCTCCATCCTCGACGTGGCCAGCAGCATGAAGTGGGGCTGGCTGCCGCTGGCGCCGCTGATCACCCAGCATTTCGCCTCGGAGCAAAAGGTCGGCCACCTCGGCGCACCGCTGCTGGTGGTGCACGGCTCGAACGACAACATGATCCTGCCCGCCCTCGGCCGCAAGCTGTTCGAAGCCGCCAAGGGGCCGAAGGCCTTCGTTCTCGTGGAGGGCGGCTCACACTTCAACACCATGAACCTTGGCCAGGACCAGTACCGTGCGGCGCTGGCCGGCCTGTTCGGCACCGCCGGCCCGGGCCCGAACACGCAGCAGGGCACCATGGCCATGCAGACGCACGTGGACATCGGCGGCAACATTTCCTCGACACCGTCCACGCCGAACTGAGGCCGCGCGGCGCCCCCGCGGGCTGGGACGGATGCGAGGCTCACCCGGGGCTCACCCGGGGCTTTCTGTTAGCCTCGATCCATGCCCGCGTCTTCCTCTCCCGTCACGGCCGCGCCGCCGGCCCATGCGATGCAGCCCGGCCTGGTCGTGCTGATCCTGTCGCTGCTGCTCGGCATCCAGCCCGTCACGACCGACCTCTACCTCCCCGCCCTGCCCGCGCTCACCGACGGCTTCAAGGCGCCGATGGCCCAGGCGCAACTCACGCTGAGTGCGCTGCTGCTGGCCTTCGGCGTGTCGCAACTGCTCTGGGGGCCGCTGTCCGACCGCTTCGGCCGCCGGCCGATCCTGCTGCTGGGCCTGGCGGCCTACACGCTGGCGGCCGCGGGCAGTGCGCTGGCCGCCTCCATGGAACTGCTGATCGCCTGGCGCACCGTGCAGGGCGCGGCCATGGGCGCGGCGGTGATGGGCGCACGCGCCGTGGTGCGCGACCTGTATGCGCCGGAAACGGGCGCACGCGTGATGTCCAAGGGCTTGAGCGGCCTGGGCCTGATGGCCTGCATCAGCCCGCCGCTGGGTGGCCTGGTCTCCGACCTGCTGGGCTGGCGCGCGGCCCTGCTGCTGCTGGCGCTGTTCGGTGCCACGGCGCTGACCGTGGTGGCGCTGCGTTTCCAGGAAACCGTGCAGCGCCGGAATCCCGACGCCCTGCGGCCCGGCACGCTCGTGCGCACCTGGGCCGGCATCGTGCGCCATCCGACCTTCCTGGCCTACACGCTGCTGGCCACGGCTTCGTATTCGGTGCTATTCACCTTCCTGGCCGCCTCGTCCTTCATCTTCATCAAGGTGCTGGGCATGGGCAAGACGGCCTACGGTTTCGCGATGTTCTCCTCGGCCTTCGCCTACCTGGCCGGCACCTTTCTCTGCCGGCGCCTGCTGCCGCGATTCGGCGTGCGCCGCAGCGTGGCCATTGCCGGGGCGATATCGCTCACCGGCGGCAGCTTGATCGGCGGCTTCGCGCTCGCGGGCTGGCACAGCGTGGCGACCATCCTCGTGCCGTTCTGGCTGGTGATGCTGGCCCACGGCGTGCACCAGCCGTGCAGCCAAAGCGGCGCGGTCGGCCCGTTTCCGCAGGCGGCGGGCGCGGCCTCCGCACTGAACGGGTTCTCGATGATGCTGGCCGCGTTCGGCGTCGGCGGCTGGCTGGGCACACGCTTCGACGGCACGGTGTTTCCGCTGACCAACGGCATCTGGTTCTTCTCGGTGCTGATCGCGGCCGTGGCCTGGACGCTGGTGCAGAAGTTCGGCGAGCCGGGCCACGCGCAGCGATGACCGGCCCGACCTTGTCACCCCTCTTGACACCCGTCCTGCCACGGTCCATCGCCCTGGCCGGCCCCACGGCCTCGGGCAAGACCGCCGCGGCCTTCGCCATCGCGCACCACCTTGCGCCGCGCCGGCCGGTGGAGATCATCAGCGTCGACTCCGCCCTGGTCTACCGAGGCATGGACATCGGCACCGCCAAGCCCACGCGCGCCGAACTCGCCAGCGTGCCGCACCACCTGATCGACATCCGCGACCCTCTGCAAGCCTACAGCGCCGCTGATTTCGTGCACGACGCCGAGCGGCTGATGGCCGAAATCACCGCGCGCGGCCACCTGCCGCTGCTGGTCGGCGGCACCATGCTGTACTTCAAGGCGCTGTTCGAAGGCCTGGATGCCATGCCCAAGGCCGATGCGGCCACGCGCGCCGCGCTGGAGGCCGAAGCGGCACAGCTCGGCTGGCCGGCCATGCACGCGCAGCTGGCCATGGTCGACCCGGTCACCGCCGCACGGCTCGAGCCGGCCGATGCCCAGCGCATCCAGCGCGCATTGGAGGTCTACCGGGTGTCGGGCCAGCCGTTGTCAGACTTTCACACCGCACGCGATACCGCAGCCGAGGCCGAGCGCACACGCAACGTCACGCTGATCTCGCTGGAACCGGACGAGCGCGCCTGGCTGCACGCCCGCATCGCCCAGCGCTTTGACGCCATGCTGGCCGATGGCCTGATCAACGAGGTGCGCCACCTGCGCGCACGGGGCGACCTGAACCCCGAGCTGCCCAGCATGCGCTGCGTCGGTTACCGCCAGGCCTGGACCCTGCTCGACGAAGCCGATGTCCCCACGGCTGCGCAGAAGGCCGTGTTCCGCGACCAGGGCATCTTCGCCACGCGCCAGCTGGCCAAGCGCCAGCTCACCTGGCTGCGTTCCATGCCCCGGCGCCACCTCGTGGCCGCCGATGCGCCCGACGCCCTGTCCCAGGTGCTCGGGCTGGTGGATGCCGCGCTGGAGTCGACCTGATGCCGCCCACGCTGGCCCTGACAGGCCTTGCCAAACACTATGGCGCGACGCCGGTTTTCGCCAACGTGAGCCTGTGCGTCGAGGCGGGCGAGTTCGTGGCCATCGTCGGCGAATCGGGCGTGGGCAAATCCACCCTGCTCAACTGCATGGCCGGCCTCGACACCTGGGACGCGGGCCAGGTGCGCATCGACGGCGTGGACCTCGGCGAATTGAACGACGACCAGCGCGCCCGCCTGCGCCGCGAGAAGGTCGGCTTCGTGTTTCAGGCCTTCCACGTGTTGCCGCACCTGGACGTGGCGCAGAACGTGGCCCTGCCGCTGATGCTGCTCGGCCGCCCCGACGCTGCGCGGGTGCAGGCCCTGCTCGCCGACGTCGGCCTCGAAGGCCTGGGCGCGCGGCTGCCGCAGCAGCTCAGTGGTGGCCAGCTGCAACGCGTGGCCATCGCCCGCGCGCTGGTGCACCAGCCGCGCCTGCTGCTCGCCGACGAACCCACCGGCAACCTCGACCCCGGCACCGCAGCCAAGGTGATGGACGCCCTGCTCGCCCAGACGCGCCGCCACGGCGCAGCGCTGGTGCTGGTCACGCATTCGGAAGCCGCCGCCGCGCGCGCCGACCGCGTGCTCATGCTCAGTGCCGATGGGATCGGCGCGTCCCGGGCTGGGTGAAGGCCAAACAGCCCGCCGCCGCGCCAGTCATGTGGCATGCGGAATGCCCTCGCCGACAGGGGCTGCGGATCGCGCCGCCCGCTGACTGGCGGCGTGGCGCCAGATCAGACCTGCGCGTGCCGCCTCGAATTGCGGATCGGCACACATCCCTGCTCCTGGTCCGGCTCGGAAGCATGCGGTGACTTTGGCGATGGCCTGGGCTGGCTCGCCGCTGTGCATTTCGCGGGATTGGTGTTGGCCTTGGCGAGATCTTCCTCGCCGTCATGCAGCGTGTAGGCGGCGATGCACGCGATGAGAATGGCTGTGACACGCCACTTTGTCGTATTCGAACGTTTCATTCACCAGCCCAATCTGCCCATCAAGTTCTGCATTTTTGCATTGCATTGTGTGCAGATTGTGGAGACCGAATGCAGATCGCATACATGCTTGTACTTAGGTAGTTCCCCATCCTGGTCGGGTGGCCCCGGCTTCCACGGCATGCTGGCAGGCCACCGCCTACAGGCGCGCTCCCCTCCGGCCGACAGCCTGAAAAGCGGGGAACGTGCATGCTGCAGTTCAAGTTCCTGCCATGGCCCGCGGCCATCACCCAAAATGAACACCATGACCCCACACCACCCAGAACGCCGCACCGAGCGCCGCCATTTCACGATGATCCGCGGCTTTCACCTCGCCGACTTCTTCACCCTCGGCAATGCCGCCTGCGGCGCGGCCGCGGTGTTCTGCGCCATGCTGTACATGGCCCAGGGCCGTGTCGCCCTGTTCCACGCGTCGGCCGCGCTGATGGTGGCAGCGCTGGTCTTCGACGTGTTCGACGGCCGCATCGCGCGCTGGCGCCAGCAGAATTCCTCGCTCGGGCGTGAACTCGATTCACTGGCCGACGTGATCTCGTTCGGCGTCGGCCCTGCGGCACTGGGCTTCGCAGCCGGGCTGCAGGGCGGCTGGGACGTGGCCATCCTGCTGTACTTCGTCTGCTGCGGCGTGAGCCGGCTGGCGCGCTACAACGTGACGGCGGAAAGCCTGTCCGGCGACGACGACAAGGTGGCCTATTTCGAAGGCACGCCGATTCCGACCAGCGTGCTGCTGGCCGCGATCCTGGCCTTTTGCGCCTGGCAGGGGCGCGTTGGCGAGGCGCTGTACGGCGGCGGCTGGATGCTCGGCTGGGAACTGCACCCCATGTCGCTGCTGTTCGCGCTGTCCGGCACGCTGATGATCAGCAAGACGCTGCACATTCCGAAGCTCTGACCGGCCTCCGTCAGGCGCCGTCGCCGGCCGTTCCGGTCACCGGCAGGACGATGCCGGTGATGTAGCTCGCGCAGCAAGGCGCGGCCAGGAACACGTAGGCTGGCGACAGCTCCTCCGGCTGGGCCGCGCGGCCGAAGTCGGTCTTGCTTCCGAATTCGACGATGTCCTCGGGGGACTTGTCCGCCGGATTGAACGGCGTCCATACCGGCCCCGGCGCCACCGCGTTGACGCGAATGCCGCGTTCCAGCAGCTGGCTGGCCAGTGCCTTGGTGAACGCGTGGATCGCGCCCTTGGTGGTCGAATAATCGAGCAGCTCCTTGCTGCCGCGCAGCCCCGTCACCGAACCGGTGTTGATGATGCTGCCCCCGCTGGGCAGATGCGGCACCGCGGCCTTGGCCATGTGAAAGTAGCCGTAGACATTGGTCTTGAGGGTTTCATCGAAGCGTTCCTCGCTCAGGTCTTCGATCGACTTGGCGTGCTCCTGGAAGCCCGCGTTGTTGACGAGCACGTTCAGCCCACCGAAGGCCTTCACCGTCTTCTTCACCGCGCGGCGGCAGAAATCCGCATCCTTCACGTCGCCGGGGATCAGCAGGCAACGCCGGCCCTCCGCCTCGACGTGGGTGCGGGTCTGCTGCGCGTCCGCCTCTTCATCTGCGAGGTAGACGATGGCCACGTCCGCACCTTCGCGCGCGAACAGCACGGCCACCGCCCGGCCGATGCCCGAGTCGCCGCCGGTCACCAGGGTCGAGAAACCTTCGAGCTTGCCGCTGCCCTTGTAGTGCGGCGCCGTGAATTGCGGCTTGTGCACCATGTCCGCTTCCAGGCCCGGCTTGGGCAGGTGTTGCGCCGGCAACGGCGGCGCGGGCGGCATCTTTCCGGGGCCGGTGTGCGGGAGCCCGCCGGCAGCGCCCTTTTGCGTGGGCGCCGGCTCGGCCTTCTTCTCCTGCCGGTCGCGCTGGTCCTGCTCGCGCTGGAGGCGCAGCTGCTTCTCCACGACCGCGGACTTGGCCTCCTTCCGGTTCTTGCCGGTCTTCTTTTCGCTGGTTTTCGTTTCGCTGGTCTTTTTCATGACGATGGATCTTGTGTTGCCCGATGGCAGTGTTTCAGGAGGGCTTGTCGGCCCGCGCGTCGCCGAAGTCTTCCCACACCATCACGGCCAGCCGCAACAGCAGGCACACTGCAGCGCCGAAGATGCAGATCCACGAGCTTTGCAGCGCGTCCTCCGCCGGCACCCTCGGCAACCACAAGGTCGCGCAGAACGTGATGGCCGCGGCCACCACCAGCAGGTAGAAGCCGGCGTTGACACAGTGGTCGAACACCGCGAGTCGCGCGGGCTCGGGGCGGGCGTTGATGTCACGCATGACGAATCTCCTCGGAGGTCGATCAAAGCGGGCAGGCAACAGCGCCGGGCCCAGTGCAGAACTTAATCAGCGCGTGGCGGGCCCCAAGTCGGCGTGGCGGAACGGCCAGCGTAGGAAAAAGGCTTGTCCCCGATCGGTGGCCCCAGCAGGTTCCCCTAACGCCTTCTCAGTACACGCCCGGCGTGCCGCCGCCGTCCACGGCGATGGCCGTGCCCTGGATGTGGCGCGCCGCCTCGCCACACAGGAACAGCGCTAGCGCCGCCACGTCCTCGGGCGTGCCCAGCCGCGCCAGCCCCTCCTTCGCAACCTGGGCCGCACGCTCCTCGTCCACCGTCTTGCCGCTGGCCGCGGCGCGCTGCGCGAAAAGCTGGCCGACGCGCGCGGTCTCCGTCAGGCCGGGCAGGATGGCGTTGACGTTGACGCCATCGCGTTTGCCCAGGCCGGACAGGCCCTTCGTGAAGTTGTGCATGGCCGCGTTCACCGAGCCGCCGATCAGGAAACCCGGGTCGGGTGTGCGCGCCGCGCCGCCGATGATGTTGACCACATGGCCGTGCGATGCCGCCAGCATCGGCCAGAACAGCCGGCACAGGTGCACGCAGCCGAAGAACTTGAGCGCGAAGCCGTCCTGCCAGGCGTCGGCCGTGAGGTCGAGGAAGGCGCCGGCACGCGTGGCGCCGGCCGAGTTGACGAGGATGTCGCAGCGGCCGTGGCGCTGGCTCACCAGCGCGAACACGGCCTTGCAGCCGTCCTCGGTGCGCAGGTCGGCCGCGCACACGTCGGGGCGGATCGCGCCGCTTTGGGTGATGGCATCGGCCGTCGCGTTCAGGGTGTCCTGCGAGGAAGCCGCCAGCACGGTCTGCGCGCCCTGGGCGGCGAAAGCGGCGGCGATGCCGCGACCGATGCCGCGGCTGCCCCCGCTGACCACCACGATTTTTCCGGCGAATTCCTGCGTCATATGTTCGTCTCCGAGGCTTGGTTTGAGGGGTGTATCGTAGGACGCCGCTGCCCAACCGTGTTCGCCCGAAACCATGACCTTACGCTCCACTCTGCCAGCACTTCCTGCGCTGGCCGCCGCCCTGCTCTTCGGCGCCAGCACGCCGCTGGCCAAAGCGCTGGTCGGCGATATGCCGCCCTTGCTGCTGGCCGGCCTGCTCTACCTCGGCAGCGGCCTGGGACTGGGCCTGCTGCTCGGTCTGCGCCGTGTCCTGGTGGCCGCGGCCACCAGGACACGGCCACCAGGCCAGGACACGGCGCGGCTGCACATCCCGCGTGCCGAATGGCCCTGGCTGCTCGGCGCGATCCTGTTCGGCGGTGTCTGCGGGCCGGCCCTGCTGATGCTCGGCCTGACGCAGACCGGCGGCGCCACCGCCTCGCTGCTGCTCAATGTCGAAGCCGTGCTGACGGCGCTCATCGCCTGGCTGGTGTTCCGGGAGAACGCCGACCG
The DNA here is from genome assembly GCF_001955695.1 of Rhodoferax koreense. NCBI lineage: Bacteria > Pseudomonadati > Pseudomonadota > Betaproteobacteria > Burkholderiales > Comamonadaceae > Rhodoferax > Rhodoferax koreensis. The sequence goes on along the minus strand of NZ_CP019236.1, from coordinate 2,212,997 downwards.
CCGGGTCGTGCTGGGCATGGCCGCGATCGTGCTCGGCGGCGTGCTCCTGGCCTGGGAGCCCGGCGGTGCCACCCTGTCCACCGGTGCCCTGCTGGTGGTCGGCGCCTGCCTGTGCTGGGCCGTGGACAACAACCTCACGCGCAAGGTGTCGACCAACGACGCGATGCTGGTGGCCGGCCTTAAGGGCCTCTTGGCCGGCGCCACCAACACCGCGCTGGCGCTGGCCGGCGGCGCGGTGCTCCCCGCCGCGGGGCCGCTCGCCGCCAGCCTGGTGCTGGGTTTCTTTGGCTACGGGCTGAGCCTCACGCTGTTCGTGCTGGCGCTGCGCACGCTGGGCACGGCGCGCAGCGGGGCCTACTTCTCCGTCGCGCCGCTGTTCGGCGTGGCGGTGTCGTTCGCGTTGTGGCCAGCCGCGCCCGGGGCGCTGTTCTGGGCGGCCGCGGCGCTGATGGCCGGGGGCGTCTGGCTGCACGTGCGCGAAAGGCACGAGCACGCCCACGTGCACGAGCCGCTGGCCCACAGCCACCGGCATCGCCACGACGCGCACCATCGGCACACGCACGCCTTCGCCTGGAACGGCGAAGAGCCCCACACCCACGCGCATGTGCACGAGGTGCTGGTGCACCGGCATGCGCATTTTCCCGACATCCACCACCGGCATCGCCATGGCGCGCAAGGCGGGCATTCCCATTGAGCACGCGCGCCCCGCGGAAATCCATGCGGATCGACGCACAATGCGGGCATGCGCATATTGGTTGTCGAAGACGATGAGGGCATCGCCCGCGGCCTCGAGGCCCACCTGAAACAGCTGGGCTGGGCGGCCGACATGGCCGACGGCGTGGCCCCGGCCTGGGCGGCCCTGTGCGCCGAGCCGTTCGATCTGGTATTGCTCGACCTCGGCCTGCGTGACGGCGATGGCGGCGAGGTGCTGCGGCGCCTGCGCAAGGCGCCCCAGGGACGGCTGCCCGACGCCGACACGCCGGTGCTGATCATGACCGCGCGCGACCAGGTCGCCGCGCGCATCGAATGCCTGGACATGGGCGCCGACGACTACGTGATCAAGCCCTTCGATCCGGACGAACTCGCCGCCCGCATGCGCGCCCTGCGCCGGCGCTCGGTGGGCCGTGCCCAGCCCACGCTGAAGATGGCCGCGCTGGAGATCGACCCCGCCGCCCGTACCGTGCGCCACAACGGAGAGATCGTGGCCCTGTCGAGCCGCGAATTCGGTGTGCTGCTGGCGCTGGCGGAGGTGCGGCCACGGGTGCTGTCGCGCGCGCAGATCGAGACGCGGCTCTACAACTGGGGCGACGCGCTGGACAGCAACGCCGTGGAGGTGCACATCCACCACCTGCGCAGGAAGCTCGGGGAGAAGGTGATCCGCACCATGCGCGGCGTGGGTTACTTCGTGCCCGAGGATCCCGCGTGACCCGCCAGAAATACCTGACCACCAGCCTGCTCGCCTGGGCGCTCGGGGCCTTGCTGATCGTCTGGGGCGGCCTGCTGGCGCTCGGCTACAGGACCGGCGTCCACGAGGCCGACGAACTCACCGACGGCCACCTGGCCAGCGTGGCCTTGCTCGAGCTGGCCGAGGAGCCGGGCGCCTTCGCGCCGCAGGACGACAGCAGCCGCTATGCGGCCCTGTCCAACCTCAGGAGCCACGACTACCAGCGCTCGATGAGCATCGTGATCTGGGACGGCCAGGGCAAGGTGATCAGCCGCGGCGGCGAGGCACCCGACGTGCCCTTCAGCCGGACCGAGGGCTTCGAGACCCTTTCGCTGGGCTCGCCGCCGGTGGCCTGGCGTGCGTTTTCGCGCTGGGACAACAACGAGCGACGCACGCGCCGCGTCACCGTGCTGGTGAATGTGGTGGAGCGCGACGAACTGGCGGCAGACATCGCGGAACAGATCGCCGGGCCCGGCTTCTGGCTGCTGCCCGTGGTCGCGCTCGCGCTCGGCCTGGCGATCTACCGCGGGCTGCGCCCCCTGCATGCGCTCGCGCGCGAGGTCGACACGCTGAACATCCAACTGCCTTCGCCGCTGCAGGGCCACTACGTGCACCAGGAGCTGCAGGCGGTGGCCAGATCGATCAACACCCTGGCCGGGCGTTACCAGTCGGCGGTGGACAAGGAACGCGAACTCTCCAGCGAACTCGCCCATGAGTTGCGCACGCCGCTGGCCTCGCTGGCCCTGCAGGCGCGCGCGCTGCGCCGGGCGCGCTCGGACGACGAGCGCGAGACCCTGCTGCTGCAGCTCGAGCAGGACGCACTGCGCGCGGGCAGTGTGTTGTCCAACCTGCTGGCACTGGCGCGGGCCAGCCGCACCGAACTGCTGGAAACGCAGGAACAGGTGGACCTGGACGCGATCACCCGCGCCGAAGTCGCCGAGTTCGGGCAGATCGCCCTCGACACCGAACACGAGATGTCGCTGGTCAGCGATGGGCCTTTCCTGCTGAAGGGCCACGGGCTGTTGCTGAGCCTGGTGGTGCGCAACCTGGTGGAGAACGCGTTGAGCCACACGCCGCCCGGCACGCGCGTGGAAGTGCAACTCGATGCCGGGGCGGGCTGGCTCCAGGTTTGCGACTCTGCGCCCTCGGCGGACCGCACGGCCCCACGCGCTGCCTGCGCACCGGGCGAAGAAGCGGACACATCGCGCTCGCTCGGGCTCGGATCGGGTCACCGCGTGGTGGCCAAGATCGCGGCCATCCACAACGCGCGCTTCGCCAAGGTGTCCGCACCGCTCGGCTTCACGAGCTGCTACCGGATCAGCTTCGCGCAATCCCCTCCGGCCGCGGCCTGAGGATTCGGCTCATGGGCTGCAGCACGAAGCCCCCGTCGGCCAGCACGCGGCCCAGCGCGGCCCCGCGCAGCACGTCGAACTCCACCAGCCGGGCGGCCTCGATCTCGTCGAGGTCGTCGGCGCCGCTGCCGCCGACGAACTGGCTCGGATGGCACATCACCAGCGCCGCGTCCGGCGCCTGCGACAAGCCCGCGGACAGCAGCGCCAGGTAGCCCTCCCGGTCCGCATCGAAGCCGTAGGCGCCGAGCAGGCACCGGTTCTGCGCAATGCCCTGCCGGCGCGCCGCCGCGGCCAGGCCGCAAGCGCCGAGCGCCGCGATCACCCGCGCCTTCGCCCAGCCCGCCCAGCCGCCATTTGCAGCCGGCACGAGGCCGGCCGGCGGCCGGGTGGCGCGCAACCACGGCGGACTGTTGCCATAGCGGTCTTGGATCTCGGCCAACAGTTCGCTGCGCACGCCGGGCAGTTGGTGGACGTGCTGGTGGCCATCGATGTAGGCCGGCGGCCGGCCCAGGGCCGCCTCGAAGGCGTCGAGCTGCGCGCGGATTTCCTCCCGCAGCATGCGGCGCTGCAGCAGGCCCGCATGGCTCGCGAGGATCCAGCGCGGGAGCGACTGGCGCATCCTGGCCAGCAAGGGATGCTGGGTGAGGTCCAGATGCAGGCCGACGTCCACTTCGGCCGGTGGCAGCCGCCGCGCTTCGTACTGCCAGGGCGCCCATTTCGGCGCGCCCACCATGCAGCCCACGGCTTGGATGCGGCCGCGCTGCACCAGTTCCAGCACCGCCGAGCCGATGCCGTCATCCAGGCCGAAATCGTCCGCCGCGAAGCAGATGCGCCGTGGGCGGTCCTGGGTCTCAACCGGCATCTGGCCTTCCCGCACAGCCCGGCCCGCCGGCCTGGCCGGCATGGCGCCGGTCCACGCGCCAAAGCACCCGGCCTTCGCCGCGGTAGACCTGCTCGGCGCCGGCCAGCGCGGGCCACGCATCGGCCTGGTCCGCGGGGCCGATGACCCAGCTCAGTGGCGCATCGCACAGCGCGGCGGGCAATTGCGCCGGCAACAGCAGGCTGGCCGATGCGCGGGCCGGCGCAAAGCCTGCCGCATCGGCGATTTCCTTGCGCCAGTTGTCGGACTGTGCGAGTGCCGGGTCATCCCAGGCATCGACGATGGCCACCGGTTCGCGCAACCCGGCGTAGAAAGGCACGTCGTAGTCGTAGTTGCCGAGCATGAAAAGCGGCTCGGTCGGCTGGTGACGGTCCTTGAGCACCAGCGCCAGCTGCCGCGTGGACTTCACCGGATGCAGCGCCAGCCAGGCCACCACCGCCAGCGCGCCGATGGCCGACAGGGCCACGGCACCGGACCACCAGCGCCGTGGCCCATGCGCGCCGTCCACCCCTTCCACTGCGGCCGTCTGCACCGCGAAGCTGTCGGCCAGCAGATACACCAGCGGCGGCACGGCCGGCAGCACGTAGCCGACGAGCTTGGACTTCGGCAGCGAGAAGAACACCAGCACCACGGCGAACCAGACCCACATCAGCAGGCGCACCGGGTCCCGGCGCGCCGCCGTCAGTTGCGTCGGCGCGAAGATGCGCAGCAGCCAAGGCAGCCACAGGCCGTGGCACAGCAGCAGCACGGCCGGATAGAACCACCAGGCCTGCACATTGTTGAAGCCGCTGCCGCTGAAACGCTGGAAGTGCTGCACCACGAAGAAATAGTTCAGGAAGTCGGGAAACCGCGCCTGCATCACCAGGAACCAGGGCGCGGCAATGGCCAGCATCAGCAGCAGGCCGGGCCACCACCACAACGCCAGCAGCGTGCGCCAGCGCCGCAGGGCCAGCAGCCAGACGACGATGACCAGCCCCGGCAGCACGATGCCGATCAGCCCCTTGGCCAGCACGCCGAGCGCGGCGAACACATATGCCCCGGCCAGCGCGTGACGGTGTGGCCGCCCGGCCTGCTGCTGCAGCGCCCCGTGGGCGGCCAGCAGCACGGTCGCGCTGATGCAGCCGGCCACCAGCATGTCCAGGTTGGCGAACTGCCCGCCGAGGAAGAACAGCGGCTGCGCCAGCAGCGCCACCACGGCGAGCCGGGCCAGGCGGGGGCTGCCCCAGCGCCAGGCGAAAAGGTACACCGCCGTGGCGCCGGTCCAGGCCCCGAGCATCGAGGCCGCGCGAGCGGTCCACTCGTGCATGCCGAACATGGACATCGCCGCGGCGGTGATCCAGTAGAACAAGGGCGGCTTGTGGAAGAACGGCAGACCGTCCAGCGTCGGCGTCCACCAGTCGCCCGAGCGCAGCATCTCCCAGGCGACGCCGGCGTAGCGCCCTTCGTCGGGCAGCATCAGCGGCCGGGCCCAGGCCGTGGCCGCGAGCACCAGCAGGATGGCCAGGGAGACCTGCCACCGCTCCCCCCGCGCGGGCCGCGCCGCGGGCCTCACTTGCGTGCGACCTTCATGCCGCGGCCCACCCGGCTGCGCACCACGAACAGGGGTCTGGCCTTGACCTCCTCGAAGATGCGGCCCACGTATTCGCCCACCACGCCGAGCGACACCAGCTGGATGCCCACGAACAGCATCAGGCTGACGACAATGGTCGTCCAGCCGCTCACCTCATGGCCGTACAGCAGGTAGCTGACGGTGAGGAAGCCGCCGTACACGAAGGCCAGCAAGGCCATCACCATGCCCATCACGCTCACCGCGCGCAGGGGCCAGTTCGTGAAGGCCGTCAGGCCGTCGAGCGAGAGCTTGATCAGGCGCAGCAGGTTGAAGCTGCTGTTGCCGTGGGCCCGCGGCTCCGGCTGGTAGGGCACAGCCACCGTGCGAAAGCCGACCCAGGCGTACAGGCCCTTCATGAAGCGGTTGCGCTCGGGCAGGGCCAGCAGCGCATCGACCACCACGCGGTCCATGAGCCGGAAGTCGCCGGCGCCGGCTGGCACTTCCACGCCATCGGCCGCGTTGACCAAGGCATAGAAGCCACGCGCGCCGAGCCGCTTGAGGAAACCTTCGTCCTCGCGGTGGCGGCGCTGCGCGAAGGCGACATCCGCGCCGTACCGCCAGTGGCGGACGAATTCGTGAATCAGGGCCGGCGGGTGCTGCAGGTCGGCGTCCATCATCACCACGACCTCGCCGGTGGCCTCCTGCAGTCCCGCGGTCAGGGCGGCCTCCTTGCCGAAATTGCGCGACAGCTGCAGACAGCGGAAACCCGGCAGCTCGGCCCATTGCAGGGCCTCGGCCAAGGTGCCGTCGGTGCTGCCGTCGTCCACCAGGATCACCTCCCAGGCACGGCTGCAACTGTCGAGCACCGCAGCCAGCATCGGCAGCAGGCGCGCCAGATTGCGCGCCTCGTTGTGGCATGGGATGACGCAGGAAAGGGAAGGCAGCGCAGCGCGCGGCATGTCGGGTGGCGCGTACGCCCCGGGCTCCACGAAGACGGTTTCGCGTTTCATGATTCAGCGGACGCCCGCAACGGCACAGTGCCCTCGGGCGGGATGCGCTTCCCGTTCGTGAATGCCGTCTCGGCAAGGTGGAGCAGCCCGGCCACGGCCGCCCCCAGGCCGAATCCCGCAGCGATGTCGAGCGGGAAATGAACCCCCACGAACACCCGCGCGAGGCCGGTGGCGCAGGCCAGCAGCAGCAGCACCGCACCAAGGCGCCGCAGCGGCCGGCGCCGCAGATACATCAGCGCGATCAGCATCAGCACGGCCGCATGCGAACTGGGCAGGGAGCCGGTCGGGCTGTGGCTGATGTAGGACGGGCCGAAGCCGGACACGAATGGCCGGGGCACGGCCAATTTCGCCGCAATGTAGTGGGCCAGCAGGGTCGTGATACCGCAGGCGAGCATGGTCACCAACAGGTAGCGCCGCTGGGCGGGCCATCGCCAGAGGCTCCAGGCCACCAGGGCCGCCACCAGCCATGCGGTGCCCACGGCCACGCCGCGCGCCAGCGGCAGCAGCCACGGCGCCGCGCCGAAGATGGCCGCAATGCCGTGGAAGACCTGGGTATTGAATTCGTTCGCCATGTACATCGCTGTCGGACCTGTCATCGGCTCGAGAGCTTGCGCGGGGCCGCTTAAGTCAGTCTTAACAGCAGCGTCTCGGCGTCTTCAGCGGCCCCGCAGGCGGTCCAGCCGCAGCCGCTGGCGCTCGTCGGTGACGGCCGCCGCCGCGAGGTAGACCGCTCCGGCACCGGCCATGGCCCCCGCGCCGGTCAGCAGAAAGAGCAGCATGATCTGGTACTTGACCGATTCGAGTGGGTCCATGCCGGCGAGCAACTGCCCGGTCATGATGCCCGGCAGGGTGATGATGCCGGCAGCCGACATCTGGTTGATCAGCGGGATCAGGCCGCGGCGGATCGCGTCGCGCACGAACGGCGCGAAGGCTTCGCGCGTGGTGGCGCCCAGCGCGAGCCGGGCCTCGATGGCGGCGCGGCCCGCGGCCAGGCCACCGTAGAACGAATCCAGCGCCAGGCTCGCCGAATTCAGCACCGTGCCGAGCACGATGCCCATCAGCGGGATCGCATAACGCGGGTCGTACCAGGGCGAAGGCTGGATGGCAGTGAACAAGGCCAGGCAGACCGTGGCGATGCTCGACGCCCCCACCACCAGCGCGCCGATGCGGAAGTTGGCCCAGCCGCGCAGGCGTTCGGCCGGGCGCACCGCCACCTCGCGCGCAGCGGCACCGATCATCAACAGCACGATCAGCAGCGTGGCCGGCGCCGAGCCGGCGCGAAACACCAGCCGCAGCACCAGGCCGACCATCAGCAACTGCACCGTCATGCGCGCCGCGGCCCACAACAGCGGCCGGTGCAGCCGCAGTTGCAGCGCCAGCGAAGCCGCGGCGCTGGCCAGCACCAGGCCCGCGGCGATGGCCAGGTCGGTGAAGCCGAGGTGGACGACGTTCATCTCAGTGGGGTTTCATCCAACGGGATGCAGCCTGTGGTCGCGCACCTCGACGAGGCGGTGACCGATGCGCTCGGCCTGCTCCCGCGAATGCGTGACGAAGACCACGGCCAGCCCGGTCTCGCGCATGCGGGCCTGCAGCAGTTGCTCGACGGCCAGCACCGACGCCGCGTCGAGCGACGCCGTGGGCTCGTCCAGCAGCAGCACCCGTGGCTGGCGTGCCAGCGAGCGCAACAGGGCCATGCGCTGGCGCTCGCCGGTGGACAGGCGTGCCACCTCGGCGAGCAGCGCCTGGGGGCCCAGGCCGAGCTGTTCCAGCCAGGGCGCGAGCGCACCGGCCGTCTGGCCGCTCATATGTTCTTCGGCGGTCGGCGCCCACCAGGCGGGCTCGGCGGCCTGGTAGACCACCTGTCGCCGCCACGCGGGTGCAGGCCAGCCCGAGCGCGCCCGGCCTTCGAGCCAGACTTCGCCCTGGTGCGGATCGAGATCGGCGACCAGGCGCAGCAGCACGCTCTTGCCGCTGCCCGAGCGGCCCACGACGGCGATGCATTCGCCAGCCCGCAGCGTGAAGCTGTAGGGCCCCCCATGCGGGGAGTGAAGCGCATCGACCTGCAGCAAGGGCGGCGCCAGGGCGAGACCCTCCCCGGCCTCGACCGTCATGCCACCTCGCCCAGATCGCCTGGCAACTGCCCGAGCTTGAGCCGCGGCATCAGCGCATCCACCGCCCAGGCCGCGCACCAGCACAGCCAGCCGGTCCACAGCGTGTGGCTCATGAAATGTGCGCCGCGCATCTGCTGTGACACCCCCAGCACCAGGCCGACCAGCAACGACGTCGCCAGCCAGCGCCGCGCCAGCCCCGGTGCCTCGTGCCGGAACGCGAAATACCCGCCCACAAAAGCGAAACCCGCGGCCGCATGCCCCGCCGGGAAACAGGCGCCGCTGCCGCCATCGGTGACGAACCAGCCCGACCAGTGCGACACGTAATGCGCCACGCCACCGAACTCAGCCAGGCTCCAGGGACAGCTGGCATGGCTCGTGACGCGCGCCAGGGTCACCAGCGAAACCGCCACCAGCGTGGTGACGGCCAACTGCAACCGCCGCCGAAAACCCAACCGCCCGAGCCAGCCCGCCGGAAACCAGACGCCCAGGCAGAGCAGCAGCGCCAAGACCCAGGCCAGGTGCCGCACCCCGTCATGCAACACCCTCGTGAGGAACCATTCGTCCTGCAGCGGAAAACCACCCGGCCCGCCGGACCAGCGCGCCAGCGGCAGGTCGAGCCCTGAAAAATCCCAGGCCAGCACCGCCAGGCCGGCAAGGACGGTCAGGCAGGCAATCGGCGAAAGGCGTGAGGTGGGTGAGCGGAGCATGGCGGCGAGTGTCGGGGGATGGGCTTAACCCGAACTTAACCGGAAACTGCCGCTGGCCCCGGTCATCAGGTGCTCGGGCTTGGTCGCCACGCCACGCCACGACCACTGCCCTAACTGCCAGGCGAAAAAGGCTTACAGCAAGCGGGATCAACCGCGCTTCGGGCGGGTTCAGCCCTCCACGGCCCTGAGCTTGAAGACACCCACGGCATTCACCAGTTCCTCCGCCTGCGATCTGAGGCTGCTGGCGGCAGCGGCCATCTCCTCCACCAGTGCGGCGTTCTGCTGGGTGGCCTGGTCCATCTGGGTGACTGCTTCGCCGACCTGGGCCACACCCAGGCTTTGCTCTGTGCTGGCAGCGCTGATTTCACCCATGATGTCGGTGACCCGCCTGATGCTGGCGACCACCTCCGTCATCGTCGCGCCCGCACGGTCCACGAGGAGCGAGCCCTTTTCCACCCGGCCCACGCTGTCCGAAATCAGGATCTTGATCTCCTTGGCCGCCTCGGCGCTACGCTGGGCGAGGCCGCGCACTTCGCTGGCGACCACCGCGAAGCCGCGCCCCTGCTCCCCGGCGCGCGCTGCCTCCACCGCAGCGTTCAGAGCCAGGATGTTGGTCTGAAAGGCGATGCCATCGATCACGCCGATGATGTCCGCGATCTTGCGTGAACTGTCGTTGATCTCCCGCATGGTCTGCACGACCTCGTTCACCACTTCCCCGCCTTGCAACGCCACCGTGGAGGCGTTGGCGGCCAACTGGTTTGCGCTGCGGGCGTTGTCCGCGTTCTGGCGTACGGTGGAACTGAGTTCCTCCATGGAGGCCGCCGTCTGTTGCAATGCGCTGGCTTGGCTTTCGGTCCGCGAAGACAGGTCGTGGTTGCCCTGGGCGATCTGCGCACTCGCGGTGGCCACGCTGTCGGAGCCCTGGCGCACCTGGCTTACCACCGCTCGCAAGGCTTGCTGCATGCCCACGAGCGCGGTCTTGAGTTGCCCGATTTCCGTGGCGCCGCCAGCCTCGATGTTCTGGCGCAGATCGCCTTCGGCAATGTGGTTGGCAGCCGTCACCGCTTCTTCCATGCTGCGGGAGATGTTGTTCACCAGCAGCCAGCCGAGTGCGGCCGCGCTCCCCACGCCCACGACGATCGACACAATCGAGAACAAGCGCAATCGATCGTAGCGTTGGACAGCCGCCTCGTACTCGGTCTTGGCCACGTCGACCTGGAGCTTGATGATGTCGGCCAGCGGTGCCTGAACGGCGCCGAACACACGCTCGACCGTGCCCATCGCCAAACGTCTGCCAAGTGCCATGTCGTTGGCCCGCAGCGCATCGGTCATCGGTCCGATGGCCTCCTTTTCGATCAACGCTCGGCCTGCCTCGATCCGCTTGGCCAGCTCCGACTCCTCCGGCGTGAGATACGTCGCCATGTAGGCAGCCCACGTGCTGTCGATGAGCTTGCCATTGCTGGCAAGCTCATCCGCCGCGGCTCGGCCTGTCTCGGGTGTCCCAGTGACAACCGCGCTCGCAATCGACAGACGGTCCTGCAGCAAGAGCCTGCGGACGTCATTGAGTTGTTGCATCGGGACCGTGCGGTCCTCGTACACCGTTTTCAACGAGGCGTTGCTATCGGCAATACCGAACAGGCCCAGCAGTCCCACACCGATCAACAGCACCGAGAGCAGGCCGATGATGATGATCAGGCGCGTGGAAATCTTCAAGCCGTTCATTGTTGCCTCCGTCGGTGGTCACCCCGCAGCCGCATGTGCGACATCGATCAACCCCATCCATCGGAACCCATTGTCCTTGGAGACACTGTAATCAAAAGAATCAATAGCTGATGAAATTTACAAAATTTCGTATCTTTTTGATGACGGTTTTCTGCATGCAAAGTTCGATGAATTTTTGGACATCAACGCCGAAACGCGCATCCCATCCGCCACGCCCCAGAAACCAAAAATCCCCTGGGAGCACAGGGCTCGCAGGGGACAACTTGGCGGAAACGGAGCATTTCGAACAAAAAATCGACCCACTTTCAGGGTCTTTTTTTTGCCTTGGTTAAACGTACGCGCGTGGTTTTGGGAGCTTGGATGGCAATTCAAACGGCCACCCCACGCTATACGTGAACCAACCGGACTCTCCCTCTCTCTCCGCAACCGTGTTCAGAAGTACCCACCCCAAACTTAGATACCCATTCAACTCAGCCGTTTGCGTCGTGTGATGCACTTCGCGGATGTCACGAAAATTAAGTTGATCCACTCTGACTCCTTTCATTGAGGCAAGGACTTTAGCACCGCGTAAGTCACCGAAGACTCGAATGGCCCGGCTTCTTCGCCCGATAGATTGCCCGCTTCACGACAGAATCAGATACCCCAAAAAGCTTCGCCAACGTATTCAATGTGTATTCGCCACTGGCATATAGCTTGACGACTTCGGCTTCAGCATCTGGAACGAGCGCACGGGATCGGCCGGGGAGCTTTCCACGATCACGTGCGGCTTGCTGACCAGCGATCGAGCGTTCACGGATGATGCCGCGTTCCAACTCGGCCACAGCGCCGAGGATCTGAATGACGAACGAACCCATGGCGGTTGTAGTGTCGAGCGGTTCCGTGAGGCTTTTGACCAGCGCACCGGCAGTTTTGATATCGGCCAGGATAGACAACAGATCCGGCAGCGACCGGGCAACACGGTCGAGCTTGTAGATCACGAAAACGTCACCCTTTTTCAGGGCCGCAAGGCAACGCCTTAGCTGCGGTCGTGCACCAACCGAGCTTGCCTTCTCCTCATAGATCTCTGTCACCCCTGCCCTGCGTAGCGCATCAAGCTGCAGGTCGGTCTCTTGTTCCTTTGTGGACACCCGTGCATATCCAATCAGCATGCAATTTTCCTTCGTAGTTGAGGAAAAAAGCTACCGGTCGGTATTGCCGACAAAGCCCAGAAAAAGACCGTATTTGCTTGAATGTGAAAGTGCACGCTACTTAAAGAAGTCGATTTTTGGCTTGGGCTTCAACGCCTCGTTCTGGCGCTTCAACTCTTCGATCACACGCTGCTGTTCGACAAGCTGACGCTCCACACGGCGCTGTTCCTGTTGGCGACGCTCTAAAAACTTAAACACTCCGAACAACAAGCTGAGAACCGTAACCCACACGGCCACTTTCACCACCCAATGCCAAGACGCACCCCAAGGGTCGGGCGGACCATCGGTAACGCCGAGATCAACGCGGGGCCTGAGCGGCGGTTTTCGAATTTCCCGATCCTCATCCGTGTCCGCCACGACGCGATCAGCTTCCCGGCGCCTGGAATAGCGAGCGCGGCGCGAGTCGTATTGCATGCCCTGCTTTCGGGCAAATTCTTCGCGGTAATAGTCCCTATCCTGCATGCCCATTCGCGACCCCTTAAACCTCCGCCATAGCCCTGCGCTTAGGAGGCAGCTCAGCATAAAGGACAAACCAGTCTTTCCAGCGGTCCAGGCGCATCACGTCGACCTGATGGCCATCGAAAAGGATCGCGTAACCGCCTGCGATCATGGTTTCCAGGGTCGGGAAGATGCCGAGATCCACGGGTTTCGGCGGGGCATCGAAATTGCCGTATTTGGTCCAGCGGTTGGACTCCAGTTCGCCCTCTTCAAACGCCTTGATGATGTAGCCGGCGATGTAGCTGGCGATGCGGGCCGGGGTGCGCTGCATGCGGCGTTTGGCGTTCTGCACATCGATGTTGCCGCCGCGTTCCTTGGTGACACCACGCCACACGGCGCGGATGACGTTGAAGCTCTTGACCTTGGTGCCGTTCTTAGCCAGCAGTTCAACGGGGATGCGCTCCGTGGCCATGTGGACATGGCAGGCGCCCCGGTCTTGTCGTTCAAACGCGGCGACAAAGCGGAAGCCGGGAATCAGGCGCAGCATGCGGCGGTTGAATTCCTTCAGATCCGCTTTGCAGCGGGCCATGTCGGTTTCATTGGCCTGATAGGTCAGCGTGAGCAGGGTATCGGCCCCCATGCCCTTGCACAGTTGCCGAACGCGTTTCTTGGCCCGTTTGGCGGCCTGTTCGGCATGCTTTTGCCGGATCTCTTCGGCGTGTTCTTCGGCGTGCCGCTCCAGCATGTCGAGATGGTCGGCAATCTGGCCGATGGGCCAATCGAGTTCTTCCCAGAGCATGGTGCGCGAGCCGACGATCTCAAGGTGCCCGTTTCCGAGGTCGGTCGCCTTGAGCTTGAAGTGATCGCCGGACCTGCCGAGGTAGGCGCGGGCACCGCAGCGGCGCAGATGGGCCGGAGAACAGCCGGGTTTTACACGGTTACCCAATTGGTCGATAATTCTGATCATGAACAGTGCTCGTATCGCTGTTTGTCAAGAACCCGGAACAGTTTGCCGCTGTTGCCGGGTTCACCTTTTTGCGGGTTTCAACCCGCTATGTGCCAAAGTGTCTTAGGGATAAATCTAGCGCCGCTGCGCGGCGCGGTCGCCAGCGCCCGCTTGCCGCTGCAGCCTGCGCTCTCTGCCGCAGAACGAAAGGGAATCGGGAGGGGGAGCGCCATCAGGCTATGGCCTGACGGAACGCCGGGCAGCGCCACGGCCCGCCAAGGTTGACCATGGGGTTGCACCCCATACCCCGCCCCCCGTGCCGCATCGCTATTCGCTTGCTGGGGGCCCCCTTGCTGCAACCAGGAAGAGCGCCAGGCCTGCATGGCGGTTTTCACCAAGACAACCCCAGCGCACGCTCGATGGACCGCTTGGTGGAACGCTCCACATAGTCGTCTGCTTCAGCCCGCTGAAAGGTGCGAAGTGGCACACGGCAATGCGCGGCACACTGAACCTGCGTCATACCCTGCGCGATACGAAGACGCTTAATCGTGCTCGAGCTGGTGGCGGTTTTCAAGTAAGGCCCCCTCGCGGCCTGCATGGCGGTTTTCATCGGAACGCGGCCACGACATCGGCCACCGTGGACCCGGTACGCCGCGGCGCCGTATCGGGCGCCCAACCGACCCAACCCTTAGGCGGGGGCGGCGGATGGTGTTCCTTGAGCGATGCGGGAATCTCGGCCAGCTTTTCCGGGCGGTTCGCGCCCACGATATCGAGACACATCGACGGTTCCTTGTCGACCGGCTCACCAGCGGTATCAATGCATTTACAGGCACCCCGCATGGAGACGCAACCAGCGAACTTCGCGGGAGCCGGTGCCGACGACGCTGGCGCGACCGGTGCGGGTGCCGCAGGTGTAGCGGAGGGGGTTACCAAGGGTTGAGCCTGCGCGGGGCGTGGCGGCGGTTCAGCGGGCTTTTTCGATGGCACGATGCCGTTACCGGACTTGACGCCGACGACGGTATCCCAGACACGCGGCACGGCCCAGACCGCCACGGGGATCATGAGCACGGGGAGCCACATCCACCACGGCTTTTTGAAGGCTTGCTTGGTGTGAATCTCGGCCGACTTGTACAGCGCAAAGGTCTTTTTCGGATAGGTCCAATTGACCATGACCGCGTGTTTCAGGCCCTGCAAGCCATCCTCGCAATGCGCCCACTCGTAAATCACGGCACGGTTCCAGCCGAAGACGCGGCGAATGTGCCGATGCTTGTTGACGAGACGCCGCACGCCGTTATCGAGGTTCTTTGGGTGCTGGGTGATCAGCCAAATATCGAGCCCAGCATGCCGGTGCGTGTTGAGGAACTTGGAATGCACCGGCTGACCAACCGACGGGCCACGCATCGGAAAAAGGTACTGCGCCTCATCGATGATGACCAGGGAGCCGTCGGGGATCTCACCGAAATCCATCGCGAGTGCACAGGTCGGCAGGCCCCGGCTGTCCACCGGTATCTCATCGCCCTTTTTACCAGTCAGCGGCCACGCGTCAATGACATTGTGTGGCAGGGTCAAGCCCTTGATGCCCCAGACGTAGACGGCGCGGGCCGTGGTGCCGTCCTTTTCCCATTGCTTGAACAGCGCAGCCAGTTCAGAGACGGCCAAGAGGGTCTTACCGCCGCCAGGGTTGCCGGTGAAAAGATCGATCATGTTTTGCCGGTGAAGAGCAGCTTGGTGGCATTGGCCGCTGACCACAACGTGATGCGCGCGATGTAAGCACCGCAGATCAGGCCAATGGACTCAGGCAGGCCCGCGAGACTGGCCATTTGCAGCATGGCGGTCGGCACAGCGGACCATGAGCTTTGCGCCTGCGCGATCAATTGATCCACGACCAGTTGAACACCGGTGAAGGTCACTGCGGTAAAGCCGAGCGCCGCGAGGCCCCGGAGGACCATCGGGGCGACAAGGCCCATCAAGAGTTGCGCGAGGGTTCCCATGTTCTACGCCTTCAAGCCGCCAACGAAGATGCCCGCCGCGACCAAGGCAGCGGCCAACAGCAACAACGGGCGGATGTAGGTGCTGGCGGCGTTGCACAGCGGTTCGAAGGGGATCACGTAGTGGGCGCTACGACCGAACAGCGTGTAGTCGATGGGCACGCCAGCGGGGCACGTGGCATTGCTCTGGAAGGCTACCGGTGTGAAGGTGACGGTCTTTTCCGCTTTTGGAAGTTGTTCAGCGTCTGGTGCATCGCCCAGCTTGGCGCAGGCAATGATTTCCGGATGCAGCACGCACAAGTCGGTTTCCTTGTCCTCGCTAGCGGGTTTATCCGTGTCCTTTGTCGTCGTTTCCGTATCAGTCGTCGTCGTGCTGCTGCCATCCGGGTTGGTCAGCTTTGTCGTGGTCGTGGTCGTGGCCGATGGCTGCACCTTGACGCCCTCATCGGTGTATGTGACCGGCCGCGTGGTGGTCGTTGTCTTGGTGACCTCTTCCGTGCGGGTAATGCCATCAGGACCGACGACCGTGCGCGTCGTGGTCTCCGTTTCCGTAATCGGCGGAATCGTCGCAGGGCCTGTCACCTTGGTGGACTCGACATCAGTCGGCCACGGCACGATGCCGTTCTTTTGCGCCTTCTCACGCGCATCAAGCTGTGCCTTGACCAATGAAGCGAGGTCAAAATCTGCGGACTCAAAGTCGGGCCTGACCTCATCCCAATTGGCCTCCCTTGTCTCCAAGGTCGTAGACGTTTCCCGCACCGCCGACATGTAGGCAATGAAGTTGGGATTGTCCTTCGCGACGAGGGAGATACCCGACTCTTCGCACTGGCGAAACTTATAGACGGACCCGTACAGCTGGACAGAAAGCTCGAAGCTCTGACGAGCAGCAGCGCAAGCAGTTCCGGCCTGAGCCTGATAGGGCGTGCCCTTGTTTGCCCACCACGTATAGCCGTCAATCGACAAGCTTTTCTTGAACGGGGCGGCGGGCTTGTGATAGCCCGTATTGGGATCAATGTTGGAGGACACCCCGGCCGCTTGCATCGCTTCCATGACGGCAGGCACCGCAAACAGCGCGAGCCCGAGCGGACCACCTGCGAGCGCACCAACAGCCTTACCGAACGCCTTCAACGCGCCGGCCTTACTCACCGTCGAAGCGAGCGTCACGGGCACCTTGCCACCAGCGAGAGCTACCTCCCCAACCTGCCCAACGGCGGCTGAGCCACTCGCCAACTTACCAACGCCCCATTTCTCGGCCATGGTCCAACCAGAAGTGCCGCCCAGGGCCGTAGGTGCACTGGTCACAACGGCCGTGCCGCCAGAGCCAAAGCCAACGGTGGCAGAGTTCTCGGTGACCTTGACCATGAATTTCTCGAAGCCGTCAGCAGTCTGGACGGCGGCGTGGGTCACCGAAACAAAAGCCAGACCGCAACACAGAGCGAGTAGACCAACAATATTTCTTGGCTTGAAATCATGACTCATAACGCCCCGTACGAAAGAAGTTGATGATCTGTTTTCCCGCCCAGATCGTGACCAGGAAACCAAGGCACATGCCCCACAGGACCAGATCGGCCTGGACGCGATCCGCATCGAGTTCAGGCGGGGAAATCGTGAGGCTGACGGTGCACGCGCTGGTGCAATTGATGGTGTTGCCTTCCGATGGCGTGGAGGTCGGCGCATCGCATTGCTTCGGATAGTTGTAGGTGTTCGACGCCTCACCGTCCACCACGGTGCACTGTTCGCCGTTGACGCTCCACGTGGCCTCGTTCGACCAGTACGCCTGCGTGACCTTTGCGCAGACTTCCGCAACGGTGTTGCCCTGAAATCCGCTATCCCCGTAGGGCGCTTGCCAGCTTGCGCAGGTAGCCATGTGTTTACTCCAATCGACTGACAGGAAGGGCCGGTATCACCAGGTCTGTGTCACTGGCCCCTCGCATCAGCGGACTGATCAGCGGCCGAACAGACCCTTGACCTTCATGAGGGCCCACTTGCCGACTTGGTAGGTGATCATGGCGGCGATGACACCACCGACCGCCGTGGTGGCAGCGGCAATGCCATCGGTCGCGGCCGTGGTATCGATGGTCGGGGCAGCGGCCATTGCCGAACCGGCAGCGGCCAAGATGGCGGCGGGAATGGCCGAGAACTTGAGAGCGACTTTGCGAGTGACGAACATGGTTTTTCCTTGGTTGGAGCCCTGCGAAATTGCAGGCCAGATCAGGCGGCGCATCCCTGCGATGACCTGATCCGGTCTGAAATCTCTAACCTTTCTTCAACTCCCTGACGAGCCAGACCGCGACCGCACCACCACCGAGGATGGCGGCCAGCATCAAGCCCGTGAGGTAGGCGTAATGCGCGGCCATGGCTTAGGCCTTTGCGGCAGGCGTGGACGGTGCGGGTGGCGCGGCGCGCACCACGTGGGGCACCAAGCCGGTTAGAACGGACTCGATGCGGCCGGACTGGAAATTGGTCTTCATGGCGAAGGAACCGGCGTAGAGGCCGGGCTGCACTTTCTCGCGCAATGCGGGCGGGATGTCGAGGACGCCGACCGTATCGATTTGGCCGTTTTCATCGATCAGCGCGGCCTGCGCGGTGTGGATCTCGTACGGGTTGCCGGTTTTCTTGGCGATGCCCTTTTTGACTTCATCGAGCTTGAAAATTTGGATCAGAGATTGCATGGTGGTTTCCTCATGGGACGCAGCAGGAGCACTGCCGTAGACCCTGCGCGCAAGGACTAAGGCAAGGTTCATATTCGGTTCCTCAAGGAAGACTTGCGCGGCCGACAACTCGCCGAGTTGCGCCAGAAACAGTTCGCGCATCTGACGACGAACACGCCGCGCATTGAGTTGGGCGAAATTCATTCAAGGGGCCTTCGGCTCAGGGAGGGGATAGGCCCCGGGCTGCATCCAAACAGATGGCAGCGACTGGACGCACACGGGCGCATCGAAGGTCGAGGCCTGCACCAGGGCGCCGAGGACGAACGATGCGAAGCAGGCGCCGAAGAAGGGGATGTAGCGCCTCATAGCCCCGCCCCGATCAGCCGAGCAGCAGCGGCGAGGACACGACGCTCATAGAAGCGCTGACGTTTCACCGTGCCGTTGCAACCCTCAACCAACTCCCATTTATCGGAGTGAAGGCGCCGAGCATCAGGGCTCATCGACAAATACACATCAGACGTAGGAACGATCAGGGTGGAGACCCCCCGGCCGGACTCTGCCGGTTGAGCCACCAACGCGGCGTTGTCGTTTGCGCCGGGGGAGACTCCGAAAAGGTCGGGGGTGTGCGTGTCGTCGGGATTTTTCACAGGTGGCTCCGTGAGGTTGATCGATAATTACCCGAGGTAGGGTTACATATCCCTATTTGGGGTTACAGCAATGTAACCTTTTTAAGGGATACACACAAGCGCAGGAGCACCGCATGTCATTGAAGTTAACTATCGAAAAGGCCGTGGAGGTAGTGGGGAGCCAAGCCGAGCTTGCACGGATGCTGGATGTGGCACCACAGCACATCAGCAACTACAAAACGGGGAAAAAGATATGCGGCCTGGAGAGACGAATCCAGATCGCCAAGATCGCAGGCGAAGACCCGCGCCGAGCCATCGTTGACTACCTAGCCGATCAGCTGGACGAGAGCGACGACTACAAAGCCGAAGTTAAACAGCAGGTGATTGCCATCTATGAAAGCTTCGACCCAAAAACCAAAAAACCCCTGCAAGCCGAAAGCTCACAGGGGGTATCTTGGCGGAAACGGAGGGATTCGAACCCTCGATGAGGCTCTACACCCCATACTCCCTTAGCAGGGGAGCACCTTCGGCCACTCGGTCACGTTTCCAATCCTCTGATTATCTCATGAAAATTCGCGGTTTCAGGCCGCGGTCTGGTCCAGATCGAAAGCTTTGTGCAGCGCGCGCACGGCGAGCTCCATGTACTTTTCGTCGAGCACGACCGAGGTCTTGATTTCGCTGGTGGAGATCATCTGGATGTTGATGCCCTCCTCGCTCAGGCAGCGGAACATCTTGCTGGCCACGCCCACATGGCTGCGCATGCCGATGCCGACGATGCTGACCTTGCAGATCTTGGCGTCGCCGGTGACTTCCTTGGCGCCGAGGCTGGGCAATACCTTTTCCTTCAGCAGGTCGATGGTGCGTGCATAGTCGTTGCGGTGCACGGTGAAGCTGAAGTCGGTGATGCCGTCCTTGCTGACGTTCTGGATGATCACGTCGACGTCGATGTTGGCGTCGGCCACGGCGCCGAGGATCTGGTAGGCGATGCCGGGTTTGTCGGGCACGCCGAGCACGGAGATTTTGGCTTCGTCGCGGTTGAACGCGATGCCGGAAACGATGGCTTGTTCCATATTTTCGTCTTCTTCAAAAGTGATCAAGGTGCCGGACTTGGCCTCGACGTCGACGTCGATGTCCCACGGCGTGAAGCTGGACAGCACGCGCAGCGGCACTTTGTATTTGCCCGCGAATTCGACCGAGCGGATTTGCAGGACCTTGGAGCCCATGGAGGCCATTTCGAGCATCTCTTCGAAGCTCACGGTCTGCAGGCGGCGCGCTTCGGGCACGACACGCGGGTCGGTGGTGTAGACGCCGTCCACGTCGGTGAAGATCAGGCATTCGTTGGCCTTGAGCGCGGCGGCCACGGCCACGGCCGAGGTGTCGCTGCCGCCGCGGCCGAGCGTGGTGACGTTGAGGTCTTCGTCCACACCCTGGAAGCCGGTGATGACCACGACCTTGCCGGCGGCCAGGTCGGCGCGCACCTTGTCGTCGGCGATGGACTCGATGCGGGCCTTGGTGTAGGCGTCGTCGGTCTTGATGGGCACCTGCCAGCCGGCGTAGCTCACCGACTCCATGCCTTCGGCCTGCAGCGCAATGGCCAGCAGCGCCGAGGAGGCCTGCTCACCGGTGGCGGCCAGCATGTCGAGCTCGCGGTTGTAGGCGGCGTCGGGCTTGCCCGGCGCCAATTCCTTGGCCAGGCCGAGCAGGCGGTTGGTTTCGCCGCTCATGGCGCTCGGCACCACCACCATCTGGTGGCCGGCGCGAGCCCATTTGGCGACGCGTTTGGCAACAAGGCGGATGCGCTCGGTCGAGCCCATCGACGTGCCGCCGTATTTATGAACGATCAATGCCATGAAGTGATGAAGGACGGTTGGAAACGAAACGCCTCGCCGGACAGATAGCTAGGGGCGAGGCCTGGACACGGCCCGAGGCTTTCGGGAAGACCGCTCGTGACGGCTTCAATCGGCGGGGGGCAAAGCCCCGGGATTGTACCAATCCAGCACAGGGCCCCGGCGCACCAGCCGCCCCGCGCCCACCTTGAGTTCGATGTGGTGACCACGCGTGGTGCAGGCCGCCACCTGGCGCAGCACCTCCTGCAGCTGCGCCGCGCTGGGCATGGTGGCGTGCGAGGCCTTGAGCCAGTGCCTCAGCAGGTTGGCCTGCCGCGCGCCGGACAAGGCCTGTAGCCGGCGGATCGCGGGCGGCGAGCCGACCTCGGCCAGGTCCTGCGCGGCCAGTTCGTCGAGCAGGGACTGCGCCTGCGCCGCATGGCCGATGCTGCGCGCGAAGGTTTCGCGGAACTGGGGGAAAGCCTGATCCAACGCGGGCAGCAGCCGGGCGCGGATCCGGTTGCGCGTGTAGCGTTCGTCGCTGTTGCTCGGATCGATGAGGTAGGCCACGCCACGCTCGGCGAGCCAGGCGCGGATGTCGGCCGCGTGCACGGCCAGCAGCGGGCGGTGGAATTGCAGCCCGTCGCGCTGCCAGGCGGCCGGCATCGCGCTCAGGCCCGGCAGGCCGGCGCCGCGTGTGAGGGCCAGCAGCAAGGTCTCGACCTGGTCGTCGGCATGGTGTGCAAGCGCTATTGACTTGATAGCAGGTTGCGCCGATCCATCCTGCGATACGGCCATGAAAGCTGCGTGACGTGCGATGCGCGCCGCATCCTCCGGGCTTTCCCCCGGTGCATGCCTGGCGTGCACGCGGCGTACGGTCAGCGGCACCTGCAGCGCGGCGCAGAAGGCCTCGCAGTGCCGCGCGAAATCGTCCGCGGCCGGCTGCAGGCCGTGGTGCACGTGCAGTGCCCTCACCTGCGCCGGCCAGCGCGCGGCCGAGGCCATCAGCAAGGCCGTGGAATCGGCACCGCCGCTGAAGCCGACGAGCAGCGGCAGCGCGGGCTCGAAGGCCTGGATCGCGGCATCGAATGCGCTGCGCATGAAGACCTACGCGTGTTGCCGCCGCTCGATGTGGTTGTCCACGTAGTAGCGCGCCTTCTCGACGTACATGGCGCGGTCGGCGCGGATCAGCGTGGCCTCGAGCTGGTCGCTCGCGTGGCAGGTGGCGGTGCCGATGGCCATGCTGAGCTTGTGGCTCGAATAGAACTGGTTGTTCATCTCGAGGATGGTGCCGATGCGCTCGATCACCGCCTGGGCCGCACGTTCGTCGGCGCCGGGCAGCAGCACGGCGAACTCGTCGCCGCCGATGCGGGCCGCCACCGACTGCGGGCTCACCACCTTGGCCAGCACCTCGCCCGCGCGGCGCAGCAAGGCGTCGCCGGCCACATGGCCATCCTCGTCGTTGACGCGCTTGAGCCCGTTGAGGTCGATGGCCAGCACGCTCACCGGCCACGGCCCCTTGCGCGACAGGCGGTTGAGTTCGTCCATGTAGAACGCGCGGTTGCGCAACTGCGTGAGCGAATCGTGCTTGCCCAGGTATTCGAGGTAGGCCTCGGCCTTCTTGCGCGCGGTGATGTCGACCAGCGAGACCAGCACCAGGTCCCAGTCTTCCATGTGGCCGGGCAGCACGGCGAACTGCATGTGGATGTTGATGGCCTCGCCCGAAAGGCCGTAGTTCACCACCTCGCGGAATTGCGTGGTCTTGCCCTGCCAGAGGTCGAGCAGCTGCTCGGCGAAGGAGTCGCGCATCTCGTCGCGGAAGATGTCGCCCAGCCGGGTCAGCAGGAGCTGCTTGGTGGAGGCGCCGAACATGGACAGCGTCTGCTGGTTCACGTCGATCACGCGGATCTCCTGCATGCAGCGCGTGATGAACTCGGGGTGCACGTTCATGAAGGTGCGGAAGTCCTGGATGCCGTTGGCGCGCACGCCGTCGATCAGCCGCTTCACCGCGCTGAAATCCTCCACCCACAGCGACACCGGCGAGTAGTCGAACAGGTTGCGGCCGTGCTGCTCGCTCTGCACCAGCTGGCGCGAGGTGCGCAGCTTCTCGGTCACGTCCTGCAGCGACAGCAGCACGCGGTCCCAGCTGGCTTCGTGGCCCTGCAGCACCGTGGCCTGGATCTCCACGTCGAGCCGGCGGCCGTCGAGCGCGTAGTTCACCGTCTTGCTGAAGAAGCCGAGTTGGCCGTCCCAGAGCTGCGACAGCTCCTGCACCATGTGGTCGAACATGTCGCCACGGAACACGTCGTCGAGCCGGGAGACGAGTTCCTCCTGGCTCGCGGCGGCGAAGATTTCCAGCGTGCGGCGGTTGACCTTGAGGATCTTCAGCGCGGCCGCGCACTGCGGGAACAACTCGGGATGCACGCTCAGGTGCGCGCGCAGGTCGGTGACACCTTCCGCACGCCAGGTGTCGAACAGTTGCTTGAGCGCACTGAAATCCTCGAGCCATAGCGAGACCGGCGCCATCTCGAACATGTGCTCGAAATCGGTCTCTGTTGACGAATGGGCCACGCGTGAAATCCTCCTGCGGGTATTGTGACTCCTGGCATCGTGCCGGACGAAAAAAAGCCAGGCCACTCGGTGGCCTGGCTTTCATGGAAAACGTCGGATCAGCGGGCTGGCTTCACCAGGCGCTTCTTGGCCGCGTCACGCGGCACGAAGACCTTGCCACCCAGGCCGGCCGGTGCGCCGGGCTTGCTGAAAGCAGGCTTGCCGGCAGGACGGCCGGCGCCGAAACCGCCACGGTCGTTACCGCGGTCATTGCGATCACCACGCTCGCCACGCGGCGCGAAGTCTTCACGCGGTGCGGAGAAGCCTTCGTTGAAGCCACGGCGCGGCGCGCCACGGTCTTCGCGTTGGCCAAAACCACCGCCGGCCGGTGCACCACCACCAAAGCCGCCGCCGAAGCCGCCGCCGTTGTTGTCGCGGTTGCCCTGGTAGCCGCCGGTGCGTGCCGGCGGACGGCTGTTGCGGTCGTTGAAACCGCTGGCGCCGCCGTAGCCGCCACCGCCTTCGCGGTTGCCGCCACCGAAACCG
The DNA here is from genome assembly GCF_001955695.1 of Rhodoferax koreense. Taxonomy (NCBI): domain Bacteria; kingdom Pseudomonadati; phylum Pseudomonadota; class Betaproteobacteria; order Burkholderiales; family Comamonadaceae; genus Rhodoferax; species Rhodoferax koreensis. Next base: position 2,189,464 of record NZ_CP019236.1, on the reverse strand, counting down.
CCACGCGAACCGCCATCACCGCGGCCCGAAGGACCGAAGCTGCGGCCACGCGGCGCGCCATCACGGCCGCCGAAGCCGGCACGCGGAGGACGCGAATCGGGCTGGCGCTGCTGCGGCTCCATGCCCGGAATCACTTCCGCCTTGAACTGCTGGTGGCTGTAGCTTTCGATGTCGAAAATCTTGCGGCGATCGCGCATTTCGGCAAAGGTCACGGCGATGCCGTCGCGGCCGGCACGGCCGGTGCGGCCGATGCGGTGGGTGTAATCCTCGGCCTTCATCGGCAGGCCGAAGTTGAACACGTGGCTGATGCTCGGCACGTCGATGCCGCGGGCGGCGACGTCGGTGGCCACGAGGATCTGCACCTGGCCCTGGCGCAGCGCCATCAGGCGGCGGTTGCGCAGGCCCTGGCTCAGTGCACCGTGCAAGGCCACGGCGCTAAAGCCTTCCTGCTGCAGGTCGTTGGCCAGGCCGTCGCACTCGATCTGGGTGCTGGCGAACACGATGGCCTGGGCGATCGTGGTGTCGCGCAGCCAGTGGTCGAGCAGCTTGCGCTTGTGCTGGGCGTTGTCGGCCCAGAACAGGATCTGCTTGATGTTCGCGTGCTTTTCCTGCGGGCTGTCGATGGTCACGCGCTGGGGTTCGCGCATCACACGGGCAGCGAGTTGCTGGATGCGCGGCGCGAAGGTGGCGCTGAACATCATGGTCTGCTTGCGGCCGATGGTCATCTGGTTGATGTCGGCGAGGTCGTCCGAGAAGCCCAGGTCGAGCATGCGGTCGGCTTCGTCCACCACCAGGAACTGCACCTGGTCGAGCTTGATCTGCTGCGAGCGCTGCAGGTCGAGCAGGCGGCCGGGCGTGGCCACCACGAGGTTGGCGTTCTGCAGCTTGGCGATCTGCAACTGGTAAGGCATGCCGCCGACCACGTTGGCGATACGCAGGCCGCGGCAATGCTGCACCAGGCCGATGGCGTCATGCGCCACCTGCTGGGCGAGTTCGCGCGTCGGGCACAGGATCAGGGCGCCGGGCGTGGCGGCCTTGAAGTTGCGCGCGCTGGTCGGGTCCTTGCGCTTGGCGCGCTTCGGGGCGGGTTCGCCCTTGGCAGCGGCTTCGGCCACGGCGGCTTCGAATTCGGCGCGTTCGGCGGCTTCGGCTTCGGCCTGTTGCTTGAGCAGCGTGTGCAGCACGGGCAGCAGGAAGGCGGCGGTCTTGCCGCTGCCGGTCTGGCTGGAGACCATCAGGTCGACGAAACGGGCGGACTCGCTTTGCATGGCCATCGGAATGGTCTGCATCTGCACGGCGGTGGGCTGGGTGTAGCCGAGGTCGGCTACGGCCTGCACCAGTTCAGGGGCCAGGCCCAGGGTCACGAAGCCGTTCGGGACTTCGGGCTGTGCCACCACGGCTTCGGCATCGGACTGCAGGGTCTCGGTGACGAAGGTGTCGTTGCTGGAGGAGGAAAAGTCGGATGCAGGCACGAAATCGCCCGCGACGTCAAAGGAGTCGTTCATTTAATTTCAATCCACGGAAACGCCGCAGGAGCTGCAGCGAGGCCCGTCAAATGGTTAAAAAACATCAACCATCAAACGGAGCCGGTACCTTTGGAGGCCAGTGCGATCTTGTGGTGATCTCTGGCCGGTACTGGTTGACGCAACTTTGTGCGCCAGGTGCATGAAGGGAGATGTGCAAAGTGCACCGTGATTTCAGTGCAGCCTCGAATTATAAGCCGGATTCGGGTTTTTACCTAAAGCTTTCTGCAATCAGGACGGCGTGAGCCGCAAAAAATGTTCGCGGTAATGCGCGAGCTCCTCGATCGACTCGTGCACGTCGGCCAGCGCCGTGTGCTTCTGCTTCTTCTTGAACGCCGCCGCCACCTCGGGCCGCCAGCGCTTGGCGAGCTCCTTGAGCGTGCTCACGTCCAGGTTGCGGTAATGGCAGAAGGCCTCGAGCCTGGGCATGTATTTCACGAGGAAGCGCCGGTCCTGGCCGATGGTGTTGCCGCACATCGGCGACTTGCCTTTGGGTACGTATTGCTTGATGAAATCGATGAGCTGCTGCTCGGCCTCGGCCTCGGTGAGGGTGGAGGCCTTGACCTTGTCGATCAGCCCGCTGCGGCCATGCGTGCCCTTGTTCCACGCGTCCATCTTGTCGAGCTGGGCGTCGGACTGGTGGATCACCAGCACCGGGCCTTCGATGCGGGGCTCGAGGCTAGGGCCGGTGACGACCACGGCGATTTCGATGAGGCGTTCGTTGTCCGGATCGAGGCCGGTCATTTCGCAGTCGAGCCAGATCAGGTTCTGGTCGGATTTGGCAAGGTGTTTGGGTTCCGGCGTCAAGCCGGTGGTGCTCGGGGTGTTCGGTTCGGCCATGGGGGCGATTGTCGCCGATGGCCTACACTTCGCCCTGATGCCCACCCCCGAAGAAACCGCTTTTTTGACACCCTCCAACGCGCTGACGCTGGCCTTCGCCGCCGCGCTGCTGCTGGGCCTGCTGGTCAAGTTCTGGCTGGCCTCGCGCCAGATCCGCCACGTGGCCCGGCACCGCGACACCGTGCCCGCGCCGTTCGCCGGCACCATCACCATGGCGGCCCACCAGAAAGCCGCGGACTACACCATCGCCAAGGCGCGCTTCGGCCTGATCGAGCTGGCCCTGGGCGCGGCCGTGCTGCTGGGCTGGACCCTGCTCGGCGGCCTGAACGCGCTGAACCAGGCGCTGCTGGGCTGGCTCGGCGGCGGCATGTGGCAACAACTGGCGCTGCTGCTGGCCTTCGTGGTCATCGGCGGGCTGATCGACCTGCCGGTGACGCTCTACCAGACCTTCGTCATCGAAGAGCGCTTCGGCTTCAACAAGATGACCTTCAAGCTGTGGCTGGCCGACGCGCTGAAGTCGAGCCTGGTCGGCGCGCTCATCGGCCTGCCGATCGCGGCGCTGATCCTTTGGCTCATGGGCGCGGCCGGCCGGTTGTGGTGGCTGTGGGCCTGGTGCACCTGGATGGGCTTCAACCTGTTGCTGCTGATGATCTACCCGACCTTCATCGCGCCGCTGTTCAACAAGTTCAAGCCCCTCGAGGACGAAACCCTGAAGGCCCGCGTGACCGCGCTGATGCAGCGCTGCGGCTTCGCGGCCAAGGGCCTGTTCGTGATGGACGGCAGCAAGCGCAGCGCCCACGCGAACGCCTATTTCACCGGTTTCGGCGCGGCCAAGCGCGTGGTGTTCTACGACACGCTGCTGGCCAAGCTCTCGCCAGGCGAGGTCGACGCGGTGCTGGCCCACGAACTCGGCCACTTCAAGCACAAGCACATCCTCCAGCGCATCGCAACCATGTTCGCGCTGAGCCTGGTCGGCTTCGCCCTGCTGGGCTGGCTGTCGGGACAGGCCTGGTTCTACACCGGCCTGGGCGTCATGCCGGCGGTGGATGGCAGCCCGAACGACGCGTTGGCGCTGTTGCTGTTCCTGATGGCCGTGCCGCTGTTCAGCTTTTTCGTCTCGCCGCTGTCGGCCCGCCTGTCGCGCAAACACGAGTTCCAGGCCGACGCCTATGCCGTGGCCCAGACCAGCGGCGCCGACCTGTCGGCCGCGCTGCTCAAGCTGTACGAGGACAACGCCTCCACCCTCACGCCCGACCCGGTGTTCGTGAAGTTCTACTACTCGCACCCGCCCGCCTCGGAACGGCTGGCGCGCATGACCCAGGGCGTATCCCAGACAGCAACTCGAGGCATTGCGGCATGAGCAGCGTTTTGAAGAAAAAAGACTGGTCCACGCAGAAGCGGCGGGCGTTGAAAGCTACGGAAATCGTAGCAAGCCTGGCCAAGATCGAAGGCTGGAAGCTGCACGGCGACGGGGCCGACCTGGCCATCGAGAAGAGCTACAGCTTCGCCAACTATTACGAGACGATTTCCTTCGTCAACGCCGTGGCCTTCATCGCCAACGCGCAGGACCACCATCCCGAGCTTGCCGTGTTCTACAACCGCTGCGTGGTGCGTTTCAACACGCATGACGTGGCCGGCGTTTCATCCACCGATTTCGAGTGCGCGGCGCTCGTGGACGGCCTGCTTGTCTAGGGTCGTGGCTTGAGCGCCCGCCCTGCCCTCGCGCCGGGCCTGGTGGTCGCCACCCATGGCCGCCACTGCATCGTCGAGTCCCCGGACGGCACGCGCCGCATCTGCCACCCGCGCGGCAAGAAAAGCACGGCCGTGGTCGGCGACCACGTGTTGTGGCTGGCGGCGGCGCAAGGCCAGGGTCAGGGCCAGGGCGACGACGGCACGATCGAGAAGCTCGAGCCGCGGCGCAACCTGTTCTACCGGCAGGACGAGATCCGCACCAAGTCGTTCGCGGCTAACCTGGACCAAGTGCTGATCCTGATCGCGGCCGAACCCGAGTTCTCCGAAACGCAGCTCTCGCGCGCCCTCATCGCCGCCGAGGCCGAGCGCATCCCGCCGATCATCGCGCTGAACAAGAGCGACCTGGGCGAGCCCTTCACGCGCGCCTGGGGCTGGCTCGCGCCCTACCGCGCCATGGGCTACGACATGCTGCCGCTGTCGCTCAAGACCGGCGGCGAGAGCTCAGGCGAGCTCGCCCAACGGCTCAAGGGCAAGACCACGCTGGTGCTCGGCCCCTCCGGCGCGGGCAAGAGCACGCTGATCAACCAGCTCATCCCCGGCGCGCTGGTGGCCACGGGCGAGTTGTCGCAGGCATTGAACACGGGCAAACACACGACCACCAGCACCACGCTGTACTGGGTCGACAAGGAAGCCGGCACGGCGATGATCGATTCGCCGGGCTTCCAGGAATTCGGCCTGCACCATGTCGACGCGCGCCACCTGGCCGATTTCATGCCCGACATCAAGCGCCATATCGCGGGCTGCAAGTTCTACAACTGCACGCATCTGCACGAACCGGGCTGCGGCGTGATCGCGGCGGTGAAGCCGGGCGACGAGGCAGACAGCATCAGCCCGCGGCGCTACAAGATCTACGGCGATCTTTTCGCCGAACTGAGCCAGGGCCCGCGGTACTAACGAAGGATTTCGGACAGCGCCTGCAGCAAGGCGTCGCACTGCTGCGGCGTGCCGATGCTGATACGCAGGTATTGCGCGATGCGCGGCTGGCGGAAATGCCGCACCAGCACGCCGCGCTCACGCAGCCTGGCGGCCAGGCCGGCCGCATCGTGCGACGGGTGCCGCGCGAACACGAAGTTGGCCTGCGACGGCAACACCTCGAAACCCAGGTCTTCCAGCTGCAGCGACAGGCCTTCGCGGCTGTGCATCACCGCCGCGCGCTTCTCGTCGAAGTAGGCGCGGTCTTCATAGGCTGCGGTAGCACCGGCCTGGGCCAGGCGATCGAGCGGATAGGAGTTGAAGCTGTTCTTCACGCGCTCCAGGGCGTCGATCAAAGGCGATTGCCCGAAGGCCACGCCAACGCGCAGACCCGCGAGGGCGCGCGATTTCGACAGCGTGTGGACCACCAGCAGGTTCGGATACTGCGCCACCAGGCCGACCGCGTTTTCACCGCCGAAGTCCACATAGGCCTCGTCGACCAGCACGACGCGGCCCGGGTGCATCTGCAGCAGCCGCTCGATGCTTGCCAGCGGCAGGCCGATGCCGGTGGGCGCGTTCGGGTTGGCGATCACCACGCCGGCGACCTCGACACCCGCCGGCGCCACCAGCGCCTCGACGTCGACGCGCAAGCCATCGGCCAGCGGCACGACTTCCATCGGAATGCCGTAGAGCCCGCAATACACCTGGTAGAAGCTGTAAGTCACGTCAGGCAGCAGCAAGGGCGCACCGCGCTGCTGGAAGAACGCGAAGAAGGCGTGGGCCAGCACCTCATCGGAGCCGTTGCCGACGAACACCTGGTCTGCCGCCAGGCCATGGTGCGCCGCCACCGCCTGCCGCAGCAGCGTGGAGTCGGGATCGGGGTAGAGCTGCAGACCCTGCTGCACCGCGGCCTGGATGGCGGCGGCCACGCGTGGCGAAGGCGGGTACGGGTTCTCGTTGGTGTTGAGCTTGACCAGGTTGGCCAGCCTGGGCTGCTCACCCGGCACATAAGGCACGAGCCCGTGCACACGCGGGCTCCAGAAGGGGGATGGACTCAGCACCGCAGGCTCAACCCAGCAGCCGCGCGAGCGTGAGCAGCGCCAGCAGGCCCATCCACATCACCACGGTGCGCCACACCAGGCCGACCACGCTGCGCAGGTGGCCGAGTTCCGGGTCGCGGCCCGGCGTGGATTCGGTGTCCTGCTGCACCACATCGGCCTCGAAGGTGTGGGAGGTGGAAGCGCTGAACACCGTCTTCAAGGCCTCGCCACCCAGCCGCACGTTGAGCGCGCCCGAGGTGGCGGCGAGGATCACGCCGTCGTTGTCGTTGGGGAACCGCTGGGCGTAGTTGCGCCAGCTGTCGATCGCGTCCTCGAAACTGCCCATGACCGCGAAGCCCAGCGCGGTGATGCGCGCGGGCAGCCAGTCGATCACCGTCCAGGCCCCGGCAGCGACGCCGCGCAGCGCGGCGCTCGCGGGTTGCTGGTCCACGGTGTTCTTGTACTGCCAGTAACGCGAGGTGAATTCGGCGAGCCGGTAGAACACGGCCCCGGCCGGCCCGAGACCGAAGGCCGCCAACACCGAATACCAGCACAACACGCCGAACACGTGGCGGTGCGCGGCGAGCACTGAATACTCGATCACATGGCGCACGATTTCGCTGCGTGGCAGCTCGGTGGCGTCGACGCGCTGCCAGTCGGCCAGCAACTGGCGTGCGAGCACTTCGTCGCCCGCATCGAGCGCATCGCGGATGTCGGTGAAGTGATGGCTGAACTGGCGAAAGCCCAGCGTCACGTACAACACGGCCACGTTCCACAGCACCGCCACCGGCCAGCCCAGCGACCACACCAGCAGCCAATGCACGCCGAGCACGATCAGGGTCGGCACGAGCACGGCCAGCGACCATGCCAGCCAGCCGTGGACAGGCTTGCCCGCATCGAAATTGCTGCTCGTGCCGCGCACCCAGGTGCGCAGCAGGCTGTGGATCGGATTGTCACGTGAGAGCGGGCGCACCTGCTCGATCAGCAACGCAAACATGATCGCGAAAAAACTCATGAGGGCGATGATAACGACACGGCCGCGCCGGCGCGTTCAGGCCGCCAGGAAGCGGTAGAAATTGCGCAGCATGGCCGCCGTCGCGCCCCAGATAAAACGTTCGCCATGGGCGTCGGCATAGGTCATGGAAAACCATTCGCGCCGCTCCGGGCCGGCTTCGCTGGTCCACTCAAAGACATGGCGGTGGTGGTTGGCCGGGTTCATCAGGAACGCCAGCGGCACCTCGAACACATCGGCCACCTCGCTCGGGTTGGCCCTGAGCTGGAAGCCGGGCCGCACCAGCGCCACCACGGGCGTCACGGTGAAGGCCGTGCCCGTGGTGTAGAGGGGCATGCGGCCGATCACCTCGATGAAGCCGGCGTCGAGATCGACCTCCTCCTTGGCTTCGCGCAGGGCGGTGGCGGCCACGTCGGCATCGCCCTCGTCGACCTTGCCGCCGGGAAACGCCACCTGGCCGGAGTGCGTGTTCATGTGCGCTGCGCGTTCGGTGAGCAGCACCGTGAGCTCGTCGCGCGCCGGGCCGCGCATCACCAGGGCCATCAACACCGCGGCCCGCATCTCGGCGCGGTCGGAGAAGCGCTTCTCGAAGATCACCTCGGGTTGCCACGCCGGCGGCGCATGGAAGCGGTGCAGCAGCGCCTCGGGTGTCAGCAGTTGCGGACCGATGGCCGGCAGATGCGCATCGGTGCCGAGCGAGGGCACACGCCGCGGGTCGAAATGGGGCAGCTTCGACAGCGGTGTGAAGGCCGGGATGCGCGGGGGCGCGGATGGGGTGGTGGGGTCGGACACGTGAGTCTTGGAACGTCTCGGGACAATGGATACGCTGGAATGCAAAAGACCGCCAGAGCTTGCGCTGTGGCGGTCTTTCTGGCCGGAGCCGTCAGCCTAAGTTGTGACTTAAGCGGCGGTAGCAGCAGCCACCTTGACGCGGTTCGGCAGCTTTTCCTTGATGCGTGCCGACTTGCCGCTGCGGTCACGCAGGTAGTACAGCTTGGCACGGCGCACGTCGCCGCGGCGCTTGACTTCGATGCCGGCGATCAGCGGGCTGTAGGTCTGGAACGTACGCTCCACGCCTTCGCCGCTGGAGATCTTGCGCACGATGAACGCGCTGTTCAGGCCGCGATTGCGCTTGGCGATGACAACGCCTTCATAGGCCTGGACGCGCTTGCGCGAGCCTTCGACGACATTGACGCTGACCACCACGGTGTCGCCAGGAGCGAATGCGGGAATGGTCTTGCCGAGACGAGCAATTTCTTCTTGCTCAAGAGTTTGGATCAGGTTCATGGTTTACCTCTAGGGATCATGTCCGCGCCAGTACCGGGATGGTACAAGGCTCGAATGCTGCAGTCCGTCGAAGGAACTGGGAGGCACCGAGCGGCCGGCAGAGGATCGAAAAGCCTTTGATTATAGCAGTTTGCCGCGCCCCGGCCCAGCGGTACCGGCTTCGGAAGCCTTGACGGCCTTCAAGGCGGCTTCGTCGCGCTTGTCGAGGCGGCCCGCAGCGCGCGCGGCGTCGATGAGTTCGGGCCGGCGCTGCGCGGTGATCTGCAGCCTCTGGTCGCGCCGCCAGCGCTCGATGTGGCCATGGTGCCCGGACAACAGCACCTCTGGCACCGGCGCCCCAGCCCAGACCTCGGGCCGCGTGTAGTGCGGGCAATCGAGCAGCCCGTCGAGCGCCGGATTGAAGCTGTCGAATTGGTGGCTGCCTTCGTCGTTGAGCACACCGGGCTGCAGCCGCGCCACCGCATCGAGCAAGGCCATGGCCGCGATTTCGCCGCCGGACAACACGAAGTCGCCCAGGCTGATCTGGTGGGTCACATGCGCATCGATGAAGCGCTGGTCCACGCCTTCGTAACGGCCGCAGAGCAGTACCGCGCCGGCGCTGGCCGACCAGGCTTCGACCGCCGCGTGGTTCAGCGCCGGGCCGAGCGGCGAGAACAACACCACCGGCGCGGGGCTGGCTTCGGCGCGGTCGCTCCGGATCTGCGCCAGGCACAGGCCGAGCGGTTCGGCCATCATCACCATGCCAGGGCCGCCACCGAACGGCCGATCGTCGATGCGGCGGTAATTGCCTTCGGCGAAATCGCGCGGGTTCCACAAATTGACCTGCACCAGCCCGGTGGCATAGGCGCGGCGCGTCACGCCGCTGCCGAGGAAGGGCTCGAAGAGTTCGGGGAAGAGCGTGATGACGTCGAAGCGCATGCCGGCGACGCGTTCAGTAGTCAGGCTGCCAGTCGACCGTGATGCGCTTGGCGGGCAAATCCACACCGTCGACGAAAGCCGCGACGAAGGGAATCATGCGTTCGATGGGTTTCATGGCGCCTTCGGCGTCCAGCGCCTGGTCGCCGATGACCAGCACGGTCTGCGGACCGGTAGACAACAATTCCTTGACCTGGCCCAGCGCCACACCTTCGCGGTTGACCACGGTAAGGCCGATCAGGTCAACCCAGTAATACTCGTCGGTTGCGGCGGTCGGGAAACTCTCGCGGGCGATGAAGATGCGCGCACCACGCAGTGCCTCCGCGGCATCCCGGCCTACGACCTCGTTGGCCGTGGCGACGATGGTGCCGGAATGGTCCTTGGCCTCGCGTACCCGCATGAGCAGCGTGCCGGTGAAGGTTTTGGCGCCGCGTTCGGCCGGCAGCAAATACCAGCGCTTGGATGAAAAAAGCGCCTCGGGATCGGCGCTGTAGGGAATGACCTTGAACCAACCCTTGATGCCCCAGGCGTCCGCAATGCGGCCGACTTCAATGGCATCTGCCGGCAGTTCGGCCGCATCCAGAAGAGGCGTCATAACAACAGAGGGACCGGCCGCGCCATTCACCTGGATGCCCAGGTGGAGCGCCGCCCTGCCCCTGGACTGCCAATTAAGCGGCGACTGCGGCTGCAGGTGCAGCCGCCTTCTTGGCGTGCTGCTGAATCAGGCGTTCCACGGTGGGAGAAGCCTGGGCACCGACACCGCGCCAGTACGTCAGACGGTCCTGGGCAATGCGGATGCTTTCTTCGCTGGCTGTGGCGATCGGGTTGTAGAAACCGATGCGCTCGATGAAACGGCCGTCACGACGGGTACGCTTGTCGGCCACGACGATGTTGAAGAACGGGCGTGCTTTTGCACCGCCACGGGCGAGTCGAATGACGACCATGATTTATCCTTTGGGGTGGCTGAAAAATCAACCGAAAATACCGGTCTTGCAAACCGGATTTCACTTCGACATTATTTCGACGTTGAGACACGCGACTGACCACCTGACCAGCGACACGCCGAAAAGCTCTCTATTATAGCTTTAACCCGCCCCTCAACGAAATCCATGTCCATTGCTCCCCTCGTTCGCCCCAGCCGGGACGAAGACCTCACAACCATCACCGCCATCTACGCCCACCACGTGCTGCACGCCACGGGCACTTTCGAAACCGAAGCCCCGACCGAGACCGACATGCGCGCCCGCCGCGCCGACGTGCTGGGCAAAGGCCTGCCCTACCTGGTCGTCGAAGTGGACGGCCAGGTCGCAGGTTTTGCCTATTGCAACTGGTTCAAGCCGCGCCCGGCCTACCGTTTCTCGGCCGAAGACTCGATTTATCTCGCCGCCGACCAGGCCGGCAAGGGCCTGGGCAAACTGCTGCTGACCGCGCTCGCGGCGGAGGCCGAACGCATCGGCGTGCGCAAACTCATCGCCGTGATCGGCGACTCGGCCAACGCCGGCTCGGTGGGCGTGCACCGCGCACTCGGCTTCAACCATGTCGGCGTACTCAAGTCCAGCGGCTGGAAGTTCGGCAAGTGGCTCGACGTGGTCCTGATGGAAAAAGCCCTCGGCGCAGGCGACACTACGGCGCCCGAATAAGAGACTCTCCATGAAAAACAAAACCCTGGCGGCCTGGCTGTCGTTCGTCGGCGGCCCGCTGGGGCTGCAGCGCTTCTACCTGCACGGCATTGGCGACATCTGGGGCTGGCTCAGCCCCATCCCCACCGCGCTGGGCCTGTACGGCATCGAACGCGTGCAGCAGCGCGGCCTGGACGACCACTGGAGTTGGTTGCTGATCCCGTTGCTCGGCCTGGTCATCGCCAGCGGCGCCCTCACCGCCATCTTCTACGGATTGATGACGCCAGAGAAATGGAACGCCCGCTTCAACCCGGGCGCAACGCTCGACGCGACCAGCGGCCAGACGAATTGGCTCACCGTGGGCGCGTTGGCCTGCGCCTTGCTAGTAGGCACAGGGACCCTGATGGCCAGCCTGGCGTACAGCTTCCAGCATTACTTCGAATACCAGATCGAAGAGGCGGCGAAGATCAGCCAGTAGAGGCCTGACTCCAAAAGATGCAAAGCGATACGCAAACAATCGATATTTCACTGGATTTTTGTGTAAAGCTGGTAGGATTGTTTCGGGTTTCCCCTGATGGCAATTGGAAAAAACATGATCCTAGTAACCGGCGGCGCAGGCTTCATCGGCGCAAACTTCGTCCTCGACTGGCTGGCATGTGGTGCCGAGCCGGTGGTCAACCTGGACAAGCTCACCTACGCAGGCAACCTGCAGACGCTGGCCAGCCTGCAGGGTGACGCCCGGCACCACTTCGTGCAGGGCGACATCGCCGACAGCGCCCTGGTGGCCCGGCTGCTGGCCGAACACCGCCCGCGCGCGGTCGTCAACTTCGCCGCCGAATCCCATGTGGACCGTTCGATCCACGGCCCGGAAGACTTCGTGCAGACCAACGTGCTGGGCAGCTTCCGACTGCTGGAGGCCGTGCGCGGCTACTGGAGCGGCCTGCCCGCCGACGAGAAGGCCGCCTTCCGCTTCCTGCACGTCTCCACCGACGAGGTCTACGGCAGCCTGTCGGCCACCGACCCGGCCTTCACCGAAGACAACAAATACGAGCCCAACAGCCCGTACTCGGCCAGCAAGGCCGCCAGCGACCACCTGGTGCGCGCCTGGCACCATACCTACGGGCTGCCGGTCTTGACCACCAACTGCTCCAACAACTACGGCCCGTACCACTTCCCCGAGAAACTCATCCCGCTGATGATCGTCAACGCCCTGGCCGGCAAAAACCTGCCCGTGTACGGCGACGGCATGCAGGTTCGCGACTGGCTGTACGTCAAGGACCACTGCAGCGCCATCCGCCGCGTGCTCGAAGCCGGCCGCCTGGGCGAGACCTACAACGTCGGCGGCTGGAACGAAAAACCCAACATCGAGATCGTCAAGACCGTCTGCGCGCTGCTCGACGAACTGCGCCCCAAGGCCGACGGCACGAGCTACAGCACGCAGATCACTTATGTGACCGACCGCCCCGGCCACGACCGGCGCTACGCCATCGACGCCCGGAAGCTCGAGGCCGAACTCGGCTGGAAGCCCGCCGAAACCTTCGACACCGGCATCCGCAAGACGGTGGCGTGGTACCTGGCCAACGGCGACTGGGTGCAGAACGTGCAAAGCGGCGCCTACCGCGCATGGGTCGAGCAGCAATACGCCAAGCCCGAAGCCGTCCAGGCCTCCGCATGAAGGTCCTCGCATGAAAATCCTGCTCTTCGGCCAAGGCGGCCAGGTCGGCTGGGAACTGCAGCGCAGCCTGGCACCGCTGGGTGAACTCGTCGCCCTCGACTTCGACAGCACGGACTACGCCGCCGACTTCAGTCGGCCTGAAGCGCTGGCCGAGACGGTCCTCGCCATCCGCCCCGACGTCATCGTCAATGCCGCGGCCCACACCGCCGTCGACAAGGCCGAAAGCGAGCCCGAGTTCGCGCGCAAGCTCAACGCCACCTCGCCCGGCGTCGTGGCCCAGGCCGCCGAAGAAATCGGTGCCTTGATGGTGCATTACTCCACCGACTACGTCTTCGACGGCAGCGGCAGCACCCCCTGGCGCGAAGACGCCGCCACCGGCCCCTTGAGCGTGTACGGCCGCACCAAGCTCGAAGGCGAGCAACTGGTCGCGGCCCACTGCAGCCGTCACCTGATCTTCCGCACCAGCTGGGTCTATGCCGCGCGCGGCGGCAACTTCGCCAAGACCATGCTGCGCCTGGCCAAGGAACGCGACCGCCTGACCGTCATCGACGACCAATTCGGTGCACCCACCGGCGCCGAACTGCTGGCCGACGTCACCGCGCACGCCATCCGCGCCGCCCAGGCCGACTCGGCCAAGTTCGGCCTGTACCACGCCGTCGCCGGCGGTGAAACCAGCTGGCACGGCTACGCCCAGTTCGTCATCGAGCAGGCGCGTGCGGCCGGCGTGGACATCAAGGTCGCCCCCGACGCCATCGCCCCCGTGCCCACCAGCGCCTTCCCCACGCCGGCCCAACGCCCGCAGAACTCGCGGCTGAACACCGACAAGCTGCAGGCCAGCTTCGGCCTGGTGCTGCCGCCCTGGCAGACCGGCGTGGCCCGCATGCTGCGCGAAATCCTTTGAACCCAGAAGAAGACCAGACCATGACACCACGCAAAGGCATCATCCTCGCCGGCGGCTCGGGCACCCGGCTGCACCCGGCCACGCTGGCCATCAGCAAACAACTGCTGCCGGTCTACGACAAGCCGATGATCTACTACCCGCTCGCCACCCTGCTGTTGGCCGGCATCCGCGAGATCCTGATCATCAGCACGCCGCAGGACACGCCGCGCTTCGAGCAACTGCTGGGCGACGGCCGCCAGTGGGGCATCCGCCTGGAGTACGCCGTGCAGCCCAGCCCGGACGGCCTGGCCCAGGCCTTCGTCATCGGCGAGCAGTTCCTGGCCGGTGCCCCCAGCGCCCTGGTGCTGGGCGACAACATCTATCACGGCCACGACTTCCAGGACCTGCTGGCCAGCGCCCATGCCCGCACGGCCGGCGCCAGCGTCTTCGCCTACCACGTGCACGACCCTGAACGCTACGGCGTGGCCGAGTTCAACACCGAGGGCAAGGTGCTCTCCCTCGAAGAAAAACCCACGGCGCCGAAGTCCAACTACGCCGTCACCGGCCTGTACTTCTACGACGGCCAGGTCGTCGAACTGGCCAAGAGCCTGAAGCCCTCGCCGCGCGGCGAACTCGAGATCACCGACCTGAACCGCCTCTACCTCGAGCAAGGCCAGCTCAACGTCGAGATCATGGGCCGCGGCTACGCCTGGCTGGACACCGGCACGCACGAGAGCCTGCTCGAAGCCGGCCAGTTCATCGCCACGCTGGAGCACCGCCAGGGCCTGAAGGTGGCTTGCCCCGAGGAGATCGCTTACCGCCAGGGCTGGATCGACGCCGCCCAGCTGGAAAAGCTGGCCAAGCCGCTCGCCAAGAACGGCTACGGCCAATACCTGCAACGGATTCTGAAAGAGAAGGTGTACTGATGCAGGCGACCCGACTGGCCATCCCCGACGTGATCCTGATCGAGCCCAAGGTGTTCGGTGATGCGCGCGGTTTCTTCTACGAGAGTTTCAACGGCAAGGCCTTCGACGAAGCCGTGGGCCACCACGTGGAGTTCGTCCAGGACAACCACAGTCGCAGCAGCAAAGGCGTCCTCAGAGGCCTGCATTACCAACTGCCGCCGCATGCGCAGGGCAAACTCGTGCGCTGCACGCGTGGTGCGGTGTTCGACGTGGCGGTGGACATCCGGAAGTCGTCGCCGACATTCGGGCAGTGGGTGGGTGAGGAGCTGAGTGAAGAGAACCACAAGCAGCTGTGGATTCCGCCGGGCTTCGCGCATGGGTTCCTGGTGCTGAGCGAGACGGCGGATTTCTTGTACAAGACGACCAACTATTACGCGGCGAGCCATGAGCGGTCGATTGCCTGGAATGACGCAACCGTCGGTATCACTTGGCCGCTGAGCCGGCTGGATGGCGCACCCAGCCTGTCGGCCAAGGATGTGCAAGGTGCCGCGTTCGAGGCGGCCGACAAGTTCGATTGAGCCTGCCCCGACCACGCGCCCCAGGCCCGGGCGCGGCCGGTCAGAACAGCTGCAGGCTGACCCAGTAGGCGATCGCCGCCACAAACGCCGACGCGGGGATCGTCAGAATCCAGGCCCAGACGATATTCCCCGCCACTCCCCAGCGCACCGCGCTGGCCCGCTGCACCGAGCCAACCCCGACGATGGCGCCGGTGATGGTGTGGGTGGTAGAGACTGGAATGCCCAGCAACGTGGCCATGAACAGGGTCAACGCCCCACCGGTTTCCGCACAGAACCCCCCGACAGGCTTGAGCTTGGTGATCTTCTGCCCCATGGTGCGCACGATGCGCCAGCCGCCGAACATGGTGCCGCCGGCGATGGCGGTATAGCAACTCACGATGGTCCACGTCGGCGGCGCGGCGTCGGAGGCCGACGCATAACCGGTGGCGATCAACAGCATCCAGATGATGCCGATGGTCTTCTGCGCATCGTTGCCGCCGTGGCCCAGGCTGTAGGCACCGGCCGAAGCGAGCTGCAGCCTGCGGAACCAGCGGTCCACGCGCGAAGGCGTGGAGCGGCGGAAGACCCAAGCCACGAGCACCATCATCAACGAGCCAAGCAAGAAACCCAGCAACGGCGAGACGAAGATGAAAAGCACCGTGCGCCAGATGCCCGAGGCCACCAGTGCACCCGTGCCGGCCTTGGCGATGACGGCGCCGACGATGCCGCCGATCAACGCATGCGAGGAACTGCTCGGAATGCCGTAATACCAGGTGATGAGGTTCCAGGTGATCGCCCCGATGAGCGCACCGAACACCACATGCACGTTGATCACATTCGGATCGGCAATGCCCTTGCCTACCGTCGCTGCCACGCTGAGATGAAAGACGAACAAGGCCAGCAGATTGAAAAATGCCGCGAAGACCACGGCCTGGCCCGGCTTGAGCACCCCGGTCGACACCACGGTCGCAATCGAATTGGCGGCGTCGTGGAAGCCGTTCATGAAATCGAAAACCAGCGCCAGCAGAACCAGCAACACCACCACCCACACTGCCACCTGCACGGTTGCCATACGTCAAGCCCCGCGCGAGATCAGGAGTTCTCGAGGACGATGCCCTCGATCACATTGGCCACATCCTCGCACTTGTCGGTGATGGTTTCCAGCAGCTCGTAGATGGCCTTGAGCTTGATCAGCTCGCGCACATCGGGCTGTTCGCGGAACAGCCGGCTCATGGCCGAACGCATCACGCGGTCGGCGTCGGACTCGAGCTTGTCGATCTCTTCACAGGTTTTGAGTGCGGCCTCGGCCGTCGCCGGATCGGCAATGCGGTCGAGCAGCTTCACCGCGTCCTTCAGGCGCTCGCAGCACTTTACGCTGAGCTCGGTCAGGCGGCGCATCTCGTCCGTCATGTTGCGCACGTCGTACAGCGCCATGGTTTCCGCGGAGTCCTGGATCAGATCCGCCACATCGTCCATGGTGTT
This sequence comes from Rhodoferax koreense, assembly GCF_001955695.1. Taxonomy (NCBI): domain Bacteria; kingdom Pseudomonadati; phylum Pseudomonadota; class Betaproteobacteria; order Burkholderiales; family Comamonadaceae; genus Rhodoferax; species Rhodoferax koreensis. Next base: position 2,173,065 of record NZ_CP019236.1, on the reverse strand, counting down.
GATCAGCGAATGGATCTGCTCGCGATCGATCGGCGTGATGAAGGTCTTGTGGATCGCGCGATTGACCTCCTGCGTGATGCGATCGGCGGCGCCTTCGGCTTCGTCCACCTCACGGTTGTACTTCTCACGCAGATCCGGATCGCTGTAGTTCGCCACCAGCTTGGCAAACGCGTGCGCGGCCTCCACGATCCGCTCGGCGTGCTGGTTGAACATTTCGAAAAAATTGCCTTCGCGCGGCAACAACTTGCCAAACAGCATGGCGGACTCCTGAGGAAGGGGATTGCGTCAGAAATATGACGCCTGAATGAAAACTGCGCGAAGTTTAACCGCGCGCCGAAACGCAACCGCGAGCCGGGCCGGCGCGCTGAGCGGCAGATCCGAACCCGTCCGCGGGATGACTGCGGCGGAAAAACCACAGACATCGAGTGCACCGCCACATCAGACTAATCTATCTAAACGCCGGATCCGACGCGCAGTCTCTGTGTCGTCACGAAGGTAAATTAAGCTCCATCCAGCCGCGTGCATAGCGGCAGGGTAGCTTTCTCTTACGATAATTTCGCCCCAAATCTGGGCCAGGGCGGCGTGTGACGCCATACTCCACCGCTCGGAAAAACACTGGAAATGCTGCACTGCAATATGATGTGCGACATCGCGCCAGCCAGAATTGCCAGCGCCCTCCTCTCCGCAAGAGCCACGCCTCCATTGGCACGATTCTTGATGCAAATAGGTCACCGAAACAGCTTATGCAGCGAAATTCATCAGCCTGGACGCAACCGCCCGAACCCCAGCCTTCTACCGACTTAAGGATCCCGAATTCGATGGAAAGCCCCCCACTGCTTAGCGAAGACGCGTCGGCTGTCAACTCCGGCAGCGGTGCGCTGGGCCGCGACAACATTCTGAGCATCATCGAATCGGCGATCGACCCGGGGATGCTGGTGCTTTCGCTCTGGGGCGTGGCCATGTATTTCGAGAAGACCGTCCCACCGGCCTACCTCATCCTGTCGGTGATCGTGTTCGCGATGACCTTTCCGGGCACGACGCAGCTGCAGTCGTCCTTTCGCAAACTCGTCGGCCAGACCATCATCAACTGGATCGTGATCGCCGCGCTGCTGCTGGCCACTGGCATCGTGACCCGCTACATCCGCGAGTTCTCACAAAGCGCCATCGTGGCCTGGCTGTGGGTGGCACCGCTGGCGCAGATCGTCGCGCACCGGCTGCTACGCCTGTCCGCGCCCGTGCTCGTCGCCCTGCAAGGGCCGCCGCGGCGCGCCATCATCGTCGGCATGAACAACCAGGGCATCGCCCTGGCGCGCCGCATCCGCGAAACACCGTTCTCCCGCATCGAACTGGCCGGCTTCTTCGATGACCGCGAGCTGCACCGCCTGAACGCGCCATCGGGCTTCCCGCTGATCGACAAGCTCCATGCCCTGCCGCAATACGCCAAGGAAAACAACATCCAGCAGATCTACCTGTCGCTGCCCATGGCCTCGCAGCCGCGCATCCTGCAGGTGCTGGACGACCTGAAGGACACGACGGCATCGATCTACTTCGTGCCGGACATGTTCGTCACCGACCTGATCCAGGGGCGCAGCGGTGCCGTGTGTGGCATGCCGGTGATCGCCGTGTGCGAAACGCCGTTCCGCGGGACCAACGGCGCGGCCAAGCGGCTCAGTGACATCGTGCTGTCGTCACTGATTCTGTTGCTGGTTTCACCCGTGCTGCTGGCGGTGGCGATCGCCATCAAGCTCAGTTCGCCGGGCCCGGTCATCTTCAAACAACGCCGCTACGGCCTCGATGGCAAGGAGATCCTCGTCTACAAGTTCCGTTCCATGACGGTCACCGAAGACGGCAAGAGCACCTACACCCAGGTCACGCGCAACGACGCGCGTGTCACGCGTGTCGGCGCTTTCATCCGCAAGACCTCGCTCGATGAATTGCCGCAGTTCATCAACGTGCTCGAAGGCAAGATGAGCATCGTGGGCCCCCGCCCGCACGCCATTGCGGTGAACGAGCAATACCGCAAACTCATCTCGGGCTACATGATTCGCCACAAGGTGAAGCCCGGCATCACCGGCTGGGCCCAGGTCAACGGTTACCGCGGTGGCGACGACCTGGTGCACATGCGCCATCGGATCGAGTTCGACCTCGACTATTTGCGCAACTGGACGTTGCGGCTGGACCTCTACATCATTTTCCGAACGATCCGGGTGGTGTTCAATGACACCAAGGCGTTTTGATCGCGTTGCTGTTGCTACAGAGGAACGCTCGTGTCCGCGCTTTGCTGGCCGCGGCTTACTGTTCGATTCGCATCGAGGGCAAGTTCTTGAAGGGGCGATGGACCTCGCTTCTGCTAGCGTGTGCGCCTTTGGCAGCTGCGGTCTGCAGTGGGCCGGCCTCGGCAGATGCCCTGGACACCTTCAATCTGAGTGCCGGCTACTCGACACAGACCGACAGCAATCTGTTTCGCTTGTCCCCATCGTCAGCAGTTCCAAGCTCTGGCACGAAGTCAGAACGCATCGACACAACGACGCTCGGAGCTTCGATCGACAAGTCCTATTCGCTGCAAAACATCCGAATCAACGCGACAGCGCTCGACTACAAGTACCGAACCAACGACTATCTCAGCTTCACCACGCTCAATTACGACGCGGCGTGGCGGTGGGCCGTAACACCTCGGATTCGCGGAAATATCGTTTCGGAAAAGCGCACCTCACTCAACAACTTTTCCGATTTCCGGAACGTGAGTGCGCGCAATCTCAGAACGGTGAGCTCGAGCCGAATCGATGCGGAGGGCGAGCTAGCGGCGGCGTGGCGCGTCTTTGGCGGCTTTCAACGGTCGCGCAATACCAACGACCTGCCCGTCGTACAAGAAGGCGACGATCAAGTCACAAGCACTTATGTGGGCTTGCGTTATGTTTTTCCATCGGACAATTTTTTGAGCTACCGGCTGCGCGAAGGGACTGGCGACTATTTCAACCGTATCCCAACTCCCGGCTCGCTTCTTCCGACCAGTCTAAAAGAAGAAGAGCAGGAGGTGCGCATGTTCTGGAAGATCACGGGAAAGACCACTGTAGTAGCCCGACTGGCGCACATCGCCCGCACCCATGCGGATCTGCCCATAAGGGACTACTCTGGGCCGATCGGAGATGTGAGCTTGAGTTGGGCTGCGACGGGCAAGATCAACCTGGTGGCCGCCCTTGGGCGGGATCTGAGTACTTACCAGACGAACACAAGCAGCTTCGTGAGCGCCAACCGGTTCAGCCTAGCTCCGACTTGGCGGATGAGCGACCACACGAGCTTGAGGGCTGCCTATCAGTATGCGCAATTGAACTACCAAGGACCTTTGCCAAGTGCAACACCAGTCCTAGAGCGCAAGGACACAGAGCGCACAGTACAGTTGAGCGTCAACTGGCGTCCGCGAGATGCCTTGGCGCTCGGTCTGTCGTTACAGAACACCCGGCGTGGCTCCAGTTCGCCAGGTTTTGACTACAAATTCAATACGGCGACCCTGACGGCCCTGGTCACCTTTTAATTTCACGTTTTTGAATTGATCCGAATAGAACTATGAGCTGCAATCGTCTGACAAGATATATTTCCGCCTTGCTAATAGGCTTCCTGTTCTGGGGCCAAGCGGCAGTGGCCCAGGCCGTACAGGATTACCGCTTGGGGGCAGGCGACAACATCCGGGTCCAGGTTTTTCAGAATCCAGACCTCACCGTCGAAGCCCGTGTCTCAGAAAACGGCAGCATTACCTATCCCCTCATCGGATCTGTGGAAGTGGGGAGCCTCACGATCAGCGCTGCCGAGAAGAAAATCGCGGATGCGCTGCGAACTGGCGGCTTCCTGCAAAAGCCCCAGGTCAACATCGTGCTGACCCAAATCCGGGGAAGCCAAGTGTCCGTGCTGGGCCAAGTAAATCGACCTGGCCGTTTTGCGCTGGAAACCAACACGCGGGTGACAGATGCCCTGGCGATGGCCGGTGGTGCCACAGTGACCGGCGACGACATCGTCATCCTAACGGGGACACGCGCAGGCAGGCCGTTTCGCAAGGTGATTGACGTGCCAGCATTATTTCTCGACGGCCGATCCGAAGAAGATATCGCCGTAAGCGCCGGGGACACGCTCTACGTGCACCGGGCGCCGGTGTTCTATATCTATGGCGAAGCGCAGCGTAACGGCCCCTACCGAATCGAGCGCGGTATGACCGTCATGCAAGGCTTAGCCACCGGCGGCGGTCCCACGACCAGGGGAACCGAGTCGCGTTTGCGCCTGTACCGCAAAGACGCCTCAGGGCTGGTCCAGCAGATCACGCCTGCGTTGACGGATCCGCTGATGCCGAACGACGTCATCTTTGTACGTGAAAGCCTGTTTTGAAATGTTGAAGATGACCAACTTTAATAAACGAATGCCCCGCCGAAACCTTTGTCCCTCGGTGGACGACGCCACACCCAGAGGAGGGCAACAGGCATGAATTTCGCCCAACTACTCGAAGTGTTTCTGGGCAGGTGGAAAATCATTGTTCTGGCCTTTTTGCTGTTTGCGGTCGGTGCCACTGCGGTTACCCTACTGTTGCCCAAAAAGTACACCGCTACCGCCTCGATCCTGGTGGACGCCAAAGGCGGTGACGCGCTTGGTGCAGGTGACCGCGCGCAAAGCCCGAACCAAGTGGTCATGACCACCCAGGCGGATCTGATCGGCTCGGAACGGGTGGCGCGCAGGGCGGTCACTATCCTCAAATGGGATGCCGATCCGGAATGGCGCCGGTCCTGGCAGGATGACGGCCAGAGCAAGGGCGAACTGGCAAATTACATCGCGCGTAGCTTGCTGCCTTTTATTGTCGCAAAGCCAAGCCGAGACTCCAACGTGATGGACATCTCCTACACCGGACGCGACCCGGCAGAAGCGGCCAAGGTGGTCAATGCCTTTGCTCAGGCCACCATCGAAACGAATCTCGAGCTCAAGGTGGAGCCTGCCAAGCTCTTCACAGGGTGGTTCGACGAACGCACTAAGAGTCTGCGGAAGAACCTCGAAGCCGCTCAGGAACGCCTGACGGCGTACCAGCGCGAAAAGGGGCTTGTCACGGCCGGCGAGGGCCGCATCGACATCGAAAATGCGAAATTGGCTCAGCTTGCGGCACAACTAGTTCAGATCCAGGAAAGCCGGGCTGAAAGCAATTCACGCCAGGCCCAGGCGCACGGCGACGCGCGCAACTCGCCCGACGTGATGAACAATGGCGCCATCACAACGCTGCGTGGCGCCCTGAACACAGCGGAAACCAATTTGACGCAACTGCGCACGCAGTATGGCGAGCAGCATCCTTCGGTGGCCAATGGCCGTGAACAAGTCCAATCTTTGCGAGCACAACTAGAGCGAGAGATGCAGGCCGTGGCCCGCTCGCTTTCGACTAACAACTCCGTAAATGAACAGCGTGAGGCAGCTGCGCGTGCCGCGATTGAGGCACAACGCGCCCGGGTGTTGTCGATGATGAACGAGACGACCGACGCAGTGGTCCTACAACGCGACGTTGAAAGCGCCCAACGGGCGCTGGAGACGGCGACCACGCGTCAATCCCAGACGCTGCTCGAGTCGCAGGTCCAGCAAACCAATGTGTTTTTTCTGACTTCCGCGGATGAGCCAACGACTCCTTCGCGGCCCCGCGTATTCATCAACATTGCATCAGGCGCTGCTTTCGGCCTGCTCGTCGGCTTAGCGCTTGCCCTTTGGCTGGAAGCACGCACCCCTTTGATCCGCAACGCAGATGATCTGATGGCTTTGGTGGAATTGCCGGTGCTTGCCTCGTTGCCCCGGATTCGCGGGCTGGAAAAGCCCCGAGCCGTGCCACGGCTTCCCAACCACGTTGCCCCGTCCTGAGCCCCACCAAGGAATGACCATGGACATGAAGCCACCCCATATTGCGCTCGAGCCGATGGGCGTACCCACGCCTCGCCGCAGCACCCGTTTCATCGGTGAAATTCTCGTGGAAGCGGGCTATCTCGACGCGGAAGCATCCGAACGTATCGCCCAAGCGCAACGCCAGAATGGCCTGAGCTTCGGCGATGCTGCCGTAAAACTCAAATTGCTTTCGCGGGCTGACATCGAGTTCGCTCTTGCGCAGCAATTCGAATATCCCTATTTGCACGCCACCAATGAATCGGTCTCCCCAAGCGTGGTGCTCGCGTTCCGACCCTCCGATCCATTCGCGGAACAAATGCGTTCGCTGCGCACTCAGCTTGTCATGCAACGCGCGGCAAACACTTCCGTGCCGTCGAGCTTCGCCATCCTAAGCGCCCAATCGGGTGAAGGCCGAAGCATGGTGGCGGCGAATCTGGCCGTAGCTTTTTCGCAGATGGGTGAACGCACGCTGCTGATCGACGCGGACATGCGCAGTGCAAGCCAGCACAAGCTTTTTAATCTGTCTTCGCGCAACGGCCTCAGCAACATGCTGCTGGGCCGGGCCGGGCCTGAATGCATTTCCAAGGTGCCGCACTTTTTCGATTTGTCGGTGCTGACTGCTGGCTCCGTACCACCAAACCCCCAGGAACTGCTGACACGCGCCCGTATGACAACCATCCTTGCCGAGGCGGCAAAAACATTCGATGTTGTGGTTTTGGACACTCCGCCTGCCGCCGAATTTGCCGACGCGCAGATCATCGCCTCACGCACCGGCGGTGGCGTGCTGGTAACTCGCGCGGCAAAGACCAACGCCAGAGTTTTGAACCGGGTTCTCACCGCATTCAAGGATTGCGGAACAAACCTTGTTGGAACGGTGTTGAACCTCGCGTAGTCCCTCCCATGCTGCCGTTTTCATTTGCCGCTAACAAGAAGCCCCGACCGGCCCCAACGGTTGAGACCGGGGTGTCCGCGCCGACAGCAAGCCGGCAGCTTGAGGAACCCAAGCTAGCTTACTACGCCATCTGGGTGGCCATCGCTTTGTCGGTTTTCGAAGGCCCCACCCGGTACTTGCTGGCGATGGTGCACCTAGATTCCGCTATTTTCATTCGCGACGCATTGCTGCTGTTAGCACCAGTCGTTTTTGTCGCGTCAAGAAACCGAAACAACCCAATGCCGGCATCGGTCGGTGTGTTCTTCATTCTGATGGCCGTCCATGCGTTCATCAGTCTGGTGAATATCCGAAGCGCCATTCCCGCCATCTACGGATTGAAGATGTTCATTCCAGTCCTATGCGGATTTTTGGCAGGATCGGCCATTTTCAACCCGACGCCCAAACTGGTTCGGGTGATTTTCGTCTTCTGGGTCGCCACGGTTGTCGCTGCGGCGCTTGACCAGTATGTACTTGATTACCCCTGGGTTGGCATCAACGTCGAGCTGGGCGGCGTGGACGTCTTCCTGGGCCGGGACTGGCAAAGCGGAACTGAGCGCGTGGGTGGACTAATGCGGTCCTCGATTAATCTTGCGGTCGGCATTCCACTTCTGACGTCAATGCTGCTTATCAGCGTCAAACAGAACTGGCTAAAGTTGCTCATCTCTACCGCTACGTTTTTCGTGCTCGTGTGGACCACGCAGAAAGGTGCGATCCTGGCATTTGTCGTCGCAATGGGGGCGCTGCTCATTTCGAGCAAGAACTTCACCACGCCTTTGAAGACTGCAGCCGTCGTAGCCATCGTCTTCATGATCTTTGCGCCGACCGTGTTGATCTTCGTCGATATGCCGCGGGACGCGGGTGTATTCAGTTTTCAATCCTTCATCGAGCGTATCGAGTCCATGTGGCCTGCAGCGTGGAAGTGGATCGGCCAATTCCCGCCGTTGCTCGGCGTTGGCCTAGGTGGCATCGGAGGCGGACAGAGATTTTTTGCGCCTGATGACCGAAATGCCGCCGACAACCTCTTCGTCTACCTCTACGGCAACTTTGGAATCATGTCTGTTGTGTATTTGTTCTTGATCGCCTCGCTAGCCATGAATGCCCGAAACGTAAGGGACAACAGGGATCTGATGGCCCTGGCCTCTCTGGTATTTCTTCTGATGTACGGCGTCGTCGTATCACTCATCGAAGATCAGCTGGCCGCCATGTGGCTTGGCGCCGCGATAGGCTGGCTCATACGCATGCGGTCTGCCGAAAGTAGTCCGTTTGCAAGACTTCGTATGAGGCGAGATTCACCGCGCCTCATCGCCCAAAAACAATAATCCGGCCGATTTTCTCCATGCCCACACTTTCCTTGAGTCGACGGCAGTTTGCATTGTCTTTTTTTTATACGTTTCGCAAATCTGACGCGAGAAAAATCTAAGTGGATTTCACGCTTTTGCGCTTATTGCTGGCATCCGACGTGGTGTTGGCACATTACCGAGAGTTGACCGGTTTCGGCCAATGGTGGTCCCACGGCTTCTCGAGCACGGTCGCGGTGCAAGCATTTTTTGTCATCAGCGGTTGGATCGTCACCGCGAGTTATGAGTCTTCCAGCAACGTAGGAGGATTCTTCGTACGGCGCATCGCACGTCTTTATCCACTTTATGCAGTGGTCGTCGTCGCGCAAGCGTTCTTCGCTAGCATTCTGATGCACGCGCCGGCAGGATCTTTTGGCGAAATCACCCACTATCTCGCAGCCAATCTCAGTTTTGCAAATTTCTTAAAACCGAGCCTATTAGGGTTTCTCGATCAGGCGCGAGTTCATGCCATCAATCCAGCGCTGTGGACACTCAAGATTGAGGTGATGTTCTACCTGTCAGTCCCGCTTTTGGTCACATTCAACCGCTGGTATCCGCGACAAGCCCTAGCGGCCATGTTCATTGCCTCTACTGCATTCTATTATTTGGTCGACCCCATATCTGGCGAACTGGCGAAACAGCTACCAGGTCAACTTCGGTTCTTTGTTGCGGGAATGGTCTGTCGGCGGCTGTTGGCAAAAACCTCATACGTTCAAAAGTTGCCTAAGGCAGTTTGCTTGCTCCTCACCTTGACTGGATTAGCCGCTGCGCAGTTTTTTGATGGAAACTACGCCTTCGCCTTCTTCCAACCTCTGTTTGTTGCCATCTTTGTTGTGGCGGCGGTCCGACTTTCCCCCAAGCTCAGCCATGTGCCAGACATCTCGTTTGGCGTGTATCTGATACATGCCCCGATCATCCACTTCTTGCATCAAGACGGTATAGGTCTACTCGAACCGGGCCCGCACGGTCTCGCAGTGGTGTTGCTTGCTACGCTGGCTTTCGCCATCGTGGGCTCCTACGCGATTGAGCAGCCTGCCATCCGTTTGGGACACCGTTTATCGCAACATCTTTCAGAGAGGCGAAATGCACGCTTCAAGTCAGCCGTCGAGAGCCTCAATGAAGCTAAATGAAGATATGACCACAGCCGCCGTAACCGAGCATGCCCGCGTGGCAGTGCTGATGTGTACTTACAACGGCGAGAAATACCTGTCGCAGCAGTTGGAATCCATGCGTGCGCAGACCCATTCCAATTGGACGCTGCATGTTTCCGACGATGGCTCCAAGGACGGCTCGCTGGCGATTCTGCGTGCCTTTGCCGCCTCCTTCGACGACAACCGCGTCCAGGTGTATGAGGGCCCGCGCCAGGGTTTCTCGCGCAACTTCTTTTCGCTGATCGCCCGCGCCGAGATTCAGGCCGACTGTTATGCGTTCTGCGACCAGGACGATGAATGGGACACTGGCAAACTGGCGCGGGCGACCCAGGCTCTCGGCGGCCTGCAAGCAGGCCTGCCAGGCCTGTATGGCACGAGCTCGGAATTGATCAGAGCCTCGGGCGACCGCATTGGACGCTCACGCATCTTCCACAAGAAGCCGGGCTTTGCCAACGCACTGGTGCAGAACATGACTACCGGCAACACCATGGTCCTGAACCATGCAGCAGTGGACCTGATGCGCCGAGCCGGTACCGACGTCGAAGTTTCCGCGCATGACTGGTGGGCCTACCTGCTCATCACCGGCAATGGCGGCACGATGATCTACGACCCTTACCCTACCATCCGTTACCGCCAGCATGGCAGCAACCTCTATGGCGAGAACATCTCGCTGCGGGCCAAGTGGGCGCGGGTAAGCAAGCTGTTCAAGGGCGACTTCAAGACCTGGAATGCACTCAACGTGGCCGCGTTGCGCAAGTGCGCCCACATGCTCACTCAGCAAAGCCTGCACCGCCTGGACATGTTCGACCGCGCACGTCGCGCTTCATTGCTTTCTCGGCCTGTGTATCTGCTGCGCTCCGGTGTCTACCGGCAGACCTGGGACGGCCAACTGGCCCTGATCATCGCTACCTTTGCTAAGCGCATCTGAAGCGTCACCTAGCTATCACCATCTCCCGCATGAAAATCCTGTACGTAAATACCTTGTTCCCACCCGATGTGGGGGGCGGCGCAGAACTGTCGCTGGCCATGCTTGCTGCAGGCCAGATGGTCAAAGGCAACGAGGTGCTGGTTGCCGCCACGACCGACCGCAATGAAGTCGTGGACGAAGTGATCGCTGATGTGCCTGTGGTACGCCTTCCGCTGCACAACATCTATTGGCCTCATTCGGAAAAAGGCCCTAGTACTTTGCGCAGGCTGGCTTGGCACGCGCGGGACATCGACAACAGCGCCATGGCCGAATCCCTGACCGGTGTGGTACAGAAATTTAACCCGGACGTCATTTCCTTCCATAACCTCGCCGGCTTTTCGGCCTCGGCCTGGCGCGTGGCAAAGCAGCTTGAGAAACCGGCCGTACAGGTGCTGCACGATTACTACAACCTTTGCCCGAGGTCGCAGCTATTCCGTAACGAACGTAATTGCGAAACACCTTGCCAGCAGTGCAGCATCTTCCGCATTGGGCGTGCCAAGGCGTCCAATCAAGTAGATGCCGTGGTGGGCGCCAGTCAGGCCGTACTCGATGCACATCTGCGCAACGGCTTGTTCGCCAACGTGCAGGCCCGTCGCGTGATCAACAACGCGCGGGATTACGCCACCCCCGGCCGTGCGACTTATCCCGCCACCGCCCAGACCTTTGGCTTTATCGGCACGGTCGCCCCGTGGAAAGGCGTGGGCTTGGTGCTGGAAGCCTTTAGCCAACTGCAGACCAAGCCCGGCATGCAGGCCACCAGAATAGTCATCGCCGGCGGTGGTGAAGAAAGCTATCTGAATGAGCTGAAGACCCGTTACGCCTCGGAGCAGGTGGTTTTTCTCGGCAAGGTGAAACCAGACGAATTCTTCGAGCAGGTCGACGTGTCGGTTGTGCCATCGTTGTGGCACGACCCCTTGCCCGGGGTCGTCTTCGAATCGATGATCTTCGGCGTGCCGGTGATCGGCTCCCGGCGTGGTGGCATTCCCGAGATGATCTCGAACGACGGGAACGGTCTTCTGTTCGAGCCCGATCAGGCCGGCGACCTTGAGGCCGCCATGCACAAGTTGGCCAGTACTCCCGGCCTGTTGGCGCGCTACGGCAACCAGGCCCATCGGGACTCGGCGCGTTATTCGGATACCGGCCGCGTGATCGACGCCTATTACCGACTGTACGAGGAGATCATCGCTGCATGAACAGTTGGCCGCCAAGTTCCCTCTTGCACGCGAAATCCACGGTCGCCGCTCTGGTGCTGGTCTGCGCCTGTCCTTGGCTGCTTGGCGCCGTATTGCCGGCCGACAGCGGCGCCGTTAATGTGCGCGATCACGGCGCCAAGGGTGACGGCAAGGCGGACGATACCGCCGCCATCCTTGCCGCCATTGCGGCCGCGCGCACCGACCAAGGCAAGTTCTTCTGGCCTTCGCGCGTGGTGTACTTCCCCGCAGGGACTTACCGCGTGACCGATTCGCTGATGAAGCGCGACGAGAACGGCCGTTACCTCGCGTCGATGGCGCTAGTGGGTGAATCGGCCGACACGGTGCGCATTCGCCTGGACGAAGCCACCGCGGGCTTCACCGATGCCAAGGCTCCCAAGCCAGTGATCTACACGACGTCAATGCTACTTGGTGGTGCATCCGGTGCCGGTGGCAAGGATTACACCGGCAAAGGTGAAGGCAACGACGCCTACGGCAACTACGTGGAAGATCTAACCATCGACATCGGCCCAGGAAACCCAGGTGCGGTAGGCATCGATTTCCTGGCCAATAATTCTGGCGCCATCCGACATGTACGCATCATGGCCGCCGCGGGCAGCGGCCGTACCGGCATTTCGATGGAACGCAAATGGCCTGGCCCGCTGCTTCTGTCCGACGTCAAGGTACAGGGCTTCGCGGTCGGTATTTCCGTCAGTCAGCGGGAATACGGCCTGACGATGGAAGGAGTCGCGCTCAGCGGCCAGTCCGAGGTGGCACTGCGCAACAACGGTAACGCCCTCGCCCTGCGCAATGTGCGCATCGAAACCGGCGCACTGGCCCTGCAGAATATGGGGCCCGACGGCCTGGTCGTATCCGACCAACTGGTGGTCCAGCTGGCGCGCAACGACGCGACCTGGGTTGACAACCGTGGCTACCTCACCATGAAAGGCACACGTGTCACGCTGGTCAGCGGCGAGAGCGTCGCTGAAAAGGCGGGTGGCTCCTTGCAATCGGCCACTGACGGCGCCTATTTCGGCAATTTGCGCCTGGCAAAGTTCGATGCGTTCTGGAAGCTCGCGACTCCTCCCACCCCCGCCGCGTGGACGCCTGAGGCCAAGCGTTGGGCCAGCGTCGAGCGGTTCGGCGCCAAGGCGGACTCCGGCGAGGATGCCACCGAGGCCATCCGGGCCGCCATGCAGTCCGGGGCCGAAGTCGTCTATTTGCCATCGGGCCGTTATGTCATCAGCGACGTGATCGACGTGCCTGCCAAGGTGCGCCGCATTGTCGGGATGTACTCGTCTGTCACAGTGTCGCGCCGGCGAGCCCCCACACTCAAGGGTGAAACGGGCATGTTCCGGGTGGCCACCGCAGGTTCACCGCTGACGATTGAACGCATTGCACTGGACAATATAGGCATGCCCTCGCAACTGGGCATCGAGCACAGCGGCGCTCGCTCGCTCGTGCTGCAGGATGTGCTTGCGGCCGGCACAGGCCTGGTAAGCCGTATGCCAAGCGGCGGCCCCCTGTTCCTGGAAAACACTTGCTGCGGCCCCATGGTCCTGGCCGGCAGGAACGGCGTATGGGCGCGGCAATTCAATACTGAAGGTCAAGGCGTACGCATTTTCAACGACGGTGCGCCACTGTCCATCCTTGGATTCAAAACCGAACAGAACAACACGGCAATCCAGAACACCGCCGGGGCCAACACCGAGGTGATCGGTGGCCTGCTCTACATGATCCACCCGCCAGCGGTTGCTCGTCCAGCCTTCATCAACGCATCCGGCGCGCGCTTCTATGCGGTCTATGTAGAAACCGTGCAGCGTGAAGGGGCGTCCTACCGTGTTCACGTATCGCCAAGCGATGACGGCACGGAATCTGCAAAGCAACTTTCGTCCGCGGTCATGGCCGAAGACTTGCCAACACGTGGCCGCGGCCGCGTTGTGCCAGGCCTGGAAGTCGGCCTCCCCGCCAACTCGAAATAACCCGCTATTCCCATGATGACCCAAGCCTTTCTTTTCTTGCCTGCATGAGTGCGGTAACCCTTGTGACCGTGACCTACGGCGACCGGCTGCATCTTCTGCGGCAGGCGTTGTCCTCGGCCTTCAGCGAAGGCGTGGCTAATGCTGTTGTCGTCAGCAACGGCTCTTTCGTCCCGATCGAGGCCGAGTGCCAAGCCGTCTTCGGCGATCGAGTCCAGGTAATCAGCCATGCCAAGAATCTCGGTTCCGCTCCAGGATTCAGGGCCGGTATGGAAGCCGCTTGCCGTGCCGGCGCCGACTACATTTTGCTCCTCGACGACGACAACCGGCTCGAACCCGGCAGCCTTCTCAAATTACTGCAAGCCTATCGCCACACGCTGGAGACAAGCCAGGACGCGCCACTGGCCGTGGTCGGCTTCCGGCCCGAGAACCAGACCGAGATCAGCAACGGTAGCACCCGTCAGAGACTGCATCCCAATGCGTTCTTCGGATTCCATCTGAAGCATTTGCCACGAAAGCTGTTGCGACGTATGCACCCTCTACGTCCATCCGGCCAAGCGCGATTGCCTGAATTCGGGTTGCTCGACGTCGCCCCCTATAGCGGCATGCTGTTCCAGGCATCCCTTATTCAGAAAATCGGCCTGCCGGACGCAAGCTTCGTGCTGTATGCCGACGACACAGAGTTTTCCTACCGTGTCACACGCATGGGCGGCCAGCTGATCGTGGTCACTGGAAGCCGGGTGGTCGATATCGAACCCTCATGGAATACCAAGCGCCTGCACAAATCAGCTTCGCATGCCTGGCTGGCCGGCGGCTCGGATCTCAGCGTCTTCTATGCAGCGCGCAACCGCTCGTATTTCGAGCGCTACAGCGTGCCGCATAACCCGCTACTGCGCGGGCTGAACCGGTTTGTTTTCCTAACTGGCATGCGGCTGCTCGCACGCAGGCTGGGCAAACAGGCACGGTATGAGCTCTTTCTCTCGGCCGTAGCCGACGGCGAGGCACGTCGTCTCGGCTCCAAACAAGGCTTTGAGCTCGCATGACTGAAGCGTCTCTACCAACACCATTGGCAGGGCCGGCCGACCAACCCCTCAGCACGGCCGACATAGTTGCGCTGACCGTGACCTATGGACGGCGCATCGCTCTTATCCGCCTCTGCGTGCAATCGCTGGAAGCGCTTGGCATCCCCCGTCTGGTCATTGTGGGCAACGGAGTCGACGCGGCTTACAAGTTGGAACTGGAAGCTCTGAAGACTACGGCGAACCTGGCTATTACCATCGTCCATCTCGACAAGAATGTGGGAGCCGGCGCGGGTTTCACAGCCGCCATTCGCCATGCGCGTGCCGAATTGGGAGACCGATACCTTTGGCTGCTGGACGACGACAACTGCCCACGTCCCGGCGCACTCGAGGCACTGCGTCATGCAGCCAAACAATGCGATCCGCTGCATTCGTTGATCGCTTTCACAAGCCTTCGTGGCGAAAGATTTCCCCTTTGGCTCAACGCTGCCAAGACCGGCCAGGGCGAAGGGGTGTTCTACCGGAAATCCAGCATTTCGTCCCTCGATGTGCGCCGCATACCGGAGTTCGTGCTGAAACGGCTGCGTAGCAGTCCGCCGTCATTACCCTTAATGACCGAGGTCGACTCCTCTCCCGAAGCGCAAGGGGTCGATATTCCCGGTGGACCTTATGGCGGATTTTTCATCCACAGCCGGCACATCGATGTCATCGGTTATCCCGACGAACGCTTTGTGCTGTATTTCGACGACCTCGAATGGACCAACCGGGTGCGCCGCCATGGTGGCCATGTAGTGCTCGTGCCGGGCTGTGTAGTGGACGACGCCGAGGGAGACTGGGCCGCTGGCGATGCGCAGCCCACTGGCAGGAGCCGCTTCTTCATGATCGACCTTTTGCGTAGCGAGAACCCCAAACGGCTGTACTACAGCATCCGCAACAACATTTATTTCAAGAGCCGGTATTGGAGCGACGGCTGGGTCATCACCGCGGCCAACGTGACCATGTTCGTCACCCTTGCGCTCGGTCTTGGCCTGGTTCTGCGCCGCCCGCGCAATGCCTGGACCATGGTCAGCGCCGCTTTCGACGGGGTGACCGGTCGGCTGGGCGGCTCGCTCTGACACCGCCGACCAGATTGAAACGATTACTTAGTAACCTAGGAAAACAATGACCACCATCATCGAACAATACGAACACAACACATCCAAGGGGCCGGACTACCGCCCTTCTTCGGACCTGCCCGCGGAAGGCGTGGCCGACCCGGCGGTTCGCTACATTGCCTACTACCTTCCACAGTTTCACACGATTCCGGAAAACGACGAATGGTGGGGTCGGGGATTCACCGAATGGAGCAACGTCACGAAGGCACTGCCGCGGTATGTGGGCCACTACCAGCCGCGCTTGCCCGAGGAACTCGGTTACTACGATCTCTCCAAGGTGGACGCACTCAAGCGTCAGGTGGAGCTCGCCAAGCGTGGCGGCATTTATGGCTTCTGTATCCACAACTACTGGTTCAGCGGCCGCACAATCCTGGACACCCCACTGAACTTGCTGCTCGAAAACAAGGACATCGACTTCAAGTTTTGCCTGAACTGGGCAAACGAAACCTGGTCGCGTCGCTGGGACGGCTCTGAACAGCATGTACTGATGAAGCAGAACCATGCGCCAGGTGAAGACATCCAGTACGCCGAGTACATCGCCAAGTTCATCAGGGACGAACGCTACATCCGGATCGACGGCCGCCCGGTCATCATGTTGTACCGCCCAAGCCTCGTCCCCGATGCGAAGGAGATGGTGCAGAGATGGCGCGAGTACTTCAAGGCCCAGGGCCTTGGCGACCCTTACATCATGATGCCGCAGGCCTTCGACGACAACGACCCGCGCAAATACGGCATGGACGCCGTGGCGGGCTTCCCGCCGCACAAGGTGGGCAAAGGCTTGTTCAACAACCGACGCCGACTGCGCTACCTCGACCCGCGCTTCATTGGCAACGTCGTGACATACGATGAACTGGCCGAAAGCGGCATGGCCAACAAGGCGGAAGGCTACACGCTGCATCCCGGCGTATGCCCTAGCTGGGACAACGACGCGCGCCGCCCGAACTGGGGCCGCGGCTACTCTGGCTCCAACCCAGCGAAATACGGCGACTGGCTACACGCCGCTTCCACCCAGGCACTCCAGGAGCCCTCTAAAGAAGCACGCATCGTGTTCATCAACGCGTGGAACGAATGGGCCGAGGGCGCCTATCTCGAACCCGATCGGCATTTCGGCTCCGCGTATCTCCACGAAACGCGCAAGGTCCTAGACCAACTGGGTAGCAAACGTAGCAGGAAACGGCCGAACCACGGCCCGATGGAAGAAGCACCCGCAAGCTTTTTCAACTTCGTAAAAAATCTGCCCAGCCTAGGATTACGCAAACTCACGGGCAACTTTGGCGGACGCAACCTTCGATGACCGAGGTGCGGGACCGGGAGATTTTTCCGCGCAGCGTGGTGCCGGGCGGAATGCAATCCGCGTCGGTCAAAGGCTCATTTGCCACGATGCTCAGCCAGGGCCTGAAGATGGCCCTGCAGTTCGGCACGCAATTGGTGTTGGCGCGGATTCTGTTCCCGGCCGACTTCGGTTTGCTGGCGATGATCGCCCCCATCATTGCCGTGGTCATGATCATCAACGACCTGGGTTTTGGCCAAGTGGTGGTTCAGCGCGCATCGATCTACCAGTTGCAGATGTCGAATCTGTTCTGGGTCAACCTCGCCATGGGGACCACGCTCGGCGCACTCATCATTGCCGCCGCACCGTTGGCCGCCTACCTCTATGGAGAGCCGCGGGTGCTGGGGTTGACATCCGTCATGGCGCTAATGATTCCGCTGGGAACGCTGGGTATCCTGCCTAACGCCTTTCTTACCCGAAAGATGCGCTTCGTTTCCATCGCCAAGATCGATGTTGGCGCTGCCTTGATGGGTAGCGCCGCAACGGTCGCCGCAAGCCTGCTGGGCATGAGTTATTGGTCGCTGGTATTTGGGCAACTCGTCTCGACCCTGACCGCAGTATCGACGGCTTGGTTGCTTAGCGGCTGGAAGCCGTCTTGGCCGACACGGTCGATCTCGGTGCGGGCCGAGTTCGCCTTTGGCCGCAACGTCACCGGGACCAACCTCGCCAACGTACTCTCCAAGTCTGCCGACAACCTGCTGATCGGATACGTCGAAGGGCCGGTACAGCTAGGCTTTTACGATCGAAGTTATCGGCTGCTGGTTCAGCCGCTCAGCCAGTTGCTGTTGCCGATCAACCGTGTGGCGGTGCCGCTGCTGTCCAGCCTGTCGCAGGACGCGGCCGCGTTTCGCAAAACTTATTTGTTTATGGTCCAGCTTCTCGTCGTAGCGACGGTACCCGGCCTTCTGGTATGTGTTGCCGATGGGGCAACCGTGATTCGATTTCTGATGAGTAGCCGCTGGGAGCCCGCCACGCCGATATTCGCGTGGTTTTGCGTCGGCGGCATGACTTCTGCCCTGTTTTCCAGCGCGTCGTGGATTTTCATCAGCCGCAATCGAACCGGCGCCATGCTCAAGTACTGGGTGACCGCCTCTGGCATCAATCTCACCGCGTGCATCATCGGCATTTACTGGGGCGCAGTGGGGGTTGCGGCCGTGGCGAGTCTGTCGTTCATCTTTATCCAGACACCCTTGGTGCTAAGCGGAGCGCTTAAGGAAGGGCCCGTGAACTTCCGAGATATTTTTGGCGTCATTGCCACGCCCACACTGGCCGCGGCGATCACGTTTGCGGCCGTGCGATTTGGCTTGTTCGCCAAGGCGCCATCCGATCTTGTCACGCTGTTGCTGGAAGTAGGCCTGTCGTACGGGCTACTTGTGCTCCTGTTGGCGTGCACGGGCCATGGCAGGGCATTTCTCCTTCAGACACGAAAAGCGCTCCGTAAAGCGATCCACCCATCGGAACGTTAGTCTTGCTGCGCCGTGGGTTCGATATTTCGCTTGGGCAATACAACCTTTAAGTTGCTTGGATGCTTTTTCGGTAGCAATGGCTGAACTATTGAACCCGAGTACCTCCGGCAGCCGCCGGCTTATACCCTGCGTATCAGCCGTGCCGCCTACGCCACAGGGAGTCCATTCTGGGTGTGGTGTAAACAGCCGACAGCATGCCGATCTACCACGAGGTGTTTGCCGGCAATAGGTAAGCGGCCAGCCATACCGTCTTGACGGTAGGACCCAAATCAGTAGCCGTTGATTTCGTCGACCATATCTCCATCGTCATAGAACTGCCCGATGGCTTTATCGAGTCGCTTAAGCAATGCGTTCATTGCCCGCAGCGCGGCAATGAACTCCTTGGCTTCGTAACCCTTGTCGGCCCTCAGCGTGAATTCGGCCTGCCGCTTGCCGTGCATCGGTTGATCATCACCCTGGTCGCCTCGCGCTCGGCAAAGCCATCGGCGCTGGTGGCGATGGCTTTGGCCACCAGCCCATGGCGGTTGCCCGTGAGGATATGGCCCATGAAACGGAAGAGGCAGGCGTTGTCGCCTTTGCAGTACAGCCGGGCATCGGCATCAGTATTCGATGCAGATGTGCTGCCGGTTGCGGCGCCATCATCAGCTCCATCGCTGGCGTGCTTCCACACGAAGCTTTGTGCCCCGGCAAGGCTGCATCGGATTGACATCCCCACTGAAGTACTCACCCGAGAGCATCCCTTTGTCCACGGCCTGCACCAGCACCAGATTGAAGAGTTCGATGACCGTGTTCTGTGCAACCAAACGCTCGCGGTTCTTGATGAACACGGTGGGCACCCACACGTCGTCATTCGTGGTCAGACCGATAAACCGGCGAAACGGCAGGTTATATCGGCCGCTGCATGAGCTGGCGCTTCAAGTGCACGCCGTGGAACACCTGGCCTGCAGCAGCATGACGCGCAAAAGTTTCTCCTAGGCGATGCTTGGACAACCGCCTTTGCTTTGATATGGACCTTGTACATGGCGCGGAACAGAACGTCAATCTTCACCAAGGCCGCGTTGATCAACTGGCGGATCAGCCGTAGTGCACACTGGCGGGGCGAAGTCCTCCAGCCGGCGCGGCGTGAATAGGCTCTCGAGGAAGGAGTCGGCTCACCGCTTGGTCTGGGCTCAGGATCGGTGGGGGGATGGATGACAGCATCGCGTCCGGCTAGGACGTGATCGCTATGGCGACCAGACGTTTCAGCCGCCTTCGAAGTGAAGTGCAACAAACGATCAAATCTGAAACATAAATCATTGACAGTGTCACATCTCTTGGAATTACGTTGTTGACTACCTACAGTGGCACATTTGTTGCAGTGCACAATGCCGACGCGCGCCACGCAAACTGAACGCATCGACTAATAAAAAAGTACCAACGACAACCATGACCAACAATTCATCGCCATCCGACAAGACAGTGACGACAGACTTACCAGTAAGCCTGTGGCGTCGAGCTCCACCCGCGTCGATCTATGATTACATGGAAGGAATTAAAGGATTCACAACCGGATTCGATTACCTACGGTTTGGGCTTTCGTTAGCCGTTCTCATTTGGCACTCATATCTTTTCACCTTCGGATTATCCGAGGCACTTGAATTGGCCACGAACTGGAGTGGAAGAATCACTTACTGGATTCTTCCAATGTTTTTCGCACTGAGCGGCTTCCTCATCACATCGAGCCTATCGCGTACGCCGAGCATTAAAAAATTTCTCTGGTTGCGATTCATTAGAATCTACCCTGCGCTTACTGTAGAGGTCATTCTTTCCGCGCTGATTCTTGGTCTATTAGCTACATCGTTTTCTATTCGACAGTACTTTTCGGACCCGGCGTTCTACAGGTATTTGCTCAATATATTGGGCTGGATTCATTATGAGTTACCCGGAGTCTTTTTAGAAAATCCGCTTCCCAACTTGGTAAATACTTCTTTGTGGACCGTACCATTTGAACTGGAATGCTACATTGCTCTTACACTTTTGGCACTCTTTGGATTACGCAAATGGCCCGGCTGGTTTTTGGTGACTTTCACGTTACTCTGCCTAATTAAAACGGTGGTGGCAATCTACATACCAATAACCGCAGGAAGTTCAGCCAACGTCAATGGTCGACACTTGGTTCTTTTCTTTATCGCTGGCGTCCTGATTAATATCAACCGTGAAAAAATTCCCTTCAGCGGTGCTTTGGCCATTCTTTCTACCCTGCTGGGTGCATTATTTTTATACAACTATCAGTTTATCTACCTTGCCCCGTTTCCCGTGGCATATCTCACCATATGGCTGGGTCTTCAGCGCCCCAAGCGGATTCCCTACGTCATGGATGGTGACTACTCATATGGAATATATTTGTACGCAGCCCCAATTCAGCAGGCTGTTTGGCATTTTACTGTTTTCGGTAAAACATACGTCGGCAATGTCATATTATCGATAATCCTCACCTCCATTTTTGCAGTATTTTCATGGCATGCCATAGAAAAACCCATGTTGCGATTTAAAAAGATGTTTTGATGCGTGGCAGGCTCAACTTTGAAATGCGAGACAGCGTTATCTGTAAAGTGTCACCCGCTCTGAACGTCAGCACGGACAGCGTCTCGCAACATTAGGGGCCGACGGCCTGACCCTATGAGGGGCGTCTTCAAAGTCTCGCGCGATCCACGCTTTGCGGCAAAACTTGAATACATCTCTTGGGCCTGTGCGTGCTGCCACCCGAACACTCGCTGGTGCTGTGGTGCGGCGAGAGAAGCTTGGTGCAGGCGCCGGATCCGGCTACACCTTGGCTATGGGGGCTTAAGATCCGTCAGCGTCGCGGGATCCTATCTTGGGTGGCTGCGGAGCCGTCAAATCCGTCAAAAGTGGCACCTGCCCATCCAAATCCGTTTCTGGCGGTTCTTTAGACACTAAAGATGGATCAGGACTTCCCACGGTGAAAAAATCGTCCTGGGACTGGTACGGCGAGTCTGCACCCACGAACCGCTCCCATTGTTTCACAATGAATACAAAAAAAGCGTTCGACAGCTTTGACATGCTCCGCGCATGATACAGCTGGTGCTGCCATGGACAAAATTCTCCAAAAAGTGCGTAATCGCTGGTTAGCCAGGCAAGGCCTGCCGATGCCCAGACACACCATCTTGCGCCATATCGAACGGTAGCCCGCGCATAGCTATCTGATTGATCAGGCTTGAGTCAGCCAAGACGTACGGTGTGCCGGAAGCGCCACGCCTACCCTATTTTTACCAACTCCCGCGGTCTTGCGCATCGCAAAATACACTCTTGCGCCAATGCTTTCACCTCGCGATTTTCAGGTATGGTTAGTAAAAATACAGTTGACGATAAACTAAAAATAAATTCTTTTGAATTTTCCTAGCACAAACTATCTTCCACCGGTTACAAACCTTAAAACCGATGGGAAATATCGAGAAAATGTAAAAAATAAAATCAGAGTAAAAGCAATGGTTACAGTGGGAGCAAGAAAATACAAAGCCAGAATCGAAAATTGATTTTCTGGATGAACCAATCCATAAGATACTTTTTTAAAAGCAGTCAGCATAGGCTCGTGAGTCGCATAGACGAAAAAACTAGCAGAGCCCAAACTAATAATTTTATTCTTCAAAGCCTCCACCAAAATTACATATTTCGTTCCACTCATGATTGCCATACAACCCCAAATGATACTGAACTTATAAAAATATGGATAAATATCCACCCCCTTCAATGAAACCGTCAAAACAAGAATTACGAAATAACACAAGATCTGGATTTTTGCAAATTTATCAGAAAAAAACAGATTAATTTTCTTCAGCGAAAAGAAACAGCCCAAAGAAAAATAGAGAAGCGCTTCAAAATCAGGGAAATACGCAACGCGAAGATCAAAAACCCACGCCGCCAGCAGAAGGGTCAAAAACACCCATGCGATTTTATTAATAAATATAAAAATCAACGGTGAAAAAACCACCAACACCATTAAATCGCGAATAAACCAAAACTGATAGGCAATTGGCATGCGCCCAATTCCAAAGATTGCCCGAAGGTAGTCATAAGTCCCAAAACCAACCATCGAAGTATGCCCCCAGAGAAATACTTTCGTAACGCTGGTATAGACTGCGCAACCGAGAAAATAGAGACAGTTAACACCCCCAAAAAAGAAAAGGGATAAGCAAGGTTTTTACACGAGAAATGACATTATTCTGGTAATGCTCAAAAGACCATCCCTCTTTCAAGAAAAATAAATATCCGGAAATAACAAAAAACAATGGAACGGCAGTTCTCGCCAAGCCATTCGAAATAAAATCCTGAACAAAGCCAACTATTGGCGAATTCTTAATCGGAGAAATTTCCGAATTCGAAAGATTCATACTCCCACCATACGCATGTACGAAAACGACCCCAACGATTAATGGAAATCGCAGCAGGGCAAGCCGCGCAGAATTTTCATGATTCAACACTGGCTAATTCTCATCGACTGACAACTAAACGTTCCAGCATCGGTTCAACTTTCAACAACGCTTGAACGAGTTGAGCCGCCGAATTCTCCCATGTGTACTTCTTAACGGGCGGGGTCGCCACATTTAAAGAAACTTTTGGTTCACTCGACCTCAGCAAGGCAAAAGCAGCCTCCCAACTGGCCTCATCACCCAAGCGGACATACGACGCGGATGTACCCAAAACTTCACGCAACACGGGGATGTCCGAAACAATCACGCGGGCACCACAAGCCAGGGCTTCGAGCGGTGGAATACCGAATCCCTCCCACATCGATGGATATACGAAGGCTGCACAGGTTTGATATAACCTTAGCAATTCTGCATTTTCAGCATATGGAATAATTTTTACTCGACCAACCAAACCGGCATTCTTGATCAATTCACCCAAATACTCACGATATTTCCCCCGAGATGAAACGATAACAAGAGAATAGTCATCCTTCCAAAATTTGGCATTTTGAATGATTTCCTGTACATTCTTGTGAAAATAGGAAGCCCCTACCACCAGGAGAAAATTCTCCTTGGGCGCAGATGATGGGTAAAACTTTGTCGTATCGACTCCATTGGGAACAACGTGAATATCATCCAATGGCACACCATATTCCTCATGGATATCTAGCCGTGTGGTCTCAGAAACAGTAAAGACAGCTCTCGCGACAGCCAGCTGGGGGGGCAATATATGCTTAAAATATAAGCTCTGCAGAGGATGATTTTTAGGAAGCCGCACCGAAATTAAATCGTGAACGGTGAGTATCTGCTGCTTGCTGTTTGGGAACGCCAAATGAGTTGGCGAATACAGCAAACGATCATTGGGCTGCTGAAAACGGCGCGCCCATAAAAGGCGGCGGACCGGTGCCAGCTTGCCTGCGCCTAAAAGGATGTTGTCCGGGCTTGTACTCACGACGCGGCCCTGCCCCAGATAACCCGCGGGTGCCACGATATCGGCATCGAACATACGGGTGATCGCATCTGCACAGTGGGTGGCATAGACACCAAGACCGGTCGATTTGGTGCCGACCACAGACATATTTACGAGTAACTTCATTTGAATCAGAGACTAAATCGATGATTTGAAAAGCAGAAAGGGCGCAAAGCGCCCCTTTACATAGACGAGTAGGTCCGACTCAACCCCGCCCGATACTGAAATACTCAATCTCCATCGCCCGCACCAACGCCGGGTCATACAGATTCCGACCATCGAACACCACCGGCTGCTTCAGCCTTGTCTTGATCGCATCGAAATCCGGACTGCGGAATTCCTTCCACTCCGTCACGATGACTAGCGCATCGGCACCATCCAGCGCGCTCTTCGGCCGCCCGGCGAAGCTCAGCCGTGGCTCATCACCAAAGATACGCTCGGCTTCGCTCATGGCCACCGGGTCATAGGCCGTGACCGTGGCGCCGCGGCGCAGCAGCTCGGCCACCACCACGCGGCTCGGTGCGTCGCGCATGTCGTCGGTGTTGGGCTTGAAGGCCAGGCCCCATAGGGCGAAGCGCTTGCCGGATAGGTCGTTGCCGAAGCGTTCGACAATCTTGTCCACCAGCACGTGTTTCTGCGCGTCGTTGGCCTCTTCCACTGCGGTCAGCACGCGCAGCTTGTTGCCGTGCTGGCCCGCGGTCTTGATCAGCGCCTTGACGTCCTTGGGGAAGCATGAGCCGCCGTAGCCGCAGCCCGAATACAGGAAGTGGCTGCCGATGCGCGGATCGCTGCCGATGCCGGAACGCACCAGTTCGATGTCGGCGCCCAGCACTTCGGCCAGGTTGGCCAGTTCGTTCATGAAGCTGATGCGCGTGGCCAGCATGGCATTGGCGGCATATTTGGTGAGCTCGGCGGAGCGCACGTCCATCAGCACCAGTTTCTCGTGGTTGCGTTGGAACGGGCCGTAGAGCTGGCGCATCAGGCCGATGGCCTTTTCGTCGTCGGCGCCGACGACGATGCGGTCGGGCCGCATGAAGTCTTCGATGGCCGCGCCTTCCTTCAGGAACTCGGGGTTGGAGACCACGCTGAATTCGGTCTTGCTGTCGCGCGCGGCGAGTTCGGCCTGCACCGCTTCGCGCACCTTGTCGGCCGTGCCCACAGGCACGGTGGACTTGTCGACGATGACGCGGTAGCCGTCCATGTGTTTGCCGATGTTGCGGGCCGCGGCCAGCACGTATTGCAGGTCGGCCGAGCCGTCTTCATCGGGCGGCGTGCCCACAGCGATGAACTGGATGGTGCCGTACTGCGCGGCGCGCTTCACATCGGTGGTGAAGGAAAGGCGGCCCGCCTCGACGTTGCGGCGCACGACTTCCTGCAAGCCGGGCTCATGGATCGGGATGCCGCCGTCTTCCAGAATCTTGATC
Source organism: Rhodoferax koreense (assembly GCF_001955695.1). Lineage (NCBI taxonomy): Bacteria > Pseudomonadati > Pseudomonadota > Betaproteobacteria > Burkholderiales > Comamonadaceae > Rhodoferax > Rhodoferax koreensis. The sequence goes on along the minus strand of NZ_CP019236.1, from coordinate 2,147,789 downwards.
TTGGCAGGGTCCACATCCAGGCACAACACGTCATTGCCCACATCCGCCAGGCAGGCGCCGGAAACCAGGCCCACATAACCCGTACCGATGACCGTAATCTTCATGAAGCAAACCCCTCGTCAAAAAATTTAATTCGAAATCTCTCAAGCGCAACCGCGCCCGCCGCATGGACTCATTCCATGCTGACGTTGATCTTGTAGCCATGGCTTTGCAGCAAGGCCTGGCGCTGGGCGTGCGCCAGGTCGGTGGCCACCATTTCGCCGATCATTTCATCCAGCGTGATCTGCGGCACCCAGCCGAGGTCGGACTTGGCGAGCGCCGGATCGCCGAGCAGCGTCTCCACTTCTGCAGGCCGGAAATAACGCGGGTCGACGTTGACCAGCACGTCGCCGATCTTTACGGCGGGCGCCTTGTCGCCGGTCACGGCGGTCACCACGGCCTTTTCTTCCACGCCCGAGCCCTCGAAGGCCAGCGTGATGCCGAGTTCGGCCGCGGCCTTCTCGATGAACTGGCGCACGCTGTATTGCACGCCGGTCGCGATCACGTAGTCCTTGGCTTCCTGCTGCTGCAGCATCATCCACTGCATGCGCACGTAGTCCTTGGCATGGCCCCAGTCGCGCAGCGAATCGAGGTTGCCCATGAACAGGCATTTGTCCAGGCCCTGGGCAATGTTGGCCAGGCCACGCGTGATCTTGCGCGTGACGAAGGTCTCGCCGCGGCGTGGGCTCTCGTGGTTGAACAGCACGCCGTTGCAGGCATACATGCCGTAGCTCTCGCGGTAGTTCTTGGTGATCCAGTAGGCGTAGAGCTTGGCCACGCCGTAAGGGCTGCGCGGATAGAACGGCGTGCTTTCCTTTTGCGGGATCTCCTGCACCAGGCCATACAGCTCGCTGGTGCTGGCCTGGTAGAAGCGCGTCTTCTTTTCCAGCCCGAGCAGCCGGATGGCTTCCAGCAGCCGCAGCGTGCCCATGGCGTCGACGTCGGCGGTGTACTCGGGGCTTTCGAAACTCACGGCCACATGGCTTTGCGCGCCCAGGTTGTAGACCTCGTCGGGCTGCACCTGCTGCACGATGCGCGTGAGGTTGCTGGTATCGGTCAGGTCACCATAGTGCAGGTACAGCTTGCGGTTCGTGACGTGCGGGTCCTGGTAGAGGTGATCGATGCGCTCCGTATTCAGCGACGAGGCGCGCCGCTTGATGCCGTGGACTTCGTAGCCCTTTTCAAGCAACAGTTCCGCGAGGTAGGAGCCGTCCTGGCCGGTAATGCCGGTGATGAGTGCGCGTTTCGTCGTCATTTTTATATGTCTCGGTTTTCAGGAAGCAGCCGCAGTGCGGTGGTTTTGCAGGAAATCAAGGTAGGCAAGATGGATGCCATCGGCCAGCGAGGTGGTCGCACGCCAGCCGAGGTTCTGCAGCCGCTGCACGTCCATGAGCTTGCGCGGGGGGCCGTCGGGCTTGCTGCTGTCGCATTCGATGCGCCCCTGGTAACCCACCTCGCGCGCCACCAGCGCGGCAAGTTCACCGATCGACAGGTCTTCGCCGGTGCCCACGTTGATGTGGCTCAGCATCGGCCGGGTATGGGCGTGGTAGACCTCGGGGGCCAGGTTCATCACGTGGATGCTGGCCGCGGCCATGTCGTCCACGTACAGGAATTCACGCTTGGGCGTGCCCGTGCCCCAGATCGTCACACTGGCGGCACCCGCTTCGCGCGCTTCATGGAAGCGGCGGATCAGCGCGGGCAACACGTGGCTGTTCTGCGGATGGTAGTTGTCGCCCGGGCCATACAGGTTGGTGGGCATCACGCTGCGGTAGTCGATGCCGTGGCTCGCACCGTATTGGCGGTTGTAGCTCTCGCAGAGCTTGATGCCGGCGATCTTGGCCACCGCGTAGGGCTCGTTGGTCGGCTCGAGCGGGCCCGTCAGCAACGCATCCTCGGCCATGGGCTGAGGCGCCAGGCGGGGGTAGATGCAACTCGAGCCCAGGAACAGCAGCTTCTTTACGCCTGCCGAAAACGCCTGGTGCACCACATTGGCTTCGAGCATCAGGTTGGCGTAGATGAATTCGGCGGGATAAGTACTGTTGGCATGGATGCCGCCGACCTTGGCCGCCGCGAGATAGACCTCGTCGATGCGTTCGGCCTGGAAGAACGCACGCACCTGCGCCTGTTCGGTGAGATCCATGTCAGCATGGCTGCGGGTGACGATCTGCGCCGGGCTCACGCCCTGGGCCAGCAACTGGCGCAGGATGGCACTGCCCACCATGCCGCGATGTCCGGCTATGAAAATTCGTCGCTGCTGGGTCATCGGGCCTCTTCTTCGCTGGGATGGTTTACAACGGTCGCACGGGTTGTGGAAACACGGACTGCGAAGGGTGTCATGGTCCCGCCGAGCACCGCGATGAAGGGTGCCACCCGCGCGGATCGGGCGTTCGCCGAAACGCGCCTGCCACAGGCCGGCTGCGGGCCGACCTGCACCTTGGGAAGGCGACCAGTCAAGGGGTTGATCTTACAGCTGAAGCGCGACAGGCCAGAGGCAGGCGCACGCCGCAAAACTCGAGGAAAGCCCGGGCCGGATGAGTCCATCCCGGACGTGGAGCGCCGCACGCCGGCCGCGGACCGTTGTTGCCCGGCTCAGTGCTAGCGGGCGGCGAGCCGGCGCTTGGCGATGACGAAAATCACGCCGACGGCGGCCATCAGTGTGAAACCCTTGCTCTGCGGCAGACCTTCCAGGAACTGGATCAGCCCGCCGCGTGCGGCCGGCGCGTTGCCACGGTAGCCGGGCTCGTTGAGGGAACCGGTCGACGCATCGGACGAGATGCCACCCACGTAGCTCGCCTTGACCATGCGGCCCGAAGGATCAAAAGCATCGTGCTTGAAAGCCTGGCCGGCCGTTACCGCACGGGCCATGGCATCCTGCGGCGAAGCCATCGAGGAAGTGGACGCGGCAACGCCCAGTAGCAAAGCAGCTAAAGAGTATGTCAGTCTGTTCATGAATCCTCCAGGAAACCGTTGATCCGGTAGCAGCCAGGGCGCAAACCCCGACTACCCAACACATCTAGGGAGGTACCCCATTCGCGTTAATACCTAGTTTACACACTATGCTGCGGTGCAACACGACAATTTTGCATTTCCGCAACGGATGGAAGTAAGGGTTGATGGCGATGTGTTGGTAAATATTTCCGCGATGGGCGGGATCGACCGCACAAACATCGGTGAATGACAGATGACAGGCGAATTACAACGCCGTACCAGCTATCCGCTCCACTTTCTGATCGGACAGTGCCTGCAATGCGGCTGGCTGCACCAAGTTGGGGTTGATTTCGGCCAGAGGCGCCAGCACGAAGGCCCTTTGCCTCATGCGCGGGTGGGGAATGCTGAGATGGGGGCTTTGCACGCACGCTTCCCCATACAACAGGATGTCCAGGTCGAGTGTGCGCGGCGCATTGAGATAGGGGCGTTCGCGGCCCGCGAGATGCTCCAGTTTCTGTAGCTTCTCCAGCAATACCGGTGCGCTCAGGCGCGTGGAAACCTCGATGACCGCATTGATGTAGTCCGGGCCGCTCGAATCGACAGGGGCCGTGCGGTAAAGCGACGAGCGTCGGCACACCGTCGTCCCGGCCAGCTGGGCGATGTCGTCCATGGCGCCCCGAACGGTCGCCTGGGCGTCACCGAGGTTGGCGCCGAGGGCGATGTAAGCGGTGACGGAAACGCGGTCCGCGGTCATGGCAAAGGCGTCAGGCACGCGGGCTCTCGGGCCTACCCGTGACCAGCAGGACGATCAGCCGTCCTGGCCCGGCGTCGAGGCCGCATCGCCACGGCCCGCGCCCGGCTTGCGGCGACGCCGGCGTTTGCGCGGCGCACCGTCCGCGGGGGCGCCCTCGCCTTCCGGGGCCGTCTCGGACTCGGCCGGACGTGGCCGCTTGGCAGCGGTCGGCGCCGCGCCCTCTTCCTTCGGCGCCGCCGGTTGGCGCACCACGCGGACACGCTGGCGCTGGCCCAGTTCTTCACGCGCCTGCTCGAGCAGGTCCTGGCGCTGGTTGTCGTCGCCCACGCTGAATTCTTGCCACCACTCGGCCAGGGCTTCGTCGATTTCGCCGGTGTCGGCGCGCAGGCGCATGAAGTCGAAGGCGGCGCGGAAGCGCGGCTGGTCGATCAGGCTGTAGGGCGTGCTGCCGGTGCGCTTTTCGAAACGCGGCTGCATGAGCCAGGTCTCGCGCATGTCGCCGGCGAGCTTGCCGCGGCCGGACACATCGCCGATGCGCGAATTGAACACATCTTCGATGGCGTCCTGCAGCGCCGAGAACGATGGCTGGCGTTGTGCCTGGCGCTTGGCCCAGCCCTCGCGCACGTCGGCCCACAGCACGCAGGCCAGCAGGAAACTCGGTGCCACGGGCTTGCCTTCGCCGACGCGGCGGTCGGTGTCCTGCAGCGCGGCGCGCACGAAGGGCTGCTCGGCACGTTCGACCACCACGTCGAGCAGCGGATAGATGCCGGTGGCCATGCCGAGCGCCTTGAGCTGCTCGATGGTGGCGATGGCGTGGCCGGTCTGCAGCAGCTTGAGCATTTCGTCGAACAGCCGGCTCTGCGGCACGTCGGCGAGCAGCTTTTGCGAATGCACCAGCGGCGCGGCCGTCTTGGGCTCGATCTTGAAGCCCAGCGCGCCGAGCTTGGCGGCGAAACGCACGGCGCGGATGATGCGCACCGGGTCTTCGCGGTAACGCGTGGCCGGGTCACCGATCATGCGGATCACGCGGTTCTTGCTGTCCTTGATGCCGCCGTGGTAGTCGACCACGATCTGGCTCTTCGGGTCGTAGTACATGGCGTTGATGGTGAAGTCGCGGCGTGCGGCGTCCTCGTCCTGCGGGCCCCAGACGTTGTCGCGCAGCACCCGGCCGGTGGAATCCACCGCATGCTTCATGTTGGCCAGTTCGCTCTTGCTGGTGCGCTCATTGCCCGCCACCTGCTCGGCCGCGGCGTTGTCCATGTGCGCGCGGAAGGTGGAGACCTCGATCACCTCGTGTTCGCGGCCACGGCCGTAGACCACGTGCACGATGCGAAAGCGCCGCCCGATGATGAAGGCGCGGCGGAACAGCCCCTTCACCTGCTCGGGCGTGGCGTTGGTGGCCACGTCGAAGTCCTTGGGGCGCAGGCCGACCAGCAGGTCGCGCACCGCGCCGCCGACGATGTAGGCCTCGAAGCCAGCCGCCTGCAGCGTGCTGACGACGTTGATGGCGCGTTCGTCCACGAGCTTCGGGTCGATGCCGTGCGCCTCGGCCGTCACTTCGGCGCGTTTGCCGAACTTGTTCTTCTTGGCCGCGGCGGTGGTGGCCGCACTGGAAGCGGCCGGCTTCTTGCCGAGCAACTTGTCGATGAAATTTTTGATCATGTCTGCTTTTGAAACAATTCGAGTATGGGCCATCCGCGCTCGACGGCGACGGCGCGCAGGCGGTCGTCCGGGTTGGTGGCGACGGGGTGGTCCACCTTTTCCATCAGCGCGAGGTCGTTGATGGAGTCGGTGTAGAACGTGATCTCCACGTCCGACCAGTCGAGCTGGCGCTCGGCCAGCCACTGGGCCACACGGGTGACCTTGCCTTCACGCGCCGATGGTACGCCCTTGATGGCGCCGGTGAACCAGCCGCCAGCGCCGTCCTCGCCGATGGGCTCGCACTCGAGCTCCACCGCGATCAGCTGCGTCACGCCGAACTCGGTGGCGATCGGGCGCGTCACGAATTCGTTGGTGGCGGTGACGATCACCACCTCGTCACCCGCGTCCTGATGCCGCTTCACCAGCGCACGCGCCGCTGGCGTGATGGCCGGCAGCACCACATCGCGCATGAAATCTGCGTGGGCAGCTATGGATTTCGTAGCACCCTGGCGCCGAGCGGCGTCCACGGCAAAGCGAACATAGTCGTGGATGTCGAGCGTGCCGGCCTTGTAGTGGGCGTAGAACTCGTCGTTGCGCCGCTTGAATTCGACCGGGTCCGTCCAGCCGATGGCGGTGGTGAACACGCCCCAGGTGTAGTCGGAATCGACGGCCAGCAGGGTATGGTCGAGGTCGAACAGGACGAGCTTCTTCTTCGCTGAATTCAAAGTGTCTCCAACATGGACTTGATCATGGGCACGGTGATGCCGCGTTGCGTCTGCAGCGCGTAGCGATCAAGGTGGTCGAGCAACTGCATCAGGCTGCCCAGGTCGCGGCTGAAGCGGTTCAGCATGAAATCCATCACCTCGTCGCCGAGGAACAGGCCACGCGCGTCGGCCTGCTTGCGCAGCACCGCGCGGCGCTCGGCCTCACCCAGAGGCTGCAGTGCGAACACATGGCCCCAGCCCAGGCGCGTGCGAAGGTCGTCCCGCAGCGGCAGGTCGGCCGGCGGCAATTCGCCCGCGCCGAGCACCCAGCGCTGCCAGGTCTGGGCGTTGACGAACCAGTTGAAGGCCGCATGTTGCTGCTCGCTGTTGTACAGGTGCACCTCGTCGAGCAGCACCGCCGCCCAGGCCTCGTTGAATTCGGGTGGCTCGAACACGCTGGCATCGAGCCAGCCCACGGTCGCGCCCTGCTCGCGCAAGGCTTCGCGCACTGCCTTGAGCAGATGGGTCTTGCCACTGCCGCCCGGCCCCCAGAGGTAGGTCGGCACGGGCGAACGCGTGCTCTGGCTGGTCTGCGGGCCCGTCCACAACTGCAGATGGCGCAAGGCGGCCTCGTTCGGCCCGGCAAAAAAACTGTCCAGCGTCGGCCCTGGGACGAGGCCGATGTCGAGCACCAGTTGTTGCATGTGAGGGCCGGGCATGGGGTTGGTGAGGAGAGAAAGAGCCAATCGGCAGCGGTGTCGACAAGAGCGGCGGAAAACACGACGACCGTGGCGCCGGAGCGGCGCACACAAGCCTTTAAAATCCTCCAAATTCTATAGGGCCGCGCGCCCGTTCACCTTTTGGCCGGATTCCGGCTGTTTTTGCCCACTTTTCCGAACAATCACCATGACATCATCCAACGCCACCCCCCTCTCGTACAAGGACGCCGGGGTCGACATCGACGCGGGCGACGCCCTGGTGGAACGCATCAAGCCGCTGGCCAAGAAAACCATGCGCGAAGGCGTGCTGGCCGGGATCGGTGGCTTCGGTGCACTCTTCGAGGTGCCCAAGCGCTACAAGGAACCGGTGCTGGTGAGCGGCACCGATGGCGTGGGCACCAAGCTGCGCCTGGCGTTCGAATGGAACATGCACGACACGGTGGGCATCGACCTGGTGGCCATGAGCGTGAACGACGTGCTGGTGCAGGGCGCCGAGCCGCTGTTCTTCCTCGACTACTTCGCCTGCGGCAAGCTGGACGTGGACACTGCCGCGGCCGTGGTCGGTGGCATTGCCAAGGGTTGCGAACTCTCGGGCTGCGCACTGATCGGCGGCGAGACGGCGGAGATGCCAGGCATGTACCCGCCCGGCGAATACGACTTGGCCGGCTTCGCCGTTGGCGCGGTCGAGAAGAGCAAGATCCTCACCGGCCGCGACGTGGCCCCTGGCGACGTGGTGCTCGGCCTGGCCTCGAGCGGCGTGCACTCCAACGGTTTCAGCCTGGTGCGCAAGTGCATCGAGCGTACCGGCGCCTCAAACACAGTCCTGCCCGCCACGCTCGACGGCAAGCCGTTCAAGCAGGCACTGATGGAGCCCACCCGCCTGTACGTGAAGAACGTGCTGGCCGCACTGGCGGTTCATCCGATCAAGGCCCTGGCTCACATCACCGGCGGTGGCCTGCTGGAAAACATCCCGCGCGTGCTGCCCGAAGGCACGGCGGCGCACCTGGTGGCCGGCAGCTGGCCCCAGACCGAGCTCTTCGCCTGGCTGCAGAAGACGGCCGGCATCGACGACTTCGAGATGAACCGCACCTTCAACAACGGCATCGGCATGGTGGTCGTGGTCGATGCGTCCAATGCAGCGGCCGTGAGCGCCACGCTGCAGGCCGCGGGCGAGACGGTCTACACCATTGGCAAGATCGCAGAGCGTGGTGATGGCGCTGCGGTGGTGGTGAGCTGATCTTCTTAACTTCCGAATGCGCCGGTTGCCAGCAGAGGCACGATACGCCCCAGACCGCGGGGCGCTAGCGAAGTTGCATTGACGATGCGCTCAGCACCGGGCGTCTGGTCGGAAAGGTGTACATCATAGGTCGCGGTTGCAATGTAGGACGATTCAACATAGGAAGCGAACACCTTGCCCCCGCTATTGGTCAAGGCGGGGTTCTTGGCGGAGGGTGTGTTCACCATGTAGATCAGGCCACCCATCAATTCGGTGGTGCCACCCGAGGTCGTCGCCACCATGGTCGCGTTCTGTTCGGTTTTGACGCCAAGAATCCATAAAGGCGCACCGTTGTTCGTCACGCGAATGCCGTTGCCTTCGGAGTTGAGCTGCCGAATCCAGCCGCCACTGGTTCCAGCGATCCGGACCGTGCCACCCACATTCTCGGCAAACAACTCGCCACCCGTCTCAGCACGGTCCACCAGCGTAATGCCCGCCGCCACGATGTCGCGCAGTACCAGTTGTGCCGCGCCCACGTATTCGATGGCCAGCTTGCCGCCCTTGTTCACCATGTCGAAGGAGAGGCGCTCGATCACCAGCGGCGCGCCGTTGGCCGCCACCTTGAAGATGCCGCCGCCCAGCCAGAATGGCGCGGAGTTGTATCGCTTCACGCTGATGGTCGACATCGCGCCTTCGATGCGGCGCACGCTGGCCGGCACGTCCACGGTATCGTTGATCACGTAGGAGCCAAACGGGAAGTAGATCGTCGATGCGCCCGAACGCAAGGCCTGCTGCACGGCGCTGGTGCTGTCGGTCACGCCATCACCCACCGCACCGTAAGCCTGCACGTTGACCCAGCTCTCCACGCCATCGGTGATGCCCGTGACCGGCACCGGCTTGACCGGCAGCGCCCAGGAAGGCGTGGCGCTGCGCAGACGGGCGTTGCCCTGGTAAACGCCTTCGAAGACGGCCCCGCCGGCGACTGGCCCGCCGAAGAATTGCGCGCGGTTCTGGGTGCGCACCTGGCGCAGCGTCATCGCACCGTAGTTCTCGATGGCGGTGGCCGTGGTGCCGTCGCCGCTGAACCGCAGATTCACTGCGGTGATCAGGCCACGCGGGTCCAGGTTCTGGACACCCACGGCGTCGGCGTCGATGTCCATGTCGTTGATGGAAAGGGAATTGCCGCGGTTGCGCAAAGCGATGCTGCGGGCGCCTGCGAGCGTGACCTTGTCCAGGGTCACGCCGTATTCGGTATACGACGCGGAAATGCCGATGTCGAAACCGGAAACCGAAATGTCGCTGAGCAAGGCCGGGCCCGGCCATTTCCGGTCCATCGAGATCCCGATCGCCCCGCTGTCGCTGCCGCCGACGATGGCCAGATGCCGCAAGGCCCCGGAATTGTTGGCAAGGTAGTCGATCGCCACCGCGCCGGGGTTGCCGTTGCCGACGTCGATGGTCATGTTCTCGACATAGTTGGCGTAGGCGTCGTTGCCCTCGCCCTTGCCCAGGTAATCCTTGCCACCGGCCGTGGGTTGGCCCGCGAGCAGCGTGGAGGAGGTGAAGATGACCGGCTTCGGCGAAGCCGCGTTGTCGTAGCCGGCCGCGCGGTCTTTCAGGCGCAGCCTGGTGGTTTGCGGCGAGGCGCCGATGAGCACCATGCCGCTGAGATAGCGGCCGTCCGCGGCACGTTTGTTCAACGTGTCCGAAACCAGGTAGGTGCCTGCGGGGAAGAACACGATGCGCGCGCGCCACCAGGCCGTACCAAAACTCACATCGGCGGCGCGGATGGCGGCCAGGATCGCCGCGGTATCGTCGTTCACCCCGTCACCCCTGGCGCCGAATTTTTTGACGTCGATGACGCCCGCGTCGGCTGGAAAGGCCGCGCAGCCCATGGCGCCGCAACCAACGGCCGCACGCGCAACAGGCACGGCGGCGAGGAACATGGCGATGCATGCCAATACCATCGCACCTCGGTGTAGTGCGCCGAAAAGCAGCGTCTTCAAGCAACAGGAATTTTTCATGGGATATCTCCGCATCAGTGCCAGGTAGGCGGGTTGACCGCGGCCTCACTCGCGCCAGTCGGCGCGTTGCCACGGGTAGAAGCGGAGATTCGGGACGAATCGCGCAACGCTTCCAAGCCTGTTTTCGACGGTCGGCCATGCAGGCAGAAGCGCGTTTACCCCGCGGTTTCTTTTGCTTACAATTTATCCATTAAGTTCGTCCATCGGCGGCAATGGTTTGTATGCACCGAGGCAGCCATCGGCGGCGATACCTTCGACCCGCACGTGAATGGCGCTTGATCTGACGTGGTTTTGCGATCCGCACGTTTGCGACACATGGCCTTTTTCCCCAAACTGTCTCCGTGGCGATGCAGATTCGTCACCGAGCGAAGGGAGCCCAGATGACCGACGTCCAATTGGCCAAGATCGCCTATGCGGCGGCCATGCGCGCCAACGGCTGGAGTGCCGCCTGGGACGAGTTCCAGCGCGACCCGCGTGCGATCAAGGAGTGGATGGTCGGCGTGGCGGCGATCCGGGCCACGCTGGCCGAGGAGCAGTCATTCGAGCAGGCCGCGATCCAACGCGCCGTCGACACGCGGCACACCGTGACCGACCCGCGCATGCCCGTGGTCGCCCGCGCCCGCGGGTTGCCTGGCAACCACGTCGGCGGCTGCATCTCCGAAGCCGAACTGCAAAGCTGGATCACCGAATGGTCCCAGCAGGACGACACCTTCAACATCCCGTTGGTGCGTGAGTCGGACGCGCTGGCCGCCCTGCGAAACAAGATCGAGGAGTGCGCCGCGATCTGCGACGCGCTGGCCAAGGAAAGAGGTTTCGCCGCCGCACGCGTCTGCGCGCAGGCCATCCGTAATCAACAGGACCATCCGGCGAACCCTGCCCATGTCCTGAAATGATCGTTGCGTGGCGGCATTCGAGCGGGCGAGCGCCATTCATCGGCTCAGAATGAGGACTTCATGGTCCACAATGAAGTCTCAAAATGAACCCTTCTCCCTTCCGCATCGCCATCCTCGCCTTCGACGGCGTGGAGGCCCTCGACCTTGCCGGCCCGTACGAAGTCTTCACGACCGCGGTCCGGATGGCGCAACGCCTGGCTCCCGGTGCCATGGACGGCGCAGCGGCTTGGCAGGTGGATTGCGTGGCGCGCACGTTGGACCCGGTCCAGGCCCGCGCAGGCCTGCGGCTGCTGCCGTCTCTCGATTTCACGCAGTGCCCGCAGGCCGATCTGCTGGTCGTGCCGGGAGGCGTCGTCGATGAGGCAGTAGCCTGCCCCGCCACGCGCGCCTGGGTGGCGCGGGTGGCGACGGGGGCGCAGATCGCGGCCTCGGTCTGCACCGGCGCGTTCATCCTCGCCGCCAGCGGCGTTTTGACCTCGCAGCGCGTGACGACCCACTGGGAAGACATCGACGACCTGCACCGCCAATTCCCCGCGCTGCAGGTCGAGGCGGATGTGCGCTGGGTCGACGAAGGCCGCTTCGTGACGTCCGCCGGCATCAGCGCCGGCATCGACATGAGCCTGCACCTCGTGGAACGGTTGGCCGATGCCGCGTTGGCGGCGCGCACCGCGCGGCAGATGGACTACCCGTGGCAGGACGCATGAGGTGAGCGCTGCCGCCGCGCCGATCGACGTTCATTTCGTCCTGCTGCCCGACAGCCTGATCCTGGACTGGGCCGGGCCGGCGGAGGCGCTGCGCATCGCCAACCAGGTTTTGTGCGCGCAAGGCGGGTCACCGGCCTTCGCGATGCATTTCGTCGGACCGCAAACGGAGACGAGCACTTCGGTCGGTGCCCGCATGGCGGAACTCTCGCCGCTGCCGTCGGCGTCACAACTTGCAGACGCGGCAGCCTGCCAATGGATCGTGCTCGTCGGCCAGCCGGGCCGCACGATGGACCTGGACGGCCCGCCGGCACGCAGCGTGCTGCACTGGCTGCGCGGACTGCGCCTGGCGGCCGGCCGGCTCGAGCTGGTGTGCATCTGCGCCGGCGCGGTGATCGCCGCGCGCGCCGGCCTGCTCGCCGGACGACGCGCGACCACGCACCACCAGCATCTGGAAGAACTGCGGCAGGCCGAGCCCGGCTGCGAGGTGGTGGCCAACCGCGTGTTCGTCGAGGACGGCCCCGTCTACAGCAGTGCGGGCGTGACCACCGGCGTGGACCTGATGCTGCACCGCATGGCCGCCCGTTGCGGCGAGGCCGTCGTGGCGCAGGTGGCACAGACCATGGTGGTGGCGCTGCGCCGCGGGCCGCACGATCCGGAACTGTCGCCCTTCCTGCAGCACCGCGCCCACCTGCACGCCGCGCTGCATCGTGTGCAGGACGCGGTAGCCCAGCGACCGTCCGAGGCGTGGAACGTTCCGCGCATGGCGGCCGTGGCGCATGTGTCGCCGCGCCATCTCACGCGGCTGTTCGTCGAACACGCGGGCATCGCGCCGCTGCAATACCTGCGCGGGCTGCGCCTGGCCTCGGCAGAAGCGGCGCTGCAGTCGGGCGGCAACGTCACCCAGGCGGCGGCGCAGGCGGGCTTCAGCTCGGATGCACAGCTGCGGCGCACCTGGAAGCAACTGGGCAAGCCGCAGACGCCATCACGGCGCCGCCGGCAATCCGCGCAGGCGCCTACGCAGGATTGAGCGGCGCGAGGCTGGCCAGCACCTTGTCGATGCGCTTGCCGTCCAGATCGACCACCTCGAAGACCCAACCCGCGCACTCGATGCGCTCGCCGACCGCGGGCAACTGGCCCGATACCGACATCAGCAGGCCAGCCACGGTGTTGTAGCGGCCGCGGCCGTCTTCGGGCAGGTCCTTGATGTCGAGCCGGCTCTTGAGCTCACCCACCGGCATCAGCCCGTCGAGCAGCCAGCTGCCGTCTTCGCGCTCGAAGGCCCAGGCATCGGCTGGCGCGCCGGGCTGCAGTTCGCCGGTGATGGCCTCCAGCAGGTCGCGCGGTGTCATCAGGCCCTGCACCACGCCGTATTCGTCGACCACGAAGACCATGCGGCCCGACTTGGCGCGGAATTGCTCGAGCAACTCCATGCCGCTCAAGGTCTCGGGCAGGAAGGCGGCAGGCAACACATGCCGCTCGACCGGGCCCGGCTCGTCGGGGCCGAGCTCGAGCAGGCGCCCGACGCTGATCACGCCGACCACGTCGTCCAGCGAACCGCGGCACACCGGGTACCAGGAATGCGCGCCATGGCCGCCGCCACTGCCGGCATGCTGCAGGCACTGGGCCACGGTGTGGGAGGCGTCGAGCCATTCGACGTCGGCGCGCGGCACCATCAGCGAGGTCAGCGGCCGGTCGTCCAGGCGGAACACGTTCTGCACCATCTGGTGTTCGTGTTGCTCGATCACACCCGCGTCCACGCCCTCCTCCAGGCTGGCCACGATTTCCTCTTCCGTCACCGAACGGCCGGCCGAGTTGTCGATGCGCAGCAGTTTCAGCACCGCATGCGTGCTGAGCGACAGCAGCCTCACGAAGGGCTTGGCGACCGTGGCTACCCAGGTCATGGGACGCGAGATGGCGCGCGCCACCGGCTCGGGATACAGCTGGCCGATGCGCTTGGGCACGAGTTCGCCGAAGACGATGGTGATGAAGGTGATCACCGTCACCACCACGGCCGTGGCGGTGATGTCGGCCGGCCGGGTGTTCATCCCGAAGGTCTGCATCCAGGCCGAGAGCTTGTCACTGAAGGCGGCCTCGCCCAGGATACCGTTGAGCATGCCGATCGAGGTGATGCCGACCTGCACCGAGGACAGGAACTGCGTCGGGTTGTCCAGCAGCGTCAGCGCCGCGCGTGAGCCCTTGTCGCCCGCCTCGGCCATCGCGGTCAGCCTCGCTTTGCGGCTGGAGGCCAGGGCCAGCTCGGACATGGCGAACACGCCATTGAGCAGGGTCAGAAACGCGATGAGCAGGAAATCCATGAAACCAATGCAAGAATGAACACCATGGCAATGTACCTGATAGGCGATATACAAGGTTGCGATGCGCCGCTGGGCCGTCTGCTCGACACCATCGGTTTCTCACCGAGCCGCGACACGGTGTACATGCTCGGTGACCTGGTGAACCGCGGTCCGGCTTCGGTCGGCGTGCTGCGCCGGCTCATGGCCTATGGGGATGCGGCGCGCTGCCTGCTCGGCAACCACGACCTGCACCTGCTGGCCGCCGCGCACGGCGTGCGCAAGCCCCATCGCAGCGACACGCTGCAGGCCGTACTGGACGCGCCCGACCGCGCCGCCCTGCTCGACTGGCTGCGCCACCGGCGCATGGCGATGCTGGAAACGGTGGCCGGCGAGACCCTGCTGATGGTGCATGCCGGGGTGTTGCCGGCCTGGACGGCGGCACAGACGCTGATGCTGGCCGCGGAAGTGGAGGCGGTGCTGCGCGGGCCGGACCTGCCATCCTTCCTGCACGAGATGTACGGCAACGAACCCGCAGCCTGGCACGACGACCTCGTGGGTGCGCCGCGCCTGAGGGTGATCGTCAATGCACTCACGCGGCTGCGCTTCTGCTCGGCCGACGGCCGCATGGAGTTCGATGCCAAGGAAGGTGCCGGTGAAGCGCCCGCCGGCTACATGCCGTGGTACGCGGTGCCGGGCCGGCGCACGGCCGGGGTCCGGTTGGCCTTCGGCCACTGGTCGACGTTGGGCTGGATGGATGCGGCCGGCGTGTGGTCGCTGGATACCGGCTGCGTCTGGGGCGGGTCGCTCAGTGCCCTCAGGGTCGGCACGACGCTGGCCGAGCACGAACTGATCCAGGTGCCGTGCCCGCAGGCGCAGCGGCCCGGCTGAAAAGCTAGACCGTTTCGGCCGGCGCCGCTTGCGCCACGGCCACAGGCGCTGCAGGTGCCGGCGGACGCGCCTTGAACAAAGCCGCCACCTTGCGCTTGGGCTTGATGTTGGCGGAGATGCTGCGCACGGCGGGGTTGCGCGCCGCGGCTTCCCAGGCGGGAGCGGCCTCGGTCGAAGGGGCCTGGTAGGGCTGGTCGAAGAACGGATCGCGCGAAGGCCGGCGCGGCGCTTCGGCGCGTGGCGCACGCGGAAACCGTGGCTCGCGTGGTTCGCGCGGCGCATCCAGCACGTCGCGCGGATCATCGCCACCCCAGGCGCGGCGGCCGTCGTTGATGCGGCCCTGGGTGCGGATGCGCGGCGTGTCCTCGTCGTATTCCACCGCTTCGAGTTCGATCTTCTTGCCGATCAGTTTCTCGATGTCCGTCACCAGGCGCGCGTCGCTGCCGGAGACGAAGCTCACGGCCAGACCCGAAGCGCCGGCGCGGCCGGTACGGCCGATGCGGTGCACGTAGTCTTCGGCGTTGAACGGGATGTCGATGTTGAACACCGCCGGCACGTCCTTGATGTCGAGGCCGCGCGCGGCCACGTCGGTGCAGACCAGCAGGTCGACTTCGCCCTTCTTGAACGAGTCGAGCGCCTTCAGGCGTTCGTCCTGGCTCTTGTCGCCGTGCAGGGCGGTGGTCTTCAGGCCGTCTTTCTCGAGATCGCGCGCAAGCCGGGCGCAACCCAGCTTGCTGTTGACGAACACGAAGGCCTGCTTCACGCCACGGGTCCTGAGCACCTGGTGCAGGGCGCGGCGCTTGTCGTCGCCGTTCACGCTGTAGAAATGCTGCTCCACCGTGGAAGCCGTGGCATTGGAGCGCGCGACTTCGATGGTGACAGGATCCTGCAGGTAGCTGTTGGCCAGGCGTTTGATTTCGGGCGAGAACGTGGCCGAGAACAGCAGCGTGATGCGCTTCTTCGGCAGGTAGCTCAGGATGCGCTGCAGGTCCGGCAGGAAACCGATGTCGAGCATGCGGTCGGCCTCGTCGAGCACCACGTACTCGACCTGGTTCAGCACGGCATTCTTGGCTTCGATGTGATCGAGCAGCCGGCCCGGCGTGGCCACCAGGATTTCGACGCCTTTTTTCAGCTCCAGCGTCTGCGGCTTCATGTCCATGCCGCCGAACACCACCATGCTGCGCAGGTTGGTGTGCTTGGCGTAGGCCTTGATCGCCTGGGCCACCTGGTCGGCGAGTTCGCGCGTAGGCAACAGCACCAGCGCCCGCACCGGATGCCGCGCGGGCGATGTGGAGGCGTTTTCGTGCGCCAGCATGCGCTGCAGCAGGGGCAGCGAGAAGGCAGCGGTCTTGCCGGTGCCGGTCTGGGCGGCGCCCATCACGTCGCGGCCCTGCAACACCACGGGAATGGCCTGCGCCTGGATCGGCGTCATCGAGGTGTAGCCCATGTCGGCCACGGCGCGCGACAAAGGCTCTGCGAGTTGCAGCTGAGAGAAGGAGTCCAGGGAGTCCAGGGGGGTAGCGGTCATCAAGTCCAGCGGTGTTTAGCTATTGAAACCATAGCAGGTTGCGCCCGATAGACTAGGCGCCGGCAAATATTATCGCCGAATTGTGAAAATCTCTGCCGAGCACATGGCCGACGACCTTCCGCCAGCAGGGTTGTCGGCCATGAAAAAAGCCGACGGATGGGGCTCCGTCGGCTTGGCGCCCGGGAAGGCAATCCGCTCAGTGCTTCACCGAGCCCTCGGTGCCAGCCGGTGCGCCTTCCCCGGCCGCAGCCACGCCGAGCGGCACGGGCGTCGCGGCCGGTTCGTCCTCGGGCAAGGGCGTGGGCATGCGCTCCAGCGCCACTTCGAGCACCTGATCGATCCACTTCACCGGCACGATTTCCAGACCGTTCTTCACGTTTTCCGGAATGTCCTGCAGGTCCTTGGCGTTTTCCTCGGGGATCAGCACCGTCTTGATGCCGCCGCGCAGGGCCGCCAGCAGCTTTTCCTTCAGGCCGCCGATCGCCGTGACTTCGCCGCGCAGCGTGATTTCACCCGTCATGGCCACGTCGCCGCGCACGGGGATGCCGGTGAGCGCGGACACGAAGGCCGTGGTCATGGCCGCGCCCGCGCTCGGGCCGTCCTTCGGCGTGGCGCCATCGGGCACGTGGATGTGGATGTCCTTCTTCTCGAACACT
Source organism: Rhodoferax koreense (assembly GCF_001955695.1). Classification (NCBI taxonomy): domain Bacteria; kingdom Pseudomonadati; phylum Pseudomonadota; class Betaproteobacteria; order Burkholderiales; family Comamonadaceae; genus Rhodoferax; species Rhodoferax koreensis. The sequence goes on along the minus strand of NZ_CP019236.1, from coordinate 2,130,804 downwards.
TCGTCCTTCAGGCCCAGCATGCGTGCACGGCTGCGCACGACCGTCCGGGCTGCGGAAACCGATTCCTTCATCACGTCACCGAGCGAGCCGGTGGTGGTGATCACGCCCTTGCCCGGCATCAGCGCGGCTTCGATCGTCAACAGGTCGCCGCCGACCTCGGTCCAGGCCAGACCGACCACTTGGCCAACCTGGTTCTGCTGCTCGGCGCGGCCGTAGCTGTACTTGCGCACACCGAGGAAGTCGTTGAGGTTGTCGGCCGTGACGAGCACCTGAGGCTTCATCTGCTTCAGCAGCAGCGCCTTCACCACCTTGCGGCAGATCTTGGACAACTCGCGCTCGAGCGAACGCACGCCGGCTTCCCGCGTGTAGTAACGCACGATGTCGCGCACGGCGGCCTCGGAAATCAGCAGTTCCTCTTCCTTCACGCCGTTGTTCTTCAACTGCTTGGGCAGCAAATACTTGATGGCGATGTTGGTCTTCTCGTCTTCCGTGTAGCCCGACAGGCGGATCACTTCCATACGGTCCAGCAGGGCCGTGGGAATATTCATCGAGTTCGAGGTGGCGACGAACATCACGTCGGAGAGGTCGAAGTCGACTTCCACGTAGTGGTCGCCGAAGGTGTGGTTCTGCTCGGGATCGAGCACTTCCAGCAACGCGCTCGACGGGTCGCCACGGAAGTCCGTACCGAGCTTGTCAATCTCGTCGAGCAGGAACAGCGGATTGCGCGTGCCGATCTTGTTCAGGCTCTGCAGCACCTTGCCCGGCAGCGCGCCGATGTAGGTGCGGCGGTGGCCACGGATCTCGGCCTCGTCACGCATGCCGCCCAGGGCCATGCGGGTGTACTTGCGGCCGGTCGCCTTGGCGATCGACTGACCGAGCGAGGTCTTGCCCACGCCCGGTGGGCCGACCAGGCACAGGATCGGCGCCTTGACCTTGTCCACGCGCTGCTGCACCGCGAGGTATTCCAGGATGCGGTCCTTGACCTTGTCCAGGCCGTAGTGGTCTTCATTGAGCACGGCTTCGGCGTTGGCCAGGTCGTGCTTGATCTTGGTCTTCTTGCTCCAGGGCAGGCCGACCAGCACGTCGATGTAGTTGCGTACCACCGTGGCCTCGGCCGACATGGGCGACATCAGCTTGAGCTTCTTGAGTTCGGCCTCGGCCTTCTTCAAGGCTTCCTTCGGCATCTTGGCGGCCTTGATCTTCTTTTCGATCTCTTCGATGTCGGCGCCCTCTTCACCTTCGCCGAGTTCCTTCTGGATCGCCTTGACCTGTTCGTTCAGGTAGAAGTCGCGCTGGTTTTTCTCCATCTGGCGCTTCACGCGGCCGCGGATCTTCTTGTCGACGTTGAGGATGTCGACTTCGCGCTCGAGTTGGCCGAACAGGTTTTCCAGGCGTTCACGCACGTCAGCCAAGTCCAGCACCACTTGTTTGCTATCAAGCTTGAGCGGCAGGTGCGCGGCAATGGTGTCGGCCAGGCGGCCCGGATCGTCGATGCTCGAGATCGAGGTCAGGATCTCGGGCGGAATCTTCTTGTTGAGCTTGACGTACTGGTCGAACTGCTGCATCACCGCACGGCGCAGCGCCTCGACCTCGGTGTTCTTCTGCGCCGTGGCCACGGCTTCCACCGGTGTCACATTGGCGGTGAAATGCGATTCGCCGTCGTCGATGTGGTTCACGCGCGCGCGCTGCTGGCCTTCGACCAGCACCTTGACCGTGCCGTCGGGCAGCTTCAGCATCTGCAGGATGGTGGAGACGCAGCCGACGTCGAACATGTCGGAGACCAGCGGCTCGTCCTTGGCGGCAGCCTTCTGCGCCACCAGCATGATGCGGCGATCGGCTTCCATCGCGGCCTCGAGCGCTTTGATGCTCTTGGGACGGCCGACGAACAGCGGAATCACCATGTGGGGAAAGACCACCACGTCGCGCAAGGGCAGCAGTGGCAGTTCGAGTGGTTCAGCAGGCAATGAGGTGTGTCCGGACATGAAGATCCTTTGAAAGTCCTGATGAATATGGACGTCGATGGGCTATTTTCAACCCGACGGCCAAGACCAAAGCCATGGTAAGGGCAAAAAAAGGCCGGCTCATTCGGCCGGCCGGTGATCGCGTCAGGCCTTCTTGGCCGCTTCGCGGTACACGAGAAGCGGCGGTTTGTTTTCTTCGATGGTGGATTCGTCCACCACCACCTTGTCGACATTCGTGGTGTTGGGCAGCTCGAACATGGTGTCGATCAGCGAGAGCTCCAGGATGGACCGCAGGCCGCGCGCACCGGTCTTGCGCGCCAGCGCCTTCTTGGCAATGGCCTTCAGCGCCGAAGGGCGAATCTCCAGGTCCACACCCTCCATCGCCAACAACTTGCTGTATTGCTTGACCAGCGCGTTCTTGGGCTCGGTGAGGATCTGCACCAGTGCGTCCTCGCTGAGTTCGGCGAGCGTGGCGACCACGGGCATGCGCCCCACAAGTTCGGGAATGAGGCCGAACTTGATCAGGTCTTCGGGCTCGACCTCGCGGAACACCTCGGTGAGGCTGCGTTCCTTCTTGCTCTTGACCGCGGCGCCGAAACCGATACCCGAAGATTCCGTGCGGTTGCCGATCACCTTTTCCAGCCCGGCGAACGCGCCGCCGAGGATGAACAGGATGTTGGTCGTGTCGATCTGCAGGAAGTCCTGGTTCGGATGCTTGCGCCCACCCTGCGGCGGCACGCTGGCCATGGTGCCTTCGATGAGCTTCAGCAGCGCCTGCTGCACCCCCTCGCCCGACACGTCGCGCGTGATCGAAGGGTTGTCGGACTTGCGCGAGATCTTGTCGATCTCGTCGATGTAGACGATGCCGCGTTGGGCACGCTCGACTTCGTAGTTGCAGCTCTGCAGCAGCTTGGCGACGATGTTCTCGACGTCCTCGCCCACGTAGCCGGCTTCGGTCAGCGTGGTGGCGTCGGCCATCACGAAAGGCACGTCGAGCATGCGCGCCAGCGTCTGCGCGAGCAGCGTCTTGCCGGAACCGGTGGGCCCGATCAGCAGGATGTTGCTCTTGGTGAGCTCGATGTCGTCCTTCTTGGCCTTCTCCTTGTGGCGCAGGCGCTTGTAGTGGTTGTAGACCGCCACCGCCAGCGTGCGCTTGGCGACCTCCTGGCCGATGACGTAGTTGTCCAGGTTGTTCTTGATCTCGATCGGCGTCGGCAGGTCGCTGCGCGGTTCGCCGCCCACCTCGGTACCCGAAGGCACTTCGTCGCGGATGATTTCGTTGCAAAGGTCGATGCATTCATCGCAGATGAACACCGACGGCCCCGCGATCAGCTTCTTCACTTCGTGCTGGCTCTTGCCGCAGAAGGAGCAATACAGGGTCTTTTCGCTGGAAGAGCCTTTTTTCTCGGCCATGGGAAGAATGCCTTTTTCAGTCGTTACTGAATGATAACCAAATAAAAAACGGCGCTTTCTGACTCAGAAAACGCCGTTCGATCAGCCGACCCGCGCGGTTCAGGGTCGCTTGGCGATGACCTCGTCGACCACACCATACGCCTTGGCTTCGTCGGCGAACATGAAGTAGTCGCGCTCGGTGTCGCGCTCGATCTTCTCGATGCTCTGGCCCGTGCGTTCGGCGAGGATGCGATTCAACTGGTCACGCGTCTTCAGGATGTCGCGCGCATGGATCTCGATGTCCGTCGCCTGGCCCTGCGCACCGCCCGAGGGCTGGTGGATCATGACGCGCGAGTTCGGCAGCGAGAAGCGCTTGCCCTTGGCGCCGGCCGCGAGCAGGAAGGCACCCATGCTGGCCGCCATGCCGACGCACAGCGTAGACACGTCGGGCTTGATGAACTGCATCGTGTCGTAGATGGCCATGCCGGCCGTGACCGAGCCGCCGGGCGAGTTGATGTAGAACGAAATGTCCTTGTCAGGATTTTCGCTCTCCAGGAACAGCAGCTGGGCGACCACGAGGTTGGCCGTCTGGTCGTTGACCGGGCCGACCAGGAAAATCACGCGCTCCTTGAGCAGGCGTGAGTAGATGTCGTAGGAGCGTTCGCCACGACCTGATTGCTCGATGACCATGGGGACCATGCCGAGTCCCTGGGTGTCGAGCGCGCTTTTTCCGATGATCATGTGATTTCCCGATATGGTTGAAGGAGACTCCACGTAAATAAGGGCCTGCACCGCAAAGCACAAGCCCCCTGCTACATGGTCAGCAAATCGATTGTGTTCGCAAATCAGTTCTGCTGTGCCATCAGATCATCAAACGAGATGACCTTGTCGCTGACCTTGGCTTGGCCCAGCACGAATTCCGTCACGTTGTTCTCGATCACGATGCCTTCGACTTCGGCCAGGCGCTGCTGGTCGCTGTAGTACCAGCGCTGCACTTCCGAGGGCTTCTCGTAGCTCGAGGCCAGCTCTTCCACGTGGGCCTTGATCTGCTCGGGCTTGGCCTGCAGGTTGTTGGCGCGCACCAGTTCGGCCACCACCAGGCCCAGGCGCACGCGGCGCTCGGCCTGCGGGCGCACGACTTCGTCGGGGATCGGCGCGTTTTCAGCGTCCTTGATGCCGCGCGACTTCAGGTCGGCACGTGCCGATTCGATCATGCGGTTGATTTCGGATTGCACGCTGGCATTGGGCAGGTCGAGTTCGGCCTTGGCGACCAGCGCGTCCATCACGGCTTGCTTGTTGCGCGACTGCAGGCGGAACTTGACTTCGCGCTCCAGGTTCTTCTTGATGTCGGCGCGCAGGCCTTCCACGCTCGCATCGGCGATGCCGAGCGACTTGGCCAGGGCTTCGTTGACTTCGGGCAGGTGAGCCGCTTCGATCTTCTTCAGCGTGACCATGAAGTCGGCCTGTTTGCCGGCCACGTCCTTGCCGTGGTAGTCGGCCGGGAACGACAGCGGGAAGGTGCGGCTTTCGCCAGCCTTCATGCCGCGCACGGCGTCTTCGAATTCCTTGAGCATCTGGCCTTCGCCGACCAGGAACTGGAAGTCCTCGGCCTTGCCGCCGGAGAAGGTTTCGCCGTCGATCTTGCCTTCGAAGTCGACCGTCACGCGGTCGCCGTCCACCGCAGCGGCGTCCTGTGCGCGCTGGGCGAAGCTGCGGCGTTGCTTGCGCAGGATCTCGATGGTCTTGTCGATGGCGCCTTCGTCCACTTCGGCCGAGAGCTTCTCGATCTCAGCGGTAGTCAGGTCGCCTAGCTTGACTTCGGGGAACACCTCGAACACCGCGTCGAAAGCCAGCTGGCCTTCGGGCGATTCTTCCTTCTCGCTGATGCGCGGCTGGCCGGCCACGCGCAGCTTGGCTTCGTTGGCGGCGCTGGCGAAAGCCTCGCCGACCTTGTCGTTCATCACTTCGTAATGCACCGAATAGCCGTAACGCTGGGCGACGACGTTCATCGGCACCTTGCCGGGACGGAAACCGTCCATCTTGACCGTGCGCGCCATCTTCTTGAGGCGGGAATTCACCTCGTTCTGGATCACGTCGACCGGCAGCGACAGCGTGATCTTGCGTTCCAGCTTTTCCAGGGTTTCAACAGTAACGGCCATTTTGGTCTCTTAAAAAAAGTGTGGTGCGCGGGGGGGGACTCGAACCCCCACACCATTGCTGGCGTCAGGACCTAAACCTGGTGCGTCTACCAATTTCGCCACCCGCGCTTGTTCCAGACAAAACGAAGGCCCGCATGCACGGAGATTCCTGGAATCCCGGGCCGCCGACCGTTCGCGTGAAATCGGTGAACCTGGCATTTTAGCCTGCGCAGGCGCCGGTTTTCCGGCCGGCGATCCGGAAAATCGCCCTGGGCCGAGGTCAGGCCGGTTTCAGGCGGGCACGACGGAGCGCGCGGGCTCTTCGGCTGGCGGCTCGCGCCTGACGCGGAACCAGGCCGCGTACATCGCGGGCAAGGCCAGCAGCGTCAGCACGGTTGCGACCACCAAACCGCCCATGATCGCCACGGCCATCGGCCCCCAGAACACGGAACGCGACAGCGGAATCATCGCCAGCACGGCCGCCGCGGCGGTGAGCACGATCGGGCGCAGACGGCCGACGGCCGCGTCGACGATCGCGTCCCAGGTCGGCACGCCACGGGCGCGTTCCTGCTCGATCTGGTCGATCAGGATCACCGAGTTGCGTTGGATCATGCCCATCAGTGCGATCACGCCCAGCAGCGCCACGAAGCCGAACGGCCGGCCGAGCAGCAGCAGCGCCCCGGCGACGCCGGCAATGCCCAGCGGCCCGGTCAGGAACACCAGCATCGCGCGGCTGAAGCTGTGCAGCTGCAGCATCAGCAACGTGAAGGTGATGAACAGCATGATCGGCACGCCAGCCGCGATCGAGGCCGAGCCCTTGCTGCTCTCCTCCACGGCACCGGCCACCTCGATGCGGTAGCCGCCCTGGCCCTGTTCGGCCCATTTGGCTTCCAGCTTCTTCAACTGCGGCAGCAGTTCGTTGGTCACGGTCGCGCCCTGCAGGCCTTCGGTGATGTCGCTCTGCACGGTGATCGCGTAGTCGCGGTTCTCGCGCCACATGACACCGGGCTCCCAGTCGAACACCGGTTTGGCGATCTGCAGCAGCGGGATCGACTTGCCGCTGGCCGTGGGCAGGTAGGCATTGGCGATGTCGGTGATGGCACTGCGCTCGTCGAGCGGCTGGCGCAGCACGATGTCGATGAGCTTGTCGCCTTCGCGGAACTGGCCCACGGTGGCGCCGAGCAGGATGGTGTTCGCGGCCTGCGCGATGGCCTGGCTGTTCACGCCGAGCGCGCGCGCCTTGGCCTGGTCGACCTGCAGCCGCATGACCTTCACCGACTCGTTCCAGTTGTCGTTCACGCCGCGGGTGTTGGCGTTCTCGCGCATCGCGGCCTTGACCTCGTTGGCGCGGTCGCGCAGCACCAGCGGATCGGTGCCGACGACGCGGAATTGCACCGGATACGGCACCGGCGGCCCGTTGGGCAGCAACTTGACACGGCCGCGCACCTCCGGGAATTCCGTGGCCAACAGGTCCGGCAGCTTCACGCGCAGCACCTCGCGCTGATGCAGGTCCTTGGCCAGCACGATGAACTGCGTCACGTTGGTCTGCGGGAACACCTGGTCCAGCGGCAGGTAGAAGCGGGGCACGCCCGAGCCGACCCAGCCGGTCACCGTGGCCACGCCGGCCTCGCGCATCAGGCGCGCCTCGACCTGCTTGGCCACCTTTTCATTGGCGACGAAGGAGGTGCCTTCCGGAAACCAGATGTCGACCATGATCTCCGGCCGGCTCGAATCGGGGAAGAACTGCTGCTCCACCTTGCCCATGCCGACGATGCCGAGCGCGAAGGTGGCCAGCGTCAGCGCGATGGTGATCCAGCGGTGCAGCACGCACCAGTTCACCAGGCGCCGGAAGCGGTTGTAGAACGGCGAGTTGAAGCTCTCGTGGTGGACCGGGCTGCCGTCGGCGGCCGTCTCCACGTGCGCCGGCGGCTTCAGCAGCAGCGTGCCGAGATAGGGCACGAAATACACGGACACGAACCAGCTCAGCAGCAGCGCGAGCACCGTCACCGCAAAGATCGCGAAGGTGTATTCGCCGGTGACGGATTTTGCGATGCCGATCGGCAGGAAGCCGGCCGCGGTGATCAGCGTGCCGGTGAGCATCGGCATGGCGGTGATCTCGTAGGCAAAGGTGGCGGCGCGTACCTTGTCGTAGCCCTCCTCCATCTTGCGCACCATCATCTCCACGGCAATGATGGCGTCGTCGACCAGCAGACCCAGCGCGATGATCAGCGAGCCCAGCGATATCTTGTGCAGCCCGATGCCCCAGTACCACATGCCGAGGAAGGTCAGTCCCAGCACCAGCGGGATGGTGATGCCCACGACCAGGCCGGGCCGGATGTCGAGCATGTAGTGTTTCCACCAGGGGTTGCGGCCGGGCCGCTTGTGCAGGCCGAGGCTGACGAAACTCACGGCCAGCACGATCAGCACGGCCTCGATCAGCACGCCGACGAACTCATTGACCGAACTCGACACGGCCTTCGGCTGGTCCTGCACCTGCACCAGCTTCACGCCGGCCGGCAGGCTCTTGGCAATGCGCGCGGACAAGGTGTCCATGGCCTTGCCCAGCGCAATGATGTCGCCGCCTCGGATCATCGACACGCCCAGCGCAATCACCTCGTTGCCCTGGTGGCGCACCTTGACCTGCGGCGGGTCCACGTAGCCGCGTGTGATCTGGGCGATGTCGGCCAGCCGCAGCGTGCCGCCCGAGCTGCCGCGGATCGGCAGCGCCTTCAGGTCCTCGACGGCCTCGAACTGTCCGTCCACGCGCACCTGCACCACGTCCAGCGGCGTCTGCACCGCGCCCGCGCTTTCCACGGCGTTCTGCTGGCCGAGCTGGGCCAGCACCTGGTTCAGGTCCAGGCCGAGCTGGGCCAGGCGCTTTTGCGAAATCTCGATGAAGACCTTCTGGTCCTGCACGCCGAACAGGTCGACCTTGGCCACGTCGGGAATGCGCAGCAGCTGCTGGCGCACGTCGTCGGCGAACACCTTGACCTCGGCATTGCTGAAACCGTCGGCCTCCAGCGCATAGATGATGCCGTAGACGTCGCCGAAATCGTCGTTGAAGAACGGCCCCTGCACGCCGGACGGCAGCGTGTAGCGCATGTCGCCGATCTTCTTGCGCACTACGTACCAGAGGTTGGCCACCTCGCTGCCCTTGAACGAATCCTTGAGCTGGAAGATGATCTGCGACTCACCCGGCTTGGAATAGCTGCGGATGCGGTCGGCGTACGGCACCTCCTGCAGCGTACGTTCGAGCTTGTCGGTCACCTGCTCGGCGACCTGCTGCGCAGTGGCGCCGGGCCAGTAGGTACGCACCACCATCACCCGGAAGGTGAACGGCGGGTCTTCGTCCTGGCCGAGCTGGAAGTAGGCGGCGAAGCCCATCAGCATCAGCACCACCATCAGGTAACGCGTGAGCGCCGGATGGTCGAGCGCCCATTTCGAAAGATTGAAACCCTTGGGCTGCGCGTCGGCCGCGGCTTGGTATTCTGGATGGCTCATCGAGGGCTCACTTCGCAGCCGGCGTGCTGGCCGCGGCAACCGGCGCTGGCGCCGGCACGGCGGCGGCCGAGGCCGTCGTCCTCTCCTGGTAGATGCGCACCTTCTGCCCCGGCGCGAGCACGTGCACGCCGGCCGTCACGACCTGCATGCCCGGCGTGAGGCCCGAACCGATGACCACCTCGTTGCCGTCCGCCGTGGCCACCGCCACCGGTTGCGCCCGCACCGTCATGCTCGACGGCTCGAGCACCCAGACCGCGCTGCCCTGCTTGGCGTCCTGCCACAGCGCACTGGTCGGCAACTTGATGACCGGGGCGCCGGCGCGGCTCAGCGCCTTGGGTACCACCGTCATCGTCGTGCCCAACGGCGGCGGCTCGGCCGTCTCCAGCGCCACCTTGACCTGGAAGGTGCGCGTCACCGGGTCGGCGCTGGCCGCCACCTCACGCACCGTGCCGCTCAACACCGCGTCCGAGGCCCAGATGCGCGCCTCCACCGGCGAGCCGACCGCCATGGCCGCCACCATGTCCTCGGGCACGGTGAACACCACGTCGCGTGGCCCGTCCTGGGCGATGCGCACCACCGGCGTGCCGGCGGCCACCACCTGGCCAGGCTCGGCTTCGATGCCGGTGACCACGCCCGCCACGTCGGCGACCAGCCGCGTGTACCTGGCCTGGTTGCCCTGCGAGGAAGACTGCGCGCGCGCCTGGTCGTATTGCGCCTGCGCCGACTTGAGTGCCGTGTCGCGCCGCTCGAGTTCGGCCCCGCTGATGAAGTTCTGATCGCGCAACTCCTTGTAGCGCTTGTAGTCGGCCGCGGCCAGGTCGCGGTTGGTCAACGCCGCGGCCACCTGGGCCTGGGCGGCATCGTTCGCCAGCCGGAAATCCTGCGGATCGAGCTGCGCCAGCACCTCGCCGACCTTGACGCGCTGGCCGAGTTCGGCCTGGCGCCGCACCATCTTGCCGGCCACCCGGAAGCCCAGCCGGGATTCGACCCGGGCGCGCACGTCACCCGAGAATTCAAGGCGCGACTGCAGCACGCTCGGCGTCACCGTCTGCACCTTGACGGAGCGGATCGGCTCGGCCTCCGGTTCGGGCTTGGAACATCCGGCCGTCAGGCCGACCAGGCCCAGGATTGCCAGCCAGGCCATGGCCGTGAAACCGGCGCGCACAGGGGAGCGTAAGGAACTACGCGGTATTTTTTTTGACATGACTGGCCTGCTGAAAACGACTGAGCGACTGCCGACTGACTGTACAGATAAGCACATATCCGTACAACCGGTTACCGTCTGCTCGAAGACTGATGGAACGCGACAGGGTCATGGCCACAGCTTAGTCCAGCGACAATGCGGCCCGTGAATGCCCCCTCCTCGACCCAAAATGCTACCCGACAAAGCGTCGAGCACTACGAAAATTTTCCCGTTGCCTCCTGGCTTTGCCCGCCACGGCTGAGGCCGCCCATCGCGGCCATCTACCACTTCGCGCGCACGGCCGATGACCTGGCCGACGAAGGCGATGTGACTTTTGCACAACGCCTGGACGACCTCGCCGCCTACCGCGCCGACCTCGCGGCCATCGTGGCGGGCCGCGCGCCATCGACCCGCTGGCCCCAGGTTTTCGGGCCGCTCGCACGCGAGATGACGGCATTTTCGCTGCCGCACCAGTTGCTGGCCGACCTGCTCGATGCCTTCACCCAGGATGTGCATAAGACCCAAAACCGACAGGGCTATGCCGACCGCACCGAACTGTTGGCCTATTGCCAGCGTTCGGCCGCGCCGATCGGCCGGCTGCTGCTGCACCTGTACGGCGTCGCGGACGGCCGTTCGCTGCAGCAGAGCGATGCCATCTGCAACGCCCTGCAGCTCATCAACTTCTGGCAGGACCTGAGCCTCGACCTGCCGCGCGGGCGCTACTACCTGCCTGCCGACGCCCGCCTCCGCCACGGGGTGAGCGACGCCACGTTGCTGGCCCGCGAACAGACGCCCGAAGCCACGCGGCTGATCGCCGAACAGGTGGCCTGGGCGCGGGAACTGATGCAAAGCGGCACGCCGCTGGTGCACGCCGTGCCGGGCCGGGCCGGCTGGGAGCTGCGGCTGGTGGTGCAAGGCGGCCTGCGCATCCTCGACAAGATCGAGGCCATGCATTTCGCCACGCTGCGTGCGCGGCCACGCATCGGTGCCTGGGACGCACCGCTGATGCTGGCGCGTGCGTTCGCAATGTAAGAACTTTCGCTCACCCCCAAGTCGCTCACTGTGTGTAGCGCCACCCCCTTGCAGGGGGCGCCACCAGCGGCCCGGCGAAGCCGGTTCCGCGGCGCCCCTGGAATGGGACAGGCTTTTTGCCGAAGGCGGGCCAAGCTGAGCGATGGGTTGACCAGTGACAATGTAACAATCCCCCCAAATGACCCCCGAGCAGTACGTCCAGCAAAAGGCCGCCGCCTCCGGCAGCAGCTTCTATTACGCCTTTCTTTTCCTGCCACGCCCGCGGCGCGCGGCCATCACCGCCTTCTATGCGTTCTGCCGCGAAGTCGATGACGTCGTCGATGAGACGACCGACGCCGGCGTCGCCCAGACGAAGCTCGCCTGGTGGAAAAGCGAGGTCGCACAAGCCTACGCCGGCAAGCCCACGCATCCCGTGATGCAGGCTCTGATGCCGCACAGCGCCGAATACGACATCCAGCAGCACCACCTGCAGGCCATCATCGACGGCTGCCAGATGGACCTGGAGCAGACGCGCTACCTCGACTTCCCCGGTCTGCAGCGTTATTGCCACCTCGTGGCCGGCGTGGTGGGCGAAGTGTCGGCGCGCATCTTCGGCCAGACCCAGGCCGCCACCACCGACTACGCACACAAGCTCGGCCTGGCCTTCCAGCTCACCAACATCATCCGCGACGTGGGCGAGGACGCGCTCATGGGCCGCATCTACCTGCCGGTCAACGAGTTGCAGCAGTTCGACGTGAAGGCGCACGAGATCCTCAAGCGCACCTATTCCGACCGCTTCACCGCGCTGATGCGCTTCCAGGCCGAGCGCGCGCACCGGCTCTACGACGAAGCCATGGCCGTGCTGCCCGAGGCCGACCGCCGCGCGCAAAAACCCGGCCTGATGATGGCCAGCATCTACCGCACGCTGCTGCGCGAGATCGAACGCGACAACTTCCAGGTGCTGCACCAGCGCAACAGCCTCACGCCGATCCGAAAGCTCTGGCTGGCCTGGAAGGTGCAGGCTTTGGGCAGGGTGTGAGGATCGCCATCGTCGGTGCCGGCTGGGCCGGCCTGGCCGCTGCCGTGGAAGCCACGCGCGCTGGCCACACTGCTATCGTTTTCGAAGCATCCCGCGCGCTTGGCGGCAGGGCCAGAGCCCTGAAACATGCAAAAACCGACGGCACCACGCTGTGGCTCGACAACGGCCAGCACATCCTCATCGGCGCCTATGCCGAAACCCTGCGGCTGATGCGAGAGGTCGGTGTCGATGCCGACCAGGCCCTGCTGCGCCTGCCGCTGACCCTGCGTTTTCCCGATGGCAACGGCCTTGAATGCCCCGACTGGCCCGCGCCTTTCGACGGCCTGGCCGGCATCCTGGGCGCACGTGGCTGGAACTGGCGCGACAAGCTCACGCTGCTGCGCGCCGCTTCAGCCTGGCAACGCGCCAAGTTCCGGTGTGACGCGGCCCTCAACGTCGCCGACCTGTGCGCCGAACTCACGCCGCGCGTCATGGCCGAACTCATCGAGCCGCTGTGCGCCTCGGCCCTGAACACGGCCGCCAATGAGGCCAGCGGCCAGGTGTTCCTGCGGGTGATCCAGGATTCCTTGCTCGGCCCGCGGACAGGCGCGTACGGCGGCTCGAATCTGCTGATCCCGCGTGTCGACCTGGGCCAATTGTTTCCCGCGCCCGCCGCGGCCTGGCTCGTGGCGGGCGGCGGCGAAGTGCGGCTCGGCCGCCGCGTCGCGGCGATCACGCAACCGGGCCCGCGCTGGCAGGTGCTAGCCGATGGCCTGGCGGAAGATTTCGACGCGGTGCTGCTCGCCTGCCCCTCCTGGGAAGCTGCGCGCCTCGTACGGCAGGCCGGCCTGGCCGACAGCGAAGGCTGGCTCGCCGACAGCGACGGCCTGGCCTTCGAAGCCATCACCACCGTCTACGCCACCAGCGCCACGCGCCTCGCCGCGCCGATGCTCGCGCTGCGTTCCTCGCCTGCAGCACCGGCCCAGTTCGTGTTCGACCGCCGCCACCTGGGCGCGGCGCATGCACCCGGGCATGGGGGTATATTGGCCTTCGTGGTCAGTGTGAGCCACGGCGACCGCGACACCATCGAAGCCCAGGTGCTGGCCCAGGGCCGGTCGCAACTCGGCCTGGAAGACCTGATGCCGGTGCAGACCATCGTCGAGAAACGCGCCACCTTCGCCTGCACCCCCGGCCTGCGCCGTCCGGCGATGCGGGTCGCGCCCGGCCTGCTGGCCTGCGGCGAACACGTGGCCGGCCCCTATCCCGGCACACTCGAGGGCGCAGTGCGCAGCGGTGTGGCCGCTGCCGCAGCCCTTTCCAACCCATCGTTTGCATGACCCCGAACCCTCCCGCGCGCAGCCGCGCCGCACACTGGTTGCTCGCCGCCAGCATCATCCTGATCGCGTTGAACCTGCGCCCGGCGCTGGCCAGCCTGCCGGTGCTGCTGCCCGAGATCAGCGCCGGCACCGGCCTCACCGCGCTCGGTGCAAGTTACCTCACGGCGATACCGGTGCTTTGCCTCGGCCTGTTTGCGCCGCTCGCCCCCAGGCTGGCACTGCGCTTCGGCATCGAGAAAACCCTGCTCGGCGTGCTGCTGCTGCTGGGCCTGAGCACCGCGCTGCGCGGCACCGGCAGCCTGCCGATGCTTTTCGCCGCCTCGGCGGTCGCTGCGGGTGCCATCGCGGTGGGCAACGTGCTGCTGCCGGGCCTGGTGAAACGCGACTTCGCGGCCCAGGCCGGGCTGATGACCGGGCTCTACACCATGGCTGTCTGCGGCGGCGCCGCGGGCGCGGCCGGCCTGTCGGTGCCGCTCGCGCAATGGTTCGGCCACCGCTGGACCTGGGCGCTGGCCGCATGGGCCGTGCCTGCCGCGCTGGTGGCGCTGATCTGGGCACCGCAGGCCCTGCGCCGCGGCCCGGCCGCCGATGGGCACCAGCGCCAGCGCGTGCGCGGCCTGTGGCGCGACCGGCTGGCCTGGCAGGTCACGATGTACATGGGGCTGCAGTCGGGCCTGGCCTACGCCATGTTCGGCTGGCTCGCGCCCATCCTGCGCGAACGCGGCCTGGACGGCGTGACGGCTGGCTGGGTGATCTCGGCCTCGGTGATGGCGCAGGTCGCCACCTGCCTGCTGCTGCCGAGCTTCGCGATCCGCCAGCGCAACCAGAGCGGGCTCAACGTCGCGCTGGCGCTGCTGGCCGGCGCCTGCCTGCTGGCCATGCTGTACGCGCCGCTGTCGCTCGTGTGGGGCTATGCGGCGCTGCTCGGGCTGGCGCAGGGCGGGCTGTTCTCGGTGTGCATGACGCTGATCGTGCTGCGCTCACCCGACAGCCAGGTGGCCGCGCAGTTGTCGAGCATGGCGCAGACGGTCGGCTACCTGGTGGCCTCGGCCGGGCCGATGCTGATCGGTGTGCTGCACGGCCGCACCGGCAGCTTCGCGAGCGCAGGCTACGTGTACGGCGGCATGGCGCTGGGGGCGGCCTGGTTCGGCTGGGGCGCGGGAAGGGCGGCACTGGTGCGGGCGACGCGCGAGCCAAGCTGACCACAGCAGGGCATCAGTCCAGCAAGCGGACCTGTGCGCAAGGGCCGTCACTGTTCCAGGCGAACAGGACCAGGTGCCACAGGCCCGGGGCTTTTCGAGAAGGATCGATCAGGCCGACCGCGCCCATCGCCGTCACGCGATCGCGGACATCCCACGACGGCGGCCGGTGTCCTTGCGCCACGAGTTCCTGCCATGGTGCCGTCGCGTCCCGGAGGTCGATGCCGGCCAGCCGGCAGGCTTTTTCATCCCGCAGGTCGAATATCCGATCGGAAATGACTTCCACGCCGACCACCCTGAGCCTGGCGGCCCGTGCATGGCTGTGAGCGGCCATCGCGGCTTCGACGCCTTGCGCAGAGGCGCTGAGGTAGAGCGTGGGCTGATCGGCCGTGGAATAGCGGCCAGCAGCCCGCGAGCCGGCGATGGCGGCATCGATGAAGTCGGGATCGACAGCCCGATAGAAACGGCCGTGAACCGGGATGAGAACGCCGTCGCGATGCGGCGCGGCTGGTGGCATCACGGGGCCTCGTGCGCAAACATCGCCCCGAGTTCAGCCAAACTCGCCACCTCGGCATGCGGCTGCATCTCTTGTTGCCACAACTGGTCCGTGCGGTTCACCCAGACGGCCTGCATGCCGGCGCCGAGCGCGCCCAACACATCGAGCAGCGCATCGTCGCCCACGTGCAGCACCTGTTCGGGCGCGACGTCGGCGGCGCGGGCCGCGGCCTCGAAGATGCGCGCGTCGGGCTTGGCCACGCCGAACTCGCGCGCGGTGATCGAGGCCGTGAAGTAGGCACCCAGGCCCACCCGCGCGATGTCGGCATTGCCGTTGGTCAATGCCACCAGGGGATAGCGCGCGGCCAGCAGGTCGAGCGCGGGCAACACGTCGTCGAACAGATCCACGCGCTGGCGTTCCGCGAAAAACACCTCGAAAGCCTCTTCGGCGAGCGTGCCGTCCTCGTTCGCCTGCTGCAGCGCCAGGCGGATGGACTCGCGCCGCAGCGCGCTCAGGTCGGCATGCAGGTCGGGGCGCAGCGTGTGCATGCGGTTGCGGATTTCGCGCAGGGCTTCCGGGCTGCCGAACAGGCCAGCCGTGGCCGGCGCCCGCAGCTTGAGCCAATCGAGCAGCACCTGCTCGGCGCGGGCGATGGTCGGCCAGATCGGCCACAGGGTGTCGTCCAGGTCCAGGGAAATGGCGCGGATTTTGGTGAGGTCCAGCATAGGTGCCCGAGAATACGGTATGCGCTCATCTTCCATGCTCGACTCGCCTTTTCGCCCCGAACCCACATTCCAGCACGGCAAGGCCCCGACCACCCCCACGCGTTCGACCACCGCCATCCTGTTCTGCAACCTGGGCACGCCGGACGATCCGACGCCGCCCGCGGTGCGCCGCTACCTGGCCGAATTCCTCAGCGACCACCGGGTGATCGAGATCCCGAAAGTGATCTGGAACCTGATCCTGCACGGCATCATCCTGCGCACCCGGCCCAAGCAGTCGGCGGCCAAGTACGCCAGCATCTGGACCAAGGAAGGCTCGCCGCTGCGGCTGTGGACGGCCAAGCAGGCGCTGCTGCTGCAGGGCTGGCTCGGCGAACGCGGCCACCGCGTCACGGTGCGCTACGCCATGCGCTACGGCAACCCTTCGATCCCGGCCCAGCTCGATGCGCTCAAGGCCGAAGGCGTCACCCGCGTGTTGATCGTGCCGGCCTATCCGCAATATTCGGCCACCAGCACGGCCAGCGTGTTCGACGCGGTCTACGGCTGGGCGCAGCAGATCCGCAGCATCCCGGAACTGCGCTTCGTGAACCGCTACCACGACGACCCGGGCTACATCGCCGCGCTGGCCCACCAGGTGCGCGAACACTGGAAGCACCACGGCCGGCCCGACAAGCTGGTGCTGAGTTTCCATGGCGTGCCCGAGCGCACGCTGCACCTGGGCGATCCCTACCACTGCGAATGCCACAAGACGGCGCGGCTGCTGGCCGAGGCGCTGGACCTGAAGCCGAGCGAGTTCCAGGTCACTTTCCAGTCCCGACTGGGCCGCGCCAAATGGCTCGAACCCTACACCGAGCCGACGCTGATCGCCCTGGGCAAGGCCGGTGTGAAACGCGTGGACGTGTTCTGCCCCGGCTTCACCAGCGACTGCCTGGAAACCCTGGAAGAAATCGCGATGGAGGGCCGCGCGGCCTTCCTCACGGCCGGCGGCAAGGAGTTCCACCACATCGCCTGCGTGAACGACCAGCCGACCTGGATCGCCGCACTCGGCGCGATCGCGCAGAACCACCTGGCCGGCTGGCCGACGCAGCAAGGGCCCGACCAGGTTGCGCTCGACGCCATGCGGGCCCGCGCCGTGGCGCTGGGGGCCAAGGAATGAGCGCCGCGCCGGGCCGCGCGACGCCAACTTGCACCGCCGTGCAAGGCACGGAGGTTTTCCAGTGAGCCATCGCTTCGACGTCGTCATCGTCGGCGCGGGTGCGGCCGGCCTGTTCTGCGCGGGCGTGGCCGGCCAGCTCGGCCTGAAGGTGCTGGTGATCGACCACGGCGAGAAGGTGGCCGAGAAGGTGCGCATCTCCGGTGGCGGCCGCGCCAACTTCACCAACCGCGAGGCCGCGCCGGCCAACTTCCTCGGCGACAACCCGAACTTCTGCCGCAGCGCGCTGAGCCGCTATGGCCCCAAGGATTTCGTGGCCCTGGTGCAGCGCCACGGCATCCCCTTCCACGAGAAACACAAGGGCCAGCTGTTCTGCGACCGCTCGGCCGAGGACCTGATCGCCATGCTGCTCGCCGAATGCGCCGCGGGCGGGGTCGAGCGCTGGCAGCCATGCGCCATCAAGGGTGTAAGCTTTTCGGCCGCCAGCGCAGATGGGTCGGGCACAGGCAGCTATGAAATCGAGAGCGACCGAGGCACCGTCAGCACCCCGAGGCTGGTGGTGGCCACGGGCGGCCTGTCGATCCCGAAGATCGGCGCCACGGATTTCGGCTACCGCCTGGCGCGCCAGTTCGGCCTGCGCCTGGTGCCGACCCGGCCGGCCCTGGTGCCGCTGACGTTCGACGGTGCGCACTGGGCGCCCTATGCGCAGCTGGCCGGGCTGGCGCTGCCGGTGTGGATCGAAACCGGCGCCAAGAAGGCGCGCATGGGGTTCGCCGAGGACCTGCTGTTCACGCACCGCGGCCTGAGCGGGCCGGCCGTGCTGCAGATCTCGAGCTACTGGGCCGAGGGCACGCCGATCCGGCTCAACCTCGCGCCCGACACCGACCTGCCACAGGCGTTGGCGCGCGCCAAGGCCACGTCGCGCAAACTGATCGCCAACGAACTCGCGCAGCTCGTGCCCGCGCGCCTGGCCGACGCCTGGGTGCAGCAGGACACCGGCTGGCAGCGGCCGGTGGCCGAGGCGTCGGACAAGGCCTTGAACCTGCTGGCCGAGCGGCTGGCGCGCTGGGAGATCACGCCGATGGGCACCGAAGGCTACCGCAAGGCCGAGGTCACGGCTGGCGGCGTGGACACGCGCGACCTGTCGTCGCAGACCATGGAATCGAAACAGCCCGGCCTGTACTTCATCGGCGAAGTGGTGGACGTGACCGGCTGGCTCGGTGGCTACAACTTCCAGTGGGCCTGGGCCAGCGCCTTCGCCTGCGCGCAGGCCATGGCGGCAGGCTGATCCGCGCCTGCTTCAGGAGCGGCTGTCGGAAAAGCTGATGTCGGCCACGACCACGCGGTTGCGCCCCGCGCGCTTGGCCTGGTAGAGCGCGGCGTCGGCGCGGCGGTACAGCGCCTGGTCGTCGTCTTGGGCCGCAAGGCTGCTCAGGCCGATGCTGACCGTGAGCATGATGCGCAGGCCGTCCAGCAGCACCGGTGTCTGCGCAATGGCCGCGCGCAGCCGCTCCGCCGTGGCCAGTGCCTCCTCGGCGCCGGTTTCGGGCAACAGGATGGAAAACTCCTCGCCACCCAGGCGGCCCAACAGATCGATGGCGCGCAGGCTGCGCAACGACACCTCGGCGACCTGCTGGATCGCCAGGTCGCCGGCGGCATGGCCGTGGCTGTCGTTGACCACCTTGAAATGGTCGATGTCGAGCATCAGCACCGCCAGCGGCCGGCCGTGCCGCTGCGCGGCGGCGATGGCCTGCGCGCTGCGCTCCGTGAAGGCGCGGCGGTTGAGCACGCCGGTCAGCGGGTCGGTGTGGGCGAGCTGGCGCAGCTCGGCCTCGAGCTCCTTGCGGGTGCTGATGTCGTAGGCCCAGAACAGCAGCACCGCTGCGCCATCCATCACCAGCTCACGCGCCGAGACCAGCGCCCAGACGCGGCCGGCCCCGCCGATCAGCTGCACTTCGTAGCCTTCGACGCCGCGCGCAATGCTGTAGACCTGCCAGAATTCCCTGAGTGCGGCCGGGTCCGCAAAGATCGCCTCGAAGGCCGGCAGCACGACCTCCAGCCCATCGCTCACGCCGAACTGCTGGCGAAAGCGCTGGTTGGCGAACAACATGGTCGGTCCATCCAACCGGAGCAACGCGACCGCGATCGGGCTGGCGTCGAGGATGGTGTGCAGCTGGCGCTCGCGGTCCTGCAGCTGCACGGTGCGCCGCGCCACGCGGTCTTCGAGCGTGAGGTTGAGCTCGGCCAGCGAATCGCCGAGCTGGCTCGACCGCCTGAGCTGGCGCCACAGCACGCCGAACAGCAGCAACAGCCCCAGGGTCAGCGCGGCGACGGCCGTCAGCAGCCAGCGGAAACGCGCGAAGAACAGCAAGCGGTCCTGGTCGCGGCGGTCGCTGAAGGCGCGGTTGGTCTCGACGACCATGTCCTGCACCTGGGAGCGGAATTTCTTGACCTCGACGATGAGCTCGGCCGCCCGCGCCACCGATGCGGCGTCGCCATCGCTCAGGCTGGCCACCACCGGCGTCCAGGCGTCGATTCTTTTCTCAAGCTCCTGCAGCACGCCGTTGGGGCCGGGCAACTCGGAAATGCCGGACAGCTGCCGCGCCGGCGCCAGCCGGCTGGCCACGATGTCCAGCCGGAACGACAGGGCCGCCGCGTCGAGCTTGCCGGCGGAGAACGCCCACAGCGCCTCGAGGAAACGCTCGTACTGCAGCTGCAGCTGGTCGACCTGGAAGCCGTTGGTCTGCAGGGAAGGCTCCGACAAGGCACGCATCGGCTTGAACACATGCCACAGCGCCGTTCCCGCCGCCGCGCCGAGCAGCGCCACACCCAGCGACAGCGCCAGCACCAGCCGCCGCATCTTGACCAGGCGCAACATGAACCGCCCTATTCCACGACGATTTCCCGCAACTGCCAGACCGCCCTGTCGTGGTAGACCTGGGCGTTGAGTTCGGGAAAGTGGTCGAAGGGATAGATCAGGATCAGCGGACCGCGGTCGCGCACGCTCAAGCCCTTGCCGTTGAGCCGGCTGGCCAGGATGGGGCCGAACCGGACTACATCCGCCATGGGCACGGTCACCGAATAATCGTTGAGCGCCCGCAGGCGCAAGCTGTCCCCCGCCGCGCCCACACTGGCCAGTACCTTGTCCAACGGCACGCCGCTCCAGTCGGCCGGCGCGGTGAGCCACTGCGTGCGGGTGCGGATCTCCCGGGTGCCGAGGGCCTCGAGCGCCCTGGCATCGAAGTCGACCGGGCCGGCGCCGCGAATCTTGCCGCTCACCGACAGGATCACCGGACCGCCCGGCTCGGCCTCGGCGGCGCCAAGCGGCCCGCTACCGAGTGGCATCGCGGACAATGCGATCAAACTTTTCAAAAAATTACGTTTGCACATGGCAAGCCGGATCCGGTCGGTCGATGGGGCAAATTGCAGCCGCCCTCTTGCGGCGTCAACTCATCCGGAGATGATAGGGCGGCCCCGACCCGTGCAGGAATAAATATCGTGCCGCGCGCCCTGTTGCCCGCACTTCATAAAAAGCTATAATCCCAGGCTTTGCTGGCAATCCCCCAACGGCCTGATCACCTTTCAGTTGGGGACACCGCAGGTATGGCTCCAGGGCACCGATCTTCCCTGTAACCCGCTTCCTGCACAATTTCGGAACACATTACGTAATGACCACCATCCGTGTAAAAGAGAACGAGCCCTTTGACGTCGCACTGCGCCGCTTCAAGCGCACCATCGAAAAGCTGGGCCTGCTGACCGACCTGCGCGCCCGCGAGTTCTATGAAAAGCCAACCGCAGAGCGCAAGCGCAAGAAGGCCGCTGCCGTGAAGCGCCACTACAAGCGTGTGCGCTCCATGCAACTGCCCAAGAAGCTGTTCTAAAGCTGCTGGCGCGCCGCGCCAACCAGGCCTTGCACCTCCGGGTGATCGGCCTGAAAGCGGCCTGAAAGCCCGCCCCGGGACGCCAGGGCGGGTTTTTTCATTTCCGCCTCCCTTTTTTCATTTTTCGCCGAAGGAAACCGCCATGTCCCTCAAGGAACAGATCACCGACGACATGAAAACCGCCATGCGCGCCAAGGACAGCGAGCGCCTGGGCACCATCCGCCTGTTGCTGGCCGCCATGAAACAGAAGGAAGTCGACGAACGCGTGGAACTGGACGACGCCGCTGTGGTGGCCATCGTCGACAAGCTGATCAAGCAGCGCAAGGATTCGCTGCAGGCCTTCACCCAGGCCGGCCGCACGGACCTGGCCGACAAGGAAGCCTCCGAACTCAAGGTGCTCGAGCACTACCTGCCCCAGCGCCTCGGCCCGGACGAGATCACGGCCGAAGTCAAGGCCATCGTCGCCGCGCTGGCCGCCGAACTCGGCCGTCCCGTGGCCCAGGGCGACATGGGCAAGGTGATGGGTGCGGTGAAGGCCAAACTCGCCGGCAAGGCCGAAATGGGCCAGGTGTCGGCCGCGGTGAAGGCGGCTCTGGCCGGCTGAAACCACGTCCGCCCGGCCACGGCCGCAACACCCGGTTGCAAAAAACCGCGCCGATTTCCGATCCGCGCGGGCTTTGAAGCGAACCTTTTGGCTGGTTCGCACGTTCTTAGTGCATGTGCCCCATGGGCTTTGAAACGCACCTCGAACGCGCGACCCGCCTCATGAACCCCTCCTTTCTGCCAAGCTTTCCGATGCCCCGCTGGCGCCCGCTCTGGCTGGCCGCCAGCCTGCTGTTGGGCGTGGCCGGCGCCTCGGCCCAGGACATCGACCCGCCCGGCCGCGTGGCCAGGCTGAACCTGCTGCAAGGCACGGTGAGCCAACTGGTCGCCGGCGACAACAATTGGAATGCGGCCGAGATCAACCGGCCGCTGACCACCGGCGACCGCCTGCACGCAGAGCCCGGCGCGCGGCTGGAACTGCACAGCGGCTCCAGCGCGGTGCGGCTCGAAGGGCCGGGCACGCTCGACATCAGCCAGCTCGACGACAACACGACCCGCCTCACCCTCGGCGAGGGCAAGCTCAATCTGCGCGTGCGCAACCTGTATCCCGGCGAGCAGATGGAAATCGACACGCCGAACCTGGCGCTGACCGTGCAGCAGCCCGGCAGCTTCAGCCTGGAGGTCGACGCGCGCACGGGCACGACCAGGGTGGCGGCACGCTACGGCAACGCCACGGTCTACGGCGAAAACGCCGAGTCGCTGCCGCTTTCGGCCAACGGCCAGCAATTCAGCTTCGCCGGCCGCAACCTGGCACAGACCGCACCGCCCAACCTGCGACAGAACGACGGCTTCGATCTCTGGGCCGATGCGCGGGACCGCGCCGAGGACCAGTCCATCAGCGCACGCTACGTCTCGCGGGACATCCCGGGCTACCAGCAGCTCGACAGCTTCGGCGACTGGCAGAACGACACCACCTACGGCGCGGTGTGGATTCCGCGCATCACCGTGGCCGAATGGGCGCCGTACCGCTACGGCCAATGGCGCTGGATCGCGCCCTGGGGCTGGACCTGGGTCGACGACGCGCCCTGGGGTTTTGCGCCCTTCCACTACGGCCGCTGGGCGCAGATCGGCCCGCGCTGGGCCTGGGTGCCCGGGCCCAAGGCGCCGCGCCCGACCTATGCGCCGGCGCTCGTCGGCTTCCTCGGCGGCCAGCCGGGCCGCGCCGACTGGAACATCCATGCCGGGCCTGACCACCGGCCCGGCCCCGGCATCGGCTGGTTCCCGCTCGCGCCCGGCGAGGCCTGGCGGCCAGGCTTCAACGCCACCCCGCGCTACCTCGACGGCATCAACCGCGACGGTCGCCGACGCGGTGACGACCGCCCCTATTTCTTCCAGGGCCGCCCCAACGCCGTGACGGCCGTGCCGCAGGTGGATTTCGGCCGTGGCCCGGCCTGGCGGCCGAACCGTCCCAACCTGCGCGACGGCGACCTGGCTGGCGCCCAGCTGCTGCCCGCGCCACCGATGCCGGGCGTGCGCCCCGGCAACGACCGTCCTCAATGGAACGGCCCGGCACGCAGCCAGGCCGAGCAGGCGCAGCGCGCGCAGATCCAGGCGGACCAGGCGCGCCAGCGCCAGCAGGAGGCGCAGCAGCGGCCAAGCCAGGAATTCCAGGCGCAGCAGGACCGTTTGCAGCGGGAAAACCAGATGCAGCAACTGCAGCAGCGCCAGCAGTTTGAACAGCAGCAACGCCAACAGCAACAGTGGCAACAGCAACGCGACCTGCAGCGCAACCAGATCGATCCGCCGCACATTCCGATCGGCCGCCCACCCTTCCAGCAGGCGGACGGCCTGCGGCGCGAACAGCAGGCGCAGCAGGAACGTCTGCAGCGCGACACCGCCCAGCGCGAGCAGATCCAGCGCCAGCAGCAATTGCAACAGCGTGAGCAGCAGAACCAGCAGGAACAGCAGCGCGCCCGCCAACAGGCGCAGCAGGCGGAACAGTCACGGCGCGAGCAGCAGGCACAGCAGGAGCGCATGCAGCGCGACGTGGCACAGCGCGAGCAACTGCAGCGACAACAACAGCAACAGCAACAACAGTTGCAACGGCCGCAGTTCCAGCAGTCGCCGCAGCCCAACCAGATCGACCCGCCCGGTGTGCGCGGCCAGCCGCAGGCTCAACCCCTGCAAGGCCAGCCGATGCCCCGCCAGAATCCGCAGATGCTGCCTGGCAACAACCGCGATCCGCGTTAGGCGGAGGTCAAACCGCTTTAGCTGCCAGCCACCTTCATGCGGTTGACCAGCACCGAGCCCACGGTCTTGGCACCGTAGTTGTAGCTGTCCGCACCGACGGCGACGATGCCCTTGAGCATGTCCTTCAGATTGCCGGCGATGGTGATTTCGTGCACCGGGAAGGCGATCTCGCCGCTCTCCACCCAGAAGCCGCTCGCGCCGCGCGAGTAGTCGCCGGTCACGTAGTTCACGCCCTGCCCCATGAGCTCGATGACGAACAGGCCCGTGCCGAGTTTCTTCAACATGGCGTCGAGGTCGTCCCCGCGCTTCGTCTGGCGCGACACCAGGCTCAGATTGTGTGAACCGCCGGCGTTGCCGGTGGTCTTCATGCCGAGCTTGCGCGCCGAATAGGTGCTGAGGAAGTAACCCTGCACCACGCCCGCATCGACCACCTTGCGCGGCTGCACGCGAACGCCTTCCTCATCGAACGGCGAACTGCCCTTGCCGCCAAGGATGAACGGGTCTTCGAGCAGGTCGATGTGTTTGGGAAACACCTGCTTGCCCAGCGAATCGACGAGAAAGGTGCTCTTGCGGTACAACGCGCCGCCACTGATGGCCTGCACGAAGCCGCCCAGCAGCCCGGCCGCCAGCGGCGACTCGAACAGCACCGGGCATTGCGTGGTCGGGATCTTGCGCGACTTGAGGCGGGAGAGCGCACGCTCGGCCGCATACCGGCCCACGGCCTGCGGCGACGCGAGGTCGGCCGCGTTGCGCATCGAGCTGTACCAGGCGTCGCGCTGCATGCCGCTGCCCTTGCCGGCGATGGGCGCGACCGACAACGAATGCCGCGAACTCGCATAACCGCCGCGGAAACCGTGCGTGTGGGCGCTGAAGAAATGTGACTGCTGGGCCGACACGCCCGCGCCTTCGCTGTTGGTAATGCGTTTGCTCGTGGCCAAGGCCGCGGCCTCGCATTCGAGGGCAATGCGCGCCGCCTCTTCGCTCGTCACGCCCCAGGGATGGAACAGGTCCAGATCGCGTTGCTCGGTCGCGATGTCCTGTTCGTCGGGCAGACCGGCCACCGGGTCTTCGGCGGTGAAGCGGGCGATGTCGAAGGCCGCCTGCACCGTCTGCTCGATGGCCTTGGCCGAGAAGTCCGAGGTGCTCGCGTTGCCGCGGCGCTGGCCGACGTAGACCGTCACGCCGAGCGATTTGTCGCGGTTGCGCTCCACGTTCTCCAGTTCGCCCTGGCGCACCGAAACACTGAGGCCGCAGCCTTCGGAAGCCTCGGCGCCGGCGTTGGTCGCGCCGATCTTCTTCGCGTGCGCCAACGCGCTGTCGACCAGGTCTTCGAAAAACGCGCGGCTGTAGGCGAAGCCACTGTCGGGGCGGCCCGCGGCGTGGCCGGTCTGCGTGGGGGTGGCGTCGTCGCCGGCGGTCTGGCCATACGCGCCATTGGCGCTGGAATCGGGTGTTTTCATGTTGGCGGCTATGATACTTGCCACGCGGCCGCAGCGCCGCATGGCCACGCTTCACCCTGACGCGCAGCGCACCAAGACCAGATACCCATGTCACGCAAATTCAAAAAAGGCTACTTCGTCCGCGGCCAGTTCGTCGCCGAAGGCAGCGAGCTCGACCTGCAGATGAAGGCAGAACTCAAAGGCACGGACGCCGCCAGCCGCACCGAACTCAAGGCCGAGAGCGACAAGCTGCAGGAGCTCGGCGAACAGCTGATGACGCTGCGCACCGACCTGTTCAACCGCCTCGGCCTCGACGAAAAGCTGCACGACGCCATCCTCGAGGCCAAGCGCATCACCAACTTCGAAGGCAAGCGCCGCCAGATGCAGTACGTGGGCAAACTCATGCGCAAGCAGGACGAGGCCATGATCGACCGGATCCACGCCGCGCTCGACGAACAGCACAACGGCTCGGCCCATGAAAACCTGGCGCTGCACAAGGCCGAGCGCTGGCGCGACGAGCTCATCCAGGACGACACCCGCCTCGCGGCCTGGATGGAAGCCTATCCCGACACCGATTCGCAGCAGCTGCGCGCCCTGATCCGCCAGGCACGCAAGGACGCCAAGCCCGAGACGCCCGGTGCCTTCCCGCGCTACGGCCGCGCCTACCGTGAGATCTTCCAGCTGGTACGCCAGCACCTGGCGGGCGAGGACGGGCCCTTGAACGACGGCACCATCCATGACGAGGAGGACGAAGCATGAGTGAACTGGCTCCCGTGAAGATCGGCATCGTGTCGGTCAGCGACCGTGCCTCGAGCGGCGTCTACGAAGACAAGGGCCTGCCCGCGCTGCAGGAATGGCTCACCAGCGCGCTGAAGAACCCCATCGAATTCGTGCCGCGCCTGATCCCCGACGAACAGCCGCTGATCAGCGCGACCCTCATCGAACTCGTCGATGCGGGCTGTTCGCTCGTGCTGACCACCGGCGGCACCGGCCCCGCGCCGCGCGACGTCACGCCCGACGCCACGCTGGCCGTGGCCGACAAGGAAATGCCCGGCTTCGGCGAACAGATGCGCCAGATCAGCCTGCGCTTCGTGCCCACCGCCATCCTCTCGCGGCAGACCGCCGTGGTGCGCGGCCAGTGCCTGATCGTCAACCTGCCCGGCCAGCCCAAGGCGATTGCCGAAACGCTGGCCGGTGTGGCGGGCGTGGCCGGCGAACCGATCGTGCCTGGCATCTTCGCGGCCGTGCCGTATTGCATCGACCTGATCGGCGGGCCGTACCTGGAGACGCATGAAGCCGTGTGCAACGCTTTCCGGCCGAAATCGGCCGTGCGGCTCGCCAACACCGGCGACTGAGAGCGCTCAAAAGCCGGCGGGCGGCCCTACTTGCCCACCAGTTCGTTGAGCTTCGCCGCCTCGAAACATTCGGTGCGCGAGGCGTCGCCTGGCACGCAGTCGCCGGTCTCCCTGTTCGCCGAAAGCTTCTCGATGGCCTGCCACAGCAGCGCGATCTGGTGGTCCTGGGCCGAGGCGCTGTCGATCAGGCCGCGCATCGCCTGGCCCACCGGGTCGACGTCGGGCGTCACGCCATAGGCCGAGAAGCTGCGCGTGGACATGGCGGCATCACCCGCATTGCCATCCTTGGGCATGATGATGCGCGCCGGAATGCCGACCGCCGTGGCCCCGGCGGGCACAGGCTTGATGACCACCGCGTTCGAGCCGATGCGTGCGCCGTCGCCCACGGTGAAGCCGCCGAGCACCTTGGCGCCGGCGCTCACCACCACGTCGCGGCCCAGCGTCGGATGGCGTTTCGTGCCCTTGTAAAGCGAGGTGCCGCCCAGTGTCACGCCCTGGTAGATGGTGCAGCCGTCGCCGATCTCGGCGGTTTCGCCGACCACGACGCCCATGGCATGGTCGAAGAACACGCGTTCACCGATCTTGGCGCCCGGATGGATCTCGATGCCAGTGAGCCCGCGCGCGACATGCGAGACGAAGCGCGCCAGCCATTTGAAGCCGTGGTTCCAGCACCAGTGCGCGCGCCGGTGCAGCACCACGGCATGCAGGCCCGGATAACACGTGAGCACCTCCCAGACGGTGCGCGCGGCAGGGTCGCGGTCGAGGATGCACTGGACGTCGGAGCGAAGGCGGGCAAACATGCGCGGAGTCTAGTTGTTTGACGACCGGGCTGCAGAAGCCTTGTCCGCGGTCTGCAGCATGGCCTTGGCGATGCCGCGCAGGATGTGGATTTCTTCGATGGTCGGTGCCGCGCGGTTGAACAGCTGGTTCAGCCGCGGCATGAGCTTCTTCGGTGCCGCCGGGTCGAGAAAGTCGATCGCGGCCAGCGCCTCTTCCCAGTGCGCGAGCATGCCGCCGACCTGGCGCGCGTCGGCCCGCACCGGCGGCGCGGTGGCCGGCAGCACGTCGTACCCGCCGAGCGCGAGCCGCCATTCGTAGGCGATGAGCTGCACCGCGGCGGCCAGGTTCAGCGAGCCGAATTTCGGGTTCGTGGGGATGCTCAGCGCCACGTTACAGCGGTAGACGTCTTCGTTGGCCATGCCGAAACGCTCGCAGCCGAACAGAAAGGCCATGCCTTGCGGCACACCGGATTCATGCATTGAATCGGCCTCCAGCGCAGAGGAACGCTGCGCGGCAAGCTCTCTTTCCGATAGCAACTCGAAATATTCCCGCGGCGCGTGGGTGGGCGGGCCGAAGTCACGCGGCGTCATGGCCGTGGCGCACAGGTGCGTCATGCCGTCCAGGGCTTCGTCCAGCGTGGCCACGATGCGGGCCTTGTCGAGCACATCGAGTGCGCCACTCGCGCGCTGGATCGTTTCCTGCCGGCGCAGCACGTTGGCCCAACGCGGCGCGACCAGCACCAGGTCGTCGAAACCCATGACCTTGAGCGCGCGCGCGGCGGCGCCGACGTTGCCGGCATGGCTGGTTTGGATCAGGATGAAGCGGGTCTGCATGGGCGGGCAATGGACAGTCGCAGGCAGCGAAGCTGTGCGGGAAGGTAAAATCCGCCTATTGTCGCCGTCCGCATCGCCGGATCGCCCTGTTCCGTTCTTCACTACAACTTATGTCGTCCCTCAATCTGCACCCCATGCTCAACGTGGCCGTCAAGGCCGCCCGCGCCGCCGGCAAGATCATCAACAGCGCCGCGCTCGATCTCGAAGCCGTGCGCATCTCGCAAAAGCAGGTCAACGATTTCGTCACCGAAGTCGACCACGCCGCCGAGAAAGCCATCATCGAAACCCTGATGGCCGCCTACCCCGGCCACGGCATCCTGGCCGAGGAATCGGGCACCGAGCATGGCGCCAAGGATTCGGAATACGTGTGGATCATCGATCCGCTGGACGGCACGACCAACTTCATCCACGGCTTCCCGTTCTACTGCGTGAGCATCGCGCTGTCCGTCAAGGGCCGGCTCGAGCAGGCGGTGGTCTACGATCCCACCCGCAACGACCTGTTCACCGCCACCAAGGGCCGCGGCGCCTACATGAACGAGCGCCGCATCCGCGTCTCCAAGCGCGTGCGCATGAACGAATGCATCCTGTCCACGGGCTTTCCGTTCCGCCCGGGCGACAACTTCAAGAACTACCTGCGCATGATGGCCGACGTGATGCCGCTGGCCGCCGGCCTGCGCCGCCCGGGTGCGGCCGCGCTCGACCTGGCCTACGTGGCCGCGGGCTTCTCCGACGGCTTCTTCGAGACCGGCCTGAGCCCCTGGGACATGGCTGCCGGCGCGCTGCTGATCACCGAGGCCGGCGGCCTGGTCGGCAACTTCACCGGCGAATCCGACTTCCTCGAGCACAAGGAATGCCTGGCCGCGAACCCGCGCATCTACGGCCAACTGGTCGGCCTGCTCGGCAAGTACAGCAAGTTCGCCAGCGCCGGTGAAAAGGCGGCGCTGCGCCAGGCGCCGGACGCCGTGGAGCCGCCGCTGGAGCCGGCATCGCCAGCCGGCGCAGCCGCCGCCGCACAGCCCGCCAGCAGCGACGACGCGCCGCTCTGACACCGCCGGGCGGCGTCACTCGTCGTCGGTGTATTTCTTGGCGATGGCCTGAAAGTCGCCCGCCACCGCCATGAACGCGTCGGTGATGTCCGGGTCGAAATGGCTGCCCCGCCCCTGGGCCACGATGGCCAGCGACGCTTCATGGGTGAACGCGGGTTTGTAGACGCGTTTGCTGATCAGCGCGTCGTACACGTCGGCCAGCGCCATCAGCCGCGCCGAGATCGGGATCGCATCACCGGCCAGGCCAAGCGGATAGCCCGAGCCGTCCCACTTCTCCTGGTGGCTGTACGCGATTTCCTTGGCCAGGGTCAGAAACACCACCTTCATGCCCAGGCGCCGTTCGGCGTCCTCGATCGCGTTGCGGCCCAGCGTGGTGTGGGTCTTCATGATCTCGAACTCTTCGGGCGTGAGCTTGCCGGGCTTGAGCAGGATGTGGTCGGGGATGCCGATCTTGCCGATGTCGTGCAGCGGCGCCGACTTGAACAGCAGCTCGATATTGCGCTCGGTCAGGAAGTCGGCGAAGCGCGGATGCGTGCGCAGTTTCTCGGCCAGGCAGCGCACGTAGAGCTGGGTGCGGCGGATGTGGTTGCCGGTCTCGTTGTCGCGCGTTTCGGCGAGCGAGGCCATGGCCATGATGGTCACGTCCTGGATTGCATGCACCTCCAACGTGCGCGTGGCCACTTCTTTCTCGAGGAAGGCGCTCTTGTCGCGCAGGAAATCGGCCGAGGCCTTGAGCGCCAGGTGCGCACGCACGCGCGCGAGCACGATGGGCGGGCTGATCGGCTTGGTGATGTAGTCGGCCGCGCCGAGTTCCAGGCCTTTGGTTTCGTCCTCCACCTCGGAGCGGGCCGTGAGGAAGATCACTGGAATGTCGCGCGTGCGCGGATCGGCCTTGAGCCGGCGGCAGACTTCGTAGCCGTCGATGTCGGGCATCATGATGTCGAGCAGGATCAGGTCGGGCGGCGTGTCCGACATGGCGATGCGCAGGCCCTTGTCGCCGTGGTTGGCGACCTTCACGCGGTAGTGGTCCTTGAGCAGCGAGCTCATGAGCGAAAGATTGTCCGGCGTGTCGTCCACCACCAGGACGGTGACCACCGGTTTCTCAGAAAAGGCCGTCGCAAAGTCCATGTATTCAAGCCCGTAAAGCCATAGCCGCCAGATCACATTGCGCATTCACCCCGCAGACTGTAATACGCTTCGCCGCTCGCGTGTGCCGATCTCGGGCATCGCCTACAGATGAGCCAGGCCAGCATACCGTCATTTTGTATCAGATGGTTTTTTATGCTTCTCTAAGAAAACAAAACGCCTTCGTATCCGCGACCGAAAGGCGAACGGGAAGAGGCCGTAGCGCGTCGCTACACTGAGTCCCTTTTCACGCCGGTCCGGCGCGCAGTTCTCCCACGTCCATGGACAAACCTGACTTCTCCGCCCACACGCCCATGATGGCCCAGTACCTCGGGCTCAAGGTGGACTTCCCCGACACCCTGGTCTTCTACCGCATGGGTGACTTCTACGAACTGTTTTACGCCGATGCCGAGAAGGCCGCGGCGCTGCTCGACATCACGCTGACGCGGCGCGGACAGTCGGCCGGCCAGCCGGTGGTGATGTGCGGCGTGCCGTTCCATGCCATGGAGGGTTACCTCGCCAAGCTGATCAAGCTCGGCGAATCGGTGGCGATCTGCGAGCAGGTGGGCGAGGTCACGGGCAAGGGGCCGGTGGAGCGCAAGGTGGTCCGCGTCGTGACGCCCGGCACGCTCACCGACACCGAACTGCTGGCCGACAAGTCCGAATCCATCCTGCTGGCCGTGCACCAGGGCCCGCGCAACAGCTGCGGCCTGGCCTGGCTGAGCGTGACGCAGGGCGAGATCCACCTCGGTGAATGCGCCGCCGACGAGATGGAAGCCTGGGTGGTGCGCATCGCGCCCAGCGAACTGCTGGTGAGCGCGGACGTGACGGCGAGCTTCGCCCAGCGCATCAAGGCGCTGCGGCTCAACACCGCGCAGGGCGTGGCGCTCTCGACCACCTCGCGGCCCGGCTGGCAGTTCGACGCGGCGCTCGGCCAGCGCAAGCTGCTGCTGCAGATGCAGGCCGCGAGCCTGGCCGCCTGGCAGGCCGATGCCCTGCCCCAGGCGCATGCGGCCGCCGCCGCGCTGCTCAACTACGCCGAACACACGCAGGGCCGGACCTTGTCGCATGTGCAGACCATCCGCGTGCAGCGTGGCGACGCGGGCATCGAACTGCCGCTGTCCACCCGCCGCAACCTCGAATTGACGCAGACCCTGCGCGGCGAGGACAGCCCGACGCTGTTCTCGCTGATCGACACCTGCATGACCAGCATGGGCAGCCGCGCCCTGAAACGCTGGCTGCTGGAGCCCCAGCGCGACCGCAGCGAAGCCGCCTTGCGGCTGCAGGCGATCGCCACGCTGCGCGACGCGCCCGGTGCGGCGGGCTGGCAGAAACTGCGCGAGCAACTGAAGGGCAGCAGCGACGTGGAACGCATCACCGCCCGCATCGCGCTGCGCCAGGTGCGCCCGCGCGAACTCGTGGCGCTGCAGTTCACGCTACAAAAAACAGAGCTGCTCACGCCCGCCATAGCTGCGCAGACGGCACTTTTGGCTGAAATTTCCAGTCGACTGCTGCCGCCCGTTGGCTGCGCCGCACTGCTGCAGCGCGCCATCCTGGAAGAACCCGCCGCCCTGGTGCGCGACGGCGGCGTGATCGCCGGCGGCTTCGATGCCGAACTCGACGAGCTGCGCGCCATCCAGACCAATTGCGACGGATTCCTGCTCGACCTGGAAACCCGCGAGAAGGCCCGCACCGGCATCGCCAACCTCAAGGTGCAGTTCAACCGCGTGCACGGCTTCTACATCGAGATCACGCAGGGCCAGCTGGACAAGGTACCCGACGACTACCGCCGCCGCCAGACGCTGAAGAACGCCGAGCGCTTCATCACGCCCGAGCTCAAGGCCTTCGAGGACAAGGCCCTGAGCGCGCAGGAACGCGCGCTGGCCCGCGAGAAATGGCTGTACGAGCAGATCCTCGATGCGCTGCAGGCCTTCGTGCCGCGCCTGGGCCAGCTGGCGCAGGCGCTGGCCTCGCTCGACGCGTTGTGTGCGCTGGCCGAGCGTTCCCTCACGCTCAACTGGTGCGCGCCGGTGTTCGTGCGCGAGCCCTGCATCGACATCCAGCGCGGCCGCCATCCGGTGGTGGAGGCGCGGCTGGCCGAAACGGCCAACGCGAGTTTCATCGCCAACGACACCAGCCTCGGCCCGCGCCAGCGCATGCAGGTCATCACCGGGCCGAACATGGGCGGTAAATCGACCTACATGCGCCAGGTGGCGATCATCGTGCTGCTGGCCAGCATGGGCAGCTACGTGCCGGCCGCGAGCTGTCGGCTCGGGCCGATCGACGCCATCCACACCCGCATCGGCGCGGCCGACGACCTGGCCAACGCGCAGTCGACCTTCATGATGGAGATGACCGAGGCCGCGCAGATCCTGCACGCCGTCACGCCGCGGGAAGCGCCGGGCCGCCCCAAGCTAACCGACTCCCCTCGGGGGACGAGTGAGGCGCAGCCTCGCTCTAGGGGCGAATATTCCCTGGTGCTGATGGACGAGATCGGCCGCGGCACCTCGACCTTCGATGGCCTGGCGCTGGCGTCCGGCATCGCCGCGCACCTGCACGACAAGACGCAAGCCTTCACGCTGTTCGCCACGCACTATTTCGAGCTCACCGAGTTTCCGGCGAAACACCGCGCGGCCATCAACGTGCACGTGAGCGCGGCCGAAGCGGGCAGCGAGATCGTTTTCCTGCACGAGATCCAGGCCGGCCCGGCCAGCCGCAGCTACGGGATCCACGTGGCGCGGCTGGCCGGCATGCCCACGCCGGTACTGAACCACGCGCGCCATGCGCTGGACGCGCTGGAGACGGGCGCCAGCGCCTCGCGGGCGCAGGTCGACCTGTTCGCGCCGCCGCCGGCGAGCCTGGACAACAGCCCCGGCCCTTTAGAATCGGCGCTGAACGACATCCAGCCGGATGCGCTGACACCCCGCGAGGCGCTGGACGCGCTCTACCGGCTCAAGAAGCTGGCCCAGCGGGAACAGGCCTGATCCCATCCGACACGACCCCTCTCCAGAGACCGCCCCATGACCTACTGCGTCGCCATCAAACTCAATGCCGGACTGGTCTTCCTGTCCGACTCCCGCACCAACGCCGGCCTCGACCAGATCAGCACCTTCCGCA
The DNA here is from genome assembly GCF_001955695.1 of Rhodoferax koreense. Classification (NCBI taxonomy): domain Bacteria; kingdom Pseudomonadati; phylum Pseudomonadota; class Betaproteobacteria; order Burkholderiales; family Comamonadaceae; genus Rhodoferax; species Rhodoferax koreensis. The sequence goes on along the minus strand of NZ_CP019236.1, from coordinate 2,097,324 downwards.
AGATGATCGTCTACGAGAAGCCCGATGACCGCTTCATGGTGCTGCTGTCGGCGGGCAACCTCAGCATTTCGCAGTCGGTGCGCGAGATCCTGCAGGTCGAGCAGCTGAAGGAACACGAGGACAGCCCGCCGATCACCATCTGGAACGCCAAGAGCATGTTCGACGCCGCGCGTGTGCTCGGCGCCGCCGTGCGGCACGTGCACGACCGCGACGCCGCCTCGCTCAAGGCCGCGGGCGTGGACTTCAACGTCTCGCTGATCTTCGGCGGCCAGATCAAGGGCGAAGGCATGCGCCTGTTCCAGGTGTATTCGGCCGGCAACTTCATCGAAGCCACGCCCGAGACGCCGTATTTCCAGGTCGGCGAGTCCAAATACGGCAAACCCGTGCTCGACCGCGTGATCAGCCCCGACACGCCGCTCGACGAAGCCGCCAAATGCGCACTGGTGTCGATGGATTCCACGCTCAAGTCCAACCTGTCGGTCGGCCTGCCGCTAGACCTGGTGGTCTACGAGGTCGACCAGTTTCAGACCGACAAGGTGGTCTGCATCGACGAACACAACCCGTACTTCCGCATGCTGCACAGCAGCTGGGGCCAGAAGCTGCGCGAAGTCTTCGACAGCATCGAACACCCGCAATGGAAGGACGGCCCGACCGACATCCCGCTGATGGTCGAGTCCGGCCGCGGCAAGCCCCTGCGCAAGATCACCACGCCGCAGGAGCGGCTGATCTAGCCCGCTTTCACAACATGTCGGCGGCCGACAGCGAAGGTGTCTCGGCGATGCGCGCCGAAATCGCGGCACAGGCCTCGAGCAGCGGCGCCACGTAGGCCTGTTCGGGGTTGTCCTTCTGGCGGAAGATCAGGGTGCTGACGCTGATGGCCGCCACCGGCGCGCCGCGATGGCCGCGGATCACCGCGCCGAAGCAGAAGATGCCGGCCTCGTTTTCCTCGTTGTCCACCGACCAGCCCCGTGCACGCGTGGCCTCGAGTTGCGTGCGCAGCGCGGCCAGGCTGGTCGACGTGTTCGGCGTGTAGCGCGGCAGCGGCAGGCCTTTGAGCAGCGGCTCGAGCGCCGGGGTTTCAAGCGCGGCCAGATAGGCCTTGCCGACCGACGTGGCATGCAGGGACACGCTGGTGCCGATGCGCGACGCCATGCGCACCGCGCTCGGGCTTTCCAGTTTTTCGATGTAGACCATGCTGCGGCCGTTGGGCACCGCCAAGTGCACCGTTTCACCGGTAATGTCGCGCAGGCGCTTGAGCTCGTCCACCGCAGCCAGGCGCAGTTCGGACCGACCCCAGCTGCGGCTGGCCAGCTGGATCAGCCGCGGGCCGAGCGCCAGCGTGTTGCTGCGCGGCACCTCCACCAGCAGCCGCTCGGCGACGAGGCCCGCCACGATGCGGTGCACCGTCGGGCGCGGGTAGCCGCTGGCACGCATCAGCGCGGTGACGTTGAGCGCCTCGTCGGCATCGTTCCAGTCGGCCACCAGCTGCAGCACGTGCATGAACTTCGAGAACGAGGCCGTACCGGCGACCTGCGCCTGCGGGACGCAACTATCGGAATCGTCGGGCTGCTGAAATGGTGAGGTCATCGATGGAAGAACGGCGGAGCGGAGCTTCCGATTATCCGCGTCGCTGACCGTCAGGAAACCATGTAGCCGCCGTCTACCGGCAGGATCACGCCGGTCATGAACGCCGCCGCCGGCGTGCACAGGAACACCGCTGCACGCGCCACGTCGTCGGGCGTGCCCCAGCGGCCCAGCGGGGTGCGCGCCAGGATCGGGCCGGCGCGCGCCGGATCGTCCTGCAGCGCCCGGGTCAGCGGCGTGGCGATCCAGCCCGGCGCCACCGCGTTGACACGAATGCCGTCGGCCGCATAGGCGATGGCCAGCGACTTGGTGAGCTGCGCCACGCCGCCCTTGCTGGCCGCATAGCCCGGCACCAGGCCGCCGCCGAAGAAGCTCAGCATCGAAGCCGTGTTCACGATGCAGCCGCGCCGCGCCTTGAGCTTCTCACGCGTCGCCGTGCACACACGCATGGTGCCGGTGAGGTTCACCGCCAGCACCTGCTCGAACACCTCAAGGTCGTGTTCGGCGCCGCGCTTGATGATGCCGGCGCAGTTGAAGACGATGTCGAGCTCGGGGATGTCGGCCAGCGCGTCGGCCAGGCTCTGCTTCGAGGTGACATCGGTCTGCTTGACCTTCACGGCCGCATCCAGCGTGCCGTCGCCAGCACCGAGCCCGAGCGCGACGACATCGGCCCCGAGCGCGGCAAGGTGGTTGGCGATGACGGCGCCAATGCCCTGCGTGGCACCGGCCACGAGCGCGCGCTTGCCGTTGAAGAGTCCGGGTTGGTAGGTCATTCGAGTTTCCATTTTTTCATAGGCTCCACCCCTCCGTTCGCCCTGAGCCTGTCGAAGGGCTTGATGCCGGACACGGCCCAGGCCAGGCTTCGACAAGCTCAGCCCGAACGGGGTGGATGGGTCAGCCCGAACGGGGCGGGTGGCTCAGCCCGAACGGGGGTGGGTGGCTCAGTTCGGACGGGAACCGGCGGCTCCGGTCGCTTGGAGGCAAGGTCAGTTCTTGATGCCGAGTTTGGTGATCAGCGTCTTGAAATACGCGTCATCCTTGGCCATCACGGCCTTGAAGCCTACGTCGTCCGCATAAACGAATCCCAGGTTCTGCTTGTCCAGCGTCTCGCGGAAGGCCGGTTCGTTCGAGGCGTCGCGCGCCAGCTTCTTCAGGAAGGCCACGACTTCGGGCGGCGTGCCCTTCGGTGCCGCGATGCCGCGCCAGGTGCCGATGGTCAGGTCGATGTTGCGCTCCTTCAGCGTCGGCACCTTGTCGAAGCCCTTGACGCGCTGGTCGGCCATGACCGCCAACATCTTGAGCTTGCCGGCGGCCACGTAGGTGGTGACTTCGGCCGGGCTGACCGCCACCGCGTCGATATGGCCGCCGAGCAGCGCCAGCACGGCCGGGCCCGCGCCCTGGAACGGCACATGGTTGAACTTGGCACCCGTCTTGTCTTCGAGCGCGGTGGCCGCCAGATGCCAGATGGAGCCGTTGCCCGCATTGCCCACGCTGAGCTTGCCCGGCTCCTTCTTGGCCGCGGCCAGGTATTCCTCGATGGTGTTCCACGGCGCTTCGGCACGCACGGTGATGGCGGCCTGGTCGGCGTTGAGCTGGGCGATGGGTTGCAGGTCGGCATAGGTAAACTTGCCGATGCCCATGTGCGGCAGCGTGGTCAGTTCCACCGTGACCACGGCCAGGGTGTAGCCGTCGGGCTTGGCGTTCATCACGTATTGCCAGCCGACGGCGCCGCTCGCGCCGGCCTTGTTGTTGACGATCATGCTCTGCGACATGTGTTTGCGCGTGGCATCGGCGAACGAGCGCGCCAGGGCGTCGGTGCCGCCGCCGGGCTGGAACGGCACGATGAGTTCGATCGGTTTGCTCGGAAATTCGGCCTCGGCGTGCGCGACGCCGGCGCCCAGCAGCAGCAAGGCGGCCAGGGCGGTCAGGCCGCGGCGGGTGGTGTGGATAGACATTGTTTTCGGTCTCCGTGGGTTGAGGGGTGAACAGGGGGAATCAGTAGGTAGCGCGGCCGCCAGACAGGTCGAACACGGCGCCGGTGTTGAAGCTGCACGAGCCAGAGCACAGCCAGGCCACCATTTCGGCGACCTCGGACGGCTCGCCCAGGCGCTGCATCGGGCTTTTGTCGATCATGGTCTGCACATGCGCCGGCGCCATCTGGTCGAGGATGGCGGTGCGCACCGCGGCCGGCGCAATCGCATTGACCCGGATGCCGGTGTTGGCGAGTTCCTTGCCAAGTGATTTGGTCAAGGCCAGCACACCGGCCTTGGCCGCGCTATAGGCCGAAGCGTTGGGCGTGCCCTCCTTGCCGGCCAGCGAGGCGATGTTGACGATGCGGCCCTGCCCCGCCTGGCGCATCAAGGGCACGACGGCATGGCAGACGTTGAAGGTGCCGCCCAGATTCACATCCACCACGCGGTGCCACACCTCGGGATCGAACTGGTCCAGCGCCATGGTCGGGCCGGTGAAGCCGGCGCTGTGCACCAGCATGTCGATGCGGCCCCATCGCTCAGTCGTCTGCTGCGCGGCGCGGGCCACGGCCGCGCGGTCGGCCACGTCGACCTGCAGGTCGCCTTCGGCCGACCCTGCGACCGACATGTCCCAGACGACCACGGTGGCACCGAAGCTGCGCAGCAGTTGGGCGGTCTCGGCGCCGATGCCGCTGGCACCGCCAGTGACGACCGCGATGCGGCCCGAGAAATCGTATTGCGCTTTACCAAAAGCCATGGCGCGTTCAGCGGATGAATTGCTTGGTGTATTCGGCGCCGAGGCCGACCGCCTCGAAATGCTTGTTGCACATCTCGATCTTGGTGAACACGTCCTCGTAACCCATGCCCTTGCCGTACGGATCGGTGTAGTACATGACCCCGTTGACCTGGAAGTAGGTGATCATTTCCGTCACGTCTTCCGGCACGTAGAGCGTGTGGGTCTCGCCCGGCGGCTCGAACACGTAGCTGCCTTCCGTGGCCTCCCAGTCGTGTTCCAGGTAACGCCAGCGGCCCTTGAGCACGAAGCCATGCACGGCCTGCGGATGGCGGTGCCGGCTCAGCACGCCCGACTTGCGCACCCGCAACAGGTTCATCCAGTAGCCCTGGCTCGCGTTCAGGCACAGCGGGCGAAACCACACGTTTTCGGCCTGCGGCACCCACAGCCGCTCGTCCTGCGGAATGGCGTGCTGCACCACGATCTCCGGCAACGCGTCCTTCGGGTTGGGGTACTGGTAAGGCGTCATCGGTTCCGGGTCGGCTCGGTCTACAGGCATCTTGCGTCGCGTCTTGCGTCCATATTGTGGATAGATGTCCATATTGTAGATAACTGCCGGCTAATGGATATCCGGGATTCCCCTAGGCCGGCAGTTACAACACGGCGGATCGCCACACGCTTCTTCATCAAGCCACACACAGCCGGTACCGGCGCGCCACATGCACCCGGCAGACTCGGGCAGCGGCCACAGCTGCTCCTTTCCAACTCGAACGCCTGATGAAAACCCTATCCCGCCTGCCGGCGTGTGTGCTGCCGCTGCTGTGCACCTGCGGCCTGCTCTCTTCGTCGGCCATCGCTGCCACCCCGAACACCTTCACGCTCGATTTCCAGAATGCGGACATCGAGGGCGTCGCGCGCAGCCTGAGCCTGATGACCCAGCGCAACATCGTGGTCGATCCGCGCGTCAAGGGCACGCTTTCCCTGAATGCGGACACGCCGGTTTCACCCGCCATGGCCTGGGACCAGTTCCTTGGGGCCTTGCGCATGCAGGGCTACACCATGGTCGAAAGTGGCGGCCTCTACAGGATCGTGCCCGAGGCCGACGGCAAGCTGCAGTCCGCTTCGGTCGACGTTGGCCCGGTGGCCCTGCGCGGCGACCGGATCGCCACCGAGATCATCAAGCTCAGGTATGAGAACGCCAACAACCTGGTGAGCGTGCTCAGGCCCTTGATCAGCGCCAACAACGTGATCAGCGTGAACGCCGGCAGCAACGCGCTGGTGCTGACCGACTATGCCAACAACCTGTCACGGCTGCGCAGCATCGTCGCCGCGCTGGATGTGCCGAGCGCCACCGACGTGGAAGTCATGCCGCTGCAATATGCGAGCGCGGCCGAGCTGGTGGTCACGGTGCGGCGGCTCATGGAAACCTCCGCGGGCAATGCGGCCGCGGCGGCCGTGCCGGCTGGGTCGGCGCAGCAGGCCTCGGCATCGGCATCGGGCAGCAGCCTTTCCATCGTGGCCGACAGCCAGGGCAACAACCTGCTGGTGCGCGCGCCGAACGCGGCGCAGCTCGCCTCCGTACGCGCGCTGGTGGCCCAGCTCGACCATCCGCGGGGCAGCGCCAATGTGCGCGTCGTGTATCTCAAGAACACCGATGCCGCACGCATGGCCCAGGTGTTGCGCGCCGCATTTCCTTCGGACACGGCGAGCGCGGGCACATCGGCCGCCACGTCGACGGCAACCAGCAGCCTCGGTGCATCGGCCGGCCTCGGCAGCGCCAGTTCGACCGTGAAGGAATCGACCCAATCCACGACGCCAGTCACCGCGAGCGCGCAACCATCGACGGGCGGCGGCATCCAGGCCGATCCGGCGAGCAATTCGTTGATCATCAGCGCGCCGGAGCCGCGTTTCCGTGAGATGCGCCAGATCATCGATCAACTGGATTCGCGCCGGGCGCAGCTCTACGTGGAGTCGTTGGTCGTGGAAGTGGACGCGAGCCGCAGCGTCGACCTGGGTGTGCAGTGGTCGCAGATTTTCGACATCAGCAGCAGCACCACCCTCACGCTCGGCACGGTGGCCAAGGCGTTGGAGGCGATATCGGGCACCAACATCCTGTCCACCGCCAACCTCGTCACGCTGGACAACGAAGAGGCCAAGATCGTCGTCGGCCAGAACGTGCCCTTCATCACAGGCTCCTACACCAGCACGAGCAGCAGCAACCCCTTCACCACCGTGGAGCGCAAGGACGTCGGCATCACGCTGCGCATCAAGCCGCAGATCGGTGAAGGCGGCAGCATCCGCATGACGATCTACCAGGAATCCTCGTCGGTGGCCTCGACGAACAGCACGCTCGGTCCGACCACCAACAAACGCTCCATCGAATCCACCGTGATGGTGAACGACGGCAAGATCATCGTGCTCGGTGGGCTGATCGAGGACAGCTACAGCGACAGCGCCGCACAGGTGCCATGGGTAGCCGACGCGCCGGTGCTCGGCGCCCTGTTCCGCAGCATCAGCCGCTCACGCAAGAAGACCAACCTGATCGTGTTCCTGCGCCCGGTCGTCATGGTCGACCAGAGCGCTGCCGACGCCATGGCGCTCGACCGCTACGACTACATAAGGGCCAGCCAGCAGGCACTGCCGGCCGAGATCCACCGCCTGCCAAAAGCCTTCGACTTCCCGCCGGTCCTCGGGCCGATCGCGCGTTAGTTGTCGGCCCAGACCACCAGGCCGCTCCAGGCCGTGGCCAGCACCACGATGCCGAAGGCGATGCGGTACCAGGCAAACGGGACGAAACTGTGGCTGGAGATGTAGCGCAGCAGCCAGCGCACGCAGAACCAGGCGCTGATGAAGGAGAACACCAGGCCCACGGCGAACATCGGCAAATCGGCCATCGACAGCAGCGCCCGCTCCTTGTAGAGGCTGTAGACGCCCGCACCGATCAGCGTCGGAATCGCCAGGAAGAACGAAAAATCGGTCGCCGCCTGGCGCGACAGGCCCAGCAGCATGCCGCCGATGATGGTCGAGCCGCTGCGGCTGGTGCCGGGAATCATGGCCAGGCACTGAACCAGGCCGACCTTCAGGGCATCCATCGCCGTCATGTCGTCGACATGCTGGACGCGCACCGCCGTCTTCTGCCGCTTTTCGGCCCACAGGATGATGAAGCCGCCGATGATGAAGGTGCTGGCCACCACGGCCGGCGTGAACAGGTGTTCCTTGATCGCCTTGCCGAACAGCAGCCCGAGCACGACGGCGGGCAGAAAGCCGATCAACACATTGAGCGTGAGACGCTGGGCCGATTTTTCCGTCGGCAGCGCCACGATGGTGCCCTTGATCTTCGGCCAGTAGACCATGATGACGGCCAGGATGGCGCCGGTCTGGATGGCGATGTCGAAGACCTTGGCCTTGGCGTCGTCCAGCCCCAGCAGCGAGCCTGCGAGGATCAGGTGACCGGTCGACGAAATGGGCAGGAATTCGGTCAGGCCTTCGACGATGCCCATCACCGCTGACTTGATCAACAGAACAATATCCACACACGCTCCCAGAATTGATGGGCGATTATCGCCTCAGCAATTCGGGGTTTCCCGCACAGCGGAGCGGATTCCGGTTGCCCGCAGGTAAAGCTCGGGAGTCAGTCGAGCTTATTGGTGCCGACCTGTGCGTCCTGCACCTTCGCGAGCTGGGCCTGGCTCTGCGCGAGTTGCCGCTCCAGCCGCCGCCGCCGCGCGACCTCTTCCTCAAGCGCCTCGTTGACCTCGACGAGGTCCTCCACGCACTCCTGCACGATGCTCTCCAGTTCCTCGTGCTTGTCGAGGGCCTGCGCCACTTCCCCGGTCTGGAGCTTTTCGGGAATCTCCTGCTTGAGCACGGTGTTCACGATCAGCAGTTCGTCGCCGACGCCGACGATCTTGTCCTTCACTTCGACGGTCTGGTTCAGCGCCTGGGCCAGCGAGGGTTGCGCGCCTTCCGTGCGGCCGGGTGACGCAGCCTTGGGAGAAGAGGATGGGCGAACTTCGGACATGACAACAAAACCTTGGATGGGAAAGCCGGTCGGACCGGCGGTAGGGGGATTTTCCGCCAAAGCAGATGGTTGTGCTGCAATGCCCATTTTTCAAGCCTGGGAGAAGCCCCAAGGCCGGGGCAGCGCCGCCGAAACCACACGCCCTGCCCTGGTCATTCGCGCAAGATCATCTGCCCGCGGATTTCGCCCGCAGGATGCGCCGCCGTATGCACATTGGCGTACCAGCGGCCGGCCAGCAGGTCGGCGGCCTGCGCCGCCGTGAGCGTGGCCTGGCCGCTCATCGATGGCGTGAGCGGCGAGCCGAAAGGCAATACCACCGGCGCATTCACGCCCACCGGAGCCGGTCCATGGAAATGTCCCATGGTCGGCTGGCCGCTGAGCCCGGTATAGGTGAGGCGCCAGCGCAGCAGGTTGGTCTCCTTGTTCAACACGGCATCCACGCGGCCCGTGGCCGCACCGGGAACCGGCGGCACCTCGTTCATGCTGGTCATCTGCGCGCTGAAGGCTGCCAGTTGAGGGTCGCGCGGCGCAGGCGCGGATGCGCCCGGGCCGAAGGTGCCGCAGCCCGCCAGCCAGAGGGTCGACGCGGCCGCGACCCCCAACAAAGCTCGGCGGGGCTGGCGGAGTCGGCGTGGACGGCGCGTCGATGAAGACAAAACAGGGTCGGTCATGGTCTGGCTCGCAGTCGTGAAAAGGATAGGCCGGTGTGTCGGCACCATCTTAACCAAGGACCTGTACCGTGAGTCAATCCGAAATCGGCAGCTGCCCCATCCCCTTGAATTCCTGCAGCGAGAAACAGGTTCGCACCTGGCGCACGCCCGGCAGCCGGTGCAGCCTGGTCTGCAGCAGCGTGGAATAGTGGTCGAGGTCGCGAGCCACCACGAGGAGGATGAAGTCCTCGGGCCCGGAGATGCCATGCACCATCACCACTTCCGGGATGGCGATGACCGCGTTCTCGAACTCCACCGAACGCATCTCGTTCTGATGGTCGATCCCGATCATCACGAACGCCATCACGCCATAACCGAGCGCGCGCCGGTCCAGCCGCGCCTGGTAGCTGGCGATGACGCCGCAGTCCTCCAGCCGCTTGATGCGGCGCCAACAGGGGGATTGCGAAAGCTGAGCCATCTGCGCCAACTCACCTGTCGTGAGCCTGGCGTTGTTTTGCAACGCATCGAGCAGCTTTCGATCGGTCGAATCCATCTCTATTCGCATAAGTATTCCAAAATTTTTCAGCTTTAGGATAAACATGCCCCAATCCGTGCCATATAGGGTTAGCCATTACGGTTTTTGCCAATCCTCTGCATAGCATTGCATGCACTTCCGGCGCCGGGCTGACTTGCTCACATGGACTTGGGCCGGTCGGCGGCCATGCCACTTTCAAACAGGAGGAGACCACGTGACCACCAAATTCCAGGAAATTTCCAACCGCGAGCAAGGCTTGCAGAAGGAACTCAGCGGCGGCCAGATGGCCATGATCGCCATCGGCGGGGCGATCGGCACCGGCCTGTTCCTCGGCAGCGGCTTCGCCATCGGCCTGGCCGGACCGAGCGTGCTGGTCAGCTATGCTGTCGGCGGCATCATCGCGCTGCTGCTGATGGGCTGCCTGGCGGAGATGACGGTCGCGCACCCCACGTCGGGCTCGTTCGGCGCGTACGCCGAGCACTACATCGGCCCCTGGGCCGGCTTCCTCGTGCGCTACGCCTACTGGGCCTGCGTGGTGCTCGCGGTGGGCACCGAGGTCACCGCCGTCGGCGTGTACATGGCGTACTGGTTTCCGGGCTCGCCGCAGTGGCTCTGGGTGGTGCTGTTCTCGGCGGCGCTGATCCTGGTCAACGCGATGAGCGTGAAGGCCTTCGGTTTCGTCGAGTACTGGTTCTCGATGGTCAAGATCGTGGCCATCGTGGTCTTCATCCTGATCGGCGCCTATGTCGTGTTCGGCTCGCGGCCGGCCGGCGTCGGGCTGGACAACTACAACGTGCAGGGCGGCTTCTTCCCCAAGGGCCTGTGGGGCACCTGGGTGGCGGTGGTGGTGGCGATCTTCAGCTACATGAGCATCGAGACCATCGCCGTGGCCGCTGGCGAGGCCAAGGACCCGGAACGCGCCGTGACCGGTGCCTTTCGCGCCACGATGCTGCGCCTGGTGATCTTCTATCTCGCGTCGATCGCGTTGATGCTGGCCATCGTGCCCTGGAACGCCACCAACGCCGACAAGAGCCCGTTCGTGAAGGTGATGGAGATCATCGGCATCCCGGGCGCAGCCGCGGTGATCAACTTCGTGGTGTTGATCGCCGCGCTGTCGGCCATGAACAGCCTGCTCTACATCGCCACCCGCATGATGTTCAGCTTGTCGCGCGCCGGCCATGCGCCCCAGCGCTTCGGCCGCATCCGCGCCAATGGCGTTCCGCTCGACGCCCTCGCCATCTCGTGCGTGGGCATCGCCATCGCCACCACGCTGAGCGTGGTGGCGCCCGAACAGTCGTTCGCCATGATGATGGCGATTTCGATGTTCGGCGGCATGTTCACCTGGTTCATGATTTTCGTGACACACTGGTTCTTCCGCCGCACCTGGGTGCGGGAACGCCAGCCGCGGCTGAGCTTTCGCATGTGGGGTTTTCCGTGGTTGACGCTGCTGGGCGCGACGCTGATGCTCGCGGCCCTGGTCACCACCTATTTCACGCCGATGTTCAAGATGACGCTGGTCGTGGGGATCCCGTTCCTGATCGCGCTGCTGGCGGTATACCTCGTCTGGTACCGGCCACTGCCGGCAAGCGCGTCCCTGCATGCGCGGCCTCGCTGAGAAGCCGCTTCGTCACCCCAGCCCCATGGCCTGCGCCACCGTCTCCTTCATGATCTCGTTGGTGCCCCCCTGCATGCGCTGCACGCGTGCATCGGCATGGGCGCGGGCAATCGGGTAGTCCCACAGGCAACCGTAGCCGCCGAACAGCTGGGCGCAGGCATCCATCACCTTGCATTGCAGGTCGGTGCTCCAATACTTCGCCATGCTCGCGCTCGGGAGGTCGAGCCGGTCGTGCAAGACGAGCTCGATGCAGCGGTCCACGAACACCTGGGCCACCTGGACCTCGGTCTGCAGCGCGGCCAGCGTGTGGCGGGTGTTCTGGAAACTGGCCACGGGCTGGCCGAACACGTTGCGCACCAGCACGTAGTCCACCGTCCACTCGATCGCCGCCTGCGCCGAGGCACAGGCGGCGATGGCGATCTGCAGCCGCTCCCACGGCTGCTGCGCCGTCACACAGGCATGGCCGCGGTTCAACAGCGCGGGGCCGCCCAGCAACTGAGTTGCGGGCAGGCGCAGGTTGTCGAAGAAGAGTTCCGCCATGTCCTGCGCCTTCATGCCGAGCTTCCTGAGTCGGCGGCCCGTGCTGAATCCCGCCATGCCGCGTTCGACAAGAAACAGGCTGATCCCCTCGGCGCCCGCGGCCGGATCGGTCTTGGCGGCCACGATCACCAGGTCCGCATGCCAGCCGTTGGTGACGAAGGTCTTGCTGCCATTGAGCACGAAGCTGCCGTCCGCCTGTGCCATGGCGGTGGCCTGGATCGCTGCCAGGTCGGAACCCGCGCCCGGCTCGGTGATGGCGAACGCGCCCACCATGTCGCCGAAGGCCAGCCTGGGCAGGTAGTTCTGCTTCTGCGCGACCGTCCCGTGACGCAGCAGATAAGGTGCGACCGTCTCGCTGTGCATGCCGTAACCGATGCCGGAGAAGCCGCCGCGCGCGAGTTCCTCCAGTTGCACGACGGCATGCAGTTTGTCGGCGCCGGTGCCGCCGTAGGTCTCGGGCATGCCGGTGCACAGGAAATTTTCGTCCCCGGCCTTGTGCCAGACCACACGGTCCACATGGCCCTGCTCTTCCCAATCGGCATGGAAGGGCGCAATCTCGCGCTCGATGAAGCGGCGAAACCGGTCTCGAAAAATCTCATGCTCGGCAGTGAACAGGGTGCGTTCGATCATTGGCGTTTCAGTGGCGGGCCGACTGGCGGATTCGCCCCGAGACTAGCGCCGGCGGGCGGCGGTGTTCTGTAAATACTGCCGCGCGCCGCCTTCGGATCTCCATCAAATGCATGATGGTCCACATGGCGCGCCGCGCACTTGCCAAGCCGCGCCGGATCCCCGAGCATCGCAGGATGAGCACATCCGACAATTCACTTGTACTGCGCGACCCCGGGCCGGGCGACATCGGCTGGGTGGTGCAACAACATGGCGAGATCTACGCCCGCGAATACGGCTGGAACAGCGAATTCGAAGCGCTGGTGGCCGAGATCGCCGCGAAGTTCCTGCGCAGGTTCCAGCCCGAATGGGAAAGGTGCTGGATCGCCGAGCACCACGGCCGCCGCGTCGGTGCCGTGTTCGTCGCGCGCAAGAGCGCCACGGTGGCGCAGTTGCGCATGCTGATCCTCGCACCAGAAGCGCGCGGCCTGGGGCTGGGCAGCCGCCTCAGCGACACCGCCATCGACTTCGCACGCGCCAAGGGTTACCGCAAGATGGTGCTGTGGACCAACAGCTGCCTTACCGCGGCCCGCGCCATCTACGCCCGACGCGGCTTCGTGCTCACCGCCAGCGAGGCCTACCGAGGCTTCGGGCAGGACCTGGTCGGCGAAACCTGGGAACTCCAGCTCAGGCGCTGAAACCGGGCCATCGCGATAATGGCCGCATGCCATCCTCGCCGCAGCCCGCCCTCGCCCGCCCCAGGTCCCCGACCGACCTCTTCGTCTCTTTCACCTGGCTGGCGCTGCAGGGCTTCGGTGGCGTGCTGGCGGTGGTGCAGCGTGAACTGGTGGAAAAGAAGCGCTGGATGACCCGGGAGGAATTCATCGAGGACTGGGCCGTGGCCCAGATCATGCCGGGGCCGAATGTGGTCAACCTCTCGATCATGCTGGGCGACCGGTACTTCGGCTGGCGCGGCGCCGCCGCGGCGCTGGCGGGTATGTTGACCCTGCCGCTGCTGGTGGTGCTCACCCTGGCGCTGGCCTATGCGCGTTTTGCCGGCGAGCCGGCCGTGGTGGGGGCGTTGCGCGGCATGGGCGCGGTGGCCGCCGGGCTGATCGTCGCCACCGGGCTCAAGCTCGTCGTGGCGCTCAAGACCAATCCGCTCGGGCCGCTGCTGTGTACGGTGCTCGGCGCGGCCTGCTTCGTCGCCATCGCCTGGCTGCGCTGGCCATTGCTGCCCGTGTTGCTGGTGCTCGGCGGCCTGGCCTGCACGCTCGCCTACCGGCGCCTGCCGCAGCTCAAACCCGCCGAACCGCAGGCGCCGAAGCCATGACGCCGGTGCTACACCTGGCCATGGGCTGGGCGGACTGGCTGAACCTGTTCGCCCACTTCCTCATGCTGTCGCTGCTGGCCGTGGGCGGCGCCATCACCGCCGCGCCGGAGATGCACCGCTTCCTGGTGGACCACAACCACTGGCTCACCGACACCCAGTTCAACGCCTCCATCGCCATCGCCCAGGCCGCGCCCGGGCCGAACGTGCTGTTCATCGCGTTGATGGGCTGGAACGTGGGCCTGAACGCTGGCGGCGGCCTGTGGACTGCCTTGCTCGGCATGGCCGCCACCATGCTCGGCATTCTGCTGCCCAGCTCCCTCGTCACCTGGCTCGCCGCGCGCTGGGGCCACCGCAACCGGCATCTGCGCAGCGTGCGGGCGTTCAAGCAGGGTATGGCGCCGATCGTCGTGGCGTTGCTGATTGCCACCGGCTGGGTGCTGGCCACCGTGCACCATGGCGACGTGCCTGCATGGCCCCTGTGGCTGGTGACCCTGGTCTCCGCCCTGGTGGTATGGCGTACCCGGCTGCACCTGCTCTGGCTTCTGGGCGCCGGCGCGCTGCTCGGGGCCTTCGGCCTGGTCTGAGCCCCCATCTCCGTAAAGCCCCCACGCGAACCCGAGAATTTCGGGGACACGCTCCAATACGGCTTGATTAGCGTCCGACACGCCGCAAATTCAAGCGTTTTCCTGACACCTAGACGCAACAATTTCATCTACCGCTCGGAACAGTGCGCGTCCAAAGTACTCAAATCGGTTTGACAGAGAAAGGAGTTCCGGTTTTGCTAGCTTCATTTGGATGGATGATTTTCCTACTCATCGGCATTGCGATCGTGGGCCTGGCGGCCTACGCCGAAATCGGCCGGCGCAAGCGCGCGGCGGCCGAACGGCGTGCGGCCTGGAAGGCGCACGAGGACTGGCTGCGCCGCAGCGGCTACAAGCCGCCGCCGGCGGACGACGGCCCGCGCATGGGCCATCGCTGAACCGCGTCCTCAGTCGAAGTTCAACAGCACCTTCATCGCCTGCGACCGGTCCGCCGCCAGCGCGAACGCCCGGGCCGAGTCCCGGTACGACAACGTGGCCGAGATCAGCGGCTTCACATCCACCAATCCCTTGTTCAGGAACTCAACGGCCATCGCGAATTCCTCATGGAAGCGGAACGCCCCCCGTAAGTCGAATTCCTTGGCGACGATCATGTTGATCGGCAGCGTCATGTCGCCGCCCAAGCCCACCTGCAGGATGATGCCGCGCGGCCGCACGGCCTCCATCGCGCCGCGCAGGGCGCGCTCGTTGCCGCTGGCTTCGAACAACACGTCGAACGTGCCTTTGTCGGCGGTGAAGCGCTTCAGGCCTTCGGGCTCCTCGGCGACGTTGACGACTTCGTCGGCACCGACCTTCAAGGCCTTGCCCAGCGTGTGGCTGCTCACGTCGGTGGCCACGATGTGGGCCGCGCCGGCACGGCGCGCGGCAATGATGACGAGCGCACCGATCGGCCCGCAGCCCGTGACCAGCACCTTCTTGCCGACCAGCGGGCCGGCGCGGCGCACGGCGTGCAGGGCCACCGACAGCGGCTCGGCCATGGCGCCCTCGCCGTCGCTCACGCTGTCAGCCAGCTTGTGCGCCTGGTGCGTCTCGACCACGATTTCCTGGCGGAAGGCGCCCTGCACGTGCGGGTTGCGCATGGCGCTGCCGTAGTAACGCATGTCCAGGCAGTGGTTCTGCAGGCCTTCCTGGCAGTATTTGCACAGGCCGCAGGGCCGGCTCGGGCTGACCGCGATGCGTTCGCCGGCCGTGAAGCCGGTGACACCCGCGCCCACCGCGTCGATGACGCCGGCGACTTCATGGCCGAGCACCATTGGCTCCTGGATGCGGATGGTGCCGAAGCCGCCATGCTGGTAGTAGTGCAGGTCGGAGCCGCAGATGCCGCCGCAGCGCACGCGCACGCGCAGCTGGCCGGCGCCGAGTTCGGCCGTGGGAAAGGTTTCGACGCGCAGGTCGCCGGGGGCGTGGATGACGAGAGCTTCCATGGGAGATGTCCTTTTCAGAGTGTGGCCGTCACGCCGCCATCGACGTACAGGATGTGGCCATTGACGAAGTTGGAGGCGTCGCTGCAGAGGAACACCGCCGCGCCGCACAGGTCCTCCACGTCACCCCAGCGGCGCGAAGGCGTGCGGTTGACGAGCCACTGGGTGAACTCGGCGTTCTTTACCAGGGCGTCGGTCAGTTCGGTCTTGAAATAGCCGGGACCCAGGCCGTTGACCTGGATGCCGTGCTGGCCCCAGTCGATGGCCATGCCCTTGGTGAGCATCTTCACCGCGCCCTTGCTCGCGGTGTAGGGCGCGATGCCGGGGCGGCCGAGTTCGCTCTGTACCGAGCAGATGTTGACGATCTTGCCGCGCCCGCGCGGAATCATGCATCGCGCCACGGCCTGGCCGACGAGGAACACGCTGTCCACGTTGGTCTTCATCAGTTCATGCCACTGCGCTTCCTGGAACTGGTCGAGCGGGCCGCGGCGCTGCATGCCGGCGTTGTTCACCAGGATGTCGATCGGCGCGATGTCCTGCTCGATGCGCGCGATGGCCTGCGTCACGGCCGCGCCGTCGGTCACGTCGAAAGCCGCCGTGTGCACCGTCGCACCTTCGCCGCGCAACGTGGCCGCCGCCGCTTCCAGCTTGTCGGCGCTGCGTGCGTTGAGCACGATGGACGCGCCGGCCTGCGCCAGTCCACGTGCCAGCGCGAAGCCGATGCCCGCGCTGGAGCCGGTGATGAGCGCCGTGCGCCCGGTGAGGTCGAATTTTTGGATGAATGCATTCATGGGAAAGCCAGCTCCGAAGGTGAAAAAACCAGGGGTGCGCCAGTCGGCGCGGTCGATTGAAGCCAATGCGCGACAGCCCTTGCCTGCTCGGGCTGGGGCAGCATGGCCGAGACGCGAAAGACGCCCTCCTCGCCCACGGGCGACTCCAGCGCCATGAACTGGCTGGCGACCAACCTCGGGTTGAAAAAATGGTCTTTGCGCGCGGCCAGCCGCCGCGTCGCTTCTTCCAGGTCCAGTTCGATGAACACGATACGCAGCCCTGGCACGGCAGCCCGCAGGCGGTCGCGGTAGCTTTTCTTCAGGGCGGAACAGGTCAGCACCGCCGGGCCGGTGGACGCGGCCAGGAGCGCGCCGAGCACGCCGAGCCAGGGCAGGCGGTCCGCGTCCTCGAGCGCGATGCCGCGCCGCATCTTGTCCACGTTCGCGGCGGGATGGTGGTCGTCGCCTTCGATCAGCGAGGCACCCAGGCCTTGCGCGAGCCGCGCGGCCAGGGTGGACTTGCCGCAGCCGGAGACGCCCATCACCAGCAGCTGGCGGGCGTTCAAAGTTTCAGGTGCCATGTCATTTCAGAACTTCAGGATTCACCGGCGTGAGCGGCTTGCCGGCCTGCGGACCGAAGCCGAGCGCGGCGATCAGGTTGTCGATGGCCAGCGCGGCCATGGCGCGTCGCGTGCGCACCGAGGCGCTGCCGATGTGGGCCGTGAGCACGGTGTTCGGCGCCGTCCGCAACTCGGGATGCACTTTCGGCTCTCCCTCGAACACGTCGAGCCCCGCAGCCGCGATGGTGCCCGCGCGCAGAGCGGCAGCCAGCGCCGCGTCGTCCACGATGCCGCCACGCGCAATGTTGGTGAGCGTGGCCGTGGGCTTCATCATCGCCAGCTCGGCCGCGCCGATCGTGTGGTGCGCGGCCGGCGAATAGGGCAGCACCAGCACCAGGTGATCGGCTTCGCGCAGCAGCGTCTGTTTGTCGACGTATTGCGCGCCGGATTCGGCTTCCTGCGCCGCGTCGAGCCGCGAGCGGTTGTGGTAGACCACGCGCATGCCGAAGCCGAGCGCGCCGCGGCGCGCGATGCCGCGGCCGATACGGCCCATGCCGAGGATGCCAAGCGTGGCGCCCTGGATGTCGCCGCCGACGAAATGGTCGTGGATGCCGGTCTTGGTCCAGGCGCCGGTGCGCACGAAGCGGTCGGATTCGGCGATGCGCCGGGCCGTGGCCATCATCAGCGCGAAGCCGTAGTCGGCCGTGGTGTCGGTCAACACGTCGGGCGTGTTGGTCACCACCACGCCGCGCGCGGTGCAGGCGGCCACATCGATGTTGTTGTAGCCCACGCCGACGTTGCACACGGCCTTGAGACCGGGGCAGGCGTCGAGCAGCGCGGCGTCGATGCGTTCGCTGCCGGTGCTCATCACGCCGGACTTGCCCTGCAGTCGGGCGATGAGTTCAACCGGGCTCCAGATCGTGTCTTCGGGATTGTCGGTGACGTCGAAGTGCTGGCGCAGGCGGTCGGCGATGTCGGGAAAGGTGGCGCGGGTGGCCAGGACGGAAGCTCGCATGGTTTCAGCTCAAAAGTTCAGTTGTTGCAGCGCGCTTCGAGCGCGTCGATGAAGCTGCGGTCCCAGCGGCCCTCGCGCATGGCCTGCATGGTTTTCTCTTCGGCAACGAGCACGGCGCGCGCCTTCTCGATGAGCCGTTCGGCATCTTCGGGCACGATGGCCAGCAGGCCATCCTGGTCGCCGACCACGATGTCGCCGGGGTTCACCACCAGGCCGCCGACGGCGATCGGCACGTTGATCTCGCCCGGGCCATCCTTGTACGGGCCACGGTGCGTCACGCCGCGCGCGTACACCGGGAAGTCGCGTTCTCGGATCTCGGCCACGTCGCGGATCGCACCGTCGATGACGATGCCGGCCAGGCCGATCTTGGCGGCGTAGAAGGACAGGATGCCGCCGACCACGGCGTTGTTCAGGTCGCCCTGCGCATCCACCACCAGCACGTCGCCGGGGCGGCAGAACTCCAACGCGCGCAGGTAGGTCAGGTTGTCGCCGCCGCGCGAACGCGCCGTGACGGCCGTGCCGGCCATGCTCTGCTTGCCCGCACGGTGGTACGGATGCAGGTTCGAGCTGCCGATGTTGCGGTGCATGTTGTCGCTGATGGCCGCAGTAGGCAGGTCACGCAGGGCGTCCAGGATCTTGGCGTCGATCTGCGGGGCCGACGCGTTCTTGCGCAGGGCTTTGTATTCCATGGGAGGCTTTCTGGTTGAGGGGCTGCGGGGCGCGGCGATGGTTGGGGGGGTGGATTCGCAGCGTCAGGTCGCGGTGATGCCAAGGTCGCGAATCAGCTGGCCGAAGGCCTTGTGGTCGGCCCGCGCGCGGTCGGCCAGGGCGGCCACGCTCAACGGCGATGGCTCCAGACCCGCGGCACGCAGCCTGGCGGCCATCTCCGGGGCGGACATGATCCGGTTCACCAGGCCGTTGATCTGCGCCACGACGTCCGGCGGTGTCTTCGAGGAGACGACCACCGTATGCCAGCTGCGCAGCTCCCAGTTCTTCAGCCCCAGTTCCTCGGAGGTGGGCACGTCGGGCAACTTGCTCCAGCGCTGGGTGCCCATCACCGCCACGGCCTTGAGCTTGCCCGCGAGCACGCTGTCGGCGCTTTCGGGGCCGAAGATCATGTCGATGTCGCCGGCCAATGCCGCCTGCAACGCCGCCGTGCCGCCCTTGTAGGGGACGTGCACGATGTCGATGCCCAGGCGCCGCTTCAGGTATTCACCCGAGAGGTGGTTGCCCGAGCCGATGCCGCCCGAGCCGAAGTTGAGCTTGCCGGGATGCGCCTTGGCGTAGGTGACGAGTTCGGCGAAGGACTTGACCGGCACCCTGGGACTGACCACCAGCGGCAAGAACGCATCGCCGAGCAGCGCCGCAGGCACCAGATCGGCCAGCGGGTCGTACTTGACCTTGTTGATGAACGGAATGACGCCGAAGAAGCCGTTGGTCGCTCCCAGCACGGTGTAGCCGTCGGCCGGCGCGCGCAGCAGCGTGTCGACCGAGATCGAGCCACCCGCGCCGAGCTTGTAGTCGACCAGCATGTTCTTGCCCGTCGCGCGCATCACGCCGTCGCCGAGCATGCGCGCCACCTGGTCGCTGAGGCCACCCGCGGCATAGGGCACGAAGTAGGTGATCATCTGCGCAGGATAAGCCTCGGCGGCCTGGGCGCCGCGCAGGCCGCCGAGGCCGGCACAGGCCAGCGAGGCCGTGGTGCCGAGAAAGCGGCGTCGGTTGGTTGGAAGAGGCATGGGCTTTGCTCCAGGTTCAGGCCGCGGCGCGGCCCCTCGGGATGGTCGGCGCATCGGCGCAGAGGAAGCTCGACCTTGGATGTCGCTGCGAGTCACTCTTTCTTCGCTTCCGATGAACTACGATGGGCGGATTGGCGTTTGGATAGCGCTATCCAAGGACAGCGCTATCCTAAATCCACGCTCCACGTTTTTTATCAGGGTTTGTCCTCGGTCTATGGGTTCTTTCGTTCGAAGTCGGGCCAGTGGCCGCATCACGCTCAATGAAGTGGCACTGGCCGCAGGCGTCAGCCCGATCACGGCCTCGCGCGCCTTGCGCGGCGAGCGCCGCGTGGCCAGCGAGCTGGTGGCGCAGGTGCGGGCCGCGGCGGAGCGGCTGGGCTATGTGCCAGACCCGGCCGCACGCGCGCTGGCGTCCAGCCGCAGTTCCAACGTGGCGGTGCTGATTCCGCTGCTCACCAACACCCTTTTTGTCGACCTGCTGGAATCCGTGCACAACACGCTCGCACAGGCCGGCTTCCAGACCCTGATCGGCGTGACCCACTACGACCCCGGCCAGGAGGAAAGCCTGCTGCGCAGCTACATGGCGCACCGGCCGGCCGGCTTGCTGGTCAGCGGCTTCGACCGCACGCCGGGCAGCCGGCAACTCATCGCCCAGAGCGGCATCCCCTGTGTCCACCTGATGGAGATCGGCCAGGATCCGGACGTCTACGCCGTCGGGCTGGACCAGCAGGCCGCCGGCCGGACCATGACCGAACACCTGATCGCGCGCGGCCGCAGGCGCATCGCCTTCGTGGCGGCGCAGATGGACACGCGCATGTTGCAGCGCCTGGCCGGCTACCGCGAGGCGCTGCAGGCCGCGGGCCTGTACGACGACAAGCTGGAAAACCTGCACGGCGAGCGCTCGTCGATCGCCCTGGGACGCTACCTGTTCGAGGAAACGCTGGGCCGACATCCGGACGTGGACGCCATGTTCTTCTGCAACGACGACCTGGCGCAAGGCGGCCTGCTGGCGGCGCTGCGCCTGGGCGTGGCCGTGCCGGGCCGGGTCGCGGTGGGTGGCTTCAACGACCTGGCCGGGAGTGCGCAGATGCTGCCGCCGCTCACCACGATCCGCACCGCGCGCGGCGAGATCGGCACACGCGCGGCCACCATGCTGCTGCGGCTGATGCGCGGCGAATCCGTGGACCAGCCCTGCGAGAACCTCGGCTACGAATTGGTCGTGCGCGGGAGTACTTGATGCCCCTCGATGCGCGCGGCGGCCCCTGGGGTGCATAGGTTCAGCCCGCCAGCGCCGCGACGGCGCGCCCGATGCGCTTGCAGCCTTCTTCGATGGTCTCGACGGCCGTTGCGATCGACATGCGGAAGTAAGGCGCGACGCCGTAGGACGAACCCGGGATCATCGCCACGCCTTCGGCGTCCAGCAGGTACAGGATCACATCCACATCGGTGTCGAGCCGCTGGCCTGCCGGCGTGGTCCTGCCGATCAGGCCGCTGCAATTCACGAACAGGTAGAACGCGCCGCCGGGCGTGCGGCAACTCAGGCCGGGGATGTCGTTGATCATGGCCAGCGCGCGGTCGCGGCGCTCGCGGTAGACGGCCACGAAGCCCTTCAGGAAGCTGTGATCGCCCTGCAGCGCGGCCAGCGCGGCGGCCTGGCTGATGGTGCAGGCATTGCTGGTGGACTGCGACTGCAGTGTCTCCATGGCGCCGATCAGGTCGGCCGGACCGGCCGCGTAGCCGATGCGCCAGCCGGTCATGGCGTAGGTCTTGGAGACGCCGTTGATCACCACCGAGCGCTCCCGCAACTGCGGCGCGATCGCCACGATGTGCGGCAGCGCTTCGCCGTCGAAGCGGATGTGTTCGTAGATGTCGTCCGTCATCAGCAGCACCTGCGGATGGCGCAGCAGCACGTCGGCCAGGGCACGCAGGTCGGCGGCGCTGTAGGCCGCGCCGGTCGGGTTGGTCGGCGAATTCAGCAGCAGCCAGCGGGTCCTGGGCGTGATGGCCGCCTGCAGCACGGCGGCGGTGAGGCGGAAGCCGTCGTCTTCATCGCAGGCCACCACCACCGGCGTGCCGTCGCAGGCCAGGACCATGTCCGGGTACGACACCCAGTAAGGCGCGGGAATGATCACCTCGTCGCCCGGCTCCAGCGTGGCCGACAGGGCGTTGAAGATCGCATGCTTCGCGCCGCAGGTCACCACCACTTCGTTCGGCTTGTAGGCCAGCCCGTTCTCGCGCAGCAGCTTGTCGCAGATGGCCTGGCGCAACGCGGGTGTGCCGGCCGACATGGTGTAGCGCGTCTCGCCGCGCTCGATGGCGGCGCAGGCAGCCTGGCGGATGTGTGCCGGCGTGTCGAAATCCGGCTCGCCGACCACGAGGTTGACGATGTCGCGGCCCTGGCGGCGCAGTTCGTTGGCGCGGTCGGCCGCGGCGCTGCTGGGAGACGGCTTGATGCGGCGCACGCGGGCTGCGATGCGGGAGTCGGCGGGGGAACGGGACACGGCATTTCCTTATGGCTGTGGGGTCGATGCCGCCATGGCGAATGGCCGGGCGACCGGGTGGACTGGCCCGAACATTACGCGTTGCGCTTGTGGAAAGCCAAGACAAGATCGCTCTGGAGATATAGGAAGAGCTTATGACCGGCGGTCGGCCTGATGTGGCGGGCCGCGTGCACCGGGTTAGCACCCTCGCCACCGCGGACGGCCCGGTGCTAGGCTCGCCTTTTGCTTGCCCTGTGCCGAATGAACCTGCGTCGCCTCAAATATTTCGTGAAGATCGTGGACATCGGCAGCCTCACGCAGGCCGCCCAGGTGCTGTTCATCGCCCAGCCGGCGCTGAGCCAGCAGTTGGCCACGCTCGAGGCCGAAGTCGGCCAGCAGTTGCTGGTGCGCACGCAGCGCGGCGTCACGCCCACCGAGGCCGGCAAGGCGCTGTACCGCCATGCGCAGATCATCCTGCGCCAATGCGACCAGGCCATGAGCGACATGGCAGCCGCCAGCCAAGGCCTTTCGGGCCAGGTGTCGGTCGGCATGGCGCCGGGCACCGCGGCCACCACGCTGGCGCTGCCACTGCTGCGCCGCGTGCGCGCCCGCCATCCCGGCGTGCTGCTCTACCTCAACGAGAACTACGGCACCACGCTGAGCGAACTCATCATGAACGGGCGCATGGACCTGGCCGTGCTCTATGGCGACAAGGCCATCCACGGCCTGAAGTTCCTGCCGCTGGTGAAGGAGGAGCTGTACCTGGTCGGCCCGGACAGCGAGCCGAGGCCCGGCGAGAACATCCGCCTGGAGGACCTGCGCGACGTGCAACTCCTGCTGCCGCGGCCCTACAACATCGTGCGCAAGCTCGTGAACGAAGCCTTCGTTCGCGCGGGCATGACGCCGCGCGTGGTGGCCGAGGTGGAATCGGCCATCACGCTCACCGCGGCCATCGCCGACGGCCTGGGCTCGACCATCCTGCCGGCCTCGATGGCGCGCGGCTTCGTGGCCTCGGGCCACGCCTGGCAAAGCCGCATCGTCGAGCCGGTGATCGAGGCGCCGCTGGCGCTGTGCCAGTCGGACCACCTGCCGCTGTCAGAGCCGGCACAGGCGGTGCGCGAGATCCTGCTCGAACTCGTCGACGACCTGCTCGTCGGCGGCGGAACGGGCCTGTCGGTCGCCGATGCCCCGGTCCTGCTCACCACCCCATAAGCCCCCCATAAGACACACTTATCCCGGCAAAGCCAAACGGTCTTGGCGTCCCGCGCCGTCTCTCGGTAACTTAACGGCATTGAACATGCTGATGCACAGCGTGTGAACGCCGCCCCGCGGGGCAGGAACACGAGATGAATCTGACCGAGATCAAGGCGCTGATCGACACGATGGCCGCGTCGGACCTGAGCGAGATGGAACTCACGCAGGGCGACACCCAATTGCGTCTGGTGCGGCGCAAGGCAACGCCCGCGAGCGCTGCGCAAGCCGCCTGCTCCGCACCGGCCGTCCGCCCGGCCATGCCATCCACGCCGCGCGCAGCGCGCCAGGCTGAGGCCAGTGCATCACCGGCCAGCGCAGAGATCACCGCCCCGCTGTACGGCGTGGTGCACTGGAAACCGTCGCCCGACGCCGCCCCTTTCGTGGCGACGGGCCAATCCATCAAGGCCGGCCAGGTCGTGTGTGTGGTCGAGGCCATGAAGGTCTTCAACGAGGTACGCGCCGAGGCCGACGCCACCGTGCTGGCCCTGCTCGTGGAACCGGGCGCCGAGGTCGAAGCCGGTCAACCGCTGTTGCGCCTGGGTTGAGCATGTTCGACACCGTCCTCATTGCCAACCGCGGCGAGATCGCCTTGCGCATCCAGCGCGCCTGCCGCGGCCTCGGCCTGCGCACCGTCGCGGTGTATTCCGAGGCCGACCGCGAGGCGACCTACGTCGCGCAGGCCGACCAGGCCCTGTGCATCGGCCCGGCCGCGCCCACGCAAAGCTACCTGAACCAGGCCGCCGTGCTCTACGCCGCCAAAGTCAGCGGCGCGCAGGCCATCCATCCGGGCTACGGCTTCCTGTCGGAGAACGCCGGCTTCGCCGCACGCGTGGAAGCCGCGGGCCTGCACTTCATCGGACCGACGTCGGAATGCATACGCACCATGGGCGACAAGGTGGCGGCCAAGCGGGCGATGCGCGCCGCGGGCGTGCCCTGCGTGCCCGGCCCCGACGGCTCGCTGCCCGAAGACCACGACGCGATCCTCGGCATCGCGCGCGACATCGGCTACCCGGTGATGGTCAAGGCGGCCGGCGGCGGCGGCGGGCGCGGCATGCGCATCGTGCAGGCCGAAGCCGAGCTGCTCGACGCGATGGCACTGACGCGCGAGGAAGCGCGCCGCGCTTTCGGCAACCCCGAGGTCTATATCGAGAAGTTCCTCGGCCATCCGCGCCACGTGGAGATCCAGGTGCTGTGCGACCGCCACGGCCATGCACTGTGGCTCGGCAGCCGCGACTGCTCGCTGCAACGGCGCCACCAGAAGGTGCTGGAAGAAGCACCCGCACCAGGCATCGACCCGGTGCTGCTGGCCAAGGTGGGCGCGCGTTGCGCCGAGGCCTGCCGGCAGATCGGCTACGTGGGCGTGGGCACCTTCGAGTTCCTCTTCGAAGACGGCGAATTCTTCTTCATCGAGATGAACACCCGACTGCAGGTCGAACACACGGTGACCGAGATGACCACCGGCATCGACATCGTGCAGCAGCAGATCCGCATGGCGCGCGGTGAACCCCTCGCGCTCACGCAGGACCAGGTCGGCTGTTTCGGCCATGCGCTCGAATGCCGCATCAACGCAGAGAATCCCGAGACCTTCGCGCCCGCGCCGGGCCGCATCACGGCCTGGCAGCCGCCCGGCGGCTTCGGGGTGCGTGTCGATTCACACGTGCACGCCGGCTACCGCGTGCCACCCTACTACGACTCGATGATCGCCAAGCTCATCGTGCACGGCAGCTCGCGCGAGGACGCGCTGGCCCGCATGCGCCTGGCCCTGGCCGAGATGCATGTGGAGGGCATCGCCACCAACGTGCCGCTGCACCGCGCGATCGTCGAGGACGCCGGCTTCCAGCAGGGCGGCGTGGACATCCACCACCTCGAACGCTGGCTGCAACAACGCGCCAGTGCACACACCGCCAAAGCGGAGCGCGCATGAACGACGGCACCCCTCACCTCACCCTGCTCGGCACCACCGCGCTGCTGTTCGAAGCGCCCGGCGCCCTGGACCTGGCACCGCAGCAACGCATCTGGGCGATGGCGCAGGCCCTGCAGTCCCTGCCCGAGGTGCGCGAAGCCGTGCCGGGCATGAACAACCTGATGCTGACCTTCGCCCGACCGCCGCGCGACCTGCCCGCGCTAAAAGTTTTCGAAGCCCGCGTGCTGCAGGCCTGGAGCGACACCCAGCCCCTGCCGCTGCAGGGCCGTGTCGTCGAGTTGCCCGTGGTGTATGGCGGCGCCGGCGGCCCTCACCTGGCCGACGTGGTGGCGCACACGGGTCTGAGCATCGACGCGGTGGTCGAGCTGCATGCCGCGCCGCTGTATCCGGTGTATGCGCTCGGCAGCCATCCGGGCTACTGCTACCTCGGCGGCATGGATGCGCGCATCGCCACGCCACGGCGCGCCGTGCCCATCGTCAACCTGCCGGGCGGCTCGGTGTCGATCGGCGGCGTGCAGACCGGCGTGTCGGCATCGGCCGGCCCGAGCGGCTGGAACACCATCGGCAGCACGACCATGGACTTCTTCAACCCGGCAGCGGACCCGCCGGCCGTGCTGCAGCCGGGCGACTGCGTGCGCTTTCGCGTTCAGGACATCATCCGATGATCGAGATCCTTTCCTCCACCGCACTGGCCACCGTGCAGGACGCGGGCCGCCTGGGCAGCCTGCGCTTCGGCGTGGGCACCGCGGGTGCGATGGACCAGCTGGCACTGACCGTCGGCAACCTGCTGCTCGGCAATCCCGAAGGCGCGGCCGCGCTCGAGATCCCGGTCTATCCTTTCCAGGTGCGCTTCACCGAAGACTGCGCCTTCGCCCTCACCGGCGCCGACGGCCAGGCCAGGCTCGACGGGCAGGCCATCGCACCCTGGTGGGTCGGCCAGGCGCGCCAGGGCCAGGTGCTGACGATCGGGCTCCCCGTTCCCAACTCCGGCAGCAGGGCCTACCTGGCCCTGTGTGGCGGCATCGATGTGCCCGAAGTGCTGGCCTCGCGCAGCACGCAGTTGCGCGGTGCGTTCGGCGGCCTCGACGGCCGTGCCGTGCGGCAGGGCGATGTGCTGCGCGCGGCAAGGCCCGGTGCGCAGCCGGCGGTGGATTTCGGCGTGGTGCCGCCGGCCATCGGCCTGCCGCTGACCCGCGATGGCCTGCCTGCGATGCGCGTGCTGCCGGCGGCCGAATACGCCTGCTTCAAGGAAGCATCGCGCGCCGCCTTCTGGGCCGGCGAATGGAAGATCACGGCACAGAGCGACCGCTACGGCTACCGGCTGCAGGGCACGCCGCTGGAGCCGATCGCGCACATGGAGATCCGCTCGCACGGCATCGTGCCCGGTGTGATCCAGGTGCCGTCCGGCGGCCAGCCCATCGTGCAGATGCGCGACGCGCAGCCTTCGGGCGGCTACCCCAAGTTCGGCACGGTGATCGAGGCCGACCTGTGGCGCCTGGGCCAGGCGGCGATCGGCAGCCGCGTGCGCTTCGTCGAGACGACCTACGAGGAGGCCGTGGCCGCGCAGGGCGAGGTGCAGGCCTGGCTGGACGAGGCGCGCCGGATGATCGAGTTGCAGCGCTGGGCGCAGCAAAGGAAATGAACATGCAGACCGAGGACATCCGCCAACTGGCCGAATGGCTGGCCGCCACCGACATCGACTTCCTGGAACTGCGCGGCCCGGATGCCGAGGTACGGATTCACCGTGACGGCGCCGCGCCGGACGACACCGTGCGGGCGCCCGGGCCGGATGCGGGGAATCCGGCGAATCCGGTGACTTCGGCGGCCGAGCCCGTCACCGTGCTGGCGCCGTCCCTGGGCGTGCTGCGCGATCGCCCGCCTGGCCGCGCCGCGCCGCTGTGTGCCGCCGGCGCGGCCGTGCAGGCCGGCAGCCTCGTGGCCTTGCTGCAGGTCGGCCCGCTGCTGTTGCCGGTGCGCGCGCCCGCAGGCGGCTGGGCCGGCGAATGGCGCGTGCCGCCCGGCAGCACCGTGGGCTATGGCACGCCTCTGCTGGACATCTTCGTCGAGCCTTCGGCCGACGCGACCTGAGGAGCCTTGGATGGACATCGACCTGAACGCAGACCTCGGCGAAGGCTTCGGCCCCTGGCGCATGGGGGACGACGAAGCGCTGCTGAAGATCATCTCTTCGGCCAACATCGCCTGCGGCTTCCATGCCGGCGACCCGGTCATCATGGACCGCACGGTGAAGCTGGCCGCCACGCGCGGCATCGACATCGACATCGGCGCCCATGTCGGCTTTCCGGACCTGCTGGGCTTCGGCCGCCGCCCGATGCAGGTCGATACTAAGGAACTCGCCAGCTACGTGGTCTACCAGCTCGGCGCCCTCGCCGGCATCGCCCAGGCCAATGGCCGGCGCATGACCCACATGAGCTTTCACGGCGCGCTCGGCAACATGGCCGCAGCCGACGCCGCATTGGCCATGGTGCTGGTCGAGGCCGTGGCCCGCTTCGATGCGGGGCTGATCATCAGCTCTTCGGCCAGCCAGGCGATCGAGCGCGCGGGCGACCACCACGGCCTGCGCGTGGCCGGCAGTTTCCTGGCCGACCGCGCCTGCGACGACGAAGGCCTGCTCGTTCCGCGCGGCATGCCCGACGCGGTGATCCACGACAGCGCAGCCGTGCTGGCGCGCGTCACGCAGCTGCTGGACGACGGTACGGTCACGGCCTACAGCGGCCGCAGGATCCCGATGCGCGCGAGCTCGATCCTGCTGCACGGCGACACGCCGGGCGCTGTCGCGCTGGCCACCGCGGTGCGCGAGCGCATCGAGGCGGTGGGCGGGCGCATCGTACCGATCTCGCGGCAGGTGCCATGAACGCAGCACCATCTTGGCGTTTGGACGCCCGGTCATGCACCGTCGCGGAGCGACATAAGGGCAGCTTATCGCCTCACAGCCAATCCGTCTTGGCGCTCCCGTCGCAGCGTCGATAAAGTGGGTTCATCGGCGGCGGATCCAGCACCAAAACGCAGAAATCCGCCCCGCCTCCAACCAGAAGAAAGAAACAGACATGCCTTTTTCCGATTACAAGACAGCCCTCGTGACCGGCGCCTCCTCGGGCATCGGCGCCGCCACCGTCGAGCGCCTGTGTGCCGAAGGCCTGCAGGTACACGCCCTGGCGCGCAGCGCCGGCAAGCTTGCCGAACTCTCGGCGCGCACGGGCTGCATCGTCCATGCGATCGACGTGAGCGACCTGGCCAGCGTGACGCGGCTGACGAAGGAGATCGATTTCGACGTGGTGGTCAACAACGCCGGTGTGGACCGGCCCGGCTCCATCCTCAAGGCCGACGAGGAAGGCATCGACCTGCTGGTGGACGTGAACCTGCGCGCGGTGCTGCACATCTGCCGCCTCACCCTGCCCGGCATGGTGGCGCGCGACCGCGGCCACATCGTCAACATCAGTTCGATTGCCGCCGCCTACAACTTCGGCGGCAACAGCACCTACCATGCCACCAAGGCCGCGGTCAGCATGCTGTCGCGCCAGTTGCGCATCGACGCCTACGGCAAGCGCGTGCGCGTCACCGAGATCTGCCCCGGCCGCGTGGCCACCGACATCTTCGCCCACGTGCATGGTGACAGCGCCGAGGTGCGCGAACGTTTCGTCGACGGTTTCGAGCTGCCGCAGGCCGAGGACATCGCCAACGCCATCGCCTTCGCAATCTCCGCGCCGATCGCCGTGAACGTCGGCCACATGGAGATCACGCCGACCCTGCAGGTGCCCGGCGGCCTGTCGACGATGCGGCCCGAGCATCCGCAGGCCTGAAGCCCCGCCCCCGCCCGCCCACGCAAAGCCGCGCATGAAAGACTTCGACCTGCTGACCATCCTGATGAATGGCGAATTCAGCGCCATGCTGCTCAAGGGGATCCGCATGACGCTGCAGATCGCCGCGGGCTCGTGGCTGCTGGCCATGTCGCTCGCGCTGGTGCTGCTGGTCGTGCGGCTCACGCCGAGTGTCATCGCGCAGCGGGCCGTGGCGGCCTATGTGTCCTACCACCGCAACGTGCCGACGCTGGTGCAACTGATGCTGTGGTACTTCGGCATCTCCAGCCTCCTGCCCGACGACCTGCAGGCCTGGCTGTCGGAACACAACGGCGAGGCGCTGTTCGCCATCATCGCGCTCGGCCTGTGCCAGGCGGCCTATTTCAGCGAGGACCTGCGCTCCGGCCTGCGTTCCATTCCCGATGGCCAGACCGAGGCCGCGCGGGCGCTGGGCCACAGCTACCTGAGCTCGATGCGCCACGTGATCCTGCCGCAGGCCGTGCGCAACGCCGTGCCGGCCCTGGTGAACCACAGTGTGTCGCTGTTCAAGAACAGCAGCCTGGCCATGGCCATCGGTGTCGCCGAACTCACGCATGCGGTGAAGGAAATCGAAAGCCAGAGCTTCCGCACCTTCGAGGCTTACCTCGTGGCCACCGTGCTGTACCTCGGCTTCTCGCTTTTGATCATGGCCGCGGGCGCCTGGCTGTCCAAGCGCTACAGCATCGCCGGCGCCCGATAGGCCACGGGCAAGACCACCATGATCGACCTCTACGACATCCTGCGCGACAACTGGCTGCTGCTGCTCGTCGGCCAGTACCCGAACGGCCCGATGGGCGGCATCGTCTGCACGCTGGTGCTGTCGGTGCTGGGCATCGCGCTGGCGTTCCCGCTCAGCGTGCTGATGGCGCTGGCCCGCCTTTCGCCCTGGCGCGTGCTGCGCTGGCCCACCACGGCCCTGGTGTACGTCGTGCGCGGCGTGCCGCTCCTGATGGTGATCCTGTGGGTGTATTTCCTGGTGCCGCTGCTCATCGGGCGCAATGTCTCGGGCTTCACCACCATGCTGTGCACGCTGGTGATCTACGAAGGCGCCTACCTGTCGGAGGTAGTGCGTGCCGGCATTCAGGCGCTGCCGCGCGGTCAGCTCGAGGCCGCGCGGGCACTGGGCAACAGCTACCTGGGCGCGATGTGGAGCGTGATCCTGCCGCAGGCGCTGTACAACATGCTGCCCAGCCTCTTGAGCCAGTTCGTCTCGGCGGTGAAGGAAACCACGCTGGGTTATGTCATCAACGTGCAGGAGCTCACCTTCGCCGCGAACCAGATCAACAACCAGTTGCTGACCAAGCCCTTCCACGTGTTCTTCATCCTGGCGGTCACGTATTACGTGGTCTGCTACAGCCTGACCCAGCTCGCGCAATGGCTCGAGCGGCGGGTGACGAAGAAGCGCCAGGGCCAGCTCGGCACCGCACCGGCCACGCTGCCGTCCACCGCCGCCACGGCCGAAACCTGAACCGCCCGGACCCGGAGACCCCATGATCTGCTTCAACGAAATCAACAAATGGTACGGCAGCTATCACGCGCTGATCGACATCAACGCCGAGGTCAGGAAAGGCGAAGTGGTGGTGGTCTGCGGGCCCTCGGGCTCGGGCAAATCCACCCTCATCCGCACCGTGAATCGCCTGGAAGAGGTGAAGTCGGGCCAGTTGCTGTTCGACGGCAACGACATCCATGCGCCGATGAGCAGCATGGCGCTGAACAAGCTGCGCAGCCGCATCGGCTTCGTGTTCCAGAGCTTCAACCTGTTCCCGCACCTGTCGGTGCTGGAGAACATCATGATGTCGCCGATGCGCGTGCGCGGCGTCAACCGCACGGATGCCAAGGCCAAGGCGCAGCAGCTGCTCGACCGCGTGGGCCTGGCCGCCAAGGCCGGCGCCTACCCCGCGCAGTTGTCGGGCGGCCAGCAGCAGCGCGTGGCCATCGCCCGTGCCCTGGCCATGGAGCCGCCGGCCATGCTGTTCGACGAACCCACGAGTGCGCTCGACCCGGAGATGGTCGGCGAGGTGCTGTCGGTGATGCGCAGCCTGGCCAACGACGGCATGACCATGATGTGCGTCACCCACGAGATGAACTTCGCGCGCGAGGTGGCCGACCAGATCTGGTTCATGGACGCGGGCCGCATCCTCGAGACGGCCACGCCGCAGGCATTCTTCAGCAACCCGCAGCATCCGCGCGCCAAACGTTTTCTGTCCGACCTGCGGGCGCATTGAGCGCCCATCCATCCCCCAGCTTTCACCCCCAGTTTTTCACCCCAGGAGTCCCCCATGTCCAACGCCTCTCGTCTTTCACGCACGGCGGCCGTCGCCGGCCTGCTCGCCCTCAGCTTCGCGGCCCAGGCCGACCAGTGGCAGGACATGGTCCAGCGCAAGGAACTCAAGTGCGGCACCTTTGCCGACGTGCCGCCGTTCGCAGCGCCCGATCCCAAGACACGCGAGATGGTCGGCTTCGACGTCGACATGTGCAACGCCATCGCCAAGCAACTCGGCCTGGTGGCAAAGATCACGCCGCTGTCGGTCGAGGCGCGTGTGCCGGAAGTGAAGATGGGCCGCGTCGACCTGACGGTGGCCAACCTCGCCTACACCAAGAGCCGTGGCGAGCAGATCCAGTTCAGCGACCCGTACTACATCGCCAAGGAAATGCTGGCGGTGAAGGCCAGCGACCCGGGCACGACCAAGGCCGACTACAAGGGCAAGCGGCTGAGTTCGACCAAGGGCTCGACTTCTGAGCTGTCGATCAAGATGAACGGCTCCGAGCCCGTCACCTTCCAGGACACCGGCTCGGCCTACATGGCCGTGCAGCAGAACAAGTCGGTCGGCATGGTCGCCAACACCATGACCATCACCAAACTCGTCAACCAGTCGAAGACCTCCGGCACCGAGCTGAAGATGATCAAGGACCCGATGGTGTTCCAGCCCATCGGCGTGGGCATGAAAAAGGACGAACCCGTGCTGCTGGCCAAGGTCAATGCCGCGCTCATGGCCATGGACAAGGCCGGCGAGATCGACGCCATCTGGGCCAAGTGGATCGGCCCGAACACCGAATTCAAGCTGGTGCGCGAAGAAAAGGTCACGCCCCTGGCCGACCTGAAGTTCGAACTCCTGCCCTGACGCGCCCGGGCCGGTGGTGGCTCAGGCGGCCGTGTAGCCCTCGGCCTGCTCCACTTCGGTTGGCTTGTAGATCTTGTGGGCCGCGGCCGGCCCGGTCACGTCGGTCACCACCAGCAGCTTCCACAGCGGTTCACGTGTCGAGCATTTGAGCTCCTGCTGGCTCAGGCTGAAGTTCGGCCCCTTGGGCGTCGTCCCTTTCACCGCGACCCTGAGCAGTTTGGCGCCCTTGGCATTCGTCACCTCGATGTCGTAACCGAGGTTCTGGCTGCGCACGTCCTCGGGCTTGTAGCCGTAGCCCGCGAAGTGTTTGGTCACGTAGGCCATGGCGGCGGCCTGCAACTCTTCCGGCGAGAAGATCCTCGATGCGTTCGGGTCCGGCGCCACCGGCTCCGGAATGCCGCAGCGCGCGCGTGCTTCCTGCACCTGTGCGTCGCTCGGCACAAAGCCGCGCGGGCCGCGCACGAGCACGGCGAACTGCTGCTCGGCGTCCCAGGCGGCCACATGCCATTCCTCGGGATCGCGCACGCGGGTCGACACCTTGGCGTTCTTGTCGCTCTCCACATCGGCGATGGCCACGCGGTTGGTCTGCAGCACGGCCCTGAAGCCCCGCTCCTCCTTCAACGTGCGCTTGAGCAGGGCGAGGCGGTCGATGGCCTTCTGCACCTGGTTCGGCGCGCGCGGACGGCCGTCCGGCCGCTGCTGCGTGTCGAGCGAGTCGAGGCAGAACCAGCGACCGCCATCACCCAGGCTCACGCGTTCGGCCCAGACGGTGGCGATGACGATGTCGCCCGTGGCCAGCCAGGCGTGGTCGTAGGCCTTTTCGCGCGCATCGAACACCCCCATCTTGGCCACGATGTCAAC
Organism: Rhodoferax koreense; assembly: GCF_001955695.1. NCBI lineage: Bacteria > Pseudomonadati > Pseudomonadota > Betaproteobacteria > Burkholderiales > Comamonadaceae > Rhodoferax > Rhodoferax koreensis. The sequence goes on along the minus strand of NZ_CP019236.1, from coordinate 2,064,138 downwards.
TGGGCTCAGCCGCGGTCCGGACAGGCGCTCCTCGTTGAGGACTGCGAGTACCTGGGGGTTGACTTCCGATTCCATGCGGGGGCTTTGTAGCGAGTTGGGGGGACGGCAGTATGCCACGCGGTGATCGTCCAAGGCGCGGTGCAGCGCTGGCCGCTCCACGCGGCAGTGGAGCGACGCAAGCCAGGTCGCCCGAGCGGCTCGCGTGTCAGTTGCGGCTGTAGGTCAACACGAAGAACCGGTCGGGGAAGAACGTGTTGGCGTAGTAAGGCGACACGCTGGTGGTGATCTTCTTCGAATAGTCGGCGCTGCCTTCGGCGGTCACGGCGTAGATTTTCTTGCTCTTGGCATCCATCGCCATGGTGCGCACCCCCGCCTGCGTGCCCAAGGCTTCCAAAGGCCTGTAGGTGTTCGCATCGACCTGTTCGAATACATTCATCACGCTGTTCACGCCATTGGCAAGGAACACGCGCTTGAGTTCGGCGTCGAACACCACGTCGTCGTTGCCGCCGCCGATCTCGGCGCTGTAGAGCACGGCACCGCTGTCGGCGTCCATGACAGCGAAAGTGGGCTTCGCCGTGGCGCTGCCGCGGCAGCCCAGGAAGATGCGGCGGTTCGCCGCGTCGAGCGCCAGCCCGTTGGTCTGAACGCAGCCGGGCGTGGGCCACCGGGCCGTGACCTTCATGTCCTTGGTGTCGATGCGATAGACCGCGTTTTCATCGCGCGCCGCGAGGAACAGGTTGCCCTTGCCGTCGGCTTGCGCATGTTCGGGCTTCTTGCTGGTGATCTTGATGGTGCCGAGCGTCTTGAGCGAAGGCGCTTCCAGTACCAGTAGTTCGGTGCCATCCTTGCCCGCCGCCATGTTGACCACCAGGCGGCGCGTCGCAGGATCATAGTGCGCGGAGTCGAGCTCATCGCCCAGCTTGATGGAGGGAGCGGCTTCCAGGGTGGACAGCTTGAACGGCGTGATGGTGCCGTTCTCGTTGTAGGAAATACCGAGATCGAGATCGTCCATGATTGCTGCGCCGTTCGAACTCTCCGCGGCTGTCGTCCCGATGACAGCGATGGCCTTGCGGCTCGCGATGTCGTAGACCTGCAGGCCGCTGCCGCGACGTCCGATGAACAGATGGCCGCGCGCGGCATCGAGCGAGACATAGTCCCACGCCGATCCCGGGCCTGCGATGGCGCTGGCGTTTTCCAGGTGCCAGCCATCGAAGGCGGATGCGGGCAAGGCTGCGCCGGCCAGCATGACGGCAACGGCCGTGGCGGTACCGGCGGCGGAGAGGGTGTTTTGAAAGGTCATGGCTTGTCTCGGTCCTGTTTTGTTGAAAGCTGTCGTCCGCCGCGCGCTCGGCCAACGACAGCGCGACTGTTCCTGCGCCAACTTAATGCACGCTTAAGGGGAACGCCGTCGGCTTGCGCAAACCGAGCCGAAGCAACCCGGAGCCGGCGCGGCGCGTGACCGACACGGGCTTACCATCTCGCGATGACTTCGCCCGCCCCCCGACTCGAAGAGCTGCGCCGCTACGCCATCGCCCGCAGCCTGTTCAAGCCCACCACCCTGCCCGCGGCCATCCGCAAGCTCGGCTTCGTGCAGGCCGACCCGATGCGGGCGCCGGCGCGAGCGCAGGACCTGATCCTGCGCCTGCGGGTCACGGACTATCGCGCGGGCGAACTGGAGCAGCGTTATGCCCGCCTGCAGATCGAGGAAGACTGCCTGGTGAACTATGGCTTCGTCGAGCGCAAGACCCTGGCGCTGCTGCATCCGCGCGAACCGCGCGAGCAGTGGGACGAGGCGACGCACGCCAACGCCCGGCAGATCCTGGCTTTCGTGCGCGAGCGCGGGGCGACCCATCCGAAACACGTGCTCGAAGCCTTCAGCCACCACGGCCGCATGCCGGGCTACTGGGGTGGTGAGCTCAACGTCGGCACGCAGCTGCTCGACGGCATGCATTACCGGAGCCAGTTGCGCGTGTTGCGCCGCGAAAACGGCACCCGCATCTACCAGCATGTGCAGCATCCGGAACGGGATCAGAGTCCCGAGGCCCGCAGGCTGCGCGCGGAGGCTCTGGTGGACATGATCGTGCGGCTGTATGCGCCGCTGCCCTCGGCGAGCCTCGGCTACCTCGCCACGCTGTTGCGCCTCGGCGCGCCGGACCTGCAACCCGAGGTCCGGCAGGTGGTGAAGGCGGCCAAGCAGCGGTATGGCCACGCGCTGGTCGAGGGCATGACCTGGTTCTGGCCCGCCGACGAGAATCCCCGCTCGAAACGCCACGCACCAGACGATCGCCTGCGCCTGCTCGCGCCTTTCGATCCGGTGGTCTGGGACCGCCGCCGCTTCGAGGCCTTCTGGGGCTGGGCCTACAAGTTCGAAGCCTATGTGCCCCAGGCCAAACGGACCATGGGGCACTACGCCCTGCCGCTGCTGTGGAACGGCCGGATGCCCGGCTGGGCAAACCTGAGGCTCGTCAAGGGACGGCTGGAGCACGAAATCGGCTTCGTGGACGGCCGGCGGCCGACGGATGCCGCCTTTGCCCAAGCGCTGGAAGAAGAACTCGCACGGATGCGAGCGTTCCTCGGCGTACGCTGAACCCGCGTCGTCCCGTTCTAGGAAGCGAGCGCGAGCTCCGCCAGGCGCATGGCACCCGCCAACGATGCGGCCCCAGCGATGAAGCGGCCGTTGTGGCAGAACACCGCGTCGGCCACACCGGTCACCTCCGCCAGCTCGGCCAGGCGCAGGCCGGCCCACGGCCTGGGCAGGTCCTTGCGGGCCTGGAAGGAATGCGGCTCGACGGTGACGACATGCACCTGGTACTGCCGGGCGCTCGAGTCGGGGTAGACGACGAACAGCACCTCGGGCATCTCGCGGCTTACCACCTCGCGCCAGGGCAGACCGCCACGCGGCATCAGCAGCACCTGGCCGCCGAACAGCTTTTCGGCGTTGCGCACCAGTTCCGCGCCCTGGTATTTGGCGCGCAGCTGGTCCAGCGTGGCAGCCAAAAGGGTGTCGACCACCGCCATCGCCTTGCGGAAGTTGGCCAGCGCATCGGCTTCGTCCTGAACGGCGTCGCGCCGGGCGTCCCAGGTCGTGTTGAACTGCGAGAGCAAGGCGGACAGGCCGAACAGCCCGGGCGCACCATGGTCGACGCCGGTATCGGCACGGTCCAGGTGCTGCACCAGTTCTTCGTCCAGCGCATCGGCCACGCTTTGCGCCAGCGCCGGGTCGTTCAGGCCGAAGGTCTGTTCCACCAGCGCGGCGCCATGGGCGCGCCAGACCAGCCCCGCGCTCGCGTAGACGACGCCACTGTCGCGTGCGCCGGAGAAGCCACGCTGGTGATGGTCGAAGCGTCCGCGCCCGGCGTCCCATTCGCCGCCGACATCGACCGCGAAGTCGGCCCGCGCGATCAGCTCTGCGTCGCGCGTGCGGATGAGCTGCGCCCCAGGGTGCAGGCGCAGCAGCACGGCAACGCCGAAGATATCGTCCGCGTGAAAGGACCCGTTGTGCGTCGCGATCACCACGGGGCGGGGGGGCGTCAGGGAAGGGTTTGTCATCTGGACTCCGAGTTTAGGGCCGTTTTTCCCACCAACAGGTTGCCGTGGACTACAGCGCCTGCCACGGCGCGGACGTAGAAGGATGAATGTCCGTCCCTTTGATTTTCCTTTGGATGCAGCGCCGCTTCATCCGCTTCCTCTGCCGGCCGCAGCGCATCCAGCGCCTTTGGCGGGCCCGCAATGCGAGCGAGCGCACATCCCCTTACGTGCACGACTTCGAGGCCGAGACCTGGCGGCTGGGCCTGCGGCTTGGCGCCGACCCCTTCCAGCATCATCTGGCCATGATGCGGCTGCTCAAAGACGACATCGAGTCGACGCAGCACTAGCTGTCAACTCTGACAGGGCGCGCTCCGGATCCGGGGGTGGGCCGACATGTCCGGCCCCTAAACTCCGGGCATGTTTCGAACGCCTTTGCCTTGCGTGCCCCCATGCCTCTGAACCTGTTGCAGGAACTGGCCCGCGCGCCCCTGCCTCGCTCCTTCACCCATCCCGCCGACATCGACCGCGTGATGGTCTGCCGCGAAGCCGGCTTCATCGACGCCAACATCCCGCCGGTGGCGCGCGGCGGCTCGTCGTATGCCGAGGGCGCCGCCATTGTCACCCGCATCCGCCCGCTGGGCTATGAGGCCCTGGCCCGACACCTGCGCGAACGCGGCCGCACGTTCGACGCCCAGGGCTGAGCCGCCCGCCGGGCGCATGCACAGGCGCCCTCAGGCTTTGATGAAGGCCAGCAGATCGGGATTGATCACGTCCCCATTGGTCGCACACATGCCGTGTGGGTAGCCTGGGTAGACCTTCAGCGTCGCGTTCTTGACCAGCTTGGCGGTCAACACGCTGGAGATGTCGATCGGCACGACCTGGTCGTCGTCACCGTGCATCACCAGCGTGGGCACCTCGATCTTCTGCAGGTCTTGCGTGAAGTCGGTTTCCGAAAACGCCTTGATACCCTCGTAGTGCGCCTGGATCGAACCCATCATGCCCTGTTGCCACCACTTCAGGCTCAAGCCTTCGGAGACCTTGGCGCCCGGGCGATTGAAGCCGTAGAAGGGACTCGGGAAGTCCTTGAAGAACTGCGCGCGGTTGGCCGCCACGGCGGAACGGATGCCGTCCAGCACTTCCATCGGCACGCCGTTGGGGTTCGCGGGGGTCCTGGCCATCAGAGGCGGCACGGCGCTGATCAGCACGGCCTTGGCCACACGCTTGTTGCCATGCCGGCCGATGTAGCGTGCGATTTCGCCGCCACCGGTGGAGTGGCCGATGTGCACGGCCTTCTGCAGGTCCAGGTGTTCGGTAAGTGCCGCCAGGTCGTCGGCATAGTGGTCCATGTCATGGCCCACGGAAGTCTGGCTGGACCGGCCATGGCCACGGCGATCGTGCGCGATGACGCGGTAACCCTGCTGCAGGAAATACAGCATCTGGCCGTCCCAGTCGTCGCTGGACAGCGGCCAGCCGTGCGAGAACACGATGGGTTGGGCGGACTTGTCGCCCCAGTCCTTGTAGAAGATGTCGGTGCCGTCCTGGGTCTTGATGTAAGGCATGTGATGCGCTCCTTGGTGGTTGAAAAAATCAGTCTTCGCGAAATGCGGCGCCGCTGGCCATGTGCAAAGCCGTGCGCACGGCGATCCACACCACGATGCCGCTGGCCGCGGCCAACGCGAACCAGGCGATGGCCTGGGTATAGACGGACGGCCGCGCATGGAAGAAGGCGATCGTCGCGCCGGCCCAGCCGTCGGCCGGAAAGGTCATCGCCCACCAGCTCATGAAGAACGCGCCATGCGCCACATGCCGCCAGAGCGTGGCCAGCAGGATGGCGATGAACAGCGCCAGGCAGTACAGGATGTCGCCGAGCGCGCCGGCCTGCCCGCCGGTGAAGGCGAGGTAGGCCGACAGGCCGATCGAGGGCGGCGCCAGCAGGATGAACAAGGTGGGCATGCTGCGCTGACTCATCGCCGGCACGAACAGCACGCGGTGCAGCACGATGGTGAAAAAGGACAGCCAGAAGATCAGCCCGACCGAAAAGAAGAACCAGCTGATCTCCACGTGCCCCAGCGGAACGCCGCCCACCGGCACCAGGATGTTGCCCACCACCGGGATGAACCAGGCCGGCGTCAGCACCGCTTCGTCCTGCGCGTGCAGGACCCAGCGCCGGATCAGCGTCACTGCCAAAACGAAATGCATCGCCGCGCCGAGCCACCACAAGGCCTGGGCCAGCGGCAGTGAATAGGCCCGCAAGCCGATCGACAGCACGACCATCGACACCGACGTTGCGGGGAAAAAGCTCGAGCGCACCGGGTGCGCGAACTCCTCGGCCACCTCCCTGAAACAGAAACCGAGTTTGGCCAGGTGCGCCACGACCAGAAGGACGAAGGCCAGCAGCGCCAGCACCAGCAGGACCTGGCTGATCCACAACGGAACGCCCAATGTGCGGGCCGCGGCCGCCCACGCATTGGACAGGCCGCCGATGCCCATGACCATGCCGAACATCGCGATCGACATGCGCGCCAGAAGGGGCTTCTCGCCCGCCTCGGGCACCTGTTGTGGCCTGATGGCGGATTCGCTCACGGCGTCGCTCCCGCGGCGTGTTGGCCCGGCGGCCTGCTATCCTTCAGGTCCAGTGCGAGGAAGTGGTGCACCACCGGCTTGTCCGGCCCCTGGTGATAACGCAGCGCCTCGCCCTGCATGTCGGCATCGGCCTTGGAGACACGCCTGTGCTGGCGCAGATGCTCAGCCCACGACTCGACCATGAACCATTCGACCACCCGCTCCGGTTCGCCCGTGTGTTCGGCCACGCCCCAGGCATAGGCGCCGTCGCGGCGGCGCTCCTGCGCCACGTGGCGCATGGCGAAAAGAAAGGCCGGGATGTCGCGTTTGGCGATCCGGTATTCGATCTGCACCAGCACCGGACCACGGTCGTGCGCCACCGGTTCGGTCAGCATCGGCTCGGGCCAATGGTTCGAAGCCTGCAGGTCGGCCTCGCCCGTGGGCAGCTTCACGCGGTGGAACACGCATCCCACCGCCAGCAGGCCGACGGCACCGGCCAGCAGCGTGGACGGCACGCCGATCTCCTGCGCCACCAGCCCCCAGCACAGGCTGCCGCCGGCCATGGCCCCATTGAACACCATGAGGTAGATGGCCAGGCCGCGGCCGCGCACCCAGTTGGGCAACACCGCCTGCGCCACGCCATTGAGCGTGGTCAGCGCGATGATCCAGCCCATGCCCAGCACCAGCATCAGCAGCACCGCCACCCATTGCGGCGGCGCCAGCGCGAGCCCACCCATCACGGCGGCGCTCAGGAGCGAAGCCGTCAGCACCAGACCGTCGGCGTCGAGCCGCCGGCGCATCCTGGGCAGCAGCAAGGCGCCGAGGATCGCCCCGGCACCGACCGCACCCAGCATCACGCCGTAGAAGCCGGCCGTGCCGCCGAGCATGCGCCGCGACACCAGCGGCAGCAGCGCCCACACCGAACTCGCGAACAGGAAGAACACCGCGGCGCGCAGCAACACCACATGCAGTTCGCGGCTGGCCTTGGCATAACGCAGGCCCGCGCGGAAGGCACCGAAGAACTGCTCGGACAGGCCGGATTCGACCGCCGGTGGCCGTTTCCACCACAGCAGCGCCGCGATCACGAACACATAGCTCAGCACGTCTGCGCCATAGGCCATGGCCGCACCGAAGCTGGCCAGCAGCAGGCCACCGGCGGCCGGGCCGACCGCACGCGCCACATTGATGCCGAGCGAATTCAGCGCCACCGCATTCTTTAAATCCTTGCGCGGCACGAGCTCGGGCACGATGGACTGCCAGGTCGGCCCCATCAGCGCACCGCCGATGCCGCCGACGAAGGTCAGCGCCACCAGGTATTCGACCGTCAGCGCATTGGTCCTGGACAGCCACAGCAGCGTGCCGCTGACACCCGCCAGCAGGATCTGCACCGCGATCAGGAAGCGGCGGCGGTCCAGGATGTCCGACAGCACACCGGCCGGAATGGCCAGCAGGAAGATCGGCAGCGTGGCCGCGGTCTGGATCAGCGACACCGCGGCCGGGCTGGCCGAGAGTTCGGTGACCATCCACGAACTCGCCACGTCGCGCATGAAGCTGCCGATGTTGCCGAGCACGGTCGCCACCCACAACACGGCGAACACGGGCTGCGCCAGGGGTGCGAAGCTGCCGCCGCCCTTCTCGACGGCCTGCGTGTGGTTATCCGCCATTTGCGCCTCCCAGGTCGTACCAGGCCACCAGCAGGAAGCCGCCGGCCAGGCCCCAGTGTTCGAAAAAGGAATTGGCCACCGTCACGCGTTCAGACTGCGGTACGCTCCAGAAGCGGTCGGCCAGGAAGTTGGCCATCACCGTGAAGCCGGCCAGCGCCAGGGCGCCGAGCCAGCGGTGGTAGTTGGCCAGGATCATGGCCGAAGCTGCGAACTCCATCACGATGACCGCCGCCGCCATCGGCGCCGCGGGCGACAGCCCGAAGTGCTGCATCTCGGCGACGGCCGCGGGGAAGTCGCGTGCCTTGTCGAACGCACCCTGCAGATAGGCCGCGCACAGGAACAGCAAGGCCAGCCAATGCACCCAGGGGGCCGTGAAAACGGAACGGACCTCTTGAACCAACTCGAGCATCAGACCGCCCAGCAGGCGCAACCGAGCGCGCCCCAGAAGCTCTTCAAATCGGCGATCGGCAACTTACTGCTCCAGGCCGTGGCGTGCTGGTGGCCGTGCACATTGCAGTCGTTGGCGCAGGCGCAGGCTGCCGCTGCATTGCGCATGACAGCTTGCATCGGCGCGCCCTGCTCACCCCAGTTGGCGTAGCCACCGAAGCGGCGCACCGGCGACCAGTCGGGCATGGCCGGCGGCAGCGGGCTGTCGTCGAAGGACGCGAAGTCGCCCGCGCCATAGACCACCTTGCCGCCGACCACGGTCAAGAGCGCCGTGGTGTCGGCGATCTCGGATTCGGCGCAGGCGAAGAAGTCGCGGTCGGGCACCACCAGGTCGGCGAACTGGCCGACCTCGATGCGGCCCTTCTTGCCGACCTCGTTGCTGAACCAGGTCACGTTCTCCGTCCACATGCGCAGCGCGGCCTCGCGGTCCAGGCAGTTGCGCTGCGGGTAGAGCTGCAGGCCGCCCACCGTCCGGCCGGTGACGAGCCAGGACAGCGACACCCACGGGTTGTAGGAGGCGACACGCGTGGCATCGGTGCCGGCCGAGACCTTCACGCCCTTCTCCAGGATCTTCTTCACCGGCGGCGTGGCCTCGGCCGCGCCATGGCCGTAACGTTCGACGAAATATTCGCCCTGGTAGGCCATGCGGTGCTGCACGGCGATGCCGCCGCCGAGTGCGGCGATGCGGTCGATGCTCTGGTCCGAGATGGTCTCGCAGTGGTCGAAGAACCAGTTCAGGCCTTCAAGCGGCACGTCCTGGTTCACCCGTTCGAACACGTCGAGCGCACGGCTGATGGTTTCGTCATAGGTCGCATGCAGCCGCCAGGGCCAGCGGTTCTGTGCGAGCAGGCGCACCACCTCTTCGAGCTCGCCTTCCATCTCTGGCGCCATGTCGGGCCGCGGCTGGCGGAAGTCCTCGAAGTCGGCGGCGGAGAACACCAGCATCTCGCCCGCGCCGTTGTGGCGGAACCAGTCCGTGCCCTGCTTGTATTTGGAGGTGGCCGTCCAGTGCAGGAAGTCGGCCTTCTCCTGCTTGGGCTTCTGCGTGAACAGGTTGTAGGCCAGGCGGATCGTGAGCTGGTCGGCCTTGGCCAGTTCCTCGATGACCTGGTAGTCGTCGGGATAGTTCTGGAAACCGCCGCCCGCGTCGATGGCGCCGGTCACGCCCAGGCGGTTCAATTCGCGCATGAAGTGGCGCGTGGAGTTCAGCTGGTACTCGTACGGCAGCTTCGGCCCTTTGGCCAGCGTGGCATAGAGGATGGCGGCGTTCGGCTTGGCCAGCAGCAGGCCGGTGGGGTTGCCGGCGCTGTCGCGCACGATCTCGCCGCCAGGTGGCGCAGGCGTGTCGCGGGTGTAGCCCACGGCGCGCAGCGCGGCACCGTTGAGCAGCGCGCGGTCGTACAGGTGCAGCAGGAACACCGGCGTGTCGGGCGCCACCGCGTTGAGTTCGTCGATGGTGGGCAGGCGCTTTTCGGCGAACTGGTGCTCGGTGAAGCCGCCGACCACGCGCACCCACTGCGGCGCGGGCGTGACGTCGACCTGCCGCTTGAGCATGGCCATGGCGTCGGCCAAGCTACGCACGCCGTCCCAGCGCAGCTCCAGGTTGAAATTGAGGCCGCCGCGGATGATGTGCAGGTGGTTGTCGATCAGGCCGGGCAACACGCGCTTGCCGCGCAGGTCGATCACCCGGGTGTGCGGACCGGCCAGCGGCATCACTTCATGGTCGCGGCCCACATGGGTGAAGCGGCCGTCCCGGATGGCGACGGCGCTGGCCGTGGGGTTGGCGCGGTCCAGCGTGGTGAACAGGCCGCGGTGCAGGATCAGGTCGGGGTGTGAATCAGCCATGGGAGCGTGTCTCGCCGAACTCAACCTTCGTGCGCTCCGAACATGGCCCGCGCGTAATTGATGCCGATGCCATAGCCGCCGCCGTACTTGCGCGCCACACCGGTGGTCATGGCGTAAGTGTCGGTACGCGCCCAGTCGCGCTGCATCTCCAGCAGATACTGCAGCGAGGTCATCGGCTGTGCGCCGGCCATCACCATGCGCTCCATGGCGCGGGTGTGCGCTTCGGCGGACACGTCGCCACAGGCGTCGGCGATCACGAACACCTCGAACCCCTGGTCAATGGCCGACAGCGCCGGGCCGACGATGCACACGCTGGTCCACAGGCCGGCCAGCACGATGCGGCTCTTGCCGATCTCGTTGATGCGCGCGATCACGGCGGCGTCTTCCCAGGTGTTCATCGAGGTGCGGTCGAGCAACTTCTGGCCCGGGAACGGTGCGGTCACTTCCTCGAACATCGGCCCGGAGAAACTTTTCTCGGCCACGGTGGTGAGGATGGTCGAAGCTCCAAAGCCCGCGGCCGCGCTGGCGACCAGGCCGGCGTTCGAACGCAGCAGCACGGGGTCGATGGAATTGGTGGCAAACGCCATTTGCGACTGGAAGTCGATCATGACGAGCGTGTGGTCCTTCGGGGTGAGCAACTTGGCGCCGGGGGTTGGCGTGGCGGTGATCGGCATGGGATAACTCCTATTGACTTCGATGAAAAAACTGGCCTTTCGACCACTTGGAAGGACCAGGCAGCTTATGCAGCGCCCGCTCCGGGGTATTGAAGTTTTGCGCGGCCTTTTGGACATTTGTGTTGTGACTGCGAGGCCTTTGCGCATCAGGGCGCGGAATCGACGAGCACCAGCTCTGCGTCCTCGAGGGCATCCACCTGGAGCAGCAGCTCGTCCTTCATGGCCGCGCCGTCGCGTGCCTGTAGCGTCACGCCGTTGACCCGCACCCGGCCGGCGGCGGGCACGAGGTAGCCGAAACGCCCCGGCGCGAACCGGTATTGCGTGCTTTCGCCGGCCTTGAGCGAGGCGCCGAGCACACGGGCATCGGCGCGGATCGGCAGGGCGCCGGCATCCTCCGCGCGACCGCTGGCCAGGACCACGAACCGCCCCGAGCGGTCGCCTTTGGGAAACGGCTTCGCACCCCAGGTCGGCCCATCGCCGTGGTGGCCGGGCTCGATCCAGATCTGGAAGATGCGCGTCGTGCCTGGCTCCTGGTTGTATTCGGCATGGCGCACGCCGGTGCCGGCGCTCATCACCTGCACGTCGCCAGCCTCGGTGCGGCCGCGGTTGCCCAGGCTGTCCTGGTGGGTGATCGCGCCTTCGCGCACATAGGTGATGATTTCCATGTCGGCATGGGCATGCGGCGGGAAGCCGGTGCCGGCGGCAATGGTGTCGTCGTTCCACACGCGGATCGCGCCCCAGCCGGTGCGCCTCGGATCCCAGTAGTCGGCGAACGAGAAATGGTGCCGGGCGTCGAGCCAGCCGTGCTCGGCGTGGCCGAGGCTGTCGAAGGGTCTGCGTTCGATCATGGCTGGCTCCCGGGGCGATGCGATGCCTGGAAGTTAAACGGCTTCGATCGATAATGAAATGGAAAACATCGAAAACCATCCTTTCCAAAAACGCAATGAAGCGACTTCCCGACCTCGAAGCCTGGGCCATCTTCGCCAAGGTGGCCGAGACCGGATCCTTCGCGCGAACGGCCACCGAGCTCGGCCTGTCGCAGGCCACCGTCTCCAAGGCCATCACCCGGCTCGAGGAACGCACGCGGACGGTGCTGTTTCACCGCACCTCGCGGCGCATCTCGCTCACCGACAGTGGCAGCGCCTCGCTGGAGCGCGCCGCGCGCATCCTCAGCGAGGGGGAAGCCGTCGAGGCCGAGGCGGTCGAGCAGTCGAAGGCCCTGCGCGGCCCGATCCGGCTCGCCGGGCCGATGTCCTTCGGCATCTCACACCTGGCGCCGGCCCTGCCCGACTTCCTGGCCGCGCACCCTGACGTCCTGCTCGACCTGAACCTGGACGACGAACTCGTCGACATGGTGGCCGGCGGTTTCGACGTGGCCCTGCGCATCTCCACCCTGGCCGATTCGAGCCTGCTCGCAAGGCGCCTGTGCACGGTGCGGCTGCTGCTCGTGGGGACGCCGGCCTACTTCGAGCGCCACGGCCTGCCGCAGCATCCGCGCGACCTGGTGCACCACCGCGCGCTGCAGTACGTGCATTCACGCGTGGGCGGCGCCTGGCGCTTCCAGCACGCTGTGCACGGCGAGTTCTCCACCGTGGTGCCCACGCCGATGCGGGTCAACAACGCCGAGGCCTTGTCGCCCGCGCTGTGCGCCGGCCTGGGGCTGGCGTTGCAGCCCGAATTCCTGGTGTGGGACGAACTGCAATCGGGCGCCCTGGCCACGGCCATGCCCGACTGGGAAGTGCCGTCGATCGCGCTGCACATCGTCACGCCGCCCGGGCGCAGCCGGCCTGCGCGCGTACAGGCCCTGATCGAGTTCCTGGCCCAGCGTTTCGCGGTGGCGCCCTGGGCGCGGCCGGCCTGAATCAGCCGACCGGCCGGACGTCGGCGCGACCCGCTCAGTTGCGGATGCGGGAAGCGCTGCCTGCCACGGGCGCGTGGCGGCGCCACTGGCCAGGCGGCACGCCGACCTGCTGCGCAAACACCCTGGTGAAATGGCTCTGATCGGCAAAGCCGCAGGCGCTGGCGACCTCGGCCAGGGACTGGCTCGAGCCCGACAACAGATCCCGCGCGCATTCGATGCGGCAGGCCTGCAGCCACTGGTGCGGCGTCTGGCCGGTGCTCTGGCGGAACGCACGGATGAAGTGGCTGCGCGACAGGCCGCAGGCCTCGGCCACATCGGCCACCGACACGTCGCCGTCGAGCCGCGCCCGCAGCATCTCCTTGGCGCGGGTCGCATGGGCGCGCGAGAGGCCGCCGCCTTTGGCCCGGACGGACGCATTGGCCAGCTTCGCGCCGCCGTAGCGGCCCAGCAGGTGCAGGCCCGCCGCCATGGCCAGGTGATCGACGAACAGGCGGCTGACCGCTTCGGGCCGTTCAAGCGCGGGCATCAGCGCATGCAGCAGATGGCTGAGCACCGGATCCTCGACGCCCGCAACCGGCGACAGCCCACCAAGACGACCCGTGCCTTCTTCATCCACGATGCGGCCGAGCAAGTCCCGCGAGAGTTCGAGCAACAGGAAATCCATCGGGCCGCTCAGGTCGGCGCGGTAGTCGTCGCAGAAGTTGCGCACGTAAACAGTGCCGCGTCCGAAGTCGTGCAGGCTGGCATGGTGCGGGTGGAGGATGCGCCGGCGATGGTCCGTGCCCAGCGACAGGCCGACCAGCACGCCGCGGTCGGCCGCGGGCATGGCCACATGGGCGAGCGCGGGATCGGCCGAGCGCTTGCGGTACAGCCGCAGGCCTGCGCCCGCGAATTCCTGGCTCAGGTGCAGCTTGTCGGATGGGCAGCCGAGCGTGTCGGTGCGCGTCGGTGGCGCCTGTTGTAGGTTGATGCTGGAGCCTGGGGACATGGCCTTGCCTTTTGTTGTTGTCCGGAACATGCCGCGAACGCAGCCTGGCGATGTTGCATGACGGCATGCTGACAGTCCGCTCAAAGCCCGCTCGCGCGCAGGGTTGTGCGGCGGGCTAGCGCCCGACCATGTCGCCACGGCAGGCCGGCGTGCCGCAGAAGCAGGGGTAGTCGCTGGGCGCGGCGTTGTCGTCGATGGTGAGCGCGTAGTCGAGAAACAGCTCTTCGCCCGCCGCCACCGCCCGGATGGTCGAGATGCGCAGCACCAGCCGCTTGCGCGGCCCATCGACCTCGACCGCCTCGCAGTTGGGCACGCAGGCGTGGTTCAGGTGGCGCGTGAGGTTGCCGCCCTGCGCACCGTCGATGGTGCTGCCGTCCGACAGGCCGAACAGGTAGGTCAGCCGGTCGTTGAAGTCGGCGCGCGCGATCTGCTTGGGCGTGTACCGCCGGCCTTCGTAGAAAGCCAGGAAGGTACCGCTCGGAATGTCGGTCCTGGCGAAGACACCATAACCGTGCACGCTGCTGTGCCGGACTTCGATCAGCGGATGGGCGGTCAAGGGAGGCGCGATGGAATCGGATGGGGTGGGCATTTCGGGTGTGTGTCGGAATCAGGGTCGGAATCGGCAGGGGCGCAGGGCAACGGGCCATCTGGTCAAGCAAGCGCCGTACCGGCCATTGTCTCCGGCGTGGTCTTCGGGGCTAAACTTCCCGACCAACCTTCTTGCGCCGGGAAGCCACCGTGACCTTCGATCCAAGTCTTCGAAAACCTGCCCGATGGCGGACCGCGGCCTGGCTGCTGGTCGCCACCTGTGCCGGCTTGCCGGTGGTGGCTGGAGCCCAGGCCTCCGAAGCCCAGATGTCGGCCTTCCAGAAGTACACCACCTGCCCATCCACCGGCCGGCGCAGCGGGGCCTGCCCCGGCTACCGCATTGCCTGGAAGGTGCCTCCGTGCGCCGGCGGGCAGGACCGCTGGACCAACCTGGTCTGGCTCACCGAGGTGGCCGCCCGGCAGAAGATGCAAAGCGACGCGGCGGCCTGCGCGGCCAGCGCACCGCGCCCGTAGGACGGCGCCGCAAATTCCCGCGCGGGCCGTGACACGCCGCGGACACGACCGCATACTGGGCCGATGTTCCACTCCGCCGTCCACCCCTTGAAGCCATACGCCACACGCGCCTTGCTCGCCACCTCGCTCTGCCTGTCGCTCGGCGCCTGCGCAGTCGCACCCAAGAGCACCGGCGTCGTCGATCTCGGCGACAACCATTTCCGCATCACCGCACGCGGCGCCCTGGGCGTGCCCGCGCAGAGCCGCAAGGTGGCAATGGTGCAGGCCGACGAGTTCTGCGCCGCCCGCAACCAGGCCATGCAGGTCACCGAAACCGGCAAGGCACCGCTGGCCGGCCCTTATGAACTCACCTTCACCTGCCTGCCCGACGACGACCCGGAAGGTACCCGCAACGTGGTGAAGCGCCCGCCATCCGAGGTGCGTCCCGTAAAATGAAGCGATTGCAGGGCGGCCCGGCGAGAGGATGTGAGCCATGAAACCCATGAAACTTCTCCTATCCATTTTTTCCACTTGTTGCGCCCTGGCGCTTCTCACCGGCTGCCCGGATGCCAAACCGCCGAAAGACCCGACCCTGCTGCCCATGCCCAAGACCGGCGCTGCTACCGAGCCAGCGAAAGCGCCATGACGTTTTGATCAGGCTGTCAGCGCGGACCTTTTCCGCACGATGAACGGCCGTTATTTCCTGCAGCTGATCCTGCTGTCCGCGCTCTGGGGCGCTTCGTTCCTGTTCATCCGCATCGCCAGCCCGCTGCTCGGGCCAAACGTGCTCGCCGGCGTGCGCATCGCGCTGGCCACGCTCACCCTGGCGGTGATCATGCGTCTCATGCGCCAGCGCTGGCCTTGGCGGCACTGGCGCAAACTCGTGCTGATCGGCGCCTTGTCCGTGGCCCTGCCCTTCCTGCTGTATTCATGGGCGGCGCTGCAGCTGCCGGCCGGCTACGCGGCGCTGCTCAACAGCACGGCCGTGGTGTTCGCCACCTTGTCAGCCGCATGGCTCAAAGAGGAGCGGCTCACCGCGCGCAAGCTGGTCGGTTGCCTGTTCGGCTTCGCGGGCGTGGCATTGATCGTACGGCTCGGGCCGATCGCGCCGACGCCCCGCGTGCTGCTGGCCGCAGCGACCGGCGTGTTGGCGTCGGCCAGTTATGGCATCTCCACACCGCTGATGAAACGCGCCACGACGCACGTCCCACCGCTGGCGATCGCTGCGGGCATCCACGCCGCCGCCGCGCTGATGCTGCTGCCGGGCGCGGCATGGAGTTGGCCCGCGGCCCGCTTCACGCCGGCGGCCATCGCGGCGCTGCTGGTGATGGGCACCGTGACTTCAGGCCTGGCCTACTGGATGCACCTGAACATCATGCGCCACGTGTCGGCCGTGGCGGCCATCAGCCCGGCCTTCATGATCCCGGTGTTCGGCGTCGCCTGGGGCCACCTCTTCCTCGGCGAGCCGCTGGGCTCGGGCCTCTACGCCGGCGGCGCGCTGGTGCTGCTGGCCACGGCGCTGGTCACCGGCTTCAACCCTTTCGCGAAGTGGATGCGCGAACGGCCGACGGGTTCCTAGAGAAAAGAGGCCCGGATCGGCGGCACGTCCTGCTTCACGTCGGCGTTCTGGGCACGTTGACGCAGGGCGTGCTCCATCACCACCAGCGCGAGCAGCGCCTCGACGATGGGCGTGGCGCGGATGCCGACGCAGGGGTCGTGGCGGCCCTTGGTCACGACTTCAGTGGACTGACCGGCGGTGTCGATCGATTCGCGCGGCGTGATGATCGAACTCGTGGGCTTGATGGCGATGGCCACTTCCAGGTCCTGCCCGGTGCTGATGCCGCCGAGCACGCCACCGGCATTGTTCGACTTGAAGCCTTGCGGCGACAGCGAATCGCCGTGCAGGCTGCCGCGCTGCGCGACGCTGGCGAAACCCGCGCCGATCTCCACGCCCTTGACGGCGTTCAGGCCCATCATCGCGAAGGCGATGTCGGCGTCGAGCTTGTCGTACAGCGGCTCGCCCAGGCCGACGGGCATGCCGGTGGCGGTGACGCGGATCTTCGCGCCGCAGGAGTCGCCGGCCTTGCGCAGGCTGTCCATGTAGTCCTCGAGCGCAGCCACGTCGGCCACGGGCGCGAAGAACGGGTTGTTGGGCACGTGGTCCCAACTCTCAAACGGGATCACGATGTCGCCGATCTGGGTCATGCAGCCGCGGAACACCAGGCCGTATTTCTCGGCCAGCCACTTCTTGGCCACGGCGCCGGCGGCCACCGTGGGCGCGGTCAGGCGCGCCGAGGAGCGCCCGCCGCCGCGCGGATCGCGGATGCCGAACTTGTGCCAGTAGGTGTAGTCGGCATGGCCCGGGCGGAAGCTCTGCGCGATGTTTTGATAGTCCTTGCTGCGCTGGTCGGCATTGCGGATGAGCAGCGCGATCGGCGTGCCGGTGGTCTTGCCCTCGTAGACGCCGCTCAGGATCTCCACCGCGTCGGGCTCGTTGCGCTGCGTGACGTGGCGGCTGGTGCCGGGGCGGCGGCGGTCCAGGTCGTGCTGGATGTCGGCCTCGGTGAGCGCCATGCCCGGCGGGCAGCCGTCGATCACGCAGCCGATGGCCGGGCCGTGGGATTCACCGAAATTGGTGACTGCGAAGAGGTTTCCGAAGGTATTGCCGCTCATGCCGCCGATTATCGCCGAGGCCCCGACAGCGCCTTTGGCAGGAACGTTTCATGCTTATGCTGCAGCGCACCAATCGTGGTGTACGACTTCTTTTCAAGGAGAGTCCGATGCTCGACCGCACCGCCACCAAGTTTTCCCACGTCAAGCCAGGCGACACCGACTACGTTTCCGGCGGCTTGCGCGATTTCTTCCTCTACCGCGACCTGGGCATCGCCGACGCCACGCACGGAAAAGTGATCGCGCACCTCGTGAAGGCCAACATGGCACCAGAAACGGGCACGGGCTGGCACCGCCACGAGGCCGATTTCCAGATCGTGATCATGCTCAAGGGCTGGGCCCGCTTCATGTACGAAGACAAGGAAACCCTGGTCCAGGCCGGCGACTGCGTGCACCAGCGCCCCGGCATCTCGCACTACCTGTTCGACTATTCGCCGGACATGGAATACCTGGAAATCGTGTCGCCGGCGGACTTCAAGTCGATCGACGTGGAACCGGTTTGCGAGATTCCGGCGCCGACGCCTTGGAAGTGATCCTGCGCCTTTGGCGACCCACCCCTCACCCTGGCCCTCTCCCCACAGGGGCGAGGGAACAAGACCGTAACGGGTAACCGCAGCGCCAATGTACAAGCCTTCCAGAACAACCGCGGAACGGGCTTTGCCCGGCCGCAGGTTGTGCCCCTTGCAAGGGGGTGGGCGGCTACACGCAGTGAGCCAACCTGGGGGTGTTCAAAATTCAGCGTCGAGTTCCTCGATGTCGTCTGGCTCGCGCTGGGCCTCTTCCACCCATTCCTGCATCGCGGGCAGTTCCATGATGCGTTTGCAGTAGGCGGCGCAGACCGGGTCCACCTTCACGTCGTAGGTCAGGAAACGCGTCACCACCGGCGCGTACATCGCGTCGGCCACGCAGGGGTGGCTGCCGAAGAGATAGGGGCCGCCGTAGACGGCCAGGCATTCCTTCCAGATCTCGAGGATGCGGTCGATGTCGGCCTGGGCCCGCGACCATATCTTGAAATTCGGGAAATGGCCCTTGATGTTCATCGGCAGCGCCGCGCGCAGCGAACTGAAACCCGAATGCATCTCGCCGCAGATGGCGCGGCAATGCGCGCGGGCGGCGGCGTCGGCAGGCAACAGGCCGGCCTTGGGCTTGATCTCGTTGAGGTATTCGCCGATGGCCAGCGTGTCCCAAACCTTGATCTTGTTGTGCACCAGCGAAGGCACGAGCATGGAGGACGACAGCAGCAGCATCTCGGCCTTCATCGCCGGATCGTCGGGCGAGACCACGTTCTCGGTGAACTCCAGGCCGGCCAGCTTCGCCATCAACCAGCCGCGCAAAGCCCAGGCGCCGTAGTTCTTGCTGCTGATCGTCAATTCGGCCTTGGCCATGTTGTGCTCCTGCTTCGTGTTGGCCAATCGCTTCGCAAGGGTTGTGCCAGAAAGCCCGGCGCCGTGCCAGAGGTGACAGGCCGACAGCGGCCCTCGCGCCGCCCCCGCCATCGCCTTGGCGACACCACCAATGCAACTGGCCCGTAACTTGCCTGCTAGCCACCACAAGCCCCAAAACGGCACAGGACAACTCAACGATGCTTTACCAGGCCTATCAACTCCAGTCCGACCTGACGTCGCCACTGCGTCTCATGGCCCAAAGCCTCAGCGCTGCCTTCTGGTTACCCGACACCGAAAGCAGTCCGCTGCGCAAACTCGCCGCCGCCTGCGACGTGTTCTCCCGCATGCGCCTCACCCACAGCCGGCCGAGTTACGGCATCGCCAGCGTGACGGTGGGCGAACGCGAGTTCGCCATCACCGAGGAAGTGGTGATGAAGCAGCCGTTCGGCAGCCTGCTGCACTTCAAGAAGACCCTGGCCGCCGACGAACCGGAACAGCCCAAGGTGCTGCTGGTGGCGCCGCTGTCGGGCCACTTCGCGACGCTGCTGCGCGAAACCACGCGCACCCTGCTGCAGGACCACGACGTCTACATCACCGACTGGCACAACGCCCGCGACGTGTCGCTCAAGCACGGCGCCTTTGCGCTGGACGACTACGCCGAGCACATGATCCGCTTCATCGAGGCCATCGGCCCCGGCACACACGTGATCGCCGTCTGCCAGCCCTGCGTGGCCGCGCTGGCCGCCACGGCGGTGATGGCCGAGGACGACCACCCGGCCCAGCCGAGAAGCCTCACGCTGATGGCCGGCCCGGTGGACTGCCGCATCAACCCAACCGGCGTGAACACCCTGGCCACGAGCAAGCCCATCGACTGGTTTGAGAAGAACCTGATCACCCACGTACCCTGGCCGCACGCTGGCTACATGCGCCGCGTCTACCCAGGCTTCATCCAGCTCAGCGCGTTCCTGAGCATGAACCTGGACCGGCACAAGCAGCAGTACAAGGACATGTACAAGTTCCTCGTCGAAGGTGAGCTCGACAAGGCCAGGACCATCCAGGTGTTCTACGACGAGTACCTGGCGGTGAACGACCTGCCGGCCGAGTTCTACCTGGAGACGGTGGAGAAAGTGTTCCAGACCTACGACCTGCCGCGCGGCGTGCTCACGTACAAGGGCCGCACGGTCAACTGCGGCGCGATCCGCCGCACCGCACTGATGACGGTCGAGGGCGAACGCGACGACATCTGCTCCATTGGCCAGACCGTGGCCGCGCACGACCTGTGTACAGGCATCCGGCCCTACATGAAGACGCACCACATCCAGACGGGCGTGGGGCATTACGGCGTGTTCAGCGGGCGCAAGTGGAACCAGCAGATCTATCCGCGTGTGCGGGACATGATCCATAGCACGAGCTGAGTGGCACTAACCCTTCGACGAGCTCGGGGCGAACGGGGACAGGAACCACCAAGGTACCCACCGTTCGTGCTGAGCCTGTCGAAGCACCCCGATCATCCTGAGCGCGACGAAGGGGCTGAGCCTGTCGAAGCACAAAAAAGCCCGCTGACAGAGCGGGCTTTTTGTTGGGCGAAGGCCGGTTTCAAGTCGGCGATTCGTCTTCGGCCGGCCAGTCGCGGATGTAGGCCTTGAGCATCTTGTTCTCGAAGTTCTGGCTGTCGACCACGGCCTTGGCCACGTCGTACAGGCTGATCACACCCATCAGCATCTTCTGGTTCATCACCGGCATGTAGCGCGCGTGGCGGTCGAGCATCATGCGCCGGACTTCATCCAGGTCGGTCTCGGAACTGCAGGTGAGCGGGTGGTCGTCCATCGCCGTGCGCACCAGCGTGTTGCCGATGGCGCCGCCGTTCTTCACGATGGCCAGGATCACCTCCCGGAAGGTCAGCATGCCGACCAGGTCGCCATGCGCCATCACCACCAGCGAACCGATGTCCTTCTCGGCCATCAGGTTCACCGCCGTGGCCAGGGGCTCGTCGGGGGTGGCGGTGTAGAGTGTGTTGCCTTTGACGCGCAGGATGTCGCTGACTTTCATGGAAGTTCTCCTCGTGGCTCGCGGTTTCGGTGATCGGGTAGGGACTCGGCGCGTCCCATGGTGTCAATATAGCCCACAATAAACGCACTGTCGGGTCTTTTCGGGCGGTTTTGCCCAGTTTGGCCTTGACGGCGTCGGAAATACCAGGAGGCCGCACCAGCCGCCGCCCGCGCCCAACCACGGAGACAAAAGCCCATGCCCGGTTACTCAGACCCCGGCTTCGACACGCTGGCCCTGCACGCGGGCGCCGCGCCCGACCCGGCCACCGGCGCCCGCGCCGTGCCCATCCACCTCAGCACCTCGTTCGTCTTCGAGTCGAGCGACCATGCCGCCGCGCTGTTCAACCTGGAGCGCGCCGGCCACGTGTATTCGCGCATTAGCAACCCGACCAATGCCGTGCTCGAGCAGCGCATCTCGGCACTCGAAGGCGGCATCGGCGCCATTGCCACGGCCAGCGGCCAGGCGGCGCTGCACCTGGCGGTGGCCACGCTCATGGGCGCGGGCTCGCACATCGTGGCCAGCACGGCCCTGTATGGCGGCTCGCAGAACCTGCTGCACTACACGCTGCGCCGCTTCGGCATCGAAACTACCTTCGTGCAGCCCGGCGACATCGACGGCTGGCGCGCCGCAGTAAAGCCGAACACCAAACTCTTCTTCGGCGAAACCGTCGGCAACCCCGGTCTGGACGTGCTCGACATCGCCACCGTCTCGGCCATCGCGCACGAGGCCGGCGTGCCGCTGCTGGTGGACTCCACGCTGACCTCGCCCTGGCTGATCAAGCCTTTCGACCATGGGGCCGATCTGGTCTACCACTCGGCGACCAAGTTTCTCAGCGGCCACGGCACGGTGATCGGCGGCCTGGTGGTCGATGGCGGCAGCTTCGACTGGGAGAAATCGGGCCGCTTCCCCGAACTGACCCAGGCCTACGACGGCTTCCACAACATGGTGTTCAGCGAGGAGAGCACGGTCGGCGCCTTCCTGCTGCGCGCGCGCCGCGAAGGCCTGCGCGACTTCGGCGCCTGCATGAGCCCGCACACGGCCTGGCTGATCCTGCAGGGCATCGAGACCCTGCCGCTGCGCATGGCGCGGCACATGGAGAACACGCGCAAGGTCGTGGAATTCCTGGCCGGGCACGCTTTCGTGGCGCGCGTCGGCCATCCTTTGCTGCAAACCCATCCGGGCCATGCCCTCGCCCAGAAGCTGCTGCCGCGCGGCGCGGGTTCCGTCTTCAGCTTCGACCTGAAAGGCAGCCGCGAACAGGGCAAGAAGTTCGTCGAGGCGCTGAAGATCTTCAGCCACCTGGCCAATGTGGGGGACTGCCGCAGCGTGGTGATCCACCCCGCCAGCACCACGCATTTCCGCATGGCGGACGAGGCGCTGGCCCGTGCCGGCATCACGCAGGGCACGATCCGCCTGTCGATCGGCCTGGAAGACCCGAGCGACCTGATCGACGACCTTCAGCGCGCTTTGAAAACAGCAGAAAAGGCGGCGGCATGATCTTCACCGTCCACGGCGCCGCCGTCTACGCGTACACCGGCGGCAAAAGCTTCAATCCCGGGCAACCGACCCTGGTCTTCGTCCACGGCGTATTGAACGACCACAGCGTGTGGATCTTGCAGACGCGTTACCTCGCGCACCACGGCTGGAACGTGCTGGCCGTGGACCTGCCCGGCCATGGCCGCAGCGCGGGCGCGCCGCCGACGTCGGTCGAAGCCGCGGCCGACTGGCTGATCGCCCTGCTCGACGCGGCTGGGCTGCCGGCCGCCACGCTGATCGGCCACAGCTTCGGCTCGCTGATCGCCATGGAAGCGGCGGCGCGTGCGCCTTCCCGCGTGCGCCAACTGGTGCTGCTCGGCACGGCCGCGCCGATGAAGGTGTCGCCCGCGCTCCTGCAGGCCTCGCTCGACGAGCCGCTGGTGGCCATCGACATGGTGAACCGTTTCTCGCATGCGCTGCTGGCGCCGCCGCCGTCCGTGCTCGGCCCCGGCACCTGGGTGGCCGGCGGCGCGCGCGCCCTGATGCGACGCGTGCTGGCCAGCAACCCGGCGGTGAACGTGTTCCACACCGGCTTCAAGGCCTGCGACGACTACCGCGGCGGCGAGTCGGCCATGGAGAAAGTCGAAGCCTCCACACTCTTCATCGCCGGCCAGCGCGACCAGATGACGCCGCCGCAGGCCGCGCAGCCGCTGGTGCTGCGCGCACGCCACGGCCGGTTGGTGACGGTGGATGCCGGCCACGACCTGATGGCCGAGGCGCCGGAAGCGGTACTGGCCGCGCTCAACCATTTCCTGGTGCGCTGAGGAATCGAAGCGCGAAGCACGAAGCGCCGTGTCCATGCTGCACTGCAACAGTGCCGGCCTAGAATCGCGCGATGCTTTTGCCCTATTCCGAATACCGCTGGCTCACCCGCTTTGGCGAAATCGGCATCCTCTGGCCGGTGGCCATCGCGTTGGCGCTGTGGATGCTGTTCGTCGGCCGTTCCTGGCGGCTCGCGCTGGCCTGGCTGCTGCCGCTGGGCGTGGCCGTGTTCATCACCTCGGTGTCGAAAATCGCCTTCATCGGCTGGGGCGTGGGCATCCGCGCGCTCGACTTCACCGGGGTCTCGGGCCATGCCATGTTCTCCGCGGCCATCTACCCGGTGATGGCCTTCGCCCTCACCGCCAGCGCCCGGCCCGAGCGGCGGCGCTGGCAGCTGCTGGCCGTGGCCGCGGCCTATGCCTTCGCCCTGCTCATCGCCTACAGCCGGGTGGTGGTCCACGCGCATTCCTGGTCGGAGGTGGTGGCCGGCTTCGTGCTGGGCGCGGCCGCCAGCGGCTGCACCTTGTGGCTGGCCGGGCGGCCGGCCGGCCGGCCGTGGCTGCGCTGGGCCCTGGTCGCGGTGGCGTGCTGGTTCGCGCTGATGCCGGGCTACGCCGCGCCGACCAACGCCCATGATCTCGTGACCGAACTGTCGCTGCGGCTGGCCGGGCGGGACCGGCCCTTCCTGCGCGAGGACCTGCACGCGGGCCAGCCGTCCTGACTAGCCGCCAGACGGCTGCCGGGGCTCAGCCGGCGATGGCAACACCCGTTCCTCCAGAGGAATCAGCTCGATCCCCCAGCCTGCGGCTTCGCCCAGGGTCGCCGCCGGATGCATCGCGGCAATGCGCAGCGCCTCGTCGCGGGAATCCGCCTCGATGATGAAGAGCCCGCCGACGATTTCCTTCGATTCGGCGTACGGACCATCGCTGATCAGCGTCTTGCCCGCGCGGGGGCGCAAGGTCATCGGCGCGCCGAGCGACGCCGAAACCCGCACCTTCCCGGTGGCGTACATCTTTTGGTCCAATGCCGGGCATTGGCTCACGATGGCTTGCCGCTCCTGGGGCGGCAGCGCACCCATCTTTTGCGGGTCGTAGTAGGCGAGTCCGATGTATTTCATGAAGGCTCCGTTGGATGGGTGGTCTGCTACGACGAACGTCACCGCCGCGAATCGACGGTGGCCGCCGTCTTGCGGGAAACCTGGCAGTGCCAACCGCCGATTTTGCTCACTTTTTCATAACAGGTCACACAGATGCAGACTGCGCAAACGGCTGTTTTTCCATAGATTTTCAAGGCCCGGACTCGGTGCCAGCAGCAACTGCTCGAACAGCGGCGCGGCGGGCGTCGCGTCCGGATCGGCCAGCAGCACGTAACGCGCCTCGGGCCTCGGCGTGCCGGCCATTTCCATCTCGTCGAGTTTGCCGGTCCAGTCGAGCGCGCCCAGCGTGTCGAGCACCGGCTCGAGCTGCAGCACATCGACGCCCAACGCCTGTGCAAGCTGTGTGGCACTCAGTCCATGCCCGCCGCGCGCGAGGTTCAGCCGCGACCGGTCCAACTGCTGCAGCACCTCCACCGCAAGCTGGAACTGCCAGCCGTGTTCGCTCGCGCGCCGCGCCACGCCGGTCATGAGGCTGGGCAGGTAGGCCGCGATCACCGCGCCGAGCAGCACGATCACCCAGGCCAGGTACAGCCAGACCAGCAGGATCGGCAGCGTGGCGAAAGCGCCGTAGACCATGGAATAGGTCGGCACCGAGGCCAGGTAGAAGCTCAGCAGCCGCTTGGCAACCTCGATGCCGGCCGACACGAAGATGCCGCCGGCCCAGGCATGGCCCCAGCGCACGCGCGTGTTCGGCACGTAGTGGTACAGCGCGGCCATGCCGCCGGCCAGCAGGGCGAACTCGATCGTGTCGAGCAGCACCCGCACGCCGCCGGGCAGGTTGTCGACCACGCCCTGCGAGCTGGAGATGGCATAGGAGGTCAGCGCCAGGCTCGCGCCTAGGATCAGCGGGCCGAGCGTGATCGCCGCCCAGTAGATCAGCACGCGCTGGCCCAGCGGCCGCGGCCGGCGCACGCGCCAGATGCGGTTGAGCGTGCGGTCGATGGTGAGGATCAACGCCAGCGCGGTGACCAGCACGATGGCCAGGCCCACGCTGCCGAGCTTGCTGGCCTTGGCCGCGAACTGCGTGAGGTAGCCCAGCACCTGGCGCGCGATCGAATCCGGGATCAGGCTCTGCACCAGCCAGCGCTGCAGCACGTCCTGCACCTTGCCGAACATCGGGAACGCGGTGAAGACCGCCAGCGCCACGGTGAAGAACGGCACGAGCGCCAGCGAGGTGGTGAAGGTCAGGCTGCTGGCGGTCAGGCCGAGCTGGTCTTCGCGGAACCGCTCGCGCAGCGTATGGGCGGTAGTGCGCCAGGGAAAGCGGCGCAGATCGGCCAGCAGCAGTTCGAGGCGGCGGGACAGTGACAGGGAATGAGCGACAGGCGCCGGGGGCAAAGGCATGCTCGGTATGATGCCATCGCAATGACTACCGATCACCATACCGTCGCCTGGACGCGCCGCCTGGCCGTGGCCTGCCTGCTGGGCCTGATCGTGCTCGGCCTGGCCTGGGAGCTCTGGCTCGCGCCGATCAAGCCCGGCGGCTCGCTGCTGGCGCTGAAAGTGCTGCCGCTGTGCCTGCCGCTGGCCGGCGTGCTGAAGAACCGCATGTACACCTACCGCTGGCTAAGCCTGGTGGTATGGCTGTATTTCACCGAGGGCGTGGTGCGCGCCTGGAGCGACAAGGCGCCGAGCGCCTGGTTCGCCTTGGCCGAAGTGTTGCTGTGCCTGGGCCTGTTCGCCGCCTGCGCGCTGCATGTGCGGCTGCGCCAGAAACACGCCAAGGCCGCCGCCCTCGCCGCTTCGTCCACGACACCCCTTTCCGCCTGAAGGCCCCATGCAAGACCTGATCGACCAGTTGCGCCGCATCGTCGGCGACACCAACGTTTTCACCCACGACGATCCCGAAGCCGACCTCGGTGCCTGGGAACAGGACTGGCGCAAGCGCACGCGCGGCAGGGCGTTGGCGGTGGTGCGCCCGGGCAGCACGCGCCAGGTGGCCGAAGTCGTGCAGGCCTGCGCCGCCGCCGGCACCAGCATCGTGCCGCAAGGCGGCAACACCGGGCTGGTGGTCGGCTCGATCCCGAACGACAGCGGCACCCAGGTGGTGCTGAGCCTGCAGCGCATGAGCGCCGTGCGCAACGTGGACCCGGGCAATTCGACCATCACCGTGGAGGCCGGCTGCATCCTGCAGAACCTGCAGGACGCGGCCGAGAAAGCGGGTTTCCTGTTCCCGCTGAGCCTGGGCGCCGAAGGCAGCTGCACCATCGGCGGCAACCTGGCCACCAATGCCGGCGGCACCCAGGTCGTGCGCTACGGCAATGCACGCGAACTGTGCCTGGGTGTGGAGGTCGTGACCGCGCAGGGCGAGATCTGGGACGGCCTGTCGGGCCTGCGCAAGGACAACACCGGCTACGACCTGCGCGACTTGTTCATCGGCAGCGAAGGCACGCTGGGCATCATCACCGCAGCCACGGTGAAGCTGTTTCCGCAGCCGGCCGCGCAGCTCACCGCCTGGGCGCCCGTGGCCTCGCTCGACGACGCGGTCAAGCTGCTCGTGCTGGCCCACCAGCGCCTGGGCGCAGGCCTCACCGGCTTCGAGGTGATGGGCCAGTTCGCGCTGAGCCTGGTCGACAAGCACTACCCGCAGTTGCGCGTGCCGATGTGGAAGGACGCGCCGTGGTGCGTGCTGCTGGAAAATTCCGACAGCGAGTCCGAGGACCACGCCCGCTCACAATTCGAGAGCCTGCTCGAGGCCGCACTCGAACAGGGCCTGGTCAGCGATGCCGTGGTGGCCGAGAACATCGCCCAGGCGCACAACCTCTGGCACGTCCGCGAAAGCATCACCCTGGCCCAGGCCGAGGAAGGCCTGAACATCAAGCACGACATCTCGATTCCGGTCTCGCGCATCCCCGAGTTTGTGCGGCAGACCGACGCCGCCCTGGCCGCCGCGATTCCCGGCGTGCGCTTCGTCAACTTCGGCCACCTGGGCGACGGCAACCTGCACTACAACATCCAGGCGCCCGCCGAAGGCGACCCGAAAGCCTTCCTGCGCGAACAGGAGGAACACGTGAACACCATCGTCTACGACGCCGTGCAGCAATTCGACGGCTCGATCTCGGCCGAACACGGCGTGGGTGAACTCAAGCGGCACAAACTCGTGAAGCACAAGTCGCCGGTGGCGCTATCCATGATGCGCGCGATCAAGACCGCGCTGGACCCGCAGGGGCTGATGAACCCTGGCCGGGTGTTGTGAGCACACAGCAACTCCACGCCGTCGCCCGGCTGCGCGCAGAGCGCCAGGCCAGCAGCAAGAAGCCCTTCGTCGGCCGAGGCAACCGCCAGCCACGCTGCCCCGGCTGCCGTGTCATCGCCAGCCATTGCTTCTGTGCGCTGCGGCCGCGGGCGCAGACCGAGGCCGGCATGTGCCTCATCATGGCCGATGTGGAAGCCCTGAAGCCCAGCAACACCGGCTGGCTGATCGCCGACGTGGTGCCGCACACCTTCGCCTTCGGCTGGGCGCGCACCGAAGTCGACCCGGCCCTGCTGCGGCTGCTGGCCGACCCGCAATGGACGCCCTACCTGGTGTTCCCCGCCGACCCGCAGGACGCCCCGGCCGTGGCGCGCACCGTGACCGAGGTGCCCACCCTGCCCGGCAAACGCCCGCTGTTCGTGCTGCTGGACGGCACCTGGACCGAGGCCAACAAGATGTTCAGGAAGAGCCCCTACCTCAACGGCCTGCCGATGCTCAGCGTCCGCCCCGAGCAGCTTTCCCGCTACCGGCTGCGCCAGGGCTACGACGACGCACAGCTCTGCACGGCCGAAGTCGCCGCGCGCTGCCTGGCGCTGGCCGGCGAGCGCCAGGCGGCCGAAACCCTGGATGCCTACCTGGAAGTTTTCACCGGCCGCTACATCGACGCCAAGAACTCGGTGAAGCCGGACCCTGAAGACGCCGCGCACCTGCGCCTGCGGGCCTCGACCCATCAGAGGGAAGCGCAAGGCGTTCCCGCGGACAGCCAGGCCTAGTCATTGCTTGCGGCACGCTGCCGCCGTCGTTCACAACGCCCCCGCCCGTGCCGAAGCCAGCCGAACATCTCAAACGCCGCGTCCTGATGGCGATCCTTGCGCTGAGCCTGCTGAGTTCGGCGGCCGGCTGGGCCCTGATGGAGGCGCGCGGCCAATCGTCTGCAGTGCTGCGCGGGGTGTTCGGACTGAACCTGGTGTTCCACCCGGTGATGTACGTGGTCGTGTGGCGGCGACTGCTGCCGACGCGCTACATCGACATGGCCTGCCTGTTGTTCGCGGCCGGCATCTGCGCCGCCTGCATGGCGCTGCGCCTCTATGCACCCGTGTACGGCGCCAGCATCGACCTGCAACCGCTGTACCTGTGGATTCCGGTGATCTACGTGTTCGCCTTCACGCTGGCGGGCCACAAGACCAGCCTGACCATCTCGCTCTGCATCCTCGCGCTCTTTGTGGCCATCAGCCTGCCTTACCTGCTGAGCCAGGATCCGCCGCCCTACGCCAACTTCACCGTTCAGTTGCACATGGTGTCGGCGGTGTTGATCGCGGCGCTTTATTTTTTCTCCAGCTACCAGCACCGCTTCCAGATCGCGCTGCTCACGGTGGACGAGCTGGCCCGGCTGGCCAACACCGACGAACTCACCAAGCTGGCCAATCGCCGGCGCATGGCCGAAGCGATCGGTTCCGAACTGGTCCGCTTCACGCGTTACGGGCACGCGTTTTCAGTCATCCTGATCGACATCGACCACTTCAAGACGATCAACGACCGTTTCGGGCACGCCGTCGGCGATCAGGCCCTCGTGGCCCTGGCCGCGCGGGCCACGGAAGTGCTCCGCGACGTCGACATGCTCGGCCGCTGGGGCGGCGAAGAGTTCATCGTGGTCCTGCCGGAGACCGCGTTCGAGCAGGCCATGCACAAGGCCGCCGGGCTGTGCCGCCATGTGGCGGCCACGCCGCTGGTCGGCGAACACACCATCAGCGTCAGTTGTGGGGTCGTGCGGGTGCGAGCCGGCGACACCGCCGAAACCCTGCTGCAGCGCGCCGATGTAGCGCTGTATGCGGCCAAGCACGGCGGGCGCAACCGGGCCGAAGGGATGGATGACGGGCCGCCTGCGGCCTGAGCGCGCACTCAGCGGTCGACGCAGACGATGGAGGCCTGAATGCCACCATCCACCGCACCGGTGCCGAACCGGCGCGCGATCGCCTCGGCCGCGGCTGCGGTGGCATCGGCCAGGCCGGGATGTCCGCGCGCTTCGATTTCGCCGCGTAGCGGCGTCCCCTGGCAGTAGGCCAAGGCCGGCACCTCGGGACTGTCCGCACGGCTGCGCGCGGCCAGCGTGGCGAATGCGGGGCTGCCGGTAAAGCCTCCGGCGGCGAGATCCTGGGCGATGACGGGCCACGCGAAATAGCCGTGCGGCACGCGCACGGGAAAGCGCGGCGGATCGTCCGGAAAGACGCCGGCCAGCGCGGTGGTCACGGTGTCGGCGAATTCGTTGTCTTCGATGCGGTCCCAGACGTTGAAGAGCAATGTGCCCCCCGGGCGCAGCACGCGCCTGGCCTCGGCGAAGGCTTGCGCCTTGTCGGGAAAGAACATCACGCCGAATTGGCACACGACCACATCGAACGCAGCGTCGGGAAACGGCAGCTGCATGGCGTCGGCCTGGCGCCAGGTGATGGGCCGGCCGGTGACCGCCAATGCCGCCTGCTCGAGCATGGCCGGGCTCAGATCGGTGGCCACGATCGTGGCCTCGGGCGGCAGCAGCCGCGCCAGCTTGCGCGTGACGACACCCGTCCCGGCCGCGACCTCGAGCACCTGCGAAGGCCGGCGCTCTGCGACCCGCGCGGCCATGTCGACCGCGTAAGGCTCGAAGATCAGCGGCACCATGTACTTTTCATAGAGCTGCGGAACGGAACCCGCGAACACGGGCGCGTTGTCGGGAACGGACATGATCGTCTCCTTGCCTGACCCGGGAGCGATGTCCCGGCCCAGACCCCATTGTGGTCACGTTCCGGCGTGGCTACAAGCTGCGATTCAGTTCAATGCACCGGCTCGCAGCGGACGTCGGCAAGCACCGAATTCGCGATGAAACATTCCTCGTGCGCCAGTCGGTGCATGGCTGCAATATCGTCATCGCTCGGCAGCCTGTCACCGCAGAAACGCACCGCGGGCCGCAGCGTCACGAGGGAGAAGGCGAGCTTGCCTTTCGCGTTCGGGCGCATCACCCCCTCGGCCTGATCGACATAACTGTCGACACAGAACTTGCGCTCGGCCGCAATGCCGAGGAACCACAACATGTGGCAACTCGACAGCGAGGCGACGAAGGCCTCCTCCGGGTCCATGGCCGCCGGGTCGGAGAAAGGCACGCGTACCACCAGGGGCGACGACGAGGCCGGCACCTCGAGGCCGCCGTCGAGCCGGATCACATGCCGC
This sequence comes from Rhodoferax koreense, assembly GCF_001955695.1. Taxonomy (NCBI): domain Bacteria; kingdom Pseudomonadati; phylum Pseudomonadota; class Betaproteobacteria; order Burkholderiales; family Comamonadaceae; genus Rhodoferax; species Rhodoferax koreensis. The sequence continues at coordinate 2,033,576 of NZ_CP019236.1, read as the reverse complement.
CGGCTGTAGCGGTTGTCGATGAAGGCCTGGCCGGCGCGTTCCCAGGCGACCTGTGCCGTGTAGACATGGCGCATCGGTGCCCCTTCAAGCCGCCTTGCTGCGCAGCCTCAGCAGGCCCAGGCCGAGCAGCACGAAGGCGCCACCCGAGATGCGGTTGAACAGCCGCACGCGCCGCGCGTCGGCGAAACTGCGCTTGAGTCCGCGCGCCAGCAGCACGTAGAAGATGTGCGACAGCACCGTGCAGCCGGCGAAAGTGGCGGTGAGCACCAGGAACTGTTCGGTCGCTGGCGCATCGGCAACGAGGAACTGCGGGAACAGCGCGGTGAAGAACAGGATCGCCTTGGGATTGGTGACGGCCACGGTCACGCCGTTGAGGAACAGCTTCAGCGAACCGCGTACGCCCGCCGCTTGCGCCTGGTCGGCATCGGCGAAGCCGTTGGCGCCATTGCGCCATTGCTTGATGCCGAGATAGATCAGGTAAGCCGCACCCGCGAGCTTCAACGCCAGGAAGGCCGTGGCCGATGTGCTGAGCAACACCCCCAACCCGGCCATGGCGACGGCAGAGACAAGGAAAATGCCCAGTGCATTGCCCAGCGAGCCGAGCATGGCCCGGCCCGGGCCGACCGACACCGAATTCGATACGGCCAGCAGCACGGCCGGACCGGGCGTGAAGGCCATGAAGATCGAAACGCTTGCAAAGACGAGCCAGTTGGACCAGGTCATGGTGCGGTTCCTTGTTGAGTTCCGGATTGTAGTTTTGCCGCCGGGAACGGGCCGGCGCGGTGCCGTGGCCTCACAAGGTCAGGCAAAACCCGTCCACGATCGCCCCCGGCGCGGTCACGCTGCCGAGTTGCCGCGCGCCGTAGGTGGCCGCATCGGGCACGAGCTCCGCGGCGTCCGTCAGCGCCACCAGCCCCTCGCCGAACATGCGCAGCAGCGAGTCGTCGAAACGCATCACCTGGATGGGCGCGACGAGTCGGCCGTCCTCCACCCACCAGCAGGCGAAACGGGTCATGCCCGTGATGCGGCAAGCCTGGCGATCGCTGTAGTTGAGGTAGTGCAGGTTGCTGATCCATACGCCGGTGCCCAGGCGCTGCAGCACCTCGGTTGCGGGCAGATCGCCCGGGCCGAGCGCCAGGGCTTCGGGCGATTCGCCGCCGCCGCTGCCGTTCGTGGGCTGGCCATATTCCTGCGCCGAGCGCGGGGAGACCAGGGAGTCGGCCACCACGCCGGCGCGGACTAGCGGCACGGCGTCGGGCTTGACGAAGCCATCTCCCTGGAAACGCGGCGCGGTGCCCGTCGAGGTGGCTTCGAGCAGGTTCACGCCTGCATTCAGGCGCATGCCGTCGCGGTGCATCAGGATCAGGCTGGACACGCCGGTCTTGACCGCCTTCAGGCCGAAGCCGCCCCAACTCAGCGTGCCCAGCATCTCGGCGACCGCCACAGGCGAGAAATACACGCGGTAGGCGCCGGGCGACAGGACCCGCGCGGGCTGGGCCAGCAGCGCACTGCGGGCCGCCGAGTCGCGAATGCGCGCCGCCAGCTCATCACCCTGCCAGTCGGTGCCGGCATAGGCGGCCTTCACGGCCTTGTCGGCCGCCTGGTAGATGCACCATTCGAAGTTGAAGCTGCGCACACTGTGCCAGTTGCGCTGGCCGCGGCTGTCGGCAAACGCGCGCTGCACGCCGCCGCCCGCATAGAAGCCGACGAAGTCCACCCCGGCCGCATGCCGGGCCACGGCTTCGATCACCGAAACGGCGTTGGGGACATTGCCCTCCTCGGTGCGTTCGGTGTTGGTCACCACGCCGGGCAACAGCAGATAAGGGTCTTCGGGAATAAAAGGCAGTTGTTCGATGAGCGTGGCACGTTCGGCCAGCAGGCGCTGGATGTCGCGCTGCGGATCGCCGCAGAGGCTCAGGCTGCCGTCGGCGCGGCGCAGGCCGGCCACCACCGAAACCGTGGCATAGCGCTGATCGACCTGCGTGGCCTGGCGCACCTGGGCGTGGTTGAAACGGATGAAGTCGGACTGCTCGGCCGAGAAGTTCAACAGCACGCGGTCGATGCCACCCGGCAACGTGCACACGGCGTCCGCCAATTGCTGGAAATAGATCTGCATCAGTTCGCTCCGCCGAACACCGACACGCGGCTGAACTTGCAGGCCGGCGCCGCATGGCCCACGCGCACGACCTGGTTCGGCTCGCCCTTGCCGCAGAACGGCGTGCCCATGACCTCGAAGGTGGACGCATCGCCGACCATGGCCAGCGAACGCCAGAAGGTGGACGAGATGCCGCGGTAGCTGGGCTTCTTCACCACCTCGGCGAGTTGCCCCTCGCGGATGCGCTGGCCGTATTCGCAGCCGAACTGGAACTTGTTGCGCGAGTCGTCGATGCTCCACGAAGCATTGGTCTTCATCAGGATGCCGTCTTCCACGCTGGCGATCATGTCGGCCAGTGAAGAAGTGCCGGGCTCGATGTTGAGGTTGCTCATGCGGTCGATCGGCGCGCGGTTCCAGCTGCAGGCACGCGTCGTGGCGACGGCTTCGAAGTCCACCCCGAGCGCGTGCGCGCGCTGCTGCGACAGGCTGCCGCCGAGCGGGCGTTGGAGCAGGCCTTTCTCGATGATGAACTCGCGCCGGGCCGGCGTGCCTTCGTCGTCGAAGCCGAAACTGGCGAACTGCTCGCCGCGCGTCGGATCGAAGGTCACGTTCAGCAGGTCGCTGCCGTAGGCGTAGCTGCCGAACATGTCGAGCGTGACGAAACTGGTGCCGGCGAAGTTGCGCTCGTCGCCGAGGATGCGGTCGAGCTCCAGCGGATGGCCGATGCTCTCGTGGATCTGCAGCATCATCTGGTCGGGCATCAGCACCAGGTCCATCTCGCCCGTCGGACAGTTCGGCGCGCGTGCGAGTTCGATGGCTTCGCGGGCCACGCGCGGGCCGTCGTTCGCGAAGCCCGCGCGGTCCAGCACTTCCAGGCTGCCTTGCTGGCAGAAGCCGTTGTACTGCCCGGCGGCACTGCGCGTCTGCGTCTCGCCGCCCACGCTGGCCACGGCAAGGATGTTGGGCACGACGAAATCCCACGCCTGCGCAACATGGTCGCCGCGCGAAGTCACGAGCCGTTGTTCGGTGTGGGTCGTCCACAGCGATGCGCTCCAGTCGACGATCTCGCTGCCGAGCTTGAGGCTGTGGCTCACGCCCATGAGCAGATCGAAGCGCTCCTTCAGCGAAGACTGGCCGACCGGGCGCCGGTTCGGCGAACGGTAATGCGCGGCGGCCGGCGCGACATCTTCTGCAAGCGCTTTGCGATAGTCGAACACGCTGTGGCCCGCGGCGGCCTGGGCCATCATCATGGCCTGGCTGAACGCCTGCCGGATGCCGGGGCCGGAGACATCGCCGGTGGCCCCATAACCCATGGCGCCGCCGCTGACCACGCACACCATCACCCCTTCGTCGTGCGTGCGCACCGGCGACTCGGCGAGGTTCTGCCGCACGTTCAATTGCTCCGCACTTTCCACCACATGGCGCACCGACCAGAAGTCGGCCTCCGGCGCGGCCAGCCGGGCGGCCTCCTGGGCCCAGATTTCGAGTTTGTCCATATGTTGAAAGCCTTTTCGGTACGCGCCGAGTGAACGTCTTGCTGTGCCGTTTTAGCACACCCCACCCCTCCCCGCGGCCATCGGGGGCGCTGCCCGATCCGCCTAGAATGCACGCTGACGGAACGCTCCCGCGCTCCGAGCCGAGCCCAAGGCCCATTCGCGATGACTTCCTCCCCCTCCAGACCGACCCGCTCCCAGTACGAAGATTTCATGCGCCACGTCGACACCCATGGCGTGGCCAAGGGCGACCGCACCGGCACCGGCACGAAGAGCGTGTTCGGCTACCAGATGCGCTTCGACCTGAACGAAGGTTTTCCCCTGGTCACGACGAAGAAGGTGCACCTGCGTTCCATCATCCAGGAACTGCTGTGGTTCCTCACCGGATCGAGCAGCAACAACTGGCTGAAAGAGCGCGGCGTGACGATCTGGGACGAATGGGCGCGCGCCGATGGGGACCTGGGCCCGGTCTACGGCGTGCAGTGGCGCAGCTGGCCCACGCCCGACGGCGGCCACATCGACCAGATCGCCGAAGTCATCAAGACGCTGAAGGCCAATCCCGATTCGCGCCGCATCATCGTCAGCGCCTGGAACGTGGCCGATCTCGACAAGATGGCCCTCATGCCCTGCCATGCCTTCTTTCAATTCTACGTGGCGCCGGCACAGGCCCCCGGCGAACGCGGCAAGCTGAGCTGCCAGCTGTACCAGCGCAGTGCGGACATCTTCCTCGGCGTACCCTTCAACATCGCCAGCTATGCGCTGCTGACGCACATGGTGGCGCAGCAATGCGACCTGGACGTGGGCGACTTCATCTGGACCGGCGGCGACTGCCACATCTACAGCAACCATGCCGAGCAGGTGGCGCTGCAACTGAGCCGCGCGCCCTATCCTTACCCGACGCTGCACATCAAGCGCAAGCCGGATTCGATCTTCGACTACCAATTCGAGGATTTCGAGGTGCTCGACTACCAATGCCACGCCGCCATCAAGGCGCCGGTGGCGGTCTAGCCCAATGCCGATCCACTTGATCTTCGCGCGCGCGCGCAACGGCGTCATCGGCGCCAACAACACCCTGCCCTGGCACCTGCCCGAGGACCTGGCGCATTTCAAGCGCACCACCATGGGCGCGCCGGTCATCATGGGCCGCAAGACCTGGGACTCGCTGCCGCCACGGTTCCGCCCGCTGCCCGGACGCCAGAACGTGGTGCTCACGCGCCAGGCCGGCTGGCAGGCCGACGGCGCGGTGCGCGCCGGCTCGGTGGAAGAGGCGCGCGCGATGTTCCCCGCGGGCGTCGACGCCTGGGTGATCGGCGGTGCCGACATCTACGCGCAGGCGCTGCCGCTGGCGGACTCGGCGGTGGTGACGGAGATCGACGCCGACTTCGAAGGCGATGCCTTCGCGCCACTGTTGGCCCCGCCCTGGCGCGAGGTTTCGCGCGAGACGCACCGCGCCGCGAGCGGCCTGGGCTACAGCTTCGTGGTGTTCCGGCGCGAGCGGGCCGACGCCGGCCGCACCGGCGACACGTAGTCGGGGTGGAACGCCCTCTGCGGCCCCTCCTCGAAGGCCACAGTCACGGTTGACGCATCGGCTGCCACCACGCGGCCCCGGCCATAGCGCTTCACCTTCACCGCGTCATCCGGCTTGAACACCGGCCCGGTCGCCAGCGTCTGCACCGTCTCGACCGCACGCTCGGCGAGTTGGGCCTGCAGGCCGGCCCGGGCCTCGGCGATGCGGCGGCAGTTGTCGCAGCCTCCGCAATCCTCCGCGTCTTCCCGGCCCTGCAGGTGCGCCAGCAGCACCCGCCAGCGGCACTGGCCGGTCTGGGCATAGAAGACCATGCCTTCGAGCGCGTCCTGGTCGAGCTCGCGCTTGCCCCGGTAGGCCGTCATCAAGGCCAGCAGGCCAGCGTCGTCCAGGTGTTTCTTCAACAGATAGACGTGGCCACCCGTGTCGACGGCAGCGATGCGCTGGCGGCGCAGCAGGCTTGTGGCCACCCGCAGCTTGTTCAGCGGCCGGCGCAGCTTGTGCTGCAGTTGGGCCAGAGACCAGCCGTCCTGCGCATCCGGCGGCGTGCCCTGCAGCGCGCCATAGAGAGCCCGAACGTCGTCTTCGCCGGGATAACGTCCACCCATGAAAAATTGCTGTACGGCCTTGTCGCTGCGCAGGAACAGCAGCGTGCAGTCCGCGTCCAGCCCGTCGCGGCCCGCACGGCCCGATTCCTGGTAATACGCGTCGAGCCCGGCCGGCATCTGGTAGTGCAGCACGAACCGGATGTCGGGCTTGTCGATGCCCAAGCCGAAAGCGTTCGTCGCCACCATCACGCGCACGCGCCCGTCCATGAACGCTTCCTGCGCCGCGTGGCGGTCGGCCGCGGGCAACTTGCCGTGGTAGATCAGCGCCGAGGCACCGGCGGCCACCAGCGCGGCGTGCACGGCCTCGGCGGCCTTCACCGTGGCCGTGTAGACCAGCCCGCTGCCTTCGGCGCCTGCCACCAGGGCCAGCACCCGCGCGAGCTTGTCTTCCTCGCGCGCGACCTGTTCGACGCGATAGTGCAGGTTCGCGCGGTAGGCGCCAGTGTTGATCACGCCGCTCGCTGCAATGCCGAGTTGCGTGCGGATGTCTGCGGTGACGGCGTCGGTCGCGGTGGCGGTGAGCGCCAGCACTGTGGGTTTGCCGAGCTTTCGGAAGGCGGGCGCAATGTCAAGGAACGCGGGACGGAAGTCATGGCCCCACTGCGAGATGCAATGGGCCTCGTCCACGGCCAGCAGGCTCGTGGGCTGGCGCTGCAGCAAGGCCATGAACGCCGCATCGGCGAGCCGCTCGGGGGTGGTCAGCACAATGCGCGCGGTACCGTCGGCAATGGCCCGTTCAGCCGCGTGCAGGGTTTCGGCATCGATGGCGCTGTTGACCTGCACGGCCTGGATGCCGCGCTCGCACAGCGTTTCGCATTGGTCCTTCATCAGCGCGATCAGCGGCGAGACCACGACGGTCTTGCCGGGCAACAGCAGCGCGGGCAACTGGTAACACAGCGATTTGCCCGCACCGGTCGGCATCACCGCCAGCGTGTGGCGGCCATCGAGTACGCGCTCGATCACCTCGCGTTGGCCAGTGCGCATCCGCTGCAGGCCGAAGCCCCGCCGCAGGGCATCGCGGATGCGCCTGTCTCGCTGAGCAGGCGTCGCAGAGGCCTTGCGTTCAAGAGTGGATGGCTTGCCGCCGATGGCGGCTTCGGCCTGGACCGCGGTATCGGTATCGATCAGTCGCACGGAACACCTGCTCAGCCACGGTCCGGGCTGTCGGACTCGGCACCGCCTTCATCCTCGTCCTCTTCGTCGCCTTCCTCGTCGAGGGCGAGGTCGTCGACGGCGGCCTCGCTGTCGATGTCGATGGGTTCATCGGATGTCGCGTCACTTTCGCGTTCAACGTGATCGGGCAGGATGTCGCGGTCGGAGAGGTCCATGCCCTCGATGCTCGCGCGCTCGCCCGTACCCGCGGCATCGCTGTCGTTGGCCAGTTCGCCGTCCCCATAGGCGCCCTGCGCGTCGCTGCCGCTGTCGGAGTTGTCGCTGGGGCCCAGTGCGTCCGTGTCTTTGCCGGGGATGGGTTCGGGCATGTGTTCGCCGCCCAAAATGCTGCTGGTTGCCATGATGTTCCTTCGGTTCGTCTCGTTGGGAAAGGTTGTTCCATTGTGCGAAGCGAAGACCTGCCGGGCTGTGGGACGGACCGCGGCCCTGCTGTCAGCGAGCGCCCACGCCAAGGTCGATGCGATCGGCCGACCACGAAAAAACGGCCACACCCCTCACAGGATGCGGCCGTCGCCCAGGCGTCAAGCGCCAGGAATGGACTCAAGGATCAGGCGGGATAGCTGTCGGCCACACGTGCGGAGTAGTTGCCTTGCGATTGCGCGTCGCGCAATTCGGCCTTGACCTGCTCACGGGTCTTGCCACCGACGGTCTGGGCCGCCTGGTCGGCCGGGTAGTTGTCGTCCGCCTGGATCAGCGTACCGTCGCGACGCGCTTGCATCAGTTCCGCGCGGACCTGGGCGCGGGTCGTGTTGCTCACGGTGCTGGTCTGGACACCGGGATAGTCGTTGTCGCCCGCGAATGCGCTGGCGGCAGACAAGGAAGCAATGGCGATCAGGGCCGACGAAAGAATCTTGGTCGAAGTGTTCATGATGTAGTTTCCTCTGACAGTAAAAAATGGCCACTACATGAAAGGAGCCTCTTGCCGCGTGGCCACCGGGTTCGGTGGCCCTTGAAAAGAGGTTCTTTGCATGTACAGGGTTTGCAAGCTTGCGCCCTCTGTGATTGGCAGTTGGGTCCTGGCGTTCCGCTTCTGAAGAGCCCTAAATCGAATCACACTGTTTCCAAACCAGAGACTCTGCCTCAGAGTGGGGCACGCGTCTTACTTGGTGGCGGCGGGGTAGTTGTTGTTATTGATTTCGGGCGTCTGGCCTGCCGCCTCGGCCTTCTTCAATTCCGCCTTGACCTGGGCGCGGGTCTTGCCGGGACCGGTGGATTTCTGGGCCTTGGGATAGCTGTCGTCGTTCTTGAGAACGCCACCGCTCTTTTCGGCCTTCGCGGCGTCGGCCTCGACCTGCGCACGCGTGAGGGTGCTCTGGGTCTTGGGCTGCACGGGGTAGGCGTCGTTCGATTCCGCAAAGGCGCTGACAGCGGTCAGGGCCGCTACGGCGATCAAGGCGGAAGACAGGCGTTTCTTCGAGCTGTTCATGGTGTGGATTCCTCTCGGGTGAATGGTCCGTCCGGGATGGACGGTTTGCATGGTCTGCCCGGTCTGTGAATACCAAAATTCGCGATAAGTTCGCTCATAAACAGGTGACAGAAGTCACTTTATCAATGCCACATGTATACGTTCGTCACTCCGACGGCTCGGCCACGGTACCGAACTCATACGAAGCCATCGCCACGTTCATGGCCTGGTCGACGAAGAGACGGCGGCCCACATCGTCTCCCGCCGCGCCGGCCACCACCATCAACGGAATCAGATGGTCTTCCTGCGGATGGGCGAGCCGCGCGCCGGGCGCTGCCTCCCAATGCACCAGCCGCTCGTTGCGCACGGCAGCCGTCGGCGCGGTGATCGCGTCGTTGAGATAGGCCTCGAAGGCGCTGGCCACGGGCGTCGACGTGGGACGGCCGAAACCCCGCATGTTGTGGTAGGTGAGCCCGCTGCCGATGATCAACACGCCTTCGTCGCGCAGCGGCACGAGGGCCTGGCCGAGCCGGATGTGCTCGGCCGGGTCGTAGCTGGACTTCATCGACAGCATGACCACCGGGATGTCGGCCTCGGGGTACATCAGCGCCATCGGCACGAAGGTGCCGTGGTCGAAGCCGCGGCGTGGGTCTTCTGCGCTCTCCATGCCGGCCGCGCCGAGCAGTTCACGCACACGGGCGGCGAGTGCGGGAGCGCCTGGGGCACGGTACTGGATCCGGTAGGTGTGTTCTGGAAAGCCGTAGTAGTCGTATTCCATCGACGGGTGTTCGGCGGTAGACACGGTGAAGGCCTCCGCCTCCCAGTGCCCCGTGATCACCAGCACGGCCTTCGGCTTGGCCGGGAAGCGCTGTGGCATCTGGCGGAACGCCTGCTCCGTCCTGGCGAACTGCTCGCGCATGCCGTCGACCCAGGGCCAGGGGCCTCCGCCGTGCGAAACGAAATAGACCGGGAATCGGGTGGCTGAGTCGGCGTAGGAGTCGGTGGATGGGCGGGTCATGGCTTGCATGGTGTTTCTTTCTCAAATGATGTGGCGCGCCATGGCGCCATGCCATGAATGTACAGACGCCGTGTCGGCACCACTAGATGGCAAAGCCGGGAAACACTGTGCCGGATTTCAGGACGCACCGAGACACCACCCGTTTCTGGCGGCTTGGTGCTAGCATGGTCCGCATGAGCAAACACTGCACCCATACCGACAGCATTGCCCACGTGGTGCCGGGCACGCTGGGCTGTGCCGAATGCCTGAAGCTGGGCAGCATCTGGGTCCACCTGCGCCTGTGCCGCACCTGTGGCCACGTCGGCTGCTGCGACGATTCTCCGCACCGCCACGCCCGCGCGCATTTTCACGAGACCGGGCATCCGATCATCGAGGGCTACGATCCGCCCGAAGGCTGGGGCTGGTGTTTCGTCGACAAGGTCGAGGTCGATCTCGGCGACACCACGCCGCAGAACGGCCCGATCCCCCGCTACGTCTGAAGGCCAGGTTCGGGCGGATAAGGCCGCGCCCCTGGCAACGCCGCGCGCGGCAGCATCGCGTGGATGCCCTTGTTGCCGTCGACGAGTTGCGTCACGCGCAGGTCACAGGCCAGGCTGCACAGCGTGTAGGCGTCGGGCGCGGGCAGGCCGGTGAGTTCGCCGATCCAGCGGATCATCTCGCGCAGCGCCTGCCGGGCGGCGTCGTCCAGGTCGGCATCCAGGCCCATGGCGATGTAGTGCGTGGGCGTGAGCGCACGCGGGAAACGCAGGCCGGCGTGCTTGTGGAGCACGAACTCGAAGGTGCCCGACAGGCTGGTCTCCAGCGCCGTGAGGCACACCTCGCCATCCCCCTGCATGCCGTGACCATCGCCCGCGGAAAACAGCGCGCCTTCGGCCCACACGGGCAGCAGCAGCGTGGTGCCCGGCACCATTTCCTTGAGGTCGATGTTGCCGCCGTATTCGCGCGGCTCGATCGAACTCTGCGCGCCATAGTGGGCCGGCGGCGCCACGCCCATGATGCCGAAGAACGGCGCCAGCGGTAGCTCGGTGCCCCAGGGCATGGTGGCGATGCGGCGCTGCCGGTCGATCGGGATGTGCATGCGGCGCAGTTGCGGGAAGTCTTCCGGCAGGGTGCCCAGCAGCGGGCGCTGGACGTTGTAGCCCCAGTCCTGGCGCAGGGCGACGTCGATCACCCGCACTTCGAGCATGTCGCCCGGCATGGCGCCCTGCACCGCCACCGGCCCGGTGAGGATGTGGCCGCGCATGCGCGGCTTGATGCGGTCGTGGATGGCGCGTAATTCGGGCAGCACCTCGAACGGTGGACCCGGCATGTCTTCCGGAGCGCCGGAGACGCAGTGCAACGTGACCCTGTCGCCGGAGGCGACCGTGAGCACGGGTGGCAATGCCGCATCGAAGAATCCCCAATGCACGGTATCGGGGGAGGAATGAAGTTCGTGATGGGTGGCCATGCGCGCCAGTGTAGGGGCCGCGGCGCCTCCTGAAACATCAAAGGGCTGCCGCCGATGCATTCGGCAACAGCCCCAAGCGCAGGTGGCGTCGCTTAGACGGAGCGTTTGCGGCGGCGCGTCAGACCGATGGCCGCGATGCCCAGGCCCAGCAAGGCCAGCGAGCCAGGCTCGGGCACCTGGCTCGGCGGCGCCACGTTGAAGCCGACAGACACGTTGTCCATCTCGAAGGCGATGCCGGTGGTGCGGAACGAGAAACTGGTGAACTGCTCGCCCGGTTCGAAGAACAGGTTCACATAGATGTTGGACGAGTCGGCCTGCTGGTTGCCCGAGGTGCCCTTGAACTGATCGATCAGGCTGGCGCCGGTAACGGTCGCGATCAGCCCGCCTTGCGCGTTGTAAAACAGCAGGTCGTTGTAGGTGTCGATGGAGCCGTAATAGAGACCGAGGTAGTTCAGGCTCGCCCCGGCGCCCAATTGGCTCAACAGCCCGCTGTAATTGACGTTCACGACATCGGGCAAGCTGCCGCCCTGCGAAGGGCCATAGGCATAACAGGTTGAGTCCCCCGCCGGCGCCGCGGCCACGCCTGCGACCGTGCCCGACCTGAAGGCGTAGCTGCCGCCGCTCAGGCTCACCAGCCCGGCCGGCGTATCCAGCCCGCAGCCTTGCGCATTGCCGCCGCCGTTGCGCGCGCCGAACGTCTCGATGAAGATGCCTGAGCCCGGAACCGCCACGTTGGCGGCGGTCAGGAACGGGCTGGTCTTGCCGGACTGGTCGCCACCGGGCACATTGGTGTTGGTGTAGTTGTAACTCACCTGGTAGGCCTGCGCCCCTCCGGCAAGCCCCGCCCCGACGGCAAAAATGGCGCTGAACAGAAGTTTCCTCATGGCGTGTGTCCCTGTTGTTTCAGTTGTGACAGAGAGGTAAAAAAATCTCTCCTTTCTGAATGGTCTTACGGTACCGACACGCCGCCGCGTAGGACGAAACCGACAGCCCACGTAGTCCTTGCCGCAGCAACCTGGCCGTCATCCGCCCCCATGGCAACGCGTTTCGGACGGCTCTGAAGCGCCAGGCTGGCCGTGAAACAGGGTGCTACAAGCATGGCTATAGTGAACTTAAATCCAGTTGCGGTGGCCGGCGCCTCTCGTCCGGACGAATCTGGGTGCCAACCAACACGCTCATGCCGACAATGTCACGCCCTCAGCGCCGTATCACAGGCTATACGCAATCCGTCCGAAGTGGCCGGCCATCCCGCCAACCTCGGGCCAAAACCACGCTTTGGACCCTGCTGCGTTCGGCGTTGACGCCGCGGATTTTCGGTCGAAGGGAGTACTCAAGCGAGGTCTGCCCGCACTGCTTCCAGAGCACCAGCCAGCGTTACCGGCGCTGCGAGCATTGTGGCGGGTGGATCGTTCCGCAGTCGCGCTGGGACAAGCTGTGATGGCCCGCCAGTGCCTGCGCACGCGCGCAACAGGACGGTTCACCCGACCTCCGCAAGCGGCTTGGCGCTAGCCTTCCAAATTTGGACCATAAAAAAAGGGTTTGCTGCCATTTTCATAGGAGCAAACCCTTATGTCTGGCGGAGTGGACTGACCTGCCCCTCCCAGCCGTACCAACCTGAAGTTCGCGAAGTCCGTCAATGACCCTGACCCAATTTCCCTACCGATCAGAAGTTAGTATTTCCGGCTCTTTTGTTGCCCGGCGTGCGGGGTTTAAACCCCGCACGCCGGGCGAACTCCTGGGGCGTTGTCCAGTCTAGCGCACTGTGGGGTCTAACCTCGTTATGCTGAAGTCCAGTTCGACGCCGTGCTCATAGGCCCACCTGTCCATGACCTTGCTGATGAACTCACTGCCGTTATCCGTCTTGATGGTCTGCGGCAGGCCGCGCTCGCACACGATCAAGTTCAAAACCCGCACCACGTCTTCGCCTTTCAGGCTTTGTCCGGCATGAATGGCCAGGCTCTCGCGCGAGCAGCAGTCCACGACCGTGACCATGCGCAGCTAGCGGCCGTCAAACAGGTTGTCAGCCACGAAATCCATGCTCCATATCTGATTAACTCGCTGCGCCGCGGTCTTGGGTTGGCGCAGTCGTGCCGCCTTGCTGCGCCTGGGCCGCTTGAGGCGCAGTGACAGGCCTTCCTCCCGGTACAGGCGGTACACCCGCTTGTGATTGTCTTTGAAGCCCTCGCGCTTGAGCATCACGTGCACTCGCCTGTAACCGAAGTGCACGCGGGCCTGCATGATCTTCATCCGCATCGTCAACGCACTATCGTCGCGTGCCATTGATCGGTACAAGTACACCACGCGACTGAGCTGGATGACGACCTCGAGCGCCATTGTGAGCACGGCATTGTTCGCGGTGCCGACCAAGTTGCTGTGGAACAGCGAGTTAATCGAGATCCAGCGAGTCGCATCGATGCCTTGCCCACAAGCTGCCGCGTCGTGCAAGATGACCTGATCGTGCACTCCGACCAAGGCTGGCACTACAAGATGCAGCCCTACCGTGCGATGCTCACGCGACGCGGAGTCAAGCAAAGCATGAGCCGCAAATGCAACTGCTTCGACAACTCGGCAATTGAGAGCTTTCTTGGCGCCCTGAAGGTCGAGTATTTTCATCTCGAAAGGCCCGCCAGCATTGATGCGCTTGAAGCGGGCGTGCATGATCACGTCCACTACTACAACCACGAGCGCATCAAGCTCGGGCTGCAAGGGCTCAGCCCGGTGGAGTACCGGTTGAGAAGCACCGCCTGAACGGCGGCATCGTGACCGTTCAACTTCTGGAGGTCAGTTCAACACCGGGGGCGATTCAGAATGCGTCGGACCGTCTAAAGGGATTTACGTGGATTTACGCGACCTTCACTATTTCGAGGTAATTGCCGAGCTTGAACATATTGGCCGTGCTACTGAGCGTTTGCATCGCTCGCAGCCCGCGCTCACCGGCGCAGTTCGTCGCTTGGAAGAGACGTACGGCGCCAACCTCATTGAGCGCACTGGCCGCGGCATCAGGCTGACGGCCGCTGGTAAGACTTTGCTCAAGTGGGCACAGCGCGCGAGGTTGGACCTCGAAAACGCCCACCGCGAGATTCGCGATCTTAGTCAGGGCATGACCGGCGAGGTCAAGCTGGGCATCGTGCCAACAGCGGCCCAATTTCTACTCCCACCAGCAGCCCGGACTCTGCTCAGAGAAGCACCTGGCGTGAAGCTGAAGACAACAGTGGCGCTTGGAGACGTGCTACGGCCAAAGTTGACGAGTGGGGACATCGACCTGATGGTGGGCACCGAAAGCTTCGACGATCAGGAACTGAGCTCCCAATTGCTTGCAGAAGACCAGATCGTTGTTGCCGCTGCGGCGTCCCACCCTCTTTTCGAGCGGCCGGCGCTCACGCTACGCGACTTGGTCGGCTACCCCTGGGTGTTGCAGCCACCGGGTGCCCCCATCCGGGACTGGCTGGACCAGACATTCGACCGTCATCACCTGCCGCGTCCCGAAGTCCAGGTGGAAAGCACCATGCTGCTGATGCTTCCCACCTTGATCGAGGAAACCGGCTTGCTGAGCTTCATCTCCCGCCTCCATCTGCGGGCGGGCAGCAGCGGCGCCCAGTTGCGCGAAGTGGTGGTGCGCGGAGCGACCATGCGACGGCGGATGGTGGTCAGCTCGAGAAGAGACGGCTATCTTTCTCCTGCTGCTGATCGTCTTGTGGCATTGCTCGCAACCCAAGCGAGGCGCCACCCTTCCTGATCAAAAGTTTTTCCAATGGGTTGAAACGAATAATCGATTGGATGTTTTCGGCGCGGGCGTGAATACTTTCCCCTGAGTCCAGCGAGAGCGATCTAGCTGCCGTAGATGGACTGAGGAGACAACAAATGAGATTGCCCACCGTGCGTGGCGCTGCGACCATGGCAGCCCTGCTTGTTGTCGGCGCAGCCGCAGCCTGTTCGGCCAGCGCACAAGGCGCCTATCCATCCCGCGCGATCCGACTCGTGGTGCCGTTTCCGGCAGGCGGCGCACCGGACATGATCGCGCGCGAGGTTGCCAACAAGGTGACCACGCAGCAGGGCTGGACCATCATCATCGACAACAAGCCGGGCTCCGGTGGCAACCTGGGTGTCGATGCTGCTGCGAAGGCTAAGGCGGACGGCTACACCCTGGTTCTAGGGCAAACAAGCAACCTGGCCATCAACCCGAGCCTTTACGCCAAGATGCCATACGACGTGGAAAAGGATCTCACACCGGTCGGCTTGGTGGCCAGTGCGCCGCTGGTGCTCGCCGTGTCGAACACCTCGCCCTACAAGACGCTCGCCGACATCGTGGCCGCGGCCAAGGCGAAGCCCGAGTTCCTCAACTTCGCCAGCTCCGGCAACGGCACGGTCGCGCACCTTGCCATGGAACAACTGCAGAAGATCGCCAGTGTGCGTTTTACGCATGTGCCCTACAAAGGCGCCGCACAGGGGATCACGGATCTGATCGGCGGACAAGTCCAGATGTACATCTCGTCCGTGCCGACCCTCATCGGCCACATCAAGAACGGAAAGATGCGCGGCGTCGTGGTTACCTCGGTCAAGCGTTCGCCGGACATGCCCGAAGTCCCCACCGTGGCCGAGTCGGGCTTCAAAGGTTTCGAGGCCGTCACGTGGTTCGGCATCGCCGGCCCGGCCGGTCTGCCGAAGGACATCGTTGGCACCCTGAACGCCGCCTTCAACAAGGCGCTGCAGGCACCCGATGTCCGCCAGAAACTAGCCGAGCAGGGCAGCGAGGTGTTGGGCGGCACACCCGAGCACTTCGCGACCCTTATTCGCACCGAGACCACACGCTGGGCGGCGGTCGTCAAGGAATCCGGCGCCAAGATCGACTGAGCGCGGCTCACCATCACCAAATCCAGCTTCACAGGCCCGGCATTGCGCCAGGCCGGCCGCCCCACATCCCTCCTCCTTCGAAAGGTACCCCCATGTCCACACTGCCCGACATCATCCGTGACTTCGAACGCGTTCCCGCACACATCGTGCAGCAGGCCGCCGAGTTCCAGCCGGCCATCCTGGCCGACGTGGCCGGCCGTCGCGGAGGCCTGGACGGCCGCATCCGGGCCCTGCGGCCGCGCATGAAGCTGGCCGGCACGGCGCTGACTGTGGAAGTGCGCCCTGGCGACAACCTCATGATCCACGCCGCCATCTCGCTGGCCAAGCCCGGCGACGTGCTGGTCATCGATGGCAAGGGCGATCTCAGCGCCGCACTGATGGGCACCATCATGATGACTGCTTGCAAGCAGTTGGGCATTGCAGGGGTGGTAATCGACGGGGCCGCGCGAGATAGTCTGGAGATCCACGAAATGGACTACCCGGTATTCTGCGCCGGCACGAATCCCAACGGCCCCACGAAGCTGGTGCCCGGCCGCATCGGTCATCCGGTGTCGGTCGGTGGCGTTACCGTGCACTCAGGCGATTTCGTCATCGGCGATGCCGACGGCGTCGTCGTCGTCGAACGCGACAAGATCGAAGGCCTGTTGCCCATGGCGAAAAAGAAGGTGCGCGACGAGGCGGCTCGCATCGCTGCCATCAAGACCGGCGACACCGCCGCCAAATGGCTGGACTCGGCTTTGCGCGCTGCGGGCGCTCTCAAGGAAGGGGAAACACTGTGAGCACCATCCTCGTGAGCAGCGACGCGCTGGCGCCCCAGGCGCTGGAATTGCTCAAGGAGTATGCACTGGTCTTCACCGGCAAGAACCCGCAGGAAGAACACATCGTCGCGCTCTGCCGTGAACACAACCCTGTGGCCATGATCGTGCGCTACGGCAAGATCGGCGCAGCAGCGATGGACGCGGCGCCGGCCATGAAGGTGCTGTCCAAACACGGCAGCGGCACCGACAACATCGACAAGGCCGCGGCCAAAGAGCGCGGGATCGATGTCGTCGCCGCCGCTGGCGCTAATGCAGCGGCCGTGGCCGAGCAAGCCCTGGCCTTGCTCATGGCCTGCGCTAAGTCGGTCAGCCGCGTCGACGCGCGCATGCACGCGGGCCATTGGGACAAGGCCGGCCACATGAGCGTGGAGTTGGACGGACTGACGGTGGGGGTGGTCGGCCTGGGGGCCATCGGCCAGCGCTTCGCGCGCATGGCCCATGGCCTGGGCATGCGGGTGCTGGGTTTCGACCCCTACGCCCAGAGCCTGCCCGACTACATCACCACCACGGACATGCCGAACCTGTTGCGCGAGGCCGATGTCATTTCTCTGCATTGCCCGCTCACCGACGAGAACCGGCACATGCTCAACGACGCCACGCTGGCCACCTGCAAACCCGGCGTCATCGTGGTCAATACGGCGCGTGGTGGCTTGATCGATGAAGCGGCCCTCCTGGCTGCGGTGCAGTCGGGCCAGGTCATGGGCGCCGGCTTGGACAGCTTCGCAGTGGAGCCGATGCAACCCGGACACCCTTTCCAGGGTCAGCCCGGCATCGTGCTGAGCCCCCACATCGGCGCGGTGACCAACGGGGCGTACGTCAACATGGGTGTCTTCGCGGCACGCAACGCACTGGCGAGCCTGGCGCGCCGAGCGGTCACTGCGTGAGGTCACCATGTCACAACGCTGGAAAAACGCGCCGCCGGGCAGCCACTGGGGGGAGTTCGGCATCGACGACCAACGCGGTCGCATGAACCTGGTCGACGCAGACAAGGTGCTGCAGGGCATCGCCGAAGTGCGCGAGGGAAAGACATTCTGCCTTTCGCTACCGCTGGACGTGCCGGGCGGCATGACGATGAACCCACGCCGCATGCCGGCGCAAATGTTCGCCACGCTGCGGGACGGCAATAGCGCCGGCGTGCAGGGCTACTGCTGGTCCTACGCCACGGAAGACCCCGAGCAGACCGATGTGGTGTGCGACGAGGTGCTGCTGATGAACACCCAGTATTCGACCCAGTGGGACAGCCTGGCGCACATGGGCTCGCGTTTCGATGCCGATGGCGACGGCGAAGCCGAGGCGGTGTTCTATAACGGTTACCGCGCCGGGCGTGACATCCATGCAGCCTCGGCCGACCCACAGGCCGTGGCCGACTGGGCCCGCTTTCCGGGGCCACGCGCCGACGCTTTGGGCATCCAGAATCTGGCGGAACATGGTGCCCAAGGCCGGGGGGTGATGGTCGATCTGGAACACCACGTCGGTCGCCGCCGGCATGCTGTGGGCTATGACGAGCTCATGCGCATCCTCGACACGGACGGCGTTGAGATCGAGGCGGGGGACATGGTCTGCTTGCACACCGGTTTCGCGGACACGCTGCTGGCCATGAACCGCCAACCCGACCTGCAGCAGCTGCACGCCACCGGCAGCGGACTGGACGGCCACGACGCGAAACTGCTGAACTGGATCGTCGACGTGCGGCTGGCCTGCCTGCTGGCCGACAACCCCGCGGTGGAGCTGGTGGTGCCCAAGCTCATGACGCCGACGCCCATGCGTCGGCCCCGCCTGCCGCTGCACGAACACTGCCTGTTCAAGAACGGCATCCACCTCGGCGAGCTGTGGCTGCTCACGCCGTTGGCGCGCTGGCTGCGCGCCAACGGGCGCCACCGCTTCCTGCTCACCGCACCACCGCTGCGCCTGCCGGGTGCGGTCGGTTCACCCGCGACCCCCATTGCGACCGTTTGATCTCAATAACACAGGAGACTTTTCAATGAAAAATACACGCCCGGCCAAGATGGCCGCCCTCGTCGGCCCCGTCCTCGCAGCAGCGCTGCTTTCCTTGACCGGCGCTGCCATGGCCGACTGGCCCGACAAGCCGATCCGGCTCGTCGTGCCGTACCCGGCCGGTGGCGCGGCCGACAACACGGCACGCATCCTGGCTCAGGAACTCGGCGGCCGGCTCAAGCAACAGATCCTCGTCGACAACCGGCCCGGTGCCAGCGGCACCATCGGCGCAGCCTTTGTCGCCAAGGCGCCCGCCGATGGCTACACGCTGCTGCTGGACGCGACTTCCTACACCGTCAACCCGACGCTGTACCCCAAGCTCTCTTACAACCCGGAAAAAGAACTGGCGCCGGTGTCCCAAATCATGCAGGTCCCGCTGCTGATGGTCGTGCCGGCCAACTCGCGCTTTTCGAGCGTGGCCGACGTAGTCAAGGCGGCGGCGGCCCAGCCCGGCAAGCTGGCCTTCGCCTCCGCAGGCAACGGCGGCGCCCAGCACCTGGCGGCCGAACTGTTCGCCCAAAGCCAGAAGCTGCAAATGACCCATGTGCCTTACAAGGGCGGCGCGCCCGCACTGACGGACCTCATCGGCGGCCAGCTGGACCTGATGTTCAGCGCCACGACCGCCAGCGGCACCTTCGTCAAGGGTGGCAAGCTCAAGGCCTTGGCCATCACCTCGGCGAAGCGGCAGGATGCCTGGGCCCAGGTGCCCACGATGTCGGAGTCGGGCATGAAGGGCTTCGAGGTGTACGAATGGAACGGCCTGTTCGCCCCCGCCGGCACGCCCCGTGCCGTGCTGGATCGCCTGGAGGCGGAGACCCGCGCCGTGGTGGCCAGTCCGGCCGTGGCCAAACGCTTCGAAGAGATGGGCGTACAGCCTGTCGGCTCCAGCGCCAAGGACTTCGGCGCGTTCGTGAAGACAGAAACCGCCAAATGGGCCGAAGTCATCAAGGCCGGCAACATCCACGCCGACTGACCCGCAGGACATTCTCATGGCGCATAACCTCATCAAGTTCGGCCACCGCCTTCTGGCCCTTGGATCCATGGCCGCAGCGATGGCAATCGCAGCGCCTGCAGCGCATGCGCAGGCGGACTACCCATCCAAGCCAGTGCGCGTGGTGGTTCCCTATGCCCCCGGCGGCGCGGTCGACCTCGTGACGCGCCGCATCGCACAGCAGTTGACGGAACAGACCGGCACCAGCTTCTTCGTGGACAACAAGCCCGGCGGCACAGGCACCATCGGCATTCTGCAGGTTGCGCGCTCCACGCCCGATGGCGCGACCTTGCTCACCAATGACATGACGTATGCGATCCTTCCGCACGTCTTCCACAAGCTGGCCTGGGACTACGACAAGGATTTGGTGCCGGTCGCGGCTTTCAACTTTGCGCCGGCAGCCATCGTCGTGGCCGCAGACTCCAAGTTCAAAACACTCGGGGAGCTCATCGCCTATGCCAAGGCCAATCCCGGAAAGTTGAACTATGGCACGGGAGGGGCAGGTACCATGCCACACTTCTCCACCGAAGCCTTGAAAATGGCTGGCCAATTCGACGCGGTCCATGTGCCATTCAAGGGCAATGGAGAAGCAACGATGGCACTGTTGACCAACACTATCGATTTCCAGATTGCATCTACTGCTGGTGTCATGGGCCAGCTTAACGGCGGCAAGGTCAAGTTGCTGGCAATCAGCGGAAAGGAGCGGCTCAAGGCATTTCCAAATGTGCCGACTTTCGCAGAGGCTGGCCTTCCGAACTACAGCGTGGTTAACTTTACCGGCCTGTGGATTCCCAAGGGAACGCCCGCCACCGTGGTCCAGCGTCTGGAGCGCGAGATCAGCGTCGTCATGAAGGGCAACAGCATGAAGGAATATGCAGACAGCATCGGCGCGGTGCCAACCGTGGTTTTCGGCCAAGACTTCGCTCAACTGCTCAAAAACCAGACCCAGTACTGGAGCGCCGTAGCTACAAGCGCGAAAGTCGAGAAACAGTAATTCGATCGGACCCGCCCATGTTCATTCTCGATCAACCGCAGGTACGCCAGTTGGAGCTGTTCACCAGCATGCCTGACGTTCACCGGCGTACCGGGCGTCGCAATGCATGGGCCGACGCCAATCGAGGAGGACAAAGCGTAGATTCCTTTCTGGAAGGGCCCGTCACCTTGACGCTCTCCTCTCAACGCGGCTTTATGCTGTCATCGGAGGCAGCGTACGGAATGTTAGCCGCGGCCGACGAACGGCATTTTCGTGGCCATGATGGTCATGAACTGCACGTTCACGTCCAGCGGCAGCTTGGCCATGTGCAGCACGGCGTCGCCGGCGTGTGTCACGTCCATCATCGGTTCGGTCGTCGACATGCCCGCGGCGAGCTCGGTGAGCGCATTGCCGATGTCGATCTGGCTGCCGACGATGTCGTCCTTGCGGCCGTCGAGCGAGATGGATTTGGTCAGGCCGGTGACCGCGTGTTTGGTCGCGGTGTAGGCGACCGACATCGGCCGCGGCGCGTGCGCCGAAAGCGAACCGTTGTTGATGATGCGGCCGCCCTTCGGCTCCTGTGCCTTCATGATGCGGATGGCGTGTTGGGTACACAGGAACATGGCCACCAGGTTGATGTTCACCACCTCGCGGAATTTCTCGATCGGCAGGTCTTCCATCGGCACGGCGGGCGCGCCCATGCCGGCATTGTTGAACAACACGTCGAGCCGGCCGAATGTGCGCTTCACTTCGGAAAACACTTTCTCGACATCGGCATCCCGGGTGATGTCGGCAACCAGCACCAGCGCGCGGTCCTGGGCTGCGGATTCCGCCGCGGTTTTCTCCAGCATGTCCTGGCGGCGGCCCACCAGGCCGACGTAGTAGCCGTCCTTCAGCAGCGCGAGCGCCGCAGACTTGCCGATCCCGCTGCCTGCGCCGGTGACGATCGCAACTCTTTTCTCTGTCATGACTGCGCCTCCAGCCGGATCAGGGCTTGAACACGAAACCGGGTTTGATCGCCACATCCGCGGGAATGGGCTGCAGGTCGGAAAACAGCGCTGGGTAGGTCTGCATCACGTTGAGAATGAACTTGGGCTCGATGTGTTTGTTCACGTCGAACACGGTCTTGATCACGCCCAGCCGCTGCAGTGTGTCCTGCGCCTTCCACAGCGCACGGTAGTTGTGCGCGGAAATGCGGCGGTCCACCTGCTGGATGTTGTTCTGCATCGCGGCTTCCGCAACGTCCATCTTCAGCCCGGGAATCCAGCGCGTACCGATGGCGGCGGCCTGCTTGGGATTCTTGCGCATCCACTGGTCGGCCTCGGACACGCCCGCCAGGAATTTCTCGATCGTCGCGCCGTTCTTCTCCACCCAGGGCCGCAGCGCGATGTTGAAGCCGAGGTAGGAGATCACATCGCCGCCGCGGATCACCTCGATCGCGCCCGGCACGTCCTTCATGGCCATGACCGGCGCCGGGTCCCAGGCCACGAACGCATCCACGCCCTTGGCCAGCAAGGCCACGGTCATCTCCGGCGGTGGGGTGTTGACCAGCGTCACATCGGCCGGCGTCAGGCCGCCTTTCTCGAGCAGGCCGAGAATGTAGAGGTGGTTGATCGTGCCGAACGAGGTCGCGATCTTCTTGCCCTTGAGGCTCTTCAGGTCACCCTTGACGATGCCGGTACCGCTGTTTGCGATCAGCGCGAGCGTGGCATCGGACCCAGCCTTGGTGGCGTTGCCGCTGAAGTTGCCCAGGAACACCAGGTCCATGCCGCGCAGGATGGCGCCGATGGCCGGAACGCCGGCCTGGACCATGTCGGTCTCGCCCGCCTGCAGCGCGTTGAGGGCATCGACGCCGGTGGCGTAGGGGCGCGCGATCGTCACGTCGAGCCCGTATTTCTCAAAGAAGCCGCGCTCGACAGCAATCGGCAAGGCCAGCATGTCGACGGCGGCCACCATGCCGACCTTGACCTTGACGAGATTCGTGGACTGCGCCAGTGCCAGCAACGGCAGGAACAGCAGGGAACAGAACAACAGCGCGATTCGTTTCATCATGGTCTCCTCATGGTTGTAATGGTTCAACACGCTTCACCCAGTAAGGTCGGGCAACGGCCGTCAGGTCCGCGCGTTTCACGCCGCGAACTTCAAGGGCGTTCTGTTCCGTACCGGATACCCTGCCGTAGGCCTGAAAGCGCTGAAAGTGAAAGCGTTCCGGCGCAAAGGCCAGCGTGACCAGTACGTTCACCTTTTCCGACTCGCCCGCAAGGCCCGTGATCTTGCTCGGCGCGGCGATCGTCAGCCAAAGCTGCCAGGCGACATAGAAGACCGCCATCGCCAGCAGGATGTGGAACTTCCGCGACCGGAGCACGTCACGCAGCATGGCTCAGGCCGACCGCACGAGTTGAAGGACGCGCCCGCACAGGGCCTTGAACCGGCCGTCCTCGTTCAGCTCGTCCCAAACCCGGGGCCGTGGCAGGTCGACGGCGATCTCCTCCAGCACCCGCCCCTTGGACAGGGCCACGACCCGGTTGCCCAGGAACACGGCTTCCGCGACGTCGTGGGTGATGAAGATGACCGTGGGCCGCTTCTGCTCCCAGATCCGGGTCAGCTCCTCCTGCAAGGTCATGCGCGTCTGCGCATCCACGCTGGCGAAGGGTTCGTCCATCAGCAGCACGTCCGGCTCGTTGGCCAGCGCACGCACCACGCCGACGCGCTGCTGCATGCCGCCCGACAGCTCGTTGGGATAACGCCCTGCCGCGTGGGACAGCTTGGCGAGCGCCAGGTAGTCGTGCGCGATCTTCTCGCGTTCGGCCCGGCCGACGCCGCGCATCTTGGGGCCGAAGGCGACGTTGTCGAGAACGGTGCGCCAGGGAAACAGCGCCCATGACTGGAACACCACGCCGCGGTCGGGTCCAGGCCCTTTCACCGGCTGGCCGCCGACGGTGATTTCCCCTTCAGTGTGGGGAATGAAGCCCGCGATCATGTTGAGCAGCGTGGTCTTGCCGCACCCGGACGGGCCGACGATGGACACGAACTCGCCGGCCGGCACCTCCAGCGACATGTCGCGCACCGCGGTCACGTTCGCGCCCGCGTGGACGTCGAAATAGGTCTTCGAAAGATTACGGATAGTCAGGCTTTTCACTTCGTCACCAATCCCCAGCGCTGTCCAGTCGCCCGCTCGATAGGAGCGAGGATCCAACTGTCTACGATGTACCAAAGAGTCCCGAGGATGATCATGCCCAGCAGGATCTCGACGACCGAGCCGGCGCGGCGCGCATCGAACATCAGGAAACCGATGCCGCTGGTGCCGACGATGATCTCGGTCGCGATCAGGGCACGCCATCCATAACCCAGGCCATTGCGCAGGCCGGTCATGATGTTGGGCAACGCCCCCGGCAGCACTACCTCCCAGAGCATGCGGGTGCGCGACGCACCCAGGCTCAGCGCGGCGCGATGCATGTTGATCGGGATGGAACGCACGCCCAGCACCGTGTTCAGGATGACCGGGAAGATGACCGTGTAGACGATGACAACGGTCATGGTCGTCAGGCCGTAGCCGAACCAGATCACCAGGATGGGCAACCAGGCGATGTCTCCGATGGCCTGGAAGAACATCAGCAACGGCCACAGCACCTTGTGCGCCCGCTGGCTCAGGCCCACCAGCAATCCGAGAGGGATGCCCAGCATGATGCCCCAGAAGGAACCGACGACGAGCCGCACGATGCTGTCCTGCAGGTAATCCGGCAAGACGCCCGTGTAGACGAGTGTGCCGAACGAACGCACGACATCCGCCGGCCCCGGCAGGAACGCAGGCGGAAATACATGCAGCGCGGTGATGATCCACCAGGCGGCGATCAAGGGAAGAAACGGCACGATGGTGCCGACCGACGGCCATCGTGTCGTCAGGCGCAGGTAGCGGCTCCAGGCCCTGAGGAGAAACGTTTTCATGCGCGCTGCACCATGCCCCAGCGCTCGCTGGTCGCGCGTTCGATCGGCGCCAGCAGCAAACGGTCCAGCAGCAGCCACAACACGCCGATGACGATCATGCCCAGCACGATGACCTCTGTCTTGTAGAAATCGCGCGCCACGAACAGCATGTAGCCCAGGCCCACGTTGGTGGCGATCATCTCGGCGGCGATCAGCCCGCGCCAGGCGAAGCCCAGTCCTGTGCGAATGCCGGTGACGATATTGGGAAGCGCACCCGGCAGCAGGACTTCGGTCAGCATGGCCCATCGCCCCGCACCCAGCGATGCAGCTGCGTGGCGCACCTGCAGGGGAATGGTCGAGACGCCGAGCAGTGTGTTGTAGGTCACGATGAAGAACACGGCATTGAAGATCACGAAGGTGATGGCGCCGAAGCCGTAGCCGAACCACAGCGATGCGACCGGTATCCATGCGATGCCCGCCAGCACCGAAAAGAACCTGAACGGGGGTGTGAGAAAGCCGGAAACCGCCGGGCTCACGCCCATGGCGATGCCCAGGGGAATGGCGAACACAAGGGCGAGCAGCGTGCCGACCGTGACGCGCAGAAGGCTTGCACCGATGTGCTGGATGAGGGTGCCATCCTTGATGCCATCGAGACCCGCCTGTACCACCGCGTCGAGATGCGGAAACAAGCGGGGGTTGACGTCGAAGTACGGGACCAGGACCGCCCACAGGACCAGCAGGACGGCGAAAGGAGCGCAGAACCACAACGACGACGAGACCCAGTGCCGCATTACCGCTGCCCCACTGCGAAAAGCGCCCGGCCGGCCGGCCCCGCGATCGGTGAAGACCAGCATATTGCCGCCGGCGTCGCTTGCATGCGCTGCAGGTCTTTCACGCTTGCGCTGGCCGCCAGAGGGCGCCAGTTGTGCCGGCTTCGGCCAATGAACAGGCGTCTGCGCAATAGCTTGCGTCACGCCCGGCATGCTGATCGCTGCCGTACCCAGGATGGCCAGTCAATGTTTCCACGGATGTCTCCCCCTTTTGTACCGGCCTTTGTCTCCACCGGACTTTATGAATCGACGCAGAACCGCCCCTTGGTCCACCGCTTGGTTTTTGCGGGGCCGCGCATGGGCAGTTGCCGGTCGACTGGTGACAGTGTTGCATTATTTGCCGCCCCGACAACTGAAAAGATGTGATTCCGGTATAACATTCCCTCAATCCAAGCCATGACCCCACCGCTCCACTCCATCATCTCGAGGCTCCACCTCAAGCAGCTACGACTCGTCGTTGCGCTGGGCGAGCACGGCTCGCTGCTGAAGGCCTCGCAACAGGTCGCCCTGACGCAGCCGGGCGCGAGCAAGTCGCTGCAGGAGATCGAGACAACCTTCGGCACGCCACTGTTCATTCGCACCAACCGAGGCCTCGAGCCCAATGCCGTCGGCCATTGCGTGATCCGCTATGCGCGGCTCATCCAGACGGACCTGGCGCACCTGCGCGACGAACTCGTCGGCATCTTGCGTGGCCAGGGCGGGCGGGTGAGCGCCGGGGTCATCATGGGCGCGGTGCCGCTGCTCACGGATGCCATCTCCGCGCTCGTTGCGCGGCAGCCGGAGTTGTCCGTGGAGATCGTCGAGGACACCAGCGCCACCCTGCTGGCCCAACTCGACGCCGGCCGGCTCGACCTGGCGATCTGCCGCACATCCATCCCGCAGGCGCCGCAGGTCTACGAGAGCGTGAAACTCCAGGATGAGACGCTCGCGGTGATCGCCAACATCGGCCACCCCCTTCGGCGCGCGAAGAAGCTCACCCTGCAACAGCTGGCGCCGTACCGATGGGTGGTGTACCGCGCGAACATGCCGATGCGGCTCCTGCTCGAAGCCGAGTTCCGCGACTGCGGGATCCGCTTTCCGCAGCACCTGCTCGAGACGACCTCCGCCTTTGCGACGCTGGCGCTGCTGCAGGCCAATCCGTCCTTCGTGGCCTTGGTGTCGATCGAGGTCGCGCAGTTCTTCGCGCACCAGCAGATGTCGTGCATCCTGCCGCTGGCGCTGTCGTCGCGCAGCGAGCCCTATGAGCTCGTCACGCGCAAGGGAGCGCAGGTTTCGCCCGCCGCCAAACTGCTGTTCGACGAACTGATGCATCGCCGGTCCTGAGCCTCGGATCGAACGTTCGTTGCCTCGCCAGGCCTTGGCGAAAGGGACTTGAAGCCACCAGAGACGTTGATCGCGGTTCGCTTGTGCTATAACATTTGCTCATTTCGGAGCTCATCGCCATGGCCCTCATCAACTACGTCACCCAGATCCAGTTCGAGTTCGGCGCCATCGGCCTGCTCGGAGCAACGTGCGAACGCGTCGGCATCCGCCGCCCGCTCATCGTGACGGACCGCGGCGTCAAGGCGGCCGGCATCGTCGACACCGTGCTGGATGCGCTTGGGGCGGCAGGCACCGTGGCGCTCTACGACGGCACACCGCCAAACCCGAACGAGGCCGCCGTGCGCGAGGCGGTGGGCGCGTACCTCAAGGGCGATTGCGATGGCATCATCGCCGTGGGCGGCGGCTCGTCCATCGACCTCGCCAAAGGCGTGGCCGTCTGCGCAACACACGAAGGCCCGCTGCAAAGCTTTGCCGTGATCGAAGGCGGGGCCGATCGCATCACCTCCCGCACCGCCCCCGTCATCGCTGTCCCGACCACCGCCGGCACCGGCAGCGAGGTCGGCCGGGGTGCGATCCTCATCCTCGACGACGGCCGCAAGGTCGGCGTGATCTCGCCCTTCGTCGTGCCCCGGGTCGCGATCTGCGACCCGGCACTGACCATGGGCCTGCCGCCGGCGCTGACGGCGGCCACGGGCATGGATGCCATCGCCCATTGCATCGAAACCTTCCTGTCGCCCGCCTTCAATCCGCCCGCGGACGGCATCGCGCTCGACGGGCTGTGGCGCGGCTGGCGCCACATCGAGCGCGCCACGCGCCAGGGCGATGACCGCGGTGCGCGGCTGAACATGATGAGTGCGTCGATGCAAGGCGCTCTGGCATTCCAGAAAGGACTCGGGTGCGTGCACAGCCTGAGCCACTCGCTCGGCGGCATCAATCCACGCTTGCACCACGGCACGCTGAACGCGATCTTCCTGCCGGCCGTGATCGCGTTCAACCAATCGGCCCCTTCGGTGCGCGAGGAGCACAAGCTCGACCGCCTGGCCCAGGCCATGGGCCTTGGCAACGGGACCGAGGTGGGGACGGCCGTGCGCGCCATGACCGAGCGGCTCGGGTTGCCGACCGGCCTGGACCAACTCGGCGTGACACGCGCGATGTTCCCCGACATCATCCGCGGCGCCCTGAAGGACCACAGCCACCGGACCAATCCGCGCGTCGCATCCGACACCGATTACGAAGCGATGCTCGAAGCCAGCATGTAAGGAAGCCGCTGGAGCATCTTCGAAAAGCAGCGGCAGGATAGCCCCGCAGTGGGGATGCTTGGCGCAACAACACAACTTTGACCGGAGAGACAAATATGTCGAAAGCCTATTGGGTCACTACTTACCGCGCAGTCAAGGACAGCGAGAAGGTGGCGGCATATGCCAAGCTCGCGGGCCCCGCTCTCACAGCAGCCGGAGGCCGCTTCATCGCACGTGGCGCCCCGTCAACGGTGTACGAACTCGGAATGATGGAGCGCACTGTGGTGCTTGAATTCGAAACCGTGGAACAGGCTGTGGCTGCTCATGACAGCCCTGCCTACCAAGCTGCACTGGCCGCGCTCGGCGACGGCGCAGATCGCGACATTCGAATCGTTGCCGGTACCTAGAGGTGTTGTTGACCTAAACACTTGCTGGGTTACCCCAACTGCCGAAACGTGGCTCTGGGCTGCTGCCGGTTTCATGGACAGCTTGTTAAGGTGGGAAGTGAAACCGGAGAGTGGATATGGGAACGAGAAGGCAATTTAGACGGGAGTTCAAGCTTGAGGCCGTGAGGCTGGTCAAGGAACGACGGGTATCAGTCGCACAGGCTGCGCGAGATCTGGACGTGCACGAGAACGTGCTGCATAAGTGGATCGCTACACCAAGGGAGGATGGAAATCGGTGCTCAAGGTATTGATGGACGCATGCGCTGCCGAAGCCGAAAAACGTGAGGTGGCTTTCAAACGATTTTCGCTGCAAGACTTGCGACCTAAAGGGGTCAGCGACAAGTTGGAGGACGGGGCCGAGGACGTTCTGGACGCGACCCTGCACACGAGCGAACGGATAGTACGGCAGGTGTATGACCGCCGACGGACCCGCACGGCCAAGCCGGTGCGGTAGGCAAATCGCCCCTCGGGGCATGATGCGCCTGGCTTCGCCGGAGAGCAGCCTGACCGCCAGCGCACCGATCCCGCCGGTGTCGCGAGCGCTATGCAGGCCGGTGCGCAACTGGGCACGGCAGGCGAGCCGCTGACCCTGGACCGCGCGTTTCGCTCGCGCTGTGCACCAGCCCCCCCCGCGCCCGCACGTGGGGCCGGGCTGGTGGAGCAGCTCGCGCTGCTGGGCCGGCCTCGGCCTGTCCTATGGCAACTACTGCAACGGCCCGGCCCAACACCGCGCTGACCGGCTCGCAAAGCCCCGAGCAATTGGTGGCCTTGATACTGTCGATCCCGCTGTTCGATGGTTTCGGCCGCAGCTACCGCATCCACGAGCAGTTGGCCGGCCTGCAGGCGCGTGAGGCCGATGCCGCGGCGGCCGAGTCGCGGATCGCGTTCGAGGTCTGGCGCGCCTACAAAACGGTCGAAGCCGAAACCAACGCCGTGGCAGCCCGCGCCGAGCTGGTAAAGGGCCATTGCCGCCGCCCGGACGCGGTACCTGGCCGGCGCCATCGACATCCCTAATTGGCAAGCTGCCCAGCGCGAGGCGACCATGGCACGCCAATAGCAAATGACGGCACTGGCTGCGTGGCGCAATGCACGTCTGTAGCTGCTGGTTATCCTGGGCACCATAGGGTTCTGGACGGCGACGTAGCTGCGGCAGAGGTAGCTGATTGAGCTTATTGCAGGCGACGGGAGTTATTTAACATGGCCAGAAAACCCTGCCCGGCTGTCCTCGCACCATGCCTCTTCGCGGGCAGTATTCCAAATTTGGAATATAAAAAAAGGGCTTGCTACTATTTTCATAGCAGCAAACCCTTACTGGCTGGCGGAGTGGACGGGACTCGAACCCGCGACCCCCGGCGTGACAGGCCGGTATTCTAACCAACTGAACTACCACTCCTGGTAGATAGCTTTCGATACGAAACACTGCTGTGCTTCACATCCAAGCGCTACAACTTGGCGACCCTACGGGGATTCGAACCCCGGTACCTACCGTGAAAGGGTAGTGTCCTAGGCCTCTAGACGATAGGGTCATGACCTTGGAACTCCGTGGCAACTTGCGTTGCCAAATTCGTTACCGTTCAGTTTCGTGGTGGAGGTAAGCGGGATCGAACCGCTGACCTCTTGCATGCCATGCAAGCGCTCTCCCAGCTGAGCTATACCCCCCACGGTCTTCAACATCTTCTGCGCTTAACTCATCGTTTTGCGCTGTCTTCATGTCGTCAACTGCTGAGCCTCGAATTATAGACAGGTTTTCAGCGATTTCGCAATCTCGCCAAAACTTTTTCTCTTCCGATCAATTCGAGCACCGCATCGACCGAAGGCGTGTGCGCCGTACCGACGGTCAACACCCGCACCGGCATGGCCAACTGAGGCATCTTCAGGCCGTGTGCGGCCAGCGTTTCCTTGATGGCGGCGGCGATCGCCGGCTTGCTCCATTCGATGGCGGCGAACTTCCCGGCCAGTGTATCCAGGGCGGGCAACACGGCCGGCACGAGATGCTGGGCACGCTCTTCCACTGGCGCTTCCACCGCGGTGTAGAACCGCGCGGCCCAATCGGCGAGCACCACCGTGGTATCGCAACGGTCTTTCAGCAGGCCGCAGATGGCCGGCAGGCGAGCGTCGCTTTCAATGCCGCGTTTGTCGAGCTGCGCCGCCACCAGCGGCTCGAGCGCATCGTCGTCCATGGCCTTCAGGTGCTGGGCATTGACCCAGCGCAGCTTGGCCTCGTCGAACTGCGCCGCGCTGCGGCCCAGGTGGTCGAGATTGAACCATTGCAGGAATTGCGCGCGGCTGAAGATCTCGTCGTCGCCGTGGCTCCAGCCCAGGCGCGCGAGGTAATTCACCATGGCCTCGGGCAGATAGCCCTCTTCGCGGTACTGCGTGACGGGCTTGGCGCCGTTGCGCTTGCTCATCTTCTCGCCCTGCTCGTTGAGCACGGTCGGCAGATGCGCATAGACCGGCGGCTCCTTGCCGAGCGCCTTGAAGATGTTGATCTGGCGCGGCGTGTTGTTCACGTGGTCGTCGCCGCGGATCACGTGGGTGATGGCCATGTCGACATCGTCCACCACCACGCAGAAGTTGTACGTCGGCGTGCCGTCGGGCCGCGCAATCACTAGGTCGTCGAGTTCGTCGTTGGCGATCTCGATGCGGCCCTTGACCTTGTCGTCCCAGGCCACCACGCCGCCCTGCGGGTTCATGAATCGCAGCACCGGCTGCACACCCTCGGGCACCGGCGGCAGGGTCTTGCCGGGCGCGGGGCGCCAGGTGCCGTCGTAGCGCGGCTTTTCCTTGGCGGCCATCTGCTTCTCGCGCAATGCGTCGAGCTCGGTCATCGACATGTAGCAGGGATAGACCTGGCCCGCGGCCTGCAGCTCGGCCAGCACGGTCTTGTAGCGGTCCATGCGCTGCATCTGGTAGAACGGGCCCTCGTCGTGGTCCAGGCCCAGCCAGGCCATGCCTTCGAGGATCACGTCCACGGCGGCCTGGCTCGAGCGTTCGACGTCGGTGTCTTCGATGCGCAGGATGAAGTCGCCGCCGGTGGAGCGTGCGAACGCCCACGGATACAGCGCCGAGCGGATGTTGCCCAGGTGAATGAAGCCGGTGGGCGACGGGGCGAAACGGGTGCGGGTCTTGACGGTCATGGCTATCGGGGGCAGCAAACTTCAGGCGGTCTGGGCGTTGGGCAAAGCGAGGCGCGAGGTGTCTTCCTCCGGCTCGCCCGCGCTGGAGCGGCCTTCGTTCAGGCGCTGGATGTCGTCGAAGGTGATGTCGCCGGTGACGTAGACGCCGTCGAAACACGAGGCATCGAAACCCGTGATGGCCACGCCGGAAGAACCGATGTCGGTGACCGCGGCGGAGATGGCGCGCTTCATGCCTTCGACATCCTGGTAGATCAACGCGTCGCAGCCGATGAGTTCGCGGATCTCCTCGACGCTGCGCCCATGGGCCACGAGTTCGTCCTTGGTGGGCATGTCGATGCCGTACACGTTGGGGTAGCGCACCGGTGGCGCGGCGCTGGCGAGATACACCTTGCGCGCGCCGGCGTCGCGCGCCATCTGCACGATTTCCCTGGAGGTGGTGCCACGCACGATGGAGTCATCCACCAGCAGCACGTTGCGGCCCTTGAATTCGCTGCCGATCACATTGAGCTTCTGGCGCACGGACTTCTTGCGCACTTCGTGGCCCGGCATGATGAAAGTGCGGCCCACGTAGCGATTCTTCACGAAGCCCTCGCGGTACGGCAGGCCCAGCAATTGCGCGAGCTGCATGGCGCTCGGCCGGCTGGACTCGGGGATCGGGATCACCACGTCGATGTCCTTCGGCGGCACGGTGGAGATCACGCGTTTGGCCAGGGTTTCGCCGAGATTCAGCCGGGCCTGGTAGACCGAGATGCCATCCATCACCGAGTCGGGCCGGGCCAGGTAGACGTATTCGAAGATGCAGGGGTTCAGCGTCGGCGTGTCGGCGCACTGTTGCGTGTGGACCTTGCCTTCGAGGTCGACGAACACCGCTTCGCCTGGCGCGAGATTGCGGTCCAGCGTGTGGGCCGTGCCTTCGAGCACCACCGATTCGCTGGCCAGCATCACCGTGCCCTTGCCGTCATTGGCGCGGCCGATGCACAGCGGGCGGATGCCGAACGGGTCGCGGAAGGCCAACAGGCCGTGGCCGGCGATGGAGGCGATCACGGCATACGAACCCTTCACGCGGCGGTGCACGTTGCGCACGGCGGCGAACACGTCCATCGGCGTGAGCGGCAGGCCGCGCGTGGATTTCTCCATCTCGTGCGCGAGCACGTTGAGCAGCACTTCGGAATCGCTCTCGGTGTTGATGTGGCGGTGGTCGGTGGTGAAGAGTTCACTCTTCAGTGCATGGGCATTGGTGAGGTTGCCGTTGTGCACCAGCACGATGCCGAAGGGCGCATTCACATAGAACGGCTGCGCCTCTTCCTCGCTGTAGGCATTGCCCGCCGTGGGGTAGCGCACCTGGCCCAGGCCGCAGTGGCCGGGCAGCGCACGCATGTTGCGCGTGCGGAACACGTCGCGCACCATGCCCTTGGCCTTGTGCATGAAGAACTTGCGTTCCTGCTGCGTGACGATGCCGGCCGCATCCTGGCCGCGGTGCTGCAACAGCAGCAGGGCGTCGTAAATGAGCTGGTTCACAGGGGCATTGCTGACAACACCGACGATTCCACACATAGTCTGATCCTGGTTTACAAAAACTTGGCAAATTCTTCGGGCAACATCGGCCGCACCGTGTGCAGCGTCTCGGCCAGCAGCGCGGCGACCCTGGACTCCTGCCACCAGGCGCTGCCGTCGAGCGACATCAGCCGCACCACCGCCGCAGCCACCAGCAGCAGGATCACGCCGCGCAAGGCACCGAACACCATGCCCAGCACCCGGTCCACCGGTCGCAGGCCCACGGCCTGCACCAGCCTTTTGATCAATGAGGCCACCAGTCCGCCGGCAAAAGCCGCGACCACGAACACCAGCACGAAACCGGCGGCAAAACGCATCGTCTCCGACGCCTGCCCCATCGGCAGGCGGGCCGCCACTTCGGGCGCGAACCACTGGGCCAGCACAAAGGCCGCAAGCCAGCCCAGCACCGACAACACTTCGAAAACCAGGCCGCGCCAGGCACCGAGCAAGGTCGACGCGCACAGCACCGCGAGCAAGATCCAGTCCAACGCCGCCATGGCCAGCTCTCTCAGACCTTGGTCACAAGGTGAGGATGGATGCCGACAATTCCAGTCCCTTGATCTTGGAGGCCGCCTTGTCGGCCTCCGCCTTGTTGGCGAACGGCCCCACGCGCACCCGGGTGCGCGGGCCATCCTTGGTGTCGACCACCTGGGTGTAGGTCTTGAGGCCGGCGCGCTCGACCTTCTGCCGCGCCTCACGGGCCTTGGCGGCATCGGAAAACGCGCCGACCTGGACCACGAAGCGCGCGTCGGCGGAGGCGGACGGCGCATCCTTGCCTTCGAGCAGGGCCTTGGCGCGCGCGCCACTCTCGTCGGCCTTGGCCACGGGTTTCGGCTCGGGCTTGGGTTCGGGATGCGGCTCGGGCTTCACCGGCGCGGGCTTCTCGGGCTTCGGCACCGTCGGCGTCGCTGGCTCGGCCTTGGAGGCGACCACTTCCTCCTTGGAATCGAGGCTGGCCGCTGCGGGCACCTTGTTGTTGGCGGAGGCCGTGGAAGATGCGGCCGGCGCGGCGGCAACCGGTGCCGGATCGGTGGTTTCCGCGGGCTTGTCCAGCTTGACGACCGGGCCGGCCGCGCCGATGCCGATCGGCTTGGCCTTGCCCTTGTCGGGAATGTCGATGGCGATATTGACCGGGATCGGCCGGGGCTGGCTGTCGAACAGCAGCGGGAAACCGATCACCCCCAGCAACACCAGGATGGCCGCACCGATGAGACGATGCTTGGCACGACGGCGCATGCCCTCGATGGTCTCCGTGGGGCCGGACGAAGCGTCTTCGCCCTTCTGGCCACGAGAACGAAACTTGAAAAAAGCCATGCGGTAAAGACTCAGGGGCCGAGGTGTTTGGCGTAAAGCCGGGGGATGCCGTCCTGGAGGACGCCGCCGACTGTGAAGAACGAGCCAAAGACCACGATTCTATCAGCGGGGTCGGCCACGGCCACCGCCGCCTGCAGAGCCTGAGCCGGGCCCGGGGCCACCGTGCTCGAGGCATCCTTGCGCTTGTTCTGCGCCTCCCAACGCTCCTGCAGCCGCTCGGCCGTCTCCGCACGCGGCGTGGGCAGGTCGGTGAAGTACCAGCGGTCGATCAGCGGGCCGATGCGCTCGAACATCGGCGCGAGGTCCTTGTCGGCCATGGCGCCGAAGACCGCGTGCGTGGTCGGGAAGAAGCCCATCGCATCGAGGTTGACGGTCAGCGCGGCCACGGCATGCGCGTTGTGCGCCACGTCGAGCACCAGCGTGGGCTGGCCCGGCACGATCTGGAAACGGCCGGGCAGCTCGACCATGGCCATGCCGTTGCGCACGGCCTGGGCCGTGACCGGCAGCCTGTCGCGCAGCGCGGTCAGCGCAGCCAGCACGCCGGCGGCATTGACCAGCTGGTTCGCGCCGCGCAGGCCGGGATAGGCCAGGCCGCTGTAACGCCGCCCTCTTCCCGCCCAGCTCCACTGCTGCTGGTCGCCCGAGAAATTGAAATCCTCGCCCAGCCGCCACAAATCCGCACCTAGCTTTTTCGCGTGTTCGATCACGCTTTTCGGCGGCACCGGATCGCTGACCACCACCGGGCGGCCCCGGCGCATGATGCCGGCCTTCTCGAAGCCGATGGTCTCGCGGTCGGGGCCGAGCAGTTCCATGTGGTCCAGATCGATGCTGGTGATGACGGCGCAGTCGGCATCGATGATGTTGACCGCGTCCAGCCGCCCGCCCAGGCCGATCTCCAGAATGGCCACGTCCAGGTTCGAAGCCGCCATCAGGCCCAGAATGGCGAGTGTGGTGAATTCGAAATACGTGAGAGAAATATCACCCCTGGCGCGCTCCACTTCTGCGAAGTGCGCTATCAAATCTGAAGCACCAACGATTTCACCGTGGATGCGGCAGCGCTCCTCAAAATGCACCAGGTGCGGCGAGGTGTAGACGCCGGTGCGGTAACCGGCCTGCAGCGCCACGGCTTCCAGCATCGCGCAGGTCGAACCCTTGCCATTGGTGCCGGCCACGGTGATCACGGGGCATTGGAAGGCCAGGCCCATGCGGTCGGCCACGGCCTTGACCCGGTCCAGGCCCATGTCGATGTTCTTCGAATGCAGTTGCTCGCAGTGGGCCAGCCAGTCGTTCAAGGTTTCCATGCGGCGATTGTCGCGGAATGGCTGCCCCTGCCGGCCGGCTTGCGATAATTCCCGCATGACCATCCTCTACGGCATCCCCAACTGCGACACGGTGAAAAAGGCGCGTACCTGGCTCGACACCCAACACATTGCCTACCAGTTCCACGACTTCAAGAAATCCGGCGTGCCGGCCGAGGCGCTGGACGCCTGGATCGCGGCCGTGGGCTGGGAAAAGCTCGTGAACCGCAAGGGCACGACCTGGCGCAAGCTCGATGCCGCAACGCAGGCGGCCGTGGTCGATGCGGCCAGCGCCAAGGCCTTGATGCTGGCCCAGCCGAGTGTGGTGAAGCGCCCGGTGGTGGACTGGGCCGCGCACGCCGGTCAGGACACGACCGTGGGTTTCGACACCGAAGCCTGGCAACCTCGGGCCTAGCGGCAACTCAATGCGGCACTAAAATCCCGCGTTGCATCTTCTGTTCATGCGACGCCGGCACCGGCCCGCGCGCGCATCCGGCTACCAGCTTTTAGGCCTTCGTTCTTTCAGGAAATTCCATGTCCGCCACCATCCTCCAGCACGTTCCCGCCGGCCAAAAAGTCGGCATCGCCTTCTCCGGCGGCCTCGACACCAGCGCGGCCCTGCACTGGATGAAACAGAAGGGCGCCCTGCCCTACGCGTACACCGCCAACCTCGGCCAGCCCGACGAGCCCGACTACGAGGAAATCCCGCGCAAGGCCATGCAATACGGCGCCGAACAGGCGCGCCTGATCGACTGCCGCTCGCAACTCGCCACCGAGGGCATCGCCGCGCTGCAGGCCGGTGCTTTCCACATCTCCACCGGCGGCATCACCTACTTCAACACCACGCCGCTGGGCCGCGCCGTGACCGGCACCATGCTGGTGGCGGCGATGAAGGAAGACGACGTCAACATCTGGGGCGACGGCAGCACCTACAAGGGCAACGACATCGAGCGCTTCTACCGCTACGGCCTGCTGACCAACCCGAGCCTGAAGATCTACAAGCCCTGGCTCGACCAATTGTTCATCGACGAACTCGGCGGCCGCGCGGAAATGTCGGCCTTCATGACCAAGGCCGGTTTCGGCTACAAGATGTCGGCCGAGAAGGCCTATTCCACCGACTCCAACATGCTCGGCGCCACGCACGAGGCCAAGGACCTGGAGCACCTGAACAGCGGCATCAAGATCGTGAACCCGATCATGGGCGTGGCGTTCTGGAAGGAAGAAGTCGCGGTCAAGGCCGAAGAGGTCAGTGTGCGTTTCGAGGAAGGCCAGCCCGTGGCGTTGAACGGCGTGAGCTTCAACGACCCGGTGGCATTGATCCTGGAAGCCAACCGCATCGGCGGCCGCCACGGCCTGGGCATGAGCGACCAGATCGAGAACCGCATCATCGAAGCCAAGAGCCGCGGCATCTACGAAGCCCCGGGCCTGGCGCTGCTGCACATTGCCTACGAACGGCTGGTGACCGGCATCCACAACGAAGACACCATCGAGCAGTACCGCATGAACGGCCTGAAGCTCGGCCGCCTGCTCTACCAGGGCCGCTGGTTCGACCCGCAGGCCATCATGCTGCGCGAGACCGCCCAGCGCTGGGTGGCGCGCGCCGTGACCGGCGAAGTGACGCTGGAACTGCGCCGCGGCAACGACTATTCGCTGCTCAACACCGAAAGCCCGAATCTCACCTACCAGCCCGAACGCCTGAGCATGGAAAAGGTCGAAGGCGCGTTCACACCGCTGGACCGCATCGGCCAGCTGACGATGCGCAACCTGGACATCGTGGACACGCGCGAGAAGCTGGCGATCTACAGCCGCAGCGGCTTGCTGTCGCTCGGTGGCGGCTCCGCGCTGGCCAAGATTGGTGGCAAGAAGGACGAGGCGTAAGCTAGACCACCACCGGTTCCGGCTCCAGCCGGATGCCGAACCGCTCGTAGACGCTGGTCTGGATCGCCCTGGCCAGCGTCATCACCTCGCCGCCGGTGACCGGGTTCGCGTCGCCGCCGCGGTTCACCAGCACCAGCGCCTGTTTCTCGAACACGCCGGCATTGCCCACCGACTTGCCCTTCCAGCCGCAGGCGTCGATGAGCCAGCCGGCCGCCAGCTTCACCGTGCCGTCGGCCAGCAGGTAGTGCACCACCTTCGGGTCGCGCGCGATGATGTCGGCGCACTGCTCGCGGCTGACCGTGGGGTTCTTGAAGAAACTGCCGGCGTTGCCGATGACCCGCGGATCGGGCAGCTTGGCGCGGCGGATGTCGCAGATCCAGTCGAAGATCTGCTGCGCCGAAGGATGCTGCTCGCCGGTGGCGGCCATCTTCTTCTCCAGATCGAGATAGCCCAGGACGGGCTTCCAGGCTTTCGGCAGGCGAAAGCGCACGCGCAGGATCAACACTTTGCCCGCGAGGCCGAACCCACCCGGCTCGGCGGCCACGTGCTTGAACACCGAATCGCGGTAACCGAAAGCACACTGTGCCGCGTCGAGCGTGAACACGCGGCCGGTGGCCAGGTCCACCGCGTCGAGCGAGTCGAAGCGGTCCTGCAGCTCGACGCCGTAGGCGCCGATGTTCTGCACCGGCGAGGCGCCCACGGTGCCGGGAATCAGGGCCAGGTTCTCCAGCCCCGGGTAGCCTTGCGCCAGCGTCCAGCGCACGATCTCGTGCCAGTTCTCGCCGCCGCCGGCCTCGACGATCCAGGCCTTGTCGTCCTGCGACACCAGGCGCCGGCCCATCACTTCGACCTTCAGCACCACCGGCTTGACGTCGCCGGTGAGCACGATGTTGCTGCCGCCGCCGAGCACGAACTTGGGTGCGGCGGCGAGCTGCCTGTCCTCGGCGAGCTGCCGCAGATCGGCCTCGCCGGTCACGCGCAGCAGGGTCTGCGCACGCGCCACGATGCCAAAGCTGTTGTACGGCCGCAGCGGGACATTTTTCTCGATTAACATGGCTGGATTGTCGCACCGGGCTCCTTTTGCCAAGTCAGACCGGGCCGGGCCACGCCTGTTGCCGGCCCCGCAATCCCCAAGGCGCAGCCTGCACAGGCCGGGCTGCCGATTTAGAGAAAACTTTCACCATGCCAACTTTTGACACCGTCTGCGAAGCCAACCTTGTCGAGGTCAAGAATGCCGTCGAGAACACGCAGAAAGAAATCGCCACCCGCTTCGACTTCAAGGGCACTTCGGCGGCCGTCGAGCTGAAGGACAAGGAAATCACGCTGATCGGCGACGCCGACTTCCAGCTCTCGCAGATCGAGGACGTGCTGCACAACAAGCTCACCAAGCGCAATGTCGACGTGAAGTTCCTCGACAAGGGCGACGTGCAGAAGATGGGCGGCGACAAGGTCAAGCAGGTCTTCAAGGTGCGCAACGGCATCGAGACCGAAGCCGCGAAGAAGATCCAGAAGATCATCAAGGAAAGCAAGCTCAAGGTGCAGGCCGCGATCCAGGGCGATGCGGTGCGCGTCACCGGCGCCAAGCGCGACGACCTGCAGGCCGCCATGGCGCTGATCCGCAAGGAAATGACCGAACTGCCGCTGAGCTTCGACAACTTCCGCGACTGAACGAGGCGCCATGCCCTCGACGCGCCATCGTCTGCTCGCCGTCGCCCTGGCAGCACTGTGCGGCGTCGCGCAGGCGCAAAGCGTGGTACTGACCGGCATCCTGG
Organism: Rhodoferax koreense; assembly: GCF_001955695.1. NCBI lineage: Bacteria > Pseudomonadati > Pseudomonadota > Betaproteobacteria > Burkholderiales > Comamonadaceae > Rhodoferax > Rhodoferax koreensis. The sequence continues at coordinate 1,994,470 of NZ_CP019236.1, read as the reverse complement.
GCAGCAAGGCCTTGCTGCTGGTCGACGGCAAGCCGCCGCGCAGCGTCGCCGCTGGCGAGAGCTACCTGGGCGTGAAGGTGCTGTCGGTGGCCGGAGAATCTGCGGTGGTGGATGTCGGCGGCCAGCGTGTCACGCTCAGGATGGGCGACTCGCCCACGCAGGTCGGCGCCAAGGGCGCGGCCGGCGGCAACCGCATCGTGCTCACCGCCGACAGCCGCGGCCATTTCTTCACCGCCGGCCGCATCAACAACCAGGCGATGCAGTTCATGGTGGACACCGGCGCGAGCTACATCAGCCTGAGCGCGGCCGAGGCCGAGCGCCTGGGCATCGACTACCGCAAGGGCCTGCCGATGACCATGTCCACGGCCAACGGCAGCACGCCGGGCTGGCGCGTGCGGCTGGCGGCCGTGCGCGTCGGGGACGTCCAGCTCACCGAACTCGAAGCGGTGGTCACGCCGGCGTCAATGCCATTCGTGCTGCTGGGCAACAACTTTCTCACACAATTCCAGATGACACGGCTCAACGACCAGATGGTGCTCGAGCGACGGTACTGAAAGAGCGCAGAATGGCGCCGCGCCGAATTTGATTCTTTTTGTTACACCGTCCGGATTGCGACGGTCCATTCCGCCACCCTCAGCCCACCGACCCGTTGAAACCGAAGACAGCCGATTCCGCCATGCAGCCCACGACATTGCCTCACCCGCAGGACGCCGATTACGAAGACTTGCTGAGCCTGTGGGCCGACCTTGAATCCGGGCTGGCCATGGTCCTCGGCAATCCGTTGATCATTCCCGACTTCGAACGCAAGCTGCGCCAGTACGACCGCTGGATGCAGGACCTGCTGCGCCAGGATACCGACACCGGCCTGTACCTGCTGTTCCAGCTCGCCACCAACGCCTCGGTGGGCTACAGCGCCTTGCACGCGCTGGTCAGTGCCGTGATCTGCCACCTCACGGCCGCCGAACTGCAACTGCCGCGCGAGGAGCGCGACAGCCTCGTCCTCGCCGCCATGACCATGAACATCGCCATGACGCGGCTGCAGGACGAGCTCGCCGCGCAGGCCGAAAAGCCGAATCCGCAACAGCAGGCCAGCATCCAGGCGCATGCCTTCTCCGGCCGGCTGATGCTGATCGACGTGGGCGTCGAGGACAGCCTGTGGGTGAACGTCGTGGCGGCCCACCACGATGTGCTGCCACTGGCCGAGGGCGAACTCATGCAGTGGGCGCCGGTGGACCGGCTGGCCCACATCCTGCGCACCGTGGACCGTTATGCCGCGATGATCAGCCCGCGCAAGACCCGCGCCGGCCGCACCGCCACCGAATCCGTGCGCTCCATCATGGCGGCCGCCAATGGCCCATCGGGCACGCGCGACCCGGTCGGCTTCGCGCTGGTGCGGGCCACCGGGCTCTGCCCGCCCGGCACCTACGTGCGAATGGACAACGGCGACGTGGCGGTGGTGCTGCGCCGCAGCGCAACGCCCAACCATCCGCTGGTGGCGACCGTCCTCAACCGCGCCGGCGATACCCTGAGCCCGCCGCGACTGCATCGCACGGCCACCAGCAGCCCGCTGATCCAGGCCGCCCTCACGCAGGACGCGATCAAGATCCGCATCAACCACCAGAGCCTGCTGCGCCAGGGCATCCAGGCCGACAAGACGGCCTGAGGCGCAACGTCACACCGCGATGTGACGATTTGAAGATGTGAAAGTGTTTGTGCACCAGCCAATGTCGCGTTGATTGATCGTTAGACTGTATGCAGATGACTGCACGCATATCCAGCGGACTACGAACGATGCTTGGCCACGCCAATGGACCTTGAACTGCTCGGCGAATTGGGCAGCGTCTTCGATTGGCAGCCTGATCCCGCCCAATACTTACCCACACCGGCCAGCGAGCTCGTGCGCCACGGCCTGCGCCGCAGCCTCGAAGCGGGCCGTGGCGTGGTGGTTCTCACCGGCGCCGCGGGTGCCGGCAAGACCTTGTTGCTGCAACGTGTCCTGCTGGACATGCCCGGCCGCTGGCCGCACCTCGCGCAACTGGCCTACACCTCGATGGATGGCGCGGAAATCCTGCGCTCGATGGCCTACGCGTTCGGCATGCCGGCCGACACGCCGACGCACGGCAGCGCGGCCGTGGCCTGGACCGAAAGCCGGCTGCGGCACTGGGCCGCCGCCGGCGAAGCGAGCCTGCTGGTCGTGGACGAAGCACAGCATCTCCCGCTGGACGCCCTTGGGCCATTGCTCGCGCTGAGCCGCTTGCAACAGGACGGCCGTCCGCTGCTGCGGATGCTGCTCGCAGGCCGACCGCCGCTGCTCGAACGTCTGGCCGCGCTCGCATCGCCAGGCGCCGCCGCCGACATCGGCCCGCAGTTTGCGCTGTCCGCATTCCAGCCCCAGGAATCCGCCGCCTTCATCGCCCAACGCCTGGCCGCCTTGCCGTCGCCCGGCAGGCTGACCTTGTCCGCGCCGGTCGTGGCCGCAATCCACGCCCGCGCCCAGGGCCGGCCGGGCCAGATCAAGCTGTTGTGCAAACAATTGCTGCAGACTTCGATCCTGCTCGACGAGGACCGGCCGATCGACGTGCAGGCGGTGGCGGAACAGGCCGACGAACTCGGCTTCCACGCCGAGGTCCTCGAGCCGACGGCCCCGGCCGACCTGCCACCGCCGGTCCCCCCGTCGCCACCCGTGCAGCCAACACAGCCGGCGCAGGCGCCGGTCACTGCGCGAACCTCCCGCACCCTGCCGCTCTCCATCGTGCTGATGCTGCTGACACTTGCCGCAGGCGCGGCCTTGTGGCTACGGCACGAGGCTGTGCCGCTGGCCATCCGCGCGCCGTTGCCAGTGCCTGCGGCCGTTTCGGCGAGTGCACTGCCCGCCGCGGCGCCGCCCGCTGGAACGGGAGCCCAGGCAGGAGCAGAGGCCGCCACGGAAGCCACCACCCCGCCACCCCCCAGGACAAGCCAGCCACCCGAGTCCGCACCGCCGACGCCACCGGCGCAACGGCAACCGGCGCGGCCGGTGCCGCCCCCGACCCGTCTCGCCGCCAACCGCCACCCGGCGGCACCGGAGCCACCAACCAAAACCGAAAGCCCGAACTGCGGCCATCTGCTCACCCAGCTGTCGTTGGGCGAACCGCTGACGGCGCGCCAACAACGCACCCTGGAATCCACATGCCGATGAATACCAAGCTTTCCCGCAACTGGCTGACGACGCTCGGGCTGCTGCTGCTCCTGATGCTGGCCGCCTGCACCAGCCCACCGCCCCGCCCGCCCGCCAGTCCCTTCGAGCAGGACGTGTTCGAGGCCACCGACGCCTTGGCGGGCCAGTGGCGCGGCAAGGCCCCTTTCCGACCGCGCTGGCCGGCGCAACGGCTGGCGTTGGGTCCTTTCGTCGACTTGAGCACGGCCAGCACGGCCCAGGGTGCCGCCTTCGGCTGGCGACAGACGGTGGCGGCCGTCAGGGTCCGGCAGGTGGTGGCACAGCACATCGAGCAGATCCTGCCCGGGATCAGGCTGGTGCCGGCCACGCTCGGCAGCGCGGACGACCAGGCCGACCTGCTGCTCAGCGCCAGCCTGATCCCTTTCGTCTCACGCGACCAGTCCGCGTCGCCCGCCGGCCGGCCCAACGCGGCCGGAGGCAACCCGAATCCACCGCTGATGCTGACCCTGGTCCTGCTCGACCTCAAGACGCGCAACGTCGTCGCGCGCTGGCAAAGCCCCTTGCGCACCCAGGCGGCCGACGCCAACCCGAGCCCGTTCGACGCCGAAAGCCCGGTGCTGATCAACCAGTCCGCCGCCGAAGGCCGGTCGACCCTCTTCAGCGCGCCCATGCATACCGCCATCGATGGGCCTTCGGTGCAGGACGCGCTTGGCCTGGCCAGGCTGGAGCAGGCGCAACAGGCTTATGCCTCGGGCCATTATCCGAAGGCGCTGAACCTGTTCCAGGAAGTGGCCGCCAAGTCGCCCGAGCAAGCCCTGCGCGCGGCCAACGGGGAATACCTGAGCTACCTCAAGCTCGGCCAGCCCGAGGCGGCGAAGCAGGCCTTCAAGCGCGTGGTCGCCATGGGCCTGGCCAGCCGCCGGCTCGCGGTCAAGCTGCTGTTCACACCCGGTCAGACCGAGTTCTGGGCCGATCCGGCGGTGAGCGGTGCCTACGGCTTCTGGCTGCAGGAGATTTCGACCCAGGCGGCCGCAGCGCCCACCTGCCTGGAGATTGCCGGCCACACCAGCCGCAGTGGCACGGAAGCCTTCAACCTGGGCCTGTCGCTGGCCCGCAGCGAACGCGTACGTCAGACCCTGCTGGCCCAGCAGCCGCGATTGGCGGGCCGCCTTCGGGCCAGCGGCAAGGGCTGGTCGGAAAACATCGTCGGCAGCGGCAGCGACGACGCGCGCGATGCGATCGACCGCCGCGTCGAATTCAAGGTCGCCGACTGCGCGGCACTGTGACGCTCGGGGCGCTCTACCTCAAGCGCTCTTCTTGCCCCCGCCCAACCGCGACTCCTTGCCCGCCAGCAGGCGCGCGATGTTCTCGCGGTGGCGGTAGAACAGCAGCAGGCTCATCACGCAGATCGCCAACGTGATGCGCGTGTCGCTGTACCAGGCCACACCGCTGACCAGCAGGTAGAACACCGGCGCGAACACGGCCGACACCAGCGAAGCCAGCGACGAATAGCGGAAGAACACCGCGATGATGAGCCAGGTCAGCACCGTGGCCAGCCCCAGCAGCCAGTGCACGCCGAACAGCACGCCCAGCGCCGTGGCCACGCCCTTGCCGCCCTGGAAGCGGAAGAACACCGGGTACAGGTGGCCCAGGAAAGCCGCCAGCCCGACCAGCGCCTGCGTGCCCTCCTCCAGGCCGTAACGCTTGCCATACCAGCCGACCAACGCCACCGGCAGCCAGCCCTTGAGGCCGTCGAGCAGCAGCGTGATGACGGCAGCCTTCTTGCTGCCGGAGCGCAGCACGTTGGTGGCACCGGGGTTCTTGCTGCCGAAGGTGCGCGGATCGCTCAGCCCCATGACGCGGCTCACGATCACGGCGAACGACAACGAGCCGAGCAGGTAGGCGGCCAGCGTGGCCAGGATGGGGTAGATGATGTCCAAGAAAGTCTCCAAACGGTGGCGCATTTTGCCAGCCGCGCAGACCTGTTCCGGCATCTACAGCGGTAAAGCGCAGTCGACGGGCTTCGCGTCCAGCAAGCTTGTCAACACCTGCGGATCGAGCCCGACCAGGTAGCCGCGCCGCCCGCCGTTGATGGCGATGCGCGGCAGCGCGAGGATCGCCGCCTCCACGTAGACCGGCATGGCTTTGCGCGTGGCGAACGGCGAGGTGCCGCCCACCAGGTAGCCGCTGTGCCGGTTCGCCACCTCGGGCCTGCACGGCACGACCGACTTGCAGCCGATCTGCCGTGCCAGGTTCTTCAGCGACACGGCGCGGTTGCCATGCATCAGCACGATCAGCGGCCTGGCGCGCTCGTCTTCCATCACCAGCGTCTTGACCACGGTGAACGGGTCCAGCCCCAGCACTTCGGCGCTGTGCTGGGCGCCACCGTGTTCCACGTAGGCGTAGGGGTGCTCGGTGAAAGCCACGCCGTTCGCACGCAGGAACTGCGTGGCCGGCGTTTCGGAGATGTGCCCTGACTTTGCCATTGATGAACCAAATCAACCTCTCGCGCAAGCTAAGTCAGCGCGAGTAGCTATCAAATCAATAGTAATGTTCGCTTAAAGTGCCGGGTCGCGGATTTCCCAGCGGATCGCGTCGACCGCCGCCAGCACCTCGGGCGACAGCGTCGTACCCCAGGCGTCGAGGTCTTCGTCGAGCTGGGCGACCGTGGTCACGCCGATGATGGTGCTCGCCACCTGCCACTTGGTGTAGCAGAAGGCCAGCGCGAGCTGCGTCGGCGTGAGGCCGTGCTCGCGCGCCAGCGCGTTGTAGCGGCGCGCGGCGACCAGCGCTTCGTGGCGGCCCCAGCGCTGCTTGCGCACGGACTCGTAGCGGCCGATGCGGGCGTTGGCGGGTGCGTCGGGGCCGGTCGTGCCCGAGGCATCGTACTTGCCGGTCAACAGGCCGAAGCCCAGCGGCGAATAGGCCAGCAGCGAAACGCCCAGGCGGTACATGGTTTCGTCCAGGCCGTTTTCCACCGTGCGGTTGATCAGGCAATAGGGGTTCTGCACCGTGGCCACGCGCGGCAGGCCGTGCTGTTCGGCCAGGCGAACGAACTCGTGCACGCCGTAGGGCGTCTCGTTGGACAGACCGATCGCGCGGATCTTGCCGGCCTTGACCAGCGTGGCCATGGCGTCGAGCTGCTCGTGGATCGGCGCCACGGGCAGGTCTTTCTCGGGGTCGAAATACACGTTGCCGAAGGCCGGCACATGGCGGGCGGGCCAGTGGATCTGATAGAGGTCGATGACATCCGTCTGCAGTCGCTTCAGGCTGTCGTTGCAGGCGCCGATGATCTCCGCGCCAGTGAGGTCGGTGCTGCCATTGCGCACCCAGTTCATGCCGCGCGCCGGGCCGGCGACCTTGCTGGCCAGCACGATCTTTTCGCGCGCACCCGGGCGTTTGGCGAACCAGTTGCCGAGGATGGTCTCGGTGTGGCCGTAGGTTTCGGCACGGGCCGGCACCGAATACATCTCGGCGGTGTCGAGGAAATTCACGCCGCGCTCGAGCGAGCGGTCGAGGATGGCGTGCGCGGTGGCCTCGTCGACCTGTTCGCCGAAGGTCATGGTGCCCAGGCAGATCGGGGTCACGCGCAACTCGCTTTGGCCCAGCTGGATTTGGTTCATCACAAAAACTCTCCCATGGGAAACGGGCGAGTTTACGGTTTACTTCGTGAACGCGCCGGGCTCCGTATGATCGCCCGCATGTACACGACCCGCCGAAACTTCCGCAGCGAATATGTGCCCGTGCGCCAGCACACCTACCATGCCTACGTGTGGGGCGAACCGCGGCCCGGCGTGCCGCCGCTGGTGATGGTGCACGGCTGGATGGACGTGGGCGCGAGTTACCAGTTCGTGGTCGATGCGCTGGCCGCCGACCGCCATGTGATCGCGCCCGACTGGCGCGGCTTCGGCCTGACCACCGGCCCGGCGGTGGACAACTACTGGTTTCCCGACTACCTGGCGGATCTCGACTTCCTGCTCGACCACTATGCGGGCGACACCCCGGTCGACCTCGTCGGCCACAGCATGGGCGGCAACGTGGTGATGCAATACGCGGGCGTGCGGCCCGAGCGCATCCGCCGGCTGGTCAACCTGGAAGGCTTCGGCGGCCCGCAGAACCGCGCGGCCCAGGCGCCGGGCCGCTACGCGCGCTGGATCGACGAGCTCAAGGCCTTCCACCGGGGTGACAAGGCCTTGAAGGGTTATCCGGACGCCGACGGCGTGGCGCGCCGACTCATGAAGACCAATCCGCGGCTGGCGCCCGACCGCGCGGCCTGGCTGGCCCGGCACTGGGCGCGGCCCGACGCTCAGGGTAACTGGCAGATCCTGGGCGACCCGGCGCACAAGATCGTGTTCGCCCAGCTCACCCGACTCGACGAGGTGCTGGCGATGTACCAGCGCATCCAGGCGCCGACACTGGCCGTCGACGCGGCCGACGACACCTTCGCGCGCTACTGGCCGGGCCAGTACAGCCTGCCCGAGTTCCACGAACGGCTCAAGCTGGTGCCCAACGTGCGCACCGTCACCCTGCCCGACACCGGCCACATGCTGCACCACGACCAGCCCGAAGCGCTGGCCCGGCTGATCGAGGATTTCCTGCAGGCGTAAACGCACTTGAAGGGCGTGAGAAAATAGCGGATTCGCCTGGACCATCGGTGGTCCGGCTCCCCCCTTCAGAAAGCACATCATGGAAGCAGAACGCGTCAACACCATCGGCAATCAACTCGTCTCGCTGAGCGCGCGCACGGAAGATTTACGGAGGTATCTTTGACTACGATGCCAAAGCCGAACGCCTGAGGACCGTCAACGCCTCGCTGGAAGACCCGAGCGTCTGGAACGATCCGAAGAAAGCCCAGGAACTGGGCAAGGAAAAGAAGTCGCTCGACGCCGTGGTGCTGTCGCTGTCCAAGCTGCAGAGCGAGCTGGCCGACAACACCGAGCTCTTCGAAATGTCGAAGGAAGAAGGCGACGATGACGGCCTGGCCACCATCGAGGCCGAGACCGCCAAGCTCGCCACGGAAGTGGAAGCGCTGGAATTCCGCCGCATGTTCAACAACCCGGCCGACCCGCTGCCCTGCTTCCTGGACATCCAGGCCGGCGCCGGTGGCACGGAAGCCTGCGACTGGGCCAGCATGCTGCTGCGCCAGTACCTTCGCTACGCCGAACGCAAGGGCTTCACGGCCACGGTGGAAGACATTTCCGACGGCGACACCGCTGGCATCAAGGGCGCCACGATCAAGGTCGAGGGCGAATACGCCTTCGGCCTGCTGCGCACCGAAACAGGCGTGCACCGCCTCGTGCGCAAGAGCCCCTTCGACAGCTCGGGCGGCCGCCACACCAGCTTCGCGAGTGTGTTCGTGTACCCGGAAATCGACGACTCGATCGAGATTGAGATCAACCCCGCCGACGTGCGCACCGACACCTTCCGCGCCAGCGGCGCCGGCGGCCAGCACATCAACAAGACCGATTCGGCCGTGCGCCTGACGCACATTCCGACCGGCATCGTGGTGCAGTGCCAGGACGGCCGCAGCCAGCACAGCAACCGCGACGTGGCCTGGAAACGCCTGCGCAGCCGGCTGTACGACTTCGAACTGCGCAAGCAGCAGGAAGCGCAGCAGAAGCTCGAAGACACCAAGACCGACGTGGGCTGGGGCCACCAGATCCGCAGCTACGTGCTGGACAACAGCCGCATCAAGGACCTGCGCACCAACGTCGAAGTCTCGGCCACGCAGAAGGTGCTCGATGGTGACCTGGACATCTTCATCGAAGCCTCTTTGAAGCAGGGCGTTTAATGGCTCCGGCGCAGGAAATACGGGCGGTGGACGCTATCATTTTCGACATGGACGGCACCATGATCGACTCGATGCCGCACCACAGCTCCACCTGGCTCGACTTCGCGCGCAAGCATGAGGTGGCCATGGACATCGCCGAGCTGATGCGCCGCACCACGGGCCGCACCGGCCTCGAATGCGTGCGGCTGATCCTCGACCAGCCCGACATGGACGAGGCCACCGCCTGGGCGCTGGTGCACGAGAAGGAACAGCTGTACCGCGACATCTTCGGCCCGATCTTCCAGGAGGTGGCCGGCTTCAGTGCGTTTTATGCCGCCACCCGCGCACGCGGGCTGAAGGTCGGCGTCGGCACGGCGGGCGACATCCACAATGTCGAATTCGCCATGGGCCATCTGCGCATGAACCCGGCGCCCGACGCCATCGCGCGCGGCGACGAAGGCCTGTCGGGCAAGCCCACGCCGGCCATCTTCCTGGCCGTGGCCGAGCGCATGGGCGTGGCGCCCGAACGCTGCATCGTGTTCGAGGACGCGCCGTTCGGCATCGAAGCGGCGCGCCGCGCCGGCATGCGCGCGGTCGGCATCTGCACGACCAACACCGCTTCAGCCCTGGCCGGCACCCACGTGATCACCTGCGTGCGCGACTACAACGAACTCATCCAAACGAATTTTCTGGAGCACCTCAATGACGCGTGAAGGACAACATTCGGCCATCCACCGGGCGGACTACACCGCCCCGGCTTTCTGGATCGACACTGTCGAACTCTGTTTCGACCTCGACCCGGCCAAGACCCGCGTGCTCAACAAGATGCGCCTGCGCCGCAACGCCGACGTGCCGGCCCAGCCGCTGCGCCTGGATGGCGAGGAACTGAACCTGGCCCGCGTGCTGGTCAACGGCCAGGGCGCGTCGTTCAAGATGGACGGCAACCAGCTCGTGCTGGAAAACCTGCCCGCCGCGGAAGACGGCGCCTTCGACCTGGAAATCTTCACCACCTGCTGCCCGGCGAAGAACACCAAGCTCATGGGCCTGTACGTGAGCAACGACTCGTTCTTCACGCAGTGCGAGGCCGAGGGCTTCCGCCGCATCACCTATTTCCTGGACCGGCCCGACGTGATGGCCAGCTACACCGTGACGCTGCGCGCCGACAAGGCCAAGTACCCGGTGCTGCTGTCCAACGGCAACCTGGTCGAGCAAGGCACGCTCGACGACGGCCGCCACTTCGCCAAGTGGGTTGACCCGTTCAAAAAGCCGAGCTACCTGTTCGCGCTGGTGGCGGGCCAACTCGTGGGCCGCGAGCAGCGCATCACGGCACGCAACGGCCGCGAGCATCTATTGCAGGTCTTCGTGCGCCCCGGCGACCTGGACAAGACCGAACACGCGATGAATTCGCTGATGGCCTCGGTCGCCTGGGACGAAGCCCGCTTCGGCCTGCCGCTGGACCTGGAGCGCTTCATGATCGTCGCCACCAGCGACTTCAACATGGGCGCGATGGAGAACAAGGGCCTGAACATCTTCAACACCAAATACGTGTTGGCGAACCAGGCCACCGCCACCGACACCGACTACAGCAACATCGAGTCGGTGGTGGGCCACGAATATTTCCACAACTGGACCGGCAACCGCGTGACCTGCCGCGACTGGTTCCAGCTGAGCCTGAAGGAAGGCCTGACGGTGTTCCGCGATCAGGAATTCAGCCAGGACCTGTGCCGCGAGCCGTCGGCCCGCGCGGTCAAGCGCATCGAGGACGTGCGTGTGCTGCGCACCGCGCAGTTCCCCGAGGACGCCGGCCCGATGGCGCATCCGGTGCGGCCCGACAGCTACATCGAGATCAACAACTTCTACACCGTCACCATCTACGAAAAAGGCGCCGAAGTCGTTCGCATGATGCAGACGCTGGTGGGACGCGAAGGCTTCGCCAAGGGCATGACGCTGTATTTCGAGCGTTTCGACGGCCAGGCCGTGACCTGCGACGACTTCGCGCAGGCCATCGCCGACGCGAACCCCGATTCCGATCTGGCGCGCCTCTTGCCGCAGTTCAAGCGCTGGTACAGCCAGGCCGGCACGCCACGTGTCCATGCCAGCGGCAGCTTCGATGCCGCCGCGCGCACCTACACGCTGACACTGGGCCAGAGCTGCGCGCCCACGCCGGGCCAGGCCGTGAAGGAGCCGTTCGTGATCCCGGTCAGCCTCGGCCTGGTGGGGGCCGATGGCCGCGAACTCGCGCTGCGCACCATGGATGGCAACACCGTGCCCTCGCCCTACACCTTCGTGATGACCCAGGCCAGCGAAACCCTGACCTTCGTGGACATCGATGCCGAGCCCGTGCCGTCGATCCTGCGCGGCTTCAGCGCGCCGGTGGTGCTCGAGTTCGACTACTCCGACGAACAGCTGCTGACGCTGCTGGCCAATGACATCGACCCATTCAACCGTTGGGAAGCCGGCCAGCGGCTGGCCGTGCGTTCGGCGCTCAAGGCGATTGCCGCCGTGGCCGACCCGGCCCCGCTGCAGCCACTGAACACGGCCTACATCGACGCGATGCGCAGCGTGTTGCGGCACCCGACACTCGACGCGGCCTTCAAGGAACTGGTGCTGACGCTGCCGTCGGAGACCTACATCGCCGAACAGCTCGACGTGGTCGATCCGCAGCGCATCCACGCCGTACGCGAGGCCATGCGCGGCCAGCTCGCGGTGGCGCTGACCGACGACTGGGCCTGGGCCTTCGACGCCCATGCCGACAACGGCGCCTACCAGCCCGACCCGCTCTCGAGCGGCCGCCGCGCCCTGGCCGGCATGGCGCTCACGCACCTGTGCCTGGCCGCTCGCACCACGGGCGATGTGGTCTGGCCCGGCAAGGCCTACCAGCGTTTCAAGGACGCGGGCAACATGACGGACCGCTTCAACGCGCTGGCCGCCCTGGTGGCCAGCGACCACGCGCTCGCCGCCCAGGCCCTGCCCCGCTTCCACGCCATGTTCAAGGACGAGGCCCTGGTGCTCGACAAATGGTTCGCGCTGCAGGCCGGCGCGCCCGACCGCGCGGGCAACATCCTGCCGGCCGTGCGCCAGTTGATGAAACACCCGGACTTCAACCTGCGCAATCCCAACCGCGCGCGCAGCGTGATCTTCAGCTACTGCAGCGCCAACCCCGGCGCCTTCCACCGGCCCGATGCCGCGGGTTATGTGTTCTGGAGCGACCGCGTGATCGAGCTCGACGGCATCAACCCGCAGGTCGCCGCCCGCCTGGCCCGCGCGCTGGACCGCTGGAAGAAGCTCACCGAACCCTACCGCAGCGCGGCGCGCGAGGCCCTGGTGCGCGTCGCCGCCAAGGCCGACCTGAGCAACGACGTGCGCGAAGTCGTGACGCGCGCCCTGGCCGATTGATTTCAACTTTGGAACGGACCCACATGTCTCAAAAAATCTCTCTCACACGCTACCTGGTTGAGCAGCAGCGTGCCGACGGACTGATCCCGTCGCAGTTGCGCCTGCTGCTCGAAGTGGTGGCGCGCGCCTGCAAGAGCATCAGCCAGGCCGTCAACAAAGGCGCGCTCGGCGGCGTGCTCGGTGCAGCCGAAAGCGAAAACGTACAGGGCGAAATCCAGAAGAAGCTGGACATCATCGCCAACGAAGTGCTGATCGAAGCCAACGAATGGGGCGGCCATCTGGCGGCCATGGCCTCGGAAGAGATGGACAGCATCTACGTGGTGCCCAACCGCTATCCGCAAGGCGAATACCTGCTGCTGTTCGATCCGCTCGACGGCTCGAGCAACATCGACGTGAACGTCAGCATCGGCACCATCTTCAGCGTGCTGAAGAAGCCGGAGCCGGCCACGGGCGAGCCGCAGCAGGACGTGAGCGAACAGGACTTCCTGCAGGCCGGCAGCCAGCAGGTGGCCGCGGGTTACTGCGTCTACGGTCCGCAGACCACGCTGGTGCTGACGGTGGGCAACGGTGTGGCCATGTTCACCCTGGACCGCGAGCAGGGTTCCTTCGTGCTCACGCAGGAGAACGTGCGCATTCCCGAAGACACCAAGGAATTCGCGATCAACATGAGCAACATGCGCCACTGGGACACGCCGGTGAAACGCTACATCGACGAATGCCTGGAAGGCAAGGACGGCCCGCGCGGCAAGGACTTCAACATGCGCTGGATCGCCAGCATGGTCGCCGACGTGCACCGCATCCTCACCCGCGGCGGCGTGTTTCTCTACCCGTGGGACAAACGCGAGCCTGAAAAGCCAGGCAAGCTGCGCCTGATGTACGAGGCCAACCCCATGAGCTGGCTCGTCGAACAGGCCGGCGGCGCCGCCACGAACGGCAAGGAACGCATCCTCGACATCCCACCGACCAAGCTGCATCAACGCGTCAGCGTGATATTGGGCTCAAAAAATGAGGTCGAGCGCGCCACGGGGTATCACTCCGCGCTATAATTCGAGGCTGTGCCGGTGTAGCTCAGTCGGTAGAGCAGCTCATTCGTAATGAGAAGGTCGGGTGTTCGATTCATCTCTCCGGCACCACAGTTGATCAAAAGCCCCGCTATCTTTCGGTAGCGGGGCTTTTTTGATGCCAATCGCATGACATCAAGCAGGTGATCAGCGCACCTTGAACCTGCGTATCAACGCAAGACCCGCCAAACCGAGGCCAAGCAGCGCGAGGGAATTGGGTTCGGGCACCTGCGTGGTCGATGCGAAGCGGTATCCGGCCACACCCAGTTCATCGAAACCTGGATCAAGATCGCGCAGGTGCATTTCGATGACGATCTTGTAGCTCGGGTCATAAAGGGCGTCGTACAGGTTGAACTGAGGCATCACGACGAAATAGTCCGGCTTGCCTGAACCCGAATTGGCGTTGACCGAATACGTGGTGCCCGACGTGGTGGTCGTACCGCTGAAATCACACGGCGGTGCGTTCGTTCCACTGCCCGGGCCGACGACAAATGAACTGCAGGACGTGACGTACGAAGTCTGGTCGTAGATGCCGTTGGCATTGGTATCGAATGCGTAAGAGACCACCTGGGTGGCGCCGTTGTAGACAGCGACCCGCCCCGAGGCCCGCAAATTGGGCGTGGCGTTGGCGCCTTCACTTTCGTTGTGATCGAAGTACAGCATCATCTGCGCACCGCCGAGGGCCGTACGCATGGCGCCCACCGTGCCGGCATCTGAATTGAGACCCCAGGTGCCATCGAACTGAGTGCAATTGCCGCCGCCGCAAGCTGATAGTGGATTTTCGAAGGGTGTGGTGTTGGTGGCGCCTCCGGCACCCGTGTAGACCAGCACGGGAATGTTGCCGGTTCCGGTGCTGAACAGGTAGTTGCCGTAACTGCTCGGCACATAACCACCGGCTTGCAGCTGGCTCAGCAGCCCCGCGGAATACACCAGTCCCTGGTCGTAGGTCTGATTCGTCGGCACCCCATCCGCAGAAGACCCCGGATTGGGCAGGGTGACAACGGCAACGGCGTGGGCTGGGTTCAAGAAGGCGATTCCAGCACATAGCACGACTGCACCGAGTGTCGTTCGGGAGGTTTTCATCTTATATGTCTCCGGTTATGAGGTATCTGCACAGCAGGCATAAAGCATGCCGTTTAGGAAAACTCTTTTGAAAACAAAACAATTGATCCGAAAAACCGGCACCATTCGCCCACCATGTAAGTCAAATCGACAATCGCATACTGTTGAGCAACATGATTTGGACTCGATCGCAGATGAAAACCTCACGCCAGGTACCCAATCCAGTCATCGATACCGCACGCTGTACGGGCTGCGGCTGGTGTGTGCCGACCTGCCATCTGCACCTGCTGTCGCTGGAACGCCAAGGCTGGGAAAAGTTTTCCGTGCTGAGCAACGCCGACGCCTGCACGGGTTGCACCAAGTGTGCGGTGCGTTGCCCTTTCGGCGCGATCACGATGCAGCCCTCGCCGGACTGACTTTCCGGCTTTCAGTTCGCCTTGAGGAACACGTCGTGGTCGGGTGCGAAGTTGGCGTGCAGCGGCAGCATCGCGCCTCCCAGGGCGCAGGCCTGGGCGCCGGCCCTGCCGCCGTGCAGTTGCGGCGGCCACATGCCTTCCCAGTTGCACAGCGCGAGCGCCGCACGCGTCTGCGCCAGCAGCGCGTCGAGCAGTTCGCGCGACATCGACCCGTCCATCACCACGTGCCCGAGGTCGAGCACGGCGGTACCGCTGGCGATGGCGTGGGCCAATGCCCGCGCCGCCCGCACCAGCCAAGCCTGCGTGATTTCGGCGAAAGGTGCCTGCAGCGCACGTGCATCGTAGGCGGCGGTGGCGTCCAGGCCGGCCTGGTCGTAGCGCTGTTCCAACTCCCACAACGAAGCTTCGTCGATGAGCTGGCCGCCGGCCTCGTCGCCGCGCGCCGGCTGCATCGGCAATGAGGCCAGCGCGCCGGCATTGCCATGGACGCCGGCGTGCAGGTGCGAATTGATGACCAGCCCGCCCCCCACGAAGGTGTCGACGAAGATGTACAGGAAGCTTTTCAGGTCGTGTCCACGGCCGCTGACCAGTTCGGCCACGCAGGCGGCGGCCGTGTCGCGTGCGAAACTCACGGGCAGGTCGGTGCGCGACTGCACCTCGGCGCCAAGGTTCATCTGGTTCCAGACGTCGGACTGCGGCTGGGACAGGCCAAGCGTGCGGTGCCAGCCACCGAGCTGGAACGGCGCGGCCAGACCCACGCCCACGGTGCGGCCGGCGAGTGGCCCGAGCCCATCGCGCAGCCGCTGGATGTGGCGCGCCACGGCGGGCAGCAGCTTCTTGGCATCGGGAAACGCATAGGTCATCACATGCTGCTCGCGCACCCGCGCGGCGAAGTCGATCAGCAGCCATTCGCAGCCGCGCCGGCCGACCTTGATGCCGATGGCGAAGGCACCGTCGGGGTTCAGCGCCAGCGGCACCGACGGCTGGCCGATGCGGCCGCGCACACGGCTTTGCTTGACGATGAGCTGGTCTTCTTCGAGCCGCGCGGTGATCAGGCCGATGGTCTGCGCGCTGAGACCGGTGAGCCGCGCCAGATCGGCCTTGGGCAGGCTGCGGTGCATGCGCAGCGCTTGCAGCACCACGCGCTCGTTGAACTGGCGCATGCCGACCTGGTTCGAGCCGCGCGGGCGCAGCAGGTCGGGCGGCGTTGCAGCCTCAGACATGTTCGGCACCACCCTTCGCCCGGCTAGGCCAGGGCCTCGGCGGGCAGTTCGCTCGCCGACATCGCCCCGGTCATCACCGCCACGGTGTCGCTCATGCTGATGTTGCGCGGGTTCAGCACGGCGGCGCGCTTGCCCAGGCGGGCCACGTGGATGCGATCGGCGATCTCGAACACGTGCGGCATGTTGTGGCTGATCAGCACCACCGGCAGGCCCTTGTCGCGCACGCGCCGGATCAGTTCGAGGACCATGTTGCCCTCCTTCACGCCGAGAGCGGCGGTGGGCTCGTCGAGGATCACCACGTGTTCGGCGAAGGCCGCGGCGCGGGCCACGGCCACGCACTGGCGCTGCCCGCCGGACAGGGTTTCCACCGCCTGCAGCATGGAGCGGATGCCGACCTTGAGGTCGTTCATGCGCGCGATGCTGATCTCGAGCATCTTCTTCTTGTCGAGCATGCGCAACACGTTGCCGGCGAAGCCTTCGCGCCGGATCTCGCGGCCGAGGAACAGGTTTTCGGCGATGGTCATGGCCGGCGCCACGGCCAGGTCCTGGTAGACGGTCTCGATGCCTTCGCGGCGCGCGTCGATCGGGCCCTTGAAGCGGATTGGCTTGCCGTCGAGCAGCAGTTCGCCCTCGTCGGGCACCGTCGCGCCTGAAAGGCATTTGATCAGCGAGGACTTGCCGGCGCCGTTGTCGCCGATCACCGCCAGGATCTCACCCGCGCGCAATTCGAAGTCGGCGCCGTCGAGCGCCGTGACCTGGCCATAGCGCTTCACCAGCCCGCGGGCCTGCAGGACGATTCGATGTTCGGCCATCAGCGGCCTCCTTTGCGCGAGAGTTGATCCACCGTGACCGCCAGGATCACCAGGATGCCAGTGATCAGCACCTGATAGACCGACGACACGCCCATGAGGGTCAGGCCGTTCCTCAGCACGCCGACCACGACGGCACCGATCAGCGAGCCCAACACCACGCCACGGCCACCGAAGAGGCTGGTGCCGCCCAGCACCACGGCGGTGATGGCATCGAGGTTTTCGGTCTGGCCCGCGTTCGGGTCGCCGACACCGGTGCGCGCCACGGACAGCAGCGAGGCGATGCCGTAGAACACGCCGGCCAGCACATACACGCCCAGCAGGATGCGTTCCGGCGGAATGCCCACCAGCCGCGTGGCCTCGGGGTTGTTGCCCACCGCGTAGACGTGCCGGCCCGGCGCGGTCTCGCGCAGCCAGAACCACACGCCGAGGTAGAGCAGCACCATCAGCACCGTGCCATAGGCCACGTTGGCGCCGCCGATGGCGAAGGTGCTGCCCAGCCAGGTCATCACCGGCGACACCTCGGTGACGGTCTGCGCACCGGAGTAAAGCTGGGTGATGGCGAAGGCGATGTTGAAGGTGCCCAGCGTCACGATGAACGGCGGCAGCTTGATGCGGGTGACGAGCAGGCCGTTGACCAGGCCGAACAGCGCCGTGACCGCGATGCCGGCCAGGATAGCCAGCGGTGCCGGCACGCCGGAATCGGCCGCCAGCTTGGTCATCACGATGCTGCCCAGCGCCATGATCATGCCGCACGACAGGTCGATGCCGGCGGTCAGGATGATCAGCGTCTGGCCGATGGCGATCACGCCCACCACCATCACCTGCTGCAGGATCAGCGAGAAGTTGTCGGCGCTGAAGAAGCGCTCGGTCGTCATCCCGAACACCGTGCAGGCGATCACGAGCGCGATGAACGGGCCGAGCTGCCCGAGCGGAGGGAGTTTGTGCTTCAGGTTATCCACGTGTGTTCCCTGTGGCGTTGCCGCTTACTTCTTTCCCCAGCAGAGTTCTGTGCCGACCTTGGTGTCCTTGCTGTCGATGCCGGCCACAGGTTTCGCGGCGATCAGGGTCACGCCGGTGTCGGTGTAACCGCTCACCTTCTTCCCGGTCTTCGCGTATTCGATGCCGGCGGCCACGCCCATGGCGGCCATCTTCAGCGGGTACTGTTGCGAGGTGGCCGCGATCTTGCCGCCGGCCACGTCCTTGATGCCGTCGCAGCCGCCATCGACCGAGACGATCATCACGCCCTTTTCCTTGCCGGCTTTCTGCAAGGCATTGAAGGCACCGGCGGCGGCGGGTTCGTTGATGGTGTAGACCAGGTTGATGTCGGGATTCTTCTGCAGGCAGTTTTCCATCGCCGTCTGGCCCTTGGCCCGGTCGCCGAAGCTGTCGGCCATGCACACCACCTCGGCCGGTTTGGCAAGTTCGTTGTTCTTCGCATCGAAGCTGGCCAGGCCGAAGCCCTTGAGGAACCCGTTGTGACGCTGTGCGCCGACCGGGTGGCCGGGCAGCAGGTCGAGCGTGGCGATCTTCACCGGTTTGCCCGGTGCGCTCGCGGCCAGCGCGGCCTTGGCGTATTCGCCGATCAGCACGCCCGCCTTGTAGTTGTCGGTGGCGAACAGCGCGTCCGTGCTTTCCTGCGGGTCGGTCGGGCTGTCGAGCGCGATCACCATCACGCCCTTGGCCTGCGCCTTCTTGATGGCGGGAATGATGGCCTTGGAGTCGCTCGGCGTGATCATGATGGTCTTAGCGCCAGCGGCAATCATGTTCTCCATGGCCGCGATCTGGCCGGCGTTATCGCCGTCCGCCTTACCCGCGGCGCTCAGCAGTTTCGCACCCCGGGCCTTGGCTTCGGCCGTCGCGCCCTCCTTCATCTTCACGAAGAAGGGATTGGTTTCCGTCTTGGTGATGAGGCCGATGACCGGTTCGTCGGCGGCGATGGCATGGGACGCGGCCAGGGCGGCGGCGAAGGAAAGGGCGGCCGCGGCCAGGGTGGATCGCTTGCTGAGCATGGGTTGTCTCCAGTGTGTGGGTGAAACTGCCGGATCCCGTGAGTGACGCGAGGTGGGCAGCGGGCATGGCAACTATAGGCGGCCTCGACTAATTAAATCAAGTTGTTATAGTTAGTGATTACCCGAAGAACAGCCCCCGCAAAACCATCGCACCAAGTATTTGCGCATCGCGTCAACGCCTTGAGGTCGGGCGGCGTTGAAGCACTCTCTCACCAACTTCCGGAGACGGATCCATGTTTCAAAAAACCTTCCTGGCCCTTTCCCTTGCTGGCCTGACCGCACTCGGCAGCGTCGCCATGGCCCAGACCGCAGCGCCTGCACCCGCCCCCGCGGCGCCGATGGCCCAACCGGCCCCGGCAGCACCCGGCCCCGTTGCCCGCGCCGAAGAAGGCGTGAAGAAAGCCGGCCGTGCCACCAAGCGCGGTGTCAAGAAGGCCGGCGCCGCTACCAAGCGCGGCGCGAAGAAGGTCGGCGCAGCCGTCACCAACACGGGTGACGCCATCGGCAAGAAGCTCGGCCCCGATCCCCGCCCCGTGAAGAACAACACTGAAAAGATCAAGAACAACAGCTGAGCTCCCGCTCGACTGTCCCCACGAAAGCGGATCGGCGCCAGCCGGTCCGCTTTTTTCGTTCAGGGCGATGCGATACGCCGACTTGTGGCCGACCCCGGCCTCGCACTCGTCCCCAGATCGCGCTATAATCCAAGGCTTTACTGAATATGCGCGCATCGGCCCTCGATGCCGCGCCGGTTCGGTAGATTCCTTACCGCCACGAACACCGGTCCTTTGCACCCAGCAAGCCGAGCGTGGCGAGGTGCGGCAAACGCCGTTAATCACGGGGCAGCGCACATCAAGCTGCACCGTTTCGATTGGAGTGTCCTCATGGCACGTGTATGCGAAGTAACGGGCAAAGGCCCGATGACGGGGAACAACGTTTCCCACGCCAACAACAAGACCAAGCGTCGGTTCCTGCCGAACCTGCAATACCGCCGTTTCTGGGTCGAGACCGAAAACCGCTGGGTGCGCCTGCGCATCTCCAACGCCGGTCTGCGTTTGATCGACAAGAACGGTATCGATTCTGTGCTCGCCGATCTGCGCGCACGTGGCCAAGCATAAGGAGCAGCACCATGGCAACCAAAGGCGGACGCGAAAAAATCAAGCTGGAATCCACTGCCGGCACCGGTCACTTCTACACCACGACGAAGAACAAGAAGACCATGCCCGAGAAGATGCTCATCAGCAAATTCGACCCCAAGGCCCGCAAGCATGTGGACTACAAGGAAATCAAGCTGAAGTGATTCGGCGCACTCCACGGAGTGCCATCCCACGAAAAACCCGCTGCGTCCCAGCGGGTTTTTTGTTGCGCGATGCTTGCAGCCTGCGATGCGCCATGAGGCGCCCGGCACGAAAGGAGCATCGCGCCTAAAATGGGGCAGTGACTTCCATTCTCAATGCCGACCTCCACTGCCATTCGGTCGTCTCCGACGGCACCCTGACGCCCGAGCAACTCGCCGAGCGCGCCAAGGCCAACGGTGTCGAGCTGTGGGCGCTGACGGACCACGACGAAATCGGCGGCCAGGCGCGCGCGGCGGCCGCAGCCCGGGCCAACGGCCTGAAATACCTCACCGGCGCCGAAATTTCGGTGACCTTCGCCGGTGAAACCGTGCACATCGTCGGCCTGGGCTTCGACGCCGAGGACCCGCGCATGGTGCAGGGCCTGATCGATACCCGTGGCGGCCGCGACAAGCGCGCGCACGAAATGTCCGACGGGCTGGCCAAGGTCGGCATCAAGGGCGCGTACGAAGGCGCGCTCACCTTCGCTGGCAATCCCGAGCTGATCTCGCGCACGCATTTCGCCCGTTTCCTCGTGGAATCCGGCGTTTGCACCGACACCTACGAGGTGTTCCGCAAATACCTCACCGAGGGCAAGCCCGGCTACGTGCCGCACCGCTGGGCCTCGCTCAAGGACGCGGTGACCTGGATCACCCAGACCGGCGGCATCGCCGTGATCGCACACCCCGGCCGCTACAAGTTCACCGCCAACGAGGAGTACGCGCTCTTCAGCGAATTCAAGGCGCATGGCGGCCGTGCCGTCGAGGTGGTGACAGGCAGCCACACGCCGGCCGAATACGTGGAATACGCGGCCGTGGCCAAGGAATTCGGCCTGGCCGCCTCGCGCGGCAGCGACTTCCACAGCCCGGACGAGAGCCATACCGATCTCGGCACCCTGCCCTATCTGCCGGGTGATCTGACGCCGGTGTGGGAACTGCTGGCGGACCGCATCCAGTGAACCGCCCCGGTTCGGCGCTGACCGGTATCGCCCTCGTCACCACGGCGATGGCCTTCTTCGCCACCCTCGACACCATCACCAAGTTTGTCAGCACCAGCGTGCCGCTGCTGATGGCGCTGTGGTTTCGCTACGTGTTCCAGGCATTGGCCACCACCGCCGCGATATTGCCGAGGCGCGGTCTGTCGCTGCTGCGCACCCGGCATCCGAAGTTCCAGTGCCTGCGCGGCCTGCTGCTGCTGACCAGCAGCGCGCTGGCCTTCTTCAGCCTCAAATACATGCCGGTGGCCGAATTCACGGCGATCGTGATGATCACGCCACTGGTCATCACCCTGCTCGCCGCCACGGCCCTGAAGGAACGCGTCTCGCCGCTGCGCTGGCTGCTGGTGGCCGGGGGCTTCGCCGGGACACTGGTCATCATCCGGCCGGGCGGCGAATCCTTCACCTGGGCCATGCTGCTGCCCCTCGGGCTCATCGCGGCCAACGCCTGGTTCCAGATCCTCACCAGCAAGCTGGCCAAGACCGAAGACCCGGTCACCATGCATTTCTACACGGGCTGGGTCGGTACCCTGGTCGCCTCGCTGGCCCTGCCCTTTGTCTGGGCGTCACTGGGCGCCTGGCAGCTGTGGCTGGGCCTGGTGATGATGGGCATGCTTGGCACGGTGGGGCATTTCATGCTGATCCTGGCCTATGCGCGCACGCCCGCGGCCACGCTCACGCCTTTCCTCTACGGCCAGATCGGCTTCGCGATGCTCGCGGGCTGGCTGGCTTTCTCCCATATCCCGGACCGCTGGTCGCTTGCCGGCATCGCGCTGGTCACGGTCTGCGGCGGCATCGGCGCCTGGCTCACCGTGCGCGAAGGCCGCGTAGCGGTGCAACCGGTCCCGCCCGGCGAGGGCTAAACAGAAGACCCCATGGCACAGTATTTCGAAGTCCACCCCGAAAACCCGCAGCCGCGCCTGCTCAAGCAGGCCGTGGCCCTGCTGTCGAACGGCGGCATCGTCGCCGTGCCGACTGACTCCAGTTACGCACTGGTCTGCCACCTCGATGACAAAGCGGCCGCCGATCACCTGCGGCGCATCCGCGGCGTGGACGACAAGCACCACCTCACACTGCTGTGCCGCGACCTCAGCGAGCTGGCCAACTACGCCCGCGTCGACAACAAGCAGTACCGACTGCTCAAAGCCGCCACACCCGGCCCCTACACCTTCATCCTCGAGGCCAGCAAGGAAGTGCCGCGTCGCGTGAGCCACCCCTCCCGCAAGACCATCGGCCTGCGCGTACCCGAGCACAAGACCCTGCAGGACCTGCTCGCCTTGCTCGGTGCGCCCCTGCTCGCCACCACGCTGATCCCACCCGGCGAGACCGAGCCGATGAACGACGCCAACGAGATCCGCGACCGCTTCGAACACCAGCTCGCCGCCGTGATCGATGCCGGCGCTTGCCCGCTGGAGCCCACCACGGTGATCGACCTCACCGAGATGGGCACGGGCGGCGATGCCGTGCTGGTGCGCCAGGGCCGCGGTGCGCTGGGCGCCATCGGCTTGTAGCCATCACCGCCCAGGCCATCCTTTCTCGGGCGTCCACGCGGGCGCCCTGCTTTTTTTGCGCTTTCACTGTCTGAGACAATTCGCCTGTGGATATCCAACTCATTCAAACCATCCTGATCTACGCCCTGCCCGTGTTGTTCGCCATCACGGTGCACGAGGCTGCGCACGGCTATGCCGCGCGACACTTCGGCGACAACACCGCCTACATGCTCGGGCGCATGACGCTCAACCCGATCAAGCACATCGACCCGGTCGGCACCATCCTCATGCCGCTGATGCTGTACTTCGCCACGTCGGGTGCCTTCTTGTTCGGCTATGCCAAACCCGTACCGGTGAACTTCGGCCATCTGCGCAATCCGAAGCGCGACATGATCTGGGTCGCACTGGCCGGACCGGGCGCCAACCTGGTCCAGGCCTTCCTCTGGGGCCTGCTGCTGCACGTCCTGGTGGCCGCAGGCGTCACCGAGCCTTTTTTCCTGAAGATGTGCCAGGGCGGCATGCTGGTCAACGTGGTGATGTTCGCGTTCAACCTGTTCCCCCTGCCGCCGCTCGACGGCGGCCGCATCCTCGTCGGCCTGCTGCCCTACCGCCAGGCGGCGGCGGTGTCGCGCATCGAGCCCTGGGGTTTCTTCATCGTGATGGCACTGGTGATCGCCGGCGTCGTCAGTACCCTGTGGATGCGTCCGGTCATGGGCCTGACCTTCGACCTGCTGGACATCCTTCTCTTCCCCGCGACCCTGCTGCTCCGATAATTTTCCTATGACTTCCCTGCGCGTCCTCACCGGCATCACCACCTCGGGCACACCCCACCTCGGCAACTACGTCGGCGCGATCCGCCCCGCCGTCCGCGCCAGCCTGGTGTCGGGCAGCGAAAGCTTCTACTTCCTGGCCGACTATCACGCCCTGATCAAGATCGACGAGCCGGCGCGCATCCAGCAGTCCACGCTCGAGATCGCCGCGACCTGGCTCGCCGCGGGGCTTGACCCGGCCCGCGTGACCTTCTACCGCCAGTCCGACATCCCCGAGATCCCGGAACTCACCTGGCTGCTCACCTGCGTCACGGCCAAGGGCATCCTGAACCGCGCCCATGCCTACAAGGCCTCGGTCGACAAGAACAACGCAGCCGGTGAAGACCCGGACGCCGACATCAACGCCGGCCTGTTCATGTACCCGGTGCTGATGGCCGCCGACATCCTGATGTTCAACGCGCACAAGGTGCCGGTGGGCCGCGACCAGATCCAGCACATCGAAATGGCGCGCGACATCGCCCAGCGCTTCAACCACCTGTACGGCGAACATTTCGTGCTGCCGGAGGCGGCGATCGAGGAGTCCGTGGCCACGCTGCCGGGCCTGGACGGCCGCAAGATGAGCAAGAGCTACGACAACACGATCCCGCTGTTCACGCCGCGCGAACAGCTGCGCAAGCTGATCGCCGGCATCGTCACCGATTCGCGCGCGCCCGGCGAGCCCAAGGACACCGAGGGCTCGGCCCTGTTCCAGATCTACCAGGCCTTCGCCACGCCCGAGGAAACCGAGACCTTGCGCAAAGCCTATGCCGACGGCATCGCCTGGGGCGACGCCAAGCAGATGCTGTTCGAACGCATCGACCAGGAAGTCGCACCGATGCGCGCCACTTACCAGTCTTTCATCGACAACCCGGGCAAGCTCGAAGACATCCTGCTGGCCGGCGCCGCGAAGGCGCGCAAACTCGCGACGCCGTTCACCGCCGACCTGCGCCGCGCGGTGGGCCTGCGCAATCTGACCACACAAGCCAAGGGCAAAGCCGCCAAGGCCGGCAAGGCCGCGCTGCCTTCGTTCAAGCAATACCGCGAGGCCGATGGCCTGTTCCGCTTCAAGTTCGTCGACGCGCACGGCCGGCTGCTGCTGCAGAGCACGGCATTCGCTTCCCCCAAGGACGCGGGCCAGGCGATTGCGCAGTTGCAGCGCGATGGCGAATCGGCGCTGCAAGCGCTGCAGCCGCAGCTGGAACATGTCGACGGCGTGCAGGCGGGCGAGGTCGCCGCGGCGCTGCGGCAACTCGCCGCGGCCAACGCATAGCGCCAACAGGCGGATGAAGGGCCGGTCTGCCGGCCAATTTCCGGTTTAAGCACGGACCGCGCGGCCTGAAAATGCGGCGATGGCCTTCGTCTCGTCCCTGCTGCGCCGCGCGCCTGCCGCGCTGGCGGCCATCCTGGCCGGTTGCGCCGGCTCGCCCGAACTCCAGCGTCCACCGCTGCCGGTGCCAGCCCAGTGGCCGGCTTCTGTCGTGGGCGGCGCGACCACGGGCCAGCGCGAAGCCGTCAAGACGCACTGGCGTCATTTCTTCACCGACCCACGGCTGCAGGCGCTGATCACCCAGGCGCTCGAGCAGAACCGCGACCTGCGCGTGGCGGCGGCGCGGGTCGAGGAAGCACGCGCGCAATGGGGCATCGTGCGCGCCGACCGCACCCCCACCGTCAACCTCATCGGCCAGGCCAGCGTCACGCACACGCAGTCCGACCTGGACACCAGTGCCAGCAACCGGCGTTTCGACCTCACCTTGTCCGCCGTGTCGTACGAGGTGGATTTCTGGGGCCGGCTGGCCGGCCTGTCGGACGCCGCCCGACGCAGTTTCCTGGCCTCGCAGGAAGCGCGCCGCGCCGTGCACCTCTCGCTGGTCGCTGACGTGGCCACCGCCTACTACACGTTGCTGCAGATGAACGAGCTCACGGCGCTCGCCCGCGCCACCGTGACCTCGCGCGAGAACTCGCTGGCGCTGGTCAACGAGGGCCGCAAGATCGGCGCCGCCTACGATTTCGAACTCGAACAGGCCGAGGGCCTGCTGGAAGCCTCGCGCGCCAACCTCGCCGCGCTCGACCACCAGCGCACGGTGGCGATGAACTGGCTCAACTACCTCGTCGGCGGCGAACCCGCAGCCATGCCACCGGGCAAGAGACTCGACCAGCAGGGGCTCGACAGCGAACTCACCGCCGGCATGCCGGGCGAGGTGCTGCTGATGCGGCCCGACGTCATGGCCGCCGAACAACGCCTCGTGGCGGCGCATGCCAATATCGACGCGGCGCGTGCCGCCTTTCTGCCCAAGATCCTGCTCACCGCCGGCATCGGCGCGGCCAGCTCCGGCCTCGCCAGCCTGTTCAACGCCGGTGCCTGGGCCTTCCAGCCGGTGATCTCGCTGCCGATCTTCGACGGCGGCCGCGGCGAGGCCAGTCTCGACGTGGCCAAGGCGCGCGAGGTCGTGGCCGTGGCCGATTACGAAAAAACCATCCAGCTCGCGTTCCGCGAAGTGTCCGACCAGCTTTCGGCACGCGCTTCGCTGGCGGTGCAGATGCGGGCCTCCGAGGCCAACCTGCGCGCCCAGCGCCGCCGACTGGAGATCGCGCGCGCGCGCTTCGACGGCGGCATGACCGGCTACCTCGACGTGCTGGAGAGCGAACGCGAAGTGATGGGCGCTTTGCAGATCAACACCCAGATCCGCCGCGCGCAACTCGAGGCCGCCGCCTCGCTGTACAAGGCGCTCGGCGGCGGCACGCAGGGCAACGAAGTCACGCTTTCGGCGCGGTGACAGCCACCTCGCCCGTGCGTGCAGAATCCATACCCATGTCCGTCACTGAAACCCTGATCCGCGCCATCGGCCTGCAGAACCAGGCCCAGCCCGAGGCCGCCGCAGCGCTGTTCCACGAGGTGCTGGCCGCCGACAGCCACAACGCCGCCGCGCTCTACTCGCTCACCGTGATCGCGATGCAGGGCGGCAACGTCCAGGCGGCGCTGGCGCTGTGCGAACGCGGCCTTCTGCACAACCCGCAGTTCGCGCCGCTGCACTATGTGCACGGTGCCGTGCTGCAGGCGCTGGACCGCAAGGTAGAAGCGCTGCAAAGCTTCGACGCCGCGCTGGCGCTGCAACCCGACCACGTGGAGGCCCTGCTCAACAGCGGTGTGCTGCTGCGCAACATGTTCCGCCATCAGGAGGCGCTGGAGCGTTTCAACCGCGTCGTGACGCTCGATCCGAACCACGTCACCGCGCTCGGCAACTTCGGCATCCTGCTCACCGAGTTCAAGCAGAGCGAACAGGCGATCAAGGCCTTCGAGCGCCTGCTCGAACTCGCGCCCGGCTACGACTACGCACCCGGCCTGCTGTTCTACGAACGCATGCACCTCTGCGACTGGCGCGACTTCGACGGCCTCACCCAGCGCCTGACCGACGGCGTGCGCGCGGGCCGGCGCAGTTGCAAGTCGCTGGCCTTCATGTCGGCCTCGGACAACGCCGCCGACCACCTGCAGGCCGCCAAGATATTCGCCAGCCACTACTGCCCACCCAAGCCCGTGGTGTTGTGGAACGGTGAACGCGACCGTCATCGCAAAATCCGCCTGGCCTATGTGTCGCCCGACTTCCGCGAGCACCCGGTGGGCCACCTGATGGCGGGGGTTTTCGAGCGGCACGACAAGGCGCGTTTCGAGACCATCGCCATCTCGCTGGGCGTTGACGACCAGAGCCGGTTGCGCGCGCGCATGACGCAGGCCTTCGACCGCTTCGTCGACGCGCGCGCCATGGGCTCGGTGGAGATCGCCGCCCTGATGCGCGAGATGGAGGTCGATATCGCCGTCGACCTGGGCGGCTACACCTCGGACACGCGCACCGACATCTTCGCGCACCGCCCGGCGCCGGTGCAGGTCAACTACCTCGGCTACCCCGGCAGCATGGGCACGCCCTACCATGACTACATCGTGGCCGACCGCCACACCATCCCGCCCGAACACCAGGCGTTCTACACCGAGCGCGTCGCCTACCTGCCCGACACCTACCTGCCGACCGACAACAGCGTGCGCATCTCGGAACACACGCCGAGCCGCGCCGAATGCGGCCTGCCCGAACACGGCTTCGTGTTCTGCTCGTTCAGCCACGACTACAAGATCTCGCCGCCGGTGTTCGACGTATGGATGCGCCTGCTGGCGCAGGTGCCCGGCAGCGTGTTGTGGCTGGTTTCGCGCGGCGAGGTGGCGCAGCGCAACCTGCGCCGCGAGGCCGAGGCGCGCGGGATCGACGCGGCGCGGCTCATCTTCGCGGGCCGCGTGCCGCTGGTGGAAGACCACCTCGCGCGCTACCGCCAGGCCGACCTGTTCCTCGACACGCATCCCTACAACGCCCACACCACCGCGGCGGACGCGCTGATGGCCGGTCTGCCGGTGGTGACTTACATGGGCGGCGCCTTCCCCGCACGCGTGGCCGGCAGCCTGCTGCATGCGCTCGGCGTGCCCGAGCTCGTGGCGCACAGCCTGGCCGGCTACGAGGCGCTGGCGCTTTCGCTGGCGCGCGAGCCGGCGGCCCTGGCCGCGGTGAAAGCCAAGGTGGCGGCGCATGCGCAGACACACGCGCTGTTCGACACCGGCCGCTTCTGCAGCAACCTCGAAGCCGTCTTCATCGCCATGTGGCGCGCCCAGGAACTCGGCGACGTGACCGATGAAATCGGCCTGCCACGGAGTCGAACTTGCGCATCGGACTGATCCAGACCCGTGGCATCGGCGACATCGTCATCGCCGCGCCCATCGCCCAGCACTTCGTGGATCAGGGCCACGAAGTGCTGTGGCCGGTCGATAGGCGCTTCCAGCCTTTCGTGCAGGCGGCGTTTCCAGAGATCCGGTTCCTCGCGGTGGACACCGGCGAAACCGGCGATGCCACGCGCGCCTACTTCTACGACACGCCGGCGGCACTGCTGCAGGCCGCTGGCTGCGAACAGGTTTTCTGCCTCTACTCCTACCTCTCGGGCCTGGACGTGGTGAACGCCAGACTCGCGAAGTCGCTGAAGTTCGACGAATACAAATACGCCGTCGCCGGCGTGCCGTTCGCGCGCAAGTGGCAGCTGCGCGTGAGCCGCGATGCAGCGCGTGAACAGGCGCTGTTCGAGTGGCTCGACATCCGAGGCCCTTACGCCCTGCTGCACGAATTCGGCTCCAACTTCCGGCTGCAGATCGAGCTGCCACCCGACATCACCGCGTCGCACCAGGTCGTGCGCATCAGCGAACTCTCGAGCAACCCGTTCGACTGGCTCGGCGTGATCGAGCGTGCCTCGCTGTTCGCCTGCGTGGACAGCTGCTTCGCCAACCTGGCCGAACAACTCGACCTCTGCGCCCGGAAGTTCCTCTTCCTGCGCTCGGACATCGGCTTCACGCCGGTGTTCAGGAACAACTGGCAATTCAGATAATCACCGACACCGAAAGCAGGCCATGAAACTCAACCTCGGCAGCGGCGCCAAAACCATCGACGGTTTCCTCAATGTCGACAAATACCCCACCGCCACCACCGACCTCGTGGTCGACCTCGAAGCCACGCCGTGGCCGTGGGAAAACGATTCCGTGGACGAGGTGAAGTTCATCCATTCGCTCGAACACATGGGCCGCGACACCGAGACCTACCTCAACATCATCCGCGAGCTCTACCGCGTGTGCCGTAACGGCGCGGTGATCGCCATCCACGTGCCGCACCCGCGCCACGACAACTACCTCGGCGACCCGACCCATGTGCGGCCGATCACGCCGCAGTCGCTCACGCTGTTCGACCGGCAGAAGAACGACGAATGGGCCGCGGGCGGCATCTCCTCGGCCACGCCGCTGGCGCACTACATCGGCGTCGATTTCTGGATCTCGCAGCTCACCACCGTGCTCGACCCGGTGTACTACCAGAAGTACGCCAGCGGAGAGCTCAGCATGGACCAGCTCAACGAACGCGCGCGTGAGCTGAACAACGTGATCGCCGAATACCACATCACCTGGACGGTGCGCAAACCAGCCACGGCCGGCGCGGCATGATCGATTTCAGCATCTGCATCCCGAGCTTCAACCGCGCGCCGTTGCTGCGGCGTTGCCTCGCGCACCTCGCTGCGTTCGAGGACCCGCGCTTCGAGGTGCTGGTGGGCGACAACGCCTCCACCGACGACACGCCGGATGTGGTGGCCGAGATGCAGCCACAGTTCGCGCACCTCGTCTACCTGCGGCACGCCGAGAACATCGGCTTCGCCCGCAACATGGATGCGCTGCTGCGCCGCGCCACGCGGCGGTTCATCTACATCCTCAACGACGACGACATGGTGTTCGAGCAGGCGCTCGGCCTGGCCGCCAGCATCATGGACGGCACGCCGTCCGTCGTGGCGGTGATCGGGCAGTACCTGAGCCTGCGCCAGCTCGATGCCGCCCTGCGCATCGACTACAGCGGCGCGGTGGCCACGCTCGTGCCGCGCGGGGCGCAGGCCGCGCTGCTGCAGAACCTGTCGATCTGCGACGGCCACCCCATCCTGCGCCGCGAGGTGTTCGAACGCCACTGCGCCTACCTGGACCGCACCGGCACGCTGATCCCGCTGTACTTCACGCTGCTCGCGCAGGGCGACCTGTGCGTGGTCGACAAGCCTTTTTTCCAGCACCTGACCAACGGCAACAGCCTGACCAGCCGCATGGGCGAGGCCTGGTTCCTCGACATGGCCAACGCCGACATCGAACTGGCGGTGGCCAGCTGCCTCGATCTGCTGCCGCCCGAGGCGCTGCCCGGCGCGCGGCAGAAGCTGCTGCACACCCTGTACTTCCAGGCCGCGCGCATGGCAGTAGGCCAGAAGTCGCCGTACCTGCTGTGGATGTTCCTGCGGCGCTGGACGGCACTGGGCCAGCCCGACGACAGCCTGCTGCTGAAGTGCGAACACCACTTCATGCACGACTTCCTGGTGCAGCGCCTTGGCGCCGTGGTGCGCGACACCCAGGCCGCGACGCTGCACGTCATCGCTTCGCCGCCATTGGAAGCGGTGCTTGCCGAGGTCCGGCAACACATGCCCGCGCTGCGATGTGTGCCGTACGAGCCGGCTCACGCGCCAGCGGACGACGACTACCTGGCCTGCGCCGAACGCGCAGCCGGGGATGCGCCAGGCGCCGCGCGCCAGCTGGTGCTCGTCGAATGGTTTGCGCAGTTGCGCCTGACGCGGCACCCCGCACGGCTCAGCGTGCAAGGCTTGCGGGTGGTGGTGGATTACGACACGGCCGAGGCCCGGGCCGCGCTGGCCGAGCCGTCGCAGGCCTTCACGGTGATCTGCGCGCCGTACTCCGCCATCGGCGCATAAAAAAACCCGCAGGCCTGGAAGACCCGCGGGTGGCGGCGGCCGAGCCGGGAGAGACCTTGCGGCCTCCCCTGGCCGTCAGGCCTTCGGCCCGATCGCCAGCACGCCCTGGTGCAGCGGTTCCTGGCCGGGCAGCGTGAGCGACTTGCCCAGCGTGGCCGCCGCGGTCGTGGTGTGGCTCACCGCCTGGCCGTTCGCGTCGAACTGCTTCATCGCGTCCACCATGCCGCCGATCGCCAGCGACGCCGGGCTCTGCACCGCGTTGGCGATGCGTGCCGGATCGATGCCGTTGTTCGTCGTGCCGCCCGTGCCCTCGCCCGCGGTGGTGCCACCGAAGCTGCCGATGGCCTGCGCCAGGCTGTTGACGCGGCTGCGCAGGTCGTCGCGTACCGGTGCCGCAGCCGATGCCGCTGTCGCCGGGCTGGCCGCAAGGGCTGGCGCCTCGATGGTGTCCGGCATCGCGAAGGCGGTTTTCGCGGCCTCGGTGGTCTCGGCGACGTTCTGCGACTTGTCGGCGACGAACCAGACGTCAGCCGCCGCGTGCGTGGCGCCGTCCGTGGTCTGGTACGACGAGGTCAGCCCCACGAGGTTGCCATTGTCCTTGCTCAGGTCGGCCGAAGTCTGCAGGCTCAGGCTGGCGATGTTCAGTTGGGCGAGCGTCTTCAGTTCCTCGGTCTGGCTCACGCCATCCGAATTGCTGTCGACCCAGACGCGCAGGTCGGCGAAGGCTGCGTCGTTGGCGTCGATGGTGCCGCTGCCGTTCACGTCCAGTTCGCGCAGCGCCGCATAACCGTCGGTCGCCTTCGCGCCCGATGCCAGCGTGGTCGATGAACCGAACAGTTCCGAGCCGTCGTTGATCTGGCCATCATGGTTGCGGTCGAGCACCAGCAGGCCGTCGCCGCCGCTGACCCAGCCGGTGTTGACGGACTGGCCATCGGCGAACAGGTCGAACTTCACGCCATTCTGGATGCTCTGCGTGTTCACGCCGTTGCCGTCCAGGTCGAGGATGATCGGCGTGCCGAGCTTGAGCTGCTGCACCTGGGTGGTGGTGAAGGCCTGGATCTGCGTCGTGGTCAGCGCCTCCACCTGGGAGGTCGTCAGTGCTGCCACCTGCGAGGTGGTCAGGGCCACGATCGCGCTGGTGGTGAGCGCGCGCACCTGGCTCGTGCGCAACGCGGCCACGTCGACGGTCTCGATCGCCGCCACCTGCGAGGTGGTCAGCGCCGCGAGTTCCGAAGTGGTCAGCGCCTGCATCTGCGTGGTACCCAGCGCCACGATCTGGCTCGTCGTCAGGGCCTGCACTTGCCCGGTCGTCAGGGCCGCGACGGACGCCGTGGTCAGCGCCGCCACCTGGGCGGTGGTGAACGCGGCGACGCTGGCGGTGGTCAGCGCCGCGACCTGCGTGGTCTTGAGCACCGCCACGTCAGCGGTTTCGATGGCCGCGGCCTGGCTCGTCGTCAACGCCGCCACCTGCGCCGTGGTCAAGGCCTGCACCTGGCTGGTCTTGAGGGCGACGACCTGGCTGGTGGTGAGCGCCTGCACCTGGGCCGTGGTGAAGGTGGCGACGCCGGAAGTGGTGAGCGCCTGCACCTGGGCCGTGTTGAGCACGGCCACGTCGGCCGTGGTCAGCGCCAACACCTGCGTCGTCTTGAGCGCCGCGATGTCGGCGGATTCGATGGCGGCGACCTGCGTCGTCGTCAGCGCGGCCACCGCGGCGGTGGTCAACACCTCGACCTGGCTGGTCTTGAGCGCGACGATCTGGGCCGTGGTCAGCGCCTGCACCTGCGCGGTGGTGAGCGAGGCCACGCCGCCGGTGGTCAGCGCCTGCACCTGGGCTGTGCTCAGCACGGCCAGATCGGTGGTCTCCAGCGCCTGCACCTGCGTGGTCTTGAGGGCGGCCACGTCGGCGGTCTCGATCGCGGCGACCTGCGCCGTGGTCAGCGCCACCACGCCGGCCGTCGTCAACGAGGCGATGCCCGCCGTGGTCAGGGCCACGATCTGCGCGGTCGTGAGCGCCTGCACCTGAGCCGTGGTCAGCGCGCCGATCTGCGTGGTGCGCAGTGCGGCGATGTCCACCGCCTCGATCGCGGCAACCTGGGCCGTGGTGAGCGCGGCCACCGCGGCCGTGGTCAGCACCTCGATCTGGCTGGTCTTCAGCGCGACGACCTGGGCGGTGGTCAGCGCCTGGGCCTGGGCCGTGGTGAGCGAAGCCACACCGCCCGTGCTCAGCGCCTGCACCTGGGCCGTGGTCAGCACGGCGACGTCGGCCGTGGTCAGCGCCTGCACCTGCGTGGTCTTGAGCGCCGCGATATCGTTGGTCTCGATTGCCGCCACCTGAGTGGTGGTGAGTGCGGCTACCGCGGCCGTGCTCAGCGCCTGCACCTGGTCGGTCTTCAGCGCCACGACCTGGGCGGTGGTCAGCGCCTGCACCTGGGTGGTGGTCAGGGCGGCCACGCTGCCGGTGGTGAGCGCTGCGACCTGGGCTGTGGTGAGCACCGCCACATCGGCCGTCGTCAGGGCGACCAGCTGCGCGGTGCGCAAGGCGGCGATGTCGGCGGTCTCGATGGCGGCGACCTGCGTCGTGGTCAACGCGGCCACGCCGGCCGTGGTCAGTGCGGCGATGCCGGCGGTGGTCAGCGCGACGACCTGGGCCGTCGTCAGGGCCTGCACCTGCGCGGTGGTCAACGCACCGACCTGGTTGGTGGACAGTGCCGCGATGTCGGCGGTCTCGATGGCCGCGATCTGCGTGGTGGTCAGCGCACCCACTTCTACCGTGGTCAAGGCCTGCACCTGGCTCGTCTTGAGGGCCACGATCTGCGCGGTCGTGAGCGCCTGCACCTGCGCTGTGGTGAGCGCAGCCACACCCGCCGTGCTCAGCGCACCGACCTGCGCGGTAGTCAGCGCGGCCACGTCGGCGGTGTTGAGTGCGCGCACCTGGGCGGTGTCGAACACCGCGATGTCGGCGGTCTCGAACGCGGCGACCTGTGCCGTCGTCAAGGCGGCGATGGCGTTGGTGGTCAATGCGTCGATCTGGCTGGTCTTCAGCGCCACGATCTGCGCCGTGGTCAGCGCCTGCACCTGCGCGGTGTTCAGCACGGCCACGCCGCCGGTGGTCAGCGCGGCGATCTGTGCGGTGGTCAAAGCCGCCACGTCGGCCGTGTTCAGGGCTGCGACCTGCGTGGTCTTCAGCGCGGCGATGTCGGCGGTTTCGATGGCGACCACCTGGGCCGTCGTCAAGGCGGCCACACCGGCCGTGGTGAGGGCGGCGATGCCGGCCGTCGTCAGCGCCACGACCTGGGCCGTGGTGAGCGCCTGCACCTGTGCGGTCGTCAGCGAGCCGACCTGGCCGGTGGTCAATGCGGCGATGTCCACGGTCTCGATGGCCGCGACCTGGGCCGTGGTCAGCGCGGCCACGTCGGCCGTGGTCAGGGCCTGGATCTGGCTGGTCTTGAGCGCCACGATCTGGGCTGTGGTCAAGGCCTGCGCCTGGGCCGTGGTCAGCGCGGCAATGCCGCCGGTGCTGAGCGCACCGACCTGCGCCGTGGTGAGCACGGCGATGTCGGCCGTGTTCAGCGCACGCACCTGGGCGGTGTCGAGCACGGCGATGTCGGCGGTCTCGATCGCCACCACCTGGGTCGTGGTCAGCGCGGCGATGGCGTTGGTGGTCAGCGCGTCGACCTGGCTGGTCTTCAGCGCGACGATCTGTGCCGTGGTCAGCGCCTGCACCTGCGCCGTGTTCAACGCGGCGATGCCGCCGGTGGTCAGCGCGGCGATCTGCGCCGTGGTCAGCACGGCCACGTCGGCGGTGTTGAGTGCGGCCACCTGCGTCGTCTTCAGCGCCGCGATGTCGGCGGTTTCGATGGCGACCACCTGGGCCGTCGTCAACGCGGCCACACCGGCTGTGGTGAGGGCGGCGATGCCGGCCGTGGTCAGCGCCACCACCTGGGCCGTGGTCAGCGCCTGCACCTGCGCCGTGTTGAGCGCGGCCACCTGGCCGGTTTCCAGCGCGGCGATGTCGACGGTCTCGACCGCGGCGACCTGCGCCGTCGTGAGCGCGGCCACCTGGGCGGTGGTCAACGCCTCGATCTGGCCGGTCTTGAGGGCCACGATCTGCGCCGTGGTCAGCGCCTGCACCTGCGCCGTGGTCAGCGATGCAACGCCAGCCGTGGTGAGCGCACCTACTTGGGCCGTGCTCAGCACTGCTACGTCGGCCGTGGTCAGCGCGGTGACCTGTGTCGTCTTCAACGCGGCAATGTCGGCTGTCTCGATCGCCGCCACCTGCGTCGTCGTCAACGCGGCCACACCGGCGGTGGTCAGCGCGGCGATGCCGGCGGTGGTCAGCGCCACGACCTGCGCGGTCGTCAAGGCCTGTACCTGGGCCGTGTTCAGCACGCCGACCTGGGCGGTGGTGAACGCGGCCACGTCGACGGTTTCGACCGCCGCGACCTGCGCCGTGGTCAATGCGGCCACTTCGGCGGTGGTGAGGGCCTGGATCTGGCTCGTCTTGAGCGCGACGATCTGGTCGGTGCCGAGCGCGCGCACCTGCGTCGTCGTCAGGGCAGCGACGCCGGCGGTGGTCAGTGCCTGGATCTGGGCCGTGGTCAACGCGGCCACGTCGGCCGTGTTCAGCACCGCGACCTGCGTGGTCTTCAGCGCGGCGATGTCGGCGGTTTCGATGGCTGCGGCCTGCGCGGTTGACAGCGCGGCGATGGCAGCGGTCGACAGCGCCTGCACCTGGTCCGTCTTCAGCGCCACGATCTGCGCGGTGGTCAGCGCCTGCGCCTGCGCCGTGCTCAACACGCCGACGCCGGCAGTGGTCAGCGCCTGCACCTGGGCCGTGGACAACACGCCGATGTCGGCCGTGTTCAGGGCCACGACCTGGCTGGTCTCGAGCGCAGCGATGTCGACGGTCTCGATGGCGGCGACCTGGGCGGTCGTCAGCGCACCGATGGCGGTCGCCGTGAGGGCTTCGATCTGGCTGGTCTTCAGCGCCACGATCTGCGCCGTGGTCAGCGCCTGGGCCTGCGTGGTGGTCAACGCGGCGACGCCGGCCGTGGTCAGCGCCTGGATCTGCGCCGTGGTCAACACGGCCACGTCGGCCGTGGTCAGCACCGCGACCTGCGTGGTCTTGAGCGCGGCGATGTCCGCGGTTTCGATGGCCGCGACCTGGGTGGTGGTCAACGCAGCCACGCCGGCCGTGGTCAGCGCCGAGATGCCGGCCGTGGTCAGCGCCACGACCTGCGCGGTCGTCAGCGCCTGCACCTGGGTGGTGGTCAGTGCCGCGACCTGCCCCGTGGTCAGCGCCGCGACGTCGGTGGTCTCGATGGCGGCCACCTGGGCCGTGGTCAATGCGCCGATTTCCGTGGTCGTCAGCGCCTGCACCTGGTTCGTCTTGAGGGCGACGATCTGGGCTGTCGTCAGCGCCTGCACCTGCGCGGTGGTCAGCGCGGCGACGCCGCCGGTGGTCAGCGCGCCGACCTGGGCGGTGCTGAGCACGGCGATGTCGGCGGTATTGAGCGCGCGCACCTGGGCGGTGTCGAGCACGGCGATGTCGGCGGTTTCGATGGCCGCGACCTGGGCCGTCGTCAACGCGGCGATAGCCGCGGTGGTGAGCGAATCGATCTGGCTGGTCTTCAAGGCCACGATCTGCGCGGTCGTCAGGGCCTGCACCTGCGCGGTGTTCAGCGCGGCGATGCCGCCGGTGGTCAACGCGGCAATCTGCGCCGTCGTGAGCACGCCGACTTCGGCCGTCGTCAAGGCCGCCACCTGCGTGGTCTTCAGCGCGGCGATGTCGGCCGTCTCGATGGCGGCCACCTGCGTCGTCGTCAGCGCAGCGATGCCCGCCGTGGTCAGCGCCGAGATGCCGGCGGTGGTGAACGCAACCAACTGGGCCGTGGTCAACGCCTGCACCTGGGCCGTGGTCAGCGCGGCGATCTGCCCCGTGGTGAGCGCGGCGATGTCGGTGGTCTCGATGGCGGCCACCTGGGCGGTGGTCAGCGCGGCCACGTCGGCATTCGTCAGCGCCTGGATCTGGTTGGTCTTCAAGGCGACGATCTGGGCCGTGGTCAACGCTTGGGTCTGCGTGGTCGTCAGCGCGGCGACGCCGGCCGTGGTCAGCGCGCCGACCTGGGCCGTCGTCAGCGCGGCCACGTTGGCCGTGTTCAGCGCCACCACCTGTGCTGTGCGCAATGCGGCCACATCGACGGTCTCGATGGCCGCCACCTGGGCGGTGGTGAGCGCGGCCACGCCGGCGGTGGTCAGCGCCTGCACCTGGTTGGTGGTGAGGCCGGCGATCTGCGCCGTGGTCAGCGCCTGGACCTGTGCCGTGGTCAGCACAGCCACG
Organism: Rhodoferax koreense; assembly: GCF_001955695.1. Classification (NCBI taxonomy): domain Bacteria; kingdom Pseudomonadati; phylum Pseudomonadota; class Betaproteobacteria; order Burkholderiales; family Comamonadaceae; genus Rhodoferax; species Rhodoferax koreensis. The sequence goes on along the minus strand of NZ_CP019236.1, from coordinate 1,957,295 downwards.
CCGGCGGTGGTGATCGCCGCCACCTGGGCGGTGCTCAGCACGGCCAGGTCGGCGGTGTTCAGCGCGGCGACCTGCGTGGTGCGCAGCGCGGCGATGTCGACGGTCTCGATGGCCTGGGCCTGCGAGGTGGTCAGCGCGGCAATGCCGGCCGTGGTCAGCGCGGCGATGCCGGCCGTGGTCAACCCGGCGATCTGCGCGGTCGTCAGGGCCTGGATCTGGGCCGTGGTCAGCACCGCAGCCTGGTTGGTCTGGAGCGATGCGACATCCACCGTTTCGATGGCCGCGACCTGGGCCGTGGTCAAGGCGCCGACGGCAGCGGTCGACAACACCCCGACCTGATTGGTCTTGAGCGCCACGACCTGCGCGGTCGTCAGGGCCTGGGCCTGGGCGGTGTTGAGCACGCCGACGCCGGCCGTGGTGATGGCCTGCACCTGGGCGGTCGTCAGCGCGGCAATGCTGGCGGTGTTCAGCGCCGCGACCTGCGTGGTCTTCAACGCGGCGATGTCGGTGGTTTCGATCGCGGCCACCTGCGTGGTGGTCAGCGCCGCCACACCGGCGGTGGTGATGGCCTGCACCTGGTCGGTCTTCAGCGCGACGACCTGCGCGGTGGTCAAGGCCTGCACCTGCGCGGTGCTCAGCACGGCCACGCTACCGGTGGTCAGCGCCTGCACCTGCGCGGTACTGAGCACGGCCACGTCGGCGGTGTTGAGCACGGCGACCTGGGTGGTCTTGAGCGCGGCGATGTCGGCCGTCTCGATGGCGGCGACCTGCGTGGTGGTCAGCGCCGCAATGCCGGCCGTGCTCACGGCAGCGATGCCGGCCGTGGTCAGCGCCTGCACCTGCGCCGTGGTGAGCGACTGGACCTGGGCGGTGTTGAGCACGCCGACCTGGGCGGTGGTCAACACGGCAATGTCGCGGGTCTCGATGGCAGCGACCTGGCTCGTCGTCAGCGCGGCCACGCCGGCGGTGGTGATGGCCTGGATCTGGTTGGTCTGGAGTGCGACGATCTGGGCGGTGGTCAACGCCTGCGCCTGGCTCGTCGTGAGCGCGGCGACGCCAGCCGTGGTGAGCGCGCCGACCTGGGCGGTGGTGAGCGCGGCCACGTTCGCGGTGTTGAGCGCAGCGACCTGGCTGGTCTTGAGCGCGGCGACGTCGACGGTTTCGATGGCGGCCACCTGCGTGGTCGTCAATGCGGCCACGGCGGCGGTGGTCAGCGCCTGGATCTGGTTGGTGTTGAGCGCCACGACCTGCGCGGTGCTCAGCGCCTGGGCCTGGGCGGTGTTCAGCGTGGCCACGCCCGCGGTGGTCAGCGCACCGACCTGGGCGGTGCTCAGTACGGCCACATCGGCGGTGCTGAGCGCCGCCACCTGGGTGGTCTTGAGCGCGGCAATGTCTACGGTCTCGATCGCCGCGACCTGCGTGGTGGTCAGCGCCGCCACACCGGCCGTGGTGAGCGAGGAAATACCGGCCGTGGTCAGGCCGACGATCTGCGCCGTGGTTAGGGCCTGCACCTGCGCGGTGGTCAACACCGCGACCTGGCCGGTGGTGAGCGCGGCCACGTCGGAGGTCTCGATGGCGGCCACCTGGGTCGTCGTCAGCGCGGCGACGCCAGCCGTGGTCAGCGCCTGGATCTGGTTCGTCTTGAGCGCAACGATCTGGCTGGTGGTCAGGGCCTGCGCCTGCGCCGTGGTCAGCGCGGCGATGCCGGCCGTGGTGAGTGCGCCGATCTGCGCCGTGGTCAGCGCGCCGATCTGCGCGGTGTTGAGCACGGCGGTCTGCGAGGTCTTCAGCACCGCGATGTCGGTGGTTTCGAAGGCCGCGACCTGGGTGGTCGTCAGCGCGGCAATGCCCGCGGTGGTGAAGGCCGAGACCTGGTTGGTCTTGAACGCCGGAATCTGGCTGGTGGTCAGCGCCTGGACCTGCGCCGTGGTCAGCGACGCGATGTCATCGGTCGTGAGGGCCTGGATCTGAGTCGTCGTCAGCGCCGCGATGGCACTGGTCGTAAAGCCGCTAACGTTACTCATGAATATCCCCTAGAGCCGATGCAAATGTAACAACTGTAAACGCTTTGCAATGTAACAGACAAGATGCAGGACCACGCTGTCTCGCATCGAACATCGCACTAACCGCCAGCGCGGAAATACCGTTTGCCATGGAATGAACCTAAAGTCATGGCGTGCCGAATCGGATTACGCCCTTCCACATTGACGACACGGCGGTTGAGAACTTGAGCGAAATCTTTCAAAAAGTTAACAAATAGCGCTGACAGCCCTGTGGCGCCGACGCATTTGTAACGATTCCAGCAAAAAATCGCCCGAAAACAACAATTTCGATGTATCGAAGGAAGGATTCGCCCGGAACTCGAAACCTCCAGGTTTCGTTCAGGTGTCGAAATGGCGTCGGTTTTGATGTCGAGCCGAAACAGCGGGCCCGTTTTTGTCCGCCGGCGACAGCGCGTCGTGGGGCGTTGTTACAACTGCGACGACGTGTTTCGCGCCGGGCGCCAGTCCGCGGCGCGGCGCTCGGCCTCCTTCAACTGGGCCGGATCGAGCATCGCGGCCGACCGGTTGCGGTTGGCACGCGCCGCGCTGTCGCCGGCCGCACTGGCCAGGACGAACCACCGATGCGCCTCGATCGCGTCCTGGGCCACGCCTTCTCCGGTGGCGTACATCAGCCCCAGCCGGGCCTGGGCAGCGGGTATGCCCTGGGCCGCGGCCTGCAGGAACCAGCCGAAGGCGGCTTCCAGGTCACGCGCGGTGCCCTGCCCGCTGGCGTGCGCCACGGCGAGGTTGTATTGCGCTTCGGGGTCGCCCTCCTGCGCGGCCTGGGTCCAGCACTGCAGCGCGCGCTCGGGGTTCTGTGTCCGCGCGTACAGAACGCCGAGCGTGGCCTGCGCCGGCACGAAGCCCAGGTCGGCGGCCTTCTGGCACCAGACGAAGGCCTGTCGCAGATCCTGCTTCAGCCCATCGCCGCCGCTGGCATACATGGCGCCCAGGTTCCACATCGCCTTGGCATCGCCCTGCTCCGCCGCCTTGAGGAACCAAGCCAGGGCCTGCTGGAAATCCTTGGCCAGGCCGACACCGCTCAGGCAGGCCGCGCCCAGGGCCGATTGGGCCGCGGCATAACCCTGGTCCGCGGCGCGCCGGTACCAGTCGAAGGCCTTGGCCAGGTCGCGCGGCACCCCCTTGCCGAGCGCATGCTGCTGGCCGAGCATGTACTGGCCCTCGGCCACGCCCTGCTCGGCCGCGCGCTTGAAACATTCGACGGACATCGCCTCAAGCCCGTGGCTGAACAGGTGGCCCAGCGTGAGCAGCGCACGCGGGTCGTTCTGCGCCGCGGCGCGCACGTACCAGGCCACACCGAGGAAGTGGTCCTCCTCGCCGAGTTGCGCCGACGAATAGAGCCGGCCGAGCGCGAACTGCCCCGCCGCATCGCCCTGCTCCGCCGCCTTGCGGTACCAGTCCACGGCCGTGCCCTGGCCGTCGCCTTCCAGCAGCCTGCCCAATGCCGACTGGGCGCGCGCGTGGTCCTGCCGCGCCGCCAACCGGTACCAGCTTTCGGCACGGGCCGGGTCGGGCGCCACACCGAGGCCGAGCTCGTGCATCAGGCCCAGGTGGTAGCGGCCATCGGCGTCGCCCGGATCGGCCACCTCGGCCCAGCGCTCGGCACCGCGCCGCCGTTCGACCGCACCCGCGGCGCGCCGGCCGCGGCCACGTTTCCTGGCGCGTCCCTCGCCGCCGGCATCCATCAGTTCCAGCGCCACATGCGCGGGCGCATGGTCCTGGTCGGCCGCACGGCGGTACCAGAAAGCGGCCTCGTCCGCATCTTCCGGCACCCCCTGGCCTTTGGCATGCATCACGCCGAGCGCGTATTGCGCGGCGGCCAATCCCTGTTCCGCGGCGAGTCCGTACCAGTGCAACGCCCGGTCCGGATCCTGCGGCACGCCGTCGCCAGCGGCGTAGGCCTCGGCGAGCGACAGCTGCGCCTGGGCCACGCCAAGCTCGGCAGCCTTCGCATAACAGCCAGCGGCCAATGTCTTGTTCTGCGCCGCATGCAGGCGGCCGAGCCGCCACAGCGCGCGCGAATGACCCTGTTCGGCCGCCTTGGAGAACCACGCGAAGGCCTGGGTTTCGTCCATTTCGACGGCCGAGCCGCTCGCGTAGCGTGTGCCGAGCAGGTATTGCGCGGCAGGCATGCCGCGCTCGGCGGCCTTGCGCACCCAGGCCAGGGCCTGTTCGAAATCCTGCGCAGTGCCCACGCCGTTGGCGTACATCAGGCTGAGTTCGTACTGCGCCTCGGGCACACCGATCCGGGCGGACTTCAGGGTCTCGGCGAAGACGCGCTTGTCGCGCGCGCTGCTGGGCGGGCTCATTTCAAGGCTCGCAAGGTCATGGCTCCCGGATCGCTTCGTTCATGCCCTTGGTCAGCGGCCAGGCCAGGTAGGACATCACCGAGCGTTGACCGACGACGATCTCCGCGGCCAACGTCATGCCCGGCAGCAGCCGCGCGCCCTCCTTCATGTTCTTCAGCGGCGTGGGCTGCAGGGCGATGCGGCTCACGTAGAAGGCATCGGCACCGGACTTGGCGGCCGTCTCGCGCCGGAACGCATCCTGGCTGATGGTGCGCACCTGCGCGTCCAGCGTGCCATGGCGCTGGAAGGGATAGGCGTCCAGCTTCACATGCACCGGGTCGCCGGTCTTGATGTAGCCCACGTCCGCCGATTCGATCTGCACCTCGGCCTCGAGCACCACGTTCAGCGGCACCAGCGTAAAGAAGGTCTCGGCCTCGCGCACCACGGAGCCTGGCGACAGCTTGGCGATGTCGAGCACCACCGCATCCACGGGTGCCGCCAGCGTCACGAGCTTCTGTCGCCGGTCCGCCTTCTGCAGCTGTTCCTTGATGGAATCCCGCTCTCGCGAGATCGACAGCAGGTCTTCCATGGTTTTCTGCCGCCAGCCTTTTTCGAAAGCGCTCTTCTCGGCCTCGTAGGCGCCGAGCTCGCGGCGCAATTCCTGCTCGCGGCTGACGACGAGCTCGAGGTCGCGCTGGACCTCCTTGGTGCGCTGCTGCGCCTCGAGCAACTGCAGCGGCGCGCCGAACTTCTGCGCCACCATCCTCTCCTGCATGGCCTCGATGTCCTTGAGCGACTTGAGCCGGGAAGCGACGAACTGCTGGTCCTGCCGGTTGGTCGCCAACGCCGCACGCAAACGGGCGACGTTTTCGCTGAGCTTCAACTGTTGCGCGCGGTAGTTGGCCTTGCGCTCGTTGACGATGCTGGCCTGCAGCCGGCCGTCGCTGTCGCCGTCCGCCGCGGCCTTGCGGGTGTCCGCGCCGCCGGCGAGCTCCTGCTCCAGGCCGCCGATCTGCGTCTCCAGGCTGTTGAGCCGCTGGCGCAACTGGGTCTCGTCGGCCTGCACGAAGGTGGCGTCGAGCGAGGCCAGGCGCTCGCCCTTCTTCACGATCTGGCCGATGCGCACGTCCACGCTCTGGATCACGGACGTCTCCAGCGGCTGCACCACCACATTGGGCAGCGGATTCACCAGGCGCCCTTGGGCGATGATGACCTGGTCGACCTTAGACACGCTGGCCCAGACGATGAAGGCGACGAAGCCGAGCACCATCACGTGCAGCGTGACCTGGGCGAAGCGCGGCACCGGGCTGCGCTCGATCTCGTCGGCGTCCGGCAGGTATTCGACGATGGTCCGCCCTGGGGCGCCGTCCTTCCCGCGCCAGGGCCACCAGGCCTTCTTCTTCACAGGTGGCTTGTTTGCTGGTTCCATAGGTGTTGGTAGGTTTCGCAACGCGTCAGGAGCTCGGCGTGTTTGCCGCTATCGACCAGTCGCCCCTGCTGCATCACCAGGATGGCGTTGGCATTGACCAGCGTGGACAGGCGGTGCGAGATCATCACCACGGTGCGGCCCACGGCGATCTTCGACAGGTTGCGGATGAAGATGGCCTCGCTCTCGGGGTCGAGCGCGCTCGCGGCCTCGTCGAGCACCAGGATGCGCGGCTTGGTCAGCAAGGAACGCGAAATCGACAGCCGCTGCTTCTGCCCGCCAGAAAGATTGGACGCGTTCTCCTCGAGCATGGTGTTGTAGCCCTGGGGCAGGCGTTCGATGAACTCGGCCGCGCCTGCCGCTTCGGCGGCCTCGACGATCTCCTCGAAAGTGGCTTCGGGCCTAGCCGCGGAGATGTTCTCGCGCACCGTGCCGCGGAACAGGAAGTTCTCCTGCAGCACCACGCCGATCTGCCGCCGCAGGTGCGCGAGTTCGATCTCGCGCGCATCGGTCCGGTCGAACCGCACGATGCCCTCCTGCACGCCGTAAAGCCCCTGGATCAATTTGGTCAGCGTGGTCTTGCCCGAACCGCTGCGGCCCACGATGCCCACCACCGAGCCAGCCTGGATGGTGAAGCTCGCGCGGTCGAGTGCGGCGTTGCTGGAGCCCGGATAACGGAAGGTGACCTCGTCGAAGGAAATCTCGCCGGCCAGCTCCGGCCGTAGCCCGCCGGCACCGGCACGGCCTTCGGACGGCCGGTTCATCACCTCGCCGAGCATGCGCACCGACAGCGCCGTCTCCTGGTATTCGTTGACCAGGCCGACGATGGCGATCAGCGGCGCCACCACGCGGCCCGACAGCATCTGGAAGCCGATCAGCGCACCCACCGTGAGCGTCTGATCGAACACGTCCTGCGCGCCGATCACGATGATCACCACCGGCAGCAGCTTGCCCAGGAAGTCGGTGATGGCACCACCGGTGATGGCGATCTTGCCGACGCGGAAATGCATGTTGATCGACTGCGCCGAACGCTGGTCCCACAGACGGCGCTGCGCCGGCTCGATGGCCAGCGCCTTCACCGTGCGCATGCCGTGGATGGTCTCGACCATCATCGACTGGCGCTCACCCTCGGCGTTGTACAGGTCGCGCAGTCTTCGGTTGAAACTCGGCACCATGGCTGCGACGACGAGGCAGATCATCGCGGTGAAGGCCAGCGTGATCAGCGCCAGCTTCATCGAATACGCGAACAGGATCGGCAGGAAGATGATCAGCGAGGTCGCGTCCAGCACCGAAAAGAACATGCGGCCGGTGAGGAAGGCGCGGATCTTCTCGACCTGCTGCATGTGGCGCGTGATCACGCCGGCCGTCGTCGTCTCGAAGTAGTCGATCGGCAGCGACAGCAGGTGCGCGAAGGTGCGGCGGGTGAGCCGCATGTCGATCTTGTTGCTCGCCGACAGCGTGAGGATCTGTCGCAGGAAGCCGAACAGGGCGTCGAACACCAGGGCCATCACGATGCCCACGCCCAGCACCCACAGCGTGGACATGCTCTGGTGCACGAGGACCTTGTCGATCACCAGCTGGAAGAAGATCGGCGAGGCCAGGGCCAGGAAATGCATGGCGATGGCGGCGATGGCGATGTCGCGCAGCGCCGCCTTCTGTTTCATGATCTCCGGGATGAACCAGCGAAAGCCGAACTTGCGGCTGGGCTCGGGCAGGTTGTTCTGGCGTTTGAGCAGGAACACGTCGCCGTGCCAGAGCTGGCAGAACTTCTCCTGTCCGACGCTGAGCACCTCGGTCGGCCGGTCCGCCAGCGGATTGAGGATGGCCACCTCGCTCGTTCCGTTGGAATGCGCGCTCACCACGATCACCGCCGTGTTGTCCGCCAGCCGCGCGATCAGCGGAAACACGCCGCCCTGGGCCTGCAGGCTGGCCCAGGTGAGCTTGTCGGCCTTGGCCTTGAGCCCGATGTCGGACGCGATGCGCAGCACCGTCGCCGGTGGCGGCTCCTCCCCCGCCAGCGCATAGTCCTCGATCAAACGTTCAGGATTGATCGGCAGACCATGGTGTTGGGCAATCGCGGCGAGGCACTGGATGGTGGAATGAGGGAAGCGCTCTGTCATGGTCCATTCCAAACGGAATCGCGTGATTTCAGCATGTGGCCTGCGCTTTGATCGGCCGATGAAGCCCCGGTTTCCGGTCCAGTTCGGCCGGGCCCGGCGCGCCATGTGTGTCACGCGTTTGCGGGATTGACATTGGTTCAATGAATGGGAATCGCAATCCGAAAGAATCTGATGTTACAAACGTAGATTTTCTAAATTTACATAAATACACATCTATTTCGTATTTGACATTCGAATATCCACCGCCTCGGCGCGATTCGAATGTCTCGAAAACGGGTATCTCCGGGAGGTATCTTCTCTCCCGCCGACGCACTTTCAGGGTGGACAGTGAAGGCCGCCGCGGCACTACGGTCGAGGTTGAAATATAAGAACAACCAGTAACAAACTTAATTTTCGTAGTAACTATTCCCATTTGACGAAGCCTTGAATAGCGGTGACTATTTGCTCGCTTTTGGTAAAAAAAGCAATAAAAACCACGGCTGCCCCGGCCCGCAATCGCGAGCCATGCAAGGCGGCAAATCACAAATTCAAGAGGGATCAACAATGATGCGCGATGTCTTGCTGAAACGTTTTTGTGCGCTCGCCTTGGGCATGCTCGGCAGTCTGGCGGCGCTGCAGGTGCAGGCCGCCGTGGGCACAACACCGACGGTGGTGGCCACCGACGTGTTCGACACCACGGCTGGCAAGGACCGATGGCAGTTCACCTACCACGTCGAAGGCAACCTGCTCACCGATTACGCCGTGACCTTTCACCTCCCGACGGCGGGTTTTGCCGATCTCGCCGCAGCCTCGGCCGCACCACCCAACGTCGATGCGACCATCACCCCCGGCATCGCCGGCTCGGATGGGCTGCTGATCCTCACCGCACTCTCCGACACCGCCCTGCCGTTCGACTACAGCCTATTCTTCACGCGGCTGGGCAGCGGCCCGTTCGGCTCGCAACTGTTCGAGGTGTCGGACGACAGCTTCGACACCTTCCAGACCGGCCAGGCGGCCATCACCGTGGCCGCGCCACCCAACAACGTGCCCGAGCCTTCGAGCTGGATGCTGCTCGGCCTCGGCATGGTCTTGCTGACACGCCGAGCGACCAGTTCGTCCACGCGACCGCGTCTGCATTGAACTCCGGCTTCTGACCCCGCGCCGTCTGTCGCGTACCGCGGCGTAGCTCTTTCCCGATCCCGTCTTCCCGGCCGCCATGACAAAGGCGGCCAGCGCCGCGGTGCGCCTGCACTTCACCGCCCCCGAGGAGTTGTCATGCGTTTTTCATCCGCATCGTCCCGCCGCGCCCAGACCAAACGCGCCAAGGCCCAACCGACACGGCTGCTGCTGGCCCTGGTGGCTCGCGCCACGTCCTTCATCTGCCGCGACCTGTGGAAGGCCCTGAGGCACAAGTTCTCGACCTGGCGCCGCGAGGCCATCGATGCACTGACACCGGTGCTCGACCGCATCCGTTTCGAGCCGCTGGAGCCGCGGCTGTTGATGTCGGCCGAGGTGGCGACCTTGCTCGCACCGCCGCCCGCGGGCGCCGAGACACAAGTCACGCAACGCAGCAGCAGCGACGACAGCAGCGGTTCCGCGTCGGGGCCGGACACAGGCTTCACCACGTTCCAGATCGCCGCGGCGCCGCATGCGCTGGCCAACGTGGTCGTCACCGGTGCGGGCACGGCGCAACTGAGCCTGGCCGACGACGGCAGCTACGGACTGACGCTCTCCGGCACGGACGCATCCTCGCGTGTCGAGTTGCAGACCGACGGCAACGGCGGCCATGTGCAGTTCAGCAGCATCCACGCCGACAGCGCCATCGGCGCCCTGGATTTCGGCCTGGCCGACGTGACCGGCGCGGCGCGGTTCGATGGCCAGGTCGGCAGCCTGGCGCTCGGCAATCTCGACGCGGCCAACCTCACGCTCACCGGCGCCGGTAGCGTGCCGGCCAGCTTGCGCCTGGGCAGCGTCAACAACAGCAGCCTGGTCGCCGATCACACTTCGGTGAAGCTCGAGGCCGAGAGTTGGACCGGCAGCGCCGGTCAGTTGAAGGCCGCCTCACTCACACAACTCTCTGTGCACGGCGCCTTCGACGCCGGGCTGGTCCTGGGTGCACCGGGGACGACCACGACGGTGTTGACCGGCGTGAACATCGAAGGCACGGTCTCGGGCGTGTGGAGCGTGTCGGGCCGCAGCGGCGCCGTGCAGCTCGGCAACACCAGCCCGAGCTGGCGTGCCAACTTCGGCGGTGCGGTGACCCAGCTCTACATCGTGGGGGATGCGGCCGGCCTGGTCGCCGCCAGCGCCATCCAGGTGTTCCAGGTCGGCGGCTCGATGCGTGGCATGACGGTGCTGGTCGGCGCCAACCTCGGTGCCGACGTGGCCCTGGGCGGCAGTGGCGCGGATGCCGACAGCTTCAAGCCCGGCACCCTGGCCCGCCTGCGCATCGGCGGCGACATGGTCGACAGCACCGTCATGGCCAGCGTCGATCCGACCACCGGCGCCGTGCTCGGCACCAATGCCAACCGCGTGCAGGAACTGGTGGTCGGCGGCGGCTTCAGCGGCAACACCAAGCTTGTGGCACCGGTGTTCCCGGCCACCGTGAGCGTCGGCGGCCAGCCCGTGGCCCCGACCAGCCTGCCCCAATTGCAGACCACGGCCAGCGACAGCACGGCGCCGACCTTGAGTGCGACATTGCAGAACGACACCGGCGCATCGGCCAGCGACGGCGTCACCAGCGATCCGACGCTGCGCCTGCAGGCTGCGGACGCAAGTGGCATCGCCGGCTTCGAAGCCGCAATCGGCAATGGCGCTTTCCAGGCGATTACCGCAACCGCCGGTGCCAACGGCTACACCGTGAATGCCGCCGCGCTCGCGGCCCTGGCCGGCGGCAGCCTCGCCGACGGCGCCTACAGCATCTCGCTGCGGGCCCTCGACCCCGCCGGCAACCGCTCGGCCACGGCCAATGTCGCCTTCGTGCTCGACACCACGGCACCCACCGCGACCGTCACACTCGACCCGGCCTCCGACACCGGCACGGCCGGCGACAACAGCACCACCTTGGCCAGCGTGACGCTCGCCGGCACCACCGCGGCGGGCACCGTGGTGAAGCTGGGCAACGTGTCCACCACCGCGGACAACCTGGGCAAGTTCTCGTTCACCGGAGTCGCACTCGCGGTCGGCAGCAACAGCTTCGCCTTCACGCTCACCGATCTGGCCGGCAACACCGGCATCGCCAACCTCGCCGTGGAACGCACGGCCGTGGTCGGCGACACCACGCTGCCGGTCGTCGATACCCTGGCCCTGGTCAGCGACACCGGAAGCGCGGCCAACGATCACATCACCAGCGATGCCCGCGTGCAGGGCACGGTCAGCGACAACATCGGCGTCACGCGGTTGCTGGTGGCGCTCGACGCCACGGGCACGCCGGTCTTCACCGACCTCACAGCCAGCCTGGCCAGCGGCGCTTTCAGCCTGACGAAGGCGCAGCTCGACGCACTCGCCGGCGGCACGCTGGCCGACGGCGCACACAGCCTGCAAGTCGTTGCCGTGGATGCGGCCGGCAACCAGTCCACGGCCAAGACACTGGCGTTCACACTCGACACCACAGCGCCGACGGCCGTGGTCACCTTGGACCCGGCTTCCGACACCGGCACGGCCGGCGACAACAGCACGACGCTGGCCAGCGTGACGCTGAACGGCTCCACCAGCGCAGGCAGCACGGTCAAGCTCGGCAACACCATGGTGACTGCCGGCAACGACGGCACGTTCAGCTTCGCCAACGTCGCCCTCGCCCTCGGCAGCAACAGCTTTGCGTTCACGCTGACCGACATCGCCGGCAATACCGGCAGCGCTTCGCTGGTGGTGCAACGCACCGCGCCGGCCGATACCACCTTGCCGGTCGTGAACACGCTGGCCCTGGTCAGCGACACCGGCAGCTCGGCCGCCGATGGCATCACCAGCAACCCGGCCGTGCAGGGCACGGTCAGCGACAACGTCGGCGTGACGCAGTTGCTGGTCGCGCTCGACGCCACGGGCACACCGACCTACACCGACCTCAGCGCCGCCCTCAACGGTACCCAGTTCACGCTGAGCGCGGCCCAACTGGCCACCCTGGCCGGCGGCACCCTGGCGCAAGGCGCGCACACGCTCAGCGTCGTCGCGGTGGATGCGGCCGGCAACCAGTCTGCCGCCAAGACGCTGGGCTTCACCCTCGACACCACGGCGCCGACGGCCGTGGTCACCTTGGACCCGGCCTCCGACACAGGCACGGCCGGCGACAACAGCACAACGCTGGCCAGTGCCACGCTGAACGGCACAACATCCGCGGGCACCGCGGTCAAGTTAGGCAACACCACGGTGACGGCCGGCAACGACGGCAAGTTCACGTTCGCCAATGTGCCACTCACGCTGGGCAACAACATCTTCGGCTTCACCCTGACAGATGCCGCCGGCAACACCGGCACGGCCAGCCTCACGGTGGAGCGCGCAGCCGTCCCGGGCGACACCACGCTGCCGGTCGTCGACACGCTGGCGCTCGTCAGCGACACCGGCAGTTCCGCCACCGACCGCATCACCAGCGATGCGCGTGTACAAGGCACGGTCAGCGACAACGTCGGCGTGACGCAGTTGCTCGTCGCGCTCGACGCCACGGGCACGCCCACCTACACCGACTTCAGCAGCGCGCTGTCGAACGGCGGCTTCACGCTGAGCAAAGCCCAGCTCGACACGCTCGCCGGTGGCACGCTGGCCGATGGTGCACACAGCTTGAGCGTGATTGCGGTGGACGCGGTCGGCAATCGCTCGGAAGCCAAGGCCCTGGTCTTCATACTCGACACCACAGCACCCGCCGCAACGGCCCTCGGCCTGGCCCCGGCTTCCGACAGCGGCACGGTCGGCGACCTGGTCACCGACAACACCAGCGTGACCCTGGTCGGCCAAGCTGCCGCCGGCACCCTGGTGACGTTCGGAGCCCACCAGGCCACGGCCGATGCGCAGGGCGACTTCAGCTTCACCGGTGTCGCGCTGGCGCTGGGCAACAATACCTTCAGCTTCACCCTCACCGATGTCGCCGGCAACACGGGCACGGCCAGCCTCGCGGTGCAACGCATCACCGCGCCGGGCAACGACACCCAGGCCCCCGTGGTGGCCACACTGGCCCTGGTCAACGACAGCGGCCGTTCGGCCAGCGACGGCATCACCAACGACGCGCGCGTGCAGGGCACGACCACGGACAACGTCGGCGCGGTCAAGCTGCTGGTCGCGCTGGACCCAGGCGCCACACCGGTCTTCACCGACCTCAGCGCGGCGCTGGCCGGCAATGGCAGCTTCGCCATCAGCGCCGCGCAGTTGGCCACGCTGGCCGGCGGCACGCTGGCCGACGGCGCGCACACCTTGCGTGTGGTGGCGGAAGACGCAGCGGGCAACCGCTCGGCCGCGGTGAACCTGGCCTTCACGCTGGACACGGCGGCCCCCACCGGCGGCAGCTTCGGCACCAGCCTCACCGATTCGGTGAACGGCGACACCAGCCAGACCGATTCGGCCATCGCCCTGTTGTCGGGCACGGTGGAGGCCAATGCCACGGTCAGTCTCGGCGCACAGGGCCTGAGCGTGGTGGCCTCGGGTACCGGGGTGTTCCAAATGCCGGGCGTGGCCCTGGCCCTGGGCGACAACCTGCTCACCCTCGGCGTCGCCGATGCCGCGGGCAATACCACCAGCATCACCAGGACCATCACCCGCGTGGCAGCCAGTACGGCGGTCGATCCGGTGCTCGAATGGAACACGGTGGCCTTGAAGGCCATCCAGCTCGACGTGACGCCGCCCGAGGAAGCCACGCGTGTGCTGGCGATCCAGAGCGTGGCCGTGTACGACACGCTGGCGGCCATCGAAGGCACGCCGGCCTTCCTGGTGCAGGACACGGTGACCGGCCCGGTCTCGGTCGAAGCTGCCGTCACCCAGGCCGCCTACCGTGTGCTGTACACGCTGTACCCGGCGCAGCGCGCCGGCCTGACGGCGGTGCTGAATGCCGATCTGGCGAAGATCCCCGACAGCGCGGCCAAGACCGCGGGCATCGCGCTGGGCGACCGCATCGCCATGGCCGCATTGACCATCCGCGCCAACGACGGCTACCTCGACTTCACCACCGACGACGGTGGCCTGGACCTGGGCCAGTGGCGGCCGACCGGACCGCTGTTCCTCACGGCCGAACATCCGCAGTGGGGCAAGGTGACGCCGTTCGTGCTGACCTCGAACGACGAATTCCGCGCCCCGCCACCACCCGCGCTCGACTCGGCCGAATATGCCGCGGCCGAGGAACAGGTGCGCCTGTACGGGGGCGACACCAGCACGCTGCGCACGGCCGACCAGACGCAGATGGCGCAGTTCTGGGCCGACGGCGGCGGCAGCTACACGCCGCCGGGCCACTGGAACCTGATCGCCTCGCAGGTGGCCACAGAGAAGGGTGCGAGCCTTTCCGCCAACGCGCGCATGATGGCCCAGCTCAACGTGGCGCTGGCCGACGCGGCCATCGCCTGCTGGGACACCAAGTACACCTACGACTTCTGGCGGCCGGTCACCGCGATCCAGAACGCCGACCTGGACAACAACCCCGGCACCACGCAGGACGCCAACTGGCGCCCGCTGCTGATCACGCCGCCGCACCCCGACTATGTGTCGGGCCACTCCACCTTCAGCGCGGCCGCGGCCGGCATCCTCAGCGCCACCTTCGGCGCCAACACGAGCTTCAGCACCATCAGCGTGACCGTGCCCGGCGTGACACGCAGCTTCACCAGCTTCGAGCAGGCCGCGCAGGAAGCCGGCATGAGCCGCATCTACGCCGGCATCCACACCATCTTCGCCAACAACGAGGGCGCTGTGATCGGTGCCAAGGTGGCCGATGCGGTGCTGGCGCGTTTTGCGCTCACCGAGGACACGCAGGCGCCGAACCTGGTGGTAGCCGACAGCGCCACCGCGACCAACGCCAACCTGACCTACACCGGCCAGATCCTGGACAACCTCTCGGGCGTGGCCTCGGCCACCTACCGCATCGACAACGGCACGCCGGTGGCAATGACACTGGCCGCCGACGGCAAGTTCAGCTTCACCACCGCCTTCGCGCTGGATGGCTCGCAAGACGGTGCCCACACCGTGACGCTGCTGGCGCGCGACGAAGCCGGCAACCTGAGCGCGGCCTACACGCGCAGCTTCACGCTGGACACCAAGGCGCCGACGCTGGACCTCACCAGCATCGCCAACGGCGGCGCGTTGACGGCCGCCAGCCGCCTGATCGGCAAGGCCGATGCCACCGGCACCACCTTGGCCCAGCTCAGCTACAGCATCGACGGCGGCGCCAGCAAGACCATCGGCTTCGACAGCACGTCGGGCGCCTTCGACCAGGCGCTGCCGCTGGGCAACCTGTCGGTGGGCGACCACACGCTGGCCATCGTCGCCAAGGATCTGGCCGGCAACAGCCAGACCTTCAGCCGCAGCGTGAGCGTGGCCGAACTCGCACCCTTCAGCGTCACCAAATTCACGCCCGACGACGGCAAGAACGACATCGGCAGCACCTACCGGCCGCAGGTGTTCTTCAGCCGCGCCGTGAATCCGGCCACGCTGACCGCCGACAGCCTGTACGCCACCGGCCCGGACGGCAGCAAACTGGCCATGACCATAGCTCCGGCGCTGGACGGCAGCTTCGCCTGGCTGCTGCCAGATACACCGATGCCCGGCGGCTCGACGATCACCATCCACGTCAAGGGTTCGGCGATCCGCGCCGCGCAGGACGGCGCCTTCCTCGATGCCGACAGCAACGGCACGCCCGGGGGCGACCTCGCCTGGAGCTTCACCACCGTCAGCACCACCTCGGTGATCGGCACCAAACTCGTCGGTCGTGTGCTCGACCCGGGCCCCGATCTGCTGCCGATGACCTTCGACGACATCCGTCGCGGGCCGGACGGCGTGATCCACACGCCGGACGACGTGTTCCTGAACCCGATCGCACATGCCAAGGTCTGGATCATCGGCCAGGAAGACCAGGCGGTCTACACCGATGCGCTGGGCAACTTCGCGTTCGACAGCGTGCCCGTGGGCACCGTGAAGCTGGCCATCGACGGCCGCACCGCCACCAACGCACCGGCCGGCATCTTCTTCCCTGAAATGGTGATGGACCTGGAGCTCAAGCCGGGCGTCGTGAACACCTCCATGGGCAGCATGGGCACCGACGAGTCGCGTCGCGAAGACGCCGACCGCAAGGAGGTCTACCTGCCGCGCATCCAGACTTCGGCCCTGAAGGACGTGAGCAACACCGTACCGACCGTGATCACGGTGGACGAGAAGTCCGCGCCCGGCATCATCGACGAATGGCGCGATGCGCTCACGTTGACGGTGACACCCGGGGCCGCCATCGGCTTCGACGGCCAGCCGTTGACCGACGTGAAGATCGGCATCAACACCGTGCCGCCGGAACTGGTGAAGGACATGCTGCCCCCGGGCGTGATGCAGCACACCTTCGACATCACCATCCAGGCGCCGGGCGTGGACACCTTCGCCCAGCCGCTGACCATCACCTTTCCGAACGTGTTCGATGCGGCGCCCGGCACCAAGCTCAACATCCTGAGCTTCGACCACACCACCGGCCGCCTGGTCATCAACGGCACGGGCACGGTTTCGGCCGACGGCAAGACCGTGGTCTCCGACGAAGGCTCGGGCATCATGGCGCCGGGCTGGCACGGCCTCACACCACCCGGCCCCTGGGGCCGCAGCGACAAGCCGAAAGGTCCCGGCCCTGCTCCGGGACCCGGACCCGGCCCGGGCCCTGGACCCGGCCCCGGGCCTGGCCCCGGCCCGGTTGTCAACCCCAACCTGCCGACCACGCCGCCGATACCGCCGATCCTGCCGTGGACGCCGGTGCCGCCGATCAGCCCGATCAATCCGCCGAACACGCCCACGCCGGGCATCATCCTGCCCATCGGCGGCATACCCAACCGCTTCACCGGCTTCAACATCGACGCGGTCGATGTCGGCCTGGCGTTGAACGCGGCCCAGAAAGCCGTCATCGGCGCGGCCATCACGCAATGGCAGAACATCATCACCACCGACATCCCGTCGGCACTGACGGTCTATGGCCTGGTCGACGACCTGCGCATCGACGTGCGGGTGGTGACCGGCGACGGTGCCGGCGGCACGCTGGCCAGCACCAGCATCCTGGAAAAGCGCCCTGGCGCCATGGGGCTGCCTGCCTTGGCGGAAATCACGCTGGATGCGGCCGACCTGGCCGCCGCCACACCCGCCGAGCTGCTGGCCACGATGCTGCATGAAATCGGCCACGCACTCGGCTTCGGCCAGCTATGGTCGGCCATGGGCCTGGTCGATACCAGCAGCCCGACCAATCCGCGTTACACGGGCGCCGCCGGCGTGGCCGCGTTCGCCGCCTTGGCGGGCGGCGCACCGACCGGCGTGCCACTGGACAACCGCAGCGGTGCCACGCCGACCCATTGGCGCGAGTCGGTGTTCGGCAACGAACTCATGACGCCGCTGCTCGACACCGGCATCGCCACGCCGCTGAGCGCCTTGAGCATTGCTGCGCTGACCGACATGGGCTATGTGGTGAACCCGGCAATGGCCCAGGCCTACACGCTGCCGGGCGCGGGCTTCCCCTTCCATCCCGGCACGCTAGCGCCGGCCAACACCACCGATGGCGAACTGCTGCAGGTTGGAAGCGGCGCTGCACTCGCCGCTGCCGCCGTCCCGACCGAAGACACACACGTCGGCTACGCCTTCGACTTCGGCGCCGGCGGCGCAGCGCCGGGCTTCACGGCCGTAAGCGCGGCCCAGGTCTACAGCACGCCCGCGGGCTACGGCTGGAGGACCGCTAACAGCGCCAGCAGCGCCTCCACCGGCAGCAACCCGCTCACAGGTGACCTGGCGCAGACACGCGACGCCACCTTCTCGGTGGCCGTGGCCAACGGCACCTACGAAATCAGCGTCACGCTCGGCGATGACGCCTCGGCGCGCGACCGCATGAGCTACGAGATCGAGGGCGTGCGCCGCGGCGCCGTCTCCACCGAACTCGGCGAACACATCACCATGACGCACCGCGTCGAAGTGCAGGACGGCGTGCTCGACCTGCGCCTGTTCGGCACGAGCGACATGGTGGCCATCAACGCGCTCGAGATCCACAAGATCAGCGACTACGTCACGCCGGCCTCGAACGCCAGCTACACCAGCGGCCACTATTACTTCGCGATCCAGAACCTGGACACCGGCCTGCTGATGCGCGACAACACCGTCGTCTCCGAAGGCGGCGCGATCTGCCCGGACGGCATCGTGCTCGCGCCCAATACGCGTTACCGGCAATACGTCTACCACGTCGAGACCAACACCATCGGCATCAGCGACTACGTGACGCCGAAGTCCGGCAACGACTTCGACCTGCCCGAAGTCGTGCTCGGCGGACGCTTCACGCCCGACGGCGACAGCGACGGCCTGGAAGACCTGGCCGAGTTCATCATCGGCACCCGTGCCGACAAGAAGGACACGGATGCCGACGGCATCTCCGACCTGGCCGAAGTGCAGCAGCAGCTCGATCCGCTCGGCGGCCTGCAGATCCCCACCGGCGTGGTCGCCAGTGCCGCCCTGCAGGGCAGCGCCCAGGCCGTGACCGTGATCGGCACCGGCGGCGACAGCGGCGCCAAGCTCTACGCCTATGTGGCCACCGGCAGCTACGGCCTGGCCATCGTCGATGCCTCGCAGACCACCCGGCCCACGCTGCGCGCCGAGCTGGACCTGTCGGGCAACAACGTCGACATCGCGGTCGATGCCGTGCGCGGCCTGGCCCTGGTGGCGGCTGGCGACGGCGGCCTGCACATCGTCGACATCAGCAATCCGGCCGCACCGGTGCTGCAACAGACGCTGATCTTCGACGCGGCGGTGAGCAGCGTGCGTGTGCGCGATGGGCTGGCCTTCGTCTCGGCCGGCGCCAACCTGGCGGTGGTCGACCTGAACACCGGTGACGTGTTGCAGACGTTGAACCTGGCCAACAGCGGCGGCGGCCTGATCACCTCGCTGGCCGTCGATGGCGCCAACGTCTACACCATGGACAACCAGCGCACGCTGCGCAGCTACGCCATCGCTGGCAACCAGCTGGCGCAACTCGATTCGCTGACGCTGACCGAGGGCGGCACACAGATCTTCGCCGGCGGCGGCGTGGTGTATGTCGGCACCGGCGTCTCCTTCACGCAGGGTTTCCTCACCGTGAACGTGGCCGACCCCGCCAACCTGGTATTGCTCAGCGGCGTGGACCAGGGCGGCACGGCCGGCCAGGCTCTGGCGGCCAACGGCTCGGGCCTGTTGATCACCACCGGCGCGCTGCTCGGCCCGCAGGGTCAGGCACTGAACGTGCTCGACGTGAGCAACGTACGCGACCCGGCCAACACCGGCGCCTTCGTGGCCCGTTACAACCTGCCGAACCCACCCAAGGGTGTGGCACTCGCCAATGGCCTGGCCTTCGTAGCCGATGGCACGGGCGGTCTGCAGATCGTGAGTTACGTCGGCTTCGACGCTGGCGGTGTGGCGCCCACGCTGTCCATCGCCGTCGATGGCGTGGACGTGGATCCGGTCAAGGCCGGCGTCCAGGTGCTCGAAGGCCGCACCATCCAGATCCGGCCGACCGTCAACGACGACGTGCAGGTGCGCAACGTCGAGCTGCTGGTCAACGGCGTGGTGGTCTCCAACGACGCGGCCTTCCCGTTCGAGCTGTTCACGCAGGCACCGACCATCGCCTCCGCCGGCAACACGCTCACGCTGCAGGTGCGTGCCACCGACACCGGCGGCAACAGCACGCTGTCCACCGTGGCCGTGCTCGACGTGGTGCCCGACACCTTTGCGCCCCAGGTGCAGGGCATCAGCATCGGCGAGGGTGAGCGGCGTTTCTTCGTGCGCTCGGTGGACATCCAGTTCGACGAGCCGCTGGACACCACGCTGCTCGATGCCGCGGGCGTGAGCCTGGTGCGCGCCGGCGCCGACAACGTCTTCGGCACGGCTGACGACGTGTTGATCGCCACGCATCTGAACACGCGGGCTTTCGGCCAGGCGCTGTCGGTGCTGCCGGACAGCTTCCTCACCGCCGGCGACTACCGGCTGACGATCTCGCCGAGCATCGTGGCCGACCGTTCGGGCAATGAACTCGCCGCGGCCATCGTGCGCAACTTCACGGTGCGCCCGGCCAGCAATGTCAAGGCCGTCAGCGGCGTGCCGGACATCCTGCAGGCGCCATCGGCCAACCCGGGCCAGGAAATCGGCATCAACGTGCCGTTCGATCCGAGCACCGGCCGGGCGCAGTTCAGCACCATCGACGCCTCCGGCACCAAATCCACCACCGTGGTCACGGCCCGGCGCTTCGATACCGCGGCGGGCATCGCCTACTTCACCGTGCCATTCGACGCGGTCACCGGCGACGCCGTAGTCTACGGTCAGGTCGGCAACGTGCGCACCGATTTCGCCGATGGCACCGTGCCATTGCAGATCGTGCCCATCGTCACCGACGTGCAGGTACAGTCGATCTCGGGCGACGGAACCTCGGCCGTCATCGTCTTGTCGGGCGTGGGCTTCACCGAAGGCCTCGGCTCCGAATATCACATCGGCAGCGAAGTCATTACCGATGTCTCGAGCACCACCGGCCCGGACGTACAGGGCCGCTACGACCCGGCCATCAACGTGAACTACGTCAACGGCCAGGTGACCCTCACCGTGCCGCTGTCCAACGGGGTATTCGGCGCGATCAACGTCAAGACCGCCGGTGGCACCAGCGCGGCGTTCAGCGTGAACGTGGCCAGCATCACCAGCGTGGCCGCCAGCGGCACCCCGGCGGACGCCACCAAGGCCTCGGCCAACGCCGGCCAGGCCATCGTCTTGAACGGCAACGGCCTGTCGGTGGCCACCGACGTCTTGCTGCGCTACACCGACTACCAGGGCAACCTGGCCATGGTGCGTGTGAATCCGGTCAGCGCCGCAGGCGACGGCAGCAGCGCCACCCTGGTGTTGCCGGACAACCTGAACGGCGCGTTTGCGCTGCAGGTCTTCGGCTCGGCCAGCCAGCCGCTGCTGCAGATCGTGCCCACCATCACCCGCGTGGCCGAGAACAACGGCCTGGGCCTCACCGGCAGCGGCTTCGTCGAAGGCGCCAGCACCATCCGGCTGCCCGGCGCCACCATCGTCGACAACCAGATCGCCGCCGGCCCGGACATCACCTACAGCAACATCGAGAACGGCCAGCTCAACCTGGCCGTGGCGTCCACGCCCCACTACGGCCAGGGCGGCTTCGCCGTGCAGACCGCCGGCGGCACCTCGGCCGCATTCATGACCAACGTGGTGCGCCCGGGCAGCGACACGGCCGCCGCCGGCTACCTCACCGACATCGCGGTGGACAAGACCACCGGCGCCACCTGGGTGCTGGACAACGACAACCCCGACCACCTGCTGCGCATCGACCCGGCCACCGGCACCATCGCCCAGAGCATCACGCTGACCACGGCCATGGGCACCTACGTCACGGCCCAGGGTTATGCCGGCCTGCAGATCCCGACGGCCGCGTTCAGCCTGGGTGGCGTCAACGTGCCGGCGGGCAGCCTGGTGCTGTTCAACGGCTACGGCAGCAACCACGTGACCGCGCTGAATCCGGCCACCGGTGCCGTCGTCGCCCAGCTGAACCTGACGGGCAGCTACATGACCGCGGGTGTCTTCGATGCCACCACCGGCCACATCTTCGCCACGGGCCAGGACAACAAGCTCAGCGAGTTCAATGCCGCCACCGGGGCGCTGGTCCAGGGCTTCGCGCTGCCCTTCGGCGTGAGCGGCCACACCGGCATGGCCATCGATCCGGCCACGGGCAACCTGTGGATCGGCTCCTCGGGCAGCGGCACCCAGGTGGTGCTGTTCGACCGCACCGCTCAGGAGATCCGCCGGGTCGACCTGGCCAGCCAGGGCATCGTCAACGGCAGCATCTCCGGCCTGGCCTTCGCCGCCGACGGCTCGCTGCGTGTCTCCTCCACCACCGGCGTCCTGCACAGCGTGACGCTGGCACCGGACATCGCGGTCAAGCCGGCCACGCTCACCGCCATCACCGGGGTGGCCACCGACGGTGTGCCCGCCCAGGGCGCCGTGGCCTCGGCCAATGTGGGCCAGCTGATCGTGCTGCAGGGCACGAACTTCGGTGCCGGCACGCGGGTGATGTTCGATGTGCGTTACAACGACGGCTCCACCGGCCAGGTGTCGGTCAAGCCGCTGGCGATCAACGACGCCGGCACCAGCCTGCAGGTGCTGGTGCCCGACCTGGCCACCACCGGCAATGTGCGCGTGGTCAACCGCGGCACCTCCGATCTGGCCGGCTCCACCAGCTGGAACGACAGCGTCTACCGCAACATCACGCTGAGCTTCACCGCCGGCAGCAGCACCGCCGCCGTGCGTTTCGCCGACGGCGGGCTGCAGGGCCTGGCCGACGAGAGCTGGGGCATCGACAACGTCAAGGTCGCGACCGGGGCCAATGGCGCCACCACGGTGTTCAGCGACGACTTCGAGAGCGGCCACAAGAACCAGTGGAGCCTGGCCGACATCGACCAGGCCGAGCTGGGCAACCTCAGCCGCTACGCCGGTCGCTTCAGCAACGACAGCCAGACGCTGAACCTCTCCGGTCTCACCGCCGGGCAGACCTACACGCTGAGCTTCGACCTGTACATCCTGGACAGTTGGGCTGCCACCGGTACCAACGACCCGGACCTGATCGATGTGAGTGTGGACGGCCAGAGCCTGCTGCGCGACACCTTCGCCAATTCCGACACCGGCGGCGGTTATTCGACGCAGAGCTTCGGCGCGAGTGCGGCCGTGCGGCTGCAGGTGGTGCCCACGCTGACCGCCATCACGGGCCGCCCGGGCGAGGACGCAGGCTTCACGCTCACCGGTTCGGGCTTCATGGAGGGCGCCTCCACCCTCACCGTGGGCGGCGTGGCCATCGCCGATACCGCCAGCAACCTCACGCCGTTCGACGTGACCGGCACGCGCAACAGCAACCTCACCGCCGTCGCGCCGCGTACCCTGGATGGGCCGATCCGCATCACCACCGAGGGCGGGTATGCGCAGATCTCGCCGCAACCCGCCGCGCAACCGGTCGTGCAGTTCACGGCCATCGTGGCGCAGGCCAACGGCGGCGCGCCGGCCGACCCGACCAAGCCATCGGCCACCACGGGCCAGTCCATCGTGTTGCAGGGCCAGGGCTTCACCAGCAGCACGCTGGTGCAGTTCCAGGGCCGCGACGACAGCGGCGCCATCGGCACCCTCACGCGCACCGGCACCGTGAGCAACAACGGCCAGACCCTGACCATCGTCGTGCCGGCGCTGGCCACCAGCGGCGACGTGACCGTGCTCGGCAGTAGCACCAGCCTGGCGCTGCAGATCGCGCCTTCGCTGCGCGGCGTGGGCGGTGCGTTGACGCCCGGCAACACCATCGTCATCGAAGCCACCGGCCTCAGCGCGGCCGACCTGGTGATCACCATCGGCGGCCGGCCGGCCGGCGCCTACAGCCTGCGCACCGTGATCGACGGCAATGGCGAAACACGCGACATGCAACTGCTCACGGTCACGGTGCCGGTCGGTGCCGCGGGCAACCTCGTCAACGTGTCCACCTCGGGCGGAAATTCAACGATGCGCATCGGCGCGACCTTCACCGACCTCGGCACACAGACCCCGGCCACCGAGCCGAGCGACACCATCACCGGCGCGGCCGGCCTCGGTAACCTGCGCGATCAGCATCTGACCCTCAATGCGAGCATCGGCGACGGTGCGAACGGCAACAAGGACGTCGACCTGTACCGGGTCAGCGTCGACAGCGGCAACCTGCTGCGCCTCACCTTGACGAGCCCGGCGCTGTACAGCTACGTGCGGGTGTTCGATGCCACCGGCACCCAGGTGACTTCGCGCAACTTCACGCTGAACGACACCAGTGTGCTGGAGCTCGAAGTGCCGAGCACCGGTCTCTACACCATCGGCGTGAGCGGTTACGACAACCGCAACTACAACCCGACCGTGGCCGGCAGCGGTATCGCCTCGTACACCGGTGCCTACAGCCTGGGCGTTGACCTGCAGCGCAGCGGCAGCAGCCATCTCTCGGGCATCCAGGCCACAGCGGCCAGCGGCACGCCGGCCCAGGCCAGCGTCCCCTCGGCCAACACCGGCCAGGCCATCGTGCTGCGCGGCACGGGCCTGGCGGCGAACGACCGTGTGGTGTTCGTCGTGCTCGACGACAGCGGCAACGCCAGCAACCTCACGGTGACGCCGACCTCGATCGACCTCAGCGCGCAGACCATCACCGTGACGGTGCCCGACAACGCCACCACCGGCCGTGTACGGCTGGAGCGCGACCGCGTCGGCATCGTGCTGCAGATCGTGCCCACGCTGACCGACGTGGCGATGACCGCCAACCAGAGTTATGCCGGGGCGCAATTGACCCTCAGCGGCACAGGCTTTGCCGAAGGTGCCGGTGCGGTGTTGTTCGGCAACCAGCGCGTGGACGACATCTCGCGCAACGACGGCATCAACGTCTACACGCGGTACGACCCCGTGCTCAACCGGTCCATCGGCAACGGTGGCCTGGTGCTGGCCGTGCCCAACAACGTGCCCACCGGCCCGATCCGGGTCACGACGGTGGGTGGCACCAGCGCAGCCTTCGGCTTGAGCCTGACCAGCATCACGGCCAGCGCGGACAGCGGCACGCCGGCCAACGGCGGCCAGGCCTCGGCCCAGCCGGGCGCGACCATCTCCCTGATCGGCGTGGGCCTGGACGCGAGCACCGACGTGGTGTTCCAGACCATCGATGCCAACGGTGTGCTGGACGACTTGATCGTGCATCCGAGCGTCGTCAATGCCGCCGGCACGCTGGCGCAGATTGTGGTGCCGGTCAACGCCGTCACCGGCCAGGTGCGCGTGGTGGGGGACCTGAACGGCAGCAGCGTACTGCTGCAGATCGTGCCCAAGGTGACCGATGTGCAGGTCCAATCGGTCTCGGGCGACGGCCTGTCGGCCGTGGTCGTGATCAGCGGCCTCGGCTTTGTCGAAGGCGGCAACAGCCTGTACAGCTTCGGCACCGAATCCGTGCTCGATGCCGGCGCCACCACCGGCCCGGACGTACAGGGCCGCTACGACCCGGCCATCAACGTGAACTACGTCAACGGCCAGGTGACCCTCACCGTGCCGCTGTCCAACGGGGTATTCGGCGCGATCAACGTCAAGACCGCCGGTGGCACCAGCGCGGCGTTCAGCGTGAACGTGGCCAGCATCACCAGCGTGGCCGCCAGCGGCACCCCGGCGGACGCCACCAAGGCCTCGGCCAACGCCGGCCAGGCCATCGTCTTGAACGGCAACGGCCTGTCGGTGGCCACCGACGTCTTGCTGCGCTACACCGACTACCAGGGCAACCTGGCCATGGTGCGTGTGAATCCGGTCAGCGCCGCAGGCGACGGCAGCAGCGCCACCCTGGTGTTGCCGGACAACCTGAACGGCGCGTTTGCGCTGCAGGTCTTCGGCTCGGCCAGCCAGCCGCTGCTGCAGATCGTGCCCACCATCACCCGCGTGGCCGAGAACAACGGCCTGGGCCTCACCGGCAGCGGCTTCGTCGAAGGCGCCAGCACCATCCGGCTGCCCGGCGCCACCATCGTCGACAACCAGATCGCCGCCGGCCCGGACATCACCTACAGCAACATCGAGAACGGCCAGCTCAACCTGGCCGTGGCGTCCACGCCCCACTACGGCCAGGGCGGCTTCGCCGTGCAGACCGCCGGCGGCACCTCGGCCGCATTCATGACCAACGTGGTGCGCCCGGGCAGCGACACGGCCGCCGCCGGCTACCTCACCGACATCGCGGTGGACAAGACCACCGGCGCCACCTGGGTGCTGGACAACGACAACCCCGACCACCTGCTGCGCATCGACCCGGCCACCGGCACCATCGCCCAGAGCATCACGCTGACCACGGCCATGGGCACCTACGTCACGGCCCAGGGTTATGCCGGCCTGCAGATCCCGACGGCCGCGTTCAGCCTGGGTGGCGTCAACGTGCCGGCGGGCAGCCTGGTGCTGTTCAACGGCTACGGCAGCAACCACGTGACCGCGCTGAATCCGGCCACCGGTGCCGTCGTCGCCCAGCTGAACCTGACGGGCAGCTACATGACCGCGGGTGTCTTCGATGCCACCACCGGCCACATCTTCGCCACGGGCCAGGACAACAAGCTCAGCGAGTTCAATGCCGCCACCGGGGCGCTGGTCCAGGGCTTCGCGCTGCCCTTCGGCGTGAGCGGCCACACCGGCATGGCCATCGATCCGGCCACGGGCAA
This sequence comes from Rhodoferax koreense, assembly GCF_001955695.1. NCBI lineage: Bacteria > Pseudomonadati > Pseudomonadota > Betaproteobacteria > Burkholderiales > Comamonadaceae > Rhodoferax > Rhodoferax koreensis. Next base: position 1,931,042 of record NZ_CP019236.1, on the reverse strand, counting down.
CCTGTGGATCGGCTCCTCGGGCAGCGGCACCCAGGTGGTGCTGTTCGACCGCACCGCTCAGGAGATCCGCCGGGTCGACCTGGCCAGCCAGGGCATCGTCAACGGCAGCATCTCCGGCCTGGCCTTCGCCGCCGACGGCTCGCTGCGTGTCTCCTCCACCACCGGCGTCCTGCACAGCGTGACGCTGGCACCGGACATCGCGGTCAAGCCGGCCACGCTCACCGCCATCACCGGGGTGGCCACCGACGGTGTGCCCGCCCAGGGCGCCGTGGCCTCGGCCAATGTGGGCCAGCTGATCGTGCTGCAGGGCACGAACTTCGGTGCCGGCACGCGGGTGATGTTCGATGTGCGTTACAACGACGGCTCCACCGGCCAGGTGTCGGTCAAGCCGCTGGCGATCAACGACGCCGGCACCAGCCTGCAGGTGCTGGTGCCCGACCTGGCCACCACCGGCAATGTGCGCGTGGTCAACCGCGGCACCTCCGATCTGGCCGGCTCCACCAGCTGGAACGACAGCGTCTACCGCAACATCACGCTGAGCTTCACCGCCGGCAGCAGCACCGCCGCCGTGCGTTTCGCCGACGGCGGGCTGCAGGGCCTGGCCGACGAGAGCTGGGGCATCGACAACGTCAAGGTCGCGACCGGGGCCAATGGCGCCACCACGGTGTTCAGCGACGACTTCGAGAGCGGCCACAAGAACCAGTGGAGCCTGGCCGACATCGACCAGGCCGAGCTGGGCAACCTCAGCCGCTACGCCGGTCGCTTCAGCAACGACAGCCAGACGCTGAACCTCTCCGGTCTCACCGCCGGGCAGACCTACACGCTGAGCTTCGACCTGTACATCCTGGACAGTTGGGCTGCCACCGGTACCAACGACCCGGACCTGATCGATGTGAGTGTGGACGGCCAGAGCCTGCTGCGCGACACCTTCGCCAATTCCGACACCGGCGGCGGTTATTCGACGCAGAGCTTCGGCGCGAGTGCGGCCGTGCGGCTGCAGGTCGTGCCCACGCTGACCGCCATCACGGGACGCCCGGGCGAGGACGCGGGCTTCACGCTCACCGGCTCGGGCTTCATGGAGGGGGCCTCCACCCTCACCGTGGGCGGCGTGGCCATCGCCGATACCGCCAGCAACCTCACGCCGTTCGACGTGACCGGCACGCGCAACAGCAACCTCACCGCCGTCGCGCCGCGTACCCTGGATGGGCCGATCCGCATCACCACCGAGGGCGGGTATGCGCAGATCTCGCCGACCATTCCGGCGCAGCCCGTGGTGCAGTTCGACACCGTGTTGGCCACTACCACCGGCGGTCTGCCGAGCGATCCAGGCCAAGCTTCGGCGATGAACGGCCAGACCATCGTGCTCAAGGGCCAGGGTTTCAGCAGCAGCACCCTGGTGCAGTTCGTCGGTCGCGACGACACCGGCATGACCGGCACCTTGACCCAAACCGGCAGCGTGAGCGACGCCGGCCAGACACTGACCATCGTCGTGCCGGCGCTGGCCGTGAGCGGCCCGGTGAAAGTGCTCGGCAGCGGCAACAGCGTCGCCGGCATCGCGCTGCAGGTCGTGCCTTCGATCCGCGCCGTGGGCGGCAACATCAGCCCCGGCAACACCATCATGCTGGTCGGCTCGGGGCTTTCCGCTGCCGATCTGTTGATCACCGTAGGCGGCGCCCCGGTGAGCGGCGTGACGATCCGCACCGTGATCGACAACACCGGCACCACCAGCAACAACACGCAGCAGATCCTGAGCTTCACGGTGCCGGCGGGCGCGGTGGGCAACACCATCGTCGCCACGACCAGCGGCGGCAGCAGCACGCTGCGCAGCGGCGTGACCATCACCGATCTCGGAACCCAGACGCCGGCCTCCGAGCCCAGCGACACCCAGGCCGGAGCGGCCAGCCTGGGCGCGCTGCGCGACCAGCGCCTGGCCGTGAGCGCGACGATCGGCGACGGTGCCAATGGCGCCAAGGATGTCGATCTGTACAAGGTCGATCTCGATGCCAACACCACGCTGCGCATCAACTTGGCCAGCGCCGGCCTGTACAGCTTCGTGCGGGTGCTGGATGCGACCGGCAAACAGCTCACGTCGAGCAACTTCACCCTGAACGATGCCGGCTTGCTGAGCTTCGTCGCGCCGACCGCGGGCACCTACACCATCGGCGTGAGTGGTTACGACAACCGCAGCTACGACCCGGCCGTGGCCGGCAGCGGTGTCGCCTCGTACACCGGAAGTTACCAACTCAAACTCGACGCGCAGCGCGAAGGTTCGAGCCGCATCACCGGCGTGTTTGGTGCGACCGCCAGCAGCGCGGCCGTGGCAACCAGCGGCACACCGGCAAACAGCGCAGTGGCCTCGGCCAACACCGGCCAGTTGCTCACATTCAAGGTCAACGGCCTGACCGCGGCCGACCGCGTGATCTTCACCGTACTTGACGACAACGGTAACTTCGGCGGCAACGGCGTCGTCCCACCGACCTCGATCGATCTCGTCGCGCAGACGCTGACCGTACTGGTGCCGGACGGTGCCTCCACCGGCCGCGTGCGACTGGAGCGCGACAGCGGCGGCATCGTGCTGCAGATCGTGCCGACGCTCAAAGACGTGGCGATGACGGTCAATCAGAGTTACGCCGGGGTCCAACTCACACTGAGCGGCACCGGCTTCGCCGAAGGCGCGACCGCCGTGTTGTTCGGGAACCAGCGGGTGGACGATATCTCGCGCAACGACGGCATCAACGTCTACACGCGATACGACCCCGTGCTCAACCAGTCCATCGCCAACGGCGGCCTGGTCCTGGCCGTGCCCAACAACGTGCCCACCGGCCCGATCCGCATCAGTACCGTCGGCGGCACCAGCGCACCTTTCGGCCTGAGCCTGACCAGCATCACCGCAACGGCGGATAGCGGCACGCCGGCCATCGCCGGCCAGGCCGCAGCCCAGCCGGGTGCGACCATTTCTCTGGTGGGCGTGGGCCTCGATACCAGCACCGACGTGGTGTTCCAGACCATCGACGCCAACGGTGTGCTCGACGACCTGGTGGTGCATCCGACCAGCGTCAACGCCGGCGGCACGCTGGCGCAGATTGTGGTGCCGGTCAACGCCGTCACCGGACAGGTGCGCGTGGTGGGGGACCTGAACGGCAGCAGCGTACTGCTGCAGATCGTGCCCAAGGTGACCGATGTGCAGGTGCAATCCGTCTCGGGCGACGGCCAGTCGGCCGTGGTGGTGATCAGCGGCCTCGGTTTTGTGGAAGGCGGCAACAGCCTGTACAGCTTCGGCACCGAATCCGTGCTCGATGCCGGCGCCACCACCGGCCCCGACGTGCAGGGCCGCTACGACCCCGCGATCAACGTGAACTTCGTCAACGGCCAGGTCACGCTCACCATCGCCTTGAGCAACGGCGTTTTCGGCGCGATCAACATCAAGACCGCTGGCGGCACCAGTGCCAGCTTCACCACCAGCCTGGCCAGCATCACCAGCGTGGCCGCCAGCGGTACACCGGCGGACGCCTCCAAGGCCTCGGCCAACGCCGGCGCCACGGTCACGCTGAACGGCACCGGCCTCAGCACGGCTACCGACGTGTTGATGCGCTATACCGACTACCAGGGAAACCTGGCCATGGTGCGGCTCAGCCCTGCCACCGCTGCCGCCGACGGCACAAGCGCCACGCTGGTGCTGCCGGTCAACGTGAACGGCGCGTTCGCGCTGCAGGTCTTCGGCTCGGCCAGCCAGCCCGTGCTGCAGATCGTGCCGACACTCACCGGCTTCGCCGAGAACAGCAATCTCACCCTGAGCGGCAGCGGCTTCGTCGAAGGCGCCAGCACCATCAACATGCCTGGGGCGACGGTGGTGGACAACCAGATCGCCGCCGGCCCCGACATCACCTACAACGTCAGCACTGAAAACGGCCTGATCAACCTGCCCGTGGCAAGCACGCCGCACTATGGCCAGGGCAGCGTCACGGTCACCACCGCCGGCGGCACCTCGGCCGCACTTGCGACCAACGTGGTGCGTCCGGGCAGCGACACGGCCGCCACCGGCTACCTCACCGACATCGCCGTGGACAAGACCACCGGCGCCACCTGGGTGCTGGACAACGCCAACCCCGACCACCTGCTGCGCATCGACCCGGCCACCGGAACCATCGCCCAGAGCATCACGCTGACCACAGCCATGGGCACCTATGTCACGGCCCAGGGTTATGCCGGCCTGCAGATCGCGCCGAGCGCCTTCAGCCTGGGCGGCGTCAACGTGCCGGCCGGCAGCCTGGTGCTGTTCAACGGCTACGGTAGCAACCATGTGACCGCGCTGAATCCGGCCACCGGCGCCGTCGTCGCCCAGTTGAACCTGACCGGCAGCTACATGACCTCGGCCGTGTTCGATGCCAGCACCGGTCGCATCTTCGCCACCGGCCAGGACAACAAGCTCAGCGAGTTCAATGCCGCCACCGGGGCGCTGATCCAGGGCTTCACGCTGCCCGTCGGGGTGACCGGCCACACCGGCATGGCCATCGACCCGGTCACGGGCAACCTGTGGATCGGCTCCTCGGGCAGCGGCACCAGCATCGTGCTGGTCAACCGCCAAGGCGTGGAGCAGCGCCGCATCGACCTGGCCAGCCAGGGCATCACCAACGGCGAGATCTCGGGACTGGCCTTTGCGGCCGACGGTTCGCTGCGCGTGTCGTCCACCCAGGGCACGGTGTCCTTCGTCACGCTCAGTTGAACCGGTGCCACCATGCTGACGACCGCCCACGCCTCAGACGCCCGGCCGGCACCGGCCGGCACCGACCCGGCGACCGACCTCGTCGGCACGGCCGACGCCTGGCTCAAGCAATTGCCGCAATGGGCGCCGGAACTGCAACGCGCCGCGATCTGGCAGCTCGGCCTCGATGGTCAGCCGCTGGCGGCGGCACTGGCCGGCCTGCCTTCGTTGGCCGACGCGGCGCAATTGAAGCCGATGGCGCTGCCCGCCGTGCCACCGGGCCAGGCAGCCCAGGCCCGTGGCCCGGTGATTGCACGCCATGCCGGCGTGGCGCGCATCGACTTCCCGGTGCCGCTGTCCGAAGGCGACGGCTTGCTGGTGTGCCTGGCGCTGGCCGATGTGCCGTCGCTGGACACACAGCGGCTGATGCGCCAACTGCACTGGGGCGTGGCCTGGCTGCTGCGCGCGGGCGACCAGCAGTCCACGCAGCTGCTGCGGGCCCGGTTGGAACGCGCCCGTTTCGTCATCGATACCAACACCCTGCTGCTGGACCAGACCACACCACACGCGGCCGCGCTCGCGTTGTGCAACATGCTCGCATTGCGTTTCGATGCGACCCTGGTGCAGATCGGCCGGGTGCGGCGGCTCGAGACCCAACTTTTCGCGCGTAGCAACACCGCTTCCTTCGACCCGCGCACCCATCTCACCGGCCTGGCCGAGGCCGCGATGAACGAGGCCGTCGACGAACGCGCGTTGTTGCTCTGGCCACCCGCCGAGGAAGCCGCGCCACCCGGTGCCGCGCTGGCCGACTACGCCCATGCGCAAAAGGCCGGTGCGCTGGCGCTGCTGCCGCTGATGCATCTTGGCCAGGTCAGCGGTGTGTTGATGCTGGAACGCGCCACGCCCTTCGAGCTCATGGAATGCGAGGCGCTCGAAGTGGCTGCACTCGGCATGGCGCCGATCCTGGCGCTGCACGAACTGGCGGCCGAGGGTCCGGCCCAACGCCTGCTCGGGCGGATGTGGGCCACGGCCAGGGCCGGCACCGACAGTTCACATCCCGCGCTCAAGCTCGGCTTGCTGGCGTTGGCGCTGCTCGTCGCCGCTGCGGCCCTGGTACCCGTGCCGCAACGGGTCATGGCGCATGCGCTGATCGAAGGCGAGGTGCAGCGCGCGGCCGTGGCGCCGTTCGCCGGTTACGTGCGCCAGGCCATGGCCCGCGCGGGCGACGCGGTCAGCGCCGGGCAGTTGCTGGCGGTGCTCGACGACAAGGACCTGCGGCTCGAGCGGCTGCGGCTCGAGTCCGAACTCGAGGTGTCGCTGCGCAAGGAGCGCGAAGCCATCGCCGCCGGCAACCGTGTCGAAACCCGCCTGGCCGCCGCGCAAAGCAGCAGCACGCGCGCCCAGCTCGACCTGGTGCTGGAAAAACTCGAACGTGTACGCATCGTCGCACCGTATGCGGGGGTGATCATCAAGGGCGACCTGTCTCAGCAGATCGGCGCGCCTGTGGAACAGGGCAAGGTCTTGTTCGAAGTCGCGCCGCTGGACAACTGGCGCGTGGTGCTGGAGGTGGACGAACGCGACACGGCGCTGGTACAGACCGGCCAGACCGGTCGCATCGTGTTGACCACGCTGCCGGGCCAGGCCTTCGACTTCAGCGTGCGCCGCATCACCGCCGTGGCCACGGCGAAAGACGGCCGCAACTACTTCCGCGTCGAGGCCAAACTGACACAGCCCGACCCGCGCCTGCGCCCCGGCCTGGAAGGTGTGGCCAAGGTGGACGCCGGCGAAAGCTCGGCGCTGATGGTGTGGACGCGGCACTTCCGGCAGTGGCTGCGCGTGACGCTCTGGGAGTACTTGCCATGAACGTGGTGCTTCGATGAGCGTTGCGCTGCTGTCCGAACAATGGCACCGCGTGGCCGGCCTGCGCCCACGCTTGGTTCCGCATGCCAGGGTGCACCGCCATGTGACCCATGGCGCGGTCTGGCACGTGCTCGAAGACGTGGGCGGCGCGCGCCAGCACCGGCTGAATGCGCAGGCCTACCGCGTGTTGCGCCTGCTCGACGGCCGGCATTCACTCGATCAGATCTGGCAACGCATCAGCCGCGAGATCAGCGACGACACGCCGAGCCAGGACGACGTGTTGCAACTCGTCGGCCAGCTCAATGCGCAGGACCTTCTGGTCGTCGATGCCACGCCCGACGCGGCCGAACTGCTGGTGCGCCACGAACGCCAGCAACGGCAGAAGCGGCGCCAGTCGGTCGGCAATCCGATGTCGATCAAGATTCCGCTGTGGGACCCTGACAGCTTTTTGCGCCGCCTGCTCGCCGTCACACCCGCCATACCCGCGGCGCTGGTCTGGGCGGCCTGGCTGGGTGTGGTCGGTACGGCGCTGGCGCTGGTACCGGCGCACTGGCCGGACCTGAGCCGCAACTTCGGCGAACAGATGCTGGCTGCCAACAACCTGCTGCTCGCCGCGCTGGTGTATCCACTGCTCAAGCTCGCCCACGAACTGGCGCACGGCGCGGCCGTCATCCGACGCGGCGGCGAGGTACACGAGATGGGTGTGATGCTGCTGATGTTCTACCCTTCGCCCTACGTCGATGCCTCGGCTTCGAACGCGTTTCCCAGCCGCTGGGCGCGCATGCGCGTGGCGGCGGCCGGCATGGTCGTCGAGTTGTGGATCGCTGCGCTGGCCTTCTTCTTATGGATGGCCATCGAACCCGGCTTCTGGCGCTCGGTGCTGTACAACCTGATGGTGCTTGGCAGCGTGAGCACCGTGCTGTTCAACGGCAATCCTTTGCTGCGTTTCGACGGTTATTTCATGCTGGCCGATGCCATCGGCGTGCCGAATCTCTCACAACGCGCGACGGCGTTCTGGCAGTTCCTGCTGCGCCGCTTCGTACTCGGCGCGCGCGGCGCGAAGATGCCGCCGGCCAGCCGCTACGAACTCGGCTGGCTCGCCGCCTATGCGCCGCTGGCGCTGGTGTACCGGCTCACGGTGAGCTTCGGTATCGCCTGGTTCGTGGCGCAGCAATACTTCTTCGTCGGTGTGCTGCTCGCGGCTTGGTCGCTCGCCACCAGCGTGGTCTGGCCACTTGGCAAGGGCTTGTTCAGCCTGTGGTCGTCGCCACAGTTCGCCGCCCGGCCCTGGCGCGCCTGGGGCGCGGTGATAGGTGGCGTGGCCCTGCTGCTCGGCCTGCTGCTGGCCCTGCCGCTGCCGCGCCACGTGCGGGTGCAGGGCATCGCCTGGTTGCCCGAGGAGGCGATCCTGCGCGCGCGCGCCGACGGCTTCGTGCAGACCATCGCCGCACACGAAGGCGCTGCCGTGCAGCCCGGCGACATGGTGGTGGCCACCCACAACGCGGATCTTGTCGCCAAGGTTGCCGAGCAGACCGGCCGCCTGGCGCTGGCCCAGGCCCGACTCGACGCGGCCTGGGTCAGCCAGCCGGCCGTGGCCGCGCGCATGCAGGAGGAAGTGAATGCCGAGGAAGCCGCGCTGGTCCGCGCCCAGGCCGACGTGGCCGATCTGCAATTGCGCGCCGGCGTGCCCGGCACCGTGCGGCTGGAGCAGGCGCAGGACCTGCCGGGCCGCTACGTCAAACGCGGCGACATGCTGGGTTACGTGATCGGCGCCTCGGTGCCGCTGGTGCGGGTGGCACTCACGCAGGCCGAGGCCGAACTCGACCTGGCCGACCTGCGCGGCATCGAGGTCCGCATGGCTGGCGCCGTCGAAAAGACCTACACCGGCCGCCTCGCGCGCAGCACGCCGCAGGCCAGCCACAACCTGCCGAGCGCGGCACTCGGTGCCACGGGCGGCGGCAAGTTCGCCGTCGATCCGCGCGACGAGACCGGCGCCACGGCGATGGAGACGGCGTTCCAGTTCGACATCGAAACCCCGGACACACCCACGCTGGGCGCCATCGGCACCCGTGCCTATGTGGCACTCGAGCAGTCGCCGGAGGCCATCGGCTGGCGCTGGTGGCGGCATGCACGACGGCTTTTCCTCGCTCACCTCAATATCTGAAATGACATCGCTGAACGCCAACCTCGACCTGGCCCGCAGCGGCAGTGCTTATCCCGAGCGCGCCGACCTGCGCGAAACTGCGCTCGATCGGTGGGCGCGCGCTTGCTGGCGGAAGTTCGAAGCACTGGATCGGCGCGACCAGGCGCTGCGCCAGAGCGTGCAGCAGGCCGTGGGCCGCGCTGGCGCGATGCGGCAACTCGGCGAGGCCGAACTGCTGGGCCAGCTGCGCCGCAGCGCGCGTCGCGGCTGGGGCGAAACCGCGCACCTGTCGGAGGCGCTGGCCGGCGTGCGCGAGTTGTGCCGGCGCAGCCTGGGCATGGAGCCGTATCCTGCGCAGTTGCTCGGCGCGGCCGGCCTGCTGACCGGCCGCCTCGTGGAGATGCAGACCGGCGAAGGCAAGTCGCTCACGGCCGCGCTCGGCGCCACACTCGCGGCGAGTGCCGGCATTCCTGTGCATGTGGTGACGGTGAACGACTACCTGGCCGAGCGCGACGCCGAAGAAATGAAGCCGCTGTTCGAACGCGCCGGCCTCGGCGTCGGCTCCATCATCACCGGCATGTCGCTTGGCGAGCGGCGCGCGGCCTACGCCCGACACATCTGTTATTGCACCGGCAAGGAACTGGTGTTCGACTACCTGAAGGACCGCTCGAATTTCGGCGCCGACGTGAGCGCCGCGCGCCAGCACCTGCGCCACTGGGTGGACCACGAGGCCGCGGGTCAGGCGCTGCTGCGCGGCCTGCACTTCGCCATCGTCGACGAGGCCGACAGCATCTTCATCGACGAGGCGCGCACACCGCTGATCCTGGCCGTGAAACTCGGCGCCACCGGCGAGAGCACCCATTTCACCGAAGCGCTGCAACTGGCCGCCAGACTGGAGCCCGAAAAACACTTCATCATCGCGCCGCGCCACCGTTCGATCCAACTCACCGTGCTGGGACGGCAGGAAATCACCCAGGCCAGCGTGCTGCTTGGCGCCAGTGCATCGGCCTCCGCCGCAGAATGGCAGGTGCGCCTGGCGCGTGAGCATTGGGTCATGCAGGCGCTGCGCGCGATCCACCTGTTCCTGAAAGATCGGCATTACGTGGTGCGCGAAGGCAAGGTCGAGATCGTCGACGAGAACACCGGTCGTGTACTCGAAGGCCGCACCTGGGAACAAGGCCTGCACCAGATGATCGAGACCAAGGAGGGCTGCGCGCTGTCGGACCGCGCCAAGACCATGTCGCGCATCACCTACCAGCGCTTCTTCGCGCGTTACCTGCGGCTGGCGGGCATGACCGGCACGGCGCGCGAGGTGCGCCAGGAGATCCGCGCCTGTTACGGCCTGCGCACGCTGGTGGTTCCCACGCACCGCCCTTCGGCGCGTGTGCGCTGGCCCGACATCGTGGTGGCCGACACGCCGGCCAAGTGGCAGCGCATCGCGAGCGAGGTCGAGCGTCTGGTCGCCGCCGAACGTGCGGTGCTGGTCGGCACGGGATCGGTGGAAGCCTCCGAAGCCCTGTCGCTGGTGATGGCCCACCGCGGCATCGCACACCGCGTGCTCAACGCGCAGCAGGACGCGGCCGAGGCCGAACTGGTGCGCAGCGCCGGCCTGCCGGGCATGGTCACGGTGGCCACCAACATGGCTGGGCGCGGCACCGACATCAAGCTGCCGGCCGAGGTGCTGCGTCGCGGCGGCCTGCACGTGATCCTGAGCGAACACCACGAATCGAGCCGCGTCGACCGGCAATTGTTCGGCCGTGCCGGACGCCAGGGCGACCCGGGCAGCGCGCAATGCATCGTGGCGCTCGACGACGACCTGTTCACCCAGTTCACCCCGGCCCTGTCGCGGCTGGCGAGGCAACTGCAGCAGGCCGGCGCGCGGAACGCTGCATTCCGCCTGGCGCGCTGGCTCGCGCAGCGCAAGGCCGAACACCAGCACCACAACTCTCGGCGCGAAGCCTTGCGCGTCGACGATCAGTTGGCGGACCTTTTGTCGATGTCGGGACGTTTATGAAACACCTCAGTCAATCCCTGGCGGCAACGCTTGCCGCACTTGCCACGGCTTCGGCTCTCGCCGCCGACACCCTGCCCTGCCTCATCGAGCCCGCGCAGAAGCTGTCGATCCGCAGCACCGTCACCGCGCAGATCGTCGACGTGCCGGTGGACCGCGGCAGCGTCATCCGCAAGGGTCAGCCCCTGGTGACCCTCGACGCTTCGGTGGAAAAGGCCGCGCTCGACGGCGCGCGTTACCGGGCCGTGATGCAGGGCGCGGTGACCGCCGCCGATGCGCGCCTGGCCCACCTCAAGGAAAAGCTGCGCCGCCGCGAAGAACTGGTGAAGGAGAAATTCGTCTCGAGCCAGGACCGCGACGACACGCTGGCCGAGTCGCGCGTGGCCGAGGCCGACCTGCTCGAGGCCCGTGACAACCGCGAACTGGCCAAGCTGGAAGTGCAGCGGCTCGCAGCCGAACTCGGCCGGCGCAGCATCAACAGCCCCGTCAACGGCGTGGTCACCGACCGCCTGCAACACCCGGGTGAAATGGCCCAGGCCGGCGAAAGTGCAGGCGCGATCCTGAAGCTCGCGCAGACCGACCCGGCGCGTGTCGAAGTGGTGCTGCCGGTGGCGATGTACGGCCGCGTGAAGGCCGGCGACCTGGCCGACATCAAGCCCGAAGCACCGTTCGCAGGCCTTTACAAGGCCACGGTGCGGGTGGTGGACACGGTGGTCGACTCGGCCAGCGGCACCTTCGGCGTGCGGCTGGAGCTGCCGAACCCAAGCGGCAAGATACCGCTGGGCGTGCGCTGCAGCGCGTCCTTCGGCCCGGCACCGGGCTGAAGCGGGAGGTCGGCGTCCCTGGTGCCGCCACGCCGGAAAGAAATTTGCCGGTCGACATCTTTTGTGCCGTCAAGCTTTTGCGCGACCATCGGCGTCGCCCCGCGAATAGCCGCATAAAATCGGTCTACACGCATCTTTTCACACCCATCTTCACCTAAATCCAATGATTTCGGGGTGGCATACCTATTGCAAAGAGGTGTGCATGAGCACCTCAGAACCCCTTCTCCAATCCGGCGCGCAAGTCGCCATCGACCAGACCGTGACGCCTGGCGACCTGGCCTCGGAGTACGCGGTCACCTCGGGTGAGAACTACCCTAGCGTTCTCGCCACGCCGGCCATGCTGGCGCTGCTCGAACGCGCCTGCGCTCAGTTGCTGCAGCCGCTGCTGAAGCCGGACCAGCTCAGCGTCGGTGCCGCGGTCGAGATCACCCACACCGCCCCCACCGCCGTCGGCGAAACCGTGCGCGCCGAGGCGCGCTTCTCCCATCTCGACGGCCGGCTCTACTGGTTCGACGTGACGGTGCGCGACGCTGCCGGCCTCATCGGCCAGGGACGGCATGCACGCGCCATCGTCAGCCAGACCATGGTTTCGGTGAGGGCCGAGACCCGCCGCGCCGCGCCGCCCGTTCCAGCCCCCGCCACCTTCTGAACACATCCCATGCCAACCAGCAACGACACCTTCTTCGACCCCGAATTCGAAACTCTCGCTCCTGCCGACATCCGCCGCGCGCAGGAAGAACGCTGGGCGCAGCAATGGCGCTACCTCGGCGAACACTCTGTTTTCTACCAGCGCCTGTTCGGCGAACGTTTTTCCAGGACGCCGAACCTGGACGACCTGCAGGACCTGCCCTTCACCGAAAAAGACCACCTGCGCATCAGCCAGGAAGCCTCCTATCCCATGGGCGAATACGTGGCCTGCACCGAGGCCGACGTGGCCCGGCTGCACCGCACCTCGGGCACCACCGGCCGGCCGTTGATCCTGGCCAATTCACGCCGCGATGCACTCGACGTGGCCCATGTGGGCGCGCGTTCGATGTGGGCTGCCGGACTGCGCCCGACCGACCGCGCCGTGCATTGCCTCAACTACTGCATGTGGACCGGCGGCTTCACCGACCACACCATCCTCGAAGCAACGGGCGCCGCCGTGCTGCCCTACGGCACGGGCCAGACCAGACAACTCGTCACCTCGATACGCGAACTGAAGATCACCGCCATCTCCTGCACGCCGTCGTATCCGGCCCTGTTGGAGGAAGTCCTGCGCGAACATTTCCCGGGCCTGCAGCCGCGCGACCTGGGCCTGAAACTCGGCCTGTTCGGCGGCGAGGCCGGCCTGGACAACCCCGACTTCCGCGCGCAGATGGAGGACAAGTGGGGCTTCAAGGTGCGCAATGCGAACTTCGGTCTCTCCGAGGTGCTGAGCATCATCGGCGGCCAGACCGACTGGACCAACGATCTGCTGTTCCATGGCGCCGACGTGGTCTTCGTCGAGATCATCGATCCGGTGACACTGCAGCGCCTGCCGATCGCCGAAGGCGTGACCGGCGAACTGGTCTGCACCCACCTGCGCAAGCAGTGCCAGCCACTCGTGCGTTACCGCACCCGCGACGTGGTCACCATCACCGGCGTCGCACCCGGCCCCGACGGCCGCACCGCGCCGCGTTTCCGCGTCAGTGGCCGCACCGACGACATGTTCAACGTGCGCGGCATCAACGTGTTTCCGAGCGCGGTGCGTGCGGGCATCGAGGCCCATCCCGACCTCAGCTCGGGCCAGTTCCGCATCCTGCTCGACGGCCCGGGCCCCTACGACCGCGTCGATGTACGCGCCGAAGCCGCGCTCGGCCTGCCACCCGAGGCCTGGCCCGACGCGGCCCGCGCGCTGGAGCAGGCCGTGCGCGAACGCATCGGCGCCACGGCGCTGGTGCAGATCGTGCCCTTCCAGTATTTCCCACGCACGGACGGCAAGACGCAATGGGTCGAACAAGTCAAGAAGGAGACCAAGCCATGAGCTACGTCAACATCGAAAACCACGGCCCGGTGCGCCACGTCATCCTGAACCGGCCCGAGCGGCTCAACGCCATCAGCGGCGCACTCATGGACGACCTGCATGCGGCGCTGCGCCTCGCGCAAGCCGAAGAAGCCGTTCAGGTGATCGTGCTCAGCGGCAACGGCCGCGCCTTCTGCGCGGGCGACGACCTGAAGGAATTCGGCGACCAGACCAGGGACGCCGACGCCATCGTGCAACACATCGACCGCATCCAGCAGATCACGCGCGACCTGATGTTCGGCGCCAAGCCGGTGATCGGCGCGGTGCACGGCTACGCCGTGGGCGGCGGCTTCGAGTGGCTGCTGAACTGCGACATGGTGGTGGCCGCCGACGACCTGGTGTGCTTCTTCCCCGAGATGGACTGGGGCCAGTTCGTCACCGGCGGCGTGACCCATCTGCTGCCGCAAGTCGTGGGCTACCAGAAGGCCATGGAATTGTGGCTGCTCGGCGAGCGGCAGAGCGCGGCGGACCTGAAGGCGCTGGGCATCGTCAACTGGGTCGTGCCGAAGCAGCAGATGCTGGCCAAGGCGCTGGAAGTGGGGGCCAAGGTCGCCACCAAATCGACCTTCAGCGTGGGGCGGCTCAAGCGCTTGTTGACCACCCAGCTAAACCCGCAACTCCCGGCCGCGCTGGAGCTCGAAAAAGACGCCACCATCGCCGCCTTCGGCAGGCCCGAAGCCGCCGAACGCGTGCGCAAGTTCGGCCAGAAATAAAACAAGGAATCCTCATGCAGATCAAGGCCATCACCTTCGACTACTTCGGCACGCTGGTGGACGTAGACCGGGGCGGCATCCGCGGCATGCAGGCCGTGCTCGACGCGACGGGCATTGACACGCCACGCACGGCCGCCGAGCTCTACCTCGACTGGGACGTGATCAACGTACAGACCTACCGCGGCGGCAAGTTCCGCCGCTACCGCGAGGTGAGCACCATCGCGCTCGCGCACTGCCTCGAAAGACTCGAACCCGGCGTGACGCGGCGTGTCGACATCGACCAGCTCGCCGACATGCTCCTCGGCCATCTGGTCGAGGATTCGCCACCACACACCGACGCGGTGGCCGCGCTCGAATGGATGTCAAAGACTTATCCACTGATGCCGATCACCAACATGGACAGCGACCTCTGGCAGCGCAGCGCCCTCGTCGATTATTTCGAACACGTGACCACGGCCGAAATGGCGCGCGCTTACAAACCGTCGGAGGCCATCTTCAAACTCGCCATCGACCGCCTGGCCGTGGCGCCGGAAAACATCCTGCACTGCTCGCTGGCATCCTGGGCCGACATCGACGGCGCCAAGCCGCTGGGCATGAACGTGGCCTGGATCAACCGCGGCGGCGAGAGCCTGGGCCCTTGGCAACCGCGCCCTGACTTCGAATTCCCGACGCTGGCCGGCGTGCAAGCCGTGCTCTCGCCCAGCTGACTCCGATTTTTCAACCCAGCCACCAAGAGAGAAACCATGCGCAAAACTTCATCGAATATCGCCATTGCCCTGCTGGCGCTCGCTTCCTCCGCCGTCATGGCCCAGGACGTCGTCGTCAAGATCGGCCATGCCGGCCCGCTCAGCGGCCCGCAGGCCACCAGCGGCAAGGACAACGAACGCGGCGTGGCGCTGGCCGTGGCCGAACTCAACGCCTCCGACTTCAAGGTGGCCGGCAAACGCGTGAAGTTCGAACTGCTGTCCGAGGACGACCAGGCCGATCCGCGCGCCGGGGTGACCGTGGCGCAGAAGCTGGTGGACCAGAAGGTGGCCTTCGTGCTGGGCCACTACAACTCGGGCGTGTCGATCCCGGCCTCGCGCATCTACAACGACGCCGGCATCGCCATGATCAGCGGAGCCTCCTCGAATCCCAAGCTCACGCAGCAAGGCTTCAAGACGGTGTTCCGCCTCGCCGCGAACGACAACGTGATGGGCGCGGCCATCGCGCGTTATGCGGCAGATCACGGCGTGAAATCGGTGGCCGTGGTGGACGATCGCACGGCTTACGGCCAGGGCGTGGTCGATGTATTCCTGAAGACCGCGACCGAACTCAAGCTCAAGGTGGTGGGCCATGAGTTCGGCACCGACAAGTCCACCGATTTCACCGCAGTGTTGACCAAGCTGCGCGGCGAGAAGCCGGACGCGATCTTCTACGGCGGCTACTACGCACAGGCCGGCATCATGGCGCGCCAGATGAAACAGCTCGGCCTCGACGCGATGCTGATGGGTGGCGACGGCATCTGTTCGAATGACGTCCTGACGCTCGGCGCCACCGTGCTCGAAGGCAAGTTCATCTGCGCCCAGGGAGGCTCGCCACTGGCCTCGCAGCCCGGTGGCGCCGAATTCACCCAGAAGTTCCGGAAAGCCTATGGCGCCGACATCGACGTGTACGCCCCGGCCTTCTATGTGGCCACACTGGCCGCCGCCAAAGCCATGCAGGACGCGGGCAGCACCGATCCGAAACAGATCACGGCCGCGCTGGCCAAGGTGGACTACGACAGCCTGCTCGGCAAGGTGAAGTTCGACGCCACCGGCGAATGGATCAACCCGCCGGTCACGGTCTACAACGTGCTCGGCGGCAAACTCGTACCACTCGCGAAGTAGCCCTAGCCACGCAGGCGGTCATATAAACTGGACCGCATTTTCCGACCCACCGAAGTGCAACACATCGAGCCCTCGACCGAGTCACCGTCTCACAACGCATCAGAACGCATCTGGGCCTACCTGACGCGCCAGTTCGTCGCGGACGGGCTCGAGTGCTGCGTGGTCTGGACGGCCACGCAGCACATGGTCTGGACCGACGGGGCGCCGCTGATCATCGAAGGGACACCCCAGACGCTGAGCGAACCGAGCGATGGTGTCGCCAAGGCGCAACTCGAAGTCGTGCTGAACGGCATGCTGGCCCGGCTGCAAGGCATTGCCGCCATCGGCGACGCGCCGGATTCGGTGTTCGTGCTGGGCCGGCGCAAGTCAGGCGGCGACGGCCTGCACGATCTCCTGAAGCCCGTCGCGCTGCTCTGGCAGATCGCGCTGGAAACCGCGGCGCTGGTGGACGCACAGGCGCACCAGTTGCGCGAGCAGCAGGCCATCGTCGACCACATCACAGACGGCCTGCTGGTGGTGGACCGGGACGGCGTGGTCAAACACCTGAACGCCGCGGCCGGCCGCATCCTGAGCCTGGTGCCGGCCGAAAGCGTGGGCCGGAAGTTCAGCGAAATGCTCGACTTCGAGCCCATCATCGCGCCGATCCTGGCCAGCGGCGTGGGTTACCAGGACCGCGAACTCATCATCGATTCGCCGCGCCGGCACCTGCACCTGATCGACACCGCCGTGCCGATCGAGGACCGGCACGGCCGCGTGATCTCCATCGTCAACTCGTTCCGCGAGATCCAGCGCGTGCGCAAGGTGGCCGACAAGTTCAACGGCAGCCATGCGCGCTACACCTTTGCCGACCTGATCGGCCAGAGCGAAGCGCTGCTGCGCGCCGTGGACGCCGCGAAGAAGGCCGCGCGCGGTTTTGCCAACGTGATGCTGCTCGGCGAAAGCGGCGTGGGCAAGGAGGTGTTCGCGCAGGCCATCCACAACGCGAGTGAACGTGCCGACGGGCCGTTCGTCGCCATCAACTGCGCCGCGCTGCCGCGCGACCTCATCGAGAGCGAGCTGTTCGGTTATGCCCCTGGCAGCTTCACCGGTGCGCGCAAGGAAGGCCGGCCCGGCAAGTTCGAGGCGGCGTCTGGCGGCACCATCTTCCTCGACGAGATTTCGGAGTTGCCGATCGACGTGCAGGCGAAGCTGCTGCGTGTGCTGCAGGAGCGCGAGGTGGTACGCGTGGGCGACAGCCGTGGCATCCCCATCGACGTGCGGTTGATCTCCGCCTCGAACCGCGACCTGCGCGCCATGTCGCGGCTGCGCGAGTTCCGCGAAGACCTGTATTACCGCTGCAACGTGATCGGCATCAACCTGCCGGCGCTGCGCGAGCGGCCGAGCGACATCCCGCTGCTGACCAACTACTTCATCGCCAAATACGCCGGCCTGCTGTCGCGCAACGTGTTCGGCTTTTCGCCCGAGGCGCTGGAGCGTCTGCACCGCTACAACTGGCCGGGCAACGTGCGCGAGCTGGAAAACGCCATCGAACGCATCGTGAACCTCACCGAGCACCCGCTGGTGCAACTGAGCGATCTGCCGGATGAACTGCAGGACTTGGTTGCGCCGATGGCGCATGCCGCGGACCCACAAAACACGATATCCGTGCCGGCCGTTGCGCCACGCAGCCTGCACGAGGTCGAGCGCGAAGCCATCGTCGCCATGCTGCAGCACTGCGGCTTCAACGTGACAGCCACCGCACGCAGGCTTGGCATCTCCAAACCCACGCTGTACGCCAAGGTGCGTGAACACGGCATCACGCTGGAGCGTGGACCCAGGGCAGAGTAAACGGGCTACAGCGCGGGAAGAATCGTGCGCAGATGCGTCGCGAATTCGGTGACCAGCGCCGGCGGCCGGGCCAAATCGAACAACACCGTGAGGCCAACCGATGGCAACGGCGGCAAGGCGTCGGCCACGCCCAGGATGCGCAGGTCGGCCGGCACAGCGGCCTGCGTCAGCACCGCAATCGCCTGGCCCGATCGCACCACCGCCAACAACCCCGAGATGCTGCCGCTCGCGTAAGCAACACGGTAGGGCCGGCCCGCAGCCTCGAGCGCAGCACACGCGGCGCGGTGGTCCAGCGTGTCGGGATCGGACAACGCTAGCTGCAACGGCGTGCGCGCCCCGGCCTTGTCGCCCGCCTGGCCGACCCACACCAGTGGTTCGCGGCGGATCACTTCGGCCTTGGCGTCGGTCTCGGCCACCGAGGTCAGCGCCAGATCGAGCGCATGCTGGCGGATGCGCTCCAGCAAGCGCGGCGTCGGCGCGCAGAACACTTCGACGAAGACCTGCGGATGCCGGCCCGCGAAGTCGCGCAGGATGGCCGGCAGGAAGGCCGCCGCGTAGTCGTCGGGGCAACCGAAGCGGATCGTGCCCGACAGCCCCGCGCCCGAGATGTCGGCCAGGGCCGCATCGTGGTGGCGCAGGATGGTACGCGCGTGGCCGAGCAGCCGCTCGCCATGCAGCGTCAGCACCACGCCGCGGCCGGTGCGGTTCAGCAGCGGCTGGTTCAGCATGTCCTCGAGCTTCTTCACCTGCATGCTGACCGCCGCCTGGGTGCGGCCGATGCGCGCGGCGGCACGGCCGAGGGTCTGTGTCTCGGCGATGGCGGCGAAGGTGCGCAGCAGGTCGATGTCGAGGTGGCGGGCCAAGGTATCAGATTTTCTTAATTCTAGGTTTAGAAATATTAGCTTTATTTGAATCTCGATGTTTTCTAAGCTGGTGGCTGCCCATCTTTCCAAGGAGCCCCCATGTCTCGCAACGACGACCCGCTGTTCTGGCAAAACGCACGCCAGCACCTGATCCGCTACGGCGGCAGCTTCGAGCCCATGGTGATCGAACGGGCCCAGGGCTGTTTCGTCTATGACGCCGATGGCCGCGCCATCCTCGACTTCACCTCCGGCCAGATGAGTTCGCTGCTGGGCCACGGCCATCCCGAGGTCGCCGCCGTGGTGGCCGACCATGCGAAGAACCTCGACCACCTGTTCAGCGGCATGCTCACGCGGCCAGTGGTCGACCTGGCCACCAAACTGGCCGAAATCACCCCGCCGGGCCTGGAACGCTCCATGCTGCTGAGCACCGGCGCCGAAGCCAACGAGGCGGCCATCAAGATGGCCAAGCTCTACACCGGCAAATTCGAGATCGTGAGCTTCGCGCAGTCCTGGCACGGCATGACCGGCGGCGCCGCTTCGGCCACCTACAGCGCGGGGCGCAAGGGTTATGGGCCGGCGGCCGTGGGTTCGTTCGCGATTCCCGCGCCCAACACTTACCGCCCGCGTTTCGAGCGCGGCGGCGTGTTCGACTGGCAGGCCGAGCTCGACTACGCCTTCGACCTGATCGACCGGCAGTCGAGCGGCAACCTCGCGGCCTTCATCGCCGAGCCGATCCTCAGTTCCGGGGGCATCCTGGACCTGCCGTTGGGCTACCTGGCCGCGCTGAAGCACAAGTGCACGGAGCGCGGCATGTTGCTGATCCTGGACGAAGCGCAGACCGGCGTGGGCCGCACCGGCACCATGTTCGCGTTCGAGCGCGACGGCGTGACACCCGACATCCTCACGCTGTCGAAGACGCTGGGCGCGGGCCTGCCGCTGGCCGCGGTCGTCACCTCCGCCGAGATCGAGGAGGCCTGCCATGCGCGCGGTTTCCTTTTCTACACCACGCATGTGTCCGATCCGCTGCCAGCCGCCGTCGGCCTGAAGGTGCTCGAAGTGGTGCAGCGTGACAGGTTGGTGGAACGTGCGCGCGTCGCTGGCCAGAGGCTCGAAGGCGGCCTGCGCGCGCTGCAGCGCGAGTTCGACTGCATCGGCGATGTGCGTGGCCGCGGCCTGTTGCTGGGCATGGAGATCGTGAAGAGCCAGGCCGGCAAGGAAGCCGCGCCCGAACTCGGCACGGCCATCACGCGGGAATGCATGAAGCTCGGCCTGAGCATGAACATCGTGCAGTTGCCGGGCATGGGCGGGGTGTTCCGCATTGCGCCGCCGCTGACCGTGAGCGATACAGAGATCGAGCTCGGGCTGGATCTGTTGAAGCGGGCGATCGAAACGGTCCTGGCGAAAGCGTGAGGGGCGGCCCGGCGCGGGCCTGCGTGTAGGCCAATGTCTGTAGGCCCGGCGCCGGCAGCCGGGTAACATGGTGCCCGATTTCCCCGCACCACAGAGAGACAGCATGAAGCCTAACAACATCCCGACGCTCGGACCGCTCTGTCTCAAGCCAGCACCTGCGCCATGGCGGCGGACGTCGATGGCCGCGCTGGCCACAGCCCTCTGGCTGGCTGGCTGCACGTCGACGCCACTGCCGCCATGGCGTCCGTACGGCACCGCCCCGGCCGCCACGGCGCCGCAGGTCGCAGCACCCGCGCAGCAGGCGCCGGTGGTGATCCTGGCGCCGGCACCTGCACCCGGCGCCGCCGTGGCCGTTCCGGTCCCCACGCCCGGCGTGGGCGACGTCCCCGCCGTCGTGCCGGACAAGCCGCCCTACAACGAAGCGGTGGCCGCGCGCTTCCCCGATCCGGCCATCGCCTACAGCACTCCCGGGCTGAACCCGGGCCGCACGGCGTTCAGCAGCAACGAGGAAGTCTCGGCCTGGCTCAGGCAACTCGCCGCCAGCCCGGCCTCGGGCGCCCAGGCCGCGGTGCTGCAGATCGGCTCCTCGCAGCAGGGCAAGCCGCTCGAAGCCCTGGTGCTGACCCGCGCCGGTGCCACCGACCCGGCTACGCTGCTGGCCGGCGGCAAACCCACGGTGCTGCTGATCGGGCAGCAGCATGGCAACGAACCCGCCGGCAGCGAGGCGCTGCTGGTGGTGGCGCGCGAGTTGGCGCAGGGCCTGCTCGTGCCGGTGCTCGACCGCATCAACGTGGTCATCGTGCCGCGGGCCAACCCCGACGGCGCAGCGGCCGACAGCCGCGTCACCGCCAATGGCATCGACATGAACCGCGACCACCTGCTGTTGCAGACGCCCGAGGCCCGGGCGCTGGCCAAGCTCGGCCGCGACTACCGGCCGGCGGTGGTGGTGGACGCACACGAATACACCGTGGTCGGCCGTTATCTCGAGAAGTTCGGCACGATCCAGAAGTTCGATGCCCTGCTGCAATACGCGACAACGCCCAACCTGCCCGAGTTCCTGCCGCGGGCGTCGGAGGAGTGGTACCGCCGGCCGGTGCGCGCCGCGCTCAAGGCGCAGGCGCTGACCGACGAGTGGTACTACACCACCTCGACCGACCTGGCCGACAAGCGCATCTCCATGGGTGGCGTACAGCCCGACACCGGGCGCAACGTGAACGGCCTGAAGAACGCTGTGAGCCTGCTCATCGAGACGCGTGGCGTAGGCATCGGCCGCATGCACATCCAGCGGCGCGTGCACACCCAGGTCACGGCCATCGTCAGCGTGCTGCAGTCCACCGCGAGCCGAGCCGAGGACATCAACAAGCTGCGGCCCTACATGGACAAGGAAATCGCGAGCAAGGCCTGCAGCGCGGAGGCCGTGGTCGAAGCCGGCCAGACGCCGGCCCAGTACCAGCTGGCGATGCTCGATCCCGCCACCGGCGCGGATCGCCTGCTCACCGTGGACTGGAACTCATCCCTGTCGCTGGAAAAACTCAAGGCCCGTGTGCGGCCCTGCGGCTACTGGCTGTCGGCGGCGTCCACCGGCGCGGTGGAGCGGCTGCAGCTGCTCGGCGTGCAGGTGCAGCGCGTGGGCGAATCGAGCTCCATCCTGGCCGATGTCTACCGCGAGACCAGTCGCAGCCTGGGACAGCGCGACGACGTGCGCGGCAGCGTGGCCGGCGGCGGCGAGATCATCAAGGCCCAGGTGGACCTGGTGCGCGGCGTGATCGACGCACCGATGGGCAGCTTCTACGTGTCCCTGAACCAGCCGCTGGCCAACCTGGCGCTGGCCGCGCTCGAGCCGGACACGCAGAACAGCTATTTTGCCAACCACGTGCTCGACAGCTTGCAAAGCGCGGCACGCGTGATGTCGGAGCCCTCGCTCAAGCTCGAACCGATCGACTGACCGGCAGGATCGGCGTCCTACGACAGGCGATGGGCTGCGCTGACAGACGGCACAGCCCTGTGCGCCGCTAATCGTTGCATGACACGAACGAGGAGCGCGCGATGCAACGATTCGAACTCGACCCCGGCATGCTCACCATGGCCGGCGTCTTCTACCCCACGGGTTATCTTTTTGTGATGCTTCCGGAAGAGGAACACGTGCAGCAGGTGGCGCGGTCCCTGCCCGCGAGCGCACACGATGGCAAACCAACGATGGTGCTCACGCCGAACGAGGTGCTCGAAAAAGTGGTGCGTACCGTCGGCAGTGCCGACATTCCGCTGCCTTCGGTCGGCACCGAGGCCGCCACGATCCGCAGCTATGCCGACCTGGCGAGCAAGGGCCATCACGCGCTGATGGTGTACGCGCCGAGCGCGGACGAGACCGAAGAAGTGATGAAGGCCGTGCGCCAGGCGCCGTTCGCGTGCGCCATCAAGTACCGGAAACTGGTCATCGAAGAGATGACCTGATCTTGATCGGGGCCCGGTTCAGGGCGCCGGCGGCAGCGGTTGGGCGCGAGGCTTGGTACGCTCGGCGTTGCGCTTGGCCAGTTGCGCCTTGTGCGCGGCGGCCTCCTCGAGCTTGCGCTCGTAGCGCTCGCGTTCCTGCGCGGCCTCGGCGGCGGCCACCGCCGGATCCTTCACCACGGGCACATGCGGTGTGCGCGGCTTCGGCACTTTCGGCGCCGAGGCTTCGCGCGGCGCTTGTTCACCTGTCTGGCCCGCCTGGCCCGGGTTGGCCGGCTTGCCGCGTTCGCGCTGGTGCATCGGCTGCGGCGGCACCTGGTCCTTCTGTTTGTCTTCCATGCGCTGGATCTGCTCGGCACCCTTGCGCTTGCGCTCGGCGTCGTTGAGCGAAATCTCCTGGCGCCGCAGGTCGGCCAGCTTCTCGCGGCGCACGACGCGGCTGGCGTTGATGCAGTCGTTGACCGCGAATTTTTGGTAGCAGGCGGTCTCCTCGGCCTTGAAGCGCGCCTCCACCTGCTGGCGCTCCGCCGAGATGCGGCTGCGCTCGGCGGCCACGTCCAGGCCGCCGGCCAGGGGCTTCGAAGGGGGTGCCGAGGCCTGCGCCCACAGGCCGGAGGAACCGAGTGTCAGCAGCAGTACCAGGCAAAATTTCTTCATGGGTGCGTCAGGTAGGTTCAAGTCAGGCCGGTGTCGACCGACCGGCGCTCGAGCGCCAGGAATTCCGCCGACTGCATTTCGCTCAGGCGCGATGCAGTGCGCGGGAATTCGTGCGCCAGCGGGCCGGCCGTATATAACTCCTCGGGCACCGCTTCGGCCGACATGATGAGTTTCACGCGGCGGTCGTACAGCACGTCGACCAGCCAGGTGAAGCGCCGCGCCTCCGAGGCCTGGCGCACGGCCATGACCGGCACGTCGCTGAGCAGCACGGTGTGGAACTGCGTGGCGATCTCGAGGTAGTCGTTCTGCGAGCGCGGGCCGCCGCACAGGATGCGGAAGTCGAACCAGACCACGCCGCCGGCCTTGCGCCGGGCGCGGATCTCGCGCTGCTCGATGTGCAGCACCGGGTCTTCGTCGTCGTGCGATTCCGCCAGGCTCTCGAAGGCCGCTGTCATCTCGGCGTCGGCCTCGGGGCCGAGCGGGGTGTGGTAGAGCTTGACCTGCTCCATGGTCTTGCGTCGGTAGTCAGTGCCGTTGTCGACGTTGACCACCTCGAGCCGCTCGTTGAGCAGCGCGATGGCCGGCAGGATCCGGTCGCGGTGCAGGCCGTCGGGATACAGGTCGTCGGGGCGGAAATTGGAGGTGGTGATGAAACCCACGCCGTTGTCGAACAAGGCCTTGAGCAGCCGATACAGGATCATGGCGTCGGTGATGTCGGCGACATGGAACTCATCGAAGCACAGCAGCTTGTAGCGCTTGGCCATGCGCCGGCCGAGTTCGTCCAGCGGGTCCGGCGTGCCATGCAGGTCGGCCAGTTCGCGGTGCACCTCGCGCATGAATTCGTGGAAGTGCAGCCGCACCTTGCGCTTGAGCGGCACGGCGTTGAAGAAGCAATCCATGAGGAAACTCTTGCCGCGCCCCACGCCGCCGTACATGTAGACGCCGCGCGGGATCTCCGGGTGGTTGATGAGTTTCTTGAAGGCGTTGGAGCGCTTTTCCTTGAACGCGGCCCATTCGCTGGCGCAACGCTCCAGCGCATCGACGGCACGCAACTGCGCCGGATCGGCGGTGTAGCCGCGCTGGGCCAGCTCGGCCTCGTAGGCTTGTTTCACGCTCACGGAAAAGACCTCGGGTTGCTCTAAATAAAATAGCTGCCAGCGCAGGATTCACCTACGCTGGCAGCCATTTTCGTTCGAAACTTAGAAATTCAGCGTACGCTTTTCGACGGCCAGTGCCGCTTCCTTCGTGGCTTCCGAAAGCGAAGGATGGGCGTGGCAGATGCGGGCGATGTCTTCGCTGCTGGCGCGGAACTCCATCGCCACCACACATTCGGCGATCAGTTCGCTGGCCATCGGCCCGACGATGTGCACGCCGAGGATTTCATCGGTGGCCGCGTCGGCCAGCATCTTCACCATGCCGGTGGTATCACCCAGTGCACGCGCGCGACCGTTCGCGAGGAACGGGAACGTGCCGGCCTTGTAGGCGCGGCCCGCGGCCTTGAGCTGCTGCTCGGTCTGGCCGACCCAGGCGATTTCCGGGTTGGTGTAGATCACCCACGGGATGGTGTTGAAATTCACATGGCCGTGTTGTCCGGCAATGCGTTCGGCCACGGCCACGCCTTCTTCCTCGGCCTTGTGCGCGAGCATCGGGCCCCGCACCACGTCGCCGATGGCCCACACGCCTGGCAGGCTGGTCTTGCATTCGTCGTCCACGACAATGGCGCCACGCTCGTCGAGCTTCAGACCGACCGCGTCGGCACCGAGGCCGATGGTGTTCGGCACGCGGCCGATGGAGACGATCAGTTTGTCCACTTCCAGCGTCTGGGCTTCACCCTTGGCATCGGTGTAGGCAATGCTCACGCCCTTCTTGCCGGTTTTGACCTCACCGACCTTCACGCCGAGGTTGATCTTCAGGCCCTGCTTGTCGAACGCCTTCTTGGCTTCCTTGGCGATCTGCTCGTCCACCGCGCCCAGGAAGGTCGGCAGGCCTTCAAGGATCGTGACTTCGGCACCGAGGCGGCGCCACACCGAGCCCATTTCCAAGCCGATGACGCCGGAGCCGATCAGGCCCAGCTTCTTCGGCACCGCGCCGACACGCAGCGCGCCGTCGTTGGACAGCACCAGTTCCTCGTCGAACGGCGTGCCGGGCAAGGCGCGTGCATTGGAGCCGGTGGCCACGATCACGTTCTTGGCCGTCAGCGTTTCCTCGCCGACGGTGATGTCGTACACGCCGTCCTTGGCCGCCGCGAAGGTGCCGCGACCGTGGAAGAAGGTGACCTTGTTCTTCTTGAACAGGTACAGGATGCCGTCGTTGTTCTGCTTGACCACCTGGTCCTTGCGCGCCAGCATCTTGCCGACGTCCAGGCCCAGGCCCTTGACCTCGATGCCGTGGTCGGCGAAGTGGTGGTTGGCCTGGTCGTAGTGCTCGGACGACTGCAGCAGCGCCTTCGAAGGAATGCAGCCCACGTTGGTGCAGGTGCCGCCCGGAGCCGGGCCGCCCTTGCCGTTCTTCCACTCGTCGATGCAGGCCACGTTGAAGCCCAGCTGGGCCGCGCGGATGGCCGCGATGTAGCCGCCAGGGCCGCCGCCGATGACGATGACGTCGAATTGCTTGGACATTCTTCGGATTCCTTTTAGATGTCAAACAGCAGACGTGCTGGATCTTCGAGCGCTTCCTTCATGGCGACGAGGCCCAGGACAGCTTCGCGGCCGTCGATGATGCGGTGGTCGTAGCTCATGGCGAAGTAGTTCATCGGGCGCACCACGACTTGGCCGTTCTCGACGACGGCGCGGTCCTTGGTGGCGTGGATGCCCAGGATCGCGGACTGCGGCGGGTTGATGATCGGCGTGGACAGCATCGAGCCGAAGGTGCCGCCGTTGGAGATGGAGAAGGTACCGCCGGTCATCTCTTCGATGCCCAGCTTGCCGTCCTTGGCCTTCTGGCCGTATTCGGCGATCTTCTTCTCGATGTCGGCAAAACTCATCTGGTCGGCATTGCGCAGGATCGGCACCACCAGGCCGCGTGGCGAGCCGACGGCGATACCGATGTCGAAGTAGCCGTGGTAGACGATGTCGTTGCCGTCCACGCTGGCATTGAGCACCGGGAACTTCTTCAGCGCATGCACGGCAGCCTTGACGAAGAAGCTCATGAAGCCCAGCTTGGTGCCGTGTTCCTTCTCGAAACGCTCCTGCATGCGCTTGCGCATTTCCATGACCGGGGCCATGTTGATTTCGTTGAACGTGGTGAGGATGGCGTTGGTGGACTGCGATTGCAGCAGGCGTTCGGCCACGCGCGCGCGCAGGCGGCTCATCGGCACGCGTTGTTCGGGGCGGTCGCCCAGGTCAGGGGCCAGGGTCGCCACCTGCGGCAGCGACTTGGTCGGCACGCCGGTGGGAATGGCCGCAGCGGCCTTGGCGGCCGGTGCGGGCGCGGCAGCGCCGGAGGCCACGGCGCCGAGCACGTCACCCTTGGTCACGCGGCCGTCCTTGCCCGAGCCGGCCACGGAGCCGCTGGCGAGGTTGTTGTCGGCCATCAGCTTGGCGGCGGCCGGCATGGCGACGCCGGCCATCGAACCGCCGGTGGCGGCCGGTGCGGGCGCAGGTGCTGCGGCCACGGCGGGGGCTGCGGCCGGTGCGGCGGAAGGTGCCGGTGCGGCGGCGCCGGCCTTGGCTTCGGTGTCGATCTTGGCGATCAGCTGATCGGCCTTGACGGTGGCGCCATCGCCCACGGTGAGCTCGGTGATCACGCCGGCCGACGGTGCCGGCACTTCCAGCACCACCTTGTCGGTTTCGATTTCGATCAGGATTTCATCGACGGCGACGGCGTCTCCGACTTTCTTTTTCCACTGCAGCATCGTCGCTTCTTCGACGGACTCGGACAGCTGTGGGACTTTGACTTCTACGATGGCCATTTCAATACTCCAATTTTTCTTTTGCGGGGGATGCGCGCGCGGGGCCAGCACGGCCCCGGCGTTCAAGAGCCACGGCTTGCGGCGCCGCGGCCAAGCTGCTTATTTGGTGAGGACGAAACCCTTGAGTTTGCCGAACGCGCCATCCACCAGCGCCTTCTGCTGCTCCTGGTGCAGGTGCGAATAACCGGCTGCCGGGGAAGCGGAGGCGGCACGGCCGGAATAACCCAACCGTTGTCCTTCGCTCATGTTCTCGTGCAGGTAGTGCTGCACGAAGAACCATGCGCCCTGGTTCTGCGGCTCGTCCTGGCACCACACGACTTCGGTGGCGTTCGGATACTTCTTGAGCTCGGCCGCAAAAGCCTTGTGCGGGAACGGATAGAGCTGTTCCACGCGCAGCAGCACCACGTCGTCGATGCCCTTTTCCTCGCGCTTGCGGGCCAGGTCGTAATACACCTTGCCCGAGCAGGCGACGATGCGCTTGACCTTGTCGGCCTTGAGGTCCTTGCTCTCGGGGATGACGGTCTGGAAGCCACCCTTGGTGAACTCGGACAGCGGCGACGCGGCATCCTTGGCGCGCAGCAGCGACTTCGGCGTCATGATGATCAGCGGCTTGCGCAGGTTGCGCACCATCTGCCGGCGCAGCAGGTGGAAGATCTGGCTGGCCGTGGTGGGCTGCACCACCTGCATGTTGGTGTCGGCGCTGAGCTGCATGAAGCGCTCCAGGCGGGCCGAAGAGTGTTCCGGGCCCTGGCCTTCGTAGCCGTGCGGCAGCATCAGCGTGATGCCGTTGACGCGACCCCACTTCACTTCGCCCGAGGCGATGAACTGGTCGATCACGACCTGGGCGCCGTTGGCGAAGTCGCCGAACTGCGCTTCCCAGATCACGAAGGTGTTGGGGTCGTTCGACGCGTAGCCGTATTCGTAGGCGAGCACGGCTTCTTCGGACAGGATCGAGTCGATGACGGTGAACGGTGCCTGGTTCTCGGCCACGTTCTGCAGCGGCGTGTAGGTGCCTTCGTCGAACTTCTCGCGGTTCTGGTCGTGGATGACGGCGTGGCGGTGCGTGAAGGTGCCGCGGCCGCAGTCTTCGCCCGACAGGCGCACCGGGTAGCCGCTGGCCACCAGCGAGGCGAAGGCCATGTGCTCACCCATGCCCCAATCGACCGGAATGTCGCCGCGGCCCATGGCGGCGCGGTCGTCGTACACCTTCTTGACCAACTGGTGCGGGGTGACGCTGGCCGGGATGGTGGTGATTTTTTCGGCCAGGCGCTTCCACTCGGCCATCGGGATCGCCGTGTCGCCGGCATCGGTCCACTTCTTGCCGAGGTAGGGCGACCAGTCGACCGCGAACTTGCTCTTGAAATTGGTCAACACCGGGTCGAAGGTGTTCTTGCCGGCGTCGAGCGCGGCGCGCAGCGACTTGACCATGTCGTCGCCCAGCGTCTCGCCATAACCCTGCGCCGCCAGCTTGTCGGCGTACAGCTTGCGCGTGCCGGGGTGCTTGGCGATCTTCTTGTACATCAGCGGCTGGGTCAGCGCAGGCGTGTCCTGCTCGTTGTGGCCGAGCTTGCGGAAGCAGATGATGTCGACGACCACGTCCTTGTGGAATTCCATGCGGTAGTCGAGCGCGATCTGCGTGGCCAGCACGACGGCTTCCGGGTCGTCGCCGTTGACGTGCAGCACCGGGGCTTCGATCATCTTCACGACGTCGGAACAGTACAGCGTGGAGCGGCTGTCGCGCGGATCGCTGGTGGTGAAGCCGATCTGGTTGTTGATCACGATGTGCACCGTGCCGCCCGTGTAGTAGCCACGGGTCTCGGCCAGCGCCAGGGTTTCCATCACGACGCCCTGGCCGGCGAAGGCGGCGTCGCCGTGCACCAGCACCGGCAGCACCTGCTTGCCCAGCGGATCGCCGCGGCGGTCCATGCGGGCGCGCACCGAACCTTCGACGACCGGGTTCACGATTTCCAGGTGGGACGGGTTGAAGGCCAGCGACAGATGCACCGGGCCGCCGGGGGTGGACACATCGGAACTGAAGCCCTGGTGGTACTTCACGTCGCCCGAAGGCAGGTCTTCCGGCGCCGTATGGTCGAACTCGGCGAACAGGTCGGCCGGCACCTTGCCCAGCGAGTTGACCAGCACGTTCAGGCGGCCGCGGTGGGCCATGCCGATGACGATTTCCTGCACGCCCTTCTCGCCGCCCATCTGGATCAGTTCGTCCATCGAGGCGATGAAGCTTTCGCCGCCTTCGAGCGAGAAACGCTTCTGGCCGACATACTTGGTGTGCAGGAAACGCTCCAGACCTTCGGCCGCGGTCAGGCGGTCGAGGATGTGGAGCTTCTTTTCCTTGGAGAAATTGGGCTTGCTGCGAATGCCTTCGAGCTTTTGCTGCCACCAGCGCTTCTTGTTCTGGTCGCTGATGTACATGTATTCGGCGCCGATGGTGCCGCAGTAAGTCTCGCGCAGCGCGTTCATCAGGTCGCGCAGCGACATGGTTTCCTTGCCGAAGAACGTGTTGCTGGTGTTGAACACGGTTTCCTGGTCGGCGTCGGTGAAGCCGTAGAACGAAGCTTCGAGCTCGGGAATCTGTTCGCGCTCGGTGCGCTTGAGCGGATCGAGGTCGGCCCAGCGAACGCCGACATTGCGGTAGGCCGCGATCAGCTGCTGCACGGCGGTGCGCTTGCGGCCCATCTCGGAGTCGGCGCTGGCGACGATGACCTTGGTCTGGCCCTGCTTGGCGCGCTCGGCGAAGGCGTTGACGACGGGCAGGTGCGGCACGTCCTTGGCATTGCTGCCGTCGACGGCGGGCACGTTTTGCAGCGCGTCGAAATAGTCGCGCCAGTTGTCGGGCACGCTACCGGGATTGCTCAGGTAGTTTTCGTAGAGCTCTTCGACATAGGGCGCATTGCCGCCGAAGAGATAGGTATTGCCCTGATAGGCGCTGTAGACCGAAGAAGTCTCACTCATATTCCGCTGACCTCCGTTTCCCTTGGGGAAACATTAGCTGGTTAAAGCTTGTTAATTAACCTTCCGCGACACGGCTGGACCGATTGGCGGATGCGACTGTGGCAGGAAGGGCCGAGTACACCCGGCATTATCGCACCGAATGCAGCGTCACTATCCGGCGGCTATGTGACGGGGAGTTGACTGTACGCCCAAACCCGGGCGTGGCGGGAGCCGCCGGCCTAGGGTTACCCCGCAGCCGAAATGGGTTTGCCCGCCTGCATGGCCTGGCGGATCTGCACGAGCGCCGTCGGGTCGTCGAGCGTGGAAAGGTCGCCGGCATCCCGCCCCTCGCAGACGGCCTGCATGGCGCGGCGCAGCAATTTGCCGCTGCGTGTCTTGGGCAGCAGACCGACGAAAAACACCCGCGCGGGCCGGGCCACGGCGCCCAGCTCCGCGTCGACCCGCTTCATGATCTCGCCCTCGAGCCGCAGGCGCAATGCCTCGTCGGCCACCGTGGCGGCATCCCTGGGTACGGCGAAGGCCACCGCCACCTGGCCCTTGAGCGCGTCGGCCACGCCGAGCACGGCGACTTCGGCGACCTGGGCATGGCCGGAGATGCATTCCTCGATCTCGCGCGTGCCCAGCCGGTGGCCGGCGACGTTGATCACGTCGTCGGAGCGACCGAGGATGAAGAAATAGCCGTCGGCGTCCCGGATGCCCCAGTCGAAGGTGCTGTAGACCTGCCGGCCCGGCACCGACGACCAGTAGGTCTGCACGAAACGCGCGTCGTCGCGCCACACGGTCTGCAGGCAACCCGGCGGCAGCGGCCCTTCGATCACGAGCACGCCCTTCTGGTTCGGCCCGGTCAATTCGGCGCCGGTGTTCTCATCGAGCAGCTTGACGTTGTAGCCGTACATCGGCACGCCCGGACTGCCGAACCGGCTGGGCTTGCGCTCCACGCCATTGGCGATCGTGAGGATCGGCCAGCCGCTTTCGGTCTGCCAGTAGTTGTCGATGATGGGCACGCCCAGGCCTTCGCTGATCCAGCGCGCGGTCGGCTCGTCCAGCGGCTCGCCGGCGAGGTACAGCGCTTTCAGGCTGGAGATGTCGTGTTGCCGCAGATGGGCCGCGTCGTACTTCTTCAGCACCCGCACCGCCGTCGGTGCCGAGAACATGCGGGTGACCTTGTACTTTTCGACGAGCTTCCACCAGATCGAAGGATCGGGCTCGCCGTCCATGCCCCGCACCGGCAGTCCCTCGTACATCAGCGTCGCCATGCCGGCGATCAGCGGGCCGTAGACGATGTAGCTGTGGCCGACGACCCAGCCGATATCGCTGGTCGAGAAATAGGTTTCGCCGGGCTGTCCCTCGAAGATGTGGCGCATGCTGGCCGCCAGGGCCACGGCATAACCACCGGTATCGCGCTGCACACCCTTCGGTTTGCCGGTGGTGCCACTGGTGTAGAGCGTGTAGCTGGTGTGGGTGGCATCCACCCATTCGCAAGCGACCTCGGCATCGAGGTATTGCATGCGCAGCGGCGCGTACAGGTGGTCCCGTCCCTCGACCAGCGCCAGCGGCGCAAGCTGCCGATCGACCAGCAGCACGCTTTCTGGCTGGTGCCGGCTGTGCCGGATGGCCTCGTCGAGCAGCGGCTTGTACGCCACGACCTTGCCGCCACGCATGCCGGCATCGGCGCTGACCACGACGCGCGGCTCCGCATCCTCGATGCGCGAGGCCAGCGAAACAGCCGCGAAGCCGCCGAAGACCACCGAATGGATCGCGCCGATGCGGGTGCAGGCCAGCATGGCGAACGCGGCCTCGGCCAGCATCGGCATGTAGATCAGCACGCGGTCGCCCTTGCGCACACCCAGCGAGAGCAGGATCGCCGCCATGCGCTGCACCTCGCGATGCAGTTCGTTGAAGCTGTAGATACGTTCGCTGCCGGTTTCGCTGGAGACGTGGATCAGCGCCGCCGACTCGCCCCGCTTGGGCACGTGCCGGTCCACGGCGTTGTGGCAAAGGTTGGTGGTGGCGCCGGGAAACCAGCGCACGAACGGCGGCCGGCTGTTGTCGCAGATCTGCTGTGGCGGCGTCTGCCAGTCGATCAGCGCGGCCTGCTCGGCCCAGAAGGCGTCACGGTCGTCGATGGAGCGGCGGTAGAAGTCGGCATAGGTCGAGGAAGGCATGGGGCTTGTCTCCGTGATGCCGGCTTGCGTTCGGTGCCGGCTTGTGCGCCCATCATGCGCAGCCAGGTTTGCGTGAACCTGACGCGACCGCCCATCCGCCCGGATTACTTGATCAGCGCGTGCACGGCCTTGAACTGCGCGTGCTCGGCGGTGCGCAGCCACTCGAAAGCGACCATCTCGGTGGTCACCAGTTCGGCACCGGCGCCGGCGAGGCGGTCGAAAGCGGCGTCGCGGTTGCGCTCGGTGCGCGAGCCGCAGGCGTCGGTGACCACGCAGACGTCGAACTCGTCCTCCAGCAGGTCGAGTGCGGTCTGCAGCAGGCAGACATGGGCCTCGCAACCGGCGATGACGATGCTGCCCGGCTCTTCGGCCTCGGCCGCGGCCTTCTGCAAGTGCTTGGGCAGGCTGCGCGCGTTGCCCTGCGGCGCCTTGGCCGGCGGCCGCAGCCATTCGCCCAGGCCCTCCTCGACGCCGCTGAAATGCATCTTGGACAGCGTCTTGCGGCACAGGCCGCGCAGGACCGGGTCGTTTTCGCCGAGCCTGGACGGGTTCTGCTCCGTGCCCCACACCGGTACGCCGAGCAGCTTCGCGATCTGCGCCAGGCGCTGGGCGTTGGCCAGCACGGCCGGCCCTTCGAAGATGGCGGGCATCAGGCGTAACTGGTAATCCACCAGCACGAGTTGGGAGGCCGAGGCGTCGAGCAGCATGAAATTCCTTGCAAAGCGGTACGAAAGAACGAACCCGGATTAAACCGCAGCCCCAGCGATTCGCCGAAAAGCGGACATAGTTGGCAGCCCTGTCATTGACCTTTCATTTGCCAAAGCTACATTCGAAACATGTCGGTGCCGGGGCGATCACCCCCGGCGAGCAAAGCGCCAGTGCCCGTGGCGCCACCGACGCCAAACCCCAGAGCGAGCCCCGAGCGGCTCGCTTTTTTCTTCTTTCATCGCCACTGCGCTACATTCGGCCAAATTGGCGTCGGACAGGCTCGCGACCGGCGCAAATAACGATGAAGGAGACAAGACAATGCATCCGTTGCTGGACAAATGCCAGCGGCGCGGCTGGTTTCCGCCCGCTTCGTTTCTTTTATCAGCCAGCTTGGCGGCATGTGTCGGATCCAGCCAGGCGCAGGAGCGGCTCAAGCCGGATCTGCTCAGGCAATACGGCGGCGTCTACTCCAGCGCCTGCGACAAACTGGAAGCACCGCGCCTGCGCGTGCTGCCCGATGCGCTGGTGGTGCAGCACGCCGGCAAGCGCATGACCGGCCGCCAGCCCCAGTCCGCCTATGTCTACTATGGCAAGACAGCGCCGCCCCAATTCCGCGTCGGCTTGATGAGCCGGGCCCCGAACGGCGGCGCGCTCGATTTCATCGTGTTCGTGGACAGGCGCGGACCCTACATCAGCGTGCTCGGGGACAAGCTGGTTCAGGCCGAGCTGGGCAAGACGGTCACCAATCCGCGCTATCGGCGCTGCGAAGACCCGCTCACGCAGCCCACCGCACGCGCCACGCCGTCGGTCCCCGCACAGGACGAGCCGGTCAGTGACGCGGAAAAGATGCTGCTCGATCCGCAGTTCCGTGCGGCCCACCTGCGCGCGCTGGGGCCGCTGGCCAAGGAGCGCTGGCTGGCCCGCCTGGAAGGCCCGCGCCCGCCGACACGGCAGGTGCGGCTCGAAGGTGTGGACTACACGCTGGTCGCGGTCTGCAAACCCCATGACTGCGCCGACCACAACAGCGTGCTGCTGTACGGCACGAACATCGCCTCCGAACAGGTCGCCGTGTTCGGCAAGGTCGTACAGGACGGTAAGTCGACGCTGGTCGGCGAGCCTCCGCCGGTCGTCGCGGCCGCGCTCGACAGAATCTGGGCCACGGAGTGGCGGCGCAAATAGCCCGCCGGCTTCAAGAGCCTGGCTGCAGCCGCAGCAAGCGGCCATTCGCTTCATCGGTCAGCACATACAGCAACCCGTCCGGACCCTGGCGCACGTCGCGGATGCGCGAGCCGCCCTCGGCAAGCAGCTTGTGTTCGCGCACCACCTTGCCCTTGAACGGCTGGCTGAGTTCGATGCGGTCGAGGTAGCCGAACTTCAATGAACCGACGAAAAGGTTGCCGCGCCAGGCTGCGCCGTATCGGTCGCTTGTGAGGAATGCCATGCCTGAAGGCGCGATCGACGGCACCCAGTAGTGCAGCGGCGGCTCCATGCCGGCCTTGGCGGTAAGCCCCTCGCCAATCTTGCCGCCGCCGTAGTTCTCGCCGAAAGTCACGACCGGCCAGCCATGGTTCCGCCCAGGCTGCGGGAGGTTGATCTCGTCGCCGCCTTGCGGCCCGTGCTCGTGCATCCAGAACGTCCCGTCCGGCGCGAGAGTGGCGCCTTGAGAGTTGCGGTGGCCGTAACTCCAGATTTCGGGCAGCGCGCCGGCACGGCCGACGAAGGGGTTGTCCTTCGGCACACCACCGTCCTTGCCGATGCGCACGACCTTGCCATGGTGGTTGTCGAGTTTCTGCGCATCTTCCTTGCGCGAAAAACGTTCGCCGAGCGTCAGGAACAACAGGCCGTCGGCCTTGCCCTCCTGCCGACTCTCGACGATGCGGCAGCCGAAATGGGCGCTGCTCTGCACCTTGGGTTTCTGGCTGAAGATGACGCGTACGTTCTCCAGCGCGTCGCGGCTCGCCGAGAGCCGCGCGCTGGCCAGCGCCGTGCTGTTGCCCATACCGTCGGCCGCTGGTTCGGAAAAACAGAAATAGAGGGTGCGGTTATTCGCGAAGCCGCTGTCGAGCATCACGTCGAGCAAGCCCCCTTGACCGCCGGCGGCGATCGTCGGCAGGCCGGTCAGTGCCGGCGCCACACGGCCATCGGCCTCGATCACGCGCATGCGGCCGGGCCGCTCGGTGACCAGGAAGCGCCCTTCCGGCAGAAATGCCACCGCCCAGGGGTTCTGCAGGCCGTCGGCCACCACTTCCGGGCGCACGGCCTGGGCACGGCCGACGGCCATCGTGGACAGCAGCAAGACGGAAATCAGGGCGGCGCGCGCCATCGGTTTTTGCATCATCCCGGCATTCTGAGTCGAACGCTCCCGCCGGTCGAGTCGACGTAAAGACACCGGTGCATGTAGGATTTGGCGCCGTTCTTGCGTACATCTTTTGTTCAATGCTCGGCAGGCCGGCAGGCCCCGAAAAGGTGCGAAATCCTGCCAGACAAGTAAACAAGTTACAAAAAACTTGAAAGTAATCATTATGAATCAATGACTTACAGGAGATTTTGGATTTGACTTCTCAGAAGAATCTACGTAACCTCAGCGCGATGACCAAATGGCTAGCTGCTCTTCTTCTCGTCTGCTCCACGGCCCACGCCTCACCAGCGCTTCCCACCCAAGATGAAATCGACAAGATCCTCGCCGACCGCGGTTTGTTGACGCAGACCTTCGGCCAGCTCGAACAGGTCCGCCAGTCGGTCAGCGACAAGGCGACCGACCTGGTGAGCAACGCCATGGGCTTCCTGGGCGTTCCCTACAAGCGCGGCGGAAACTCCGCCGAGTCCGGGTTCGATTGCAGCGGCTTCGTGCGCGCCATGTACGAACAGACCGTGGGCATGGTGCTGCCGCGCCGCGCCAAGGAACAGGCGGCCGCCACCGACCGCATCGACAAGAACGACCTGCAGCCTGGTGACCTGGTGTTCTTCAACACCATGCGTCGCGCTTTCAGCCACGTCGGCATCTATGTCGGCGACGGCAAGTTCATCCACGCACCCCGCAGTGGCTCCGAGGTGCGCGTGGAGGACATGCGTCAGTCGTACTGGCAGCGCCGCTTCGACGGGGCGCGGCGCGTCATCGAAGGCAGCCGAGAGCCTCAAGCCTCGGCGCCTTGAAAGAACCAGCAGAACAAGCGCCCTCGGGGCGCTTTTTTCATGGGTGCGCGCAGGCGCCTGCCAGCGTTCGCCCTACCCGCGCATGCCTATCCCAAAACTCCCGGATTTGCGTTAGCCAGCGCCAATGGCCTCGATAGCCTGTCGCCGTGCTTGACTTTGTGCTGTTTGGCCTCAAAGTTGGGGAGGCCCCAAGGAGGCTTCAATATGTCACGCAAAACACCCATCGAAAGATACCGCAACATCGGCATCAGCGCCCACATCGACGCTGGCAAGACCACCACCACCGAACGCATCCTGTTCTACACCGGTGTCAATCACAAGATTGGCGAAGTGCACGATGGGGCCGCCACCATGGACTGGATGGAGCAGGAGCAGGAACGCGGCATCACCATCACCTCCGCCGCCACCACGGCGTTCTGGAAGGGCATGGCCGGCAACTATCCGGAACACCGCATCAACATCATCGATACCCCCGGCCACGTGGACTTCACGATCGAGGTCGAACGCTCCATGCGCGTGCTCGACGGCGCCGTCATGGTGTATGACGCCGTGGGCGGCGTGCAGCCGCAGTCCGAAACCGTCTGGCGCCAGGCCAACAAGTACAAGGTGCCGCGCCTCGCGTTCGTCAACAAGATGGACCGCGTGGGCGCCGACTTCTTCCGTGTGCAGAAGCAGATCGGCGACCGCCTGAAAGGCGTGGCCGTGCCGCTGCAGATCCCCGTGGGCGCCGAGGAGAACTTCCACGGCGTGGTCGACCTCGTGAAGATGAAGGCGATCTGGTGGGACGACGCCAGCCAGGGCGTGAAGTTCGAATACCAGGACATCCCGGCCGAACTGCAGGCAACGGCGAAAGTCTGGCACGACAAGATGGTCGAGGCCGCCGCCGAGGCCAGCGAGGAACTGCTGGACAAATACCTGGCCGGTACGCCGCTGACCGAGCAGGAAATCAAGACCGCCATCCGCCAGCGCACCGTGGCCGGCGAGATCGTGCCCATGTTCTGCGGCAGCGCGTTCAAGAACCGCGGCGTGCAGGCCCTGCTCGACGCGGTCGTCGACTACATGCCTTCGCCGCTCGACGTGCCGGCCATCCTGGGCCACACGGAAGACGACGCCGAGGCTGAACGCCATCCTTCCGACGAGGAGCCGTTCTCCGCGCTCGCCTTCAAGATCATGACCGACCCCTTCGTCGGCCAACTGACCTTCTTCCGCGTCTATTCGGGCGTGGTGAAGACCGGCGACACGGTCTACATCCCCGGCAAGCAGCGCAAGGAGCGGCTGGGCCGCATCCTGCAGATGCATGCCAACACCCGCGCGGAGATCAAGGAAGTGTTCGCCGGCGACATCGCTGCGGCCGTGGGCCTGAAGGACGTGACCACAGGCGACACGCTGTCGGCCACTGACCAAATCATCATGCTGGAGAAGATGGTGTTCCCCGAGCCCGTGATCTCGCAGGCCGTAGAGCCGAAGACGAAGGCCGACCAGGAAAAGATGGGGATTGCGCTCAATCGACTGGCGCAGGAAGACCCGTCGTTCCGCGTGCGCACCGACGAGGAATCCGGCCAGACCATCATCGCCGGCATGGGCGAGCTGCATCTGGAGATCCTCGTGGACCGCATGCGTCGCGAGTTCGGCGTCGAAGCCACCGTGGGCCGGCCGCAGGTGGCCTACCGCGAGACCATCAAGCAGGCCGTGACCGATGTCGAAGGCAAGTTCATCAAGCAGTCGGGGGGCCGAGGCCAGTACGGGCATGCGGTGATCAACCTCGAACCGTCGGAACAGGGCAAGGGCTACGAGTTCGTCGACGCCATCAAGGGTGGCGTCGTGCCGCGCGAGTACATCCCGGCGGTGGACAAGGGCATCCAGGAAAGCCTGAAGGCCGGTGTGCTTGCGGGATACCCGGTGGTGGACGTGAAGGCCACGCTGGTGTTCGGCTCCTACCACGACGTGGACTCGAACGAGAACGCGTTCCGCATGGCCGGCTCGCTGGCTTTCAAGGAAGCCATGAAGCGCGCCAAGCCGGTGCTGCTGGAGCCGATGATGGCCGTCGAGGTGGAGACACCGGAGGACTTCACCGGCAACGTGATGGGCGACCTGGCGACAAGGCGCGGCATGGTGCAGGGCATGGACGACATGCCGGGCGGCAGTGGCAAGCTGGTGCAGGCCGAGGTGCCGCTGTCGGAGATGTTCGGCTATTCGACCACCCTGCGCTCGTTGAGCCAAGGCCGGGCCTCGTACACGATGGAGTTCAAGCACTACGCCGAAGCGCCGGCGGACGTGGTGCAGGCCATCGTGCGCGGCAAGAGCTGACGACCCGGCTGCGGCTGGCCCTAGCGCAGGGCCGGTTGCAGCCGCCGCCTCTGGATTCGGCGAGGCGCTGGCGCCTGGTTCTGCAATGGTGCGGCCAATTCGAAGTCGCACCGGACTTCCTCGATCACGGACGCGAAGACACCGAAACCGTCCCAGCGCGTGTCTTGCACCATGGCGACCAGCGCCGAGCGTTCCCCGTCCTCTTCCATCGCCTCATCCGACGCCACGGGAAACGCCATCCCATCCAGATACATTGGATGCGCCCGCAGCCGCCGGTTCAGCAGTGCCAGGTAATCAGCCGCACCCAATGCGGGCCGCGGGCGTTCGCCCGAAATGGCACCGGCCAAGCGGCACCGAAGTGCAACACGGGACATCGCTGGACTCCGTTCAGTTTCAGGGAACATGAACGCAGTCTGAACGTGCCGCCCCCACTGACCATTCGGCGGATGGGCCATCCACGCGTCGGCGCAGTCTTACAGCGCCCGGCGGCAGGGCCTATTTGTCGATGCCGGGGCCAGTGTCGACCACGGGGTCGTCGTCTTCGTCCTCAATGTCGGCCGCCATCTCCGGCACATCGGTCGGCAGGGGGGGCCGGTGGCTGATGTCCTCGGCATCGAGTTCAGGCTTCAGATGCGCGTCGACCGTCGCCTCCGGCGGAAAACTCGCGTCCTTGTTCTGGTGCAGGATCTCCTGACCTTCCGGGGTGGGATCGATCGGCATGTGGGCACTCCTCGCATGGTGGGCAATGCCTCAATGTAACAAGGCTACGAGCCGCACGCTGTAGGAGATTTCCAATTCCACACCCACCAAAGAAAAGGCCGCCCCATCGCTGCGGCGGCCCTCGCATGCATTCGGCCCGGATCAGGCGACAGTGGCCTCCAACTGCGGTGCGGCCAGCACCGGCTTGAGCCAGCGCGCATAGACCACGGCGCACAACAGCCCCATCAGCGCCCAGAACGACAGAGACAGCCAGGTCGTGGCCCAGATGAATTGGCGACCGAGTTCCTCGAGTTGCGCGTGCGCCGCGCCGCTGAAACCCGCCAGCGCGTCGCCCGTGTGCTGCGGCGCGCCGACCAGGAACGGCAGCGCGAGAAAGGCCACGGCTGCGACGAAGCGCCACACCCGCGTGGCGAAGGCAGTGATGCCGCAGGCCAGCGCCGCGCACGCCGCCGCCAGCACCCACCAGCCCTGGCGCGCGCCGAGCGCAGCCGCATCCATGCCCGGCACTTCGGCATGCAGGCCCAGCGATGGCCAGAAATGCAGGCTCAGCCAGCCCGAGGCGGCCACCGCGAAGGCCAGTTTGAACGCGCCTGTGTTCGCGCCGCGTCGGTAGGTCCACAGCCCCATGGCCGCGAGTGCCAGCAGGGCCATGCTGAACGCGTGCAACACGTTGGCCACCCAGGTCCAGCCGGTGCGCTCCAGGCCTTCGGCCGGCGCCCATTCCTCGGCGCCGTGTTCGTGTGCCGCTTCGTGTTCATGCGCCGTGGCCTGCACGGGCTCGACCTTTTCACCTTCGAAGACTTCGGCCGCCAAAATGATCGGGACGGTCTGGAAGCGCTGTAACACGCTCTGTGCGCTGCCGAGCAATACCGCCACGGCCAGGGCACACCAGATCAGACGTTGGAACAACATCGCGTCGTCCTCTCAATGGCAGGGTTTGACGGTGACGTGGCGCACGTCGTGCGCGGCATTGTGCAGCACCGGGCTGTCAGCAAAAGCCACGCCATAGAGCAGTACCAGGCCGAGGCCGGCTGCGCCGGCGAGCTGCATCAGCACGCTGCTGGTGGTGACCACCCGTGGTCGGCTGGGAGCAAGAGGCGGTGTCGTCATGGCGAAGTCCTTTCAATCGAAAGATGGTTGAAAACGGGAATGGGAACAGGCGGATTGGCGATCCGGACGCGCCGCCGAGACGGCGCGGCGGACGTGGCTGCGCGCATGATATCGCGCCCCCGTCACGCTTCAACCGCCCGGCCGCCGCCGGCTGTCTCGTTCCGGATATCCGCATCACGCAAATAAGCCGCGCCCCAATCGGCTGCGAGTCGTGCCGCGCGCGCCAGCGGCACCCGCGCGGATTCAAAATCGATCACATGCAACGCGTCCGCCGCGGCCGGCGGCGCTGGCTGCTCGGTGCTGCGGCCGTCGGTGAGCAGCCACAGCGAGCGGCGGCCGGCGCGGGCGCGGGCGCGGCGCAGCAGACGCTCGGCGGCGGCCACCCCCAGCGTCAGCGGCGTGCCGCCGCCACCCGCGATCGGCGCGATCCAGGCTTCGTTCCAGGCCGCTGCGCGGCGCGGTGCCAGGCGCAGTTCCACGGCACCGCCCGCGAAACACAGCAGGGCCACATGGTGGCGCCGGCGATAGGCTTCATCGAACAGGTGCAGCAGCAGACCCTTGGCGCGCGCCAGGGCGCCACTGCTGCGCATCGAAGCCGAGCAATCGAGCAGGAAACAGTGCAGTTCGGCGTCGGCCGGGGGTTCGGGGCGATGCCGCAGGTGGCCGGGTCGCAAGGGTGCTGCACCGCGTGCCGCGAACGTGGCGGGCCAGTCGACGCTGGACGCCAGCGAGCGCTGGCGTGTTTCGCGGCCCTCGCCGACTGCAGTGTTTGCGCCCTGCCCCGCGCCGCGCCGGTTCGACCCGGCCGGCAGCGGCGCAGGGCTCAGGCTTTTTTTGCGCTGGCCTGCGCCGGCAGCGCCGAAAGCAGCGGGCGCAGCGGCTTCACGCGGTCCACACCCACGGGTTGCGGCGGCAAGGCGCCCCAGTCGGCTTCGTCTTGCGCTGTCGACGCGGACTCGCCGGTTTGTCCTGACAACAGACCCTGACTCGGCTGCGCATGCGTCGCCGCCTTTTGCGCCTGGGCCTGCGCACCCCGCCGATGCGCGAGCACGAGTTCGGCAACACGCTGCACGTGCGCTGCCGTGACGGCGGCCGCATCTTCGAGCGCGGCCAAGGCACGGGCCGCACGCAACATCACCAGGTCGGCGCGCAGGCCGTCCACGCCAGCGGCGATGCACAAGGCGCTGACCATCTCGTGCACGGCGTCGTCGATGGCCAACGCCTCCGGGTCGCCGAGCACGGCGCGGGCAGTGCGCAGGCGCTGCTGCAGATCGGCCTGGGCATCGGCATGGCGCGCGCGAAAACCCTGGGGATCGGCATCGAAGGCCAACCGGGCGCGCACCACGGCCTGGCGCTCGGCGGGTTCGTTCAGGTTCTGCAGGCGCACGAACAGGCCAAAACGATCCAGCAGTTGCGGCCGCAAGTCG
Organism: Rhodoferax koreense; assembly: GCF_001955695.1. Taxonomy (NCBI): domain Bacteria; kingdom Pseudomonadati; phylum Pseudomonadota; class Betaproteobacteria; order Burkholderiales; family Comamonadaceae; genus Rhodoferax; species Rhodoferax koreensis. The sequence continues at coordinate 1,889,205 of NZ_CP019236.1, read as the reverse complement.
CCCTCCTCCTGGTTCATGGTGCCGACGAGCACGAAACGCGCGGCATGCGCCTGCGAAAAACCGTCGCGCTCCACCACGTTCACGCCGCTGGCGGCCGCGTCGAGCAGCACATCGACCAGGCCGTCGGGCAGCAGGTTCACCTCGTCCACGTACAGCACGCCGCCGTGCGCCCGCGCGAGCAATCCGGGAGAGAATTTCAGCGCGTGGCCTTCGAGCGCAGCGCCGAGATCGAGCGTGCCCACCAACTGCGCCAGGCTGGCGCTCAGCGGCAAGGTGACGAAGGGCGCGCCGCCGAGCAATTCGGCCAGCGCACGTGCCGCCGTCGACTTGGCCGTGCCGCGCGGACCTTCGACCAGCACACCGCCGAGCGCCGGATCGGCGGCGGCCAGCAGCAGCGCTTCGCTCAAGGCAGGCTGGCCGGCGATGGCCGTGAACGGGAACTGCGACGGCAGGCCCTGGACTTCGAGGATGGTCATCCTGGGCTTCCTTCCATGTGTTGTTCGTGTTCGAGCAACAGATCTTCGAGTTTGGTTTGGTAATCCCCCGGCGCCTGCCACATGCCGCGCGCCATGGCTTCGAGCAGGCGGCCCAACATGTCCTGCAGCGCGCGCGGATTGTGTTTCTGAACGAAATCGCGGGTCGCTGCATCGAGCACATAGGCGTCGGCGACCATCGCATACTGGTGGTCGCCCACGACACGCGCCGTGGCGTCGAAGCCGAACAGGTAGTCCACCGTGGCCGCCATCTCGAAGGCGCCCTTGTAGCCGTGGCGCTTCACACCGTCGATCCACTTCGGGTTGACCACGCGGCTGCGCACCACGCGCGCGATTTCTTCTTTCAACGTGCGGATCTGCGGCGACGCGGGGTTGCCGTGGTCGCCGTGGTACATGGCCGGCTGCGTGCCGCTCAGATGCCGCACGGCAGCCGCCATGCCGCCCTGGAACTGGTAGTAGTCGTTGGAGTCGAGCAGGTCGTGTTCGCGGCTGTCCTGGTTCTGCGCCACGGCGTCCATCGCTGCGAGCCGGCGCGACAGCGCGGCGCGGGCTGGCACGCCGTCGCTGCCCGAGCCGTAGGCATAGGCGCCCGCGCCGACATAGGCTTCGCTCAAGTCGGCGTCGTCCTGCCAGCCCCCGCTCTGGAACAGCGCATGCAGGCCCGCGCCGTAATGCCCCGGCGCGGAGCCGAACACGCGCCAGCCGGCCTGCGTGCGCGCCTGCTCCGCCTCCATGCCTGCCGCGCGCAGGGCTTCGGCCTCACGCAGCACGCGCGCGCGGATCGGGTTGTGCTCGGCGTCCTCGTCGTCCTGCGCGGCCACGGCCTGCACGGCGGCGTCGAACATCTGCACCGCGCTGGGAAACGCGTCGCGGAAGAAGCCGGAGATGCGCAGCGTCACGTCGATGCGCGGCCGGTGCAGGCCGACGATGGGCAGCACCTCGAAATCGGTCACGCGCTGGCTGCCCGCGGCCCACCTGGGCCGCACGCCGATCAGCGCGAAGGCCTGTGCCAGGTCGTCGCCGCCGGTGCGCATGGTGGAGGTCCCCCACACCGACAGGCCGATCGAGCTGGGATAGTCGCCATGGTCCTGCAGGTGCCGTTCGACCAGGCGCTCGGCCGACTTCATGCCGAGCGTCCAGGCCGTGGGCGTAGGAATGGCGCGGGTGTCGATGGTGTAGAAATTGCGGCCTGTGGGCAACACGTCGGGCCGGCCGCGCGAGGGCGAACCGCTCGGGCCCGGCGGGACGAAACGCCCCGCGAGCGCATCCATCAGGCGCTGCCCTTCGGCCGGGCCACACGCGTCGAGCGCGGGGGCGAGCGTGGCGTGAATGCGCGCCATCACCGCGGCCGTGGCCGGCAGCGCGGCGACGGACGGCGCATTGTCATCCAGCAACTGCTGGGCCAGAATTTCAAGCCTTTCACGCGTGTCGCCCTGGTGGCGCCAACGGGTGGCGCTCACATTTTTGAGTATTTCGGGCCGTGCGCCGGTCCAGGGTGCCACGGGATCGATGTCCAGTGGATCGAAAGTGGCGTCCGCCAGCAGATCCTGCGCCAGCGCGGCCAACAGGCTCGCATTCGCGCCGCGGCCATCGAGCGCGGGATAACGCGCCAGCGCCAGCAGCGTGTCGCGGCGCTGCCGGCCCAGCGGCGAGGCGCCGAAGACGTGCAGGCCATCACGGATCTGGGTTTCCTTCAGCGCGCACAGGTAGGCGTCGACACGCGCCAGCACGCTGTCGTCGTCGGTGGGGGCTCCGGTCGGCAGGTCGATCTCGTCGGCCAGCCGCTGCTGCCGCACGGCCGCAAGGATCTGGGTCCGCAGCAGCTTGGCCCGGCGCGCATCGACGAGCAGCGCGTCGTAGTACTCGTCCACCTGGCGCTCCAGGTCCTGCAGCGGGCCATGGTTTTCCGCGCGCGTGAGCGGCGGCATCAGGTGGTCGATGATGACGGCCTGCGTGCGCCGCTTGGCCTGCGCGCCCTCGCCCGGGTCGTTGACGATGAAGGGATAGATGTTGGGCAGCGGGCCGAGGATGGCATCGGGCCAGCACGCCGCCGACAGGGCCAGGCTCTTGCCTGGCAGCCATTCGAGGTTGCCGTGTTTGCCCACATGCACCACGGCGTCGATGGCGAACACGTCGCGCAGCCAGAAATAGAAGGCCAGGTAACTGTGCGGCGGCACCTGTTCGGCGTCGTGGTAGCTCGCGTAGTCGGCGACACCGTCGCCGGCCAAGCTGCGCGACGGCTGGATGCCGACGAACACCTGGCCCAGGCGCAGGCCGGCGATCATGAAGCGGCCCTGTCGCAGCATCGGGTCGGCCTCGGGTGCACCCCAGCGCGCGTCGATGGCGGCGGCCATGCCTTCGGGCAACGCGGCCAGCCGCATCCTGTAGTCGGCCAACGCATAACTCTGCCACGCCGGGCGTTGCGGCCACTGGGACGGGTCGTTGGCAATACCTTGCTGCAGCTTCTGCATCAACGCATCGCCATCGGCGGGCCAGGCCGCGGCATCGCCCATGGCATAACCCTCGGCGGCCAGGCGCCGCAGGATGCCGACCACGGACGCCGGTGTATCCAGCCCCACGCCGCTGCCGATGCGGCCCTCGCTGCCCGGGTAGTTGGCCAGCACCAGCGCGACCCGTTTCTCGGCGGCCGGCAGGCTGCGCAACCGGCACCAGCGCCGCGCGAGCGCCGCGACGAAGGCCACGCGGTCCGGTTCGCCCTGGTAGGCGACGACGTCGGTCTGCGTCAATTCGCAGCGGTAGGCCAGGCCCTTGAAGCTGATGGCGCGGCTCACGATGCGGCCATCCATCTCGGGCAGCACGATCTGCATGGCGATGTCGCGCGGCAGCAGGCCCTGGCTGTCGGCCAGCCAGTCGTCGCGGTTGCCGCCGCTGACGATCACCTGCAGCACCGGCGCGTCGCCGGCCAGCGGCTGCCAGCCGTCAATGCCCGCAACACCATGACCCAAAGCCGCGAAGGCCGTGGTGTTGAGCACCAGCTGCACGCCGTGCTCGCGGCACAGGCCGCGGAACGTGGACAGGCACAGCGGATCCTTCAGGGAATCCAGCGCCACCGGCAAGGCATTCACGCCCTCCGCATGCAGCGCCTGCGCCAGCGCATCGAACACCGCGGTATTGCCCGACAGCAGGTGCGACCGGTAGAACACGATGGCTGCGACCGGCGCACCGTCATGCCAGCCACGCCGCAGGTCGTCGATGCCGACCACCGCTGCGGCGTCTGCTGTTTCACCCCAAGGAACGTGCAGCGCCACCGGCGGCAAAACGCGCGGCGGCAGCGGCGCCGGGCCCCGGTCCAGGCCGTGGTACGCCGCCGCGCGAAGGAACTGCAGCGCGTTGACCTTGCCGCCGGCGCGCAGGTACTGCCACAGCTGCCGGCTCACCGCGCGCGACAGCGTGCCCTGGCCGAGCAGGTTCTCGTCTTCCTGCAGGTCGCCGGAAAACATGGCCAGCCGCTGCCCGCTCCTGCGCGCGAGCGCGCCGATTTCCTGGATGCCGTAGGGCCAGGCGGTGTCGGCACCCAGATGATCGACGATCACCACCTTCGCGTGGCGCAGCACCTCGTCGATGTACAGGTCGAGCGAGGCCGGCTGGCGCAGGAACAGCAGGTTCACCAGCCGCAGCGCGGGATAGGACGGATCGCTCGCGGCCAGCGCCTCGCGCGCGGACGACAGCAGGGCCAGCGTGGTGTCGGCCGAGCTCAGCACCACGATCTCGCCCGGCGTCTGGTCCAGCCGCGCGACCACGGCATCGTCCTCGACGAAGCCGCCGGGGCGGGTACTCAGCAGGTGCATGGATGCGCGCGCTCAGGCCGCCACGCCGGCCAGGCCCGCGTGCAGCGCCTGCGCGTCGAGGTCGGCGCCGATGAACACCAGGCGCGTACGCTGCGCCTCGCCCGCATGCCAGCGCCGGTCGAAATGGTGATCGAAGCGTTGGCCCACGCCCTGCAGCAGTAGCCGCATCGGCTTGCCCGGAATGGCGGCAAACCCCTTCACGCGGTAGATGGTCTGCTGCGCGACCAGGCGGGCGAGTGCCGCCAGGAGGCGATCGCGGTCCACCGGCGGCAGTTCGATCACATGGGAATCGAAATCGTCGTGGTTGTGGTCTTCCTCATGGTCGTGGTGGCTGGCGCGCTGGTCGATGCTGGCCTCGGCCGCGCGGCCCTGGCCCAGCAGCAGGGCCAGCGGCAACCGGCCTTCGGTGGCGGTGACGATCTTCACCTCGGGCGGCACCTCGCCGCGGATCAGCGCCTCGACCTGGGCGCGGGCCGCGTCGTCCATGAGATCGGTCTTGTTCAGCACCACCAGGTCGGCGGCGGACAACTGGTCCTCGAACAGCTCGTGCAGCGGCGATTCATGGTCCAGGTTCGGGTCCGCGCGGCGCTGCGCGTCCACCGCCTCCGGGTCCTCGGCGAACTGGCCGCTGGCCGCGGCCGGGCCATCGACCACGGTGACCACCGAATCCACGGTGAACACGTTGGCGATCTCGGGCCACTGGAAGGCCTGCACCAGCGGCTTGGGCAGGGCCAGGCCCGAGGTTTCGATGAGCACCGCATCGATGCGCTCGCGCATCTCGGCCAGTTTCTTCATCACCGGGAAGAACTCCTCCTGCACGGTGCAGCACATGCAGCCGTTGGCGAGCTCGTACACCGAGCCTTCGATCTCGTTGCCCTCCTCGTCGCAGCCGATACCGCAGCCGCGCAGGATCTCGCCGTCGATGCCGAGTTCGCCGAACTCGTTGACGATGACGGCGATGCGCAGGCCGCCGGCGTTTTGCAGGATGTGGCGCAGCAGTGTGGTCTTGCCGCTGCCAAGGAAGCCGGTGACGATGGTGGCTGGGATTTTGGAGGTTTGCATCCGGCCATTTTCACACGGGCCCCAGCCCGGCTCAGGGGGTCATGGGCCGGAACCAGGCGTAGATGGATTTGCCCTGATCCTCGAATACCCGGGCCGTGGTGATCTTGATCGCATCCGCCGGCGCCGCAGAGAAATTCTTGGCCGAGCAATGCACGATGCGCGCAGCCCGGCCGTCGTTCGCCACCTCGGTCACCAGCGCCACATGGCCGTAGGTTTCACCGCTGCCTTCTTTGGGATAGACCACCAGGCATCCGGGTGCCGCGCGTTCGATCTGGCGGAACTGCGCGCCGCGTCCGGTTGCATCCTCCCAGATGCTGTCGGTGTTGATCCAGCGCCCCGGTGCCGGATTGCGCGCGATGCCCATCGCCCAGCAGACGAAACCCGAACAGTCGCAGGCCGGCGCGACCAGTTGCGGATCGTCGACGTCCAGCCCCGCGGCCTCGGCCATCGGCCGCAGTTGCGCCTGTTCCGCGGCGCTCAGACCGGGCCATTTCTGGCCGATGGCCAAGGGCTGGGCGGGGGTAGGCGCGAGCGGGTCGAAACCGCCGGCGCCGGCCCAGTAGACGGTGTGGCGGCCGACCATCTGTGTGGCGCGGGCCAAAACGGTGGATACGTTGGTCATAGCGGCTTTCTCCATTTGAGCGTCGAGCTTATGGGCTGGCCGAGGCGCTGGCCATAGCGCCAAGACGCTATGGCCCGAGCATGCACCGGTGGCAGAATGCATTCATCACCAGGAGAGATGATGGCCACCAGGGTGCTGATCGTGGAGGACGAACCCGAGTTCATGCGGCGGTTTTCCAACGCGGTGTTGAACGACGCCGCGCTGAGCCTCGTGGCCGCGGTGAGCACCGGCCAGGCCGGCCTGGCCATGCTCGACCTGCAGGCGCCCGACGTGCTGCTGGTGGACCTCGGCCTGCCCGACATCGCAGGCGTACAGCTGATCGAACACGCCGCACGCCACCACCCGGGCTGCGATGTGCTGGTGGTGACGATGTTCGCCGACGACGAACACGTGGTCGCCTCCATCGAAGCCGGCGCCTCCGGTTACCTGCTGAAGGATGCCTCGGCCGAGCGCATCGCGGCCAGTATCCACGAATTGCGCGCGGGCGGGGCGCCGATCAGCCCCGGCATCGCGCGGCGCGTGCTCGATCGTTTCCGTCGGATCGCGTCCGGCGCACAGGGGCCGGCCGGTGCCGCCGCCGCGGGCGATGCCTCGCCGCTGACGCCGCGCGAGACGGAGCTGCTGCGCATGGTGGCCAAGGGCTTCACCTTCGACACCATCGGCCGCCTGCTCGACATCTCGCCGCACACCGTGGTCGCCCACGTCAAGAAAATCTACCGCAAGCTCGCCGTGCATTCGCGCAGCGAGGCCGTGTTCGAGGCCAGCCAGTTGGGCCTGCTGTGAACCGGCGGGGCACCGCGGCGCTTGCGCTCTGGTGCCTGCTGTCGGTGCTGGTGTGCGCACTGGCCTCAGCAGCGGCGCGTGCGGATGTCCTTGAATTCACCCACATGCAGCGGCTGGACTCGGACGCAGCCACCCCGCCCGGATCGGGCGACTGGCGCGATGCCCCCCTGCCCGACGCGCAGGCCGCAGGCGGCAATCCCCAGCCGGCCTGGTACCGCGCCAGCTTCGACGTCGGCGACGACGGCACCCGCAGCACCTGGGCCGTCTACCTGCCGTTCCTGTACGAAGGCGCGCAGGTCTGGGTCAATGGGCGCTTCGCGGGCCATGTGCCGGAGAGCACGCCGGGCGTGCGCGTGCGCTGGGAACGGCCGCACCTGATCGTGCTGCCGCCGTCGCTGCTGCAGGCGCACGGCAACCAGCTGGCGTTGCGCGCCGCGGCCACGGCCAGCGGCGGCGTGCGGCATTTCCCGCGCCTGGCCGTCGGGCCGCTGGCCGAGCTGCAGCCGCGCGCCGACCGGCGCACCTTCTGGGTGCGCACGATGCCGCAGGTGACCGTGGTGGTGTGCCTGCTCGTCGCCGGCTTCGTACTGTTCATCTACTGGCGTCGGCGCAGCGAGGAACTGTACGGGCTGTTCGGCCTGGCGTCCGCGCTGTGGGGCGTGCGCACCCTGACCTTCGTCATCGAGCGCATGCCGTCGGACAGCTGGCAACTGTGGCGCATCACTTACCTGGCCGCGACGGGGGGCTTCATCGTCGTGCTGGCTCTTTTCTCGCTGCGCTTCGCAGGTTTTCACCGTCCCGTGCTCGAGCGCATGCTGGTGGCCTATTGGCTGGCCGGACCGCTGTGGTTGTGGCTGGCAGGCGGGAAGCTGGAGGTGCTGGTCAACCAGCTGTGGAGCGCCGGCCTGATCCCGATCGGCCTGTCGATCCTGGGCCTTTCCTTCTGGTCGCTGCTGCGCCAGCGCACCGTGGCCGCGGCGGTGATGCCGGTCACGCTGATGATCGCGGTCCTGGCCGGCGTGCACGACTACCTGATCGCCTGGGACGCGGGTGCACTCAGCCGCTGGTGGCCCCAATGGGCGGGCCAACGCATTTTCCTGCTGCACTACGGCGCCGACCTAGTGCTGCTGGGCATGGGCGGACTGCTCACCGCGCGATTCATCGAGGCGCTGTCATCGCTGCAGGCGGCCAACCGCGAGCTGGCCGACCTCAACGAAACGCTGGAGCAGCGCGTGGCCGAACGCGAGCGCCACCTCGCCGCCAACTTCGAGGCCATGGGCGCGCTGCAGCGCGAGCACGCCGCCGAGCAGGAGCGGCAACTCATCATGCGCGAGATCCACGATGGCCTGGGCTCCCGGCTGTTCACCTCGCTGCTGCGGGTGGAGCGTGGCGACATGAGCGATACCCAGATTGCCGACGCGCTGCGCGACTGCATCGCCGACATGCGGCTCGCGCTCGAGGTGCTGGCGCCCGACGACGACTTCCAGGCCGCGCTGGGCAATTTCCTGTTCCGATGGCAAACGCTGATGCTGGAGGCCCGCGTACAGCCAGCCTGGGCCATCGACGTGCCCGACAGCGCCCTCCAGCTGTCGCGCCAGGCGGCACTGCAGTTGTTGCGCGTAGCCCAGGAAGCCCTGACCAACGTGCTCAAGCACGCCCGCGCGAAAAACGTCCGCATCGAACTGCGCCAGCGCGGCCCGATGCTGGAGCTCGAGGTAGCCGATGACGGCGTCGGCCATGCGCGGCCGGAACAAGGCGCCGGCCGCGGCATCGGCAACATGCGGGCGCGGGCCCGGCAACTGGGCGGGGACCTCGACCTGCGGTCGGGCGCGGGCGGCACCCGGGTGCTGCTCCGGCTACCGGTGCCAGGCCTCGCCGAAGCCGCGGTTCATCCTCAATAAGGAGTCCCGCAAGCACGGTATGCGGGCCCCGCATGCGCCCGCGCCGCCCCCCGCATCGCGCCTTCACGGCATTCACGCCCACGGCTTGCATTTCTACAGTTCGGAGCGGTTCGCAGGAACCCCACCGCCCCGTAACAAAGGATGCGCCATGCTGTTGTCTTCTCCCGTGCCCGACACCCCGCTGCTCGCCACCATCGCCTGGCTCTACCTGCTGACCAATGCCACGCGCATCGTGAGCTACCTGCCGCAGATCGTGGTGGTCTGGCGCTGCACCGATGGCGCGGCGTCGGTTTCGCTGCTGACCTGGGGCTCCTGGGTGTTGTCGCAGATGACGGCCGTGTTCTACGGCGTGCTGGTGCTGCAGGACCTGCCCTTCGTGCTGATCTCGCTGATCAACCTCGGCGGCTGCGGCTGCGTCACGCTGATCGCGATGCGCCGGCGCGCCCAATGGAAGCGGGCGGGCACGCTGCAGCGCTGCGCCGTGCGGTGAGCAGGGCCGGGCCGCGGTATTCGGCGGGTGGTTTGATCCATCGCAAAGGTCCGCGCCCGCACCCGACCGATGCTGCCGGACCAGGCAACAGCAGCGGGGGAAATGCCATGGCGAGAATGATGAAGGCAGCGATATTCGTCGAACCGGGGCGCATCGTCCTCGACGACAAGCCAATTCCCGACGTGGGGCCGCTGGACGCGCTGATGCGGGTCACGACCACCACCATCTGCGGCACCGACGTGCACATCCTCAGGGGCGAATATCCGGTGGCGCGCGGCCTCACGATCGGCCACGAGCCGGTGGGCGTCATCGAAAAGCTCGGCTCCGCCGTTACCGGCTACAGCGAGGGCCAGCGCGTGATCGCCGGCGCGATCACGCCCAGCGGCTGGAGCAACGCCTGCCTGTGCGGCACCTGCTCGCAAGACGGCGCCGGCACGCGGCATGGCTGGAAGGCCATGGGCGGCTGGAAATTCGGCAACACCATCGACGGCTGCCAGGCCGAATACCTGCTGGTGCCCGACGCCATGGCGAATCTGGCGCCGGTGCCCGACACCCTCGGCGACGAACAGGTCCTGATGTGCCCCGACATCATGTCCACCGGCTTCAGCGGCGCGGAAAACGGCGGCATCCGCATCGGCGACACCGTGGCCGTGTTCGCCCAGGGGCCGATCGGCCTGTGCGCCACCGCCGGCGCCAGACTCAGCGGTGCCGGCCTGGTGATCGGTGTGGACCGGCTGCCCGACCGCCTGGCCATGGCGCGCCGGATGGGTGCCGACCATGTGGTCGACAGCGGCAGGCTCGATGCGGTGGCCGAGATCATGCGGCTCACCGAAGGCCGCGGGGTGGACGTGGCCATCGAGGCGCTCGGCACGCAATCCACGTTCGAGGCCGCGCTGCGCGTGCTGCGGCCCGGCGGCACCTTGTCGAGCCTTGGCGTGTACTCCGCCGACCTGACGATTCCGGTGGGCGCCTTCGCCGCCGGCCTGGGCGACCACCGCATCGTGACGTCGCTCTGCCCCGGCGGCAAGGAGCGCATGCGCCGGCTGATGTCGGTGGTCGAATCCGGCCGCGTCGACCTGCACGCCATGGTGACGCACCGCTTCAAGCTCGACGACATCGAGCGCGCCTACGAATTGTTCGCCCATCAGCGCGACGGCGTGCTGAAGGTGGCGATCACGCCCTAGACGCCGGACCTCAGGCCGCCGGCAGCAGCCGCTGCAGGGTGGGCGCCAGCTCCGACCACGGCAGCACCCCGTCGCCGGCTTCGCCGAACATCAGCAGCCTGGCCTTCGGGGCCGAGCGCCGCGCATGGCGCCGCAGGCTGGGCAGCAGGTCGCCGGCGATACCGGTGTCCACGAGCAACAGGTCGACCGGCTCGCCCAGCAACGTGAGCACGGCGTCGGTGGCGCTGGCCACGTCCAAGACCTGGCTGCCCGGTGCCAGGGCCTCGCACCAATGGCGGACCAGTTCACGGTGGCTCCCGGCTTCGAACACGGTCAGAATTTTCAACAGCTTGCTCACCAGTTCGTCCTTGCTTCGCATCCGGTATCGGCGACTCAGTCGGCAGTGTGGATGCTGAATGCACGGCCGGGCTTGATCGGCGTCAACCCTGCGACAGGCAGAGGTGGTATTTGGCGACGGTGCGGCCGACGCGCCTGTGCGGCCGGCCATGCCTCCCTTCATGCCACGTCGAGAACTCCCTACAGAGGCATGTGCCGGGCCCGCCTACATTCACATCACCAGCCTCAACAAGGAGCAGTGATGAACCCAACCGCAACGACCACGACCTGTGCCGAATGCAAGCTGCAGGCCCATTGCCTGCCGGCCGGCCTCGACGCCGGCGAGCGCGACCGGATCGACTCGCTGATGTCCAAGCGCATCCGCGTCCATCGCGGCGACGCCCTGTACAACAACGGCGACGACTTCGTGTCGCTCTACACCGTGCGCACCGGTTTCTTCAAGACAAGCGTGTCGTGCGACAGCGGCCGCGAACAGGTGACGGGTTTCCAGATGGCAGGAGAAATCCTCGGGCTGGACGGCATCCACACCGGACACCACCAGAGCGACGCGGTGGCCCTGGAGGACGCCGAGGTCTGCTCGATCCGCTTCGACCGGCTGGAGACGGTGTCGCGGGAGATTCCGGCGATGCAGCACCACCTGCACCAGTTGATGAGCCGCGAGATCGTGCGCGACCACGGCATGATGCTGCTGCTCGGCGGCATGCGCGCCGAGGAACGGCTCGCCTCCTTCCTGCTGAACCTGGCCGCCCGGCTGCGTACGCGCGGCTTCTCCGCCTGCGAATTCGTGCTGCGCATGACACGCGAAGAGATCGGCTCCTACCTCGGCCTGAAGCTGGAGACCATCAGCCGCGCGTTCTCCAGGCTGGCGGCTCTGGGCATCATCGAGGTGCAGCAGAAGCATGTGCGCATCCTCGACATCCACCAGCTCGAGCACGTGGAACAGGAAGAGGCGCTGGCGGCCTGACGCTCAGGCGGCCTGGGCCGGCAGCGCGGCGTCCGGTACCGGCGCGGGCTCCGCCGCGAGGAAGGCGTGCAACGCGGCCACCACCTGGGCGCCTTCGCCGATCGCCGCGCCGACGCGTTTGACCGAACCCGAGCGCACATCGCCCACCGCGAACACGCCGGGAATCGACGACTCCAGCAGATGCCGGCCCGCCGGCCCGCCGGTAACGACAAAACCCGCCGCATCGAGGAGCACGCCGCCGTTGGCCAGCCAGCGCGTGGCCGGATCGGCCCCGACGAACAGGAACAGGTTGCGCGTGGCGATGGCCTGCGTGGCGCCAGTCTCGCGGTTCGTGCATTCCACCTCGGCCAGCTGGCCGCCCGCATCGCCCACCAGCGCGGTGACCTCGGTGCGCGGCATCAGCACGATGTTGGGCGCGGCCGCGATGCGCGAGATCAGGTAACTCGACATGGTCTGCTTCAGGCCTGCACCGCGGATCACCATGTGCACTTTCGCCGCGAAGCCGGCCAGAAACACCGCCGCCTGACCCGCGGAGTTGCCGCCGCCGACCAGCACCACCTCGGCACGCGTGCACATCTTGGCTTCGAGCGGCGAGGCCCAATACCAGACGCCCCGGCCTTCAAAGCTCGCCAGGTCGGGAATGGCCGGACGCCGGTAGTCGGCCCCGCTGGCCACCACCACGGCCTTCGCGCGCAGGCGGCTGCCGTCGTCGAGTTCGATCTGCAGCAGGCCGTCGACACGCTCCGGCACCAGCCGCTCCACACACACTGGCATCAGCATCCGGGTGCCGAACTTCTGCGCCTGCACGTAGGCGCGGCCGCTCAAGGCCTGGCCGCTGATGCCGGTGGGAAAGCCGAAGTAGTTCTCGATGCGCGCGCTGGCACCGGCCTGCCCGCCGTAGCCGCGCCGGTCCACCACCGCCACCGACAGTCCTTCCGAGGCGCCATAGACGGCGGTGGCCAGGCCGGACGGGCCGGCGCCGACGATCACCACGTCGAAACGCTCCTCCGCCCGGGCCGAAGCCACCATGCCGATCTCGCGCGCCAGCTGCTTGTCCGTGGGGTTGCGCAGGATGGTGCCACTGGGACAGACGGCCAGCGGCAGGTCCGCCGCGCCGACCGCCAGACGCGCCACCAGCGCGGCCGCCTCCTCGTCGCCGGATGGATCGAGCAGGCGGTGCGGCTGCACGTTGCGGGCCAGAAAACCCTGCAGCCGCACCACGGCCGCGCTGCCGCCGTGCCCGATCAGCACCACGCCGCCGCCGCCCGACTCCATGAGGCTCACGCGGCGCAGGATCAGCGCGCGGGTGATGCGTTCGCCGAGCACCGCTTCCTCGACGATGAGCGCGCGCAGCCGGTCCTGGGGAATCAGCACGGCGGTCAGGTCGTCGTCGGCCACCACGTCCACCAGCGCGTATTGCCCGGACAACTGGCCGACCTCGGCGATGAACTGGCCCGGGCCCTGCTCGACGATGGGCGTGACGTGGTGCATGCCATCGCGCTGGGTCACGCTGGCGTGGCCGGAGATGATCAGATACATGCCAGGCGACGGTTTGCCTGCATCGAACAGCACGTCGCCCCTGCCGAACCGGCACAGGGTGCCGAAGCGTTGCAGGCGGCCCACCTCCTCCTCCGACAGCACGGGGAACATCTGCTCGAAACGGGTGTGCAGCGTGGCTGAATAAGGCGCGGGGACTGGCTGTGCCATGTGCTCGACTCCATCGGTTGCCGCATCCGCGGTACGCGTCCGATTGTGCATGGCACGGGCCGGTTTTCCGCTGCGAAAGACAGCCGCATGCGCTGCTTGACGACGCGGCGTGTGTGATTTGGCTGACGCCGCCGTCCCGCCCCGCCGTCTAGATTGGCATCGCGGCCGGAAATTCCTCCCCCGCCCCACGCAAAGAAGAAAGACCCAAATACCATGGCAACTGCAAGCAAGACCCCCGCGAAGAAGAGCCCCGCCAGGAAGACCGCCCCGCCCAAGGAAGCCACCGCCCTGCTGCGCGCCGACCACAAGCTGGTCAGCGACCTGTTCGATCAATATGAATCCACCCGTTCCGCGTCCAAGAAGGCCAAGCTGGTGGCGCAGATCTGCAGCGAGCTCACGGTGCACGCCCAGGTGGAAGAGGAAATCTTCTATCCGGCGGTGAAAGCCGCGCTCAAGGACAAGGAACTGGTGCCCGAAGCCACGGTGGAGCACGCCACGCTGAAAGACCTGATCGCGCAGGTGGAAGGTGTGGCACCGGATGGCGAGATGTTCGATGCGAAGATCAAGGTCATGGGCGAATATGTGAAGCACCACGTGAAGGAGGAGCAGAACGAAATGTTCCCCAAGGCCAAAGGCACCAAGCTCGACATGATGGCGCTCGGTGAACGCATGCTGGCGCGCAAGCAGGAACTGATGGCCGCGCGCGGCTGACCCGCCAGACCCAGACCGAGGATGGGCTTTCCTCCTACACCGCACAGGCAAGGTTTCCCGGCAGAATGTTGCAATGCAGCAAAACTGGTGCCGATCTTGCTTGTCGGTACGACCGTTGGAGATCAGGGAGAAATTCGCACCATGGAAATCGCAAAACAGGAAGTGCTCTCAACCTTGCAGCGTTTTGACCTGATGGGCATGGGCTGCCGGGTCGACGATCCGGTGGAGAGCGAATACGCGCTCGAAGCCGTGCGCATCGCCCGCCTGGTCGCCGATGGCCGCCCGCTGCGCGACGCCATCATCGTCACCTTCGACGACCATTTCTATGCCGGCTGCCTGGCCGAACCCGAACGGCGCCCCCACCTGGAACGCTTGCTGCACGATTTCGAGCAGACCCCGGACTGATCGGCACGCAGTTTGGAGCGCGCAGGCGGCCAATCGGACGCACTTTTGACAGATTGTTGCAAAACAGCGCCCTGACCGTCAGAATGCAGGCGGAATCCGGGCGATCTGTCGGTCGACGCATCGCAATCACCAACATCTGCCCCTGCGTGCGGGCGTCGGTACTGCTGGGGCGTTATGCGAATCGGGTGGCTGTTCGAACTCACGCTGCTACTGGCCGCCTGCGCTGCCTTTCTGGTGCTGCGCAGAAGGCGGCGCGATGGCTCCCAGACCCACCTGACATCCGACGTGGAGGAGGAATTGCGGCGGCTGCGCGGCATGGCGCAGCATTCCCTGGAACGGCTGCGCGAGATGAGCGACGCCCTGCCCTGTGCGGTATTCCAGATGCTGCAGCCGCTCGAGGGCTCGCCGCGTTTCCTCTTCGTGGGCCAGCCGATCGAGGACATCGTCGGCGTGACGGCCGCCGAGCAGATGCAAGACTTCCGGGCGCACCGGCGCCACATCGCTTCGAAAGACCTGCCACGCGTGATGGACGCCCTGCGCGAGGCCAGGCTTAGCCGCGGCAGGATCGAGCTGGACTACCGGGTCGAATGGGGTGGCCGGCAGCGCTGGGTGAAGCTCAACGCCGCTTCCACCGAGAAGCCGGACGGCGTGCTCTGGACCGGCTACTGGCTCGATGTGACGGAACAGCACCAGGCCTTGCAGCGCATGGCCGACCAGTTGGACTTCCAGGACCGGTTGATCGACACCATCCCGACGCCCACCTTCATCAAGGACGAAAACGCGCGCTACCTGTCGATCAACCGGGCCTTCGAGGAAGCCTTCGGCCTGGACCGCAGGAACCTGATCGGCAAGACCATCCTGGACTCGAACCACATCGCCGACCCGGTGCGCCGCCAGCGCGTGCACGACCAGCAACTGGAGGTGATCCGCACCGGCGGTCTGTTCCACGAACAGCATGACAACACCTGGGCCGACGGCAAGCTGCGGCCCGAACTGTATTGGGAACAGGGCATCAAGCGCGCCGATGGCCAGCCCGCCGGCCTGGTCGGCGTGCTGATCGACATCAGCCCGCAGGTCGAGGCCCAGGAGGCGCTCAAGCGCGCGGCAGAGACGATGCAGGTCGCGAAGGACATCGCCGAGGCGGCGACGACGGCCAAATCGGAGTTCCTGGCCAGCATGAGCCACGAGATCCGCACACCCATGAATGCCATTCTGGGACTGTCGCACCTGCTGCTGGAGACCCCGCTGGACGAAAAGCAGGCCCACTACGCGGCGAAGATCAGGCAATCCGGCCAGCACCTGCTGGGCATCATCAACGACATCCTGGATTTTTCGAAGGTCGAGGCCGGCAAGCTCGACATCGAACACGCCGACGTGGACCTGGAGAAGATCCTGGACAACGTCGCCACGCTGGTGGGCGAGAAGGCGCGTGCCAAAGGCCTGGCGCTCGTTTTCGATGTGGCCTCGGACGTCCCCCGCTGGCTGGTGGGCGATGCCTTGCGACTGGGGCAGATCCTGGTCAATTATGCGAACAATGCCGTCAAGTTCACCGAGCGCGGCGAGGTCGTCGTCAGCGTGACGGCTGAGGCCGACGCTGGCACCGAGGTCCTGCTGCGCTTCGAAGTCAGGGATACGGGCATCGGCCTGAGCAATGCCCAGATGGCCCGGCTGTTCCAGAACTTCGTGCAGGCGGACACATCGACCAGCCGCAAATACGGCGGCACCGGCCTGGGGCTGGCCATCAGCAAACGGCTGGCCGAACTCATGGGCGGCGAGGTCGGCGTGCGCAGCGAGCTCGGCCAAGGGTCACGGTTCTGGTTCACCGCCCGCCTGCAACGGCGCGAAGCCACCGCGATGGAACACACCTCGATCGACACAGGCGGCAGGCGGGTGATGGCAAGCGCCGACGAAGAGGCCATGCACGATGCCGCTCGGACGCTGTCCGAGCGGCTGACGAGGCTGCGCGGCGCGCGCGTTCTGCTTGCGGAGGACAACGACATCAACCAGGAGGTGGCCGTGCATCTGCTGGAATCGGTCGGCCTGGTCGTAGACCTCGCCGCCGATGGCCGCGAAGCCGTGGAGAAGGCTCGGCGGGTGGAGTACGACCTCGTGCTGATGGACATGCAGATGCCGGTCATGGACGGCCTGGAGGCGACACGGGCGATCCGCGGTCTCGGCGGCGCGATGCAACCGCCCATCGTCGCCATGACCGCCAGCGCCACGCAGTCGGATCGTGCCCTGTGCCTGCAGGCCGGCATGGTGGATTTCGTGGCCAAGCCGATCGAACCGGACCACCTCTGGGCGACGCTGCTGCGATGGATCGCCAAGCGTTCGCCCGAGGACGGTGCGACCGGCCGCGCGCCTGCGGCGCAGACGGTCGCTGAAAACCAGGCGGGGCCGCCGCTGGAGGTGCCGGGGCTCGACACGGCATTGGGCCTGCGCCGCGTTGCCGGGCGCCCTGACCTCTACCTGACCCTGCTGCGCAAATTTGCCGCGGGCCAGAATGACGCGATCGGCAAGGTGCGCGCCGCCCTCCAGGCCCAGGATGCGAAAACGGCGCTGCGCCTGGCCCACACCCTCAAGGGCGTTGCCGGCAACATCGGTGCCGCGCCCCTGGAGACGGCGGCAGCCGGCCTGGAAGCGGCGCTGCACCAGACGCCGGATGCGCGAGCGGTGAGCGCATGGCTTGAAGAAACCGAGACCGCACTGCAGGCCCTGCTCGGGCAGCTCGTGCCACAGTTGGAGGCGGCGCAAGCCAAGGCCGAGGCAAGGGACGTCGAGGAACCCGCCGTGCCAGCGGATCCTGGGCAACACAAAAACACGGAGGCCGTGCTGCAGCGCTTGGGCGAGTTGCTGGCCGACAACGACTCGCAGGCGATCGCCTGGCTGCAATCCCATCGTGTCCTGCTGCAGGAAAGCGTGGGCGCGAATTACCCGGCGCTGTTGCGGGACATCGAGAACTTCGACTATGACCTGGCGCTGGACACGCTGCGAAAGACCGGCACGGCATGAAGCGACCGGGCTCGGCCCGGTTTCACCATCACGCCACACTTGGCCTGGCGCATGGACCTAAGCTGGAGGTATCCATCGACAACCTGGGTTACACACCATGCCCATCGATTTCCTCATCCGCATGGCCTCTTCCGATCTACCCCAGATCGTGAGCGATCCGGTCGACATGCACCAACTCCGCCGATGCGCCGGGCCGGGTCAAAGCGGCCGGCTCGCTTGACCGGCAGGCGACCACGCCTGTTTATTGACACGTTTTTTAACCGAATAGGTAGAAGCTCCTATTCGAAATTCGATCGAATCTCAGAAAATTGCGACAAAAGCGATCTTGTCCTACAAACTTTCGACAATTCCCATGCTACGCGCCAAATCCATGCTTCGTGCCAAATTCCTGATCACGCTGGCAGTCATCGGCGGTATCCACCAGTTCTATCGCGACGACGACACGGACCTGGCCACGATGCACCTACCGGCAGTGACCTGCGTGGGGCATTCGGCCTCACCCCAAGACGCCAAGGGGTTGGACATGGACGCCATCGGCGTACAGGGTCGCGATTGTGCCGACGTCGAGGTGCGCCCGGACGCCGTGAACGGCTGAGCGCCGTGGTCGCCATGCCATCCTTCGCGACACCCGCCGCGGCGGTCGAGTTCTGGGCTCCAATGCTCCTGGTGGTGCTGCCGTGGGTGATCCTGCTGGCCGCCGCGCTCAAGGGCCTGGCGTCCGATACCGATGAAAGCGCCGACGGGCCCGGCGGTTCGGCCGGCGACACCAGGCTGGAAGCCTGAGCGGCAGGCCCGCGCGTCAGGGATTCAGCCACTCCCGGCCGCGCCGCTCACGACGGGCCCGCCTCAAGCCATGGACAACGCTGTCGAGGCTGGCGCAGGTTCGAACAGCATCAGCCCGGCGGCCGTGTTGGAGATGGGGATGTGGTAGCCCGAATGCAGTTCGCGCACCTCGCCCGACAGCGTGCCGCGCGCCGCGAGCCACATCAGCAACTCCACACCCTGGGTCCCCACTTTTTCCACCAACTGGTTGATCGTGAAGCGTGTGGCCCACTCCGGGTCGGCGGCAAGGCTGTGCATGAACTGTTCATCGAAACGCTTGTTGATGAAACCCGCGCGCTCGCCGTCGAGCTGGTGCGAGAGTCCGCCCGTGCCCACCACGACCACGCGCCGGTCCGCATTCCAGGACGAGATCGCGCGGCCGATGGCCTGGCCCAGCCGGTAGCAGCGCGCGGCCGTCGGCAGGGGGAACTGCACGGTGTTGATGCACACCGGCACGATCGTGACCGGCCATGCGCCCTGCTTCTCGGCGTCAGGCCACAGCAGCTTCATCGGCAGCGTGAGCGCATGGTCGACCAGCATCTCCTGGCAGGTGGCAATGTCGAATTCTTCCTGCATCAACGATTCGACGAGGTGCCAGGACAGGTCCTGGTCGCCCGGAAACGGCAGGCCAACGGGCAGGCCCCAACCTTCGTCGGCGCCGCTGTACGAGGCCGCGGCGCCGACGGAGAAGGTCGGCATCTTGTCGAGGAAAAAATTGAGGCCATGGTCGTTGTAGATGACCACGGCGACGTCCGGCCGCTTCTCGGCGAGCCAGGCGCGCACCGGGGGAAAACTGTCGAAGAATGGCTTCCAGTAGGGCTGCTGCTGCAGGTCTCGCGCAATGGCCCGGCCGATGGCGGGCACGTGCGATGTGGTGATGGCGCCGATGATTTCAGCCATGGTTCAGTCTCCCGCTGCGGCCAGCAGCTTGGCCTGGAATTGTTCGCGCGTGAGGCCGGTCTGCTGCGCGCCGATGTCCTGCATGTCCAGCCCGAAGATGCCGGCGAACTTGGCCAGGTAATAGGCGTTGCCGCCGGCTGCGATGAGATCCAGCACATTGCGCCGTGCAATCGCCGAGGTTTGCGCTTCGTTGAGCCCGAAGCGCGCGCAGTAGGCGGCTTCGTCGCGCAGGAACTCCTCGCGGCAGGCCGCACTGTTGAAGGAAAAGCACATCTTGTTGAGCGCATAGCCCTTGCGGGCCTGGACGCCGTCGAACAGGGTCGTGCCCTCGATGGTGGAGGTGGAACAGGCTAATGGAGCCGACATGTTGCCTCCTCGATCAGGCCTTCTTGACCCAGGCACTGCACCATCCACCATTGGCCACCTGCTTGCCGGCGAACAGCGGGCAGCCCGCCGTGGCCGCCTGCGGCGTGCCCTGGAACAGTTGGCACCCGCCGCAGTTTTGCGAAGCGGCATGCTTGGGGTATTTCTTGTCGTCCACCTTGCGCGTGTCTTCGCGGTAGCCGAGGCTGACGGCGGTGGGGTCGGACTCCTCCAGTTTGACGCCGGCGGCACTGGCGGCGTGGTGGCCGCCCAGCGCGAGGGCGACGGCACCGGCGGTCTGAAGGATGATGTGGCGGCGGTTCATTTTTTGCATGGCATGTGGGGTTTGGATGGGAACACCGTGATGGTGGCCCGGATCGCGGAACAACGCCTTGCGCCAGGTCAAGCCTTTCGCGCGAATTTGTCCGCCGAGGATGACTTCAGACGCACCACTGCGCAATGCGGCTCTGCAGGTCGCCCCAGACGGCCTGCGCGCCCACGGTGGCCAGCAGCAGCCCCGCGATGCGCGTGCCCAGCGGGCCCCGCAGCAGCGACCCGCCACCGCGCAGGCGCTCCCACACCCACGGCGCGAGCACCAGCGAGGCGGTGCTGCCCAGCGCGAACAGCAGCATCAGCACGGCACCTTCCACGGCGCCATCAGCCAATGCGGCCAGCAACAGCGCGGAATACAGCAGGCCGCACGGCATGCTGATCCACAGCAGGCCCGTGGCGAACAGGCCCGAAGTGCTGTGCGTCAAGCCGCGCAGCCGCGTGGCCAGCCAACCGCTGACACGGCCGGACCATAGCGGCTGGCGCCCGGCCACCAGCAGCACCAGGCCCCAGGCCAGGACGGCGGCATGCGCCATCATCCACAGTGGCCGCAGGGCCGCCAGTTGCGCACCGGCGTCGCCCAGCCCCTGCGCCGTGGCCGCCGCCAGCGCACCAGCCGCGGCATAGGACACCACCCGTCCGAGATGCAGTGCCGAGGTGGCCGTGCCGATGTCGGCGCGCCGACCAGCGTGGACGAGCCGCATCACCTGCACCGGCCCGTCCGCGCCGGCGCGCCGCGCGCGGGTCAATGCACCACAGGCCGCGCCGCACATGGCCACGCAGTGCGGCCCGCCCGCCAGGCCCATCAGCAGGGCCGACACGCTCAGCGCGGAAAACATGGCTGTTTTCCGACGCGCAGCCGCACGGGCGCCACGGCGTTCACGGCATCTCCTCATCCGGTGGGGACGTGGCCAGGTGCACCGCCAGCGCCCCCGCCACGGCGGACGCCGCCCAGAACGCAAAGAAGGACAGCGCATAGACCGTCTGGCGGCTCGTGCCCAGGCCCTCGCCGCCCCAGCGCAGGTCGGCCGGATCGACGAGACCGAACACCATCATCTCCAGGCCGCAGGCCAGCAGAAAGCCGGACCACAGCACGGCGATCCAACGACGCACACTCATGGCTTCTTCACCCCGGGCACCGGCAGGTCGGCACCGGGCGTGGCCGCGTGGTTGCGGCCCACCAGCGCCGGCGTCAGCCGGTCGGCCGCCGCCTGATGGCTCTGGATGGTCTCGGCCGCCTGGCGCGAGGCGTCGTCGGCGATCACCGGATCGGGCATGGCGATCGCGATCCATAGCGTGGCGAAGCCGGCGACGACCACGCAGGCCGGCCCGGAAATCACCATCCACACGAGGGGGAAGCGGTACCAGGGCCGGGGGTCAAGGGCGGCATTGTTGTTGGACATTCTGGTCTCCTCGGGGATCAACGGTTGGACGGGCGCCTGCCAGGTCAGCGCGGCACGATGAAGGTGGTCTGCTCGACGATGCGCGCGGCGCCCTCGTCCTGTTGCACCACGAAGCGGATCGGATGCGCACCGGGCGCCGCCGCGTCGAACGGCGCCTGCACACGCACGGCCACCCAGCGCGACGCCGCGGGATCCACGGCGATGTCCTGCGCGGGCTCGGTGCTCAGGCCCGCGAGGCCCTCGGCCGAGACGCGGTAGCGCTGCACACGTTCGGTAGCGTTCATGATCTGCAGCCGGTAGACGTTCTCCAGCCGGCCACCCGCGACCAGGTGAGCCAGAGAACCGCGGTCGCGCACCACGTCCACCTTGAACGTGCTGCGCGCGACCAGGCTGGCCATGAGCCCGATGCACAGCGCGGCCAGCACGGCCGTATAGATGAGCACGCGCGGACGCGCCACGCGGCGCCAGACCTGGGCCGGCGTCCAGCGCCCAGCCATGCCGTTCTGGGTGGCGTAGCGCACCAGGCCAGCGGGCTTCTTGATGCGCTGCATCACGGTGTTGCAGGCATCCACGCACAGGCCGCAGCCGATGCATTCGTATTGCGAACCGTTGCGGATGTCAATCCCCGTGGGGCAGACCTGCACGCACAGGTCGCAGTCGATGCAGTCGCCATAGCCCGGCGCCGGCTCGCCCTTCTTCGCCAGGCCGCGCGGCTCGCCGCGCGCCACGTCGTAGCTCACGATCAGGGTGTCGCGGTCGAACATCGCGCCCTGGAACCGCGCATAGGGGCACATGTACGTGCAGACTTGCTCGCGCATGAAACCCGCGTTGCCGTAGGTGGCGAAACCGTAGAAGAAGACCCAGAACACCTCCCACGAACCCATGCGGGTCTGCAGAAACTCCATGCCGAGCTCGCGGATCGGTGTGAAGTAGCCGACGAAACTGAAACCGGTCCACAGCGCGATGCCCAGCCAGACCAGGTGCTTGAACCACTTCTTCACCAGCTTCTCCATGGACAGCGCCTCGCCGTCGAGTCGCATGCGCGCGATGCGGCTGCCCTCGATCTTCTGCTCCACCCACATGAAGATCTCGGTGTAGACGGTCTGCGGGCAGGTGTAGCCGCACCACAGTCGCCCGGCCACGGCGGTGAACAGGAACAGGGACAGCGCCGAGACGACCAGCAGCCCGGTCAGGTAGATCAGGTCCTGCGGGTAGAGCACCAGGCCGAACAGATAGAAGCGCCGCGCGCCGAGATCGAACAGCACCGCCTGACGCTGGCCCCACTGCAGCCATGGCAGGCCATAGAACACCAGTTGTGTGGCGGCCACCATCCACCAGCGCAGCATGGAGAACCGCCCGCTGATCGAACGTGGGTAGATCTTGCGGTGTGCCGCGTACAGTCCACCGGACACCGCCGCGATCGGGATCACCTTGCGTCGCGCCCTGCCCAGCGCGGCGGGTCCGCGCGCGGTATCTTCGGCCGGGGCCTGGGATGGACGTGCACGCATGCGGGCTTTCACGGCGCCGCCGCGGCGGGCTTGTTGGAAAGCCCCCAGACGTATGCGGCGAGAACGTTGATCTGTGCCGCGCTCAAGCGGCCTTCCTGCGGCGGCATGACGTTGTGCTTGCCGTTGTTGATCATGGCCACGATCGCATCTTCGCCGAAGCCATGCAGCCAGGTGTCGTCGTTCAGGCGCGGCGCACCCACGGCCTGCTGGCCCACGCCGCCGACGCCGTGGCAGGCGGCACACACCCCGAACTTGGACTTGCCCAGGCCGGCGCGCAGCGAGTCCGTGGCGCGGCCCGACAGGCTCAGCACGTACTGGGCCAGGTTCTTCACGTCGTCGGGCGTGCCCACGGCCGCGGCCATCGGCGGCATCTCGCCGATGCGGCCCTTGGTGATGGTCTCGATGATCTTGTCCGGCGTGCCGCCGTGCAGCCAGTCGGTGTCGGTGAGGTTGGGAAAGCCCTTGCTGCCGCGCGCGTCGGAGCCATGGCATTGGGCGCAGTTGTTCAGGAACAGCCGTTCGCCGATGGCCATGGCGGCGCCGTCGCCGGCCAGCACTTCGGTCGGCATCGCGGCGAACCGCGCGTACACAGGCTCGAGCGCAAGCTCGGCCGCGCGGGTGTCCTTCTGGTACTCGCCGCTCGTGCTCCATCCAAGCTTGCCCGCATAGGCGCCCAGACCCGGATAGGCGATCAGGTAGCCGACACCGAAGACGATGGTGAGCACGAACAGGCCCATCCACCAGCGAGGCATCGGGTTGTTGGCTTCGCGCAGGTCGCCGTCCCAGACATGGCCGGTGGTGTTGTCGTCGCCGGTCGGAGCCTGGCCGCGTGCGGTCAACCACAGCAGCAGGGCACAGGCGACGATGCTCGCCACCACCGCCACCGCCACGTAGACGGACCAGAAATTGTTGATGAAGTCACTCATGCGGGGCTTTCAATCCTGTTCGAAGGGCAACTGCGCGGCTTCCTCGAAATCGCGTTGGTCACGGCGCAGGTAGACCCAGGCCAGGATGCCGAGGAAGGTGGCGAAAGACACCAGGGTGCTCGCCACGCGCAGAAAGGTGATGTCCATGTCCATGTGTTCTCTCCTTACTTCAGGGCCAGGCCCAGGGATTGCAGGTAGCTCACGAGGGCGTCCATCTCGGTCTTGCCCTTCACGGCGGCCGGCGCGGCGGCGATCTGCGCGTCGGTGTAGGGCACGCCCACGCGGCGCAGCGCCGTCATGTGGGTGGCGGCCGTGTCAGGGTCGACCAGGGCCTTCTCGAGCCAGGAATAGGCGGGCATGTTCGATTCAGGCACCACGTCGCGCGGGTTGTTGAGGTGGATGCGATGCCACTCGTCGCTGTACTTGCCCCCCACGCGGTGCAGGTCGGGCCCGGTGCGCTTGCTGCCCCACTGGAAAGGATGGTCGTAGACGAATTCGCCAGCCGTGGAATAGTGGCCGTAGCGCAGCGTCTCGGCCAGGAAGGGCCGGATCATCTGCGAATGGCAGTTGTAGCAACCTTCGCGCAGGTAGACGTCGCGGCCCAGCACCTGCAGCGGCTGCAGCGGCTCCACTCCCTTCATCGGCTCGGTGGTCGACTTCTGGAAGAACAGGGGCACGATCTCCACCATGCCGCCGACGGCGATGACCAGCAGGATCAGCAGGATCATCAGGAAGTTGTTGGTCTCGATTTTCTCGTGCGTGAAGCCGGGCTTGGCCACGCTGGACTGGTTTTCTTTGGACACATCGACTCCTTTGACTTACGCGGCCACCGGCACCGGGATCGACGCCTTCACCGAACGGCCGGCCACCACGGTGCGCCAGACGTTCCAGGCCATCACCAGCATGCCGCCCAGGTACAGCAGCCCGCCGATCAGGCGCACCACGTAGAACGGATAGGTCGCCTTCACGCTTTCGACGAAGGTGTAGGTGAGCGTGCCGTCGGCGTTCAGCGCGCGCCACATCAGGCCCTGCATCACGCCGGCGATCCACATGGCGGCGATGTAGAGCACGATGCCCACGGTGGACATCCAGAAATGCAGCTCGATGGCCGGCACGCTGTACATCTGGGTGCGGCCGTAGAGCCGCGGAATCAGGTAGTAGAGCGAACCCATCGAGATCAGGCCGACCCAGCCGAGGGCCCCGGAGTGCACGTGGCCGATGGTCCAGTCGGTGTAGTGCGACAGGGCATTCACCGTCTTGATCGACATCATCGGCCCCTCGAAGGTCGACATGCCGTAGAACGACAGCGCCACGATCAGGAAACGCAGGATCGGGTCGGTGCGCAGCTTGTGCCACGCGCCAGACAGCGTCATCACGCCATTGATCATGCCGCCCCAGCTCGGCGCGAGCAGGATCAGCGAGAACACCATGCCCACCGATTGGGTCCAGTCCGGTAGCGCGGTGTAGTGCAGGTGGTGCGGGCCGGCCCACATGTAGGTGAAGATCAGCGCCCAGAAGTGCACGATCGACAACCGGTACGAATACACCGGGCGGCCGGCCTGCTTGGGGATGTAGTAGTACATCATGCCCAGGAAGCCGGCGGTGAGGAAGAAGCCGACCGCATTGTGGCCGTACCACCACTGCACCATCGCATCCTGCACGCCGGCATAGGCGGAATAGCTCTTCATCCAGCCGGCGGGCATCTCCGCGCTGTTGACGATGTGCAGCAGCGCCACGGCAATGATGAAGGCGCCGTAGAACCAGTTGGCCACATAGATGTGTCGCACCTTGCGCGTGCCGATGGTGCCGAAGAAGACCACCGCATAGGCCACCCAGACCACGGCGATCAGCAAATCGATCGGCCATTCGAGTTCGGCGTATTCCTTGCCGGTCGTGTAGCCCAGGGGCAGGCTGATCGCCGCCGAGACGATCACCAGTTGCCAGCCCCAGAAGACGAAGGAAGCGAGCTTCGGCGCGAACAGCCGCACCTGGCAGGTGCGCTGCACCACGTGGAAACTGGTGGCCATCAGCGCGGAGCCGCCGAAGGCGAAGATGACCGCGTTGGTGTGCAGCGGCCGCAGCCGGCCGTAGCTCAGCCAGGAGATGCCGGTGATCAGATCCGGCCAGGCCAGTTGCGAAGCGATGATCACGCCGACCAGCATGCCGACCACGCCCCACACCACGGCCATGAGCGCGAACTGCCGTACGGCCGTGTCTTCGTACGCCGCGGCGGGAGCATTTGGATACGTGGAAGCTTGCATCATGGGAACCTTGTTCTATGGACGAGGTCGAGTGTCCCGCGCACCGGCGCCGGGCTCGTTGATGCAAATCAATCGTCCAGAAGAATGCGCTCGCCTTCGCGCTCCACGTCGTCGAACTGACCACGCTCGACGGCCCACCAAAGTCCACCGACGATGACCAACGCTAACACAACGGAAAAGGGAATCAGCAGGAACAGGATGTCCATGGAACTTTCTCAGGTTGTCGGCAGGTGACGACCCGACAGCCGGGCCGCGTTGGCCACCACGACCAGCGAACTGGCCGCCATGCCAGCGCCGGCCAGCCATGCGGGCAGCAGGCCACCCAGGGCCAGGGGCACACACACGGCGTTGTAGGCCGCGGCCCAGTACAGGTTCTGGCGCACGACACGCATGGTGCGCCGGGCCTGGCCGATGGTGTGGACGATGGCCATCACCTCGCCGCCCAGCGCGCTGAAATCGGCACCCGCCTGCGCCAGCGGCACGGCACGCCCGAACGCGAAGGAGGCGTTGGCCCGCGCCAGCACCGGGCCGTCGTTCAGGCCGTCGCCGACCATCGCCACGCGCCGGCCGCTCGCCTGCAGCGCGAGCAGGGCCTGCAGCTTGTCCTCCGGCGTGCAGCCGCCTTGCGCATGGGTAATGCCCGCGCGCTCGGCCAATGCGTTCGCAGCCTCGGGCTGATCCCCGGAGAGCAGCCGCACCTCGATGCCCTGGGCCCGCAGCGCGTACACCGCCGCTACCACATCGGGGCGCAGGCTCTCGCCCAGCTCGAAGCTCGCCAGCCAGCCGGCGTCGTCGCACAGGTGCACCTGCACCGCCTTCGTGCGCAGTGCCACGGCACCACAGAACGCTGCGGCGCCCAGCCGCACATGCATCGGCACGGCGCCGGACGCGATGCTCGCCGACGGCTGCAGGCTGACCTCGGCGGCCAGTCCCTGCCCGCCATGCTCGACCAGGCGCATCACCTGCCAGCCGGGCTTCGCACCGCCGCCCCAGGCCGCCACCAGCGCGCGCGCCGCAGGGTGGGACGACTGCGCGCCGATCGCGGCGGCCAGTGCCAGCACGTCGTCGGTGCGGGCGCCGGCCCGGCAGAACACCCGCTCGAGCCTCGGCGTGTCGTCGGTCAGCGTGCCGGTCTTGTCGAACACTACGGTGTCGACGCCTGCCAGCGCCTCCAACCCCTGCAGCCGGCCCACCAGCACACCGCGGCGTGCGAGGCTCGCCGCGCTGGCCAGCATCGCCGCCGGCGAGGCCAGCGACAACGCGCACGGGCAGGTCACCACCAGCACGGCCACCGCCGCCATCAACGCCTTGCCGTGGTCCACCGGCCACCACCACGCCAGCGCCGCCGCGGCGGCGGCGAGCACGCCCACGAGGAACGGCCGCGCGATGCGGTCGGCCAGCAGCGCCAGACGCGGCTTGGCCGTGGCGGTGGCCTCCATCAGGGCCACCACCCGCGCGAACCGCGTGGACTGGCCGACGCCGCGCACGCGCACCTCCACCGTGGCATCCAGGTTGTGGCTGCCGGAGAGCACGGGATCGCCCGGCCCACGCGACACCGGCCGCGATTCGCCGGTCAGCAGCGCCTCGTCGGCATGGGTGGCGCCGGTCTCCACCACGCCATCGGCCGGAAAGGCCTCGCCTGGCAGCACCCGCACGAGATCGCCCACGGCCAGCCGGCCCACCGCCACGCGCTGGAAGCGGCCGCTGGCATCGGCGCGCAGCACGCTGTCGGGCAGCCTGTGGATCAGCGCATCCAGGGCCCCGGCCGTGCGCCCGCGCAACCGCTCTTCCAGCCAGCGGCCGGTGAGCAGCAGGAACACGAACATGGTGAACGAATCGAAATAGACCTCGTGGCCGAGGGCGCCGCCGGCGTCGAAGGTGGCCGCGGTGCTCACGGCAAACGTGATGCCCATGCCGAGCGCCACGGGCAGGTCCATGCCCAGCCGCCGCCGCGCCAGGTCGCGCCAGGCGCTCGCAAAGAATGGCGCACAGGAAAACAGCAGCACGGGCAGGCTCAGCACCCACGAGGCCCAGCGCATCAGCTGCGCCGAGCCGGCGTCCACCTCGCCGGGCGTGGCGATGTAGGCCGGGTAGGCGTACATCATCACCTGCATCATGCAGAAGCCGGCGACCATCCAGCGCCACAGGGCGACGCGTTCGGCCTGCTGGCGCCTGGCCCGCGTGGCCACCGCACCAAGAGGAACGAAGCCATACCCGGCGGCCTGGGCCGCCGCGAACCAACCGGACGGGCGTCCCGCGGCAGCCGACCACACGATGCGTGCGCGCTGCGTCACCGCGTTGACCTGGGCTTCCTCCACCCCCGGCACGCCGGCCAGTGCGGCTTCGATGGCGAAGGCGCAGGCCGCGCAGCGCATGCCGTCCACGGCCACCTGCGATTCCCAGCGGCCATGGAGCGCATCGTCGTCCAGGCAACGCCCGAAGCTGGGCCATTCGGCCGGATCGTCCAGCACCGCCCAGGCCTGCGCCCGCCCCTCGCCTGAACCGGAGGGCGGGTCGATGGAAGGGAGTACCGCCTGCATCCGGCGAGCTTAGGCCGGGCTCGCCGGCACAAGGTTGACCTAGGTCAAACCCGCTCGCGCGGCAGGCAGAGCGTGAAGCGGGCCCCTTGCCCTTCTTCGGAGACGAGCGACAGGCCGCCGCCCATGCGGATGGCCAGCGCCCGCGACAGGGCCAGGCCGAGCCCCGTGCCGCCATGCTGGTAGCTGACCCGGTCGTCCGCCTGGCGGAACCTCTCGAAGATCGTCTCGTGCAGGTGCGCGGGTATGCCGGGGCCGGTGTCTACCACGTGGAAGCGGACGTGCTGCGGGTCCGCGTCGACTTCGATGCGCACCGAGCCCGCCGCGGTGAACTTCATGGCGTTGGACAGCAGGTTGTTGAGCACCTGCTTTACGCGCAGCCCGTCGCAATGCAGCGTGCGGGGAACATCCGGCGCGAGGTCGACCTGCAGATCCAGATTCTTGGAAGCAGCGGTGATCGTGAACAGGTCCGCCGTGGACCGCACGAGGTCGCCCACCTGGTGCGCCGCCGGCATGAACGGCATCGCGCCGGCCTCCACCTTGGCCAGGTCCAGGATTTCGGTCAGCAGGTCGTTCAGATGTTCGGAGGCCTTGCGGATCAGGCCCGCCGTCTCCTTGTAGCGGGGTTGCTCCAGGCGCAGCTCCATCAACTCCGCGAAGCCCCGGATGCTGGTCAGCGGTGTGCGCAGTTCGTGCGAGATCGCCGCCAGGAACTCGCTCTTGGCCTGGCTCGCTGAACGCGCCTGTGCCTCGCTGGCCTGCAGCGCGGCGTTCTTGACCTCCAGCTGGCGCACGCTGCGCACAAAGATGACGGCGGCACCGACCGTGGCCAGGCTGAACAACGCGGTAATCACCAGCGCCAGATCGCGGTGGTGGCGCCATTCCCCCAGGGCCTCCGAAATACTCGTGGCGACGGACACCATCAGCGGATAGTCGCCGACGCGGCGGTAGGCGAACACGCGCTCCACCCCGTCCAGGCTGCTGACGCGGGTGTAGTGCCCCTCGCGGCCGCGCCGTTCATCGCCGCTGCCCGACAGCAGGCTGCCCATGCCCTGACTGTCCCCGCCCATCACCCGCGCGCGCACGGAGTTGTCGTCGCCCAGTAGCGCCACGCTGCCCTGTCTGCCGAGCCGCACGCCCCGGTAGATCTCTTCGAAATAGCCCGGGTTCAGCGACGCCACCACCACGCCCAGCACCTTGCCTTGGGCATCGCTGATCCGGCGCGACAGCTGTATCGTCCATTTGCCCGACACCTTGCCCAACACCGGCTTGCCGATGAACAGGCCATTGCCGGCAATCTGGCGCGCCACCTCCGGCGCGACCAGGGTGCCCAGGTGCGCCTGGACATGCTCCCGGCCCGACAGGTCGACATGGCCGGTGGCCTCGGCGCCGGGATCGATGTTGCTGCCGATGAAGCGCCCGTCAGGACCGATCAGCGACAGCTGCGTGAGGATTTGCGGCACCAGGCCGGTCTCGTTGGCGAAACGCTTGAAGTCCGCGGCCTGGAACTCGCCCGAACGCACCGCATCCCCCATGCGCAGCGTGGCCTGATCCGCCGAAGCCAGCACACGGATGGTCTGCGCCTCCAACGCCAAGGCCAGGTTGCCGTTTTGCCGGACCTCGGCATCGAGCGCCGCCCGCCTGGAGACGACCACCCCCCCGGCCACGAACAACCAAGTGAGCAGCAGCACGACCGAAATCACCAGTCCGACGCGCCAGTCGAGGCGCGAGCCCGCGAGTCGCTCGAGCAGCGCGCCACGAATGCCGGAGCCAGCTGGCGACGGGCGCGCGGCAGCGCCGCCGGATGGATCAGGGGCGTCCCAGGCCGCCAGGCCCGGTGCGGTGTCGGTGGTGGAGGTTTGCATGGTTCCCGGGCCGTCGGAAGGCCCCTTCTCGCGGCGGACAGGCATCACCCAATGTGTGCCGCACATCCGTCGCAAGCGGACGAAGTGTAGGTGATTTCAAATTTATTTGATAAATTTGAAATTAAAACCACGTTAATTCGTGAAATATGATAGATAACCCGCCTTCACGCCACCGCCAGGCACCGCGCGTGCAGCACCTTGGCGTCCACCGGCGCATCGGTGCAGACATCGATCACCAGTGGCAATTCTTCGTCGCGCAGCGGCTCGCGAAACGTGCGCTGGCGCTCGACGACGGCATCGTCCGCCTCGGAAGGATCGTCCCCGGCCTGCTCGCGCGCATGCAGCCGCGCGCGCAACAACACCGGGTCCGCATGGCAGTGCAGGATCGAAAATGGCACGCCGAGTTCGTCGGCCAGCTCGCGAAAGAGATGGCGCTGCGCATGACGAAGGAAAGCCGCGTCCACGATGACCGGATAGCCCGAGCGCACCGCCACGCGCGCCGCCTCCGCCATGCGCTCGAAGGTCTGCCGCGTCGCGTCTTCCGTGTAGATGTCGAACGGTTGGCCGCTGGACCGCTGCAGCGGATCGAGCCCGAACAGGCGCTTGCGTTCCACATCGGAACGCACCCGTACCGCGCCCTGCTGCTCCACCAGCCGCGCTGCGACGCTGGACTTGCCAGAACCCGAGACGCCGTGCGTGATGAGGATGCGGGCCGCAGCCCGGTCGGGCCGCGTCAGGCGCACGGCCAGGCCGAAATACGCCTCGGCCTGGCTGGGCAGGGCGCCGCGCCGTGGCCCGTCATTCCCGACTTCCACCAGGGTTCGCACCAGCGCCCGGTAGACCTCGAAGAAGCGCAGCACGGCCACGCCCGCATAGTCGCCGGTGTGCTGCAGGTAGACGTCCAGGAAACGGAAGGCCAGGTCGTTGCGGCCGCGCGATTTGAGGTCCATGGTCAGGAAGGCGACATCGCTCATGACATCGGTCCAACGCAGCGATTCGTTGAATTCGAGCCGGTCGAAGGCGGTGGGCATGCCATCCACCAACGCGACGTTGCCCAGGTGCAGGTCGCCATGGCACTCGCGCACCAGCCCGCTGCGCAGCCTGAAATTCCAGGTGTCGCGCAGCAGCGCGGCCTGCTCGTGCACCCACGCCCGCAGCGCGCCGGTCTCGCCGGGGTAGGCGCCTTCCTCGAGCTGCCGAAGGATGTCGAGCACCGGGTCGGCGGCATCGGCCTGCGCGCCCGCGGGCAACGGCACGAGCTGCGCGTCGCGGTGGAAGTCGGCGATACGGCGCGCCAGCGCGTCCACGTGCGCCGGCTCGAGCCCACCGGCCGCCAGCAGCTCACTGAAGAGTGCCCCTTTGGCAAA
Organism: Rhodoferax koreense; assembly: GCF_001955695.1. NCBI lineage: Bacteria > Pseudomonadati > Pseudomonadota > Betaproteobacteria > Burkholderiales > Comamonadaceae > Rhodoferax > Rhodoferax koreensis. The sequence continues at coordinate 1,857,443 of NZ_CP019236.1, read as the reverse complement.
GCGGCGCATGGCCACGACATGGTCGATTTCCGGGCCGCCGCCGCCCAGCCGCGGCGCGGCCACCGTCCCGCGAACGGGGAGCACGCCCAGGTACAGCGATGGCGCCAGCCGCCGGTTCAGGCGCAGTTCCTCCTCGCAGAAGTGCTTGCGCAGCGCCGCAGTGCTGAAATCCAGGAACGGCCGTCGCACAGGCTTCTTCAGCTTGTAGACCAGCCGCTCCGTCAGCAGCACCCAGGAAATCGGCGTTTCGATCAGTTCCACCCGCTGGCCGGTCTCCTCCCCCAGGCGTTGCTGCAAGGCCAGCGCCAGCGATGGGTCGGGGCCGATATCAGAGTTCGAGGCGTCCATGGCCGCAGTTTGCGTCGCCCTCCACCGCGCGCTTTTGACCTGGCGCAAGGACCACGCGAAGCGGCTCAGCCCTGCCTGGCCACCGACAGGCGCAGCCGGCGCAGTGCCGCGATGAAGAACACCGCGCCGATCAGTGCGATGGCGGCGAAATGCGGCCAGACGATGGACAGCCCCGCGCCACGGTAGAGGATGGCCTGCGCGAAGCTCACGAAATGCGTGGTGGGCGCGCCCAGCATCACGAACTGCACCGCCTCGGGCATGCTCTCGCGTGGCGTCGATCCACCCGACAGCAGTTGCAGCGGCAGCAGCACCAGGATGATCAGCAGCCCGAGTTGCGGCATGGAGCGGGCCACGGTGCCGAGGTAGATGCCCATGGCCGTCATGGCGAACAGGTGCAGCGCGCAGCCGGCCAGGAACAGCGCCGTGGCGCCGGCGATCGGTGTGTGCAGCGCCCCCTGGACCACGAAATGCAGCGACAGCGCAGCCGCCACCAGCACCACCAGTCCCATCGCCCAGACCTTGGAGACCATGATCTGCAGCGGCGTCACCGGCAACACCAGGATGTGCTCCAGCGTGCCGTGTTCGCGTTCGCGGATCAGCGCCGCGCCGGTGAGGATGATGGACAGCATGGTGATTTCGTTGATCAGTTGCATCACCCCCATGAACCAGCGCGGCTCCAAGGTCGGATTGAAACGCATGCGGAGTTCCAGCTCGACCGCCGATGGCACCGCGACGCGATCGCGCTGCACGAACTCGGCGATCTCGCCCAGCGCGATGCGCTCGATCGTGGCCGCGCCCACGAAGGCTTGCGTCATCTGGGTGGCATCGACGTTGAGCTGCATGGCCGGCGCGCGGCCGGCCAGCACGTCGCGCTGCAGCCCGCTCGGCAACTGCAGCACGAAGGTGTAGAGCCCGCGGTCGAGCCCGGCGTCCATGCGCTGCACCGACACCTGCTCCGGCAACTTGAAAGAAGGTGGATACAAGGCCGTGGTGATGCGCTGCGACAGCGGCGACTGGTCTTCGTCCACCACGGCGACGGCCGCACGGCGCAGCGTATCGGGCGCGCTGCTGGCCGCGCTGTAGATGCCGCCGGAGAACGCCCACAGCACCAGGAGCAGCAGCAGCCGGTCGCGCCACAGGCTGCGCAGTTCCTTCACGCCCAGCCGCGCCACAGTACGCAGCCAGGCCAACAGGGCTGGATCACCATGCCGGCTCATGGCGCCTGCCGACGCAGAAGCGCCACGCTCAACGACAGCAGCAGGGCGGCCGCCGCCAGCAGCGGCATGAACTCGTTGCGCAGGTCCGCGAAACCCAGCGCCTTGGAAAACACGCCGCGGCTGATCGTGAGGAACGGTCCGGTGGGATAGACGCGCCCGATCCAGGCACCGAGGCCTTCGAGCGATGACACCGGCGTCAGGATGCCGGAGAACTGGATCGCCGGCAGCATGGTCGCCAGCGCCGTACCGAAGATCGCCGCAATCTGGCTGCGCATGAACACCGACATCAGCAGGCCCAGCCCCGTGGCGGCGAACAGATAGGCCACGGCCGCCGCGGCCAACGTGAGCAGGCTGCCCTTGAACGGCACGCCAAAGACCCACACCGCCATCGTCGCCATCAGCGCGAAATTGACCAGGCCGGCGGCCACGTAGGGCAGTTGCTTGCCGAGCAGGAACTCGAGCCTCGTCACCGGCGTCACGTAGAGGTTGACGATGGAGCCCAGTTCCTTCTCGCGCACCACGCCCAGCGCGGTGAGCATCGCTGGCACGAAGATCAGCAGAATCGGGATCACCGCCGGCACCATCGCATCCAGGCTGCGCATGTTGGGGTTGTAGCGGTAGCGCAAGGCCACCGAGGCCAGCGCCGCGTCGGCCCGTCCGCGCTGTGCCGCCGCCTGCGCGAGGTAACCCGCGTGCAGCGCCTGCACATAGGCCGACACGTTCTCCGCGCGCATCGGCATCGCGCCGTCGATCCACACGCCGACAGCGGTCGGCGTGGCGCGCAACACGTCGCGGCCGAAGCCGCTCGGGATCTCGATGGCCACCGTCAGCTCGCCGCTGCGCATACGCCGCTCCATGTCCGCGCCATCCAGAATGGCCGGCTGCACCTTGAAGTACGGCGAGCCCGAGAACTCCTGCACGTAGGCGCGGCTGGCCGGTGTGCGGTCATGGTCCAGCACCGCGAAGCGCAGGTCCTTCACGTCCAGGCTGATGCCGTAGCCCATGATCAGCATCAGCAACAACGTGCCGAGCAGGGCCATGACCAGGCGGATCGGGTCGCGGCGCAGTTCGAGCTGCTCGCGCCACGCATAGGCGAACAGCCGCTGCAGGCGCAGCCCGAAAGGGCCGGGCCGTCCCTCCGGCGCAGCCGCTGCCACCGGGGTTGCGGCGGCCTGCGACAGGGGTGCGGCGGCGTTCGGGCCGGGCGCCGCCTGCGCGGCCAGCAGGCAGGCGACGAAGGCCTCCTCCAGTGTGCGCGCGCCGAAGCGCGCGACCAGCGCGGCCGGGGTGTCGCTGGCCAGCACCCGGCCCGCGTGCATCAGCGAGATGCGGTCGCAGCGCTGGGCCTCGTTCATGAAATACGTCGAGATGAAGATCGTCACACCATCGGTGCGCGCCAGCTCGAGGATCAGCCGCCAGAAGCGATCGCGCGCCACCGGGTCCACGCCCGATGTCGGCTCGTCCAGGATCAACAGGCGCGGCGCATGCACCACCGCCACGGCAAGCTGCAGGCGCTGGCGGTGGCCGAGCGGCAGGCCCTCGGGCCAGGCATCGGCCACGTTCAGCAGGTCGAAGCGCTCCAGCATCTCGGCGATGCGGGCCTCCACCCGGTCCGGCGGCATGCCGAAGAGTTGCGCGTGCAGCCGCAGGTTCTGGCGCACGGTGAGCTCGGCATACAGCGAGAAGCCTTGCGACATGTAGCCCACCTGGCGCCGCGTTTCCAGGTCGCGTGCATCGATGGGCTTGCCGAACAGGCTGGCGCTGCCGGCGTTGGCCGGCAGCAGGCCGGTGAGCATCTTCATCGTGGTCGTCTTGCCGCAGCCGTTCGAGCCGAGGAAGCCGAAGATCTCGCCGCGGCGGATGCTGAAACTCACGTCGTCCACGGCGACGAAATCCCCGAAGCGGCAGGTCAGGCCGCTCGCCTCGATGGCCACCGGCGCATCGGCCAGATCGCGCGGCGCCGCCGCCGCGTCGGCCGGCGGCCCCCGCTCGGCCTGCGGCAGCAGGGCGATGAAGGCCGCGTCCAGCGTGGGCGTGCCGGTGCGCGCCATCAGCTCGGCCGGGCTGCCCTGCCCCAGGATCCGGCCGGCGTGCATGGCCACGATGTGCTCGAAGCCCTCGGCCTCGTCCATGATCGAGGTGGCGACCAGCACCGTCATCGGCACCGCCGACCCGCGCTGCCGCGCGGAGCGCATCCGGCCGATCAGCTCCCAGAACTGCCGGCGCGAAAGCGGATCGATCCCGGTGGTCGGCTCGTCCAGGATCAGCAGATCGGGGTCGTGGATCAGGGCGCAGCACAGCCCCAGCTTCTGTTTCATGCCGCCCGAAAGCTGGCCGGCGAGCCGGTCGGCGAAAGGCGCAAGGCCGGTGGCGGCCAGCAGTTCGGCGCTGCGCCGCGCGCCTTCGCGCTGGCTGTGGCCGAACAGCCGGGCGAAGAATGCGATGTTCTCCCGCACCGACAGGTTGGCATAGAGGTTGCGGCCCAAGCCTTGCGGCATGTAGGCGATGCGCGGGCACACGCGCTCCCGGAACCGTCCGCTGGCCATGTCGCCGCCCAACACCTCGATGCGCCCGGCCTGCATCTGCCTGGCGCCGGCCAGCAGCGCCAGCAGGGTGGACTTGCCGACGCCGTCCGGGCCGATCAGCCCCAGCATCGCACCCTCGGCGAGTTCGAGCGTGACATCGTCCAGCGCCACACGGTCTGCGTAGCGGTGCCCCACCTGCACGAGTCGCGCCGCGACACCGGCCGCGCGGTTCACGGCGCCGACGGACACGCAACACCCCAGTCTCGCGCGCGGCTCATGGCGATGCGCCCTCCGCCGGCGCGGCGGGCAGCGAGGTCTGCAAGCGCGCCGGCCACGGCAGCGCCGGGTCGGTGCGGACATAGGCCATGCCGGGCAGGCCGGTCTTCACCTGCGCGCCATAGCGCGCCAGCAGCGCCGGGTCGATGCGGGCCCGCACCCGGAACACCATCTTGTTGCGTTCGTCCAGCGTTTCCACGGTCTTGGGCGTGAACTGGGCGACGCTGGCGATGAACGACACCCGCGCCGGTATCGCCCATTGCGGCGCCGCATCCAGCACGATGCGCACCTCGGCGCCGATCGGCGTGCGGCCGGCGGCCACTTCGGGCAGGAAGAAATTCATGGTCACGTCGCTCAGGTCCACCAGCGAGAGGATGCGCGTGCCGGCGGCCACGATCTCCCCTTCCTCGGCGGCGCGCACCTGGACCCGCGCGTTGCGCGGTGCGCGCAGCACACTGTCGTCCAGGCTGGCCTGCAGGCTCAGCACACCAGCGCGTGCCGCGTCGATCGAGGCCTCCGCCTCCACCGCCTGGGCGCGCGCGGCGGCGATGGCCTGCCTGGCTTCGGCAACCTGCGACAGCGCCGCAGCCAGCACGGCGCGCGCGCCGTCGTTCTGCGCGCGCGCCTCGTCGAGCTTCTGCGGCGCGAGGAATTGCTGGTCGACCAGTTCCCGCGTGCGCTGCATGTCGCGCTCGGCCAGGGCCAGCTGGCTCTGGCGCTGGGCCACCGTGGCCAGCGCCGTCTGCTCGGCCTGCAGTCGCAGCGCCACTTGCGCCTCGGCCGTCTGGCGCGCATGAACCGCCTGCGCGACCTGGGCACGTGCGCGCGCCAGCTCCGCGTCGAGGGTTTCGGTGGCGAGTTCGGCCACCACCTGGCCGGCCGAGACCATGTCGCCCTCGTGCACCCGCACCGTCTTCAGCCGTCCGGCGGTCTTGGCCGCGATGTCGATCTCCACCGCCTCCAGCCGTCCGTTGCCGCCGACCACACCGGCCAGCGAAGGCTCGGGCGCCAGGCGCCACCACACGCCGGCGGCCAGCAGCACGGCAGCGATCGGCAGCCCCCAGGCGGCCGCCCTGCGAAGTCGCGGTGGCACGCCCGCCATCAGGTGCCCGAGACCGAGCGCACGAGCAGCACCGGCACCGTGCTGGCGCGTGCGACGAATTCGGCATCGCTGCCCATCATGACCCGGTTGAAACCGCGCCGGCCGTGCGTGCCCATGACGATCAGGTCGCAGCCGGCCGCACCCGCCTCCTCGACGATCGCCTGGCCGACCCGTTCGCGCGTGATCTCGCGCAGCCGGGTCTCGGCGGCGACATCGGATTCCTCGGCGGACTTCTGCGCACCGTCGAGCAGCCGCTGCCCGACCGAGCGCAGGTGCGCCATGGTTTCCTCATAGGCCTGCACGCTGGCCATCTCCACCAGCATGGGAAAGTCGTCGATCACATGCAGCAGCACCAGCGTGGCCTTCAACTCGGACGCCATGCGCATGGCCTCGAGAAGCCCGCGCTCGGCCGTGTCGCTGCCATCGAGCGGAACCAGGATTTTCTTGTACATCGCCTACCTCTCGCGGCCGGGACTCCGAAGGCCCCGCCGCCGGCCACGCGCGGGGACGTCCTCATTCTTCGACACGCCCGCGGCGCAAGGGTTGCGTCAGATCAAGCCGGTGCGACGGGCGCACGACACGTGCATCGTCGCGCCGCTTGATTGACCTGGGTCAAACCCTCGGCGCCCCGATCGCCGAATACTGGTCAGGCCTGCCCGCGGTGCGACGCTGCAAGCGGCAGCCAGCACCGAACATCAGCCCAAGGAGTTCACCATGTACCAACGCATCCTGGTTCCCATCGACGGCAGTCCCACCGCCCAGCGCGGCTTGCGCGAAGCCATCGCGCTGGCCCGGCTCACCGGTGGCCGGCTGCGGCTGATGCATGTGATCGACCAGTTGTCCACCGCCCGTGCGCGCAATGCCTACGATGGCTATGCGCCGGACTGGCTGGAGACCGTGCGCCGCGACGGCACCAAGCTGCTCGAGGACGCTGCGGCCCAGGCCCAGGGCGAAGGCATCGACACCGACACACTGCTGCATGACAGCTTCTCGCCGCATCTGGCCGAGGTCGTGGCCGAAGAGGCCGACCGCTGGAGCGCCGACCTGATCGTGCTCGGCACCCACGGCCGCCGCGGTGTCGGTCGCTTCCTCATGGGCAGCGGTGCCGAAAGCATCCTGCGCCTGGCCAAGGTGCCGGTGCTGCTGGTGCGTGCGGTCGAACTGGCCAAGGTAGAGGCGCCGGAGGCACCGATCAAGGTCAGCCTGCCCACGGGCGCGCTGGCCTACGAATGAGGCCGCGCACGCTCAGCGCAGCCGCACCGGTACGAAGCCGCGCCCGCCGTGGCGCAACACCAGCAGCGCCACCACCCCGGGACCGGCATCGGCGGCGGCATCGAGTTGCCGCTCGTCGCGCAGCGGCGTGCCGTTGACCGCCAGGAGCACGTCGCCGCGGACCAGCCCGGCCGCCGCCGCCGCGCCGGTGGCGGCATCGACCACCAGGCCATGGTCGAGGTTCAGCGCCCGCCCCCGTGCCGGCTCCAGCGCATGCAGCTTGAGGCCGAACGCGCCAGGCCGCATGTCCACCGCGGCGGCCGTGGACTCCGGTGCGGAGACCACCATGTCCAGCGTGACACGCAACTCGCGCCGAGCCCGATCGCGCCAGAGCGCGAGCCGCCATGTGGCGCCGGGCGCCGCCGCGTCCAGCCGGCGGTAGAGATCGCCCGGCGTGAGGACGGGCCCGTCGTCCACGGCCAGGATCACATCGCCGGGCAGCAGCCCCGCCAGCGCCGCCGCGCTGCCCCGCCCCACCTCGCAGACCAGTGCACCGTCGGGCGCCGCAAGGCCGAAGGCTTGCGCCAGATGCTGGTCGAGGTCCTGCAGCACCGCGCCGAAGACGGCATGCTCGGCCCGGCCCTTGGCCAGGATCTGCCCCAGCGAGCGCAAGGCCACGTCGATCGGGATGGAGAAGCCCAGTCCCTGGTACCCGCCCGAGCCGGAGAAGATCTGCGCGTTGATGGCCACCACCGTGCCGTCCTGCCCCAGCAGGGGCCCGCCGGAACTGCCAGGGTTGAGCGCGGCGTCGGTCTGGATGTAGGGCACGGCCGCGTCGCCCGGTAACCAGCGATCCACCGCGCTGACGACGCCCTGGGTGGCGCTCTGCGCCAGTCCGAATGGCGAGCCTATGGCCAGCACCGGATCGCCCATCTCGAGCAGCCGCGCATCGCCTGTGCACACCACCGGCAAGCCGGTCGCCTCGATGCGCAGCACGGCCACGTCGGTGAGGCGGTCCACGCCGACCAGTCTGGCATCGAAGGTCCGCCGGTCGGCCAGGGTCACCGTCAGCAGGCGCGCCCCGTGCACCACATGGGCGCTGGTCAACACGAGGCCGTCCTCGCGGACGATGAAGCCCGAGCCTTGCGTGCGAAACGGGACCTTGGCCTCGGGCATTGGCTCGGATGACGGTTCCGGCGCGCTGCGTTCCCCGGGAACGAAAGGAAACAAAGGATCGACGAGATCCGCCCCGCCAGCGCCTTCGGCCAGCGCGAGCACGCCGGTCGCCGAGACCACCACCACCGCGGGCGCAGTGCGCCGCGCGGCCTCGCGGAAGCTGCGGCCCGCGGGCCCAGGTGGCCCGGAGCCAGCGCAGAGCGCGGGCGGCTGGAGCGATACGGCAGCGGGCGACGCCTGCCCGGCCGCGGTGCCCTGCAGCAGCGCCAGGCAGACGACGCCGATCCCGGCCGAGACGCACCGATGCACCACGGGTGGCCCCATGCTGCGGTGCGGTCCGCGCCGATCCATCGCGCGGGCGTCATCAGCCCTTCTGCGCGGGGCGGCCGGCACCGACGGTGTGCCTGGCCGCCTCCATGGTCCTGGCGGCGGCCTCACGGGCCGCGCCCGCCGCCGCATGCATGGCCTCGTCGGCCTTGTGCAGGGCATCGCGCGTCGCCGCGGCCGCCTTCTCGGCCTCGTCACGGGTCGACGCGGCAAACTGTTTCGCGGCTTCCTCGGCGCGTGCCAGGGCCTCGCGCGAAGCGTCGGCAGCCTTGCGGCTTTCGTCCGCCGCATGTTCGGCGGCAGCGCGCGCATCGTCGAGCGCATTGTGCGCGGCGGCATGCGCCTTTTCGTCGAAACGGATCGCCCGCTCGGCGGCCTTGCGCGCGAGCCGGCGGATCGCATCCGCCGCGGCCTGCGACACCTTGGCGCTGAGCACGCGGCTTCGCTCGGCCGCCTCGCGTGCCTGCGCCTGCGCCTGCCGCCCGGCCGCGTCCGCATCGCGCGCCGCCGTGGCCGCATCGCCGCCCTTCGCGCGGTTCGTACCGGCTTGGCCGGACGCCGCCGGCGCGGGCAACGGAGCGGACGAAGGGGAAGTTTGCGCTTGCGCCGCGGCAACGGCCAGCCCGAAGGCCAGGCCGATCACGCCGTGAAGATATCTGGTTGCCATGGGGCTTCTCCTGCAATTCGGTGGAGCACCAGTGTCAACACACTAAGTGGCCGCCGCCTTGCGCCAACGCAACCCATCAGCGCCAGGCTGCCCCCTGTTTGACCTGCATCAAGCATTTCTGTCCGATGCCTACCAATACTGCCGGTACCCCCATCCACACCGAGAGGTTGCCATGTACCAACGAATCCTTGTCCCGGTGGACGGCAGTTCCACCTCAGACGCCGGCCTCGCCGAAGCCATCCGGCTAGCCCGCGGCAGTGGCGGCCGGCTGCGCCTCATCCACGTGATCGACGACCAGTCCTTCGGCTTCGGCATGGCCGCGTATGGCGAATACCCCGGCGACTGGCTGACAGTGCTGCGCGACAACGGCATGGACATCCTGGAAAAAGGCCAGGCAACGGCCAAATCAGCCGGCGTCGAAGTCGAGATCAAGCTGCACGACGGCCTGCTCGGAGCGCTGGACGACATCGTCCAGAAGGAGGCGGCACAGTGGCCGGCGGACCTGATCGTGCTCGGTACGCACGGACGCCGCGGCGTGGGTCGGCTCATGCTGGGCAGCGATGCGGAACGCATCGTGCGATCTTCGAACGTGCCGGTACTGCTGGTCCACGGCGCCAAACCGGAGGCCGGTGGCGCAGCGGTGGCCGCCGAAGTGAAGGCCTTGGCCGGCGCGACGGCCAGCACGGTGGCGGCGCTCGGATGAAAGCCACCAGACAGGCCCTGCTGGGGCTATGGCCCTCGCTGGTGCTGGGCCTTTGGCCGCAGGCGCATGCTGAGCAGCCCGCCTCGCGCGGCGCCATGCTGTATGCCACGCAGTGCGCGGCCTGCCATACGACGCAGGTGCACTGGCGAGCACGGCGCCTGGCCACCGACTGGCAGAGTCTGCAGGCGCAGGTCCGCCGCTGGCAGGACGTGGCCGCCTTGCGCTGGACGGAGGAAGACGTCGTCGAGGTCACGCGTCATCTCAACGATACCTTCTACAACTTCGAACCGCCCGGCGGCCGGCTGGGCGCAATCCGCACCGGCGCCGAGGCCGCGGCGCTGCGGCCGGGCGCTGGCGCGAGCTGAAGGCCGGGGCGCGGTCCATCGCCGCGCCCGGCGGCACCTCACTGGATCGCGATCGCGCGGCTGCCACCCCCTTCGCGCTTGGGCAACGTGAGCTTGAGCACGCCGTCTTCGAGCCGGGCCACGGCCGCCTGGGTGTCGACCTCCTGGGCCAGCGAGAACCCACGCGAAACGCTGCCCACATAACTCTCCTTCAGCAGCACGCGGCCGCCGGACTTCTCTTCACGGTCCTGGCGCACTTCGGCCGAGATGGTGATGTAGTTGCCGTCCGCCGTCACGCGGATGTCCTCCTTCTTCGCCCCCGGAATCTCGGCCCGCACCTGGAAGTCCTTGTCGTTCTCGGTCACGTCCAGGCGGATGTCGCCGGGCACGTCGTCACGCAGGCCGGTGGACCGGGCCAGCCGTCGGAACATGTCGGGGAAAAGATCGTCGAAGCGATCGAAACGGGTCAATGCATTCATGGTTTTCTCCTTGGGTTGGAAGGGTTGCGAACCGGACACCCATACCGGCGACCGGTGAGAAAAAGTCTAGAAAACGATGTGGCCGCCAGCGTTGCGCAAGATCAAGCCAGCCGCATCACGCCGCCCGCCAAACGGCCATTGGTACGCATCGACGCACAGCTTGATGCGCATCAACACGATGCCGCGCGCAAGGCGAAAAATGCCTGCATGCGTTCATGGCCGCGGATGCTTTTTCTTCAGCGCGCGGCTGGAAAGGTTCATCATGGCTTCAATCGCATCGTCGCCAGTTCTGCCGGTCAGGCTCGCGCCCGGCAGCCGCGCCGGTCTGGCGCAGGCTGCCTTTGCGGGTCGCTGCCGCAAGGGCGCGTCCTGCACCGAACCCCTTCGGGGCTTGCGCGTGCACATCGGCCCCAATGGCGTGGAAGGCGAGCTCTGTCTGCCGCCGCTGGCCCGCGGACTCGTCATCTTCGCGCCGGGCAGCGGCGGCAGTGGTCACAACGCCTGCCATCTGTGCGTGACCAAATCTCTGCACGGCCAGGGTCTGGGCGCACTGCTGGTGGATCTGCTGACGCCGCGGGAAGCCCACGACCGCACCAAGGTGTTCGACATCGACCTGCTGAGCGATCGTCTCACCGAGGCCATCGAATGGACCCGCAGCGAAGCCGGCGTGCGCGACCTGCCGATCGGGCTCTTCGGCGCGGAAATCGGCGGTGCCGCGGTGCTGGCCGCCGCGGCCGCGAACCGCGACCGCATCTTCGGCGTGGTGACCCACGGCGGCCGCCCCGACATGGTGATGCCGATGCTGCGGGCCGTGCGCACGCCCACCCTGCTCATCGCCAGCGATGCCGACCCGCTGGTGCTCGCGCTGAACCGCCTGGCACTGGACATGCTCAAGTCCAACGGCCAGATCGCGGTGATCGCCTCTGCCGACCTGCCCGCCGACGGAGCCGCCGCGAACGAGCAGATCGCACAACTGGCCGCCGAGTGGTTCGCCGCACGCCTGGCGACCGCGCCGCAGGCGCAGCCACAGGCCCGGCAGCACGCATGAGCTTCTGGCGACGGCCCGGCGCTCAGCCCGCCGCGCGTCCCAAGGCGTGCAGATGCGCAAGCCAGCGGCCGCGCCGAGCCGGCCCGATGGCTTCGATGGAGCCCACCAGGGTGATGCGCACCGGCTTGATGCCCACGAAGCCGAAAAGATTGCGCCTGAGCGAGCGCAGGCTGTGCGCCCAGAAGTACCAGCGGTACAACGTGGCCGGCATTCCCATCGTCACCACCACCCGGGCCGCGCAACGCCGGCCGCGGGTGGGCGGCGTGGTCCCGCCTTGGCCGGGCCTCAGCACCTGTTCGAAAAAGGCTTTCAGCACCGCCGGCATGTCACCGAGCCAGAGCGGGAAGACCACCACCAACTGGTCCGCCGCCTCGATCGCCGCGCGCACCCGCGCCAGTTGCGGCAGCACCTCGCCGCTGTCCCATTCGGATTTCTTGCGCAGCAGAGGGAAGTCCATGGCGCCCACCTCGAACAACTCGACCGCGTGCCCGGCCGCCCTGGCCCCGTCGGCGTAGGACATCGCCAGCCCGTGGCAGAAATGAGATCCCTCGGTGTCAGGGTGCCCCTGAAGGATGACGATATGCTTGGTCATGTGGACCTGTGAGACAAGGTTGGGTTGCGCCGGAGCGCAGCGGAGAAGGTTGCGCGCCCGCCGCCGCTCAGCCGGCCTGTGCCGCGGCCCGCGTTGCCTCGACCCAGGCCGTGGTCATCTTCTGGGCATTGGCGCGAACCGTCTCCAGCCAGGCATCGGCGGCCAGTGGGGATGAGGGTGTGGCGGCGGCTTTTGCCGGCGCCAGGGCAGCAGCCCAGGCGTTCCCCATTTGCTGCCATGCCGACGCCCAGGCATCCTGCCCGGACGAAGCGGTGGCCTCACCGTTCAGCCGTTTGGACGCCTCCCCCTTCGGTATCGGGCCCGCATGGACCAGGTGCTTCGTGCACGCGGCCTGCAGATCACCCCAGGCCGCCAGGGCATCGCCCTGCGCGGCGAGCGCATTGACGATGCTCTTGCCGAGGAATTCGGCCTGCACGTTGAGCCAATCCTTGGGTTCCTTGCTGGCCGCCAACTTGCGGGCGGCTTCGGACATGTCCTCGGCGAAGGTGCGGGCCATCCTGGCCTGGGCGCGCCTCGACACCTCCAGGCCGTGCAGCCACAGCTGCTGCATCTGCTGCAGCTGCAGACCGGAAGATGCGGATGCAGCCTCCGGAGACTCGCCCGGTGCCGCATCTGCGCCTCCGGCAGTTGAAGACATGGACTTCGTCGTGGTGCGTGTCATGGCGTGCTCCTGAGGGATGGGTGCTGCCACTGTAGGCGCGGGCACCAACGGCGCCTTGATCCATCGCAAGGCAGGAACGCAGCAATTCCATAGAGTCGATCCATCGCCATTCTCGCAAGGGGCTCGCCATGCGCAAGACACTGGTCGTCTTCTATTCCAGCACCGGCACCTGCCGCCGCCTGGCCCAGTTGCTGAACACGCAGTTCGGCTGGCCCCTGGGCGAGATCCGCGAACCCCATGTGCGCGTCGGCTTGCGGGGCGTGCTGCGCTGTGTGGCCGATTCATGGCTGAGCCGGGAGCCGCCGATCCGCTACGAAGGCCCCGCGCTGCGGGACTTCGACGCGGTGGTCCTGCTCGCGCCGATCTGGCTGTACCGGCTGGCCGGGCCGATGCGCAGCTTCATCGCGTCGCACGGCGCCGAACTGCGGCACTATGCGGTGCTCTCGGTGATGGGCGGTCGCGGCGCACCCAATGCCGTGGCGGAGATCGGCGCGCTCACCGGCCGTGCGCCGCTGCTGAGCATGGCCTTCACGTCGCGCGAGGTGGACGACGGATCGTGCGTGGCCCGGCTGCCCGCCTTCGCCGCGGCGGTGGAAGGCGCGGCCACCGCCGACACGCCGCTGCGCCCCCACGAGCTTTCGCCGCACACGGCGTGAACACCGGGCCGGGCCGCCGGTCGACGACCCGTCGTGGCATGGCCGGCAGGCCGGCTCAATGCACCATCAGCACCGGCACCGTCATCGATTGCAGCACCGTCCGGCTCATGCCGCCGAGCACGAACTCGCGCAACCGGTTGTGGCCGTAGCAGCCCATCACCAGCAGGTCGACCCCGAGGTCCGCCGCCCGTGACAGCAGGTTCTGGCCGATGTCGCCACGCTCCGCACCCGCGGCATGGACCGCCGCCGTGATCCCGTGCCGCCCCAGGTACTGCGCGATGCGGTCCAGCCCCGGCCTGGCATCGTCACCGTAGCTCACGACGTGCACCTGCCGCGCACGCGCAAGCCAGGGCAGGGCCGCCGCAACCGCACGCGCAGCTTCGCGGGTTTCCTTCCAGGCCAGCAGCACGGTGGTGCCAGGCGGCTGGCCGTGGCCGACAGGGCTTGCATACGGCAACACGAGCGCGGGCTTCCCGGTGGTGACCAGCAGGGTCTGCACCATGTCGGCCGGCACGTCGCCGCCGGCTTCATCGTCGGGATCGCGCTGCCCGAGGATCAGCAGGTCGGCGTAGAGCGCTCGCTGGGCCAGGCCGCAATGTGCATCGCGCAGGCTGTCGCCCCAACTCAGCCGCGGCGACGCGGCCGCATGCGATTCGAAGATGCGCAAGGCCTTCGCGCGCCGCTCCGCGTCGAGTTCGCGCATCGTCGCGATCGCCTGGCCGCCGCCTTCGAGCGAGGCGGTGACGCGCAGTTCCGCCGGCAACACCGCGTACTGCACCGTGGCATCGGCGCCGAAGCACTCAGCCACCTGCCGTGCGACTTCGATGCGCCGCGCGGCGTGGGATGAACTGTCCATGTGGACGAGGATCGAGCGAAGGTTCTGCATGGGCGGCTCCGTGATGGTTTGGATCGAATCCCGAAGCTACAGGCTCGGGGCCGCCGAGGCATTGCGCCATGTCAATCGCCGCAGTGACGCCGCGGTCGCGCCGGCCAGAACGCTGCCGAAGGCGAAGCAGCCGGATCGCCCTTTGATCCACCGCAAGACACCCGCCCGCAGGCTTTCTAGACTGCTTCGGCAGGCCCTCAAGTGGCCTGGTGCCAAGCGTTCTGAACTTCAACGAAAGGACATCTCATGAAAACGGATCTACAACTGCGCGACGACGTGCTCGCCGAACTGAAATGGACGCCGGACGTCGACGAAACCGATGTGGGCGTGATCGTCAAGGATGGCATCGTCACCTTGACGGGGCACATGAAGTCGTATGCGGAAAAACATGCCGCCGAGCGCGCGACGCAACGTGTCGCCGGTGTGAAGGGGGTGGCGGTCGAACTGAAGGTCCAGTTGCCCCTGAGCAGCCAGAGGACCGACGCCGACATCGCCGCCGCGGCCGAGCGGGCCCTCGAGTGGGACGCGCTGGTGCCAAGCAATGCGGTGCGTCCCACGGTGGAGGGCGGGTGGGTGACCCTGGACGGCAGAGTCGAATGGGACTACCAGCGCAGTGCCGCTCACCGCGCCGTGCGCAATCTCCTCGGGGTGACGGGTGTCACCAACAATGTCGCCATCGTTCCCAGGGCATCGCTCAAGAACATCGAACAGGCCATCCACGGCGCGCTCGAACGCCAGGCCGAGCGTGAAGCCAAGCACATCGAGGTGTCGGTGAGCGGCAACCAGGTGACCTTGCGCGGCAAGGTGCACTCCTGGGCGGAACGCACGGCAGCGCAAGGTGCGGCATGGTCCGCACCGGGCGTGGCGACCGTCGTGAACCACATCGAAGTCACCTACTGAGGGTTGACTGGCTGACCGGCGATGCGGGCAGGTCGGCCGGTCAGGGCACCAGCACGGCCGCGCCGTGCACACGGCCTTCGCGCAGGTCCAGCAGCGCCCGGTTCGCCTCGCGCAGGGGATAGGCCGTGGTCGTGGTCTGGATGCCGACCAGCGGCACCAGGCGCAGGAAATCCTCGGCGTCGCTGCGGGTCAGGTTGGCGACCGAGACCAGTTGCCGCTCGTGCCAGAGGAGCCGATAGGGGAAAGCCGGGATGTCGCTCATGTGGATGCCCGCGCAGACCACGCGCCCCCCCTTGCGTACGGCCTGCAGCGCCAACGGCACCAGGTCCCCCGCGGGCGCGAAGATGATGGCCGCGTCGAGCGGCTGCGGTGCGGCCTGGTCCGAGCCGCCGGCCCAGTCGGCGCCGCATTCCCGCGCGAAGGCCTGGCCCGACGTGTCGCCCGGCCGGGTGAAGGCGGCCACCCACCGCTTCTGCCAGCGCGCCACCTGCACGACGATGTGGGCTGCCGCGCCGAAGCCGTAGAGTCCGATGCGCGTGCCCTTGCCCGCCGCGACCAGCGAACGCCAGCCGATGAGCCCGGCGCACAGCAGCGGCGCAAAGCCAACATCGTCGCCCCCTGCCGGAAGCCTGAACGCGAAGCGGGCATCGGCCACCACCTGTGTGGCGTAGCCGCCGTCGCGGGTGTAGCCGGTGAAGCGCGCGTTGTCGCACAGGTTCTCGGCGCCGCGCAGGCAATAGGCGCACGTGCCGCAGGTGGCGCCGAGCCAGGGCACGCCGACGCGGTCGCCGATGGCGAGTTGCGTCACCCCGGCACCGAGCCCGTCGACATGGCCGACGATTTCATGGCCCGGCGTCACCGGCAGCGCAATGCCGGGCAGTTCGCCGTCCCGCACGTGCAGGTCGGTGCGGCACACGCCGCATGCCGACACGCGCAGCCGGATCTCACCCGCACCGGGCACCGGATCGGGCAGCTCGGTCCACTGCAGCGGACGCGAGGTGGCCAGCAGGCGCATCGCGTGCATGGTCGTCTCCCGGCTAATGCGCCATCAGCACGGGCAGCGTCATCGAGCGCAGGATGGTGCGGCTCACACCGCCCAGCACCAGTTCGCGCGCGCGGCTGTGGCCGTAGCAGCCCATGACCAGCAGGTCCGCGCCGATGTCGGCGGCGCGCGAAAGCAGGTCTTCGCCCACGGCCACATCGCGCGCCTGCGACGCATGCTGGATGATCGCCACACCGTGCCGCGCCAGGTAGTCGTGCAGCGCATTCAGCGAAGCCCCCTCGTCCTCGGCATAGCTGATGGCGTGCACCTGCCTCGCCTTGCGCAGCCAGGGCAGCGCGGCAGCCACGGCATGTGCGGCTTCGCGGGTTTCCTTCCATGCGATGAGCACGGTTTCGCCCACCCGGTCGAAGCTGCCGGCGCTGGGCAGCACCATGACCGGCCGCCCGCTGCGGGCCACCTGGTGGAACACGAAATCCGCCGGGGTTTCGTCCACCACGGCATCGGCCTCGTCGCGCTGCCCCAGGAGCAGCAGATCCGCGTAGAAGGCACGGCTCTCGAAGTTCCATATCGAATCGCCCGGCGAAGCGGTCCAGCGCATGCGCGCCGAAGTGCCCGCGAGGCTGCTCCAAAGCCGGCAGGCCCTGGCGCGGCATTCGTCGTCGTACTCCTGCAGCCCCATGGCGCCGGCCATGCCGTCCAGCCCCATGGGATGGCGCAGCAGCGAAGGGACCACGGCGTACACGCCGATGGCCGTCGCATCGAAGCTCTCGGCCAGCCGCTGCGCCACGCGGATGCGTTCGGCACAGCGCTCCGAGCTGTCCAGGTGTACCAGGATCGATTGGATGTCCGCCATGATGGTCTCCTTGCCTGCGAGGGTGTCGTGAACGCTTCGACGGTACGGGCGCGTGCGGCAACGGTCATTGACCTGCGTCAATCGGTCGCATGCGGACGTTGAAGACACTGGAGCCATGCATCCAAGGCGGATCCCGCCGGCTTGATTGGGGACGTTCATGAAACTCGGCTTTCTCGGCGGCGCGGGCACGGTCACCGGCTCGAAATACCTGGTCGAACACGCCGGCCGCCGGCTGCTGGTCGATTGCGGCCTGTTCCAGGGGCTCAAGCCACTGCGTCGGCAGAACTGGTCGAGTCTGCCGGTCGATGCGGCCAGCATCGACACCGTGGTGCTGACCCATGCGCACATCGACCACAGCGGCTTCCTGCCGCGCCTGTACGACCTGGGCTTCAGGGGCCGAGTCATCGCCACGGAAGCCACGGTCGCGCTGTGCCGCCTGCTGCTGCTGGATTCGGCCTATCTCCAGGAGGAGGAGGCCCGCTACGCCAACCTGCACGGCTTCAGCAAACACGCGCCGGCACTTCCCCTCTACACCCAGGACAGCGCGCGCAAGGTGCAGTCGCTGATGGCGGGCCAGGCCATGGACAGCGCCTTCGCGCCGCTGCCCGGGCTCACGGCGCGCTTCAGTTACGCCGGCCACATCCTGGGTGCGGCGAGTCTGCATCTGAGCGGCGAAGGCCGTTCGATCCTGTTCTCGGGCGACCTGGGACGCAGCGACGACCTGGTCATGAAGCCGCCGGCGCCGCCGCCTGCGGCCGACGTGGTGCTGATCGAGTCGACCTACGGCAACCGCTCGCACCCGCCCGGTGACCCGGTACAGCAACTCGGCGAGGTCATCTCACGCACCGCCGCCCGCGGTGGCATCGTCGTCGTGCCGGCGTTCGCCGTGGGGCGCGCGCAGGCGCTGCTGTACATGGTCCAGCAGTTGAAACGCGGCGGGCGCATTCCCGATCTGCCGGTCTACCTGAACAGCCCCATGGCGGCCAACGTCACCTCGATCTTCCAGCGGCACGCGGACGAGCATCGCCTGTCGCCGGAAGACACGCGCGGCCTCTGCGATGGGGTGCGGATCGTCACCACCGAGCAGGAATCCAGAACCCTCAACACCTTGCACATGCCGTCGATCATCATCAGCGCCAGCGGCATGGCCACCGGCGGGCGCGTGGTGCACCACCTGAAGGCCTATGCACCCGACGCGCGCAACACGGTGCTCTTCACCGGCCACCAGGCGGTGGGCACGCGCGGCGCGGCCATGGTCGGCGGTGCGACCCAGGTCAGGATCCACGGCCAATGGATACCGGTGCGCGCCGAGGTCGCCAACCTGGAAGGCCTCTCCGCCCATGCCGACCGTGAAGGCCTGCTCGCCTGGCTGGCGGCGCTGCCGCGTGCGCCCCGTCACGTCTACGTCACGCACGGCGAGCCGGAGGCGGCGGACGCGCTGCGCCTGTCGATCCAGGCCGATCTGCGCTTCCCCTGCGAGGCGGCGCAGTACCTGCAGAGCGTGGAGATCTAAGTCACGGTATCGAAGCCGGCCGCCGCGTGCCCAGGCTGCGGGACACCAGTGCCAGCAAGGCCCAGTTGCATCCAGCGATCGCCAGGCCGATGCCGAGCTGCGCCGGCGAGGGCCATGCGAGCCGAAACAGATCCCGCGCGGCCGGCCAAGCCAGCACGGTGGCCAACATGCCCAGCGCCACGGCGATCGACGCCAGCATCGCCAGGCTGACCGCCGCAGCGCCGTCGGCCGGGCGCCTGTCGCCGGTGCGATAGCTGAGCAGAAGCGCCACGTTGCCGAGCACCAGCAGGGCAAAGGCCGCGGTGCGCACGCCTTCCTCGTCGAGCCGCGCGGCGCGGGCCGCGGCGCAGGCCAGCAGCACGGAGCCCAGCACCAGCAGCCCGCGCACGACCCACGGCCACACGCCGGCATCGCCGAACAGCGAGCTGCGCGCGCGGCGCGGCGGGCGCGACATCGCCTGCGACTCGGAGGGCTGCGCCTCGAAGGCCAGCGAGCACGCGGGATCGATCATCAGCTCGAGCATGGCGATGTGGATCGGCAGCAGCACCAGCGGTCCGCCGCCGATCACAGGCAGCAGGCAAAGACCCGCGATCGGAATGTGGATGGCCACCAGGTAACCGCAAGCCTGCGTCAGGTTGGCGAAGATGCGCCGGCCGACGGCGATCGCCTCGACGATGGAGCTGAAGCGGTCGTCGGTGACGATCAGATCGGCCGCCTCGCGGGCCACGTCGGTGCCGCGCCCGCCCATGGCGATACCGATGTCGGCCGCGCGCAGCGCCGGCGCGTCGTTGACGCCGTCGCCGGTCATCGCCACCACTTCGCCGTTGCGCTGCAACGCCCGCACGATCCGCAGTTTCTGCGCGGGCACGGCCCGTGCGACCACCCGCACACGACGCAGGCGCTCGCCCAGGGCGGTCTCGTCGAGCGCGTCGATCTCGGCGCCCGCGAGGATGCCTTCGCCCGCGTCAATGCCGGCCTCGGTGGCGATGCTGGCTGCGGTACCGGCGAAGTCGCCGGTGACCATGATGACGCGGATGCCGGCCTGCTCGCAGCGGCGGATGGCCTGCGGCACTTCCCGCCGCACCGGGTCCGCCAGCGCCAGCAGGCCCACGAATTCGAACCGCAGGTCGGCCAGCCGCGCCGGCAGTGCCTCCCGGGCGACCTCGGCACGCGCCACGCCCAGCACCCGCAGCCCGGCGTGGGCGAGCTGCTCCACCGTGGAAAGCGTCGCGGCCGTCCGGTCCGGCGGCATGCCGCACAGCCCGGCAATCGCCTCGGGGGCCCCCTTCACGGCGACGAAGGCCGGTGCGACCCGCTCGGGCTGCCAGGCATGCGCCACGGCCAGCAACTGCGGGCTCAGCGGGTATTCGCGCAACGGCACCCAGCCCGTGGGCCGCGCGGGCAGCGAGGCCTGGGCGCATGCGGCCTGGATGGCCTGCTCCATCGCATCGGCGGTATCGGCCGGACTGGCCAGCCCCGCCACCCGCAGCACCTCGGTGAACGCAGGCGCCAGCCCGGCCGTGGAGAGCGCCGTGCCGATGCGCTGCATGTGGCCGTCGGCGCTGTAGAGCCTGACCACCTGCATGCGGTTTTCCGTCAGCGTGCCGGTCTTGTCCACACACAGCACGGTGGCCGCGCCCAATGCTTCCAGGGCCGGCATGCGCCGCGTCAACACGCGCTGACGCGAGATCCGCCAGGCACCGATCGCCAGGAAGATCGCCAGCACGACCGGAAACTCCTCGGGCAGCAGCGCCATGGCCCAGGCCACGGCGGCCAGCGTCGCCTCGATCCAGTGGCCTCGGGTCCAGCCCAGCACCAGCGCCATGCCGAGCGCCACCGCCAGCACGCCGAAGGCCACCTTGCGCACCAGCATCCCGGTGGCCTCCTGCAGCGGTGTCCGTTCGCGCACGATGTCGTTCAAAGCGGCGCCGATGCGTCCGATCTCGCTGCGGTGCGCGGTCGCGGTGACGAGTGCCCGGGCCCGGCCCTGCACCACCAGCGAGCCGGCATGGACCCTAACCGCAGCGCCGTGCTGCACGCCGCCGGGCGCCGCCGCGTCGGCCTCCTTGGCGACCGGCAGCGACTCGCCGGTGATCAGCGACTCGTCCACCAGGAGGTTGTGGGCGCGCAGGAGCACGCCGTCGGCCGGCACGCGGTCGCCTTCGCAGAGCAGCATGACATCGTCCGGCACCAGCTCGCGCGCATCCACCGCGCGCGGGACGCCATCGCGCAGCACCAACGCCCGCGGACTGGCCAGCTCGCGCAGGGCATCGAGCGCGCGCTCGCTGCGGCGCTCCTGCACCAGGGTGATGCCCATCACCACCAGCACGGAGACCGAAAGCGCAACCGCTTCGCGCCATTCGCCCAGCATGAAATAGAGCGCCGCACAGGCGACCAGCAGCAGAAACATCGGCTCGCGCAGCACCTCGTACAGGCTGTGCAGCCATCCATGCCGCCGCGTGGCGGCCAGCTCGTTGGGCCCGTGAGCGGCCAGCAGCGCCTGCGCATGGACCTCGCTCAGACCCTGCAGCGGGTCAGCGTTGGAGGACATATTCACCCGGCGCGTTGCGCAGCACACGGCCCATGCCGGCCACGCCGCACATTGGCGGCGGGGCCGTGCGCGGGCCGGAGCGTTCGGCCAGCCAGGCCTGCCAGGCCGGCCACCACGACCCCTCGCGCTCCTCGGCCTGCGCCAGCCATTCCTCGGGCCCGAGGTACTTGCCGTTGCGCGGGCGGCCATGGATGCGGTAGCTGCGCCCCGCATGGCCCGGCTCGCTCAGGATCCCGGCGTTGTGGCCGCCGCTGGTGAGCACGAAGCTCAGTTCCGCATCGGTGAGCAGGTGCAGCTTGTAGACCGAGCGCCAGGGCGAGATGTGGTCCTTCAGCGTGCCGACGGCAAACACCGGAACGTCCAGGTCCGACAGCGCCACCGGGTGATCCCCGACCTGGTACGCGCCGCGCGCGAGCGCGTTGTCGCGGTACAGGCTCTTGAGGTACTGCACATGCATCTGGTAGGGCATGCGCGTCGTGTCCAGGTTCCAGGCCGTCAGATCGTTCGGCGGCAGGCGCGCACCGAGCAGGTAGTCGCGCACCATGCGCGACCACAGCAGGTCGCGGGTGTTGAGGTAGGTGAAGCTGGCGCCCATCTGCGGGCCGTCTAGGTAGCCGGTCTGCCACATCATGTCCTCGAGGTAGGTGATCTGGCTGTCGTCGATGAACAGCGACAGTTCGCCAGGCTCCTCGAAATCGGTCTGCGTCGCGAGCAGCGTCAGCGACGCGAGCGAGTCGCGGCCTTCACGCGCCCAGGCCGCAGCCGCGATGGCCAGCAGCGTGCCGCCCAGGCAATAGCCCGCCGCATGCACCTTGCGGCCGGGTTGCAGCTCGGCCACCGCGTCCATCGCCGCCACCGGGCCGAGCGCCAGGTAATCGGCCATGTCGAGCGCCCGGTCTTCGGCACCGGGGTTGCGCCACGACACCATGAACACCGTGTACCCCTGCGAGACCAGGTAGCGGACAAGGGAATTCTGCGGCGAAAGGTCCAGGATGTAGTACTTCATGATCCAGGACGGCACGATCAGCACAGGCTCGGGAAACACCGTCTCCGTGACCGGGCTGTACTGCAGCAACTCGATCAGGTGGTTGCGGAACACGACCTTGCCCGGGGTGGCGGCGAGCTCGTGCCCCGGTCGGAAGCGGCTGGGATGGCCCGGCGGTGTGCCGCCGCCCAGGCGCGCCGCGTCGTCCATCAGGTTCAGCATGCCGCGCGCGAGGCCCTGCCCCCGTTCCTGCTGCACGGCGCGCAGCGCTTGCGGATTGGTCCACAGGAAGTTGGATGGCGACAGGGTGTCCAGCCACTGCCGCGCACCGAAGGCCACCACGTCCTCGTGGTGC
The DNA here is from genome assembly GCF_001955695.1 of Rhodoferax koreense. NCBI lineage: Bacteria > Pseudomonadati > Pseudomonadota > Betaproteobacteria > Burkholderiales > Comamonadaceae > Rhodoferax > Rhodoferax koreensis. The sequence goes on along the minus strand of NZ_CP019236.1, from coordinate 1,835,043 downwards.
CGGCTCACCCCGCGCACGCCGGTGGCGGCCGATTGCCACCACCGCTGGCCGAGCAGGAAGCCGCGCTTGAGCATGTCGAAGGGCCAGGTGTTCCAGGCCGGATCGTCGAAGCGACGGTCGCCGCCCCGCACGTCATCCTCCGCCGACGCGGGCTGACCTTCCTGCGCGGGCGGCGCCACGGGCAGCCATTGGAGCAGGGCTTGCCGCGCCTCTTCGGCCAGGGCCAGCTGCCGGCCGGGCGAGATCGCCAGGTGCAGCAGCCAGTCGAGGTAGGCCAGCATGAATGAGGCGGGTGAAAGCCTTGCGTCAACCTGCCCATGGCGGCATGCAGGCTGCGGTCGAGGTCGAGATAGGGATTGGCGCCGGCGGCATTCGGCTCTGGCGTATCGGAATCCATGGTGTTCCTCAGGGCTACGCGGGACACGGTGTCGAGCCGTTGCAGCATAAGCACGGCCACGGCCGGACCGCTTGATCCGCGTCAAACGCCGTCCGGTGGGCGCATGCGAAAGTCGCGCATCCCTGAAGGGGCTTCCATGAGCGTGCGCCATCTCCAACACCTGTTCCAGCCCCGTACCGTCGCCGTGATCGGCGCTTCCGACCGACCCCACAGCCTGGGTGAGATCGTCATGCGCAACCTGCGCACGGCCGGCTTCACCGGGACCGTGTGGCCAGTCAACCCGGGGCACGGGCGCGTGGCCGGCGTTCAGGCCTGGCCCGACGTGCAGAGCCTGCCCGAGACCCCGGACCTGGCCGTGGTGTGCACGCCGGCGGCCACGGTGCCGGAGCTGATCGCCCAACTGGGCCGGCGCGGCAACCGGGCGGCCGTGGTGCTCAGCGGCGGCATGCAGAAGCTGACCGCCAATGGCCAGAGCCTGCAGTCGCTGATGCTGCAGGCCGCGCGCCCTCACCTGCTGCGCATCCTGGGGCCGAACTGCGTCGGCCTGCTGGTGCCGCACCTGGGGCTGAACGCCAGCTTCGCCCATCTATCGCCTAAGGCCGGCAAGCTGGCCTTCCTCTCGCAGTCGGGGGCGCTCACCACCGCCATGCTGGACTGGGCCGACACCCATGGCATCGGCTTCTCGCACTTCGTCTCCATGGGCGACTGCGCCGACGTGGACTTCGGCGACATGCTCGACTACCTCGCCAGCGACCCGCGGACCGAAGCCATCCTGATGTACATGGAGTCGGTGCAGCAGCCGCGCAAGTTCCTCTCGGCCGCGCGCGCCGCCGCACGCAACAAGCCGGTGCTGGTGGTGAAGGCCGGGCGCGCGCCCGCGGGTGCCAAGGCCGCGGCCTCGCACACCGGTGCCCTGGCCGGAGGCGACGACGTCTTCGATGCCGCCATCCGGCGCGCCGGCATGCTGCGCGTGGACACGCTGCAGGAACTGCTCGACGCGGCACGCACGCTGTCCCGTGCCCGCCCGCCCCGGGGCGACCGGCTGGCGATGCTGACCAATGGCGGCGGCGCCGGCGTGCTGGCCGCCGACGCCCTGGCGCTGGGCGGCGGCTCCCTGGCCACGCTCTCGGGCCCGACCCTGGCTGCGCTGGACGCGGTGCTGCCCGCCGCATGGTCGCATGGCAACCCGGTGGACATCGTGGGCGATGCCCCCTGTGATCGCTACACGGATGCGCTGTCGGTGCTGATGCGAGCGCCGGAGGTCGACGGCGTACTGTTCATGCAGGCGCCGACCGCGATCGTGCCCAGCGCCGACATCGCGGCCGCCTGCCTGCCGCTGCTGACCCAGGGCAGCCGCACGGTGATGGCCTCCTGGCTGGGCGGGCGCGCCGTCGCGCAGGCGGTACGCTTCTGCGAAGAGGCGGGCGTGCCGACCTACGACACGCCGGAAGAAGCGGTGTCGGCCTGGCTGCAGGTGGTGGGCCATATGCACAACCGCGAAGCCCTGCTGCAGACACCCTCCTCGCGCCCGGACGACTGGCAGCCCGACGTGGCCGCCGCACGGCGCATCATCGAGGCAGCGCTGGCCGAGGGCCGCTCCCTGCTCGGCGAAGGCGCGGCAAAACAGCTGCTGGCCGCCTATGGCATTCCGGTGGCGGCGTCGGTGCTGGCGGCAACGCCGGCCCAGGCGGTGCTTGCCGCCGAAGGCATCGGCTTTCCGGTGGTACTGAAGATCGTGTCGCCGCAGATCTCGCACAAGTCCGACGTGGGCGGCGTGGCGCTGAACCTGCGCGACGCCACCGAGGTCGAGGCCACCGCTCTGGCCATGCTGGAGCGGGTGCGCAGCCTGCGCCCCGAGGCCACGCTGTCGGGCTTCAACGTGCAGCAGATGGTGCACCGCCCGGGCGCGCACGAGCTGATCGTCGGCGTCGCCAGCGATCCCGTGTTCGGCCCCGTGGTCCTGTTCGGCCAGGGCGGCACTGCGGTGGAAGTGCTGCGCGATCGCGCGGTGGCCCTGCCGCCACTGAACGCCGCGCTGGCCGAGGACCTGGTGGCACGCACCCGCGTGGCGCGGCTGCTCGCAGGTTACCGCGATCAGCCGGCCGCAGACCGCGCCGCGCTCAGCCGGGTGCTGGTGCGGATCTCTCAGCTGGTCTGCGACTGCGCCGAGATCGCCGAGCTGGACATCAACCCGCTGCTCGCGGATGGCGCGGGCGTGATCGCCTTGGACGCCCGGGTGCTGCTCGGCCCGTTGCGAGGCGATGGCCGCGGCCGCCTGGCGATCCGCCCCTATCCTTCGGAGCTGGCCCGGCCCTGCAGCCTGCCCGATGGCACGCGGGTGCTGTTGCGCCCCATCCGGCCCGACGACGAAGCCGCGCTCGCCCATTTCTACGAAACCGCGCCCACCGAGGACATGCGGCTGCGTTTCTTCGCGCGGCGCGGTTGCGTGCCACGCTCCGAACTCGCGCGCTACAGCCAGATCGACTACGACCGCGAGATGACCTTCGTCGCCTTCGACGCGGCCGACACCCAGCAGTCGCGGTTGCTGGGCTACGCCTGCGGCCTCAGCGATCCGGACAACGTGAACGTGGAATTCGCCGTGCAGGTGGCCTCCTGGGTCAAGCGGCACGGCCTGGCCACCGCGCTGATGCGCACGCTGAGGGACTATGCCGCCGACCGCGGCGCGGCGCGGCTGGTCGCCGAATGCCTGCCCGACAACCTGGCCATGGCGGGCCTGGCCCGCAGCCTGGGCTTCAACGTCCAGCGCGCGAACGGCGTGAACCAGCTCCGCCTGGAACTGGCCGCCTCCAGCCCGGCGACCCCATCGTCCCCGGCCGCGCCGGCACAGCTTCAGCTGCCCGCGGCCTGAGGACGGCGTTCGGCTGCCTCCTGGCAGGCCAGGCAGCGTGTGGACGCGGGCCGGGCTTGCAGACGCGCGGCTTCGATCGGCTCTGCGCAGTCCTCGCACAGGCCGTACCGGCCCTGGCGGATGATCGCCAGCGTGTGTTCGTTGTCACGCAGTTCGGCCAGGTCGCGCTCGACCTCGGCACCGGACACCGTCGACGCGAGGCTGTCCGTTGCCTCGTCCTTGAAGTCGCCCACCTCATGGCTCCTGTCGGGCAGCCGCTGCGCCGCAGCGATCTCGGCGCGCAACTCGTCGCTGCGCGCCTCAAGCCAGCGCAGCACCTCGGTGTGATCGATCGGCCTGTCCATTCAACGCACCAGCAGCAGGGGCACCTTGCATTGCGCAAGCACCTTGGTGGCCACCGACCCCATGACCAGGTTCTTCACCAGACCATGTCCGTGCGAGCCCATCATGACCAGGTCGAAACCATTTTCCTCGGCATACCGCGCGATCTCCTGCGCGGGATGGCCCACCTTGTAGACGTATTCGGCCTGGACGCCGTGGGATTGCAGGAAATCGCGCACCGGGTCGAGCACCAGGCGCGCGTCATCGGTGTAGTACAGCTTGACCGTCTCCGTGCCGACGAAGGCGGCCGCCCGGTGCGGCACCGGCAGCACGGTGGTGAGTACGGTGAACGCGTTGCCAGAGACGAGCCAGGCGTGGGAGGCCAGGTATTCGGTCATGCGCTTGGTGTAGTCGCTGCCGTCGACAGCCAGGAGGATCTTCATGATGGCCCTTTCGAGAGAATGCTCAGGCTGTCCATCATCCGCCGGTCGGCTGCAGGCCTGTTGCGTCAGATCAAGCCATGGTGTCATTCAAGCGCGGGCCAGCAGCGCCAGCAGCGTGGCCTCGAGCTGGGACCAGGGCAGCCACCCGGGGGCGAGTGCGCCGCCGGCGAAGACCGCCAGTTTCGCGCGTGGTGCCGAGCGCTGTGCGTGGCGCAGCAGCGCGCCGAGCAGGTCCCCCGCCAGGCCGGCGTCGACCAGCACCAGGTCCATGGGACCGGTGAGCAGCGTGAGCACCGCATCGGTGGCGCTGGCCACGTCGGTGACCTGGCTGGCGGGCTCAAGGCTGCGGCACAGCCGGCGTACCGTGTCCCGATGCCCGCGCGCGGCGAAGACCGTCAGCACCTTGCGGGGCCTGGTCAAGCCTGCCGTCTGGGCGGGATTCAGTCGGTTGCACACGAGACGCTCCTTCTTTCGACGACGGTGCCGTGCGCCTCGCCGGCCCGTACGGGTTGCGTCGCGGCCGCCTCGCCATCGAACAGATGCGCCCACGGCAGCCGGCCGGCCAACACCTCGTCCATCGCCAACGGCGGCATCGGCCGCGCCAGCAGGAAGCCCTGGCCTTCGTCGCAGCCCATGGCCTTGAGCAATTCGAGCTGCGCCACGGTTTCGATGCCCTCGGCGATGCAGCGCAGGTTGAGGCGGTGCGCCATCTCCACGATCAGCCGAACGATCTCGCAGGCGCTGGTGTCGCTGGCCATGGCCGAGACGAATTGCCGGTCGATCTTCAGGTACTGGATGGGGAAGCGGCGCAGATAGGCCAGCGACGAATAGCCCGTGCCGAAGTCGTCGATGCTCAACGTCACGCCGAGATCGCGGAAGGTGCGCAGCGATTGCATCACCACATCGATGTCGCCGATCAGCAGCGATTCGGTGAGCTCCAGCTCCAGCAGCCCGGCAGGCACGCCATGCCGGTCCATGGCCAGTGCCAGGCGCTGGGTCGGGTTTTCGCGCTGGAACTGCAGCGCCGAGAAATTGACGGCCACCACCGGCGCCGGCAGGCCGTCGTCGCACCACGCGCGGATCTGCGCGAGCGCGGTGTCCATCACGCTGTCGCCGAGTGCCCCGATGAGTCCGCGCCGCTCGGCCAGGGGAATGAATTCCGAAGGCGGCACGGCCGTGCCGTCGGGCAGCACCCAGCGCGCGAGCGCTTCCACACCGGCCAGCCGCCCGGTGGCCAGCGCCACCTTGGGCTGGTAGGCCAGCGTGATCTGTTCCAGCCGAACGGCTTCGCGCAGCGCGATCGCCATGCGCCGCTGGCCGTCCTGGTCTTCGTAGCGCTGCAGCGTGGGCAAGCCGGGGACCGCCTGCTGGCGCGCCACCGAGGCATGCAGCAGCGCCTCGGTTGCCGTGCCGCAGCCGCGCACCAGCGAGGCCAGACCCACGCTGACGGACACGTGCAGGCTTTGCCCGCTTCCGAGGTCGAAGGGCATGGCCATCCTGGCGTAGAGGCGGGCCGCGAAAGGCTGCACCGCATCGATCTCCTCGCCGCCCCGGGTACGGCAACCGGCCAGGGCGATGGCGAATTCATCGGGGCCGACCCGGGCGACCACCGCTGCCCGGCCGTTCGCGGCGGCCACCTCGGTGCAGCGCAGGGCCATCTGGCGCAAGACCGCATCGCCAGACTCCAGGCCATGCAACTCGTTGAGTTCGGTGAAGCCATCGATGTCGAGCGCGAGCACGTGCACCACGCCGTGTCGGCCACACAGCCGGTCGGCCGCGCCCGCAAAGGCCTGCCGGCTCGGAAGGCCGGTCGTGGCGTCGGTGGCGCCGTCGCGGCTTCGGTCCCGGCTGGCCCCGCGCGGCGCCTGCGCGGCATAGGTGCCGAGGTAATAGTCGGGGTTGCCTTCTGTGCCGCGCAACGCAATGATGGAGAGATGTTCCTGGAACAGCCGGCCGTCCTTGCGGCGGTTCCAGATTTCGCCCTGCCAGCGCCCGGTGCGCCGCAACTGCGACCACATGCTGCGGTAGAAACCGGTCCCCTGCAGCCCGGACTTGAGCAGGCTCGGGTTGCGGCCGGCGAGCTCCGCGAATGCGTAGCCGGTAGCCTGCTCGAAGGCGGTATTGACACGCAGGATGTCACCCGTGGCGTTGGTCAACATCATCGGCGCTGGCGATTCCTGCATGGCCTGCAGCATCATGCTGGCGACGTCCCCCAGATTCTCCAGAGGAAGCTGGGGCACGGCGACGGCGCTGGTCTTTTCGTAGGGCATGGCGATTCCTTGCAGAAGACCCGGCGGCAAAGGCTGTGTGCCGGTCGGTCAAATGTAGGAATCGCTGCGCCTGGCGTCTGTGGGGAACTCTCGACTGCCGCTGTCGGGATGGCCGCGACAGATGCACGGCATCGGAAGCAAAAACCGTCAGGAAGCGTCCACGCCAAGCAACTGGTGCCGCATGGCCAGGCGCACCAGCGCCGTGACATTGGCGGTCCCCAGCTTGTTCATGAGGCGGCTGCGGTAGGTGTCGATGGTCTTGGGCGAGAGGTGCAGCTCACGCCCGATGGCCGCGCTGGAAGAGCCCTTCACCACCATCACCACGATCTGACGCTCCCGCGGCGACAGCCCGGCGAACGGATCGGCGTCCGAGTTGCCGGTGAGCGCCTGCACGGCCAGATCGGCCACCTCCTGGCCCAGGTAGCGCCGGCCCTGCAGCACCACCTCGACGGCGCGCAGCATCTCGCTCGACGGGGCGCCCTTGAGCACGTAGCCCACCGCCCCCAGCCGCATGGCCTCGGCCACGTGCTGCGGCTGGGCGGACATGGTGAGCACCACGGTGCGCACGCTCGCGGCACGGCGCTGCAGTTCGACGAGCACTTCGAAGCCCGAGCGCCCCCCCAGGCTCAGGTCGAGCAGCAACACCTGGGGGCCCAGCCGCAGGATCTCGGCCACCGCCACCGTCGGGTCGGCGGTCTCCCCCACCACCTCGTGGCCGGCGATCTGCAACACCGCGCGCAAGCCTTCGCGCACCATGAGGTGGTCGTCCACAAGATAGAGCGTGCTCAAGAGGACTCCTCCCAGTCGAGGCACACCAGGGTGCCGCCGCCGGCGTTCGGTTTGACGGTGAAATGCGCGCCGATGGCCAGCGCCCGCTCGCGCATGCCGACCACGCCCAGATGCCCGGGCCGCGCGTTCTGCGCATTCAGCGGCCAGCCCTGTCCGTCGTCGATGACTTCCACGCGGAACCGCCGCTCGCCACCGGTGAGCACCACGCGCACCAGGCTCGCACGCGCGTGCTGGATTGCGTTGGACGTGGCCTCGCGCGCCACCATGAAGGCGGCGTATTCGATGTCCGCCGGCCAGCGCAGCCGCGCGACCTCGGGTTCGACTTCGAGCAGCAGGTCGACACCGGCGAGCAGGCGGTCGCGCGACTGCAGTTCATTGTCGAGCGCGGCGGCCAGGCCGTGGTCGTCCAGCAACGGCGGACGCAGGTCGACCAGCACCTGGCGCACCTCGCGGATGGCCTGGTCGATGAGCTGGCCCAGCCGCTGGCTGGCCGGGTCGGCGCTCGTCGAACCCGTCGACCGCACCGGGGTGGCGTCGAAGGTGAGACGGATGGCCGTCAAGGTCTGGCCCAGCTGGTCGTGCAGCGCCTGCGCCAGTTGCCGGGTGGTTTCCTTTTCCTGGTGCATGAGCCGCTGGGTCAGGTCGGACAGCTCGCTCTGGTAGCGCAGCAGCGCGGCCTCGGCGCGGGCGCGCTGGGTCACGTCGCGCAGGATGGCCGTGAGCGTGAGCCGACCGTTGACCACGGAGCGCGAGATCGAGGCCTCGAGCTCCAGCTCCTCGCCGTCGGAGCGCACACCCTTGACCCGTCCGGCCCCCATGGCGCGTCGCGTGACCTCGGAGTCGACGAAGCCCTGCAGGTCGCCGCCGTGGCGGTCGCGGTAGCGGCCCGGCATCAGCACGTCCAGCGGCTGGCCCAGCATGCTGGCGGCCGTGCGGCCGAAGATGCGTTCGGCCGCCGGATTGAACAGCACGATCAGTCCGTCCTTGTCGCAGCTGACCACCGCATCGCTGGCCGCATCGATGACGGCCGCCAGGGTCTCCTGCTGCTCGCGCAGGCGCTGCTCGTCGCGCACGCGCTCGGTCACATCGCGCAGAATCACGGTGAACAGCTTGTGGCCGTCCAGATCGACCTGGGAGATCGACGCCTCGATGGGGAATTCCTCGCCGTCGGCCCGCAGGCCGCTGATGGCGCCGATGCGGCCCATCCGGCGCATGGTGACACCGGTGGTGCCGAAGTTCTCGACATAGCTCTCGTGATGGGCGCGGAAGCGTTCCGGCATGAAACGGGTGATGGGTTGTCCGAGCGCCGTGGCGGCGTCGCAGCGGAACATGTGTTCGGCGGCCTTGTTGAACATCACGATGCGCTGCGTGGCATCGATCGTCACGATGCCGTCCATCGCCGACTCGAACAAGGCCTTGAGCCTGGCTTCGCTGTGCGCGAACCCGGACTGGATCTCCTGGGCGGGCGGGGTCTGACCGGGTTTCAAGTTAGGGCACACCTCTGGTTGGAGCAAGGCGGAGGGACGCGGCACAGACCACGCGAGGCGCAGGCCTGGAGCGCCGTGGTTACCAATTGCTTCATTGTAGTGAAGCGAAAAGCAGGGAGGTGGGGAAATATGACCACCGCTCCCGGCATCCGGGGTCGAGAACTCCCTACATCGCCGCCACCGGCGCGTGCCTAAAGTCGGCGCACCGGGCAAAGGCTCCCGCCCCAGGGCGCCAACCATGCCGGCCAATTGGAAAAACCATGCAAAACAACCTTCCCATCACACAGCAGGAATACGATTTCCCGGATGCGGACGCGCTGGTCTCGACCACCGACACCCGGGGCTTCATCACCCACTGCAACCATGCCTTCGTCGCCACCTCCGGTTATGCCTACGAGGAATTGATCGGCCAGCCGCACAACCTGATCCGGCACCCCGACATGCCGGAGGCCGCTTTCAAGGACATGTGGCGCACCATCGGCCGCGGCAGCCCATGGACCGGTTTCGTGAAGAACCGCCGCAAGAACGGCGACCACTACTGGGTGCTGGCCAACGTGACGCCCATCCTCGAGAACGGCAAGCCCTGCGGCTACATGTCGGTGCGCATCAAGCCGAGCCGCGCGCAGGTGCATGCGGCCGAGGCGCTGTATGCCCGGCTCGCCCGGCAGGCCAAGGCAGGCGGGCATGCACTGTCCCTGGAGGCCGGGCAGGTGCGTCAGCGCGGCCTTGCGGGCTGGTCTGCACGGCTGCACCAGGCGTCGCTGACGGCCCGCATGGGCGTGGCGCTGGCGTTGGTCGGCGGCGCATCCCTGTTGCCCGACCTGATGCAGTGGTCGGGCCCGACGGCCGCGCTGGCACGGTTGGGTATCCTGGCCCTCGGCCTCGGCGCGGCGTTTGCGTGGTTCCATCTGCGCCAAGGCGAGGCCCTGAAGGAAGCCGTGCGGTTCGCCGGCGAGCTCTCGGGCTGCAACCTGCTGGGCGAGCCACGGCTGGACTTCCCGGAGCCGATGGGCACGCTGATGCGCCGGCTCAACCAGATCCAGATCAACCTGCGTGCCGTCGTCGGCGATGTGCGCAAGGAGATCGCCGGCTTCACCGCCTCGGCCCGCGAGATCGCGCAGGGCAGCCTCGACCTGGCCGGCCGCACCGAATCGCAAGCCAGCAGCCTGGAGCAGACGGCGGCCTCGATGGAAGAACTCTCCGGCACCGTGCGCCAGACGGCGGACACGGCCGCGCAGATGGCCAGCCGCAGCGACAGCAGCCGCGAGGTCGCCAGCCGCGGCGAGCAGGCGGTGCGGGACGCGCGCGAAGCGATGGACGCCATCGAACAGTCGTCGAGCAAGATCGGCAGCATCACTTCGGTGATCCAGGGCATTGCCTTCCAGACCAACATCCTGGCGCTGAACGCGGCCGTGGAGGCGGCGCGCGCCGGCGAAAGCGGCCGCGGCTTCGCCGTGGTGGCGGCCGAGGTTCGGGCGCTGGCGCAACGCAGCGCGAGCGCGGCCAAGGAGATCCAGCAACTCACCGCCGAGGCCGCGCAGCGCATCGCCCAGGGCACGGAACGCATCCATGGCGCCGGCACGACGCTGGCCGAGGTGATGAACTCGGTGCGCGACGTGTCGGCGATGGTGCACCAGATCACCGGGGCCACCCAGGAGCAGTCGCTCGGCATCGCGCAGGTGAACCAGGCCGTGGCGCAGCTGGACACCGTGACGCAGCAGAATGCCGCACTGGTGGAGGAGTCCGCCGCTTCGGCGGGCGCACTGGGTCAGAGCGCCGAGACGCTGCAGCGCGCGGTCGGTGTGTTCCAGATGCGGGAGGGCACGCCCATCCGCGCAGCATCGGGCCCGCAGGTCACCGGAATGCGTCCGGCCATCCCGGCCCATCCCCGAGCCCGGGCCCATGCGGGCGCGGGCGCCGCGACGCCCCAGGTCGTCGCGCACAGGAAGACCCAGCCGCTGCGCATCGGCCGCGCCCGCTGAGTCGCCGGCTGGCGCGCGACCGGCCGGGCGATGTCAGGGCCGCACCAGCGAAAGCAGCAGGCCGCGCAGCCGCGCCCAGTCGCCTTCGGCCTCGCGCCAATCGGCCTCGGCCGCCGCCAACTCGAGCCGGCGCGCGCAGTCGCTGGCCTGGGTCATGCCCAGGGACAGCAGCACGGATTTGAGCGTGTGGTTGACGCGACGGAAAGCGGCGGCATCCCGTGCGGCAAGCGCCGTATCGCCGGACTCCATGTCCACGGGAAACTGCGCCAGGCAACTTTCGCGAAACGATGTGAACAGGGCCAGGTTGCCAGCGAAATACCGGGCCACGGCAGCCGCCTCGTCGTTCACCCATGCATCCGCCCCGTCGCCCGGCGGGGACCCGGCGGAGGCCTCCTCGACGGGCAGGCGCAGCCCTTCCTGCACGCAGTCGCGCACCGCCTGCACCGACACCGGCTTGTGCATTTGCCGCCAGGCGCCCAGCGCGGCCAGTTCACCCTGCACCTGGGCCGTGATCCCAGCGCTGCAGACCGCCAGCCGGGCGCCGGCCCGCAGCCGGGGCGTCTGCTGCAGTCTTTGCAGCAGGACCAGGCCGGATTCGCCGGGCAGCATCAAGTCGGTGATGATCAGTTGCGACGGCTCGGCCTCCAGCGCCACGATGGCCTCCGCCACGGTGGCGCAGACGCGCAGGGTGATGCCGAGATCCTCCGTCGCCAGTCGAAAAAACCGCACGAGCGCCGGATCGTCTTCGACCAGCAGCACGCCAGCGGCATTGGCCATCAGGCGACCGCCGTGGCGGTGGCACCGGCAGGCGCCGCCAGCAGCGCCGGCAGCTCGGCGACCAGGGCCGTCTTGTGCACCACGGGCACGCCCTCCAGCGCGAATGCATAGGGCCCGCGCTGCGATTCGTCGAGCGAGGTCACCACGATGAGCCGGCTGCTGGCGAATTGCGGATGGGAGCGCAGCGTGGCGATCAGTGTGGCCCCGTCAATGCCAGGCAGCAGGATGTCCACCAGCATCACGTCGGGCTGGAACTGGCCGTACATGGCCAGGCCGATGATGCCGTCGCCGGCCGTGCGCAGTTCCGCATCGGGGAAATGCTGTTTCACCAGCAAGGCCACAAGGTTCTGGAAATGCACCGAATCCTCGATCAGCAGGATCTTCATGGGCCGCGCATCGCCTGGGTCGGCTCCAGGCTGAGCGGGCCGGTCGGTGGCGCGCCGGTTGCGGGGGGCCGTGACGGCGGCCGTGGCGGTGGACAGCCGCGCGGCTTCCCAGCGCTCCACGGACTTGCGCGAGATGCGGCGGTGGCCGCCATGGGTCTTCCAGGCCTCGAACTCCCCTCGGTCCACCATCTGCTGGATGGAGCGAACGGCCAGGCCGAGCCGCTTGGCGACATCACGGGTGGTGTAGTCGTCCGAGAAGCTTTCGTCGGGCTTGGGATGGGTGGCTTTCATGCTGTGCTATTTTCATCGATTTTAAAATGGACGGTCAGCCTCCCGTCAGGAATTGATAAATCTGGTGCGAGCAGTCCCGCCTCATTCACCCAACGGCAACTCCAGGCAGAAGCTGCTGCCGCAGCCGTAGGTGCTCTCGAGCGTCAGCCGCCCACCGAGCTTTTCGGCCAGGCTGCGGCTCAGATGCAGGCCCAGGCCCGTGCCTTCCGGCTGCGGGCGGTCGGGATCGACCACGCGGGCGAAGGCCTTGAACAGGCGCGCCTGGTCGGCTTCGCGGATGCCGGGCCCGGTGTCGGTCACGACGAACAACGCACGGCCGCCCGTGCCATCACGCTCGACCTGCAGGCGGGCAGCCACCTGGCCGGCGGGTGTGAACTTGATGCCGTTGCCCACCAGGTTGATCAGGATCTGCGTCAGCGCGCGCCGATCGGTGCGCAGCACCACGGGCTCGGCCGGCAGGGTCACCTCGAGCGCCAGGCCGGCTTTCTCTGCCTGCGCGCGCAGCAGGGCCGCCACTTCCTCCACCACCGCACCGGCATCGACCGGCTCCGGCCGCACGTCGATCTGGCCCGCGTCGAGCTTGGCCACCTGCAGCAGGTCGTTGATGAGCGACAGCAGGTGCCGGCCACTGCTCTGCACCGTGCGCAGCTGTTTCTCCTGCTCCGGCAGCAGCGGGCCGGGCAGGCGCATCAGCAAGGTGCCGGTGAAGCCGATGATGGCGTTGAGCGGCGTGCGCAGCTCATGGCTCATGCTGGCCAGGAACAGATCCTTGGCCCGGCTGGCCTTTTCGAGCTCCACATTCTTTTCCTGCAGCACGCGCTCCAGTTCGCGGCGCTCGCTCATGTCGCGGGTGAACTTGACGAAGCCCCGCAGCTTGCCGTCGCCGTCGCGCAGCGCGGTGATCACCACATTGGCCCAGAAAGGCGTGCCGTCCTTGCGCAGGCGCCAGCCCTCGTCTTCAAAGCGTCCCTCGGCCGCCACGGCCTCCAGTTCGCGCTCGGGCTTGTGCTGCGCCACATCGGCCTCGGGATAGAAGCGCGAGAAATGCTGGCCGATGATTTCGGCCTCCCGGTAACCCTTGATGGCCTGAGCGCCCGCATTCCAACTGGTGATGTGGCCGCCGGTATCGAGCATGATGATCGCGTAGTCCTTGACACCGGCCACCACGGTCTTGAACCGCTCCTGGTTTTCATGCAAGGCTTTCACGGATTCAATCATGGAAGCCACCAGGGGTTTCATCTTCGAGCGCAGCAGCCAGGTGCCGGCGCCGACCAGCAGCAGCAAGGCAGCGCCGCACAGCCACAATTGCTCGCGGATCGGCGTGAAGATTTCCACCGTATCGATCTTGACCGCCAGCCCAAGCCCGGACTCGCCCACCGGGCCAAAGGCCACGATCACGTTGTGATCGCGGTAATCGCGGGTGATCGTGACACCACTCTCACCCTGCAGCGCAAGGGTCATCGCGCGCGGCTTGCCGTCCGCGCCCAGCAAGCTGACGTTATAGGCACGCGGATTGGCGCGCTGTGGAAAGCAGTCCAGTTGCTCGGTGCCGAGCACGCAGAGGCCGATTTCGGTGGAAGAGCCCAGCCGCGCAGGATCCAGCGCCAGCCTGGTCAGCACGGGAAGTGCCTGCTCGACCAGGACGCTGCCCACGGCCCCTGCCGCATCCGCCACCGCCAGGCGGCTGCGCAGCACGAAACCCTCGCTCCACAGGAGTTCGGCCGTGCCGCCCGTGCCGAGTGGCACACGCATGGCCGGCGCATCGGCGAACACGCCCCCACTGGCAACGCGTCTGCCATCCAGACCGCGGTATTCGATCGCGCTGAAACCCTGCGTCAGGAAGCCGTCGATGACGGCCTGCACGTTGGCGAGCTGGCCGGGGTCGCCATTGCCCGCCTGGATGCGGCGCAGGTTGCCGATCAGCGCCGGCCGGGTTGCGGTGAACCTGGCCATGTTCTCACGCAGCGATAGAAAGTCCGTGAACATCGCGGTGCGGTTGGTCAACTCCGCACGCACGCTTTCTCCGAAAAGCATCTGCACCCGGCCCTGCAGGATGGCGAAACACGACACCCCGGCGATGAGGGCGATGGCCGACAAAATCGCGGCGCTGGTCGCGGTGATGCGGTCCACCTCCGACACCGCGAGCACCGGCTCCCATCCCAGGCCCGTCCACGTGGCATGCATGCCGATGGCCAGCACCACCAGCCCGGCGGCACTGGGCAGCGCCAGGTCCGACAGCCAGTAGTCGTAGAAAAGCAGACGGGCATCGACCAGGAATCCGACCAGGCCCAGCACGCCGGACAAGCCGACCCACAAGGTCAACATCTTGACCATCGTGCGCGACCTGAGGCTCGCATCGTCCCTGGCCAGCAGAAAGGTCGCGCCGGCGGCGACGAAGGCCACCAGCGACGCCCACGACATGCGGCCCGGCTGACCGGTCTGCATGTCGGCCCACCGGTGCAGATTCGGCCAGTTCAAGCCGTGACCGGCACCGAGACCAGTCAAACTGGCCAGACCGATCGTCAAGGGCGCGATGAGGATCGCCCAACAAACCATGCGCCGGACCAGGGCGCCATGCGCTACGGCACCAGCGGGCAGCAACAGGGCCACGCCGCACAGGATGAACAGGGTGGCGGCGTTCACCACCATCCGGGTCTCGCCGAGCCAGAGCCGCGTCAAGCCCTCGTGGTGCAGCCACCAGCCGAGCAGCGCCGAGCCCCCGAGCAGCACCAATGCGACGCCGCAGGCGGTCGACTGCCAAGCACGCCGTGATCGATTACGCATATTCGGCAAATTCGTGGCCTCAATTGATATTTACAAATTGTATTTGATAAAAATGATATTTAAAATTTCTAGATCGGCCATGCTTTCCGACAGGCCCTGTTTCCCAACCCATCTTTCCCATGAAAAAAGTTCTCATCATCGAAGACCATGCCGACATTCGCAAACTGCTCCGCATGACGCTGGAATTCGAAGACTATGACATCTACGAGGCGACGGACGGCGATACCGGGTTGGTGATGGCGCGCGACCTCCGACCCGACGTCATGCTGGTGGACGTGATGATGCCCGGCCTGCTCAACGGTCTGGACGTCTGCCGCGCCACCAAGCGCGACAGCGCCCTGCGCGGCACGAGCGTCGTGATGCTGACCGCGCGCGGCCAGAGCAGCGACCGCGAAGCCGGGATGGCGGCCGGTGCGGACGACTACCTCATCAAGCCTTTCAGCACGCTGCAGGTCCTCGAGACGCTGCGCCGCATCGAGGACCAGGCCTGATGAAAGCCACAACCACGGAGACGGACGAGCTGTTCACCGCGTGCAAGTTCGACGAAGCCGCCGCGCGTCAGATGGAACAGTTCATCGCCGATTTCGGCCAGATGTACCGGGAGCGCAACCAGGCCTTGCGGGAGGTCGCGCTGGCCCACCATCAGGCACTGCTGCAGTTGGCGGTGGCCGCCGACTTCAGGGACGACGACACCGGCGTACACATCGTGCGCATCGGGTTCCTGGCCGAAGCGCTGGCTCTCAAGCTGGGCCAGTCTCTGAGTTTTGCGCGCATGCTGCGCAAGGCCGCGCCCATGCACGACATCGGCAAGATCGGCACACCGGACTGCGTGCTGAAGAAGCCCGGATCGCTGTCGGCCGAAGAGCGCTCCGAGATGAATCGCCACCCCGTCATCGGCGCAGAAATACTCGGGCGCTCCCGCATTGCCCTGTTCCAGCTGGCGGCCGAAGTGGCACTCACGCACCATGAACGTTTCGACGGGCGCGGCTACCCGGCCGGGCTGGTCGGCCACGCCATTCCCCTGTCCGGCCGAATCACCAGCGTGGTCGACTTCTACGACGCGCTCACCATGGACAGGTGCTACCGGCCCGCGTTCAACTGCGCAACCGCCCTCGAGATGTTGCAGGCTGAGCGCGGCGGCGCCTTCGACCCGGAGATCGTGGACACCTTCGTGGCCCATGCCGCAGAACTCGAAGAGGTGCGGCGCACCATCGACAGGAAGAAGCTGACGTTCCAGGCCCTGATCGACGCCAACTGAACCGGTGCCGCCCACCCGGTCGGTGCCCCATTCCGAGGAAAAGAACCATGAAATTTCGCCCCCTCCAGTCGTTTGTCCCCCTGCTGGCCTTGCTCCTGGCTGCGACCCTCGCGCCCCGTTTCGCGTCGGCCGGAGCCGTGCTCGACCGGGTCAGGGCGCAGGGCAGCGTGCGGGTCTGCATCTGGCCCGATTACTATGGCATCACCTTCCGCAATCCACGCACCGAGCAGCTCACCGGCATCGATATCGATCTGTCGGCCGCGCTGGCCGGCGATCTCAAGCTGCGCATCGAGTATGTGGATTCGTCCTTCGCCACGCTGGTGGCCGATCTGCGCGGTGACCGCTGCGACGTGGCGATGTTCGCGGTCGGCATGCTGCCGCAACGCATGGAACAACTCCGATTCACCCAGCCGTACATGCACAGCGACATCTATGCCGTCTCCACCAAAAGCAATGCCGTGGTGAAGACCTGGGAAGACATCGACAAGCCGGGCGTTCAGGTCGCGGTGCAGGCCGGCACCTTCATGGAGCCGGTGATGGCACAGTCGCTCAGGCACGCCCAGCTGGTTACTGTCAGGCCGCCCAACACGCGTGAACGGGAGCTGGAATCGGG
This sequence comes from Rhodoferax koreense, assembly GCF_001955695.1. Lineage (NCBI taxonomy): Bacteria > Pseudomonadati > Pseudomonadota > Betaproteobacteria > Burkholderiales > Comamonadaceae > Rhodoferax > Rhodoferax koreensis. The sequence continues at coordinate 1,818,376 of NZ_CP019236.1, read as the reverse complement.
CCGTGTCGATGTCTTCATGACCGACTACCCCTACAGCCGGCGGCTGCTCGACAACGCCGACTGGGCCCGGTTGATCTCGCCCAGCCGGCCTTTCCACGTCATGCCGTACGCCTATGCCGTGCGCCCGGGCGACGACGCCTGGCTGGCGGTGATGGACGATTTCGTGCGACGCATCAAGGCCGATGGCCGCTTGGCCGCGGCAGGCCAGAAACATGGGCTTGGCGAGATCGTGTCGCGTTGAGGGACAGCATGGCGAAAAACTTCACCACCTCGACCACGCCATCCCCGCCCGAGGCGGGACGCATCGCGAGCCGGTGGGCCATTCCCATCGGCGTTTTCCTGGCCCTGTTGGTGGTGGCGCTGGTGGCCTGGGCGGCCTGGAGCGACCGCGGCGCGGGCATTGCCGCGGAGACGAGCCAGAACGAGCTGCTGGCCCGCGTGCTGGAAGAACAGGTCACACGCGACATCGAGAACGCCGCCACCGCGCTGGCGACGCTGGCCGAACTGCCTGGTGTTGCCGAGGCCGCCCAACGCCCGGGGCAGGTCAATCCTGCGCTGTCGCAAATGCTGCTCGGCATGCCCTTCATCCGCGCCATGGCCGTGCTCGACAGGCAAGGCCGTGTGCTCGACGCCACCCAGCCCGCGGAGCTGGGGCTGGTGATCGAGATGCAGCGCCTGGGCCCTTGGCCTTCGGCCGGTCGCGACGCGATCGGCCCCTTCGTGCCGACACGGGGCCTGTCGGGACTGCAGCGCGGAAATACCGCACGTACACCGCCGGGCGTGGGTTTCATCCCGATCCTGAGGACCGTGTCCAACGGCACCGCGCCGCCAACGTTGCTCGTGGCGCTGGTCAACCCCGATTCCTTCGCCAACTACCAGCGGCAGACGCTGGGCGATGCCGGACGGCGTGCGGTCGTCGCGTCCTACGCAGGCATGGTCCTGGCGAGTTCCACCGACATGCCCGCGCTGGCCGGCCGCAGCGTCGGCAACCTGCCCGTGTTCCGCCACTTCCTGCCGGAAAGGGAATTCGCGAGCTACGTCGGCAAAGGCACCGGCGGCGATGCGCAAATCGTGGCATTCCGCGTGTCGCGCACCCGGCCGATCGTGGTGCTGGTGGAGTTGCCGATGAATGCCGCACTCGCGCACTGGTTCGACAGCGTCAAGGGTTTCGCCGTGGCCGGCGCCGTTGCACTGGCCCTGATCCTGGGGCTGACCCTGACGGTCTGGCGCAGCCTGCGTGCGCGCGAATCGGCGCGCCGGCTCACGTTCGAGGCCCAGGCCCGCGTGACCCGCAGCGAGCACGAACTGGCCGTGCTCATGAAAAGCGTGCAGGAGCTGATCTTCCGCACCGATGCGGCCGGACTCATCACCTTCGTCAACGCGCGCTGGCTGGCCCTGCGCGGCACGGACGTGCGCTCGGCCATCGGCCACGCGCTGCACGACATCGTCGAGCCCGACTCGCGCCAGGCCGTGCGCGCCCTCTTCCGCAAGGAGGGCCAGGAAGGCGTGCGAACGGCTCAGGCGAGGCTGTGCACGGCCGACGGCACGGCGTTGCGCTTCGACGTCGCCGTGGTCCCGCTGCTGTCCCAAGGCGTCTTGGTGGGATATGCCGGCAGCGCGGTCGACGTGACAGAACGCTGGAATGCCGAACACCAGCTCCAGACGCAGCTGGCACTCAATGCCCAGCTGCTGGAACTCAATCCGCTGCCGATCGCGATGACGGACATCCGCGGGCGGCTGCTGCTGGTCAACCGGGCCTGGGAGGAGTTCGAGGGTGTGCCGCGCGGCGACGCCATCGGTCGCTCCCTGGCCATGGTGGTGGACAAGGCACAGGCGCGCATGCACGAGGAGGCCGACCGCAGGCTCATGACACAAGGCGGCAGCACCCGCTTCGAAACCCGGCTGCGGGCGCGCGGCAGCAGCTGGCGCGATACGCGCGTGCTCAAGGCCCTGGTACCCGACGGCGACGGCAACGCCAGCGGCATCCTCAGTGTGTTGATGGACATCAGCGAGTTCCGTGAAGCCGAACGGGCCACCCGCGAAGCCCATGACGCGGCCGAGGAAGCCGCCCGTGCCAAGACCGAGTTCGTGAGCAACATGAGCCATGAACTGCGCACACCGCTGCAATCCATCATCGGCTTCTCGGAGCTCGGCAAGACGCGGGTGCGTGATCCGGCACGGCAGTCCGCGATGTTCGAGGACATCCACGCCGCCGGCCAGCGCATGCTGGCACTGGTCAACGACCTGCTCGACGTCGCCAAGATCGAGAGCAGCGTGGGCACCTTCCACCTGGAACGCATCGACCTGCGCGGCACCGTACGCGGCGTTCTGCGCGAAATGGAACCGCTGGTACTGGCCAAGCGCCTGGAACTGCGGCTGGCGCTGCCCGACGTGCCGCTGATCGGCAAGGCCGACCCCGCGCGGTTCCAGCAGGTGATCCGCAATGTGATCGCCAATGCGGTCAAGTTCTCCCCCGCCGATGGCGTCATCACCGTGTCGGGCGAGGTCTCGGAGGACCACGACCTGCATTTCTGCGTGCGCGACCAGGGCCCCGGCATTCCCGCCGACGAGATCGACCGTATCTTCGACGCCTTCGTGCAGTCGAGCGCCACCAAGGACGGCTCGGGCGGCACCGGCCTCGGCCTGGCGATCTGCCGCAAGATCGTGGAACTGCATGGCGGGCGCATCTATGCCCAGTCGCTGCCCGGCGGCGGATCGGCCTTCCACATCCACATGCCCATGCGCGCCAGCCTGGCGGAGACCGTGCCGGCCGCACTGTAGCCCTTCGCCATGCCGTCCCCGTCGTAACGCGGCGACCAGCGTATGGCCCCTGGCAGACCCGAATCGCTGCTTTCTGGGTGCGTCCTAGGTGTTACCACTCACCTGAAATTGCAAGGAAATGTGGTCGATTGTGGACATTCAACTTACACTTTGTGCAAGTGAATGTTTTGTTCCGTCACACTTGGTCCACACTTTCCCATCCCGACTGCGAGACCATTGCCAGCCCGAGCCGAAGATAAAAGCGGCGCCGAAGCAACGGATTCGACTCGAACGCCAGCCAATGGCGCCCAACAGGTGAACAACATGCGCGCGCGTATTCTCGTGATCGAAGACAACGCCGCCAACCTCGAATTGGCGCGGTACCTTCTTTGCGCAGCCGGTCACGAAGTGCTGGCGGCCACCGACGGCCATGCCGGCCTCCTGCTCGCGCAGCAACAACATCCCGATCTCGTCATCAGCGACCTGCAGATGCCGGGGCTGGACGGCTATGCGCTGCTGTCGGCCCTGCAGCAGGATCCGGGCTGCCAACACATTCCAGTCCTGGCACTCACGGCTTCGTCCATGCCGGGCGACAGGGAAACGGTGATCCGGGCGGGTTTCCGGGCCTATATGTCCAAACCCATCGAGCCGGAGATGTTCGTCGGCGAAATCGAATCCCTGCTGGAGCCGGCCAAGCCACGCGCCCCTCCCAGAGCGAGCTGAACGGACACCGCCGTGGCCAAGGTCCTGGTGGTCGACGACGTCGCAGAAAATCGCGAACTCATCGTGATGCTCATGCGGTACGCGCAACATGAGGCGCTCGAGGCGAGGGATGGCGAGGAGGCGCTGGCGCTGGCACACACCCACCGTCCCGACCTGGTCATCTGCGACATCCTCATGCCCAAGATGGACGGGTATGCCTTCGCGCGAAGACTGCGTGAGGAGCCCGCGCTGTCCACGACGGAGATCATCTTCTACACCGCCACCTTCATGGAGAAGGAAGCCGCCGTTCTTGCCGCCGGCTGCGGTGTCTCGCATGTGCTGCACAAGCCCTGCGAACCCGAGGAGGTGCTGCGGGTGGTGGCGCAGGTGCTGGAGAATGCGTGCCGGCCCGCCGCTGTAGTGCCCCGCGTCGATGCGGATTTCGACCGCGACCACTTGCGCCTGGTCACCGACAAGCTCATCGTCAAGGCAGAAGAACTGGAGCGCGCCAACCAGCGGCTCGCGGCCCTGACCGAGCTGGCGATGCAGCTGGCGTCCGAGCGTGATCCGCAGGTTCTGCTGGACAAGTTCTGCCAAGGCGTGCGGGTTCTGTTCGATGCGCGAGGCGCCGTACTGGCCATACGGGACAGGGGCCACGCGCAGAAGGTGCATCTCACCGTCGCAGGCCTGGCGGCGGAGGAACAGGCATCGGTCCGCTCCCTGCCGGTCGATGCCGCCACAGCCGATGCATCGCTGCGCGGTCGACGGGCCATGCGCTTCGAGCCAGGTGCGGGACATGCGGCGCTGCGCCAGGCCGTACAAGCCGTTCTCCCGCGGGTGACCAGCGGCCTGCTCGCGCCGGTGGCCTCTTTGCACCATGGCTATGGCTGGGTCCTTTTGCTCGACAAGGCCGCGATGGCCGGATTCTCCACCGACGACGAGCACACCCTCGCAGTGCAGGCCGCACAGACCGGGCGCATCTACGAAAACGGTTGGCTCTACGCCAGGGTGCAGCACCAGCTTGGCCAGCTGCAGGCCCAGACCACGGAGCGGGAGCGCGCGGACGAATTGCTGCGGCTGGACCATGCCGTGGCGCTGGCACTGGCTTCTTCGGACGATGTCGGTCAGGGCCTGCGCTCGGTGCTGCGGGCGGTATGCCAGTCGCAGGCATGGGAACTGGGGCGCTACTGGCAGGTCGACGAAGCGCGCAACCTGCTGAAGCTGACGATGCTGTGGAGTCCGCCCGGGCAGTTGTCGGCGGACTTTCTGGCGGCCGTGCAAAGCGCCGACGTGCGTCGCCCAGGCGAAGGCCTCGCCGGCAACGTCTGGCAGCAGGGCTTGCCGCTGTGGATCGCCGACCTGCGCTGCGAGCCCCGCGTGGCCAGCAGGACGTCCATCGCCGAGGGCCTGCGATGCGCAAGCCTTTTCCCGGTGTTCGACGCCGAACGTCCCATCGGCGTGTTGTCGTTTCTCAGTCGCTCCTCGCGGCCACGCGATGAACGGCTGCAGGCGTCGGGCCAGGCCATTGCGAATCAGTTGGGCCAGTATCTGCAGCGACGTCGGGCCGAGGCCGCCTTGCTCGCCTCGGAACGCTTTGCGCGCTCCACACTGGACTCGCTGTCGGAGCACATCTGCGTGCTCGATCAAGATGGCGTGATCGTCGCCGTCAACCGGGCCTGGCGTGAATCCGTCGAAAACGACGCGCAGGCGGCCCTGCGCCCATCCGAAGGGACGAACTACCTGAACACCTGCGAACAGGCCGCCGATGCGCGGGCACCCGAAGCCGGTTCGCTGGCCGCAGGGATCCGCGAAGTGCTGCTGGGCAGCAGGCACACCTTCGCGATGGAGTACCGCTGCGACAGCCGGACGCAGCGGCGCTGGTTCCTGGCGCGGATTTCTCGCTTCTCCGGCGAGGGCCCGTTGCGCGTCGTCGTGGCCCACGAGGACATTTCCGAGGGGAAGCGGGCGGAGGAGCGCATCCGACGCCTGCATCGCGTCTCCAGCGTGATGAGCGACATCAACGCGCTGATCGTCCGTGCGCCGCACCGTGACGAACTGTTCCGCGAGGCCTGCCGCATTTCGGTGCACACCGGGCGCTTCAAGACCGCATGGATCGGCCTGTTCGATGGTGATCACTGGCACCTGGACATCGTGGCCCGGTTCGACGACGGCACCGCGGCCGACCATTTCGAAGCGGTGCGCGAGTCCATCCACCGGCACTTGAGAGATCGCGACATGCGGCTGCAGCGTCTGGTGCTGCACGGCGAGACGGTCGTCGAAAACGACATCGCGACCAGCGTCTGGCTGACCGCACCCGCGCAGGCATCGGTGCTGGCCGCCGGCTCCCGCTCCCTTGCCCTGCTGCCGCTCATCGTGTCCAAACGCACGGCAGGCATGCTCGTGCTGCATGCGGGTGAAGCCGATTTCTTCGATGCCAGGGAGATACGGCTGCTCGAGGAACTGGCCAACGACATCGCCTTTGCGATGGACCACATCGCCCAGTCCGACAAGCTGAACCGGCTTGCCTACTACGATGTGTTGACCGGCCAGGCGAATGCGATGCTGTTCCAGGAACGCCTCGGGCGGTATGTGGCGGGCGCGCAGGAAAAGCAGGAAATGCTGGCACTGGTGATCCTCGACATCGAACGCTTCAAGGCGATCAATGACAGCCTGGGCCGCCGTATCGGCGACGAGGTGCTGCGCGAGGTGGCGCGGCGGATCGTTCATGCCGTGGAAGACGCCACGCGAATGGCGCGTGTCGGCGCCGATCAGTTTGCCATGGTTTTTCCCAATGCCACCGAAGGATATGGGATCGCGCGCGTGCTGCAGGACTTCTACCGAAGCAGCTTCGATGCGCCGGTGGTCTGCGGCGCGCAGGCCCTGCACATCTCGGCTCGCATCGGCATTGCGTTGTGTCCCGCCGACGGCACGACCGCTGAAACCCTGTACCTCAACGCCGAGGCGGCACTCAAGCGGGCCAAGGCCTCGCCGGACCGCATGAGCTTCTACGATGCGCGGATGGCTGCCAGCATCGCCGAGAAGGTGGCCCTGGAAAACAAGCTGCGCGAGGCGCTGGCGCGAGGTCGCTTCGTGCTGCACTACCAGCCCAAGGCAGAAGCCGCCAGGCGGCACATCGAAAGCGTCGAGGCCCTCATCCGTTGGCAGGACCCCGAGTTCGGGCTGGTGCCTCCCGCTCGCTTCATCCCGCTGCTGGAAGAAACCGGGCTCATCGTCGAGGTCGGCGCATGGGCATTGCGGCAGGCCGTGCTGGACCGGCAGTATTGGCTCGGCTTGGGCCTCGCCGCACCACGCATTGCGGTCAACGTCTCGGCCGTGCAGTTGCGCAAGGTCGATTTCGTCGCCACCGTGGAACTGGCCCTGGCCACAGGTGGCGCCGATCCCGGCATCGACCTCGAAATCACCGAAAGCGCGGCGATGGAGAACATCGAGGACACCATTCTCAAATTGAAGACCTTGCGTGGCCTGGGCGTCGACATCGCCATCGACGACTTCGGCACCGGTTACTCGTCGCTGGCCTACCTGGCCAAGTTGCCGGTGCAGGTGCTGAAGATCGATCGGGCCTTCGTCATGACCATGAACGAAGACCCGAACCAGATGACACTGGTCACCACCATGGTGTCGCTGGCGCATGCGCTGGGCATGAAAGTGGTGGCCGAAGGTGTGGAGACGGAAGCACAGGCGCAGACGCTGTTGCAGCTGCGTTGCGATCAACTCCAGGGCTACCTGATCAGCAGGCCGGTGCCTGCCGAGGCCCTGGCCGCAATGCTGGCGAGGCGAATCGAAGACATGGCCTGATCGGCAAGATCGCAGCGGGTTCGTGTCCAGCGCACGGCGAAAGCACGGCACGCTCTCCTGAGATCGCAAAAGCTTGAGACAGGTCATGGCCGCAGGACCCGGGCTGACGCACAGTGGCGGCATCATCCAGAACCGCGCTGACATGCCATCCATCTCACACCTCGCGCCCCTTGCGGGCCTTGCGTCACCTCGCCCGGCACCCGCTCGCCGCCAGGCCATCGCGGTACCGACCGAAGACCTGCTGCGCCGCCTGGACGTACCCGGCCCGCGCTACACCTCCTATCCCACCGCAGACCGGTTCTCCGACGGCGACGGCGCGGAGCCGTTCCTGCGCGCCCTGGAACAACGCCGAGGCCGGGCCGGACCGAGCCTGCCGCTACCGCTGTCGCTCTACGTGCACATCCCTTTCTGCGAATCGCTTTGCCACTACTGCGCCTGCAACAAGATCATCACCCGGCGCCATGAATTGGCACGGCCCTACCTGGACGACCTGCGCAAGGAAGCCGGGCTCTACGTCGAGCGGATCGGTCGCGGTCAGGTGGTCTCGCAACTGCACCTGGGCGGCGGCAGCCCGACATTCTTCAGCGACGAGGAACTGGCCGAACTGATAGCCATGCTGCGCGAGCATTTCACGCTGCCCGCCGAAGGCGAGTACGCCATCGAAGTCGATCCGCGCACGGTCGATGCCGCGCGGCTGCGCCGCCTGGCGGACATTGGCTTCAACCGCCTGAGCCTGGGCGTGCAGGATTTCGATCCGGCCGTGCAGAGGGCCGTGCATCGCGTGCAGCCACTGGCGCAGGTCACCGGCCTGATGCAGGCGGCGCGTGCCATCGGCTTCGACTCCATCAATGTCGACCTGATCTACGGCCTGCCGCTGCAGACGCCGGATTCGTTCGCCCGCACCCTGGCACAGGTCACGGCGCTCAGGCCCGACCGGGTGGCGCTCTATGGCTATGCGCACCTGCCCGAACGCTTCAAGGCACAGAGGCGCATCGCCGACCATGCGCTGCCCGGCGGCCCCGCCCGCGTGAGGATGCTTGCCGCCGCGATGGCTGCCTTCGAGCAGGCCGGCTACGTGTACATCGGGATGGACCATTTCGCCCTGCCGGAGGATGCGCTGGCCCGGGCCAAGCGCCAGGGCCGGCTGCACCGCAACTTCCAGGGCTACAGCACGCAGCCCGACAGCGATCTCATCGCGCTCGGTGTGTCGGCCATCGGCCGTGTCGGCGCCAGCTACGGGCAGAACGCCAAGACGCTGGAAGCCTACCGCCAGGCCCTCGCCGAAAACCGGCTGCCCATCGAGCGCGGGCTGGGATTGACCCGCGACGACCTGGTGCGGCGCGCGGTGATCATGGCGCTGATGTGCCAGGGCTGCGTGGATTTCGAATCGGTGGAACTCGGGCACCTCATCGACTTCCGCAGCTACTTCGCTGCGGAACTGCAGGTGCTGGCAGGCTTCGCGGCGGAAGGCCTGGTCGACATCGACCTCGGCGCGGGCGTGGTGCAGGTCACGCCGACCGGCTGGTTCGTGGTGCGCGCCATCGCCATGGTGTTCGATCACTACCTGCGGACACCTCGCAGCGGTTCGCAGTTCTCGCGCATCGCCTGAACCCGAACGCCCCGGGCGGGGCGTTCGTCTCCAGCCCGGCGTCTCAGAAGCGCCGGCCGATGCCGATGCCGATCAGCCAGGGATCGACCTTGAAGGTGCCGACCTGGGCGCCGGCAGAACTCACGTCGGTGTGGATCTTCACCTTCTTCACGTCGAAGTTGAAATAGGTGTTCTTCGCGAACTCATAGTCGAAGCCAGCCTGCAGGGCCAGGCCGAAGCTGTTCTTGCTGAGCGAGGGGTCCAGCGCGGCTTGCACGGCCGGCGAGAACTTGACCGAGGAGAAACGCGTGTAGTTCAGGCCAGCGCCGAGGTAGGGCTTGAACTTGCCCAGGTCCGCGAAGTGATACTGCAGCGTGAGTGTCGGCGGCAGATGCTTGAGTGAGCCGATGTCCGAGCCGCCTGCGCGCACGGTCTGCTTCTGCGGATAAGTGAGCACCAGTTCCGTCGCCCATGCGGGAGTGAAGAAATAAGTGAAGTCCACCTCGGGCAGGACCTTGTTGTTGATCGACAGGTCGAGGCCGGTCGAGTCCTTGTTGGCGCTGTCCAGGTTCACCGCGCGCACACGCACCAGCCAGGGGGTTTCCTGCGCGCCTGCGTCCATTGCCGTGAAGCCCATTGCCGCCACGGCCAGAAGGGCGGCGGCCTTCGTATTCAGTCTTGACATTTTGATCCTTTGAAAGAGCCCAATCGCTCTCAAGGATTGGACGCTTTACAGGTCCGACGGACCTTGTGCGGGATCAATCAAGACGCAGTCAGCGGCACGTTGGCCACTTGCTCAGACGCAGCAAGCGGCCTTGGTGCGGCATCGGCACCGGTGTCGTCCAGGTTTCCGACACGCCGCAGGCCGGCGGTGGAAAGGATCTGGATCTGGCGCTGCTTCACCAGCAGGATGCCTTCGGCCGCGAACCTGGAAAACGTGCGACTGACCGTCTCCAGCGTCAGCCCCAGATAGCTGCCGATGTCCTCGCGCGTCATGCGCAGCACCAGTTCCGTCTGTGCAAATCCGCGCGCATGCAGCCGCTGCACGAGGTTCAACAGGAAGGTGGCCACGCGCTCGTCCGCGGACATGGCGCCGAGCAACAGCATGACGCCCTGATCCCGCACGATCTCTCGCCCCAGAAGCCGATGGATGTGGTGTTGCAGCGAGGGGATGTCGCGTGAGAGTTCTTCCATGCGGTTGAACGGCATCTTGCACACCTGGGCATCCTCCAGCGCAACCGCGTCGCAGCTGTGCCGGCCCCCCACAATGCCGTCGAACCCGATCACCTCTCCGGCCATCTGAAAACCCGTGACCTGCACGCGCCCGTCCGGCGTGCCGATGCTGGTCTTGAAATGGCCCAGCCGGATGGCATACAGCGATTCGAAGACATCGCCCTGACGGTAGAGAAACTCGCCGCGTCGGATGGCATGCCGCTTGTCGATCACCTTGTCGATGCGTTTCATGTCGCCGGGATCCAGCCTCGGAGGCAGGCAGACATCGACGAGTTCACAGTTGGCGCAACGGACTTGGTTCTTGGGTAGATGGCTCATGGGTGTTTCTTGATGCAGCACAGACATTCTGTGCACTACCGGAAACACCGGTTTGATCTGGGTCAACGCGGGCGGTGTCGGCGCCATGGCGGCGGAGTGCCGCGGCGGCGACCAGGCCCAGGGCCACGAGCGCGAGGGAGCGAGTAACCCAAAGCGTTGAAGCAACCGGTCTGTGTAGACCCGTCAGGAACCAGGTTGAAGTCTTGCCCCGTGTTGATGCGCAACAGTGATAGATTCCTTCAGTTTTCCGCGGCTAAGCCAAAACTGGCCCTGGCAAAGAATCAACAAGTTACGTATTTTTACATAACAAGCTGTTAAGTTTTCCGTGAAATTTCTCACATCGGGAGATGGCGTGCTTTCAGCAGCGGGTCGCGCTTACCCAACGAAAATGGGCCCGACATTTTCATGTCGGGCCCATTGATTCAATGAATTTCTATGGTCGGTGTGAAAGGATTCGAACCTTCGACCCCTTGCACCCCATGCAAGTGCGCTACCAGGCTGCGCCACACACCGATCAAGCCCTGAATTATAACCCGCTCAATCGGCCTCAAGCAGCAGATCGCGAATTTCGACCAGTTCGCGGCGCAGCCAGGACACCTGCGCACTGGCGATGGCGCCATCGCCCTCGGTCAGCGCCTCGGGGTCGGGGAAGCTGTCGCCGATCAGTTCTTCCTCCTGGTCCAGACCTTCCAGCACCACAACGCCTACGCCGTCGAGCATGACCTCGCCGTTGCGCCGCTTGTCGCGTTCGCCCTGCACGATCTCCTGCAGCTTGTTGCGGGCACCGCTGATGGTGAAGCCTTGGTCGTACAGAAGGTCGCGGATGCGACGGATCATCAGCACCTCGTGGTGCTGGTAGTAACGCCTGTTGCCGCGCCGTTTCATGGGACGAAGCTGCGTGAATTCCTGCTCCCAGTACCTGAGCACGTGTGGCTTGACACCGCACAAGTCGCCCACTTCCCCGATGGTGAAGTAGCGTTTGGCCGGAATCGAAGGGAGAGAATTTCCCATTGAAATCAATGTTGTTTTGGCGGAACCTTTGAGGTTACTCCAAGTGGCCAAAGGCGCAAAGCGCAAGGGGAGGCAGGAAAAAAGAAAAGCACGTGCAAATGCACGGATGCGCCGCCTCCTGCGCGGCAGGCGCCCGCCGGCACGGGCGTTCAGCCCTGGATCTGCTCTTTGAGCTTGTGGCTCGCGTGGAAGGTGACGACGCGGCGGGCCTCAATGGCCACCGCCTCGCCCGTGCGCGGGTTGCGGCCGGGTCGCGGCGCCTTCACACGGATCTGGAAGTTGCCGAAACCCGAGATCTTCACGTCGGTGCCGTCGACCAGGCTGTTGGTGACGAGATCGAAAAACGCGTCCACCATGTCCTTCGACTCGCGTTTGTTCAGGCCGATCTGCTCGAACAGCAGGTCGGCGAGTTGCGCCTTCGTCAGCGCCGGGGTCTCCAGACTTTCAACCGTAATTTCCAAGACGTCCTCCCTGCTTGATGTGTTGGTGACAGCGTACTGGGCCAGGCTCAGGCACGCAGCCGCGCGCCCACGTCCCGGGCGAGCTGGGCGAGCACGGCCTGCACCGAAGACTCGATCTCCGCTTCCGTGAGTGTCGCCTCTTCGCTGTTCAGCGTGAGGCGGACCGCCAGGCTTTTCTCATCGGCCGCGAGCCAGCTCGAGGTGTTGGCCTCGCCGGCCTTGGCCGGTTTGGGCCGGTACACGTCGAACAAGGTAGCCGCGCGCAGCAGGCCTTGCGTCGGCGCGGTGTGGATCGCCGCCATCAACTGGGCATGGCTCACGCGTTCGGCCACGATCACCGCGATGTCGCGCTCCACGGCCTGGTGTTTGCTCACCGTCTTGAATACCGGCACCGCACGTTGCAGCACAGCGTCAAGCTCGAGTTCGAACAACACCGGCGCCTGCGCGAATTCGTAGCCCTGGCGCCATTTCGGATGGAGTTCGCCGACGAAACCGATGCCGCGGCCGTCGAGCAGCACACGGGCCGAGCGGCCAGGATGCATGGCCGGGTGTTCGCCGACCTCGAAGCTCGGCTTGCGTGGCGCGAGCAGCGCTTCGATGTCACCCTTGACGTCGAAGAAGTCCACAGCGGCATCCTTGCGGCCCCACTGCAACCCGTCGTTGCGACCATAGGCCACGCCCGCCACGCGCATGGGCTGGTGGAAGCCGGCGACGGTGGTATCGGTGTTCTGCGCAGTGGCATCGCGCAGAAACACGCGGCCGAGTTCGAAGACGCGCACGCGTTCGGCGCGCCGGTCAAGGTTGAACTTCAAAACCTGTAGCAGGGACCCCAGCAGCGACGAGCGCATCACGCTCATTTGGCTTGCAATTGGGTTCAGCAGCTTGATCGGATCGGGATTGCCGGCGAGCTCGTGCTCCCAGCGCGCTTCGACGAAGCTGAAGTTGATCGTTTCCTGGTAACCCAGGCTGGCCAGCGCGCGGCGCACGGCGAACGGGCTACGCTCGGCCTCGGCGCGGATCTTGGCCGTGATCGGTGCCAGCGGCGGCGTGGTGGGCAACTGGTTGTAGCCCATCAATCGCACGACTTCCTCGATCAGGTCTTCCTCGATGGTGAGGTCGAAGCGGTAGGACGGCGGCTGCACCGTGATGACACCGTCGCCCTGCGTGAGCGGCAGGCCGAGCCGTGTCAAGGCATCGGCACACTGCGCCTGGGTCAGCGGCATGCCGATGACCTTGGCGGCCCGCGCCACGCGCAGGTTCACCGGTTCGGCCTTGGGCAGATGGGCCACCACGTCGTCCATCGGACCGGCCTCACCCCCACAGATGTCGATGATCAGCTGCGTGATGCGCTCCAGGTGCTCGACGGTCTGGCCCGGATCGACGCCGCGCTCGAAGCGGTGACCGGCGTCCGTCGAAAAATTGAAGCGGCGCGAACGCCCGGCAATCGCCTTGGGAAACCAGAACGCGGCTTCGGCATAGATATTTTGCGTGTCGTCGGAGACCGCGGTGGCATCGCCGCCCATGATCCCGGCCAAGGATTCGACCTCGCGGTCATCGGCGATCACCCCGACCTTCTCGTCGACGGTCACGGTGTTGCCGTTCAACAGCTTGAGCTGTTCGCCCGGCTGGCCCCAGCGCACGTCCAGGCCACCGTGGATCTTGTCGAGGTCGAAGATGTGCGAGGGCCGGCCGAGTTCGAACATCACGTAGTTCGAGATGTCGACCAGCGCCGTCACACTGCGCTGGCCGCAACGCGCGAGGCGATCGACCATCCACTGCGGCGTCTTGGCCTTCGGATCGACGCCGCGCACGATGCGGCCAGAGAAACGGCCGCACAGGTCGGGCGCGCTGATCTTCACGGCCAGTTTCTGCGCGTGTTGGGCGGGTACGGCCGGGAAGTCCAGCGTCTTCAGCGGCGCACCGGTGATGGCGGCCAGTTCGCGGGCCACGCCATACACGCTGAGGCAATGCGCCAGGTTCGGCGTGAGCTTGAGCGTGAACAGTGTGTCGTCGAGCGCGAGGTGCTTTCGGATGTCTTCGCCGATCGGCGCATCGGCCGCGAGCTCGAGCAGGCCGCCGTGGTCTTCGGAGAGCTTCAACTCACGCGCCGAGCACAACATGCCCTGGCTCTCGACACCGCGTAGCTTGCCGGTCTTGATGAGGAAGGGCTTGCCATCGTCGCCGGGCGGCAGTTCCGCGCCGACCAGGGCGACCGGCACGCGGATGCCCACGCGCGCATTCGGTGCGCCGCAGACGATGTTGAGCAAGGCCCCGCCCTGCCCCGCGTCCACCTGGCAGACCCGCAGCCGGTCGGCGTTCGGATGCTGCACGGCTTCCTTGATTTCGCCGACCACGATCTTGCTGAACGGCGGCGCCACGGGCTTGAGCTCTTCGACCTCGAGGCCGGCCATGGTCAACGTCTCGGCCAGTTGCTCGGTAGAGAGCGGGGGGTTACAGAATTCTCGGAGCCAGGATTCGGGGAACTGCATGGATGTCTTCTTTGCTCAGGAGCCGGATCAACACACGTTGACCAGCGCTCGGACTTTCTGGATTACTGGAACTGCGACAGGAAACGGATGTCGCCGTCGAAGAACAGGCGCAAGTCGTTCACGCCGTAGCGCAGCATGGTCAGCCGGTCCGGCCCCATGCCGAAGGCGAAGCCGATGTACTTTTCGGGGTCGAGACCCATGTTGCGCACCACGTTCGGATGCACCTGGCCGGAGCCGGCCACCTCCAGCCAGCGGCCGGCCAGCGGGCCGCTCTGGAACTGGATGTCGATCTCGGCGCTGGGCTCGGTGAACGGGAAGAAGCTCGGGCGGAAACGCAGCACCAGGTCGTCCGATTCGAAGAAGGTGCGGCAGAAATCGGTGAACACGACCTTCAGGTCCTTGAAGGACACGTTCTCGCCGATCCACAGGCCTTCGCACTGGTGGAACATCGGCGAATGCGTGGCATCGCTGTCGACGCGGTAGGTGCGGCCCGGGGCGATCACGCGGATCTCGGGCATGGCCTTGCCGGCATCGATGGTGGCGCGGTGTTTTTTCACGTGCTGCACCGCGTGGCGGATCTGCATCGGGCTGGTGTGGGTGCGCAGCAGGTTCGGGGCGGTGTCGGTGCCACCCTCGACGTAGAACGTGTCGTGCATCGAACGCGCAGGGTGGTCTTCCGGCGTGTTGAGCGCGGTGAAGTTGAACCAGTCGGTTTCGATCTCGGGGCCTTGCGCGACCTCGAAGCCCATCGAGCCGAAGATGGCCTCGATGCGTTCGAGCGTCAGCGACACCGGATGCAGGCCGCCCTGCCCGCGCTGGCGACCGGGCAGCGTCACGTCGAGCGCCTCGGCCTTGAGTTGGAGTTCGAGTTCTGCATCGGCCAGGGCCTGGCGGCGCGCGGTGAGCGCGGCTTCGATCGCCTGCTTGGCAAGGTTGATGGCGGCGCCGCGCGACTTCTTCTCCTCGACGCTCAGCGACCCCATCCCCTTCATCAGCTCGGTGATGCGGCCCGATTTACCCAGGTACAAGGCCTTCGCGTTTTCCAGATCGGCGGGGGTCGCGGCTTGCGCGAAACTGGCCTGGGCCGCCTGGGCGATGGCATCCAACTCGTTCATACAAAATCTCTTAGGAAGGACGGAAACGACAAAGGGCTAGTGCTTTTTAAAGCCCTAGCCCTTGTATTATTTGCACAGAACGCTATTCAAAGAATAGCGTCCGACGTGAAAATCAAGCAGCCAGCTTGGCCTTGACTTGCTCCACGATGCTGGCAAAAGCCGCCTTGTCATGCACAGCGATATCGGACAGCATCTTGCGGTCGATTTCGATGGCAGCCTTCTTCAGGCCGTTGGCGAACTGGCTGTAGGTCAAGCCGTTTTCACGCGCGGCGGCGTTGATACGGGCGATCCACAACTGACGGAAAACGCGCTTCTTGGTACGGCGATCGCGGTAGGCATATTGCCCAGCCTTCATCACCGCTTCTTTGGCGACGCGATAGACATTACCGCGGCGGCCGCGGAAACCCTTGGCAAGGGCGAGAACTTTTTTGTGGCGGGCGCGAGCCGTTACACCACGTTTGACGCGAGGCATGTGTTTACTCCTTGTTCGTCGTTAAATCAAATGCCACGGCCGGGCATCATCTGCGCCACGTGACCCATATTGGTCTCGTGCACAGCGACAGCACCACGCAATTGGCGTTTATTTTTGGTGGTCTTCTTGGTCAAGATGTGACGTTTGAAGGCTTGACCGCGCTTGACGGTGCCACCTGGACGGACGCGGAAGCGCTTTTTGGCGCTGCTCTTGGTCTTCATTTTGGGCATGTGAATGCTCCTTTTCGTTGTGCTCGTGAGGCGCTGGAAACCGATCCCAGACTTGATGGCCCCGAGCCACTTATGTGGCGAGTTTTAATTCACCACTTATTGGCGCTTTTTAGTTCGCCAGTTTTTAGACGATGCCGGAGCATCGCCTCGGACAGGACTTACGTCCTCACCGCGGCATTCAGCAGCTTGCGCCGCCGAACACCGAATCCTTCCATCAGGCCGCCGGCTGGGCCGGTGCCGCCGCATCCGCGGTGGCTGGCTTGGCCGCTGGCGCCGGCTTCTTCTTGCCCGGCGCGATCATCATGATCATCTGACGGCCTTCGAGCTTGGGAAACTGCTCGACCACGATCAGATCCTGCAGGTCATTCCGGATGCGCTGCAACAGCGCCATGCCGATTTCCTGGTGGGTGATTTCCCGGCCGCGAAAGCGCAAGGTGATCTTGCACTTGTCGCCTTCGGCCAGGAATCGCCGAATGTTGCGCATCTTGATGTTGTAGTCGCCATCGTCGGTACCGGGACGGAATTTGACTTCCTTGATTTCGATGACCGTCTGCTTGGCTTTCGCGTCGGCCGCCTTCTTCTGCTCCTGGTACTTGAACTTGCCGTAATCCATCAGGCGACAGACCGGCGGATTCGCCGTGGCAACGATCTCAACCAGGTCAACGTCATACTCACCGGCCATGCGCAAGGCATCCATCAGGCTGACGATGCCCAAAGGCTCGTTCTCGGGGCCGGAAAGTCGAACTTCCGGCGCCATGATTTCACGGTTCAGGCGGTGTTTGCGTTCTTCACGGTGACGGCGGTCACGAAATTCAGTAGCGATGGCTTTATCCTTCAATCAAAATGCTATAAATTAAATAGCTAACACCGCAAGCAGCGCGCACGCTAAAGCTCGGTTTCATTAAAACTAGACTTTAGAAGCAATGTCGCTGGCAATTCTTGACTGGAAGTCTTGGAGCGGCATGACACCGAGGTCAATATTGCCTCGGGCGCGCACTGCGACGGCACCGGCTTCCTTCTCTTTCTCGCCTACGACGAGAATAAAAGGGAGCTTTTGCATCGAATGCTCGCGTATTTTACGCGTAATCTTCTCATTGCGCAGATCGAGCGTGACCCTAAGCCCTTGATCCGTCAGCGTTTTGGCAATTTCGCGACAGTAGGCGTCCTGCGAATCGGTGATGTTGAGGATGGAAACCTGCACCGGCGCAAGCCAGGTCGGCAGCGCACCGGCGTGTTCCTCGATCAGGATACCGATGAAACGTTCCAGGCTGCCGACGATGGCGCGGTGCAACATCACGGGGCGATGACGCGCGCCGTCTTCACCCACGTATTCGGCGTCGAGCCGCTCGGGCATCGAGAAATCGACCTGCATCGTGCCGCACTGCCATTGCCGGCCGATCGCGTCCTTCAAGGTGTATTCGATCTTCGGGCCATAGAACGCGCCGTCGCCGGGGGCGATCTCGAACTCCACGCCCGAGGCGCGCAGGCTTTCCATCAGCGCGTGTTCGGCCTTGTCCCACACCGCGTCGGAGCCGATGCGTTTTTCGGGGCGCGTCGCCACCTTGTAGATGATGTTCTTGAAGCCGAAGTCGGTGTAGACCTTCTGCAGCAGCGTGGTGTAGTTCACGCACTCTTCCAGGATCTGGTCCTCGGTGCAGAAGATGTGGCCGTCGTCCTGCGTGAAGCCGCGCACACGCATGATGCCGTGCAGGCCGCCCGAAGGCTCGTTGCGGTGGCATTGGCCGAATTCGCCGTAGCGCAGCGGGAGGTCGCGGTAACTCTTGATGCCCTGCTTGAAGATCAGGATGTGGCCCGGGCAGTTCATCGGCTTGAGGGCGTATTCGCGCTTCTCCGATTCCGTCACGAACATGTTCTCGCGGTACTTGTCCCAGTGCCCCGTCTTCTCCCACAGCGTCTTGTCGATGATCTGCGGGCCCTTGACTTCCTGGTAGCCGTTGTCGCGGTAGACCTGGCGCATGTACTGCTCCACGCCCTGCCACACCGTCCAGCCCTTGGGATGCCAGAACACCAAGCCCGGTGCATGGTCGTCGATGTGGAACAGGTCGAGTTCGCGGCCGAGGCGGCGGTGGTCGCGCTTTTCTGCCTCTTCCAGCATCGTCAGGTACTGCTGCAACTCGTCCTTCGTGGCCCAGGCCGTGCCGTAGACCCGTTGCAGCATCTCGTTGTTGTGGTCGCCACGCCAATACGCGCCGGCCAGCTTCATGAGCTTGAAGAATTTCAGCTTGCCCGTGCTCGGCACGTGCGGGCCGCGGCATAGATCTTCGAATTGACCTTCGCGGTACAGCGACACGTCCTCGTTCGCCGGGATGCTGGCGATGATCTCGGCCTTGTAGTGTTCGCCGATGCTCTTGAAGTACGCCACGGCTTCGTCGCGTGGCAGGACGCGGCGCGTCACCGGCTCGTCACGGGCGGCGAGCTCGGCCATCTTCTTCTCGATGGCCGTCAGGTCTTCGGGCGTGAAGGGCCTCTTGTACGAGAAGTCATAGTAGAAGCCGTTCTCGATCACGGGGCCGATTGTGACCTGCGCGTCGGGAAACAGCTCCTTCACCGCATAGGCCAGCAAGTGGGCCGTGGAGTGGCGGATCACGTCCAGCCCGTCGGCGTCCTTCGCCGTGATGATCGACAGCGGGCTGTTCGCCGTGATCTGGTAGCTGGTGTCGACCACTTTCCCGTCGATCTTGCCGGCCAGCGCGGCCTTGGCCAGGCCGGTGCCAATCGAGGCCGCCACTTCGGCCACCGTCACCGGGCCGGGGAATTCACGTTGGGAACCATCGGGAAGCGTAATCTGGATCATGATTTTGATTTTCGAAGAGACAAGAAAAAAGCGCGGACCGGATGCCGCGCTTTTTCGAATTTGATAGCTGAACACGCCCTAGGCGCGCGGACTACGGCCTTGGTCGTTGTGAAAACTTCGACGGTGTAGTTCGCGGTGTCATAACCTGGTGTGCCTTTCTCGCTCTTATCTGTGGGTTGAAAACAGACCCGGATTTTAACCCGATGGCGAGCTTGACCGAGCGGCCGGGGTTACGCGTTGTTGCAGGGCCGCGGCGCCAGAACGTTTAGGATGCGCCCCATGACCGTGGTCCGTCCCCTGCCCTCCCAGCTGTTTGCCGCCGCGCTTGCGTTGCTGCTTGCCAGCGGCACGGCATCGGTGCAGGCCGCTGACGCGGAACTCGCTGCGTCCATCAACGTCGAGAAGACCACAGACACCACGGCCGATGCGACCAAGGACGAATTGCCAGCCTTGGCCGCGGCCGAAAACATCGTCAAGGACGCCGAAACCGGCATCGCCAGCTGGTACGGCAACACCTTCCACCGCAAGCGCACCGCATCCGGCGAAGCATTCGACGCCAGTGCACTCACGGCCGCCCACCCCACCCTGCCGTTCGGCACCTGGGTGCAGGTGACACTCCTCAGCACCGGCCGCAGCGTCGTCGTGCGCATCACCGACCGCGGACCGCACATCGCCAACCGGCTGATCGACATCAGCCGCGCGGCAGCGGCAAAGATCGGCCTGGTGCAACGCGGCGCCGGCAAGGTGGTCATCGAGCCGATCGCCGCACCGGCTGGCGACCCGCCCAAGATCCGCTGAACGAAAAAAGCCCGGGGCGTAAACCTCGGGCTTGAAGTGTCGGCGAGCAAGGTCGCCGACAGGGCTCTCGGCAGTTCAGTGGAACTGTTCTTCTTCGGTCGAGCCCGTCAGCGCCGTCACGCTGGACTTGCCGCCCTGGATCACCGTCGTCACTTCGTCAAAATAACCCGTGCCGACTTCCTGCTGGTGCGAAACGAAGCTGTAGCCGCGGTCACGCGCCGCGAATTCGGGTTCCTGCACCTTGTCGACATAGGCCGACATGCCGCGCGCCACGTAGTCCTGCGCCAGATCGAACATGTGGAACCACATGTTGTGGATGCCGGCCAGCGTGATGAACTGGTACTTGTAGCCCATGGCGCCGAGTTCCTTCTGGAACTTGGCAATGGTGGCGTCGTCCAGGTTCTTCTTCCAGTTGAACGACGGCGAGCAGTTGTAGGCCAGCATCTTGCCCGGATGAACCTTGTGCACGGCATCGGCGAACTTCTTGGCGAAGGCCAGATCGGGCGTGCCGGTTTCGCACCACACCAGGTCGGCGTAGTGGGCATAGGCAATGGCGCGCGAGATGGCCTGGTCGATGCCCTTCTTCGTCTTGTAGAAACCTTCGGCCGTGCGTTCGCCGGTGATGAAAGGCTTGTCGTTCTCGTCGTAGTCGCTGGTCAGCAGGTCGGCGGCTTCGGCATCGGTGCGGGCGATCACCAGAGTCGGCACGCCGTAGACGTCGGCGGCCATGCGCGCGGCGATCAGCTTCTGCACGGCCTCGGCCGTCGGCACCAGCACCTTGCCGCCCATGTGGCCGCATTTCTTCACCGAAGCCAACTGGTCCTCGAAGTGCACGCCACCGGCGCCGGCGCGGATCATGGCCTTCATCAGCTCGAAGGCGTTGAGCACGCCGCCGAAACCGGCTTCGGCATCGGCCACGATCGGTGCGTGGTAGTCGATGTAGCCTTCGTCGCCGGGATTCATGCCCTTGGACCATTGGATTTCATCGGCACGGGTGAAGGTGTTGTTGATGCGCTCGACCACTTTGGGCACCGAGTCCACCGGATACAGCGACTGGTCGGGGTACATGGCGGCATAGCCGTTGTTGTCGGCGGCGACCTGCCAGCCGGAAAGGTAGATGGCCTTGATGCCGGCCTTGACCTGCTGCATGGCCTGGCCGCCGGTGAGCGCGCCGAGGCAGTTCACATACGGCTCGTTGTTCACCAGGTTCCACAGCTTCTCGGCACCGCGGCGCGCCAACGTGTGCTCGACCGGGAAGGAGCCGCGCAGCCGCACGACGTCGGCGGCGCTGTAGCCGCGCTTGATGCCTTTCCAGCGGGGGTTGGTGGCCCAGTCCTTTTCGAGGGCGGCGACCTGCTGTTCGCGGCTGAGCTGTTCGGTGATCGATTGGGGCATGACGGTACTCCTGAGGTGGTTGAAAGGGATCGGCTCGGGCATCGGCATTTCTGCTTCAGCTTCTGGGCCGGTGAGTAAATTCTAGTCTTCTATAAGAGTTGATTTGCATCTTATGTCTTATATAAGACAAATATTTATTCGTTTAAATTCAATCACTTACGGTCATAATTCCTCGATGTGAAAAGACAATTCTCATATTGAGAAAAATCTTGCAGTGCAGCATTTTGACTTTCCACATCGTGGAAAGAAAATCGACTGGATGAAATGGTTTAAACCGCCCGCTTCTGGCGGCGCAGCACCGTGAGGCTGTAGGCCAGGATGCCCAGGCTCACGGTGGCGATCAACAGGGCCGCAGCCGCATAGATCGAGGGATTCACGCCGCGGCGGGCGTAACTGAAGATCACCTGCGGCAGCGTGGTCACGCCCGGGCCGGAGAGGAACTCGGAAATCACCACGTCGTCGAAGGACAGCGTGAACGACAACAGCCAGGCCGCCACCAGCGACGGCGCGATGTTGGGCAGCGTCACCAGGAAGAACACCTCCGCCGGCCGGCAGCCCAGGTCCATCGCGGCCTCTTCGATGGAGCGGTCCATCTCGCGCAGGCGCGACTGGATGACCACCGTGGCATAGGCCATGCCGAGCAACGTGTGGCCGAGCACGATGGTCAACATGCCGCGCTCGGGCCAGCCGAGCACACGCTGTACCGCCACCATCAGCAGCAACAGCGACAGGCCGATGATCACCTCGGGCATCACCAGCGGCGCATTCACCATGCCAGAGAACAGCGTGCGCCCGCGAAAACGCAGATAGCGCACCAGCACGAAGGCCGAGAAGGTGCCCAGCACCACCGACAGCGTGCCGGTGATCAGCGCCACCTTCAGCGACAGGAAGAAACCCTCGACCAGGCGCGAGTCGTCCACCAGCGCCTGGTACCAGCGCAGGGAAAAACCGGTGAACACGCCGTCCTGCCGTGTGCTGTTGAAGGAGAAGACCACCAGGAACACCAGCGGCGCGTACAGGAACAGATACACCGCGGCCATCCAGAACCGGCCGAGACGGCGCTCCAGGAAACGGGTCAGGCTTTTCATCACGTCTGCGCCCCTGCGTCGGCCTTGGCACTGTAGTGGTGATGAACGGCCAGCGGCACCAATATCAGCAGGATCAGCACGATGGCCAGCGCCGCGGCCCGGGGCCAGTTGTTGCTGCTGAACATCTCGTCCCACACGACGCGGCCGATCAGGATGTTTTCGGCGCCGCCAAGCAACGAGGGAATCACGAATTCGCCGAGCGCCGGGATGAACACCAGCATCGAGCCCGAGATGATGCCGGCCTTGCTCAGCGGCACGGTGACGAGCCAGAAAGCCTTCCACGGGCTCGCGCCCAGGTCGTATGCGGCCTCGAGCAGGCGCAGGTCCATCTTCACCAGCGTGGCGTACAGCGGAAGGATCATGAACGGGCAATACACATAGGTCATGCCGACCAGCATGGAGAAGTCGGTGTAGAGCATCTGAACCGGCTCCTGCACCAGGCCGGTGGCCAGCAGCAGCTGGTTGACGATGCCCTGGTCGGCCAGGATCCCCTTCCAGGCGTAGACGCGCAGCAACAACGAAGTCCAGAACGGCAGCATCACCAGCATGAGCAGCGCCGGCCGTACGCCGGGCCGCGCGCGGGCCATGAAATAGGCGAAGGGATAACCGATCAGGAGGCACAGCACCGTGGTCCAGAACGCGTAGCGCAGCGAGGTGCGGAAGGCGTCCATGTAGATGGTGTCGCCGAACGCGTTGCCTCCGGCCGCGTCGACGAACAGCGAACCGTAGTTGCCGATCTTCATGATCACGTGCCAGCTGCCGTCGATTACGGCGAACAGCGGCGCGAACGGGTCCACGCCTCCGCCCATGTCGGTCACGCTGATGCGCAACAGGATCAGGAACGGCACCAGGAAGAACAGAACCAGCCAGAGCATCGGCAGGCCGATGACGAAGCGCCGTCCCGGGCGCCACTGGATGCGGGCGGAAGTTTTCATGCGGCGCTTTCTACTGCGTCAGCACCACCGGTGCCGCCCCGTCCCACCAGAAGTAGACGGCATCGCCCCAGGTGATGTCGCCGCCCTCGCCGCCTTCGCGCGTGGCATTGGTGTTGGTGACCTTGACGCGGTGGCCGTTGGCCATGTCGATCACATAGGTGCTGTAGCTGCCGAGGTAGGCGATCTCGCGCACCGTGCCGGTGAACAGGTTGCGCGTCACACCCGCGGGCCGCGCCTTGGCGATGTGGATCTTTTCGGGCCGCACCGCCACAGACAGCGCCATGCCCACCGCGCCGGTGATGCCGTGGCCCACGTGCAAGACGCCCTCGGCCGTCGTCACCTCGCAGCGATCGGCCTCGTCCACGCTGAGCCGGCCATCGAACAGGTTGATGTTGCCGATGAAGTCCGCGACGAAGCGGCAGTTCGGGTATTCGTAGATTTCCTTGGGCGTGCCGACCTGCAGCACCTGGCCTTTGCTCATCACCGCGATGCGCGAGGCCATGGTCATGGCTTCCTCCTGGTCGTGGGTCACCATTACGCAGGTGACGCCGACCGACTCGATGATGTTCACCAACTCGAACTGCGTGCGTTCGCGCAGCTTCTTGTCCAGAGCGCCCAGCGGCTCGTCGAGCAGCAGCAACTGTGGCTTCTTGGCCAGGCTGCGTGCCAGCGCCACGCGTTGCTGCTGGCCGCCCGAGAGCTGGTGCGGCTTGCGGCGCGCGAAGTCGGCCAGTTGCACCAGGTTCAGCATCTCGTCGACCCGTTCATTCAACTGGGCACGGGCCATGCCCTCGCGCTTGAGGCCGAAAGCGATGTTGTCCCACACGCTCAGGTGGGGGAACAGCGCATACGACTGGAACATCATGTTGATCGGCCGCTCGTACGGCGGCAGGGCGGCGATGTCCACGCCGTTGAGGATCACCCGTCCCGAGGTCGGCGTCTCGAAGCCGGCCAGCATGCGCAGCAAGGTCGATTTGCCGCAGCCGGAGCTGCCGAGCAGGGCGAAGATTTCGCCGCGCTTGACCGAAATCGACACATGGTCGACGGCCACCACGTCGTCGAAACGTTTGACGATGCGCTCCGTGCGCAGGAAACCATCGTCGGGCAGATCGGAAGCCGTCATCGAAAAAAGATCCTGGAATTCATTTCACACATGAAAAAGCTGCGCCAACACGGGGCTGGCGCAGCTTGATGAGGCATCGGCCACGGGGCACAGGGCCGAACGGCAGGTACTACTTGCCCTTCTTGAATTGCGTGTAGACGTTGCTCATCGACTCGCGCGCTTCGTTGGTGAAGCTGGCCGGCGACACCATCTTCTTCATGTTGTCCGCGTCGACGAACACCGTCTTGTCGGCGGCGATCTCCGGCGTCACGTTGGCCAGGCTGGCCTTGTTGGCGGTGGGGTAGCTGAGTTCATTGGTCAGCGAGGCCGAGACTTCGGGCTTGAGGAAGTAGTTGATGAAGGCCATCGCGTTGTTCGGATGTTTCGCGTCCTTCGGAATCGCCAGGTTGTCCATGAAGATCAAGCCGCCGGACTCGGGCAGCAGCACCTGGATGTCGTTGCCGTTCTTGTTCTCGATGGCGCGCGCCTTGGCGATGTTCATGTCGCCGGCCCAGCCGAGCGCCACGCAGGCCTTGCCGCCGGCCAGGTCGTCGATCATGGTGCTCGAGAACAGGCGGATGTGCGGACGCACCTTGGCCAGCATCTCGCCAGCGGCCTTGTGGTCGGCCGGGTCGTTCGAATAGGCGTTCTTGCCGAGGTAGTGCATGGCCGGCGGAATCACCTCGGTGGGCGAATCCAGGTAGGCGATGCCGCAGGACTTGAGCTTGGCGGTGTAGGTCGGGTTGAACACCAGGTCCCAGGCGTTGGCCGGCATGGGCGTGGAGCCCAGGGCCTTGGCGACCTTGGCCTTGTTGATGCCCACCGTGGTGTAGCTCCAGGCCCATGGCACGACGTATTCGTTGCCGGGGTCGACCGTGGTCAGCTTGGACATCAAATCGGGGTCGAGGTTGCCGTAGTTCGGGATCTTGCTCTTGTCGAGCTTGGCCAGCAGGCCGCCGTCGATCTGGCCCTTGACGAACACGGCGCCTGGCACAACGAGGTCGTAGCCGCTGTTGCCGGCGACGAGCTTGGCCTGCAGCGCTTCGTTGTTCTCGAAGGTCTGGTAGTTGACCTTGATGCCGGTCTCCTTCTCGAAGTTGGCGACCATGTCCTTGGCGATGTAGTCGGGCCACTGGTAGATGTTGAGCACCTTCTCCTCAGCGGGCTCGGGTGCCGGCGCCGGGGCGGCGGCCACCGGGGCCGAGGCCGGTGCGGGCGCGGCGGCGGGAGCCGGCGCCTCTTCCTTCTTTCCGCAGGCGGCCAGGGTCATGGCGGACAGAGCGAAAACCCAGAGATACTTCTTCATAAAGCCGACTACTCCTTCAAAATGACAGTCGAGTGATGCAGATGGACCGGTGAAATGCCGCAAGACACGTGCCTGCTTCAAGCCGGCGCCGGGCGGATTCAGCGGGGCATTGTAAGAAGAGTTGGGGCCTCTCACCCATCTTTATTGGCGATCCAGTCACCGCTGGCAATCACCGGTTTCCCGTCGGCATGCGCCGGGCTGATTTCGTAGACGAGGCACGCGAGCTGGCGCGGCCCGACCTGCACGGCCAGTTCGCGCTTGAGGTATTCGCCCGTGGGCTCGGGCAGGATCATCTCGATCTCGTCGAGGAGGCGCTCCACCTCGGGCGCGATCGCATAGACCTCGCCCTGGACCGTGCCGCCGGCCTGCAGGCGCACGCCGGGGTATGCGCCCAGATGGTGCATCACGCCCTCGATCTGCGCAGTGCCGACGAAGGCGGGTGCGGGCGCCAGCCGGTTGATGTCGTTGGCGCCACCACGGCGCAAGGTGCCATAGACGAACACATGGCGGGCGCTGCGGGCCAGGGAATCCGGGGTTTGGGGCATGATCGGTGGCTGTTTTTTCCCATTCGAGAGCCATGAGTCTAGTGAATCCCGCGGAGGCGGCGGCCAACACGGCCGCGGCTCCGGCCTTGCCCAGCCGCGGCATGGCCTATGGCTGCCTGGCGCTGGGCATGGCGTTGACGGGCAGCTACGTCGCCCTGTCCAAGCCGCTTGCGGCCGCCCTGCCGGTGTTCCTGCTGGCCTGGCTGCGCTTCGGCATCGCGGCCGTCGCCATGCTGCCTTGGCTCAGGCGCGGCCCGGCCGAGCCACGGATGACGGGCCAGGTCAAGCGCCTGGTGTTCCTGGAATCCTTCTTCGGCAACTTCCTGTTCACCATCTGCATGGTCAGCGGCGTGCGCATGACCAGCGCGGTCTCCGCCGGCGTGATCATGGCCTCGATACCGGCCGTGGTGGCCCTGATGAGCTGGGCCTTCCTGCGCGAACGCATCAGCCTGCGCATCGGCGCGGCCATCGCCTGCGGGGCGCTGGGCATCGGCTTGCTGGCCCTTTCGAGATCGGAACCTGCTGCGCATGGCGGCGTCGCCGACTCGCCCGGCGCGCGCGACGAGATGCTCGGCAACCTGCTGGTGCTGGGCTCGGTGTTCTGCGAAGCCGTCTACGCGGTGATCGGCAAGAAACTCACCGGCAGCCTCGCGCCCAAGCGCATCAGCGCACTCATCAACCTCTGGGGCCTGGCGCTGATGACGCCGATGGGCCTGTACCTCGCGCTGTCCTTCGATTTCCCGGCCGTGCATCCAGGCATCTGGCTGCTGCTGGTGTTCTATGCCCTTGCGGCCAGCATGTGGACGGTATGGCTGTGGATGACCGGCCTGCGCACCGTGCCCGCGGCCCAGGCCGGCGTCTTCATGGTGCTGCTGCCGATTTCGGCGGCGCTGGTCGGGGTGTTCGTGCTCGGCGAAAGCTTTGGCGGCATGCAGCTCCTGGCCTTCGGCATCGCCCTCCTGGGCGTACTGTTGGCGACCTTGCCGCAGCGCACGAAGTCACTGTAGGACGCCCGATCGCACAAAGCGTTGCTTTCAGAGGGAAAACAGGGTCGCTCCAGAGTGAAAAAAACCCATTTCCCCTTGGAAAGGGGTTTTTTCTCCAGTAGCATCGCGCTTGCCGGTGGAGAAGCAGTTTTTCGCTGGTGATTAGTCAACTCCAACAAGGACACATTCAATCATGGCAACTGCAAAAAAGACCGCGGCGAAAGCCGCTCCCGCCAAGAAAGCTGCACCCGCAAAAAAAGCAGCTCCGGCGACCAAAGTAGCTGCGAAGGCAGCTGCTCCCGCGAAGAAGGCCGCGCCCGCCAAGAAGGCGGCTCCGGCCAAGAAGGCCGCCGCCAAGAAGGCCCCTGCCGCCAAGCGCACCGTCAACGCCGCCTTCATGAAGGCCCTCACGCCCAGCCCCGCTCTGGGCGCTGTGGTCGGCGCCACGCCGCTGCCCCGCACCGAAGTGGTCAGCAAGCTGTGGGTCTACATCAAGAAGAACAAGCTGCAGGACGCGGTCAACAAGCGCCTGATCAATGCCGACGCCAAGCTGAAGGAAGTCTTCGGCAAGGCCCAGGTGTCGATGTTCGAAATGGCCGGCCTCATCGGCAAGCACCTGAAGTAAACCCGGCATCCTCCGGAGTTCGAAAGGCCGCAGCGATGCGGCCTTTTTCTTTGGTGGAGCAGCTCGATGCTGTACATACAGGCACGCTTCCTGCATTGTCCGCCAGCATGCCTCCATGCACCAATCCAGTCGCATTGCAATACGGGTTTCTCGGGAGCCGCGGCCCCGCCCGGCGCGCCCATCCAGGCGCAAACGCTTGCTAGACTGATCCGGTAAATACTTTAGTTCTGAACAACATCCCATGCTGCGCTTCCTGTTGACGCGCCTGAGCCTGATCATTCCCACGTTCCTGGGCATGACGCTGCTGGCGTTTTTCCTGATCCGGCTCGTGCCCGGCGATCCGATCGAAACCATGGCCGGCGAGCGCGGCATCGACCCTGCGCGGCATGCCGCGCTGCTGGTGGAGTACGGCCTCGACAAACCCGTGCTCGTGCAATACGGCATCTATATCGGCCGCGTGCTGCAGGGTGACCTCGGCAAGTCGCTGATCACCCAGGAGCCAGTGCTGCGCGAATTCGCCGCGCTGTTCCCGGCCACCATCGAGCTGGCCATCTGCGCCATCCTGTTCGCGCTGATCGTCGGCATACCGGCCGGCATCCTGGCGGCGGTGAAGCGCAATTCCCTGCTCGACCACGGCGTGATGGGGGTCTCGCTCACCGGGTACTCGATGCCAATCTTCTGGTGGGGCCTGCTGCTGATCCTGCTTTTCTCGGTCCAGCTCGGCTGGACGCCGGTGTCGGGCCGCATCGATGTGAAGTACTTCATCGAGCCCACCACCGGCTTCCTGCTGATCGACTCGCTGCTGTCGGACGACAAGGGCGCGTTCTGGTCGGCGCTCTCGCACCTGGCGCTGCCGACCATCGTGCTCGGCACCAATCCGCTGGCCGTGATCGCGCGCATGACGCGTTCGGCCATGCTCGAAGTGCTGGGCGAGGACTACATCCGCACGGCGCGCGCCAAGGGCCTGTCGCAGCTGCGCGTGGTGGCCCTGCACGGCCTGCGCAACGCGCTGATCCCGGTGGTCACCGTCATCGGCCTGCAGGTCGGCGTGTTGTTCACCGGCGCCATCCTGACCGAGACCATCTTCTCCTGGCCCGGCGTGGGCAAGTGGCTCATCGAAGCCATCAGCCGGCGCGACTATCCCGTGCTGCAAGGCGGCATGCTGCTGCTGGGCACGGTAGTGATGGCGGTCAACCTGCTGGTCGACCTGACCTACGGCATCATCAATCCGCGCATCCGGCATCAGCACTGAACATGAGTACCGCAACCGTTTCCACCAAGCCCGCGATGCCCGCGACGGCCCCGGCCCCCCCTCATCCGCTGCGCGAGTTCTGGAACTACTTCAGCGCCAACAACGGCGCGGTGGCCGGCCTGGCCATCGTCGTTCTGGTGCTGCTCGTCGCGCTGCTCGCGCCCTGGATCGCGCCCTATGCGCCGAACCAGACCGACACCAGCGTCTTCCTCAAGCCGCCGTTCTGGCAGCAGGGCGGCAGCACCGCCCACCTGCTCGGCACCGACGCCATCGGCCGCGACATCCTCTCGCGGCTGATGCATGGCGCCCGGCTGTCGCTGGTGATCGGCGTGGCCGTAGTCGCCATCTCGGTCGTCGTCGGCACCGTGCTGGGCCTGCTCACCGGCTTCTTCCGCGGCATCTTCGAGATCGCGGTGATGCGGCTCATGGACATCATCCTCACGCTGCCCAGCCTCTTGCTGGCCATCGTCATCGTGGCCATCCTCGGCCCGGGGCTGATGAACGCCATGCTGGCCGTGGCGGTGGTGGTGCTGCCGCATTACGTGCGCATCACGCGCGCCGCGGTGATCGCCGAAGTGTCGCGCGACTACGTGACCGCCGCGCGCATGAACGGCGCGAGCCGCATCCGCCTGATGTTCAGCGAGATCCTGCCCAACTGCACCGCGCCGCTGATCGTGCAGGCCTCGCTCGGCGTGTCCACCGCCATCCTGGACGCGGCCGCACTCGGCTTCCTCGGCTTGGGCGCGCAGCCGCCATCGCCAGAATGGGGCACCATGCTCGCCGATGCGCGGGAGTTCGTGCTGCGCGCGTGGTGGGTCGTCACCTTCCCCGGCCTGGCCATCCTGATCACGGTGCTGGCCTTCAACCTGCTCGGCGACGGTCTGCGCGACGCGTTCGATCCCAAACTAAAACGATAAGGAGCGCACACGATGGCTCTGCTTGAAATAGAAAACCTCAGCGTCGAATTCCCCTCGCAAAACAGCGTCATGCACGCCGTCGACGGCGTGAGCCTCTCTCTCGACGAGGGCGAGGTGCTCGGCATCGTCGGCGAATCCGGCTCGGGCAAGAGCGTCACGATGATGGCGCTGATGGGCCTGGTGGCCTTTCCCGGCCGAGTGCGTGCCGACAAGCTGCGCTTTGCCGGCCACGACCTGCTGAGCCTGTCGCCGCGCGAGCGCAGCAAGCTCACCGGCAAGGACGTGGCCATGATCTTCCAGGACCCGACCACCAGCCTCAACCCCTGCTTCACCGTCGGCTTCCAGTTGAAGGAAACCCTGCGCCTGCACCTCGGCCTGGACAAGAAGGCCGCGCACCGCCGCGCCATCGAACTGCTCGAGCAGGTGGGCATTCCCTCGCCCGAGAGCCGGCTTTCGGTGTACCCGCACCAGATGTCGGGCGGGATGAACCAGCGCGTGATGATCGCCATGGCCATCGCCTGCAACCCGCGCCTGCTGATCGCCGACGAGCCCACCACCGCGCTCGATGTGACCATCCAGGCGCAGATCCTCGACCTCCTTCGCAGCCTGCAGAAGGAGCGCGGCATGGCCCTGGTGCTCATCACCCACAACATGGGCGTCGTGTCCGAGATGGCGCAGCGCGTGGCCGTGATGTACGCCGGCCAGATCATGGAAGAACGCAGCGCCGCCGACCTGTTCGCCGCGCCGCAGCATCCCTATACCGAAGCCCTGCTCTCCGCCCTGCCCGACCGCAGCGAAGACGGCGCGCGCCTGGCCACGATTCCGGGCATGGTGCCTGGCCTGTACGACCGGCCCAAGGGCTGCCTTTTCGCGCCGCGCTGCAGCTACGCCACCGAACATTCGCGCAACGAGCGGCCACTGCTGCGCGCCTGGAAGGATGGCATGGTGCGTTGCCACTATCCGCTGGGTGATCCGTCGCGCGATGCGAAGCGGATGCAGGACCAACCGGTGGCCGAGGTGTCGGCATGATCGCGGCTCCAGCCATGGCGCCCACGCCTGTCGCCATGTCCACGCCAGGTCCGGTCGTCGAGGCCCGCGACCTGCGCCAGGTCTACCAGATCAAGCGCGGCATGTTCCGCCCCGCGGACCGGTTGCAGGCCGTGGGCGGCGTTTCGTTCACCGTTCAGGCCGGCAAGACGCTGGCCGTGGTCGGCGAATCCGGCTGCGGCAAATCGACGCTGGCGCGCATGGTCTCGCTGATCGAGACGCCCACCGCCGGCAGCCTGCGCATCAACGGCGTGGATGCGGTCAAGGCCGATGGCGAAGCACGCCACAAGCTGCGCAGGACGGTGCAGATGGTGTTCCAGAACCCCTACGGTTCGCTGAACCCGCGCAAGAAAATCGGCCAGATCCTGGAAGCGCCGCTCGAGATCAACGCGCCGTTTTCCGCCGAGGAGCGCGCCAGCCGCGCGCGCGACATGCTGGCCCGGGTCGGCCTGAGGCCCGAGCACTACGAGCGTTATCCGCACATGTTCTCCGGCGGCCAGCGCCAGCGCATCGCCATCGCGCGCGCGCTGATGCTGAATCCCTCGCTGGTGGTGGCCGACGAGCCGGTGTCCGCGCTCGACGTATCGATCCAGGCCCAGGTGCTGAACCTGCTGGCCGACCTGCAGCAGGAGTTCGGCCTGGCCTACCTGTTCATCTCGCACGACCTCGGCGTGGTGCGCCACATCGCGCACGACGTGCTGGTGATGTACCTCGGCCACGTGATGGAACAAGGCGAGAAGAAGACCATCTTCGCCCAGCCGCTGCATCCGTACACGCAGGCGCTGCTGGCCTCGACGCCTGGCATCGGCGCATCGGCCAACGTGCGCCAGCGCATCGTGCTGCAGGGCGAGCTGCCGTCGCCGCTGAACCCGCCCGCGGGCTGCGTGTTCTCCACGCGCTGCCCCTACGTCACCGAGCGTTGCCGCGCCGAGCGGCCCGCGCTGCGCCCGTTGACGGGCCGTCTGGTCGCCTGCCACGAGGCCGAACGCATCGCCGAAGGCACGGCACCGCTGGCTTACGGCAAGCCGGCACTGGCCGTCGCCGCCTGAGCGTTGGCCCCGTTGCGTCGCCGTGTTTGGTTTCCTATCATCGTGTGCCGAGGTGCAGCGCCAACCAGCGCCACGCCACGGCATGTTGTCCAGGCGGATGCAAACATCCCGAGCATCCGCCATCCAGCCCGCTGCATCGCAGCCCTCCAACCGAAGGAAGTCGTCAAGATGAACCAGTTTTCCAACCAAGCCGCCACCGCGCCCAAGAAGCTGCGGCCGCTGCAACGCGCGCTGCTGGCGACGGCCGTGGCCCTGCCGGCCCTGCTGGCCTTGACGCCCGTTTCGGCCAAGACACTCGTGTATTGCGCCGAAGGCAGCCCCGAGAATTTCTACCCCGGCGTGAACACCACCGGCACCTCGTTCGACGCCAACGAACCCATCTATGACCGCCTGGTCGGCTTCGAGCGCGGCACCACCAAGACCGTACCCGGCCTGGCCGAGAAATGGGACATCTCCCCTGACGGCCTGGTCTACACCTTCCACCTGCGCAAGGGCGTGAAGTGGCACCAGCACCGCGCGTTCAAGCCGAGCCGCGACTTCAATGCCGACGACGTGATCTTCGCCTTCACGCGCCAGTGGCAGGACACAGACCCTTACTACAAGGTCACCAGCCCCAACCACAGCTACTTCAACGACATGGGAATGCCCAAACTGCTGAAGGCGGTGGACAAGGTGGACGACTACACCGTCAAGATCACATTGAACCAGCCCGAGGCCCCGTTCCTGGCCAACCTGGCCATGCCCTATGCCGCGATCCAGTCCAAGGAATACGCCGTGGCCATGCTCAAGGCCGGCACGCCCGAAAAGCTCGACCAGGAACCCATCGGCACCGGCCCGTTCTACCTGGTGCAGTACCAGAAGGACGCGATCCTGCGCTACAAGGCTTTCGCACCGTACTGGGGTGGCAAGGCCAAGATCGACGACCTGGTCTACTCGATCACGCCGGACGCGTCGGTGCGCTGGGCCAAGGTGCAAAAGGGTGAGTGCCACGTCATGCCCTATCCGAACCCGGCCGACCTGGACGCGATCCGCAAGGACCCGAACGTCACCGTGCTCGAGCAGCCCGGCCTGAACGTCGGCTACCTGGCCTACAACACGCAGAAGAAGCCGTTCGACGACGTGCGTGTGCGCAAGGCCATCAACATGGCCATCAACAAGAAGGCCATCATCGACGCGGTGTACCTCAGCACCGGCGTGGCCGCCACCAACCCGATCCCGCCGACCATGTGGTCCTACAACAAGGCGGTGAAGGACGATGCGTACGATCCGGCAGCCGCCAAGAAGCTGCTGGCCGAAGCGGGCCTGCCCAACGGCTTCACCACCGACCTGTGGGCCATGCCCGTGCAGCGCCCCTACAACCCGAACGCCAAGCGCATCGCCGAACTGATGCAGGCCGACCTCGCCGCCATCGGCGTGAAGGCCGAGATCAAGAGCTTCGAATGGGGCGAATACCGCAAGCGCATGCAGGCCGGCGAACACCAGATGGGCATGCTCGGCTGGACCGGCGACAACGGCGATCCGGACAACTTCCTCTACACCCTGCTGGGCTGCGCCTCGGCGCAAAGCGCCAGCGGCAGCAACGTCGCCAAGTTCTGCTACAAGCCGTTCGAAGACTTGGTGCTGAAGGCCAAGACGGTGAGCAGCCAGAAGGAACGTACCGCCCTTTACGAGAAGGCCCAGGTCGTGTTCAAGGAACAGGCGCCATGGTTCACCATCGCCCACGCGGTGCAGCTGAAGCCCGTGCGCAAGGAAGTCATCGACTTCAAGCTGAGCCCGTTCGGGCGGCACGTGTTCTATGGGGTGGACATCAAGGAATAAGCGAATCAGCGCCAGCGCGATGAGGGGCGTTGCGCCCCTTCATCGCCTGCATGCAAGGGCCAGTCGATCCGGCCCTTTTTTGTGGGTGGCGCGCTACGCCAGTTCAAGTGCTTCGCGCAGCAGGTTCACCCTTGGGTTTTCCATGTCGGCACGGTAGATGAGCCCCACCGGGCCGGACGGAACCCCCGCATGAAACAGTCTTCGATCACCCGCCGCGCCATGGCGTCGCGCGCCGGCATCACCCATGGCTCGAGAGAGAGCTGACGCCAGCTGACATGGGGCCGGCCCGCCAGCCGATGTCCTCTCGGTGCGCCGAGGCGCGATGCTGGTGGAAGGTGGAGGGTCGGGTCCTGGATGCGGAACGCCCGGCCCTCGTCGCCGAATGGCTCATCCAGGTGCGTTTCTGACGACGACTGCCGGCCCGGTGCCGCCGACGTCAACCGACGCACACGCACCCGTGCCGAACGCCTTCAACGCACCTGGGCCTGCTCCGCGATCAGCTTGCCGATCTTCGAATCGCTGCCCACGGGCTCGACCAGCAGCACCTGCTGACGGTTCAGCATCATGCGGTCGGGGCCGTGCGCCTCGCCGCCGCGCTTGATCAGCACGTTCGCGACTTCCTTGTTTTCCGGGTTCTGCCGCGACTGGATGTAGAAGACGTCGCGCAGCACGGTGTAGTTGCCGTCCAGGCGATCGATGCGGCCGAAGAAAA
The DNA here is from genome assembly GCF_001955695.1 of Rhodoferax koreense. NCBI lineage: Bacteria > Pseudomonadati > Pseudomonadota > Betaproteobacteria > Burkholderiales > Comamonadaceae > Rhodoferax > Rhodoferax koreensis. The sequence goes on along the minus strand of NZ_CP019236.1, from coordinate 1,783,791 downwards.
CCTGCCCATTCGTGAGCGCGACCGCGTGGTAAGGCGCCGACAGTTCGGGCGATGCCTGGCTGCGCAGGCCCTGGTAGGCGATGACGCACAAGGCCGCGGCGATGACGATGGCGGCCAGCGTAGCGAGCCATCCGACGAGTTTTTGCATGAGAGGAAGCGGTGGGGACGTGAAAACCGCGGCCGCAGCCGTGCGGACGAGGCAACCGACAAGGCTAGCGGTTCAGCATGACAACCACATGTCACCGGCCATGGCCGGCAGGCTGCGGTTTAACACGCCTGTCATCTTGCCGCGGTCCAATCCGGCGGCCACCCCTCGAAACGGAATGCTTCAAATGCCCACCTCCCCGTCCAAGGCGCCCGCCTTCTCCCGCAGGCGCCAAGCCGTCATCGGCGGCCTGTTTGCCATGGCCTGCCTGCCGCTGAGCATCGGCAACGCCTACGCGGGGCCGTTCTCCATCGGCGGCAACAGCACCAGCGCACAGACGCTGGGCAGCGGTTCGGGCCAGACCGGCGCGGTCGCCGACACTGGTTCGCTCATCGTCAGCGGCTCCGCCGTGGCCGTGACGATCACCGGCAACAACGCGACACTGGACAACCAGGGCACCATCTCGCAGACCGGCACCGGCCGGGTCGTGCGCGACAACACCGGCGTGACGGGACTGATGATCAACAACGGCAGCGTCACCAACGCCAGCGCCGTCATGAAGGCCGCCGACGCCGACGTGGTGCAGATGGCCAAGTCGCCCGCCAGCGTGACGCTGAACAACTACGGCCAGATGATCTCGCTCAACGCCTCGGCGGGCGGCGCGCAGGTGGTGGACTTCAACGCCATCGCATCCGGCGTCAACGTGGTCAACAACTACGCCACCGGCGTGATGACCGCTTACGAGGCCGACGCCGTGCGCCCGGGCGTCAACGGCGTCGTCAACAACTACGGCGCGATCAAGGCCATCACAACCACCGGCAGCAGCAGCGACGGCATCGACGCGCAGAACAATACCGGCATCCAGGTCAACAACCTCGGCAGCGGCACGATCGACGGCGGCCGCCACGGCATCACCGGCGGCCCGGCGAACGCCACCGCCAAGTTCGACATCGGCGTGACCAACGACACCAATGCCGTGATCCGCGGCAACAACGGCTCGGGCATCAACCTGGATGGCTACAACGCCAACCAGACGGCCACAGTCGTCAACCGCGGCCTGATCAGCGGCAATGGCGTCACGGGCGACGGCGACGGCATCGATGCCGACGGCCTGGTCAACATCACCAACACGGGCACCATCCGTTCCGTCAACGCGTTCAGCAAGCCGGCCGATGGCAAGGCCTACAGCGAAGGCATCTCCGTCGGCGGCGGCACCATCGTCAACTCGGGCACGATCGAGGGCCTGGTCGCCGCCGGCAACACCAATGCGGTGGGCCGCGGCATCACGCTGGCCGGCAACGACATCACCAGCGGCCCGCTCGCCGGCACGCGCGAAGGCCTCTACGGCAATGCCGTGGTCACCAACCAGTCCGGCGGCCTGATCCGCGGCGACAGCGATTCCGCCATCGTCGTGGTCGGTGCGGCCAGCGGCTACACGGTCACGATCAACAACAACGCCGGCGCCACGCTGCTGGGCGGCGGCACGGCCAACGCGGCCGTCAAGACCGGGGCCGACAACGACACCATCCGCAACGCCGGCATCATCAACGGTGCCAGCAGCGGCATGGCGATCGACATGGGCGGCGGCAACAACACGCTGTACGTCGACGGCGGCAAAGCCGCCATCCTGGGCAACGTCAACGGCGGCACCGGGGGCAGCAACAGGATGGTGGTGGACCCGGGCGCGGGCAATGCCTTCGCCTACGCCGGCTCGCTGTCCAATTTCAGCGAGGTGCAGGTCCGCAGTGGCACCGTGACGCTGTCGGGCGCCAGCACCTACACCGGGACGACGCAGGTCAGCGGCGGCACGCTGGTGCTGGACGGCGCCAACCGCCTGTCCTCGCTCGGCAGCCTGGTCATGGACGGCGGCAGCCTGCAATTGACCAACGCCGCGGGCGAGGACGCGCAGACCTTCGCCGGCTTCTCCCTGCTCGACGACGCATTGTTCGACCTCGGCCTGTCGTCGCTGACCTTCGACAGCCTGGATGCCGTCGTCGCCGGCAAGACGCTCACGGTGCTGGGCTATCTGCGCGGTACTTCGCTGGACTACGCGTTCAGGTTCCTGGGCGATTGGTCCACCGATGCAGACTTCCTGGCCCTGATCGACAACACGCTGATCGACGGCGCCAAGGCCAGCTTCCGGTTCGACGGCACCTACACGGACATTGCCCGACTCGCCGAAGTGCCGGAGCCCGGCACGCTGGCGTTGATCATCCTGGCGCTCGCCCTGATGGTCGCCGCGTCGCGTCGACGCCATCCGATGAACCGTTGAACTCGGGCAGGCCCGCCTCGGCCGTTGTCTAGGTCAGCATCGAGGCCGGGAGATTGGCCTCGCAGTAGTCGCAGACGAAGCTGACGAAGGCTGCGACCTTCGGACTGACCAGGCGGCGCGATGCATGCAGGACCCAGAGTTCAGCCACCGGCGCGGTCGAATTGCCCCAGTTGACCAGACGCCCCGACGTCAGGTCGGACGCCACGATGGCGTAAGGAACCAGGGCCGCGCCCGCGCCGGCATAGACGGCATTCCTGATCGGCAGCGGGGTTGAGAATTTCAATACGGCCCGCGGGAAATAGAGCCTTTCGGTCCCGTCGTCGGGATCGGTGACACGCCATGTGTCGTCGTCGGCCGCACCGATGCGCATGACCGCGGGAAAGGTCGCGGCCGCATGCCGCGTGGCACTCGCCGGCGGGCGCGGCATGTCCGGCCCCGCCACCAGCACCATTCGATTGCGCATGAAGCACCGGCCGACCAGCGCGTCGTCCGGGCGGGGATTCACACGGATGACAACGTCGATGCCGTCGGTGACCAAGTCGACGAACTTGTCCTCCGTGCTCACCTCCAGGGTGACGTCAGGAAATGCGGCCACGAAGGCTGCCGCCAGCGGTCCCAGCGTTGTCTGACCGAACAACATCGGGGCGCTGACACGCAAACGCCCGCTCGGTCGACTCAGGCCGGCCTTGACGTCTTGAAGCGCTTCGGCGATCTCCACATAGGGCATTTCCGTACGGGCGTGCAGCACCGCACCTTCCTCGGTCAGCCGCAGGCTGCGTGAGCCGCGTTCGATCAAGCGCACACCCAGGCTTGTCTCCAGTTCCCTGACACGGCGGGACAGGGTGGCCTTCGATTGTCCGGAAGCCCTGCTGGCCAGGCCAAAGCCGCCATGTGCGGCCACCAGGTTGAAATCCGCCAGTGCCAGATAGTCCATGAACGTTCCAAATTTGAGACAACTTGTCTCTATTCTAGAGACTATGAATCAAAAATGGTACGACCTAATATCCAGTGACCGGAGCAAATGCTCTTTCATCCCCCCGCTCAAGCCGAGCGCATCACCTCAGGAGTTCATCATGACCATTCTCGTCACAGGCAGCACCGGCCGCATCGGTGCACGAGTCGTCGCACAACTGGCCCAGAGCGGCGCCACCGTGCGCGCCCTCACACGCTCGCCAGAAAAAGCGCGATTCCCCGCCGGTGTGACCGCCATTGCCGGCGATCTTCTGGACGCCCAGGCCATGCGCCAGGCACTTGCCGGGGTGAAGACCCTGTTCCTGCTCGTCAGCAATGCGGCCGATGAACTGACCCAGGCCATCAACACGCTGGGACTGGCGCGCGAAGCAGGCGTCCAAGGCATCGTCTACCTGTCGGTGACGCGCTCGGCCGGGTACACGGACGTGTCGCACTTCACGGCCAAGCACGCCGTCGAAAAGATGATCGAGCAGTTGGACCTGCCGGCGACCATCCTGCGCCCGTCCTACTTCATTCAGAACGACGTCGCGCAGAAGGACCTGCTGCAGCAGGCCGGTCTTTATGTATCACCGGTAGGAACCGTCGGGGTGTCGATGGTGGATGTCCGCGACATCGCCGACGCGGCCGTCCTGGAGCTGCTGCGACGCCACCACGCGGCACAAGCCCTGCCCCGTGAAACCTATGAGTTGTCAGGTCCGCAAGCGCTGACGGGCCCATCGCTGGCCGCCATCTGGAGCGAGGTGCTGGGCCGCCCGGTGCGCTACGCGGGCGATGACCTCGACAGCTTCGAGAAGAATGTGGCCACACGTGCGCCGGCCTGGCTGGCCTACGACATGCGGGCCATGATGCGCCGCTACCAGCAGGACGGCGCCGTGGCGACGGACACCGACATCGCCAGACTGACGACGCTGCTTGGCCGGCCGCCGCGCAGCTATCGCGACTTCGCCCTGGAAACCGCACGGCAATGGCAGGCCTGATCCACCCGCATCGACAACCCGACAAGGAGAACGCAATGAACAAATCGCATGACACGCACAAGGTCCTGTTCGTGGGACAGGTGCCGGAGACGGTCGACTTCTCGGACCCGGCATTGCCGCCCGGCTTCGACGCTGCCAAGATCCACGCCGGGATCGCGGCAGGCATGCAGCAGATGCTCGACCGCGGATGGCAGGCCGATCTATGCCTGGTGCAACCCGATGAAACCGCCGCCATCGCGCTGAAGCAGCAACTCGCAGGCAAAGACTACGAATGCGTCGTGATCGGTGGCGGACTGCGCATTCCTCCCAAGAGCCTGTTGCTCTTCGAGATGTTGATCAATGCCGTGCACCGTTCGGCGCCGCACGCGGCCATCGCGTTCAACACGACGCCGCTCGACACGGCGGATGCGGCAAACCGATGGTTGTGAGACAACACTGCCAGTGGAAAAAATGAGGACAAGGTGCGTGCCAGAAGCCAGGCACGCGACCCTACCTGGTCGCCAGCCGCGCCTCGGCCGCCTTCGTGATCGCCGACAACGTGCCCCGCGTCGTGATCACCTCCGGATCCAGCACCACCTCGATCACCGTGCCTTCCGCCCGCTCCAGCGCGGCCAGCAGCTGGGCCTCGAATTCCTCCGTTTTCGTGATGCGCACGCCAGCATAGCCATAGGCTTGCGCCAGCTTCACGAAGTCGGGGTTCTTCAACTGCGTGCCGCTCACGTTCTGCGGGTATTCGCGCTCCTGGTGCATGCGGATGGTGCCGAACATCCCGTTGTTGAGCAGCACGATCAGGCTCTTGGCGCCGTATTGCGCAGCGGTGGCGAGTTCCTGGCCATTCATCAGGAAGTCGCCGTCACCGGCGATGGTGAAGGCCAGCCGGCCCGTGGCGATGGCCGCGCCGATGCCCGCAGGCACGCCGTAGCCCATGGCGCCGTTGGTCGGGGCGAGCTGGGTCTTGAACCCCTTGGCCAGTCCATGGTGCCGGTAGAAGCGATGCACCCAGCTGGCGAAGTTGCCCGCGCCGTTGGTCAGCACGGCGTCCTCGGGCAAATGCTTTTGCAGCAGGGCGATGATGGCCGGCATGTCGATCGGACCGGGCAGTTGCTGCGGCTGCAGGTTGGCCAGGTAGTCATCGTTGCAGGACTTGGCCCAGGCTTCCCACGCCACCTGCACCGGCGCGGTGAGCACCTCGAGCGAACGCGCGGCGGCGTTCATGGTCGCATTGATGGCCAGGTCGGCCTGGTAGACGCGGTTGAGTTCCTCGGCGCTGGCGTGGATGTGCACCAGTTTCTGCTTCGGCCGGGGCGCCTCGATCAGCGTGTAGCCGCCGGTGGTCATCTCGCCCAGACGCGGGCCGATGGCGATGATCAGGTCGGCCTCGCGCACGTGCGCCGCCAGCTTGGGGTTGATGCCGATGCCCACGTCGCCGGCGTACAGCGGATGGAAGTTGTCGAAGGTATCCTGGAAACGGAAGGCGTTGCCCACCGGCAGTTTCCAGTTCTCGGCGAAGCGCTGCAGCGCCTGGGCCGACTGCGGCGTCCAGCCGCTGCCGCCGGCAATCACCAGCGGGCGCTGGGCCTGCATCAGCATCTCGCGCAGCGTGCGCAGCGAGCCCGGGTCGCTCCAGGCCTGCACCGGTTCGACACGCGGCATGGGCACGGCGTCGACGGTCTGCGTGAGCATGTCCTCGGGCAGCACCAGCACCACCGGGCCGGGCCGGCCGTTCATCGCCGTGGCGAAGGCACGCGCCACGTATTCGGGGATGCGGCGCGGGTCGTCGATACGCTCCACCAGCTTGGCCAGCCCCTTGGTGCTCGGGCCGAAGAAGCTCTGGTAGTTGACCTCCTGGAACACCTCGCGGTCGCGGCTGTCGCTGGCCACGTCGCCGACGAACAGCACCATCGGGGTGGAATCCTGGAACGCGGTGTGCACACCGATGGAGGCGTTGGTCGCACCCGGCCCGCGCGTGACGAAGCACACGCCCGGCCGGTTGGTGAGCTTGCCGTGTGCCTCGGCCATGAAGGCTGCGCCGCCCTCCTGCCGGTTGATGATGAACCGGATGTCGTCGCGGTAGGCGTGGAAGCCGTCGAGCACGGCCAGGAAACTTTCACCGGGTACGCCGAACGCGTGTTCGACGCCCTGGTGCACCAGGCACTCCACGAGCAAGTGGCCTGCGATCTGCTGAGTCATGGAAATCCTAGAGATGGAGAGTGGGGCATTGAAACGAGTCAGGGCACATAGACGTAGCCGACATTGCGTACCGTCTTCAACACGGAAGGCTTGGTCGGATCAGGTTCGAGCTTGCGCCGCAGCCGCATGATGCGCAGGTCGATGGAGCGGTCGAACACATCCCAGCTGCGATTGTGGCCGTATTCCATGATCTGGTCGCGGTTGAGCGGCCGGTTGGGATTGCGCGCGAACAGCGCCAGCAGGTCGAACTCGGCCGCGGAGATCGGCATGTCCGCGCCCTTGGCGTCGAACAGGCGGCGCAGTTCGAGGTCGAGCACACAGGTGCCGAAACGAACGCGGTGCTGACCGCCGGCCGCCGCGGTCTGGGCCGTGTCCTGGCGGGTCGGCTCCGGTGGCGGTGCCAGGCGGCGCAGCAGGCCACGTACCCGTGCCAACAGCTCGCGCATCTCGAAGGGTTTGGTGACGTAGTCGTCGGCGCCGACTTCCAGGCCGACGATGCGGTCCACCGAATCGGCGGCGCCGGTCAACATCACCAGACCGACGCGCGGAAAGCTCTCGCGCAGCCACCGGGCCAGCGACAGCCCACCCTCGCCGGGCATGTGCACGTCGACCAGCACCACATCGGGCGCGAGCTCGGCCACCATGGCGCGCGCCTGCGCCGCGTTGGCCGCCGTGCGCACTTCGAAGTGGTTGTAGCTGAAGTACTTGGCCAACACATTGCGCAGCTCGGACTCATCGTCCACCACCAGCAACTGCGGCTTGACTACGGCCTCGTCAGCCATGATCCCTGCTCCTTCGCGACATGCTGGATCGATTGTATCGGGCGGCAGTCGCCACGGCGCGTGATGGCACCCCCTCGGCAAGCCCGCTTGACATGGCGCAGTCCGCTGGAGAATCATCAACCTTCCCATGCGCCAAGCCCCACACCCCTCCGTCGAGGACGGCACCGACACCGACCCGGGGGACGCCATCTGCTCGCAACTGATGCACCATGCCCCCGACGCGGTGCTGGCCGTCGATGGGCAAGGGCTGATCGTCGCCTGCAATGCGAGCGCCTGCCGGCTCCTGGGCCGTGCCGCGGACGAAGCCCCGCAGGACCGCCTGCTGTCGCGTTGGCTGGTGCCGGCCGGCCCGCCCGCCACCGGCGGCGCGTGGGCCGCCTACCTCGCCAGCGGCAACCCCGCCTGGCTCGACGCGCTGCAGGGCTTGCGCACGCTCGACCTGCGCCGGCCCGACGGCGGCCAGGTGCGCGCCGAGGTCTCGGCCTTCGCCGCGCCAGTGAACGGCGCGCCCGGCTCGGGCCTGGTGCTGCGCGACATCGGGGCGCGCGTCGAGGAAGCCCCGGACGCCAATGTTCACCAGTCGGTGATGCAGGCCCTGCACACCTCGGAGGAACGCTACCGCGCCGTGGTGGAACACGTGACCGAAGGCATGGTGGTGATCCAGGACGAAGTCATCGTGTTCGCCAACGCGCGCGCAGCCGAGATCGCCCGCATGCCGCTGGCGGAGATGCACCACATCGGCTTCCTGCACCGCGTGCACCCCGACGATCATGACCTGGTGCGTGAACGCCAGCGCCGCCGCCTGGCCGGCGAGGAGGTGCCCGACCACTACGAGCTGCGCCTGCTGTTTCCCGATGGCGACATCCGCTGGATCGCGATCGGCGTGAGTGTCGTGCCCTGGGGCGGCAAGCCGGCCAGCCTGACCTTCTTCAGCGACGTGACCGACAACAAGCTCATCCTGGAGGCGATGCACCGCTCCGAGGAGCGCTACCGTGCGGTGGTCGAGCACGTGGGCGAAGGCATGGTGGTGGTGCAGGGCGAGCAGATCGTTTTCGTCAACGAACGCGCCACCGCGATCGCCCGCATGTCGCAGCGCGAGATGCTGCGGCAGGGTTTCCTCACCGCGATCCATCCCGGTGACCGCGCCCAGGTGCGCGAGAGGCAACGCCGCCGTATCGAAGGCGACCCCGGGCCACAGCGCCACGAGTTGCGGCTGCAACATGGCGACGGCAGCGTCACCTGGATCGACATCGGCGTGACCAAGGTGCCGTGGGGCGGCCAGGACGCGACACTGACCTTCTTCAGCGACATCAGCCACCGGAAGGCGCTCGAGGAAAAGCTGCGCGACACGCTCGCCGAGCGCGAGACCATCCTCGAGAACTCGCTGGTGGGCATCGCCTTTCTCACGCAGGACCATCGCTTCCGCTGGTCGAACCGCGCCATGGCACGCATCTTCGCGATGCGGCGCGGGCCCTCGGCGCCGCCTTCGTGGGAGGCGCTGTTCCCGTCCAAGCAGGCCTACGACGAGACCGTGCAGGACATTGCCGAGCACATGCGCCGCGGCCGCGACTACCAGAGCGAGATGCGCTTGCGCCGCATCGATGGCAAGCTGTTCTGGGCCGCGGTGTCGGGCCGTGCGGTGGATGCCGCCGATGCCGGCCAGGGCACGGTGTGGACCGTGATGGACATCACCCAGCGCAAGGAGCTCGAGGAAGCGCTGCAGCGCACCTCGTCGGAGCGCGAAGCCATCTTCAACAGCGCGCTGGTGGGCATCAGCTTCAACGTGAACCGGCGCATCCAGTGGGTCAACGACAAGTGCGTGGAAATGCTGGGCTACAGCCGGGCCGAACTCAGCGGCCAGCCTTCGCGCGTGTTCTACAAGGACGAGGAGACCTACGTCACCGAGGGCCGGCGCACGCTGGAAGCGCTGCTGCGCGATGGCCACCATACGACCGAACGCGAACTCGTGCGGCGCAACGGCGAAACCTTCTGGGTGCAGCTCGCAGGGCGCTGCGTGGTCGACCGCAATCCCGACGCGGGCGTGATCTGGACCCTGCTCGACATCACCGACCGGCGCAAGGCCGAGGACGACATCCGCGCCGCACTCGCGCGGCAGAAGGAACTCAACGAACTGCGTTCGCGTTTCGTGTCGATGACCAGCCATGAATTCCGCACGCCGCTGGCCACCATCCTGTCCTCGGCCGAACTGATCCAGCACTACGCCGACCGCATGCCCGAGGCCGAGAAGCAGGAGGTGCTGCGCAGCATCGAGACCGGCGTGCACCGCATGACCCGCATGCTCGACCGCATGCTGCTGATCGGCAAGGCCGATGCCCAGTTGCTCGACTTCCTGCCCCAGGCGCTGGACCTGCGGCTGCTGTGCCAGCGCTGCATCGACGAGGCGCGGCGCCAGCATGCCGAGGCCGCCAGCGAGATCGTGCTGGCCTACGAGGCGCGCGCCGTACCGGGCGTGTTCGACGAGAAGCTGCTGCACCACATCTTCAGCAACCTGCTGTCCAACGCGGTGAAGTATTCGCCCGACGGCGGCGAGGTGCGCTTCCGCGTTTCCGAAGATGGCGCCAACACGGTGTTCGAGGTCATCGACCAGGGCATCGGGATTCCGGCGCAGGAGCTGCCCCACCTGTTCGAGTCCTTCCACCGCGCGAGCAACGTTGGCCGCATCCAGGGCACCGGCCTGGGCCTGGCGATCGTGAAGAAGGCCGTGGAGCGGCATGGCGGCACGGTCTCGGTGCGCAGCGCGCCTGGTCAGGGCACGCACTTCACCGTAACACTATGATATTCATAGCGTATCGCGCAGTAGCCACCGGCGCCAGAGGCTGATTTTCTTAAATTTCGGTGTGGTCGCCCAAAGGCGCGAGCAGGTCTTGCAGATCGGCCACGCTGAACTTCACCGTGCCCAGCCGGTCTTCGCCGAGCACCCCTTGGGCCAGCGCCGACTTGCGCGCCTGCAGCTCAAGCATGCGTTCCTCGATGCTGCCCTCCACCACCAGCTTGTAGACGAAGACCGGCTGCGTCTGGCCGATGCGGTGCGCCCGCGCGGTGGCCTGCTGTTCGGCCGCCGGGTTCCACCACGGATCGACATGCACCACCGTGTCGGCCGCGGTGAGGTTCAGGCCCAGGCCGCCCGCCTTGAGGCTGGCCAGCAGGATCGGCACCTCCCTCGCCTGGAAGCGCGCCACGGTGTCGCCGCGTTGGGCCGCCGGCGTCTGCCCGGTGAGCGACAGGTGGGGCACGCCCAGCCTGGCCAGCGCCGGACCGATCAGCCCCAGCATCTCGGTGAACTGCGAGAACACCAGCACGCGCCGGCCTTCGTCGACCAGCGCCGGCAGCGTGTCGCAGAGCCAGTCGAGTTTGGCGCGCTCCATGTGGGCCGGCATCCGCGCGCCCTTCACCAGGTACGGGTCGCAACACACCTGGCGCAGTCGCAGCAGCGCGCCGAGCACGCTGATCTGCGAACGCGCCAGGCCTGCCCTGGCGAGCACGCGGCGCACCATGTGGTCGGCTGCGACACGCACGCTCTCGTACAGCACGCGCTGCTGGCCGGCCAGCACCACGCGCTGCACCTGCTCGGTCAGTGGCGGCAACTCCTTGGCCACGTCTTCCTTGCGCCGGCGCAGGATGAAGGGCCGCACGCGCCGCGCCAGCGCCTGGGCGCGCAGCGTCTCGCCCCCAACCTCGATGGGTTTGCGCCAGTGGCGCTGGAAGCTGCGCACATCGCCGAGGAATCCCGGCATCAGGAAATCGAACTGGGCCCACAGCTCGCCAAGATGGTTTTCCAGGGGCGTTCCGGTCAGGCACAAGCGGTGCCTTGCGCGGATGCGCCGCACGGAACGCGCGGCGCGGCCTGCGGCATTCTTCACGCTCTGGGCCTCGTCGAGCACGAGCAGGTGGAAAGGCTGGGCGGCCAGCGGCCGGATGTCGCGCCACAGCAGCGCGAAGGTCGTCAGCACCACGTCGGCCTGGCCCATGGCATCGAAGCGGTCGGCGCGGTCCGGGCCATGCAAAGTCAGCACCCGCAGACCGGGCGCCATGCGCCGCGCCTCGGCCTGCCAGTTGAACAGCAGCGAAGTTGGCACCACCACCAGTGCCGGCAGGTCGAGCCGGCCGGCCTGCTTCTCGAGCAGCAGGTGGGCCAGCGTCTGGGCCGTCTTGCCCAGACCCATGTCATCGGCCAGGATACCGGCCAGGCCCTGCGCACGCAGGTACTGCAGCCAGGCCAGGCCCTCGAGCTGGTAGGGGCGTAGCGTGATGCCAAGCCCCTCGGGTGCGGCCACGAGCTGGGGCACGCTGCCGGCGAGTCGACGTGCCAGCACCCGCAAGCCGTCGTCTCCCTGCAGTTGCCAGGCGCCCTGCGGCCCCGCGCGCGCGGCGAGCGCGGCCCGGCTTTCTTGCAGGCCCTGGCGCAGCGCTTCGAGACGGAAGCTGTCCCAGGCCGCGAGCTGGAACGGCCCGTCCTTGCGGCGCGGATCGGTGAGCAGGTCCAGCATCGCGGCAACGATGGCCTTCAGCGGCGCGGCCGGCGTCTCGATGCGGCGACCGCCCGGCGCCCGCAACGAGATGATCTTTCCGTCGTCGATTTCGGCCAGCTGGTCGGCATTCAGCCATGCCGCATCGCGGCGCAGCAGGTCGGCCAGCATCGGCGCCAGGTCGAGCGATTCGCCATCGACCTCCACGCCCAGCGTCAGCAGCCACGAGCCCTCGCGCCGCGCCAGGCCCAGGCCGGCCGCAGGCACGGGCCTGGGCGCCAGCGGCCCGGCCACCTCCTGGCCCAGCACCTCGCCCGTGTCCGTGCTGACCACCAGGCGCCAGGCCTGCACCGGCACGCTGTGGTGCGCGAAGCCGGGCCGCACCACGATCGACCAGCCGAGCGCCGCCAGCCGAGGCACCTCGTCGGCCCAGAAATCGCCGAAGTGTTCTTCCTGCGCCAGCGTCCACGCGCCGGCATGGTGGGACGCCACTTCGTCGCTGCGCCACTGCCAGGCATCGCCGGGAATGGCGTGCAGGCCGAGCGCCTGCAGGGTTTGCAGGGCCGCGGACAGGCCGGCGGCGGTCGGTGTACCGAGCCAGTCGAGGTGGGCGACCGTCACATCGGGCCCGCGCGGACCCGACGGGCCGAAAGCCATCAAGCCGAGCAGCCCGTCACCGCGCCCGAGCGTCTGCAGCGTGAGCCGAGGCCGGGCCTGCGCCAGGTCGGCTGGTGCGGGCAGCACCGCCCTGCCCTTGGCAGCCTTGACGACCTGGGGCTTTGACGTGGTTCGGGGGCGAGAAGGCGCTGGCATCGGCGGCCATTGTCGCCGCGGCTGCAAGGCGTTCGCGCCCTTCGTACAATCCGCGAGCCGCGGCGCGAAAGCTGCGGCAGCGTTCTCAGGGCGGGGTGGAATTCCCCACCGGCGGTGATGGCGATTCTTTGGATCGCCGAGCCCGCGAGCGCCTGCCGATCACTCGGCAGGGTCAGCAGATTTCGGTGCGATTCCGAAGCCGACGGTCATAGTCCGGATGAAAGAGAGCGCGATCCATGGTTCGCCGGAGGCCACCGCTGCGTGGTCTCCGGGCGTGCCGTGCGCTCGTGCGCCCTGATTCTGGAAACCAGCTTTGCAACAAGGCCACCATGAGTCAGTCTGTCAACTTCAACATCCACTCGGGTCACCACCCGATCCGCATTGCCTATCTGCACGCCAGCTGGCATGCCGACATCGTCGGCGAAGCCCGCAAAGGCTTCGAAGCCGAGATCGAGCGCCTAGGTGTGCCGGTGGCGGGCATCGAATACTTCGAACTGCCCGGCGCATTCGAGATTCCGCTGCATGCCAAGCAGCTTGCGCTTTCCGGCCGCTACGACGCCGTGGTCGCCTGCGGCTTCGTCGTCGATGGCGGCCTCTACCGCCACGACTTCGTGGCCTCGGCCGTGATCTCGGGCCTGATGTCGGTGCAACTGGAAACCGGCGTGCCGATGATCTCCGTGGTGCTCACGCCGCACCACTTCCACGAACATGCGGAGCACCAGCAGTTCTATCACGCGCACTTCAAGGTGAAGGGCGAAGAGGCCGCGCGCGCCTGCGTGAACACCGTGACCAGCCTGCGCAAGGTGGCCGCGCTGGCGCATCGATGATCCCTTAAAGGATCTCGCTCACGCGCCCCGCCATCAGGATGTGCGCGTGCAGTTTGTTGGTCGCGTCGTTGCCGACCTTCTTCACGTCGTGGTTGGTGAGCAGGCTCCAGACCAGGCCGTCTTCCATGCGGAACTGGCACAGCAGCCTGGGCGTGGAGGCCAGCTTCAGGATCTGCGCCGCCGACAGCGAACCGAGCAGATCGGCCGATTCCTCGTTCATGCCCAGCCGGAACAGGGCCTGCGCCTTGTCCTGCCGGATCAGGCTCTGCGCCAGCATCAGGTAAGTGAGGTTGGCCTCGCGGATCTCGTCTGGTGTGGTGTCGCTGTTCATGGTGATGCCAATGTTTCAGGAATGGAAATTAACGCGCCTGTCTTCGCCAGAGACACCGCGGAACCGGCTTCGCCGGGCCGCCGGTGTCTCCCCCTGCAAGCCTGTGCTGAGCTTGTCGAAGCAGGGGTGGGCGCGACACGAAGTGCGCAACCTGGGGGTGTGCCTAGTGCAACATCAACGAGCGTTCACCCTTGCACTTGCCGGCACGTGCCGGCGGGTTGCACAGCCCGCAGACATACTGCTTCGGGTTCTCGTACAGCTCGGTCACGAACTTGCCCGTGCACTGGCTGCAGGCGGTCATGTTGAGCATGTTGGCGTCGACGAACTTCACCAGGCGCCAGGCACGGGTGAAGGACAGCAGCGCGTCGATCTCGGCGGCCTGGACCTGTTCGCTGTACAGGCGGTAGGCCTTGGTCAGGATGTCGATGGCGTCGAGCTCGATGCTCTTCGACAGGTATTCGTAGATGTTGAGGAACAGCGAGGAGTGGATGTTCTCCTGCCACGACAGGAACCAGTCGGTGGAGAACGGCAGTTGTCCCTTGGAAGGCGACTTGCCGGAGACTTCCTTGTACAGGCGCAGCAGGCGTTCGTAGGACAGGTCGGTCTCGGATTCGAGCACCTGCATGCGGGCGCCCATCTGGATCAGCGCGGCGGCGCGTTCGATCTGCTGGGAATCCTTGAGGACACTCTTGATGGTTCGGGTGGACATGGCGGGCTCCGTTCGGAATAGCTTGGGATCAGAGGACTTCAGCCACGCGGCCGGCCATCAGGATGTTGGCGTGCATGCGGTTGGTGGCGGGATTGCTGATCTTCTTGCTGGGCAGATCGTGGTTGGTGAGCAGGTCCCAGACCATGTTGTCGTCCACACGGAAGTGGCACAGCAGCATGTTGCTGGAGGCCAGCTTGAAGACCTGCTGGGTCGAAAGCTTGGCCAGCAGATCGGCCGACTCTTCGTTGAGGCCCAGGCGGAACAGGGCGTCCGCCTTGTCCTTGCGGATGAGGCTCTGCGCCAGCATCAGGTAGGTCAGGTTGGCTTCGCGTATTTCGGCAATGATCTGTTCGCTGTTCATGGGGCATCCTTTCGTTCACCCGGTTCCGCCTCCTCGTCCCTGATCGCATCGTGTGCTTGTAGGGCATGTCGGTAAGGCCGATCCGTTGAAATGGATTGTGAATTCAGCCCAATCGGAAATTAAGTCGGGGGAGTGACATACGCGGCGTCTGGTTTCCGGCGTGCCCTGTAGGCATTTGTCCTACATGGATGACGCCGAACCTGACAGCCCCGCGCACCGCCGGTGTGCCGCTGCGCCTTGCGGCTTGTCAGCCCGCGGATCAGATGCCGGGCGGCGGGGGCAGGTCGCGCACTTCGGCAACCGGCCCGCGGCCCATCAAGGCCGCCACGGCAACGGCCGGCTGGATGCGGCCATCGAGCAGATCCACCACACTTTGCGTGATCGGCATGTCGATCTGCAGGGCCCTGGCGCGCTGCAGCACGGTGCGCGCGCAGTACACGCCCTCGGCCACGTGGCCCAGCGACGCCACGGCCTGCGTCAGCGACAGCCCCTGCGCCAGCATCAGGCCGACCTTGCGGTTGCGGCTGAGGTCGCCGGTGGCGGTGAGCACCAGGTCACCCAGGCCGGACAGTCCCATGAAGGTTTCGGTGCGAGCGCCCAGCGCCACGCCGAGCCGCGTGATTTCCGCAAGGCCACGGGTGATGAGTGCGGCGCGTGCGTTGAGGCCGAGGCCGAGGCCGTCGCACAGTCCGGTGGCGATGGCCAGCACGTTCTTCACCGCGCCGCCGACCTCTACGCCGGCCATGTCTTCGCTGGCGTAGATGCGCAGCGCCGGGCCGTGGAAAGCGGCCACCAGCGCCTCGCGCACGGCGGCACTGGCACTGGCGGCCACCAGTGCGGTGGGCTGCCCGCGCGCCACCTCGAGCGCGAAGCTCGGGCCACTCAACACCCCGTATTCGCCGCCCACGCCCAGGCTGGCGCGGATCTCGTGGCCCAGCAGACCGACAGAGCCGGACACCGGGGCCTCGAAACCCTTGCACAGCCATGCCACGGGGGCCTGGGCAGACGACGTCGCCTGCAGCATGCCGCGCAATGCCGACATCGGCGTACCGATGACGATCAGGTCCTGCCGGGCCAGCAGGCCGGCCAGGGATTCGACGGGATCGCAGCAGATCTGCAGTGCGGGCGGCAGCGCCACGTCAGGCAGATAACGGCTGTTGCGCCGTTCGGTCGCCATGTCCGCGGCCTGCTGCGCATTGCGCGCCCAGAGGGTGACCTCGTGCGGTGCCGGCGATGGCCGGCTGGCGCTGATGGCCAGCGCGGTGCCCCAGGCACCCGCGCCAAGAACGGCGATCTTCATGGCAACCCGCTCCCGGCGCGCCAATGCGGATTTATTGCAGCACGGTGCCGGCTTCGCCAGCCTGGGCCGCGGCAGCCTGTTGCTGCTCGTACATCGCCTGGAAGTTGATTTCGGCCAGGTGCACCTGCGGGAAACCGGCGCGCTGCACGATGTCGGCGACGTTGCCGCGCAGGTACGGATAGACGATCTGCGGGCAGGCGATGCCGATGATCGGGCCCATCTGCTCCTGCGTCAGGTTGCGGATCTCGAAGATGCCGGCCTGCTTGGCTTCCACCAGGAACATGGTCTTTTCGCCGATCTTGGTGGTCACGGTGGCCGTGACGGCGACTTCGAAGATGCCGTCGGTGACGGGCTGGGCATCGACGCTCAGCTGGATGTCCACCGCGGGCTGCGTTTGTTCGAGCAGGATGGCCGGAGAATTGGGCTGCTCGAGCGAGGCTTCCTTCAGGTACACGCGCTGGATTTGGAAAACGGGGTCTTGTTGGTCAGCCATGGCATTCTTTCGGTCTAGCGGATAAGGGACAAAACAAAGCCCGGTGGAACGGTTCCAGCGGGCCAGGGAAACACGGGATTATTGCAGGTCGCAGGCACCGTCCAGGGCGCCGACACGACCTCAGGCGGCGTTCAGCAGCGGCATTAGGTCACCGCGGCCGTCGAGCGCGATCAGATCGTCGCAGCCGCCGACATGGGTGTCGCCGATGAAAATCTGCGGCACGGTGCGCCGGCCGGTCAGCTCCATCATCTTCATGCGCTCCTGGGGCTGCTCATCGACGCGCACCTCGTCGATCTGGTCCACCCCCTTGCTCTTGAGCACCTGCTTGGCGCGCACGCAGTAGGGGCAGAAGGCGGTGGTGTACATCTTCACGGCTTGCATGGGATTCCTCTTTCAATACAGTGGCGTCGAAAAGCGCAGATGGGGCCGCTTCAGGCCTTTTCCAGGGGCAGGTTGGCTTCCTTCCAGGCCTTGAGGCCACCGCCGAGCGAGGCCGCCTGCTCGTAGCCCAGCTTCTTCGCGATGGCCACCGCGCGCTTGGCACGCGCGCCCGTCGGGCACACGAGCACCAGCGGCAGGCTCTTGTTCTTCACCGCGGCACCGAGTTTTTCCTCGAGCTGACCAACGGGGATGTTCTTCGCGCCGCCGATGTGGCCGGCGGCGAATTCCTCGGCTTCGCCCACGTCGATCACCACCGCCTTCTGGCGGTTGATGAGCTGCACCGCGTCGTTGGCCGACAGCGCGCCCGAGCCTGCGGCGCCGGAGACGGTGGGCCACAGCAGCAGACCGCCCGATGCCAGGGCCACCGACATCAGCATCCAGTTATCCAGTAAAAACTTCACGTTGCACCTTTATTTGCGAATGGACGGAAGCGCCCATGAGCGTCGATTTTAGAATGCTGGTCGATGCCGCCAACGCGGCCAGCGCCTTTTGACCGTTTTTTCAACTCCCCGTCCCTGCCACACCATGTACAAGCTCGTCCTGATCCGCCACGGCGAATCCACCTGGAACCTCGAAAACCGCTTCACCGGCTGGACCGACGTGCCGCTGACCGAAACCGGCATCGAACAGGCCAAGAATGCAGGCCGCCTGCTCAAGGCCGAAGGTTACGAATTCGACCTGGCCTACACCAGCGTCCTGAAGCGCGCCACGCACACGCTGTGGCATTGCCTGGACGAAATGGACCGCACCTGGCTGCCGGTGGCGCACAGCTGGCGCCTGAACGAGCGCCACTACGGCGCCCTGCAGGGCCTGAACAAGGCGGAAACCGCCAAGCAGTACGGCGACGACCAGGTGCTGGTCTGGCGCCGCAGCTACGACACGCCACCGCCCGCGCTCGAGGCCACCGACCCGCGCAGCGAGCGCGGCGACATCCGCTACGGCAAGCTGCCTGCCAGCGACATTCCGTTGACCGAATGCCTCAAGGACACGGTGGCGCGGGTGCTGCCGTACTGGAATGAATCGATCGGCCCGGCCATCAAGTCGGGCAAGCGCATCGTGATCGCGGCGCACGGGAACTCGATCCGGGCGCTGGTGAAATACCTCGACGAGATCTCCGACGACGACATCGTCGGCCTGAACATTCCCAACGGAATTCCCCTGGTTTACGAACTGGACACGCAACTCAAGCCGATTCGCCACTACTATCTGGGAGATGCGGAAGCGGCGGCCAAGGCGGCCGCGGCCGTCGCCGCGCAGGGCAAGAAGGCCTGATCCGACGAAAGCCGGTGCGAACGGGCGAAAAAACAGGCATAAACCATGCTTCAACCAGGGAACCACGCTGCCCGGCGTCGTTCCAATGTGCATATCGAACCGTAAACAGGAAGTAGCCATGGGCCAGAAACTCAAGATCGCGGGTTGGATTTCGGCAGGTGCGCTTGCCGGCGCCCTGACCACCGTATCGCTGCAGACCGTGGCGCGCGGCACGATGACGCCGCTGCCGCTCGAAGAACTGCAGCAGATGGCGGCGGTCTTCGGCATGGTCAAGAGCGACTACGTGGAGCCGGTCGACGAGAAGAAGCTCATCGGTGACGCCATCGCCGGCATGGTCGCCGGCCTCGATCCGCATTCGCAGTACTTCGACAAGAAGTCCTTCAAGGAATTCCGCGAAGGCACGAGCGGGCGCTTCGTCGGCGTCGGCATCGAGATCACGCAGGAAGACGGCCTGGTCAAGGTGGTGTCGCCCATCGAGGGCTCGCCCGCGTTCCGCGCCGGCCTGAAGCCCAACGACCTGATCACCAAGATCGACGACACCGCCGTCAAGGGCCTGTCGCTCAACGACGCGGTGAAGAAGATGCGCGGCGAGCCGAACACCAAGGTCGATCTCACCATCTTCAGGAAGGACGAGAACCGCAGCTTCCCGGTCACCATCACGCGCGAGGAAATCCGCACGCAGTCGGTGCGGGGCAAGGTCATCGAGCCGGGCTACGCCTGGATCCGGCTGAGCCAGTTCCAGGACCGCACGGTGGACGACTTCGCCAAGAAGATGGAAGAAATCTACAAGCAGGACCCGAACCTCAAGGGCCTGGTGCTCGACCTGCGCAATGATCCCGGCGGCCTGCTGGATGCGGCCGTGGCCATTTCCGCGGCCTTCCTGCCCGAGAACGTGACCGTGGTCTCGACCAACGGCCAGCTCGCCGACAGCAAGTTCACCTACAAGGCGGCGCCCGAGTTCTACCAGCGCCGCGGCGGTGCCGATCCGCTGGCGCGGTTGCCGGCCGGCATCAAGTCGGTGCCGCTGGTGGTGCTGGTCAACGAAGGCTCGGCCTCCGCCAGCGAGATCGTCGCCGGCGCGCTGCAGGACTACAAGCGCGGCACCATCATGGGCAGCCAGACCTTCGGCAAGGGGTCGGTGCAGACCGTGCGCCCGCTCGGCCCCGACACCGGTCTGAAGTTGACCACGGCCCGCTATTACACGCCGAGCGGCAGGTCGATCCAGGCCAAGGGCATCGTGCCCGATGTGATGGTCGACGACACCGAGGACGGCAGCCCGTTCGCCGTGCTGCGCATGCGCGAGGCCGACCTGGAGAAACACCTGAACAGCGGCCAGGGCGAGGAAGTGAAGGACGCCAACCGCGAGAAGGCGCGCGAGGAAGCGCGCAAGAAGCTGGAAGAGGAAGCCAAGAAGCCGGTTGCCGAACGCAAGGTGCCCGAGTTCGGCTCCGACAAGGACTTCCAGCTGGTGCAGGCCATCAACCAGCTCAAGGGACGTCCGGTGCTGATCAGCAAGACCATGATCGAGCGCAAGGAAAAGACCACGGAGTAAAGCCTCCGAGGTTTCCCCCAGAAAGCCCCGCCCCGCGGGGCTTTCTGTTTTGCGGGCCACAATAAAGCCATGGAAGACGAACAGTTACTACGTTACTCGCGGCACATCCTGCTCGACGAGATCGGCATCGAGGGCCAGGAGCGGCTGCTGGCAGCGCGGGCCCTGGTGATCGGCGCGGGCGGCCTGGGATCGCCGGTGGCGCTGTACCTGGCCACGGCCGGCATCGGGCGCATCACGCTGGTGGACGACGACGAGGTGGACCTGACCAACCTGCAGCGGCAGATCGCGCACACCATGGCACGCCTCGGGCAGCCCAAGGTCGAATCGGCCCGCACGGCGATGGCGGCGATCAACCCCGAGATCGATGTGATGGCCATCGCCGAGCGGGTCGACGCGGCGGCGCTGGCCGGGCTTGTGGCCCGGGCCGATGTTGTGCTCGACTGCTGCGACAACTTCGCCACCCGGCATGCGGTGAACGCGGCTTGCGTCGCGCACCGCGTGCCGCTGGTGTCGGGCGCGGCGATCCGTTTCGACGGCCAGATCACGGTCTACGACAGCCGCTCGGCCGATTCGCCGTGTTATGCCTGCGTGTTCCCACCGACCGCGGATTTCGAGGAGACGCGCTGCGCCACCATGGGTGTGCTGGCGCCGCTGGTCGGCATCATCGGCGCGATGCAGGCGGCCGAGGCCATCAAGCTGCTGAGCGGCGCCGGTTCGTCACTTGCCGGCCGGCTGCAGATGCTCGACGCGCGGCGCATGGAATGGAACGAGATGCGCGTCGGGCGCGACCCGGCCTGCAGCGTCTGCGGCAAAGAACACCGTCAAGGCTTCGAGGGATAACAGCTGCCGTGGCTTTTGCGGAAATCGCGCGGGCGTTCGGCACCGACATCCGCGAACAGGCCACGGCCCGCACGCCGCGCGCTTTTCTCCTCGGCCGCATAGGGGCCGGCGCTGCGGTGATACCGGTACGACCAGGCATGCCCTTGCGCCACCATCCAGCGGCCCAGGTCCTCGCCGTCGAGATGGAGCGTGACCAGCGTGCGCTGGTAGTCGTCCGTGGCGCGGCTGCTGACCATCACCTGCCGGTGCAGGACCCGTCGCATCAGCGCCTCGCGCGCCGCCACGCCGTGAACCTGGCAGATCTCCGGCGCGTCGATGCCGTCCAGGCGCAGCTTGCGCGGCGGGCTGCCGGCCTCGGGCCGCACCCACAGCGTGTCGCCATCGGTGACGTAGGTGACTTCGGCACGCCACGGCTGTTTGGCGTCGAATGACGCTTCCGCGCAGGCCCAACCTGCGAAGAGTGCTATCAATACCGAAGCAATTGACTGGATGATGCGGTTTCGGTGCCAAGGCATCGCCGCATTGTCGCCGGCTGGAACGCGCCCAGGCCGCGTTAGCATTGGCGTCGATGGCCACCCACCCAAGACTGCACCGCTGGTTCCCCTTTCTGGCCTGGCCCCGCCCCAGCCGCGAAATGCTCAGCGGCGAAATGTGGGCCGGCCTGACCGTCGGCATGATGGTCATCCCCCAAGGCGTGGCCTATGCCGCACTGGCCGGCATGCCGCTGGTGACCGGCATCTATGCCTCGCTGCTGCCGGCCCTGGTGGCCGTGCTGTGGAGCTCGTCGCAGCGCCTCGGCGTGGGCCCCACCGCGCTGAGCGCACTGCTGGTCGGCACCTCGCTCACCGGCCTGGCCGATCCCGGTAGCCCCGAGTGGGTCACGCTCGCGGTCTGGCTGGCGCTGCTGTCGGGCCTGCTGCAGTTGATGCTCGGGCTGGGCCGCTGCGGCTGGCTGCTGAACCTGGTGAGCTCGCCAGTGCTCACCGGCTTCACCCAGGCCGCGGCCATCCTGATCCTGCTGTCGCAGTTGCCGGCGCTGATCGGTCTGGACGGTCCTCTCACACAGCTGCTGCACCATCCCGCCATCGACCTGCAGGCACTGGCCTTCGGCCTGGGTGCGATGCTGGTGCTGGCCGCGGGCAAGCGTTTCGCGCCGCGTTTCCCGACGTTGATGGCGTTGATGGCGGCCAGCGCCGTGCTCAGCGCCTGGCTCGGCTTCGCGCGCGGTGGCGGCGCGGTGGTCGGCACCCTCCCCGCGGGCCTGCCGGCGCTGCACTGGCCGGGTGCGTTGTCGTGGTCGCTGCTGGCCCAACTGGCCCTGCCGACCATGGTCATCACGCTGGTGAGCTTCCTGGAGACGGCCTCCAGCGCCAAGGTCGACAACCAGCGCGGCGGCACGCGCTGGAATGAGAACCAGGACCTGATCGGCCAGGGCCTGGCCAAGATCGCCGCGGCCTTCAGCGGCGCGTTTCCCACGAGTTCGTCCTTCTCGCGCTCGGCCATCAACCTGTACGCGGGCGCCAAGTCGGGCTGGGCTTCGATCTTTTCGGTGCTGCTGGTCCTGGCGACGCTGCTGTGGCTCACACCGGCGCTCTACCACGTGCCGCAGGCGGTGCTGGCCGCGGTGGTGGTGGCCGCGGTGTCCAGCCTGGTGCAACCCCGCGTGTTCGTGCGCCTGTGGCGCGCCGCGCGCGTGGAAGCGCTGATCGGCGGCACGACGTTCCTGCTCACCCTGGCCACGGCACCGCGGCTGTACTGGGGCGTGCTCGCCGGGCTGCTGATGAGCCTGTCGCACTTCCTGTTCCACCGGTTGCACCCGCGCATCATCGAAGTCGGCCTGCATGCCGACGGCAGCCTGCGTGACCGTCACCTGTGGCGCCTGCCCGCCCTCGCGCCCAACCTGTATGCGCTGCGCATGGACGCCGAACTCGACTTCGCCTCGGCCCGCGGCTTCGAACGCGCCATCGTCGAACACCTGGGAAGGCATCCGCGGCTGCAGCATGTCTGCCTGTTCGCCCAGCCGATCAACCGCGTGGACGCGACCGGCGCCGAGGTCTTCGGCCAGTTGCGCACGCTGCTGGCCGAACGCCAGGTGACGCTGCACATCAGCGGCATGAAGCTGCCGGTCGAGCAGGCGCTGCGCCGCGGCGGACAGCTGCCGGCCGAAGGCACGAGCGCCCCGTTGCTGCGCCTGTACCGCACCGACGGCGACGCGTTGAGGCAGCTGCGCCATCGGCTCGAGGACTACGTCATCTGACGCATGCGACGCCCCCCTGGCACGCCTCGTGCATCGATCGAAATGGCCACCTTTGCGGCCGCTTGAAAAGCATTCACCGGGGCTCTCGCACACCGGGCTTGCTGCTAAAATTTGTGTAGCACCTCGCACCATACCTGTGTCACTACCGGCAATTCCCTCGTCCATCGATCTGAGCGACCTCCGCCTGGATGAAGCACGTGCCTTGCTCGGATCGGACGATGCCACGTTCGCCGCCATGGACGCCGAGGCCGATCCCCGTGCCTATCTGCAGAAGGTGATCGACGGTCTCGTCGACCTGTCGCTCAAGGACCCGTTGACCGGGCTGTCGAACCGGCGTTATTTCAACGCGGAACTCGAGGCCGAGATCGACCGCGTGGCGCGCTCGGGCGAAGCCGCGCTGCTGCTGATGCTCGACATCGACCACTTCAAGAGCGTCAACGACACCTACGGCCATGCCGCCGGCGACCAGGTGCTGCAGGCCGTGGCCAAGGCGCTGCAGAGCTGCGTGCGCCCGATGGACACGCTCGCGCGCTACGGCGGCGAGGAATTCGCGGTGGTGCTGCCGTCCTGCCAGCCGGCGTTCGGCGAAGTGGTGGCCGAACGCATCCGCCGCACGATCGAATCGACGGCCATCCAGATCTCACCGTCGGTTGACTTGCGCGTCACCATCAGCATCGGCGGCGCCTTCGCGCTGCAGTGGATCCGCTCCACCACGCTGCTGTGGACCGACCGCGCGGATCAACAACTCTACATCGCCAAATCGGGCGGGCGCAACCGGCTCTGCCTGGAAACCCAACCCGAAAGCACCGTCAGCGCCGAAGAAAAAAGTCTGTTGTTTGGCCATCTGTCAGCCAGTGATCCGGCCTGGATCGAATTGACTTCCGGTGCCGCCATGGGCAGCACCGCACAAAGGTAACCTGATGAGTGATGTGTTGAAGTCCCCACCTGCCGCCCCCTTCACGGGTGCCAAGGTGCTGGCCGTCACCAGCGGAAAAGGCGGCGTGGGCAAGACTTTCGTCTCGGCCAATCTCGCGGCCGCGCTGGCCAAGCGCGGCCACCGCGTGCTGGTGCTGGATGCCGACCTCGGCCTGGCGAACCTGGACGTGGTGCTGAACCTGCATCCCAAGACCACGCTGCACGATGTGTTCACCGGCAAGGCCACGCTCGACGAGGCCATCGTCAAGGCACCGGGCGGCTTCTCGGTGCTGCTGGCCGGCTCCGGCATGGTCGAGTATTCGCGTCTCACGCCCGAGGTGCGCGACGAGTTCATGGACGTGCTGCGCAGCCTGATGCCGCGCTACGACGTGGTCATCCTGGACACCGGCGCGGGCATTTCCGACGTGGTGCTGTTCGCCGTCTCGCTCGCCTCCGAAGTGCTGGTCGTGGCCACGCCCGAGCCGACTTCGCTGACCGACGCCTACGCCGCCATCAAGGTGCTGGCCACGCAACAGAAGCGCCAGCACGTGCGCATGATCATCAACCAGACGGCGCGCCCCGGCGACGGCCGCGCCATCACCACACAGCTGCAGCAGGTGCTGGACCGTTTCGTCACCACCGGCTCCGGCCGCTCGGTGCGGCTGATCCACGTCGGCGACATCCCGGCCGATCCGTCGGTGCGTGAAGCCGTGATGCGCCGCCAGCTGCTGCTGGTGAACGTGCCCGGCTGCCCCGCGGCGCTGGCGATCTCGGAAGTGGCGCGCAAGCTCGACGAGTCGGTGATCTCCCCGTCCGAATTCGGCGGCCGCAAGACCACCGTGCCCTGAACACGGCCCGCCCGGGCCGCAGGGCCAGGCTCAGCCGGGGCCCAGATCCATTCCCGCCTTGTGGCGCCGCGGATGGAAGTCCCCGAAACACACGACGCGGTCGCGCCCCATCTGCTTGGCCTGGTACATCGCGTCATCGGCATGCTTGGCGAGCTGGATCTCGTCGATGGCGTGGTCCGGATAGACCGCCACGCCGATGCTCGACGAAATGTGCGCGGTATGGCCGCCAGCGAGTTCGAACACTTCGGTGAGTGCCTCCCGGATCTTCTCCGCCACCCCGCGCGCGTCGTCCTTGTCGTGAACGGCCGACAGCAGGATCACGAACTCGTCGCCGCCGACCCGGGCCACGGTGTCGGAGGCGCGCACATGTTCCTGCATGCGCCGCGCAGCGAACTTGAGCAGGATGTCGCCGGCCGCATGACCCAGCGTGTCGTTGACCGGCTTGAAGTGATCCAGATCGAGATAGAGCAGCGCCAGCCGCGTGCGGTTGCGGTGCGCCTGGGTCACGGCCTGGTGCAGCCGGTCGTCGAACAAGGCGCGGTTCGGCAGTCCGGTGAGCGCATCGTGCTGCGCCATGTGGGCCAGCCGGTTCTCGATGACCTTGCGCGCCGTGATGTCGCGCATCACCCCGACGAAGCAGGAAACCCCCTTGAAATTCGCCGGCTGGGCCGACAGGATGCCGACCATCTGCGCACCGCCCTTGCGCAGGATGGCCGCCTCGAGATTTTCGCAGCCGTTGTGCTCGTGCAGTTCGCGCAAGTAACGGTCGCGGTCCTCGGCCGTTCTCCACAACGCCAGGTTGGCCAGCGACTGGCCGATCACCTCGGCGCGCGTGTAGCCGGTCATGCTCACGAAGCCCGGGTTCACGTCGATGATGCGGCCGTCGGCCTGGCGGCTGATGACCACCGCGTCGGGGCTGGTGTCGAACACCAGTTCGAAATGCTCCTTGGTCTCGCGCAGTTCGGCGGTCATGCGCAGGGCGAGGATCATGGCGCGCGCGCGGTCGCTGACCATGATCCAGGTCAGCAGCGCGAGCAGCACACTCAGTATCACGCCGCTGCGCGCGATGATCAGGGATTGGTCCCGACTGGCGTAGGCGCCACTGGTGCCGGCGGCCTCGCTCACGGGCAGCGCCCGCACGGCCAGGGTCCAACTGCGGCCGGCAACATGCAGGTATTCCAGTTTCTCGTCGCTGCGCTGGACGACCGCCGAGGTCGGCGCCCCGGAGTCGTACAGCAGGGCATCGCGCGTGACCTCGATGCCGTCGAAGATCCGCACGTCGATACCGGCCGCCGTTTCGCCATAGAGACTGGCCATCCAGGCCTCCATGTTGAACGGCGCCACCACCCAGCCCTGCAGATTCGCGCGCCGCGCTTCCAGCGAATCGACCGCGGTGCCACGCCGGTACACCGGGAGGAACATCACGAACCCCGCCTTCACCGGCGCGCCGGTCTCGATCAGCTGCGTGAGTTTGGAGGTGATCGTGACCAGCCCCGAATCGCGTGCCCGCTGCATCGCGGCCTGGCGCGCCGGGTCGGTGGACAGGTCCAGCCCGACGGACGCGGCATGTCGCGCCAACGATGGCTCGAGTTGCGCCAGCGGTGCCCAGGCCGGCCGATCCCCCGCCGGCTGGATGTCGTAGCCCGGCAAACCCTGCTGGCGCTGGGACGCCACGTGCCCCGCACGTTGCGCCGTGGTGACCAGCGGAACCCAGCCCACGCCTTCGAGCCCGGAAAAATCGGCGCCGAGCTTGAGCGCGGCCACATATTCACGGAATGCCCGGCGCGTGATGGGCACTTCCGACGCCGCGAACAAACCCTGGACACCACGCAGCATCTGCTCCTGCGCGAGCATGCGCTGGTCGATGCGGCTCAGGAAGGAGCGCAGGTTCAGATCGGCCTGGGCCCGCTGGTCCATGACGGCGTTCTGTTTCTCGTGCTCCCACAGCCAGTACGTGGTGCCGAGCGACGCGGCCAGCACCAGCAGCGCCGCACCGAGATGCCGCGTCCAGTTGACCGGGTATTTCAACGCGCCACCATATCAGGGGCGCATGCCCGCCCGAAGACACCGAAGCGCGCCCCCGGAGGGTAGCGATGAGCGAGGGGCATTCATTGCTGGAAGTTCACCATGCGGCGGGCCAGATCGGGGGCGAAGTATTTTTCGAAGATGCGTTGTACGGTGCCGTTCTGGCGCAGCTCGTCGACCAAGGCGCGCCACTTGTTCTGCTCCACGGGCGAAAGCGATTTCTTCGACATGATGAGCCCATGGGGGATGGCCGGATCGTCCAGCTCGATGATGCGGGTGACGTCCTTCACCGGCGTGCCCTGCACGTCCATCATATCGAATGGCTCGATGATCATGCCGTGAATGCGTCCGAGCAGCAACACCTGGTACAGGGGCTCGAGATCGGATGCATAGCTGATGCGCCCATCGGCGGCGAGCTGATCGACCCATTGGTTGGCGCGTGCGCCATAGCGGAAGCTGCGGATCACGCCGAGCTGCAGCTTCGGACGCACGTCGAAATCCGCCAGCCTTTCGACGCCGCTGTCCTGGCGCACCAGCAGGTAATAGCGGTTGGAAAAATACCAAGCGAAGGCGGCAAACCGATCGCGCTCCGGCGTGGCGATACCCGACAGGCTGAAATCGAGCGCCCCTGATTCGATGAGCTGCCAGATGCGCG
Organism: Rhodoferax koreense; assembly: GCF_001955695.1. Taxonomy (NCBI): domain Bacteria; kingdom Pseudomonadati; phylum Pseudomonadota; class Betaproteobacteria; order Burkholderiales; family Comamonadaceae; genus Rhodoferax; species Rhodoferax koreensis. The sequence goes on along the minus strand of NZ_CP019236.1, from coordinate 1,756,327 downwards.
CACGCGGCAGCACCGTGGTGGTGATGGTGCAGCCGCTGCGCTGCGCCATGGCGTCCGCGATGTCCTTGTCGATGCCGGTGCCGGTCTGCGACGAATACAGCAGGCCATGCACATGCAGGCCGAGCGTCAGCGGGCGTGAACAATCCGGGCCGTCGGCCGCGTTGGCGGCCACGCAGAACGGCAGGACTGCAACCACGAGGTACAGGCGAAACACCAGATACTGGAACACATGGCTGAATTTGGGCATAGATACTGGGAATTTATCTCATTTGATGCCGATGTAAATCGATGTAAACAGGTGCAGAAGCACAAGGCATGCCGTCGGGTCGCAGCGGGGACTCACCAGCCTGCACCTTCCGCAGGTGCCCGATCAGCCGCCCGCCCCGACGATCCAGCCCTCCAGGGCATCCATCTGCGCCGGCATGCCGTAGCCGGCATCGCCGGCCTGGTACAGCGACTCCGCCCGTCCAGCCTGCAACAGGCAGAGCACCGCATCGAGCGCATCACCGCTGGCGTCCGCCACGAGCATGTCGCGCTGCGCGTGGCTGAGCTTGAGGCGCAGGCCCGGCGACACCGGCCCATGGCGGCCGTGCCCGGTTTCCAGGGCATCAACCAGTTCCTTGCGTGCGATCAGGCGCTCGGGCGTCTGCCGGGCCACCTCGTCGCTCTTGTAGCTGCGCCTCGCCACCCCGGCAAGGCCCGGCCGTGGCCGCCAGCCATCGAGCACCTCGCGCGCCAGCAGGCCGGGGTAACCCTCGAGCGCCACACGCGCCGGGTCGCCCGCATGCAGACCGGGCAGCGCCACGCCAGCGGCCAGCAGGCGAGGCACGCCCGCATGCAGCATGAAGGCCACCGGCGGGTTGACCCATTTCATCGACGGGCTGGAGCCGGCAAAGGCATCCGTGGCGCGGTGCGCGAACTTCCCGCCGACCGGCCGCGCGTGGCAGAACGCGGCAAAGGTGGCCCGGATCTCGGCGCGTGACAGCCCGGCGTAGTGGCGCATGCAGGCCAGCCAGTCGGTCGGCCAACCCAGGGACGTGACGAGTTCACGCGGCAGGCCGAAGGGAAAGTCGAAGGCCCCGGTCCATGGCCCAGGTTCGGCGAGCCAGGCCGCCCAGGCTTCCAGCGTCTTGAAGCGCTCCAGCCGCGACAGCACCACGCGCCCTTGCGCCAGCGTGCCATGCGCGACCACGATGGGTTTGCGCGGTGTGGGACTGCTGGAGAAGTCGCAGCCGACCAGTGGGTGCGGCACGGTACGCGTCATCGCGGGCTGTTGCCTCTCAGCCGGTGGCCAGCGCCAGCACGCCGGCCGCGATGCAGCCCGCGCCCAGCAGGCGCAGGCCCCGCTGCCCTTCGCCCAGCAGATGGCCGCCCAGCAACGCGGCGAACAACATCGAGACCTCGCGCGCTGGCGCCACATGCGACAGCGGCGCGACCTTCACGGCGTACAGCACCAGCACATACGAGACCGGGCTGATGATGCCCACCGCCAGCGCATGGCGCCACTGCCGCCGCCACAGGGCCACGGCCTCGGGCCGATTGCGCAGCACCACCGGGGCCAGGAACAGCAGACGGATGTAGTTGCCGAAGTAATCGAGCAGGATCGGCGACATCAGCAGAAGCTTCACCGCATAACCATCGACCACGGTGTAGCCGGCGATGAAGGCGCCGGTGAGCAGGCCGTAGGCCATGCCCTTGCGCAGGCGCCGGGCCTGCTGCGGGTCGTGCGAGGCGCGCCACAGCGCCGGCCCGCCGGCAATGAGGAACACACCGCCCACCACGCCGAGAATGCCCAGCACGCCTGTCGCCGAAAGGCTTTCGCCCAGCACCAGTACCGCCACCAGCGAGGACAGCAACGGCCCGGAGCCGCGCGCCAGCGGGTACACCACGGTCAGGTCGGCCTTGCGGTAACCCCGCAGCAGCACCACGAAATACACCGTGTGCAGCGCGGCGCTCAGCGCCAGTGCCAGCCATTCCATACGCCCCCAGCGCGGCACTTCCTCCACGCCGAGCCAGATGCCCAGCGGCGCCCAGAACACCGCCATCACCACGCCGGTGAAAGCCGCAAACCGCACGTCGCCGCCGGCTTTCTTGGCCAGGATGTTCCAGCTCGCGTGGATCAGGCCGGCGAGCAGGACGAGGACGAGGGCGGAAGCAGGCATGCCTCACCGCTGCAGCGCTCGCCGCCGCAAACGGGCCGGAATCGAATGGGCGATGGACCTCAGGGCGTTGCTCAGACCCGGCCGATGATGGCGGCGGTGGCCATCAACTCTTCCAGCAGCGCCAGAGAGACCTTGCCCGAGACCGCATAGGGATCGAGTTCAGGCTTCTCCGAATACTTGAGCAGGATCGAATGGTTGAGCTTGAGCAGATTGACCTGGCCCATGGTCCAGCCGCCAAAACGGCGCTCGGAGATTTCCTCGAAATGCAGCAACGCGACGTCCTTGTGGCGCACGTCCTTCTGGATGTGGCCGTAGAGCTCGCTCACCGCCATGCGGCCACCCTCGATGGCTTGCAGGAAGATGCCGCCGCCATAGCACAGGATGCCGGTGATGCCGCAGGTCGGGTTGTACTGGCGCGACTGCGCCAGGATGGCCTCGATCGCGCCCGGGCTCGTATCGACGGCGCGACTGGCATATAACAAACGTACCAGCATGGTTAACCTCTTTGCGGAATCAGGGCCAAAAATTCTCGGCGCAGGTTCGGGTCCTTGAGGAAGACGCCGCGCATCACCGAGTTGATCATCTTGCTGTCCATGTCCTTCACGCCGCGCCAGGCCATGCAGTAGTGCGTGGCCTCCATCACGATGGCCAGGCCGTCAGGCTGGGTCTTCTCCATGATCAGGTCGGCGAGCTGCACCACGGCCTCTTCCTGGATCTGCGGCCGGCCCATCACCCATTCGGCCAGGCGGGCGTATTTCGACAGGCCGATCACGTTGGTGTGTTCGTTGGGCAACACGCCGATCCAGATGCGGCCGATCACCGGGCAGAAATGGTGCGAGCAGGCGCTGCGCACCGTGATCGGGCCGACGATCATGAGCTCGTTCAGGTGTTCGGCGTTCGGGAATTCGGTGATCTTCGGCGCCGCCACATAACGGCCACTGAACACTTCCTTCACGTACATCTTGGCGACGCGGCGCGCCGTGTTGTCGGTGTTGTGGTCGTTGACGGTATCGATGACCATGCTGTCGAGCACGGCCTGCATCTTCTCGGTGACTTCGTCGAGCATCAGCTCGAGTTCGCCGGGCTGGATGAACTCCGCGATGTTGTCGTTGGCATTGAAGCGCTTGCGCGCGGCCTTGAGCCGTTCGCGGATCTTCACCGAAACCGGTGTGCCTTCGTCGTTGCTCATGGCGTCGGGTGCTTTCATTAACATCGCTGGATGTTAACAGTTCTGGTTTAAAGATTTTGGGCCTCCAGCGTAGACCCCAATTGCGCAGACCGCTACTAATTCAATAGCGATTCCGCGTGACCAGCAGCGCCAGCCGCATCACCAGCATGGCCAGGTACTCCATGCCCCGCTGGCGCAGCGGGCGGCGCGCGTACGTGGCCGGGTCCACGGCCGGGCCGGCCAGTTGCATGGCGCCCAGCAGCCGGTCACGCAGCTCGGTGGCGAAGCCGGCATCGTCCACCACCACATTGGCCTCGCGCGCGAGCAGCAGGCTCAGCGGATCGAGGTTCGACGAACCCACGGTGGCCCAATGCCCGTCGATCACCGCCACCTTGGCATGCAGGAAGCTCGGTGCGTATTCGAAGATTTCGACGCCGGCGCCGAGCAGCGCGCCGTAGATGGGTCGCGAGGCGTGATACTGCATGAAGTACTCGTACCGGCCCTGCAGCAGCAGTTGCACACGCACGCCGCGCTCTGCCGCGAGCACCAGCGCGCGGCGCAGCTTGAAACCGGGCACGAAGTAGGCGTTGGCGATGATGATCTCGCGCCGCGCGGCACCGATCGCGCGCAGGTAGGCGCGTTCGATGCGCTTGCGGCTGCGCAGGTTGTCGCGCAGCACCAACGCCGCGCGGGCCAGGTGGCCGCCGGCCAGGCTTTGCCCCGCTGGCGCCGGCAGCGTGATGGGCGCCAGCAGCCGCTGCACGGCCTTGTGCAGATGGTGCTGCCGGAGTTCGCGCACCGCCTGCAGGCGCCGCCACAGCAGCGCCACGGTCTGTTCCGCCTCGGCCACGAGCGGCCCGGTGATGCGCACGGCGAAGTCGAATCGCGGCGCGGCCAGCACGCCATGGGTCGGATCATGGAAATCGTCGAGGATGTTGATGCCGCCGCAGAACGCCAGCTCGCCATCGATCACGCACAGCTTGCGGTGCAACCGGCGCCAGCGCGTGGGCAGCAGCAGCGCCATCGCGCTCACCGGCGAATACACGCGCCAGGCCACGCCGGCCTGGCCGAAACGCGATCGCCACAGGGCGGGCAATACGCCGGTGCCCAGGCCGTCCACGGTGAGGCACACCTTCACGCCGCGTTCGGCCGCGCGTGCCAGGGCCTCGGCCACGGATGCACCGGCGCCGGTGAAGTCGAAGATGTAGGTTTCGAGCCGCACCTCGTGCCGCGCGCCGTCCATGGCCTCGATCAGGGCGGGAAACAGTTCCCGGCTGCCTTCGAGCAGCCGCAGGTGGTGGCCGCCGCGCAGCCGGGGCGCCGAGCGCGACATCTACGTCGGCATGCCGAACTCGGCCAGCAGCGGCAGATGGTCGGACATGCGCCACCAGATCCGGCCCTTCGGCACTTCCAGCCCCAGCGGCTTCAGGCCGCGCGCGTAGACGTAATCGAGCTGCACCAGCGGTAGCCGCGACGGATAGGTGAGCGCGCCCTTCTTCTCGAACGCCTGCATGTGGATGGCGTTGAGCGCGGTGCGCATCTGCGTGCCCCAGTCGTTGAAATCGCCCGCCACGATCAGCGCGGCGCCCGCCGGCACCTCTCGGGCGATGTAAGCCTGCAACTGGCGCACCTGGCGCAGGCGGCTGGCCGGGATCAGGCCCAGGTGCACCACGATCACGTGCACGGGTGTGTCGTGCACCTGCACGTGCACGTGCAACAGGCCGCGCTGCTCGAAGCGGTGGTCGGACATGTCTTCGTGTTTGTGCCACACCACCGGCCAGCGCGACAGCAGCGCATTGCCATGTTCACCATGTTTGGTGACCGCATTGGTCTGGTAGATGGCCTCGTAACCCTCGGGCGCCAGAAAGTCGGCCTGCGGCAGATCCGGCCAATGGGTGAAGTATTTCTGCTCGTTGCGGTTGAGCTTGCGCACTTCCTGCAGGCAGACGATGTCGGCATCGAGCTGCTCCACGGCATGGCCCAGATTGTGGATCTCGAGCCGGCGCGCCGGCCCCAGGCCCTGCACGCCCTTGTGGATGTTGTAAGTGGCCACGCGCAGGATGTTCATGCGGCGGCCGCCCAGCCCGAGGTGGGTGAAATGTCTTCGATGAAGCGTGGCAGCATCAGGATGGCCTCGGCATTCGACGGCGAGAAACAGGCCTCCGCCGCTGCCAGGTAGGGCAGCCAGCGGTACGCCGTGTGCTCGCGCGGGCTCAGGCGCACCTCGGTGCCAGCCGGCACCTGCAGGCTGAACAGATGCTCGGTGTTGTGCACCACGCCCGGCGCGTAGCGGTGGCGCCACTGCGGGTAGATCTCGTAGATGTTCTCGATGTCCCAGTCGCACAGGCCGTCGGCCAATGCCGAGCCCGGGCCGCAGGCGATGCCGGTTTCCTCGAACACCTCGCGCACTGCGGTGTCATGGAAGTCCTCACCGGGGGTGTCCTTGCTGCCGGTGACGGATTGCCAATGGTCAACATGGCCGACGGCATCGGCGCGGCGGATCAGCAGCACCTCGAGGGCGGGCGTGTGGATCACCACCAGCACGGATTCGGGAAGTTTGGGCGGTTTTGGGTTCACGGGGCGATCTTAGCCAGTCGGGCCGCGCAAGGCACGGCTTTACCGTAGCGCAACGCGCAACCACGCGGCCAGCGTGGGTTCAACCCCGGCGGCTCACCCCAAAGGGCCGGCAGGGCTAGAATCAATCACCGGGCCCAAGCAATTGCAGCCCGGTTTTTTGTGCCCGGCTCAGTTCGGGAGACGCACGAAGACCGGCTTCAGTCCAAGCGCTCAATCGTTTTTCAAACTTTTGATGAAAGCTGACGGACATGGAAATCTTCGACTACGACAACGCCCTGCTGCTGCCGCGCAAATGCCGCGTGGAAAGCCGCTCCGAATGCGACGCCAGCGTGGAGCTCGGCGGGCGCAGCTTCCGCCTGCCCGTAGTGCCGGCCAACATGAAGACCGTGGTGGACGAGGCCATCTGCGAATGGCTGGCCGAACACGGCTACTTCTACGTGATGCACCGCTTCGACCTGGACAACGTGAAGTTCGTGCGCCACATGCACGAACGCGATCTGTTCGCCTCGATCTCGCTGGGCGTGAAGCCGGCCGACTACGCCACGGTGGACCAGCTCGCCGCCCTCGGCCGCGCGCCCGAATACATCACCATCGACATCGCCCACGGCCATGCCGACAGCGTGAAGAACATGATCGCCTACCTGAAGAAAAAGCTGCCGGCTTCGTTCATCATCGCTGGCAACGTGGGGACGCCCGAGGCCATCATCGACCTGGAGAACTGGGGCGCCGACGCCACCAAGGTCGGCATCGGCCCGGGCAAGGTCTGCATCACCAAGCTCAAGACCGGCTTCGGCACCGGCGGCTGGCAACTGAGCGCGCTCAAGTGGTGCGCGCGCGTGGCCACCAAGCCCATCATCGCCGACGGCGGCATCCGCGATCACGGCGACATCGCCAAGAGCATCCGCTTCGGCGCGACGATGGTCATGATCGGCTCGCTGTTCGCGGGCCACGAAGAATCGCCGGGCAAGACCGTGGAAGTCGACGGCGTGTTGTACAAGGAATACTACGGCTCGGCCAGCGACTTCAACAAGGGCGAATACAAGCACGTGGAAGGCAAACGCATCCTGGAGCCGATCAAGGGCAGGCTGGCCGACACGCTGGTCGAGATGGAGCAGGACGTGCAGAGCTCGATCAGCTACGCCGGCGGCACCCGGCTCATGGACATCCGCAAGGTCAACTACGTCATCCTCGGCGGCGACAACGCGGGCGAACACCTTTTGATGTAGCCGCCCTACGACCCGCCTCGGTCAAGGGGCGGCGGCCAGGAAGGCGTCGAGTTCGGCGCGGTCCGGCCCGTTGACCACCCCGCCGGCGCGCTGGCACTTGATGGCCGCCGCGGCGGCGCCGAAACGGATGGCCGCCCGGTCGCCCAGGCCGTCGGCCAGCGCAATGGCCAGCGCCGCATGGAACACGTCGCCCGCGCCGTTGGTGTCGACCGCCTTGATCGGGAACGAGGGCAGGAACTGCACCTCGCCCGCCTGCGATGCCCGCAGCCAGTACACGCCGCGCTGGCCCAGCGTGACCACCGCCACCTGGGTGCCTGCGGCAATCGCAAGCTGCAGCGCGGCCGGCAGGGCCAGGCCCGGCGCGAACGCGGCCAGACCGCTTTCGGAAAACACCGACCAGTCGGCCAATGCACTCAGGACCTGCAGATCGGCCTGCGGCGAGATGTCGCCGTCGAGCACGCTCAGCACGCCGTTGGCCCGCGCCCAGTGCAGCGCCTGCGTGGCGCCACGCATCCAGCGGGGATCGACCATCACCACGTCCGCACCTTCGAAGCCTCGCGTGTCAAGGGCGCCGGCGCGTGCCAGCGCATCGCCACGGCTGTTGAAGATCTGGCGCTCGCCATGGGCATCGATCACCACCGCCGAGATCGACGACGAAGCGCCCGGCACACGCTGGAGCCCGGTGCAGTCCACGCCGTTGTTGCACAGCCGGCCATGCAGGAAGGCACCGGCCTCGTCGTCACCCACCGCGCCATGCAGCCGAACCCGTGCGCCGAGCCGCGCCGCGGCGATCGACGCATTCGAAGCCATGCCACCCGAAATCATGCGGTAGCGGTGCGCGGGCGTCTTGGTCGGCTGCGCGGGAAATTCGGCGATGTCGAAACAATGGTCCACCGCGGCGTGGCCGACGGTGCACATGCGCGGACCCATCCGGTCCGAGACTGCCCAGTTGTCAACAAACTCTGACATCGGTCACCTCACTGCAGGAGTAGTTGGCAGGCCAGCTGGTGCAGGCGATGGCGCGGCCTGGTCAAGGCCTCGACGATGCTGAAGTGGTTCAGGCCGGGCAAGGTTTCGCTCACCGGAACCGTCTCGGTTCCCCAGGCCTGCTGGATCAGGGCGTTGTGGCGCAGGAACTCCGCGCTCTCGTCGCCGCCGACCACCGAGAACAGCTGGCCATTTTTCGGTGCGGGCATCCAGGCCGGGCTGCTTTGGCGCGCCTGCGCCGACGTGAGGCGAAGCGCCTCGGCGAGGAACGGCGTGCGGCGGATCGACTCGAGCTCATACAGGCCAGAGATCGACAGCACGTGCCTCACCAAGCGCGCCGGCAGGTCCGTCCCGACGGCCGTCCATTGGCAGGCCAGCAACATCGCCGCCAAATGCCCGCCCGCCGAATGCCCCACCACGGTGATGCGTTTCGGATCGCCGCCGAAACGCGCGATATTGCGGTACACCCAGGCCAGCGCCTGCACCTGCTGCAGGACGATCTGCGCAATCGTCACGGTCGGGCACAGGTCGTAGTTGGGCAACACCACGCACGCGCCGACACGGTTGAAGGCCGGCGCAACGAACGCGTGTTCGGCCTTGTCCAGCGAGCGCCAGTAGCCGCCGTGGATGAACACCAGCACCGGCGCCTTCGCCCCGGCAGCCGGGAAGATATCGAGCTTCTCCATCGCTCCGTCGCCATAGGCGGCATCGAGCGTGCAGCCCTTGCGCCGACGCACCCGCGCCGAAGTCTCCGCCCAATGGGCCAGATGCCTCGGGTGCTCAGGCACCAGCGCCCGGTTGTTGTACATGCGATCCAGCCACGCCCCGTCGATTCTTGTCACGCGAACATCCTTGCTTTTTGCGGCACGTATCTTGGCACACGCGGCGACTGCCGCCTCGCGGAACGCCGGCACCCGGTGACGGCCGGACGACGATACAGAAAAATACGTTTTGTTGAGTCCACCCGGAAAAATCCAGATTTTTGCTGCATAATAGCGGGCTTAGCAGGCGAGACTTTCTCGGATGCTCAAGTGGGTTCTTAGCTCAGTTGGTAGAGCAGCGGACTCTTAATCCGTAGGTCGTGTGTTCGAGTCACACAGGACCCACCAAAAAATTAAGAAGAATCAAGCACCTCACGCGAAAGCGTCAGGTGCTTTTTTCTTTTCCGATTTTTTGTCCATGTTCTTCTGGTTGCATCGGGTTGCGCGTACCCTGCGCAAGCGTCTGATGGCATCGAAAAGGCATGCGGGGCCTGGTTCAGCCGTTGAATACCTGCCGCCAAGCCGACGACCGGTTCTTCGCTGACCCTGCCCCGTCTCATGTCCGTCATTCACCGAGTCGGCGGACCGACCGCCACGACGTCGGCGGCTCCGTGCTCAAAGCCATTGTGTGGCCCAGTCGTCGGGCCGCGGCCTGGACGTCAGAGTTTCCACGCCATGAAGGTGATGCTCGTGCCGGATTTGGCCGTCACCACCCAGTTCTTCGAGTCGGTCGTCGAAACGCTGCCCGAGCCCGATATGACGGCCGGCATGGTGTATTCGCTGCGGGGCAACAGCCACGTCACATCGGTGAGAGACACCGGGTTGTAACCCGTGAAGTTGATCCAGCCGGCAGTGCCGCTGGCGCTCCAGGTGGTCTGCAGACGGCGCTGAGAGAAGTCGGCGAGTTCGGCCATCGTGTACCACTTGAACCGGCCCGCCGATTGCAGCGTCGCGGCGCGCCTGACGAAAGTCTTCACGACACCCAGGTGCCCGAGTGCGCCGGGTGGATGGTTGTAGAACAGGCGGTTGGTGCGGTTGTTGACCACGAAGCTCTGCAGGTCGACCAGCCACTGCGCGGACGTGCGGTCGGTGACACCGTCGAGTTCGAACTCTTCGAACGTAGCGGACTTGCCCAGAGGAGCAATGGGCATGGCCCAGAGCTTGTTCGTCAGGCGCTCGCCGCTGCGCCATTCGCGCGTGGCTGCTGCTCCGGTGTTGCTGACGGTGTACATGCCGACCACGCCTCGCCGCTCCAGCCATTGCGTGGCCCAGGTGGGATTGTTGCCCACGGGAGCCGAATAGGCGCGCAAGCGTTGATTGGTGACGTCCTCGATCGCGTTGAAGTTCAGCACCAGCCAGGGCAGGTAGGTATCGGCATTGGTCTCGTTGGCGTTCAGGCCGTACAGGTCATGGTTCCAGCCACCGTGCGAGCCGATCTCGTGCGGCATGCCGTAGCCGCGCGCGTACCAGCCGACCTTGGCGGTCTTGGCCACCACGGCCTGCGCAGCCGGGTTGTTGGGCAGGTTCATGCCTGCCCCATCGCCCAGGGTCACGACATCGGGACCGGCGGTGAAATGCACGGTGAACGGACCCTGGTTCTGCATGAAGTCCATGGCCATGAGGCTGCGGAACTGCGGCACGATGTCATCGCCGTCGTCCACGTGCCAGTTGTAGACCAGGCCGCCCACGCCCCTGGGCTGGACGGACAGGCGCGGCATGACCACCTGGTCACGCGCGAAGTGGTTCAGGAAGCCCTGGATCAGCACGCCGTCGGTGCCGATCGCCTTGAAGTAGCCCAGCGGGATGTTGACGAACAGCACCTTTCCGGAACCGTAGTCGCGCTCGCCCGCCACCAGTCCGTGCTGGGGCGAAGTCAGGAACACCTTGCCGGGGAAGGTACCGGTCGTCACGAAGTGGTAGTAGCTCAGTTCGCCGAAGCCGTAGCCGCTGATCGACTGCATCGCCGCGTCAGAGGACGCAAGCCTGGAGGCCGTGACCGCGGGTGCGTTTTCGCTCCAGTTGGAGCCGTCGGCATTGACGACGGCGCTGACGTCGTCGCCCTGGCGCAGGCTGGCCGCGGTGCTGCCCGTCCTAAGTTGCGACTGCAGTTGCGCCAGCGCCTGCGTCGCGTTGCCGACACGCAGGTCATAACGCAGTTGCGTCGCGCTGGTCGCAGCGGCCGAGAGCCGGGCCAGGCTGGGCGAGCCGCCCCTGGCGCGCGCCTCGATCAGGGAGCGCATGAACTGCGAGCCACCGGGGTCGAACCGGTTGGTCGGAACGAACACTGCGTTCGCAGGGCCGGCGGTGGCGACGGCGGCCGCAGCGCTGCCGGTATCGGCCACGTAGGGCATGTATTTGCCCGGCGGCAGCGACAGGTTTTCCATGCGGCCCTTGCTGCCGACGATGGGGCCGAAGCCGACCACGCGGTCGCGCAGCAGGTCGTACTGCACGTAGTCCACGCCCACCAGGTCGGAGAAGCGGGACTTGCCCGTCAGCGAGTACACGCCGCTGTCGGTCAAGGCGCCTGCGTCGTAAGTCAGCATCAATTGACCGCCGGCGTTGACGTATTGCTTCACGGCCGCCACCAGCGCATCGCTGGCCTGGATGTGCGCGCTGTCGGGCAGGATCAGGCCGGCAATGGTGTTCACCGCGTTCGCCCCGAGGGCGAGAAAGGCGGAGTCGGTCATGGTCCTGATCTGGATACCTTCTTCGGCAGCCGAATCCGTCCAGACCTGGACCTGCCAGCTCGACAGGCTGGCCCCATCGGGGATCAGCAGCGTGAGCCTGTCGCGCGAGGTTGCAGCCTGCGCAGCGCCGCTCAGGGCCAACATAATCGGCCACAGCAAAGCCGCGACCAGTCGCCGGTCAATCCGCCGGAGGAAGAAACAACATGAGTCAAGCAGGGAAGGCATAGGACACCTTGAGTTGAGGTTGAGGGAGGGGAACGACGAAAGTGGTCACCTGCCCGGTGGTCCGGGAAGGCCCGGCGCATCGGAGGCAATAGGGCTGCGGACCGGGTCGGCGAGCCAGAACAGCCAGAGCAGATCGCCGACCTGGAACGGCCAGGCGAACGGCCTGGCCGGCGGCATCCATGCCAGCCGGGCGCGGGCCACCCAGGCCCGGGTGCTGTCGATTTCGCCAACGCAGCGTGCCGCCACGGCCACCGCCGGCCACCAGAAGCCGTCCGGATCGACATTGCGGGCAGACCAGTCGGCCTTGTTGCGCCATTGCGCGGCCGCCTTCCGCCAGGCCGCGCGCGAGCGCTGCAGGGCCGCCGGGCCGGCGTCGCGGCCCCACAGCAGCGGCCAGGCCTGCGCAACGGTGTCGGGATACCAGGTTGAAAAATCGGGCTTGGTGGCGCCGAGGCTCACGCGCCAGGTCTGGCTGGGTGCATGCCACAACTGCTTCACGATGGCGGCATCCAGCCGGGCGGCGGTGGCCGTGCTGTTCAGGCCCGCCTGCGGTACCTGGTAGACCTCGGTCTGCAAATGCGCCCAGGCCCGCCAACCGGCGGCCACCTCGACCGCATCCATGAGGTAGGCCACCTGGTGGTCCGGCTTGGCCCAGCTCAGGCCGCCGGGCTCGGCGAGCGACGCCATGGTGCCGGCCGCGGACTCTAGCGCCGCGCGCACCGCGGGCTCGCGCAGCAGCCCGGTGTCGCCGCTGAAACGCAGGTAGGCCTCGGCCATGAGCAGCGTGGACGCGGCCGTGCTGTCGTCGGCGTCCACCTGCGGGCAGGTACGTGCATCGCGGCCGGGTGGGCAGGTCGCTTCGCGCAGATCCGCGCCGCGCACCCAGTGGTCGAACACCACGCCCCGGCCGGGCCCGGTGACGGTGGTGTGCGAGACCTGCCAGCGCAGCCAGCGCGCGGCCGCGGGCGCGAGCGCAGGTTCGATCCGCAATGCACCGATGAAGGCCAGGTTGACCTGGTAGGCCGAGACGTAATGCCAGGCTTGCCCCTGCGGATCGACGTAGCCCGGCGAGGGATGGGCCTTGACCGCACCGTCGGCGGGCTCGCCGGGCGCCTGCAGCATCAGGGACTCGAAGGTGCGCAGCGCGGCGTCGCGGAATTCGGCGTCGACGACCTGCCCGGGCTCGCAGGCATCGGGCGCCGGCGGCGATCCGACCTCGGCGCGACCGGCCGCCATCACGCCGAACGCACACAGCAGGACACCGGCCACGCGAAGCGGCATCCCGGACGCCAAGGCTTCGTGCCGCGCACCACCCAGGCTCATGCCGCCTCCCGGTCGCCGGACGCGCTGGGGGCCGGCCAGCTCATGCCCCAGCCGTAGAGTGCGACGAAGCCGACGATGGCCAGCATCACACCGAACAGCAGGTGCAGCACCGGCAGCAGGATCAGGCCGGCGGCCTGCACCAGCGCGACATGCAGCGCATATTGCAGCGGCGTCAGCACGGCCAGATAGGCGGCCGTCAGCACGGTGAGCAGCGTGCGCTGCCACATCGCGAAAGGAAACAGATAGAAGGTGGCCAGGTGGATCCACGGCGTCAGCAGGATCAGGTACCAGGCCTGGCGCATGCCGCTGATCACGTGGCTGCCGATCGAATGCACGAAGCTCGCGGGCCAGAACGCGAAGAACAACACGGCCGCGGCATGGATCAGCACACCCAGCCGGACGAAGAACGCGATCGGCTTCGCCGGTTCGGGCAGCCAGGAGGTGCACCACCACAGCATCGTCAGCGCGGCACCGTGCCAGACCGGAGCCCAATCGTCGGGCACGGCCTGCACCAGTTCGATGGACGGCACACTCACCGCGAAGAGTTCGTGCGTGGCCACACCCGCGCCTCCCAGGTCGAACCGCCCGGGCAGCGCCAGGACCTGCATCCACCACAGCAGCTGCATGCCCCAGAACCGGCCCACCCAGGGCCGCAGCCACCACAGCGCCAGGCTCAGGCCGAGGGCCAGGGCCACGCTGCCCCACAGCCGGCCGCGCGGCAACGACAGGCGCCAGATGGCGCGGTGCGTTGCAATGGTGCCGCCGCGGTGGCCTTTGGCGCGCAACCGTGCCAGCACTTCGCGCGCGAGGTGTCGCTGCGTCATGGCCGTGCCCTCACCACTGGACGAACAGCCCCGCGCCCAGCGTGCTGCGGTGGTAGGTCGGGTTCCGGTAGTACTCGGCCTGCGCGCTGAGGCCCCAACGCGGGCCCAGCCAGTAGCGCCAGTTGACGCTTGCGCTGCTGCTGCGGAAATTGACGAGTTCGGTCGGGCTGCCGAACCAATAGGCCCAGTTCTGGGCGAGGCTGCTGCCGGTGGGTTGCGGCACCGTACGGGCCTGTGTGCCAAGCGACTGGTACGCCTCCGTGCCTTCGCTGTAGCGCACGCTGAGGTATTGCGCCCCTTCGCGGCCGAAGGTCACGCTCGCATACGGCATGTGCGAATGGATGCGGCCCGGCTGGCTCACGTTCAACGTCACGCCGGCCTCGATCACCACCGGCGCGTCGAGGTACCAGGCGGCGGACAGCCGCATGCTGGTGTCGTTGCGATCGCTATCGAAGGCCGCGCGGTACAACGCGGCCGAAGTCACCAGTTGCCGACTCGGAAGCCACTTGCGCGACAACTGCGCATCGACGCGGTAGTTGGCCCAGTTCGGGCCGCCCGTGCCGGCCGCCACCGTGCCGGTGGTGTACCAGTCGGGCGACAGCACCGCGGTATACGCAATACCGACGATGCCGCCGTGGTCGCCGAATTTTCGCTCGTCGAGCACCTCCGCCTGCAGCACGTCACCGCCCGCCAAGGCCCAGGTGCCGCGCAGGTCGAGCGATTCGCCGTCGGGCAGCCCGGCGGAAAGCTTGCTGTGGCTGCCGATCAGGTCGAAGGTGGCCCTCGCCGGCACGGCCTGTTGCGCGGCGTCCTGCGCCATGGCCATCTGAGCCGTACAAAGCAGGGCGGCGACCACCGCGGTCGGCGATATTTTCCAGGCCACCGTCATGCCTCGATCTCGCGGGCCAGGACGTCGGCGATGCGCCGCGCGGTGTGGCCGTCGCCAAACGGGTTCACCGCACGGCGCATGCGCTTGAGTTCGGCCCCACCCTTGAGCAGCTGCGTCACGGTGGCGAGGACATGGTCCGCGTCGGTGCCGACGATCAGGCCCGCGCCGGCTTCGATCAACTCGGGCCGCTCGGTCGTGCTGCGCAGCACCAGCACCGGGCACGAGAGCGCCGCGCCCTCCTCCTGGATGCCCCCCGAATCGGTCAGCGCCAGCAGGCTGTGCTGCAGGCACCACAACAGAGCCGGATAGTCGAGCGGCGGGCACAGGCAGAGCCGGCCCTCGAGCCGGTCGGCCAGCGCCCCGAGTTCGGCATGCACCACATCGCTGACGGCCGGGTTGCCGTGCACCGGCCAGACGACGGCGAGGTCGTCATGCGCCGCCAGCAGGCGCGCCACGGCCCGCGCAATGTTCCGGATGCCCGGGCCCCAGTTCTCGCGCCGATGGGCGGTCACCGTAATGAGGCGGCAACGCGCGAGGTGCGGCTGCAGCCTCTGCAGCGGCCCGGGCAGCGCCAGCCTGCCGCTGCCAAGCAGTTCGGCCAGGCGCGAGGTGCCCGCGAGCGCGGCATCGACTGCGGTGTTGCCGACCATGTGCACGCCGCCTGCGGCCAGGCCCTCGCCGTTCAGGTTGGCCGCCGCGCCGGGCGTGGGGGCGAAATGCCAACGCGCCAGCCGCGCCGTGAGTTCGCGGTTCTTTTCCTCGGGGAACGGTTCGCGCGCATTGAAGGTGCGCAGGCCGGCCTCGACATGGCCGATCGGGATGTCGAGGTAGAAGGCCGCCTGCGCCGAGCCCAGCGTGCTGGTGGTGTCGCCATGCACCAGCACCGCACTCGGCCGCACTTTCTCGAAGACGTCGGACAGCCCTTCGAGCAGCAGCGCATTCAGGTGCGCCAGGCTACCGTTCCTTCGTTCGAGCATCACCTCGTGCTCGGGCGCGATGTCGAAGAAGCTGTAGAGCGACTCGGCCATCTCCCGGTGCTGGCCGGTGTGCACCCAGGCCACGGGCATGCCGCGGCGGCGCAGTTCGGCGTAGACCGGCGCCATCTTGATGATCTCGGGCCGGGTGCCTACGGAGATCAGGATAGGGTTTCGCGAGGCCGTGTCGGGCGCGGCGGTGAAGGATGTCGTCATGGATCGGGATGCGGAGTGGAAGGAGATGTGGAGGCGGCGGATCCGGTAGCCGGCGCCAGCCGGAGCCGCAGCGTTGGCGATGCGCCGGCGACGACGCGCCAATAGGCCACATCCCGGTCGATCTGCGCCTGGCCGGCCAGCAGCGTTGGCCGCGCGTAGCGATCGACCGGCAGCAGCCAGGTCATGTGTTCGAGCGAGCGCGGATGGCTGGCCTCGAGCCATTGCCCCCCGTCCTGCGCGCCATCGGGTTCGAGCGTCCAGTCGACCTTGAGCCGGTCATTGGCAAAGTCGGCGTAGGCCGCCATGGTGGTCCAGCGCAGCGTCTGGTTCTTCACCAGTTCGGCCGTGTGCCGCATCCAGCCCTTGAAGGCTTCGGGGAACATGGCGATGCCCGGCGGGTGGAAATACACCAGCCGCACCGTGCGGTACTCGGCGCAGAAATCGGCGACATCCTTGAGCCAGGCTTCGATGTCGCGCTCGGGCACATGGGCCGCCTGTGCCTCTTCGAAGCTCGCGTAGACGCCGTAGCTCATCACCGGAAAGGACCACATGTCCTCGGGACCGCGCAGGCCATCCTGGTAGCTGCGCGTGGGCGCCATGCCGATGTCTCCCGTGAAGTAGTAGGCATGGATGCCGCGCCCCCGCAGCCATCGGGTCACCCAGGCCGGGTGGTTGCCGATCGGCGCCGAGTACTCGCGCACGGACCGACCGCTGGCCTGGGCGACGGCGGCCAGGTTCTTCTCGATCAGCGGGATCGAGAGCTTGCGGTCCTGCCTGTCGACGAGGCGGCCGAACGCGTTGTGGATCCAGCCGCCATGGCTGCCGACCTCGTCGCCGCGGTCGGCGAAGCGGCGCACCCATTCCTTCATGCGCGTGTTGTTCGCCAGGTCCATGCCCTGGCCGTCGCCCTCGGCGTCGACGTCGGGGCCGGCGGTCAGGTGCACCGAATAAGGCCCCTGCTCGAACACGCCGAGCGCAGTCAGCGACTCCATGGCCGGCACGGCCGCGGCGGAGTCGATATGCCAGTTCATGACCATCGCGCCGCGCGCGTCGGGCATCGGCGAGAGCTGCGGCAGTCGGGCCACGTCCTGCGCGAAGTAGCGCAGGAAGCTGTTGAGGAAAAAGCCGTCGGTGCGCAGCTTCAGGTAGCCCAGCGGCAGGTTCACGAACAGCACCTGGCCCTTGCCGAACGCGTGCAGCCCGGCCAGCAGGCCGTCGCCGTCGAAATGCATCAACCGCCGGCCATCGAACCGGCCACGCGTCTGGAACACCGGGTAGCGCAGGCGGCCGTAGTTGTAGCTCACCACCGCGAGTTCCTCGTCGGCCAGTGGCGGCGGCTGGGTGCTGGTCAACGGGTCCTGGCTGTCCTCGCGCATCAACTTGCCGGGTGACAGGCGCAGCAGCGGCATGGCCGCGCCATCGACCCAGGCGACCTGCTCGCCCGACATGCGCGCGCCAAGCTCGCCGTACAGCGCGTAACGCACGCCGGCCATGTCGGAGAAGCGCGACTGCACCGGGTGGTAGGTGCCATCCATGTCCTCCAGGCCTGCATCCTGGGTCAGCAGGATCTGGCCGCCGTTGCGCACGCGTTGCTCGAGCTGGGCCACGAGTGCGTCGTTCATGCGGCGGTGCACGGTGTCGGGCAGGATCAGCGCCGCATCGAGCGGAAGACCGCCCGGGCGCAGCAGCGCCGAGGCGCGTACCACGGACATCGCAAATCCGTTCTCGGCGGCAGCGTCCTGCCACAGCTTCACATGCACGTTGTCGTCGGAAAGATCGTCGGGAATCAGCAAGGCCAGCCGGGTGACCTGGACCGGTGTGGCATCCGAAGCCCGGCTCCAGTGCCACAGCAACGACAACAGCACCGCAGCCAGCGCGATGACGCCCAGCCGACGCCACCAGAGGTAGCGGGCGGAAGGAGCCGTCGTCATGCGAGGGCCCGTTCCCGCGCCGCGACGGGGGCGGGCCGCGACAAGTCCGACACCGTTGACTCCGCTGGATGCGCATCGGCCGTCTGGCCATCGCCCGCACTTCTGGTCGATCCCTTTTCACCCGCCCAGACCGTGCCATGCACGACCGCACCACTGCTGACCCGGATGACCGGCGCGGCCACGGTCGCCCACCGCTGTGGATCGCCGATGCGGCAGTTCGCGCCGACATCGACCGCCGTCTCTGAGACCGCCGCGCCCTGCACCACGCAGCCATGGCCGAGCTGGATTTCGCCATCGGCGAAGATGCTGCCGCTGACCCGGCAGCCGCGCGCCAACCGCAACCGGCCATGTGCCTTGAGGCTGCCGGTGACGCGGCAGTCGGCGCCGAGTTCCATGTCGCCGGCAGCGACCAGATCGCCCTGCCATGCACGCCGCGCGGGCAAGACCACGCTCGCCTTGCTGAAGCCCCGTCGCTGCTGCGCGTCCCAGGCCAGCCCCGCTGGCCAGTCTCGCATCGGCAGGATTTCACCGGCCACGGCCTCGGCCCCGATGGTTCTCGGCAGGAACTGGATGGTCGGCGCATGCAGGAGCGTGAAGCCCACGCCCTCATCCAGGCTCAAGGCCTGGGCCGCGGTGATGCGGCCGGGCAACGTGCTGCCGGCATGAACCGTCACGTGCCGGCCATGGGCCCAGCGCAGCACGGAAGCCCCGCCCAGCAGATGCAGATCCGCGTCGGACCACAGCGCCCGGTAGACACCGCCGGTGGCCGTGGTGAGGCTGCCCGTGGCCGCGACCTCGACGAGGAAGGACACGCGGCGCGGCAGGCTGGCATCGCCATCCACGTGCCACACCCGGCGGCTCGCGCCCGTGTCGCGTTCCGCTGGCGACAGCGGCCACGCCACGGCGGCGGCCTGGGTCAGGCACATGAGTTCGGACTGTCCGACGCGGTTTGCGCACGAACGGATCGCGTCCTTCAGCATGGCCGAGAAACGGGTCGCCATGAACGTCGGGTCGAGCGCGTCGGTCTCGTCGATCGGCAGCGGCACGATGTCCCGTGGGCGCCGCCATTCGCTCAGCGCCGGCAGCATCGGCAGCAACACCACGGCCAGCGTCAGCCCGGCAAGCAGGGCCAGCATCATGGCTGGCCCTTCGGCGCGGCACGGCGGTAGCGCACGGTCTTGTCCCAGTGGAATTTGCGCCCGGGCATGCGGTCCACCACCACCTGTTCCCAGACCGACAGCGCAATCGCCACGGCGCTGACGATGAAGCCGAGGAAGGAGAAAGCCAGCAGGCGGATGCGCCGGTTCGAGCGGTCCAGGTGCACGGCCGCGGCGATCTCGAAGAACGCCGCGAAGTTGCCCAGCGCGCTGTGCACCATGAAGGCCATCAGCAGCAAGGCGGGGGCGAGCCACTGGATGCTGACGGTGAAATACATCAGCACGCTGAGCACCCAGCCCAGTAGCAGGATCGGCGACATCATGTAGACGCCGAGCAGCAGCAGACCGTCCACGCGTTCGACGAGGCCGAGTTCGCGGTTGCGGTACAGCGCGCCGGCATGGCGCACCATGGCTTGGTTGTGGCCCTTGGACCAGCGCTTGATCTGGCGCATGCGCACGGCCCAGCTCTGCGGCACCTCTTCGTAGCATTCGGCGCGGTTGTGATAAACCGTGCGCCAGCGGCCCAGCAGCAGCCGGTAGGTCAGGTCGGTGTCTTCGGCGAGCACGTCGTCATGCCAGCCGCCCACGGCCTGCAGCGCACTCATGCGGATGCCGCCGACGGTGCCGCCGTACTGCGGCACCAGGCCGAGGTTCATGCGCGCCTGCTGGTCCACTTGGTAGCCGCCGGAGCGCTCCAGGTCGAGCAGCCGGGTGAGCAGATTGGCGCCGACGTTGTGCGGCACGACGCGGCCCATCACCGCGCCCACTTCGGGATCGAAGAAGGGCGCCATCAAGCGCCGGATCAGCCCGCGCGAGGGCATGTAGTCGGCGTCGAAGACGACGATGAAATCGGTGTCGACGGTCTCCGTCGCGTCCTTCAGCGCCGCCGCCTTGCCCGGTTTGCCGCCCACGCGGTGGAACGGCACGATGCGCCCGGGGAAGCGCGCGACCACGGCGTCGATGATTTCGCGCGTGCGGTCGCTCGAGCGGTCGTTCACCGGCACCACCACCATGCGGTCGGCCGGGTAGTCCACCAGCATCAGGTTTTCCAGGCAATCCTGGATCACATCCTCTTCGTTGTGCGCGGCCACGAAGATGGTGACCCGCGGCCAGTCGGCGCTGACGATGCTGGCGTAAGTGTGGCGCTGGCGGCCGAACAGGCGGTTCAACGAAAACACGTAGTGCCGCGCCGTGTAGACCGTGAGCAGCAACATGACCACCACCATCAAACTGGCGAGCGTCCAGGCCCAGGTGGCGCCGAGCGGGCTCTGGACGCGGACACCGAACTGCGACGTTTCGAGCACGCCCGCAGCAGTCGCAAAAAGAAGACAAACCACACTGGTTACCAGTGCTGTTTTTCCAATACGGATGGTCATTCGTTCCTGTGCAGAGTATGCAAAGTCGCGAAGTATGCCCAAAGGGATACCAACCAAAGGCGGATTTCTGCGTGTTTGGCGCCGTCTTTTACATGCCGTATCTCAATCGTTCATCGATTAACGTAACACGTTCGACATAGGAAACAGATACTTGATTTATATGAGTATTTATCCAAGCGAACGCGGTGCAGCAGGCAAACTCAGACGGTGAAAAATGCGCGAACTCCTTGCAGCCAGCCCAGGCGCCAAGCCGCGAGCGCCGCGCCCAGCACCAGCAGCAAGGCCACCAGGCTCCACCCTCCGACATGGCGCTCGCCGAACGGGTCTGGCTGGCGCCGCGTGCCCGGCGGCAGGCGCGCGGTCTGCGACAGGGACGCGCCCAGCCGCACGTTGAGCCGCATGCGGCCATTGATGGCCCAGCCGCTGGCGTCCAGGATGGGGCCGAGGCTGCGCTGGCGCAGCTTGAGCCAGGCGATCAGCATGCTCGGCCCCGAGATCGACAGCACGATGCCGATGATGGCCAACGGAATCCACCAACCCAGATCGACGAACTTCCCGAACACGCCGACGATGACCGCGCTGATGCTGCCCAGGGCCACCCCCAGTGCGGCCACGGTGCCGACATCGATGCGACTGCGCGGTGCTGAGACCGGCGGCGTGGTCATCGTGGAAGCGGTGGCTGTGGGCAACGCCTTGTCGGCCTTCGCGATCTGGCCGGCCCAGCCCCCGAGCTTGGTTTGCTGCGTGGCGTCGCTGGCGGCCGCGCGCTTGGCGACCTGCTCCTCGATCATGCGCAGGAACTTCTTGTACGGGGAGAGGAAGGCCTGGGCGATGCTGATCGGGTTCTCGATCACCTTGACGATGCGGGCGTCCCAATCGAGGCCGTCGCGATCGTAGAAGAGTCCGTTGCGACCGACGAACAGGAAGTCCACATCGCCGGCCGTGAAGGCCGCGGCGATCGTCATCCTTTCCTTGCCGCGCGTGCATTCGCAATAGGCAAGATAGGCCTTGGCCAGGCCGGCCACGACCGCATGCTTGCCGGCATCGGCCACTTGCACCGTGAGGTCGCAGCTGCGTCCGTCGAGGTACAGCCGGCCTGCCTGGAAGACCGCGCCCTCCCGGTGGTAGAAAGACTCGAAGGAGACGAAGTTGCGCAGCAGCGCCAGCAGGTCGCGCTGCAGCCGCAACAGCTTTTCCAGATCGTTCACCAGGCCCTGCTGCGGGGCAGCCTGGCTGTCCTGTGCGATCAGCGCCAGCAATCGTTCGCGCGCCGCGGGCAGATCGCATCCGAGCAGCCGGTTCACGGTCTCGCTCCCGAGCGCGGCCACCGGGCCTGCGGGGCGCGTGGCCAGCCAATCGCCGCACGGTGCGACCAGGGCTTTGAGCTGCTGCCAGGCCGCTTCGTCGATGGCATGGCCATGGTCCGCGCCAAGCAGCGGCAACACAGCCTGTTCGCGCAGCGCGTCGAGCGCAGGCTGCCAGGCGGGGTTCACATATTCTCCCAGCGGCAGGGCACGGCCGGCGGCCACTGGCGCCAGTGGCAACTGCTTCAACGGATCGGCGGTGAGCGACAGGATCTGGGACGCATAGGCGCGCAACTCTTCGGCCGGCGGCGCATTCAAGGCCCCGGCGGCGCCCGCGTCATACGCGGCCAGTCGGCAGCGCGCAAAGAAATCCTCCACCTTGGGCTGTACCGCCTGCACGGCCTGCGCCGCGGTGCGTAGTGCGCCGCAATCCTGCTCACCTTGGGCATGCCAGGCCAGCAGGCGCTCGGCGGCCTCGAAGAAAGCCAGGCCACGGGCCTTGTCGATACCCGGCGTACCGCTGGCGTCGTCGACACCGCCGCCAGTGGCGATGATGGTTTCGATCAACTCGCGCAAGGCCGCATCTTCGGCCGCGGTCGCGGGCGTCACGATGCCGTCGCCATTGAAGCGTTCGCTCGCCAGGTGCTTCTGGCGTTCGACCAGTGCCTCGAGTCCGATGTCGCTCGCATCTTTGAGCCCCTGTAGTGCCAAGGTATGGCGAGCCTCCGCGGCCAGGGCACGCCCTGCCTCGTTGTCGGCCAGATCATCGAGCGCCAGCCGGCCGGCAGGCTGCAGCAACAGATCGGGGTTGCGCAGACGCGCGCAGGCCCAGTCGCAGGCCGCCAGCAGCTCGGGCGCGCGGATGCGTCCGTCGTGGTCGGTGTCGATGAGGTCCAGCGTACGGGTGTCGAAGTCGATGCCGCGCGTGGGGCAAGCCAGCGCCACCCAGAGCTTCTGGTCGAGTTCGCGCAGGTGCGCGATGTCGGCACCGCGGGTGATCAGGACTTGGTCGACGCCGCCCGCGCGGAAGAATTGCCAG
Source organism: Rhodoferax koreense (assembly GCF_001955695.1). Classification (NCBI taxonomy): domain Bacteria; kingdom Pseudomonadati; phylum Pseudomonadota; class Betaproteobacteria; order Burkholderiales; family Comamonadaceae; genus Rhodoferax; species Rhodoferax koreensis. The sequence goes on along the minus strand of NZ_CP019236.1, from coordinate 1,733,501 downwards.
GCGTGGGGCACATGGGATTCAGAAGACATGGGCTGAGAAAGCAGCGCCGCATCGCCCGTTGTGGCATCCAGGGGCGCACGGAATGACTAGGGGAAAACGAAACCCAAGCATCGCGCACCTTGACCGTGACAGGTGTCCAAACCCGCCACACCCGGCTGTAGGACGGCGCCCTTTCCGGCGCTCGTGCTCCCCTCTTATCCTCGCCTCTTACTTGGCCGTGGGCATCACGAACTCGGCGCCCTTGCCGATGCTCTCGGGCCAACGCTGCATCACGCTCTTTTGCTTGGTGTAGAAACGCACGCCCTCCTCGCCATAGGCGTGCATGTCGCCGAAAAGGCTCTTCTTCCAGCCGCCGAAGCCGTGCCAGGCCATCGGCACCGGAATCGGCACATTGATACCGACCATGCCGACCTGGATGCGGCGGCTGAATTCGCGTGCCACGTTGCCGTCGCGCGTAAAACACGACACGCCGTTGCCGAACTCGTGCGCGTTGATCAGTTCGATGGCCGAGGCCAGGTCCGGCACACGGACGCAGCTCAGCACCGGACCGAAGATTTCTTCCTTGTAGATCTTCATCTCGGGCGTGACGTGGTCGAACAGCGTGCCGCCCATCCAGAAACCGTTGTCGCAACCCGCGCCGGCACGTGCGCCCTGGAAACCGCGGCCATCGACGAGCAGCTTCGCGCCTTCCTTCTCACCGGTTTCGATGTAGCCGGTGATGCGTTGGTGTGCGGCGCGCGTGACGATCGGGCCCATTTCGGCCGCGAGGTTGGTGCCGTTGAGCACCTTGAGTTCATGCGTGCGTGCCACGAGCTTGTCGATGACCTTGTCGCCCGCGTCGCCCACCAGCACAGCCACGCTGATCGCCATGCAGCGTTCGCCGGCCGAACCGTAACCCGCGCCGATGAGGGCGTCCACGGTCTGGTCGATGTCGGCGTCGGGCATCACCACCATGTGGTTCTTCGCGCCGCCAAGCGCCTGCACGCGCTTGCCGTGGCGCGCGCCGGTCTCGTAGATGTAGTTGGCGATCGGCGTGGAGCCGACGAAGCTGATGGCCTTCACGTCGGGATGCTCGAGCAGCGCGTCCACCGCCACCTTGTCCCCCTGAACCACGTTGAACACGCCGTCGGGCAGGCCAGCCTGCCTGAGCAGATCGGCCATGAACAGCGACGGCGTCGGATCCGTCGGGCTGGGCTTGAGCACGAAGGTATTGCCGGCGGCAATCGCCACGGGGAACATCCACATCGGCACCATGACCGGGAAGTTGAACGGCGTGATGCCAGCCACCACGCCCAGCGGCTGGCGCAACGTCCAGTTGTCGATCCCGGTGGAGACCTGGTCCGTGTAGTCGCCCTTGAGCAACTGCGGAATGCCGCAGGCGAATTCGACGATGTCGATGCCGCGCGAGACCTCGCCCTGCGCGTCGGTGAACACCTTGCCGTGTTCGGCGGTGATCATGTGGGCCAGTTCGTCCTTGTGCACGTTCAGCAGCTCGAGGAACTTGAACAGCACGCGGGCCCGGCGGATCGGCGGCGTGTCGGCCCACTTGGGGAATGCGGCCTGGGCCGCGGCCACGGCCACGGCCACCTCGTCCACGCCGGCCAGCGCCACGCGACCGGTCACCGCGCCGGTAGCCGGGTTGAACACATCCTGTGTGCGGCCCGAAGTGCCGGCGGCAATGCGGCCGCCGATGTAGTGGGCGATGTCGGTGATGGCGGTGCTGGTCATGATGGTGCGTGCGGTGCAGTGGTGAAAGTGCATGGAGTTTAGGAAGCCGTGCAAGCCTTGCATAGACCGCGTGGCTGAAAGCTTTGTTCATCATGGTGAACAATGCAGGCATGCGAAGTTCAAAAGTCGAAAGCCTCTGGTCCCATCTGCACTGGTTGATCGTGTTGTCCGAACAGGGCAGCTACACCGCCGCTGCCAAACGGCTCGGCGTGAGCAAGGCCGCCATGAGCCAGCACATTGCGGAACTGGAGCGCGAGGTCGGGCTGCCACTGGTGCGCCGCACCACGCGCAGCATGCGGCTGACCGAGGCCGGCCAGCGGCTGGTGGACGACACCGGGCATGCCTTTGCGCAGATCGCCGAAAGTTTCCACGGGGCCAAGGATCTTGCCGGTGAACCGCGCGGCCTGGTGCGGGTTACGGCGCCGGTCGCACTCGGCCGACAACAGCTCGTGCCGCGCGTGGCCGCGTTTTTGCTCACGCATCCGGCGATTCGCGTGGAAATGGAACTGTCCGACCGCTTCAGCTCACTCGCCACCGAAGGCTTCGACCTCGCGGTGCGGCACACGGCGGCGCCACCCGACACCCACGTCGCCTGGGAGCTGTGCAGGACCTACTCCCTGCTCGTCGCCAGCCGGGCCTACCTGGACCGCTGCGGGAGCCCGGCCGCACCCCAGGCCCTGACGGAACACGCATGCCTGCACTATCCCCGCGGGAAGGACTCGCCGGTCTGGTCCCTCGAGCCGAAGTCCGGCCGCACCAAGGCGGCCCAACGCATCACCGTGCCGGTGGGCGGCCCGCTCGCGGCCAACAACAGCGAAGCGCTGCGCGATGCCGCCATGGCCGGGCTTGGCATCGCGCTGGTGCCGGATTTCTCGGCCCAGGCCGGTTTGCGCAGCGGCGAGTTGGTGGAGGTGTTGCCCGACTGGCGCCCGGTCGGTACGTTCGCCGAAAAGATATTTGCGCTGCGGCCTTATGCGCAGCAGGTGCCGCGCGCGGTCACGCTGTTCGTGCGCCACCTCGAGCGCAGCATGGCGGCGGGTTTCCAGGCCTGATCAGGCGCGCGCGTCCGGGCGGCGATGCCCCGCGAAAAAGCGCATCATCTCGCGAGTCGCATCGGGGCCGGTGCCATCCGTGTAGCTGCCCTGCGGCCGCCCACCCGACCATGCATGGCCCGCGCCGTGAATCAGCCAGTGTTCGGCCAGTACGCGGCCATCCGCGGCAGTGTGGACGGTGCGGGTGAAGCGACGGCCGTTGGGAGCGCGGCCCTGCTCCTGCCGTTGCGAGGCAGGCGCCGCGTCGTCGCCCAGCGCCTTGGTGACGACCTGCTGACCGTTCAGCGGATGCACCGTGTCATCACGGTCGCCATGGAAGACGATGGTCGGCACCGCCGCGCCCGATGCGCCGTTCGCGCGCGCGGCACCGGCCGGGGAAACGCCTGTTTTCATCACCGAAAAGGCGCCGGGCATGTCACGCGCCGCACCGGGCGGCAGGCCGGAATGCACGCCGGCCGCGGCAAAGATTTCGGGATACGCCTCGGCAAGAATCGCGGCCATGGCGCCGCCGGCCGACAGCCCGGCCACATACACGCGGCTGGGGTCGATGCCGTGGCTGCGCACGATGGCCTGTGTGAGGTTGCTGATCACTCCCGGTTCACCGTTACCGCGGCCCTGGTGGTTGTGCTTGAACCAGTTCCAGCAGCGCGACGGATTGGCATCCTGCGCCTGCGCGGGGTACAGCACATAAAAGCCTTGCTCGCGCGCCAGTTCGTTGATACCGGTGCCGGCGGCGAAATCATCGGGGTTCTGCGTGCAGCCATGCAGCATGACCACCAGGGGCAGCGACTGGCCCTCGTAGCCAGGCGGCACATAGAGCTTGTAGGCGAGGCTGCGACCGGCATGGCTGTGCGTACCGCTGACGAAGTCGGCGCTGGCGGCGTCGGTTTTGGCCGAGGTGGGCTTGGCGGCACCGACCTCGAAGACGTAGCCGTCGAGCACGGTGCCTTGTGTCGTCGGCGGTGCCACGGGCATGCCGGGCGGCGAAAAGCCGGGATTGGACAGGCCGGCCTGCCTGAGTGCACGTTGGATGTTTTCCGTCGCCTGCTGCAGGTCGCCGCCTTGCGTGAGCCGGCTGGCTGCGCGCATCAAGTCGTGGATGGAGGAATGCATGGAATCTTTCATGAAGGTGTTGGGAATGCGACGTGGCTCAGCGCTGGCGGCTGGCCAGCGCGGCCTTGACCTCGGTGCTGGCTTGCAGCGCGCCGAGCACGTCGATTGAATCGATGGTGGCGAGCGCGAGTTCGGGCGTGACGTCGGCGGCAATCGTCGCGAGTCCGAGTACGCGAATCTGCAGCTTTTGTCCGGCGGCCTGCACGGCACGCAGGTCATCCGCGCTGAAATGCTGCATGCCGAGCACGAGCATCTTGCGGGCCACGACCTGCTGGACGGCGTCGGCATGGCTGCGCAACTGGTTGCGGATGGCGGTGCGGATGAAGTCGGAACGGTTGCCGTAGAAGCTTTCGGCCACCAACAGGTCGATCTGGCCAAGATCGACGAACCCCAGGTTGATGGTGATCTTTTCCGAATCGGCCGGTTTGAGTTTGTTTGGCAGCATGGAAAGCATCCTAACACCATCCAACTGGATGGTTATTGGATGTTTTTTGACCATTTTCACGGAATGGACATGGGGACGAACAGAAAAAAAGGCCGTCCGCTGAACCAGCGAACGGCCTTGGGCCAAGGGGCGCGAGGCCCCCGGCCATCCCACCAACAGTCTTCAGCGGATCAGCTTGCGGCGACGTGTGACCACCACCGCGGCCAGGGCCAGGCCCGTCAAAGCCAGGGAGGCAGGTTCGGGCACGTTGCGGGCGATGTTGTAGCCAATGGCCAGGTTGTCCATCTCGAAGGCGACGCCAGAGGTGGAGAAAGCGAAGCTGGTGAACTGCTCGGCCGGCGTGAAGAACAGGTTCACGTAGATATTGGACGAGTCGGCCTGCTGGTTGCCGGACGTGCCCTTGAACTGGTTGATCAGGCTGCTGCCGGTCACGGTGGCAATCACGGCCCCGGAGGCGTTATAGAAAATGAGGTCGTTGAAGGTATCGATCGAGCCGTAGTAGAGACCGAAATAGTTCAGGCTGGCGCCCGGACCGAGCGTTGCCAGCAGTCCCGAATAGTTGATGTTCACTTTGTCGGGCAGCGCGCCGCCAGGCGTCGGCCCGAAAGCGTAACAGGTCTTGTCGCCTGCAGGCGCGGCAGCCACGCTTGCCACAGTGCCCGTGCGCAGGCCATAGGTGCCGCCGGCGATGCTCACGAGGTTCGACGGCGTATCCAAACCGCATCCCTGGGCATTGCCGCCGCCGTTGCGCGCGTCGAACGTCTCCACGAACAGGCCTGAGCCGGCCGCCGCCACGTTGTTGGCACCCAGCAGATAGCTCGTCTTGCCCGATTGGTCGCCGCCAGCGACATTGGTGTTGGTGGAGTCGAAAGAGACGCTGTACGCCAGCGCAGGGACGGACGCCGCGAGACCCATTGCCATCACGCTGCCGAAAAGAATCTTTTTCACCTGGCTCACCCCTTTTGTTTCTTGAAAGTACATATGGAAACAATTATCCGTATGGACATGGAAGATCGCCCAACGCCGACTTGCTCCGCGCCCGGCTTTCCGGTACTTCTTGGCACAAGCTCGCGGCTTTGTCGTTGGGTGTGTTCTTCGCCCAACGCGCGTTCGAGGGGGTACATGTGAACGATTGCACGCTTGGACAGGGCAGACTCGAACCCCATCGATTTGCACCATTTCCGGACTATTTCATTCCTGAAAAAGAACACACAGCGCGAAAATCGATCGGATGCCCATGCCTCAGGACCGCGGTCCAATCTCATCCACCGTTTCCCGCGCCGACCTGTCGGCATGGGCGGTTCTGGTGCTGGCATTGAGTTTGATTTTCCTCATGGGCGCCGTGCAATTGCAGCGCAACCACGCGCAAATCAAGGCAGAACAGCAAAACCGCCTGCAGACCCAGGCGAGAGTTGTGGCGGAAAACTTGGTACGGCAGCTGCGCGGCGTGGACAGTGCACTGCGGGGTCTTCGCGCTGACCTGACAGCCCCGTCGGCGGCGCAGGCGGATGTCGTCTCGCCACATCGGCTCAATGAACTCGGTCGGGCCATGCCGGGCGTCAGAGGCATCGTGGTACTCGACGCGCAAGGCAGGATCACGGTTTCGGAAGCATCGGTCCTGGAGGGCCAGGATTTTGCCTCGCGCGAATACTTCAGGGCACCCAGGGAACGGCCGGACTACACGAGCCTGTACGTGTCGCCGCCGTTCACATCCACACGTGGTGTCTACTCCATCAACCTCGGCATCGCCGTGCCCGATGTGCATGGCCGGTTCAATGGCGTCATCTCGGCAAATCTCGATCCGGAGTATTTCGAAATCGTCGCCCGCTCCGTGCTGTATGCGCCCGACATGCTGGTGAGCGTGATCCACGGTGATGGCAAACCGTTCATCGACCTTCATCCCGCGCGATCCGGCCACGGCAAAGACCCGGCACAACACAGCGCCAGTTTCGCGCGACACATTGCCAGCGAACGCAGCGAGACCATCGCCGAAGACGAAGATGCCTTGACCCATGACAACCGCATGGTGGTGTTTCGCACCGTTTTTCCGCCAGAACTGGACATGGACACGCCGCTGGTGGTGTCGGTGAGCCGCAGCACGCGAGAGGTCTATGCGCCGTGGCGCGACGACGTGCGCAGCCTCGCCTTGCTGTTCGTTCTGTTGTGCATCAGTTCGGCGGGCACCTTGCATTTCGTGCAGCAACGCCGCCAGGCGACCTCCCATGCCGCAAACGAACGTCAGCGGCTGGCCGACATCAGCGCCGAGCAGCTGCGAGGCGCCGCCGAGCTTCAGCAGCGCACCGGCCGCCTTGCCAAGGTCGGAGGCTGGCAGCTCGAACTGGCCACCCAGCAGATGACCTGGACCGACGAGATGTACGAGATCCACGACGTCGATCGACAAGCTGCACTGTCGAGAGGGGTGGCTCTCTCACCTTACACGCCCGATGCGCGTCGATTGGTCGAGTCCGCCATGCATGAAGCCATCCAACACGGCACACCGTGGTCGCTCGAAGCCCGCGTGGTCACCGCTCGGGGACGCCAACTCTGGGTGCGCACCCAAGGAGAAGCCATCGTCGAGAATGGCCGGGTGGTGCGGCTGATCGGGGCATCGCAGGACGTCACCGAGCGCGTACGTTTTGCCACCGAGTTGCAGGCGGCCAACGAGAAGCTGGAGCGCCTCACCGTCACGGATGGCCTAACGGGCGTCGGCAATCGCCGGCTGTTCGACCAGAAACTCGCGACCGAATGGACCCGTTGCGCGCGGCGCGGACTCGACCTCGGCTTGCTGATGGTAGACATCGACCACTTCAAACTCTACAACGACCATTACGGACACCAGGGCGGCGATGCCGTGTTGCGCCAGGTGGCCACCATCCTGACGCAATGCGTGCAGCGGTCTGGCGAACTGGTGGCACGCTACGGCGGGGAAGAGTTTGCGGTGCTGCTGCCCGGCAGTGACATGGAGAGCGCGAGCATCGTCGCCGATCTGTTTCTCGCCCAACTTGCCCAAGCCGCGATTCCGCACATTGCGTCGAGCACCGCTGCCGTGCTCACGATGAGCATCGGCGTCGCCAGCATGGCGCCCGTCGCCACCGATCAGCCCGCACAGCTGATCCGGTCTGCGGACAGCGCTCTCTACATCGCAAAGCACCTCGGCCGCAACCGCGCGGAGCAGGCCCCGGCGGTCGCCGGCCCCTAAGGCCCCCACAGCGCCCACGGTAGGTGACGCGGACGCTTGGGATTCGCTCTGATATTGATCGAATAATGCCGGAATTCGCAGCCTAAAAATTCAGGCTTCATGCAAACGACATGTGGTTCCGCTAAATTGAGGCGCATGAGTCACGACACCTCCTCCCCATCCGCCGAGTCCGAACGACCCGTCGCCGAGCCATTGACCAGCACGGCACTCATCCAGTCGGTGCTGATGCTGGGTATGCTGGGCTTGGCCGCCTACAAGGTGCTTGACGCGGCTTTGCGCCTGCTTTGAGCAGGCCGCCCGAACGTTCGACGCGCCGGAACAAGCTGAATCGGGCTTTGGCGATCGTCGTTCTGACGGTGGTGGCGCTGGCGTTCATCGGTGGCGTCACCATCTTTTCATACCAGATGCTAAGGACGGCATAACGCCAAGCCGTATCGCGTTCATCTTCTGTTCAAGATAAAAAAACGGGAGTCGCTGGTGACAACGACTCCCGTTCGGTGCGGTGGTGGAGCTGGGGGGATTTGAACCCTCGCCGCACCTAGGCTGGACGGGGGTTTGCGCCATTCGGTGCGAATCCGGTGCGAACCGCTCATCCCGTTTCCTGTTCCCCGCGAGCCTGGCGCTGCGTAGGATCGGCCGGATGAAACGCTACTTCTTCAGCTTCCTGATGCGCGGCGAGGCCGAGAGAATGATATTCGAGGTGGCGGAGCAGGAACAGATTCGGCTGTCGGCCTGCCTGGAAACCTTCGATCCCTCGCAGACCATCGGGTTTTTCGGGTTTGACTCGACAGATGGGCAGAGCGTCCATCTCAACCTTGCCGAGCTCCAGGTCGCCCGGCAGCTTTGGGAACCGATATGGATTTCCAGGGAGGCGGAGGAATACGAAGGTGGCGTCAAGCTGAAATTCAGAGACCGGCCCGAAATCTTTGATGAGTTCGTCGAGCCCGAGGACTGCATGACACTTGTGGAAGGCCTGGCGGACGAGAGCACACTTTTCGTCACCTTCGTTGATGGCGATGGCGAAGAGTACGTTTTTGCCAAGCCTCACCTGATTTGGGCGATCGTACCCACAAAGTATTTGCAAGGAAACTGACGATGCCGCGGCTCAGGACAGTGGCGCCGGCCCGGTGGCGAACGTTTTTGGCTTGGTGTGGCGTTCCGTCTCGATTTTCTCGATGCCGAACTGCTCCCGCAACATCACGCCGAGAGCTAGCCAGTCGGCTTTTTCGATTCGGTGGATCTGCGTTCCGTCCCGCAGGAAGGCGCTGATGAAGGCCCGCTTGCCCCCCAGCAGTTGCGCCGTGGCCACTACGGGGAACTTGTCGCGATTCTCGTAGCTGTCGCCATCCTTGAACCCGCGCAGGGTCACAGTGATGGATTCTGCGTGCCAGTGCATTGCTATCGCGTCAGGTTGGTGATCGTCAGATCTTTGTTCGCCGAACTTCGCGAACTGCCGAACTCGTACTGATGTGCATCGCGCAAGCATAGGCCGAAAGTAGCGGCGATGGTGCTGATCAGGCCCACGGCCTCGCCGGGAATTTTTTCCTTGTAGAAGATCAGCACCACGAGGCAGGCGATCAGACCTACGACGTCAAGAAACACCATGATGTCAGCGCGTACGTTGCGCCGGCCCAGCTTGGCCAGGTCTACATCGCGGGCGCGTGCATCGGCTCGGTCGGCCAGGTAGGCCTTCTCCAGGTCTGTTTCGCTGGCCAGCACAGCAGTCTTGAACTGCAGCGCCAGGGTCGGGTCGGCCTGCAGGGCCGTCGCCGCCTCATCGGGAGTGCCCTTGCCGGTCACCGTCTTGGCGATGTCGATCACCTGGCCGGCCACCGTCGCGGCCGTGTCCGAGTTGCTGAAGTATTTGATTAGTTGCGGCGCGAACTGCGAAGCCAGCGCCAAGCCAATGGTGATGGGGTCCATTTCAATTGTCCTCAGCAGCGTAATCGAGGTTGCCGGCCACGCGGATCGCCCAGCCCTTGCCGTAGGTCGGCCAGTTGGCTAGGCTGGCGTAGTAGCGGATGCGCTGGGCGTTGAAGCGCAACAGCACGTCATTGAGCTCCATGGCGGCCAGCGCGGCGGCGCTGCGAGGCCCCCAATGCCCGTCGTCGGCCACACCGACCGCCGACTGCAGCTTGCGCAAGCCGGTTGCCAGGCCACCATTGACGGCGAAATCGAAGACCTGGAACTTGACGGCCGGATGCGCGTCGCCGAGCGGTTCCCAGAAATCACGCAGGTAAATCAGCTTTGCACCGTCGCGGGTCAAGGCCTTGATGTCGACGTTGGGGTAGGAGCGCTTGCTGATCCCCCAGTTGGTCTCGCCGCCCGGGTCGCGAACATCGTTGCTGTAGCCGCCCTCGTGACCCAACAGTCGGTCGAATGCTTGCTCAAATTCCATCAATCGTCCTCCCCAAGCGAAACCATGTCGGTGTCGCTGCTTAGCATCCGTTCGAGCCGCCGCATACGCGCAGCGTGCTCGCGCTTGGCGCGCTGCCGTGCTTCGAGCTTGAAGGCGAGGTTCATCAACAAGCCCGCCACAGCCACGCCGAGGCCGGCCCAGGCGATGAACTCGTGCGAACTGAACCCCGCGATGAAAGCGACAGTGCCGCCTCCCGTGGTGACTTTGCTGGCAATGCCCGCGGTTGCTGCTTCTGCTGGCGTGTTCATGGGAGCGCAGCCGCCTCCGCAAAAAGGCAATCTGTTTCTTCCTCCGTGAGAGGAACTTCGGCAATCAAGGTCTGTACCAGGTCAGAATCGCGGTCCACCGTCTGAGCCCGCGCCCAAGTGATCCGCGCCTCGATTCCTGCCTGCCCTGACATGGCTTGGATCAGGTTTTCTACCCGCGTTAGCTTGCCGGCGCGACTGAGGACGATCTGCGCATTGAGCATGGGCACGATCCGCGGCACCGCGAGAGGAGGCGTCAAGGGCTGACTTAACGCTTCGGCCTCGGCCACTGAGATGGACACCAATTCAGGCCCGATGAAGGCGTCTTGCGACCCATCGGCTTCGAACGCGTAGACGGCGTTCGCGGAGTTCTTGAAATATTTCATGGGACTGTTCTTTAGCGGAGCTCGGCCCAGGAAGCCAGCGAACCTTGCGTGACGAGCAAAGCGTAGGAGGCTCCCGGAGGTACAAGTGCAGTGGCCGCGAGCGTCGTGTTGGCCGGTGTGCTGCCAGCGGTGGTGACGCTGATTCCAATACTGGACACGCCGCCAATCGTCCAGGCCAATGCCAAGGTGCTGTTCGCAACCACGCCGGACACAGACGCGGACACCATGATCGTCTTGCCGGTCGTGTTGATATACGTTGTGTTGATCGCCCGGCTGGCCATAAGCCCTTGCCAAGTTTGGGCGCCCTTTTCCACCCGTGCCAGTTGCGCGGAGAAAGATTTTTTGAGCGGCAGTGCGCTAAATCCGGCCAACATTCAATAATCTCCGGCTACGCCGACCAGAGCAATAGAAAACGACCCGCCCACGGCCGATTTGACGCGAGCCCGTAGGGCGCAGCCGGTTTCGAGATACAGCGCCCCGCTCTCTGTGTACGTCAGGCCAGGAATGTCCGTGGGGTTCAGCAGAGCCACGGATTTCGCCGCGCCGTTCGTGCCCGCGCCGATCGGAATCGTCACTTCGCCGATTGGGTAATCCACGCCGGATTTCTGCACTGCGAGTTGCATTACGTAAAACCCGGCCGTATCGGTGCTTGCGCCAAACAGCGAATCGACACGCGAGCCATTGATCCCGGCGGAGAAAACCGTTTTGAACGTGGTGCCGTCGGCGTTGACGAAAGCCACGGCGGGGGTGCGCGGCGTGGCGATGAAGGATGGAGCGCTGGACATTAGAAACCCCCGTAGAAGGCGGAAAGAGCAGGAAGGGATGCGGCACGAGCCGCGGCATCGACCTCAACGACGGCCGCCTGGGTGTTGGTGCTGCTGATCGTGGCGGTCGGTGCGAAAGCCTGCGCCGCGGCGTTGTTCGCGGTCACGAAGACCTGCCACTTGCCAGCGGCGTAATCGGCGGCAAAGTTGCCAGAGACATGGGCGACCGCGCAGATGTAGGAAGCGCCAGAAACGTCCACCATGTCGTTCACGGCATATGCGGTCAAGGTAGCCCACAGGCCGCGAGCGTTCCACTTCGTCGCCTGAACGAATGCCTTGGTCGTGGCGCTGAGGTTGTAAGGCTCGACCAAAGCGTCCAAGAGCTTGCCGTCGTCGCGCTGGATCAGCGCCAGGTTGCGCTCGATGTCCGAAATGGAAACTTCGATGGCGTCGAACTCAGCGTCCACGCGGTCGGTGCGCACGGTCGAGCGGCCTCCGACATTGGCGCGCTCGTCCTGTGCAAAGTTCGTCGACGGCGTGTAGGGCGTGGGTTGCATGCCACGTATTTGGCATTTCTCACGCCTACGTTTTTTCCACGAATCCGCTTACCATCCGGACATGACTTTCGAAAAACTGCTCGGCACCGCGATCGCCATGTCCATGGTCTGCCTGTTCTGGCTCGGCGTGAACATGTTCGACGGCTGGGTGCAGCGAAACGTCTATCCCGTCATCCGCTTGAAGTTCGCGCTACTGCGCCAGAAAATTGCCAGTGGAAAGGCCGGCCAGACCGCCAAGAACCTGTGTCGCACGCTTGGGGTTGGCAAAAAGCACATCGGTCGCTGACTGCGGCGCACCGCGCTGGATCTGCTCGCCCATCAGTTTGGCGGCAGACTTGGGCTCCAGCAGAGCCTGCGCGATGATGGTCTGGATCTTCTCCTCGGGGCCCGCATAGAGGAACTTCGCCACCTTCGACACGCCGGGAAAATTTAACGCCCCACCGACCACGCCCGGCGCACCGGATTGGTTTGCGATGTTGCTCATGGCAAGTTTCTGGAAGGTGTCCGAACCCACGCCGCGGCCCAGGTCCTGCGCGTTGGCCTTTCGCGCCAGGTCGCCAGCGATGCCTTCCAGCGTGCGCATCTGGTCGGGCGTCATCACGTCGGCCATGCCCGAGCCTTTGAACTTGGTGGCCTTTACCGCCGTCTGGTCTGCATTGCGCAACGCGGTGGCGAACTTGTTGCCGGTCTCGCGCGCCAAGCCGCCGTAATCGTTCAATGCCGGTTCCAGTTTTGTCAGCAGTTCTTGACCAATGTCCATCTGCCCGATCGGCTTCGACATATCGGCGTAGGTGGTGCGGGCCTGGCGGTACGCAGGATTGCGCGACTCCATCCAGTTCAACAGTTGCCCTCGCAGCGCCTTCACCGAATCACCCGCCGAACCTGCATAGCCTGATGCCGGATCCTTCAGCATGGTGTCCACAGCCATTTTCAGATCGTGCAACCCCTGGCCGGTGATCTGCGTCGATGCCGCTGGGCCCTTCACCCCGAGGCCTCCAAATGGGCTCGGCGGCTCCACGTTGAAGGTGAACGGCCGTTGGTTGTTCTCCGCCAGCTTCTTCGCCATGGCGAGGGCCTCCTGCATCGCCGGTGTCTGCAGCAGGCGCTGCAGTTGAGGGTCCATCGTGTAGTTCGCCTGGGCCGCCTGCGAATACAAGCCCTTCGTAGCTGCCTTGCGCGCATCGACCGCCGCGGCTCGTGACGTGGCATCGCCCGCCATGTCCCGCAGCGCGCCGGTGCGGGCCGCGGCCTGCTCCATGCCACGCTGGGCGAACTCGGCCGGTTGTGCCGCCGCGACGGAGCGCTCCAGCGCCGCGATGCCACCGTTCTCGGCCACCTGGGCCGCCGTCGGTAGTGATCCGGGCACCAGCCCGGCCGCACCGGCAAGGCGCTGCACCACGTCGTCCGCGCCCTCGCCCGCCGCACGATTCAGGGTACGCCCGGCGATGGCCTGCCGGCCGCCCTCATACAGCGGCTCGGTCAGGGCCTTGGCCGTGCGCCCGATGGCCGGCACCACCTTACTAACCGCGCGCGCCACGGCCGGCACCACGGCACCGCCGGCCACACCAGCAACGGCACCACCTGCCGCACGTCCAGCGCGCTCGCCGGCTGTCCCATACTCCAAGGCGCCAGGGGCAGCACCAGCGACCGCCAGCCGGGCCACGTTGCCAGCCACACCCGCCGCGCCGCCGACCGGAACGACCATCGAGGGCAAGGCCTCGCCGATCGCGGTGGTGATGGCGTGCTGCTCCTGCAGCGGCTTGTAGAGGCGTGTCTTTTCTTCATGGTCTGCCCGCAACTGCTCGAGCGCGGCCTTGTCGCCGGTCAGGTTGAATCCCAGCTGCTTCATGCCGTCGATGATGTTGTCGGTGGTGCGGCCGGCGCCGATCAGCGCCGACATGAACGCGCCCGGGTCGTCGGGCGTGGCCTGGGGTGCGGGTGCTGCAGCGGGCGCCGCCGGCGTGGCCTTGCCGAAGTGCTGCTGCGCGAAAGCGGTCACTTGCTCCGGGGTGGCTTCATCGGGGCCCTGGAACACGTGAATTGCGCCATCTGGGCCTTGAACACGGTATTTCGCCATGGCTTATTCCTTGCCGAGGTAGGTGAAGCCGGCCGGCCCTGGGGCCGCGGGCACCGGTTGCGCACTGGTCAGGCTGGGCACGCCGCGGCGATCCTTCGGCACGGAGCCGAACACACCCTCGATCGCGATCTGGCGGTTGCGCGCCTTCTGCTTGATGGTTTCCGGCTTGTCGTTCGGCTGCGGGAAGTATTGCTTCGTGGCGTTGGCGAACTCGCTCGGTGCGATCGCGGCGCCCGACTCGCGACGCAGGATCGCGTTGATGAAGTCGCGCTGCGCCTGCTCGGCGCGCTGGCCCTCTTCCGACTGCAGCCAGTTCGCGACCATCCCGATGCCGGGCACCACGCTGTTGTCGGCCGCGACGCGCGAGTTCACTGAAGCGGGCGAATACTTGCCTTGCAGCTGATTCAGGATGCTGTCGGCCTCCTGCATGCGCGAGCCGTAGCCGTTGTCCTTGGCCTGGCCCTCGGTCAGCTCCTTGGTGCGGCCGGCCATGGGCTTCCCGTCGACCATGATTGGGCGAGCGGTGCCGGCCCGCTCGTCAATGAGCATGCCGCTTGCTGCGTCAAATTTGCCCTTGGGCGCATTGATGATCTGGCCGGTTTCGGTGCGGATCTTCTCCGTCGCCGCCTTGTGCTGTCCAGCGCTGGCGTAGCTGTTCGCCGCCGACGCATTTTGCGCACCCGCCTGGGCGCCGCGCAGGCCGATGGTGGACTTGGCCAGCGGATTGTCGGTGTTCAAGCTGCCGGCGAACAGATCGAGCACACCGCCATCGCCGCCGGCATGGTACATCGGCTTGCCGTCCATGGCGGCTTGAGCACCGGCGACGGCGTTGCGGTTCTGCGTGCCCGCCAGGATCGCGTCGGACAGCGCGGAGGCCCGGTCAATTTGTCGACCTTCGGCGACACTCTTGCTACTTTTGTCGCCGATCGCGATGGCATTTCGGTTGCCGCCGATCATCGCCGCGACGTTGCCCAGCTTGGACGCCCAGTCTGGCGCGGGCATCGTTGGGCCGACGCCATCCACCGCGGGGGTGTCGTACCGACTGCCCAGTTTGCCGGTCTGCAAGTAGGCGTCGACGGTGGGCGCCTCGTCAGACGGAATGCCCGAATTCAGCATCGCGGCGTCGCGCAGCGCGGTCGGGGAACGCGCCTCGAGCTCGGCACGCTCCGATGCCGCCTTGGCGCCGGCCAGGTCCGCGGTGGCGTCGTGCGCGCGCTGCTGGGCCAAAGCGTTGGCGATCTTGCTCTGGTAGGTCACGGCCTGCTCGCGGCCCTGCTCGAAAGCCTGATTGCCGCCCACCAACGCCTGGGCGAGGGCACCCAGGCCTGGCGTGGCGGCGCGAAATGCGGATACGTTGTAGTTGGGCATGGTTACCGTCCGATCCCTCGTGCGTATTTCAGGCCGTAGCTGCCGTCCGGGTCCCAGCTCACACCAGCGCCAGCCTTGCCGGCCATGGCGCCGCCGGCGGCCGAGGCGATCGAGCCGAGCAAGCCATAACCAGGCGTCTGAACGCTGTCGGCGTCATTGCGCGTGGCCGAATCCATGTTTTTGGTCGTGCCCCAGAGGTTCTGCAGGTTGCCCGCCAGGCCGGCCCGGCGCAGTGCGTCGTCGTTCATCAGTCCGCCGGCCGAGCGGTTCTTCGCGGCCTCGCGGGCGATCGACGTCAAGCGCGTGCCCTCGTCGATGGTGCGGCTCGCCTTGTCCTTGAGAAAATCAGCGCTGACGTTGCCTGCATCACCCGCGGTGTCCACCAGGGCGCCACCGGCGCCGGCGATGTCCGTCTGTGCTTGTTGGTAGGCCTTGTCCTCGTTGGCCGCGAGCTGCTGATTGCGCTGATCCATGCCGTAGTTCTGGCCCTCGGTCTGCACGAGGGCGGTAGCCTTGTCGGTGGCTGCGTTGTCGCGCTCCATCTGGCGGTTCAGGATCTGGCGCTTTTCGTCAGCCTGGTCCTGTTGTGCCTGGTTTTGTAGCAGCGCGCCACCGCCCGAGAGAAGCAACGGAAGAAGAACTTCTGGTCCCATGTCAAACCCCCGTGATCATGCCCGTGGAGGCTTTGGTGGATCGGCCGCTTGTCGGCGCGTAGTTGTTGAACCATTCCGTTCCGGCCTGTTTGCCCTGCCGGTACTGGCTCTGGTTCGAGATCAGCGCGGTGTTCGCGAACAGATCACCGAGCGTGGTGCCGGTGGCGTCCGCCGCGGCTTGATCGTTGTTGTTCTGCAGCTGGGCCGTCGCCGAGCTCAACGCGGAACCCTGGTCCATGCCGGCGTCGATGGACTGCAGCAGGTTCAAGCGCGTGGTTTCATCGTTGCCCTTGAAATTGGCCTTCGCCGCATCGGCCTTGCCGCCCAGGTCGAGCAGACCGTTCGAATACGTGCGGCCGAGCAGCGCGTTCTGGTTGATGTCCTCGCTGCCGCCGTTCAGCCCCTTGGCGAACAGTTCGAACTTGAGCGCACGACCGGCGCTGTCCTTGGTTTCGTCGAGGCCGCGTTTGCCGGCGTTGTAGGCGTTGTCGCGGACCGTCTGGTACAGCGTATCGCGCGCCCCGGCATTGGGATTCGCCTCGCCACCCGTCGTGACACCTGAATTTTTGTAAGCGGCCAGCGC
Source organism: Rhodoferax koreense (assembly GCF_001955695.1). Taxonomy (NCBI): domain Bacteria; kingdom Pseudomonadati; phylum Pseudomonadota; class Betaproteobacteria; order Burkholderiales; family Comamonadaceae; genus Rhodoferax; species Rhodoferax koreensis. The sequence continues at coordinate 1,716,912 of NZ_CP019236.1, read as the reverse complement.
CTTGTCGTAGCCGGCCTGGTCGAACATGGCGCTACCGGAATCACCAACGCTCTCGCCACTCCAGTAATCTGCCATGTTGGGCGACGTCCCGGTGTAGGTCGTCGTGGTCGGCGCGTTGCCAACGCCGAACTGGTAGTTCAGTGCGTCGCGCGCGGCCTGCTTCTTGGCTTCGGTCTCGGCCTGTTTCTGCTCGTAGTTGTCGCTTCCGCCGCCGCCACCCATGTCAAGCTCCCGGAGTCCATTTGACCGTGCCACCCGCGGTGGAGATGAACGCCATGCGCTCACCTTCCATCAACTCGATGCGATAAGGCGTGTTCGCCACGAACACCTGGTCGGTGCCGTCGTTCAGCGCGGTCGGGTTCGTGCCCTTGCGACCGAAGCAGGTGTTGTCCGGGGTCACCAGCACCTTCACCGGCACGCCGGCGGGATGGTTTGCGGGTCGCACCACCACGGGCGACTGCGCGGATGTGCCGGCGGCGTTGACGATGGATGTGGACTGCCCGCCGGTCAAGGCCTCGGCGGTGATCTGCGTGATGTTCATGGCGACCCCTGATAAACGAAAGTAAGAATGTCCTGGCCGTCTCTGCCGGCGCGTCGGCGGACGCCCTCAAGCTCGAAATTCAGGCTGCGCGCGAACACATCGGCCTCGGCCCAGCCCGCAAGGACTTGCGCCTCGATGCGCGGGATGGACTTCGCAGCGTTGCGGAAGACTTTACGGCTGTGCCGGATGAGTTTTTTCCACGATGCGGGTTGCATGGCGTCGGTGGCCACCATCCACGCGGTGCCGCACCAGGGGACGTGCTGACTGATGCCGCCGATCGCCACCGGTTCGTTGAACGTGTCGAAAAGGGCCCAGGCCGCGCCGTCGGTTTGCCAGCGGTTCAGGCCGAAGACTTCGGGGTCGGTGATCGTGCTGACGGCGCGCAAGCATTCCCGGTCCATCTCGCGCATATGGTGCGCGACGTAGACGGCGGCCGAGAGCGTGAGCGTGCGGAATTCATCCATCAGCCGTTGAGGCCTAGGGTGTTGTAAAAAAGCGTGAGCGCGTCAATCGTCATGGCCTCGTCCTTCGAGTGCCGAAACACCGGGGCCAGCGCCGGCGCCATGATCTCCACCGGCAGGATGTCACCCGGCCGCGTGTCGCCAGGAATCACCATCGGAATCGATTCCTTGCCGGTGTCCCGTGGATCGAACTTGTAGGACACCGACGGTGTTCCTTCGGTCACGAAATCGGCCCCATAGAACTGCTTGCTGACGCCCGGGCTTTTGGCATCCTGAAAAGCCATCTGGACTTCGATGTCGATCAGTTGCCCGTCATCGGTGAACTTCAGTGGGTCGGCTTCGTATAGGGCATCGACGCTGCGCAGATAGACCTTGCCGGCCAGTGTCGCGATGGCCTTGATCTCGATCGGGTAGATGTACTCGGACCAGCAGGCGATCTTGCTGCTGCGCGAGAAGGTGTACACCCACACCTTGGAATAGCTCCCCATGTCCATCACCGCCCAGTACTGCCCGAACTCGGCGATCCATACGCCCATGATCTCTTCAGGATCGGCTGTCGCGGCCACGGTGGCAATGTCCGGCTTCACCAGGGGATCGATCGGCACACCAACATCGGAATCATCGATCCGATTGCTCACGGCCTGCACGGTCATAGAGCGAAAACCGAAGGGCGACAGGAACACCAGGTCGCTGAAGAAGGACGCCAGTGAGAGCGGCGCCTGCGTGCCGATGCCGTACAGCCGCTTGCTGATGGCGTTCGCCGCGGGGTCGGTGGCCACGGCCCAGATCTGCGCGCTGTCGTCGAAGAACACCACCAGGCTATCCTGGAAGGTGCCGCAGGCTTTCACCAGGCCCTTGGTGTCCTGCTGAAGGCCCGCGGGCAGGAAGCCGGCATCGGAGGCCGTTGTCCAATCGCGCGCGGCACCGGCGGCCGAGTAGCGCACATTCTCCGCAGAAGGCGCGAAGATCCGGCTCGCGGCCTTGGTCACGCCGATGGTGTGCGGGCAGTTGGCGTCGGAGATGTAAGTGGTGGCCCCGTCGACGTAATGGTGACGGGTGTAGCCCGAGGCGTAGCGCGCCACCACGTAGATGAACCCCTGGAAAAGGTCGGCGTAGTAGATGCGGTCCAGCGTGGAACCTGCAGGCGGGACATTCAGGCTCACGCGATCGATCGGCAGGCCTGCAACAACCGGCGGCGCAAAGCCAGAGGGGGCGTCGCAAAACACCTTCAGCGCACCGCTCACCGACTCGAGGCCGAAGGATCCGGCCAAGCCGGCAGTGACCTTGCGCAGCCCCGGACGCTTGTTCAGGCGCTTGCCGAGCGTGACGTAGGCATTGCGCAGGCTCCAGAGCTTGTTCGCATCCTGGCTGTTGATCGACAGTCGGCGATCCAGGCCGCCGGAGAACTCGTTGTACGTGATGGCAGGCATCAGGGCACGTCCCGACCGACCACCGCGGGCTTGCGCAGCTGCGGCGGCATGGTATCGCGCCGGTAGACGCCGTTCGAGCCGAAGGACTGGCCGCGGATCGAGGCCAGCAGCGTGTTCAGCTGCCCCTGGTAGGTCGGCGCGTCCGGCTGCCGGTAGTGCGCCTTGGCGTTGGCGAGGGCGTGCAGCAGCACCATTTCATCCTCGAGGGTGCACGCGTCGCCAGCTTCAGAGAATCGACCCAGATCGGCCACGTACCAGATGCGGATGGTGTATTGCTGGTTGGCGCGCGGGTAGATCAGGATCTGTGCATATCGCTCGTAGCGCACCGGGGAGGAAAGCGTCTCCATGGTGGACCACATCGTGGTGGTGATGCCTTCGCGAAGCTGCAGCCACTGACCGGAATACTTCGTCTCCACCCGCAATACCCGTTGATCCCGGGCGCAGGCATCGGGGTAATCGATCTCGTTTTGCTGCTCGCCGAGGGTCTTGTCCTCGTAGGCGATCAGGTGTTTCCAGTCCTGCATCCGGTACAACTGGGCCTGGCCATTGGCTAGGAAGGAATCGATCAGCGCCAGGTTCGCGCCGCCCGAGGCGCCCATGCCGGCCATCCCCAGCCGGGCTAGCAGTGTCGTGCGAAGGGTTTCGAGCGTGCGGTAGGCCATCGGCCGACTATCGGGCGGATGGCGCTACTTTTTTTCCACGTTGGCACGGGCAATGGTCCTCAACCCCATCCTCACCGGCAGTGGGTGGGGATCGCGCCCGCTCTAACTAGGGCGGTAGCACTCGTTAAAGGCACCTTCTGGCATCCAGGTTTCGTACTGATCTGGACAATCAAGCCGGCGCACAACCAAATACCCCGGGAATATACGAAGGTGGCTGGGTGGCGCCTTCATGTTCCGCGATTGCGCCATGCGCCTGTATCGACGGTCGTACTCTGCATTTGAGAGCTCCACAGCCCGAACCTGTCGTCCGAACTTAGACGCGGCCCCGCCGTCGATGGCGTCGAAGACTGCCATCTCGGCTTGGTCGAGATAGCACTTATTGAAATCAAAGGCTGTCATGCGGTTCCCGCTTGAGAGGCCGACATCGTATCAGCCACCTCGCGCGGTCCTATCCCCCGGCAAAGGGGGGTGGGATCTGTCGTGATCGCGTGGTCGAAAGGTGCTTACTTACATGTTGCAGTGCACAAAAACCTGATGTAATAACAAGCTAACGATCACTCGAAAGTTAGTATGCAACCGAGGCCTGCCGGTCCAACAGAATTTCGTGCCGACATCAATGGGCTGCGCGCCTGGGCGGTTGCCGCAGTGGTCCTATACCACTTCGCTGTTCCAGGATTCAGCGGCGGATTTGCTGGCGTAGACGTCTTTTTTGTAATTTCCGGATACTTGATGACCGGAATCATTATCAAAGGCCTCGAAAGGCAAGTCGAGGACACATCTTTCGACATCTGGAAATTCTATCTCGCGCGCGCTATCCGAATTATTCCAGCGCTGCTTACGCTGTGCTCTGCGTTGATGGCCGTAGGCTGGTTCTTCTTGCCACCGGTTGAATACGCCTTACTTTCTAAACACGCCGTCAGCGCACTAGGTTTTTTCAGCAACATCATTTATTTTATTGAAATAGACTACTTTAATATTGATGCACATTACAAATGGTTGCTGCATACATGGTCTCTGTCCGTAGAATGGCAATTCTACCTTGTTCTACCCATATTATTGGCCTTACTGTGGAAGGTCGCACCTGGTAGAAAAAACGCAAGGATAGCGGTCGTACTAGCTATTTTCATTTCCCTGGCAGCGTCGATATCTGCATCAGAATTAAATCCGAGCTTTGCCTTCTATCTATTACCAACCAGGGCGTGGCAAATGCTGGTTGGAGGACTTGTCTTTTTAGCACCGATGGATTTGCAGCGCTCACGTCGTACTCAACTTACTGTCGAGGCGACAGGCTTCCTGTTACTAATATTGTCGATAGGTATTTTTACTACCCAAACGGTGTGGCCAAGTTGGCGGGCCCTAATCCCTACTTTAGGTGCGGCGCTAGTTCTCGTTGCAAATAATGCACGCTCTGCCTGGACAGGCACACGGATTGCGCAATGGTTGGGGAAGTGCTCTTATTCCATATATTTGTGGCACTGGCCGCTTGTCGTCGGACTTTTCTACGCTGACTCCAGCAAAAACGCATTGGCAGTGTCCTGTGGCCTCGTGGCGACCGCAGTGCTGGGCTGGCTTTCCTACCGATTTGTAGAGCAGCCAACTGCGAGATCTTTGCGCCTCATGACGCCGGTCAAAGGTTGGGGAACAATCGGTGCACCTGTTGTGGTGTTGGCTGCTGCGGGTATCGCCATCAAGCTTGGCAACGGTATTCCAACCCATATGAGTGAGCGCTATCAGAAAATCATAGGGGAAACTCAGCTGCCTTTATCTTCCAACGGCTGGTGTTTCTACTCAGTGGACACAAATCCAGCGCTGTCAGTCGGCGCAAACGGACTCACTTGTCATCTCGGCGCCAAGGGCGCAGCCGCGAAAGTCCTGTTATTCGGCGACTCATTTGCCGGACACAACGAACCATTTTGGGACCAGATAGGACGCAAAGAGAACTTCGACGTTAATGCGGTCACCACAAATTGGTGTGCGCCGGCGTTAAATGCAGATTTCGTAGGCCCCACACCGGGCCGCGCCTTCGAACAATGCTTAATTAATCGTAAATACTTTCGAGAAAGCGTTAAAGATTATGACATGGTGGTAATGGGAGGCAACTGGATTGAAACGCTTAGAAATAAGCAGCTGGCAGGTTTTGAGGAAGCCGTTTCCTTCGCATCCACTCATTCCGCAACCGTGGTCATCATGCCCTCTCCACCGCGATATGATGCAAATCTTGGGTTAAAGTTTGCACGCAATCTAGCAAATGGCGTAGATTTCAATATAGAAAAATACACAATGAAAGAAAATCACGCCATTACAGAAGCAAACCTAGCAATAAAAAATATTGCTTCCAAATACAAAAACGTGATTTATTTGGATCAAGAGGAGGTCTTCCCAAAGAGCGGAACCAATCTTCTTGATGGGACAGTATTGCCTCTAAGCTTCGACGGCGCGCATATAAGCATCTTTGGCGCGAGGACATCGGCTGAATTCTTTGCAAAAACTCAAGCTTATAAACTGGTCATCCGGAGCTTACGCGAGCCACAATTCCCGAATTCTTCCGCTGTTGCATCCGGTCGCCCGTAGCCAGGACATAGCCATCAGCAGGTTGGCATAACCATCGTGACCGACCCACCTGGCTCACTCTGCATTGCGGCGAACAGTCCTCATGCACCCTGCTTCATACCCGAAATCTGACGGACGAAGGAGTGCTTTGCGCAGGAGTTGCCTGATTCGTGCGACAGGTTACATTTGCATTTGCTCGAAAGGCAAACAAATGGACCCCATCCTCACCCTCGCCGCCCTAGGTTATGCCGCAATCATCGTTGGCATCTACTCTCTGGCGCGCTCGTATTACAAGCTGCCGCCAGAGGATCGGGTGGTCGAGGATGAGGACCGCCGCTAGCCAACTCAGGTCAGCGGCGCCATCAGCCGACCCACAAACGATGCGGCCGGATAGGCACGCCGCTGGCATTCAGATGCCAGCCCGCAGGCACCGTTAGCACTGTCCGGCCCACACCGATCGCGGCGTTGTCGGCAATGATCCCGCCCGATACGATGGTTGAACCAACGTCCACACTGATGCCGAAGGTTGCCTGGGTCGGATTCGTCGCAAACACGACTTCCAAATGATCGAACGTCCCACCTGGCGTAACCGTCAATCGATCGGCAACGGGTCATTCCCAGAAGACGACCGCCGAGCGCATCAAACGACGCCAACGGCGATGAGGTGCCCCGGCAAAGGGGGGTTCACACCGCGCGCAGCAGGCTCTGAAACGCCATGTTGATCTGCGCGGACGGCAGGCCTGGCGCACCCTGCATCGCTGCAATGCCGCGGATGCGGTCACCGTAGTTGTCGGCCGCGCTCGGGCAGATCCAGCCGCCCTCGGAAAACTCGTTCCAGGCGTAGTGCAAGCCGATGCCGCTCTCGCAGTTGCCAGGGAACGACTCGATGAACGTTTTCGCCGCCTGCACATGGGCCAGGTACTGCGCCGTGGTCGGCATGGCATAGGCTGTACCCGCAACCGATTCGCCACCGACATAAGGACTGCCAGAACCCACGCGCGGCGTCCAGTCGAGGCCTGACGTGATCTGAGGGATGATTTGGCTACCGCTGGCTTTGAGCGCATTCCACCGTGCCACGGCGACGGCCGTCAGGTCAGCGTAGGTCTTGGCCACCTGGCCTTGATTCGAGTACGTGAAATAACCACTGAAGGCATCGAATCCGAGGTTCGTGTACGTGCTGTCCAGCGACACGATGTAGGGATTTTGTCCACCCAACGCTTGGACTTTGGTGCGCAGCGAAGCAATAGCCGCCTGTGCCGTTGCCAACACACCGCCGCCCGTCTGTGCCACGAATGAAGCAGCGTCGAACAGCGCCAGGATCGGCCGGCCGTTGTACTGGTGGTAGTCGGCCTCCAGCATCCGGGCGGCCAGCACGCTGGAATAGCTGTCCCAATCCGCAGCCAGTGCCGGCGATGACCAGGTGCGATAGCCCTCCATGATGAAAGCGTGCTTCACCTTTGAGCGGTGTGGGCTAACAAGGTAACCCTTGTAGCCGCCATTCATGCCCGCGGTGAATACGGCATCTTCAGTTCCCTTGCCTGGTGCCAGGAAGTTCGGCTCGCTCGGGTACATGAGATACCAAAACGCCTCAATTCCGCACAGCGAGGCCATCAGCAGGTCGGAGTCGATCACCGCCTGGTCGTTGCAGTTGGCGGTAATGGTCGCACCCACGCGCTGCGCGAAGTAGGGCCGGCGCGGCTCGTACTGCACGGGGCCAAGGTAAGAGTTCTCGTAGGCGCCCAGCGTGCCATTCGCCCCTTGCCAGAGGCCGTTCCAGTGAACAACAGCGTGTCGCATGTCGGTCCTTAGACGTTACGGCTGAGAGCGGTCTGCAGCGTCTGCATGCGCGCGTGGAAGGCGAACATTTGCGCCTGGGTCACGCCGGTGTTGAAATAGGCCGAGCCGCCCGTGTAGCTGTTGGCATCGAGCACCTGATCCGGCGTGCCGTTGGCATTGCGCAGCAGTTCGAAGGCTTCCAACGTGCAGTCCGCACCCGTTGTGCTCGTTGCGCTGGTGTTCAGGCTCGTAGCATTGAACGTCAGTTCCGCGTCCGTGTTGGAACGGCGAATGACACCGTATCCGCCAGCTGCATTCCCATTGAACGCCGCGGGTGAGGAGGTGCTGAACGCGCCGCCTGCCTTCCCGCGGATGCTGGTGGACGAACCCGTCCCGACTGCATTGGTGTTGTAGCCGAGCGTGAAGTGGTTCGTTTCAGCGACACCCAAGCCGCAGCGCAGCGTGGTGCTGCCTGCCTGCGTTGTCCGCAAGTATTGGTAGAACGATCCGATGTGCTTCGGGTTGTACTGGCGGCGCACGTATTTGGCCGTGGTGCCATCACCCTTCACGCCCAGATTCTCGGCGTAGTCGCCCGACACGATGCCGACGAAGATGGCGTTCGTGGCGTTCTTGATCTTGACCGGCGAGGCCGCGAAGTCACCGACCGGAACCCAAATGTCATCGAGCAACGTCCACAGGCCATCGGCCTTCAGGCCGGTGATGAAAGCCTGCACCGCAGCCTTCGTGCCGCTGCTGGTCGTACCGCTTGCGGCCGTGACGCGCGCATTGAACGCGGTCATGTCGGCATCGGTCGGGGCCGATGCGTCCACGCCGTTCAGCAGGAACTTGTTGGCCGCGATCTGCGTCAGCGACACCATGACACCGGCCGAAGCGGCACGGTACAGAGTCGAGGGGCCGGCCACGCCGTTGACCGTCACACCAGAGGGGAAAGTAAAACCGGGCGTGCCATTCAGCGCAACCACGCACGAGAACAGCGAATTCAGCGTTGCGCCGGCCAGGCCCAGCGGGATTGTCATCACCAAATCGGGATTCACCAGCGGGACGATGGAACCGGAATCCGACGATGCGAACGACCGGGCCGACGAGACATCAGTCCCCACCGTGGTGCTGCCGCCGCCACTCCCACCCCCTTCCACCGAAAATGTGGCTGCCGTGCCCACGCCCTTGAGACGGTAGACCGTGCCAGCGTCCGTGCCCGAGCTCGCCAGGGTCAGCCAGGTGCCAGGCGGATATGTCAGCGTGCCGGCCGCGAGTTGCGCATTCAGGTCAGCGATTTCGCTCGCGTTCTTCACACCCAGATTCGGCAGCGTCGCGATGTTCGCCGGCGCGGTAGGCCCCGCATAGAAGGTCCGGCTGTTGTCCGCGTTCACGAGGTAGACCGGAAACTTCAGCGCGTACGCGTCGGCTTGGGCCTGGGTGATCGTCAACGGAACGGCCGTTTTCGAATCCTTCTGGATGACATAGGTGGGCATACCGCGCTCCGGTTATTTCGAGGTGGATTTCTTCTTGGCGGCGGTCTTTGCGGGCGCTGCGACTGCGGCAGGCTCCTGCGGGGTTTCGGTGACGGCTTCGGGCGCATCGCCATCGGCCGGGCCTGCTTCTTCGGGCTCTGGCTGCGCGAGATCCGCGGCCACCTGTTCCTGGGTCGCGCGCCACGCCTTCAACGGTTGCGTCTCGCCCTCGCCGATGACGACTAGGACGCCATGCCCCTGATCCTCGAAGGCCTGGGCCTCGTCGACGGTGAGTTCCTTCGGCACCTGGGTGGCCGGGTCTTTGACGATCAAGAAAAGCATGGTGGGCTCCTTAGCCGAGTTGGACGTCGAGGGATTCGGCGAGCTTCACGAGCTCGTCCAGCGGCATGGCCGCGAGTTCTTTTCGCTTCTCGATGGCTTCGCGCTTTTCTTCTGCCGAGGCCTCCTTGTGCACGTCCGGCGCGTAGCCGTAGGCCAGGATCAGGCCGCGCAGCTGAGCTTCGGGCAGATCGGCCAGGCGAGGCACGCCCACCAGCGACGCGAATTGACCGGATTGCAGGCGGCCGTAGACCTTCTCGACGTTGGACACGTTGTCCTCGCGGTGCTTGCCGTAAACATCCGCCAGGCGCTGGTATTCGATGCCGGCGTCACCGGAGAACACGTAGCCGAGGCACAGGTTGGTGGACGGCTTGGAGAAGGCTTCCTGCGTCTTGTTGTACGGCAGGTTGACGGGCGAGGCCTTGGCCGAATAGCCTTCGTCGAGCTTTTCGATGTCGACAGGCTTGATGTTGCCCTCGCCGTGGATTTCTTCGAGGATGGGGAGCTCGTGCTGCCAGATCACCACGGGCGTGCTGAGCATCGGCCCCTGGAAGACGTTGACGAGGATGCGGCGCGACAGACTGGCGCCCTTGGGACCTGCGTATCTCGATTGTGCGGTGGCCATGTGATCTTCCTTTTTGTATTCAAAAAAGGGCCGGGTTGCCCCAGCCCGAAAGGTCCTGCCACCGCCGCGACAGAACTGGAGACAACTGCAGAGAAGCGGTCAGGCGGCCCGCGGTGAATCAGGCCAGGGCGAGAACGGCGTTGGCGTTCGCGCGGTTCATGGTCAGCGCGCCTTTCCAGGTGAGACCCCAGTAGTACTCGTAGCGGTCATACGCACGAGGCGGCTTGCGGGTGATCATGTCGTGGCCTTGCAGGGGGCGCAGCGTGATCGTGCTGGAGTTCAGCATGTAGCAGCGCTTTTCCCAGGCGGTGGCCGGGGCGTAGCGGCTGTCCAGTTCCTGGAACTCGGGCGACCATTCCATCTCGATGCCCTGGAACGTCAGCACTTCGGTGCCGCCTTCGACGCGCTTGCGGTTGCTCGGACCGAAGTCCATGCGGCCGAAAGTGTTCAGCACGAAGTTGCGGTAGCCGTCGATGAACTGCGAGCCAGCGATCAGCGCGTCGGGCTTGCCGCCGTTGCGCATGCACTGGCGGTAGTTCACTTCCATGCTGTTCAGGATCGTGCCAGTGCTGGTCGTGGTCGTCAGGCCGGTGGCCACGTTGTTGCGCCAGTAGGCGTTGGCCGCGCTGGAACGGTCGATGCCGCCGACCACGCCCGCCGTCGGCGTCAGCGAGAGCAGCGAATCCAGGCCCGCGATGGAGTCGGTCGACTGCGTGCCGTCCAGGTGCAGCTGGTAGCTGAACTGCTCCTGGAAACCCAGGCGCAGCACTTCGGACTGTTCTTCGAACAGGTTGGTCAGCTGGATCTTTTCGGCTTCGGACGAGTTGCCGGGCTCGCGGTCATCGTTGATGATGATGCCGTTCTGCGCCAGGCGGTCTTCATCGAGGGCCAGGCCGTCGTGGCACGAGCGCCATGCGTAGTTCGCCTGCTCGTTGGTGACGCGACGGTTGTACGTCACGATGGACGAACCGTTGTACCACTGGAAGTTGGACGAGTAGCTCTTGCGGAGCTGCTCGACGATGTACTGCTTCGCGCCGGGCGCCTTCTTCTGCTTGCTCTTCAGCAGCTTCAGCAGGGGGCGTTCCAGGGCGATCTGGTCGACGGGCTTGTTGGCCAGGTAGAAGTCGATGCCGATCTTGCCGGCGTCGCTGATTTCTTGTGCGGTGAATGGCATTTTTCATCCTTGCAAATGTTGAAGAACACACGCCCCGACGACTGGGCTACTACGTCACATTTGCGCGGGATGAATTGCGCTCACATCCGAACCGACCATGCCCTTGGCGAAGGGGCGTTACGCCGTTGCCGACTACATGCCTGCGGGCTTTGGTGCGCCCCACATGGCCTCGTAGCTGGACTTTGGAGCCTGCCGAGGCGACTCACCGCCCGTTGGACGCAGCACCTGGGTGCTTTGCGTTGTTCGAGCCGATGCGGCAGTTTGCTTGATGAGGTTGTAAGTTTTTTCCACGATGCGCGGCCACAGGTTCGGCGGCACGCCGACGAGCAGGCCACCCTGCACTTCCTTCAGCAGCAGCGGTTCGATGCGCAGGTAATCGAGGTCGCTGGTCATCTTGGACTTGCAGAACTGGTCGACGGCAAGCTGACCCTGTTGCACTGCCTGCTGGACTTCCTGCTGCTGGCGCTCTTGCTGTTGCTGGCGCTGGGCGCCTTGCTGCTGGTTCTGCTGGATGGTGCGGGCTCGGGCGATCTCCAGCGCGCGCTCCTGGTCGATCTGCAGGTTGTCCACGGCCTCGCGCAGGTCGGGGAAAGACGCCAGCGCATCCACCTGGCCGATCGGCTTGCCGGTGACGAGCGAGATCTGGCGCAGCTGGTCTTCCAGCACCTTCTGCGCGCCGGCCATGTCGCCGCGGTTGATCAGGCCGATCACGGAGGTGGCCTGTTCGAACTGCTCGCGGGTCACGCCGTTGTCGCGGAAGGTCGTCTGCATGGCCTGGGCACTCTGCAGCATGGGCAGCACGGCTTCAGGACTGCCGGCGATCTGCGTGGCCTGCTCCAGCTTGCCAGCCAGCTCCTTGTTCGTGTTCACCAGCGCCTGGAAGCGCTCCTGCGCCTTGGGTGCCAGCCCTTCGGGCATGGCGTTGGGGTCGACAGGCGGCTTCTTCAGCGGATCGACGGGCGGCGCGGCCGGGTCCACCGGTGGCTTGCCGGCGAAACGGCCGAGCGCATCGCGGGCGCGCTGGTCGGCGGCGGCCTTTTCCTCGGGCGTCGTCACCGTCGGGAACATGGCCTCCTGCATGGTCGCAGGCTTGGGTGTCAGTTCGGTGCCGGGCGTTGCCTCGGGCGTCTCGACGCCGGCGACCGGCGTCAGGTCGGCGGATTCGGTGGGCTCGAAGCCACCACCGTCTTCACCGGGTTCTGGGCTGCGGTACAGGCGAGAAAAGAATCGGCGGATTTTCATGGTCATTGCGGCATCTCGGCCGTCTGTGGTTGCGGAACGGGTTGCGCGCCAGGCTCTCCTGGCTCGCTGGGTTCGTTGGTCGGGTGCTCGCCCGGCTCCTGGGCCTCCGGCATCGGCGGGAGGCTCTCCAGCACGCCCGGGGCGATGTTGCCCATCACGGCCTGGAAAGCGATCGCGCCGCGGATCGGGTCGGCCGACGTGGCGATCGAAGCACCGGCGGAGACCAAGCCCTTTTCGAGCTTCTCGTTGGCGTCCTTCAACTCGGCCTCAAGCGCATCGAGTTGCTGCTTGCCCATGATCAGCTGCTGCTTCATGGCGGCCGGGTCGTCCTGGCCCTCGGCCTGCTTCGGCAAGAACTGCTCGATGTCGATGCGCTCGTCGAAGCGGCGCATGGTTTCCCGGGTGAGCTCGATCACGGCCTGGGCGAGGTTGTCCTGGCCCTTCTCGCGCAGCTCGGCCACCTTGCTGACGGCCTCGTTGATGATGGGCAGCAGCTTGGTCCAGCGGTCCTGCTCCTGCAAGCGATCAGGCTTGCCGGTCGAGCCACCGCGCACTTCCACGCTGATCAGGTTGAAGATCTGGTCGATGCCCATTTGCGGCCACACCGCGTCCTCACCGGCCAGCGCCCTCACCTCGGCCTCGTTGAACTTGCGCAGCATGATCTCCAGGCAGTACGGCCCGAGCTCGTTCAGCAGGTCCTCGAGGATGTCCTGGCGCTCACCGGCCCGGCTGCGCAGGCCCTGGCTGAGAATCTCCGCCTCCGTGGCGGTCTTGGCCTTGGTGATCGAGCCGGTGGAGGTGTCGCCGCCGCCCAGGATCTTCTCCATGTCGCCGCGCGCGCCGCTGGTGTCGTAGTTCTCGCCTTTCAGCTGGGCCATCTGCCCCATCCAGACGTCGTTCGTGATGGGCTGACCACCAACACCTTCCACCATGATGGTGTCGCCACCCTTGCGGTTCTTGATGTTCTCGACGTCAGCCGGCGTGAGTGATCCGCCCTTGCGCACGATCAGGACCGGCAGTGCTTCGCGGCGGTCGCGCACGAAGTCGTCGCGGCTCTGGTTGTGCTCGGACACCAGCTTGTCGGTCAGTTCGATATCCGACAGCGGGTAGAAACTGCCGTCTATCTCGTTGAACGTCAGCAGGAAGAACGGATACCAGCGCTTGCCGGTCCAGTCAACCGACGACGGCGGCTTGCAGAAGCCCTCCTCGCCATCGCAGACGTAATACAGGCGGTTGTCGTCCTGACACCAGATTTCCCACACGCACAGCAGCGTGGCCGAATTGTCCACGCCACCGTTGCCGGCCTTCATGGCGCCGCCGTCCTCCTGCTCGGAATAGCTCTTGCCCTTCTTGCAGGCGTAACCGAAGGTGGTCTGATACTGGTCGGGCGTCATCCACACCCGGTGCGCCATGGCGGCAGCCCGTGGGTAATCGGCCACGGCGCGCACGGACGGATCCACCACCAGGATGTCCTCGCTCATCACGAAATCGAGCGCGATGCCCTTGGCAATGGCGATCTCAGTCTGCGACTGCAGCCCCTCCATGGTCTGCTTGAGCTCGGCCAGCTTCAGCACCTCGTCGCTGCCGGCCTGGGGATCGTTGGCCTGGTCGAGCAGCATCTGGATGCGGTCGATGTTGTCCTGGGTGTCCTTGATCTGGTTCAGGATCAGCGGGTCCTGGCCGCGCTTCTCCTGCCAAGAGGCCTTGAGCCAGCCCACCGACGTGGCGAAGCCCGAGCGGATGGTCTTCTTGGCTTGTTTCTTCAGGTTCGCATCCTTGACGACGAACTTCTTCAGCATGAACTCGCAGGTCGAGGCGAATTTCTTCGTCGCATCGATCTGCTGCGGGTTGACACCTGGGCCGGGTTGCGCCGAGAACTCCGGATCCTTGGCGTAGATCTGCGGCAGCATCGCGGCCATGTTGGCGTAGTGCAGGTTCGCGCGGACCGTTTCCTTGCCCTCGGTGTTCGGCTTCTTGCCGGCCAGCAGCTTGCGGTTGGTGTCGAACTGCTTGAAAGTCTTCTCAACGCGCTTTTCGGCCGCGGCGATCTTCTTCAGCCAGTCGGCCGCGAGTTTCTTGTCCTCTTCGGAGACAACCCGCTCCGCCGGCGACTGGTCGGCAGCCTCGGGGGCGGCGGGGGCGGGTTGTTCGAACATCAGCTGGTGATCGAAACGCCGACGGTGCCCGACGTGTACGCGGTCAGCACAGCGCGCATGATGATGTTCGGCTTGATCTCGAACTCGACGCCGGATGTCGCCGCGGTGAGGGTCACGGTGCTCTTGGCGGGCGTGGAGTTCGAGCCCGCCGATGCGACACCGATCGAAGGCGCCATGACCGGAGCGCTGGCCCCGTCGTTGTTCGAACCGGCGGCGAAATCGGCCAAGCTGGCATAGGACTCGATGTCGAGGGTGGCCACGCCGTTACCCCAGGCGGCGCAATTCATGCTGTGCTGCTTCATGTGCGGGGTGTGGCTGAACACCACGCCGACGCGCGGCGTGCCGCCATAGGCGCCATTGCCGGACGAGCCGAGCAGCACCGCGGTGGTGGCCGTCACGTTCGCCAAGCTCCAGGTGCCGTTCGCGTTGGTGTTGCCTGTGATGCCGGCGATCGCGATGCGGTCGTCGTTCTTCAGGCCATGGCCAGCGCCCAACGTGATCACGATCGGCGTCGCGTTGGTGGCGCCTGACACGGTGAGAAGCGCGGCGGCAGCCGTTGCGGAGCCAAGGGAGAGAACTTTGTTGGACATGATGTTTCCTTCTTCGGCAGACTACGGACCTGCCAGCCGGACACGAAGCAAAGGGCCGTGCCGCCCGAGAGAATCAGTGGGCTACACGGCCAGCGGCCATCACAATGTCGTCACCGGCCAGAATGCGCAGCTTCGCGGCATCGGCTTCGAATTCGGGGTTCTTCTCGGCGTCAGGCTTGGCGGCGAGGTTCAGGCGCTCGATCGGGAGCAGCGCGGCGATGCGCGCCTGGGCGGCCATGGCATCGACGATCTGGTCGTCCTCGCTGTTCAGCGCGTTGATGGTGTCCTGCAGACCCATGCCGGCCATCAGATCGGCAGATTCGCGGTCTGGCGCATGGATGACGATCACGTCACCGCCGACCGTGGCGCCGCCCTGCATGGTGAAGATGTTCTGTCCGTCGAGCCAGCCGGCCACGGTATAGAGGAACATCACCTCGCCGTCGTCATCCCGGCGTGTGCCTTCGAAGATCACGGCCGGCTCTTGCAACTTGGCAAGCTGCGCAGCGGTGATGCTGCGACGGGTGGCGAAGTGTGGCGCGACGTTGGCGGCGGAAATGCTCATGCCGCTATTTCACGGCGGCAAGCGTTACGTTTTTTCCACGTTTCAGCCGCGGCTGCCCTGCGAAGTGATCCAGTCCATCGTCCATGGCGCCGGGCCGGTCGGGGTGCGCGGCTTCTGCACACGGCTCACCGGCCGACCCATGCACGCATAGCGCGTGTCGTCGCCGGCGTGGTCTTCCATGTCGGAGTTGATGTCCTCGGGCTTGTTCTCGTCGTGCTGCAGCGGCGGCACCGTGCGCCACCAGTCGTAGCAGTCCTCGGTGACGAACAGCATGGGCTCGCCGTCGTCGACATCCTCCCAGGCCAGGCGGGAATACATCTCCTGCCAGCCGAGGGCGCGCGTGTTGTCGGCAGGGGCGAAGCGCGGGCCGCAGATCTTGTTCGGATCGCGTGCGTCGCATTTCAGCATCTTCTCGGCGTTGGACGCGCCGCCGTCCTCCTTCCACATCGAGGGATCGGCCCGGCTCATGGCCTCATCGATCTTCTCGCCGCGTTCGCGCTCCATGATGCCGCGGCCCACCGCCTCGGCCGACAGGCGTAGCCCCTCGTTGGCCTTGATCTGGCCGTCCTCGTCCCGCTTGACGCCATACCACTCCCGGTAGCGCACCAGCGCGCCCTGGGGCAGCATGCGCTCCTTACCGTCCTTGAAGGTCTTGACCCACTCGGCCTCGGCCACCACCCACCAGCCGACGCTGAACGGTTTCGCGCTGCCCCAGTCGAACGACCGGAAGCGCGTCCAATGTGCAGGCGGGGTGAAGCTCGGCAGCTTGTGTTTGTCCTCGCGGATGT
This sequence comes from Rhodoferax koreense, assembly GCF_001955695.1. Lineage (NCBI taxonomy): Bacteria > Pseudomonadati > Pseudomonadota > Betaproteobacteria > Burkholderiales > Comamonadaceae > Rhodoferax > Rhodoferax koreensis. The sequence goes on along the minus strand of NZ_CP019236.1, from coordinate 1,700,544 downwards.
TGTCGAAGAACGCGCCGGCCACGATCGACCAATCACCGTCGCGCATGGCGCGCACCAATTCCTTCGTGCCCAGGCCGGCCAGCTTGCCCTCGTACTCGGCCGCGTCGATGTGCGGGTTGTCTTCCAGCCTGGCCGGGATGTACTGACGCAGCATGCCGCCCTCGGACGGCGACATCCGGCGGATGGCGAACTCGGCCACGCCATCGATGAAAGCCGCCTTCACCCAGCCGTGTCCCAGGTTGCCCGGATTCGACCCGCTGAGTGCCAGTGGGATCTTGGCCGACAGGTTCACGCCGAACTTTTCGCGGAAGAAATCGATGGCCCATTGCGGGATGTCCAGGCCCGGCGCGCGCATCCGGCCGCGCAGGAAGCGATAGATCGTCGAGGTGAACATGGTGAGCTCGTCGATCAGCAGCACATGGATTTCCGCGCCCTGGTACTTGAACCGGTGCTTCTCGAGCTGGCAATGGCACAGGAAGATGCGCGAGCCGTTCCAGAACCTGATTTCGTCGTCCACGATCTTGACGTGGCCCGACTGCACCAGCGGCGCCAGCATCACCGGAAAGCCGCCCGTGCCTTCCATGTGGTTCTTGATCAAGTCCTCGTAGATGCGGCGGAACAGGTACACGTTCAGGCCGGGGATCAGTCCGCACAGGATGATGGCCAGCGCGCGCATGAAGTAGCTCTTGCCGCCACCGGCCGCGCCACCGTAGAGGATTTCCGTGGCTTCGGACTTCAGCGCGCGGGTCTGCTTCGGCGTGAACTTGATGTTGAACTGCGGGGGGTTCGTCGTCATGAGAGGGTGATGTTGAACACCGGCGGTATCGCATTAAGTGGCTTGCCATCACCATCGGTCACGGCCATCTTGTCGCCGTAGCGTTTCGGGTCCCACTTGGCGAGCAGCTTCAGGCGGGTCTCGACGCGCAGCTTGGAGCGCTGGACGTGCTCGGCGTTGAACGCCATGGCTTTGACCGCCCCCTCGTCGCCCTCGCCGGCCAGCTTCTCGATGAAGTCGTTTCGCGCGTCGTCTGCGATCTCCAGGCATGCATTGGCGATGGCGTCGAAGCCGGCCTCTCGCGCACGCGCGATGGCGGACGAAATCGCCTCGTCGCCATCTGCCCAAATCCGCACAGTATGGTCGCTCGGCATGTGCGCATCCCGGCAAATCTGTGCCAATGGCTCCCCGGTGCTGAGGCGCGTGCAAATCTCCGCAACCAGTTCCGGCGTGTACTTGCTCGGCCGACCTGCCTTGCCCTTCTCCTTCTTCATGCCACCTCCACGAACAACAGGCGCTGATGGTCTTCAACCGTCTGTGTGACCGCAACCTTGCGCGGGCGTGGGCGACCCCGGATAGAGCGATCGGCATCCACCATCACCACCGGGCGGATTTCCAGGACATCGGGCTCGAACTCCCGCATGTGGGCGACGTACTGCTCGGGGCAGTAACGGCGGTAGAGCGCCAGGACAATGCGCGCATCCAGGTCCTTCGGGTCGCCTCCTTCGCACCAGTGGGACACGGACTTCACCGTCCGGCCGCAAGCCTTGGCGACCTTGGTCATGGAGACGCCTGCCTTCATCAGATCCCGGAGGATGAAGAACCAGGGGCGCTGCTTTTGATTGCGTGGGTTCATCGGGTGAGCCTCCCTCCGGCTACACGCTCTTCCGCACGCTTGATCATGGTGCTGCGCACCGCACTGGAAATCTTGTGGCACTCGTCTTTCCTGCCGGCGTAGAGCGGCACGTAGTCCATAGCACGGTCGTCGGAATAAGCGCGGCGGTTGCTCGAAAGCATCTCGGCGAACGATTCGATGTGAAAAGCGTTCTGGCTGTGGCTCCACAGGAGGACCCATGGACCACCTGTGTTGGCGGTCGGGGCCGGCGTGGGCGTGAGATTAAAGGTGCTCATGTTCATTGCTCGGCTCCTGGGTTGAAAAATCGACGTAATGGAAAGGAAGGCGGCGCGGCTGCGATCGGTATTGCATGGAGGCTTTGTCGAACCAGAGGCGCCAGGTGTAGTCCTGGTGTTCGCCGTACCGTGACTTTTTCAGGATCAGCTTCGCGTCGATGTCTTCCTGCTGCTTCTGCCATTCCGCGATGGCCTCCTCGTCGGTCGTGTTGGGTGGTGCCTCGTCCTTGGGCGCTTTCCAGATGGAGAAAACGTTGTCGGCTCCGTTGACGATGCCACCAGCACCAGCGACATCCATCTTTCCGGGCGCCTCCGTTTCGTCCCGCCCCTTGCGCGGGTGAGCGACGAGGTGCACATGGGCGTCGTAGGTCTTCTTGAAGACCACGATCTTCTGCACGGCTTCGTTCTGCCTGCTGATCGCGCCCGGGCCGTCCTGCGGCACGTCGATCATCATCAGGCTGTCGATCACGAAGTGGCGCACCCCATAGCGGCGGGCGGCATAGGCGAAGACCTCCAGCAGGCGATCGAGCTTCGCCGTGCCCACCAGGTCGAACAGCCAGCATTTGTCACGCAGCCATGCCCCAACGGCGTGGATGTACTGCCGGGTCGGGCGGTCAACGCCGGTGGCTTGCTTGTGGATCCGCTTCAGGTGCTTGGCCGGCGGCATTTCTCCAGAGAAGATCACCACGCGCTCACCCTGCTTCATCAGGCCCAGCAGGATCTGATCGAGCATCAGGCTTTTGCCGTGGCCGTTGATGCCGGTCCAGCAGGTGTATTCGCCGCGGCGGAAGTAGAACCAGTCGACTTCCTTGTCGAGCCTCAGTGCGGGCTCGGCGGGTGCGCCAGGGGGCGGGTAGAACAGGGCCTCCACCTGTGGGGTGTAGTCGTCGGCGCTGTGCAGTTCGTCAGGGTCCAACGGGCGCGCATCGTCCATGGCCATCTTGAAGTCGTACGGCTCCGCGCCATCCTGCAGCCACTGGTTGGCATCCTTGGCCCCCAGTCGAACCCGACGGCAGCGTTCGATACCGAGCCGGCTGATGACCTCGGCAGCGCCTTTGTCGCCGGGCGGATCGTTGTCGAAGCAGACGAGGATGTCGCTGAACCGCTCGAGCCGATCCCAGTCGATCTCGATCCATTGATGGTTGCCCGCACCCTGGTTGACCGACAAGGCGGGAACGCCCATCTGGTGCAAGGTCATCGCGTCGATCTCACCCTCCGTGATCGCCACGGTCCGGGCCTTCGGCTCGATGAGGTGCCAGCCGAACAGACACGGTGCAGCGTCCTTTTCCTGGCGCATGTCCTTTTTGTCGTCGGGGTTGCGGTACTTGACGTTGATCAGCTCGCCGGTATCGTCGATGAACGGGAACACGGCGTACACCTTCCCCGATTGCTGCATCTCGCCGACCTTGAACGCCTTGATCGTTTCCTCGGTCAGACCTCGGCTGGTGAGCCACTCGGCGACACGGGCCTTGGGCGTTCGAACGCTGGGCTTGGCCGGCCGGCGATAGACCCTCTCCGGAGGCCGCGGCGCATCGTCGCGGATGCCGAGGAAGGCCTTGATCGATTTCATCGCTTCGGGCATCGACTGGCCCCGGCACGCCATCCACAGGTCGATCAGGTCGCCGCTTTCCCCCGAGCTGAAATCCTTCCAGACCCCTGCTTTTGCACCGCTGACGCGCACCGACAGGCTCTCCCCCGGCTCGCCGCTGGTGTTGCCGACCTTGACCTCCTGGCCTTTGCGTTTGCCCTCGGGGAGCAGGAGCTCCACCACGTCCACGGCCCGAGCGGCGAGCGCCCTGCTGATCTCGGCGGCGTTCATGCGCTCACCTCCGCAGGCAGTCGCTTGCCGTCTCGGAACTGATGAAAGTTCAGGACGTGGCAGTGCGCGTTTTGGGCTTCGGCGATGTGCGTGAAGCCGGCGAGCTCGAACCAGCTCGGACCCTCGGCGGGCTTTTTCGCCGTCGCCGGCGGCTCGTCGTTCCAGCGTTCGTTGTTGAGCCAGGTCGCAGGGTGGGGAATGAAACGGCCGCCCTCCTTCCGCCAATCCTCGGTCTTACGCTGCCACGCGATGGCGTCTAGCATCAGGTCGATGACGGCCCGGTCGGGTTCGCGCGTTTTCCAGACCTTGAACCAGGCCTTGTGCGCTGCCGGTCTCGAAACCTTGCGGGGGTAGGCCTTCCAAAATTCGAGGAACCCGGCCAACACGAATGCACCTGCATCGATTTCAGAATCCGATGCTCGCGCGTTGGTGGTTCTTGATGGTTCAACTGATGGTTCTTGATGGTTAGTGTGCGGCTGCCGCACTGGTTTGTGCGGCATCTGCACGGGTGGTGGTGCGGCATCTGCACCGGTCAGTGCGGCATCTGCACTGGTCCCCTCGTTCAACCCGTGCGGCATCTGCACCCCTACCTGTGCGGCATCTGCACTGGTTTCGGTGTTTGACCGGTGCGGCATTTGCACGGGTGGGAGTGCGGCATCTGCACTGGTCAAGCGCTTCATGGTGCGTGGCGATTTCTCGCTGGATGGGCTGAAGAGATCAGGGGTCAGCATATATTTGGTGTGCCGGCCGTTCGATCGGTCGGCCGATAGGGCATGGCTCGATTCCAGCCATTTCAGGGCGTCGATGACCGCCCGCCGGGATACGCAGGTGCGCTCGGAAATCGTGTCGATCGACGGCCAGCACAGGCCTGCATCATTGGCTTGGTCGGCCATTGAGATCAGCACGGCCTTCGCGGTCGGCGGCATGCGCAGCGGCCAGCAACATTCCATAACTGCGTAGCTCAAGATCAATCCCACTCCAGGTTTCGGACGGACTGCACGGCGTTCAGGTGCTCCTTGGCCATCAGCAGCAAGGCGTCCACGTAGTCGGGCGGGAAACACCGTGAGGTGGCCGGCGAGACCTTAAGCCCGGCATAGGCCAGTACCAGCGCCAACTTGTCGAGGTGGTCGCTGAGCAGCCGGGAAACGGTGGATTCGCTGACACCCATGGCCGCGGCAATGGCGGCCTGCGTGGCGTCGCGCTGGGTGGCCTGCAACACCGATGCGGTGATCTTGCGGGCGCGGACGTCTGGCGGTTCAAGATCCATCACGGCCCACTTTCATGGCATTGCATGAGGATGCGGCGCCGTGCGGCTGCTGCATGGCGGTGAAATTCGTTGCAGTGCGTCTTGCTGGTGCTTCCAGGCAGGCCGGCCGAGACTTGCCTCCCATGACACACCACATACCCCGAACACCGGCACAACTCGCCCACCCTGCCCTCGTCCACCGCTCGTCGCACAGCGCTGTCTCGGTCAACACCCGCACCACCGGCGAGAGCACGCAATCCGTACGGACCTCTAAGCTCGAAATGCACTGGGTGGACGGCGTGCTGCAGGTGCGCTTCATCGAGGCGCGCATGGTCGGCCAGACGAGGCTAGGCGACGCGCCGTGCCGGCCGAGGCGGATGTGAGCGTCGCGGGGCACTATGCCTCCTGCCGAGCGTCTGCGGTCAGTTCGAGCCGCAGCTTCCTCGGGAGGTGCTTGCGTGCCATCACAGCCCAGATTCGGTCCTCTATCCGGTCGGTCAACTCTTCCGGCCACTTCTTCACCGCCTGGTAAGTCACGCCAACGGCCTTGGCGGTTGCGTGTACTCCGCCCAGAAGTTCAATCGCTTTTTGCTTTTTCATACCGTTATTTGAACCGATGTTTAACGATTTAACAACACGGGTACAAAAATATTTGTTATGCTATGAACCATGGTTACATACTGGGAACGCTTAAAGCCGGAAATGGACGCGCGGAATATGGAGGTCGCGGATTTGGCACGAGCCATCAACGTGACTTTTCAGGCTGTTGCGAAGGTGCGAAACGGGGGCGCATTCGGCTCCGCGAACAACTTCAAGGCCGCCACACTGTTCGGACTGGCGCCGAGATGGCTTGCGACTGGCGAGGGCAACAAGTGGGCGAGCGAGGCCCAGCGTGAGGCAGCGGAAGCGATCCCGTCGCTTCAAGCAACCCTCGGCACGGTCTGGCCATTCCCGACCCTACAGCCGGCCGACTTCGAAGGACTGGGCGAGTCCGAACTCACCCGCCTGGAGAAGACGATCCGTAATCGGATCGAAGAGCTGAAATCAGACCGCATATAACGCGGCTGTGCCGCTTGGTGCAACACGCGACCAAACCACCACCGACCAGAACAATGGTTGAAGCGGAACGCCCATCGCGCTAAACTAACTGTATGAAAATACAGTATTTGGCAGAAAGGAGTTATCGCTATGAGCCACTCGCCACTGGTCAGCGTTGACCAAGACCTGAAGGAAATCGCCATTCAAGCCGGGCTGCTGGAACCAGATCAGGAACCTTCCGGCGCCCTGCTCGCCTACGGCTACGACATCATTGCGGCGTGCGCGCGCATCGGTGACAGGTACGGCGACCCGGAGCGCAACCCGGGCGACCACATCCGCGCGGTCTTCTTTCCGCACCCCGATGCACCGTGAAGCTGCAGGTTTACCGACTGCGGGAGAAGGGCCGGCGCCTGCCGGGAGGTGAGGTCGAGCGGCGCGGCCCGGAAGTTGGCGAATTCATGTACGAGCGGAACAACATGCGCGGCCGCACGTTCAAAGCCTTGCTGGTGCGCCCTGGTGACATGAAAAACTTCCATGTGATTCCGCTGCTCGACGAGGCAGTCATCCTGAAGGTCGATAGCCAGGGGATGCTGATCGCCGGCCGCGAATTCGTCTCGAACGGCGTTCGAAAGCACCAGAACAACGAATACCGGCAAAGCTGGTGGTGCGTCCTGCCACAAGGGGCAACTACGCCACCGGCCCCGCTTGAAACACCTCCACAGGCGTGAGCCTGAGAAGCGTCCTTGCCTCGTCAACGGTGCCGGCCAGCCAAGTGTCGATATCGCCCGCCTCAATCGGTATCACGCTGCGCTTGTCCTGCTGATCGGGCCCGAGCTTCGGGTCTGGCTTGTGCATGCGGCGCATCAGCGGATGGTGGTCCGCGTTGAGCGTGAGCATGGTGTAGCTCTCGTGGATCTCGCCTGTGGCCTTGTCGGTCCATGTGTTCCACAGGCCGGCCAGGCTCCAGGGTTCACCGTCGGCGCGGCGGAAGCGCCACCATTCGTTCTTCCCGCTTTCCCAGTTCGGTTCGTCGAAGTCGAGCGCCGGGATGATGCAGCGCTGGCCGCGGGCCCATGGCTGCTTGTAACTGGCCGTCTTTTCCAAGTCCTCACTGCGCGCGTTGTTCGTGCTGTACGGCAGCTTCGCGGCTTTGGCAAACCACGGAATCAGCGCCCATTGACCGACCACCAGCTCGCGCGAGTAGCCGGCATCTTCGCGCGCCCGCCGGATGAACGGGCCAGGGCTGCGCGGAAATTGCGTCGGAGGCCATAGAGGCAGTGTCTTGCCCCTGGGAAGGTCCCAGAAGCGCTCCACATCCGTTTCCTGCGGGCTGGTGTACCGGTTGCACATGACAAGATCGTAACGCTACCCCGTCAGCAGTAGGGTCGCAAAAAATGGATTGAATTGACGTTGGCGCGTGCCTATGATTTCCTCAAATTTGTGGATGGACTCCACGACCGCAGGAGACAAGCAATGTCGATCGAGATGCTGGCAAAGCTGGCCGAGCAGCCGTTGCCGCGCTTTTTTCTGGAGCAGGAAGACATAGACCGGGTCTTGCTCTGCCAGGCAGCGGGTTATGTCGATGCCTACGTCCCGCCGCCGTCCAAGGACGCCGGGCCGGCCAAGGTGATGCGCATCAAGCCTGAAGGGCACCGGGCGCTGGCGATTTACTACCGAGAGAAGATCCGGGAAAGCGGCTTCGGCGACCTTAGCTGAATGCGGCGTTCGCCGACATGCGCTCTTCAGAACGAAAAAGATACTGGCATCCTGAACGGAGGGATTGCCATGAGCACAGCGCGCGCGACACGGATCACCGATATCGAGGTGTTCAACCTGCCTGGCGACAACGAAGTCGCCATGACGGTTGAGACCGGAGAAACCTGCCAGACCGTCGTCCTGGACAACGCCGAGGCGGCTGCGCTGATCACCAGTTTGACGGCGCGCCTGATGGAACGACAAACCCCCGAGGCAATGCAGCTGCTGCAGATCTTCGCCATCCGCAAGATCGATGCCGGGCAAACGCCGGACGGCAGGCCCTACCTGCAATACCAACTCGAGAACGGGCTGACGTTCGGCACCGGGATCACGCGCGGAGAGGTGGCTGCGCTGCATGCCAGCCTCGGAGCGCTACTTGTGAACTGAACAGTCTCTCGGCGAATCGCTCAACCTTGCGTTGGTCGGCCTGCCCTACGACTCGGCCCGGGTCTTCCAGCGGCCGTCGGGCAAGCGCTCCTTGCTTGGCGTCGGCCGCGGTGGTGGCGGTTCAGGGCGTGAAGGAGGCTTCAGATCCGTTCGCATGGCGAACTAATTCTGGCACTGATTCGGTCGACTTTCGAGCGTTTTCCTCGGTGTGCAGCCGCCTGGGCGGTCCCCCGAGATTGCTGACAGACTCGCTCGCTTGCCCGAAGTGAGTGCAAACCCCTGCACCATCGGGTAATTTTTACGGGAAGCATCCTGTTTCATCTTGCACAATAGATGTCCCCGTCGCGTTTTATTCACATAGGAAGACTACTTGGCCCATCTGTCACTGCATGAGTTAATCTCGATGCAGAAAAGAAGTATTCGGTGGTCAGGCTTCAAGGCACGATCAAACCATGCGGGTCATCTCATTGGCGTGGCGGAAGTCGCTGACGGGCATGGAATCACCATCCCAGGCGTGACCGTCCAGATTGAAATAAAGGCCCCGGTGGACGCCTCGCGCTGCTTATACCTTTTCAGTCTTATGCAGCAGGTAAAAGGGCAACGTGGCGTCGTCTATCAATTGGAAGTGGCGCCAGCGGAAAAACGAACTCACAATGGTCATTCGCCCATCTACGGACCACACGAGCACGTTGGTCGCGAAGAAGAACCCACACCGGTCACAAGCAGTGCGGTAACCTGCAACAATTGGAAATCGTCTCTCGCGTGGTTTTTCCTGCGAGTCAACGTCCAAGCTTTCCCAATCGAAGACCCTACCGAGCCATGTTGAACTGCAGCTGGGCGTCAGCCCTGACACGTTTTGACTGCCAGACCATCCGGGCGCTGGACGGTAGCCCCTGCCTAGAAATCGGTACGCCGTTCAGCCTGCCCGATGGCAGCGCCATCAACCTATACATCCACCAGGTTGGTCAGGAGATGCTGAAGATCAGCGACAACGCTGATACGCTTTTTCAGTTGGGAGGCATGGGCCTGGATGTCTGGCAAGCGGCACGCCTGAACGCTGTGCGCGACTTGATGAAGCGCCACAAAATGGCAGTTGGTGAGCGAGGCGAGGTGTTCCTGTTAGCCAAGCATTCCCATGCCGCAAGCGGATTTGCGTTGGCCATAACTGGGCTGCTCGCGCTGTCCGGCTGGGCTGCCAACCATATGGAGATAGACGCGCCAGAAATTGACATCGTCGCTCAGATGGAGCCGTACATCATCGCACGCGATCCGAACGCAGTGCTTAAACGTAGACCACATGCCCGAGGCGCATCCAGCACGGATTACACGTTCGATTTGCAGCACGGGAGAGATCTCATTGACGTAATCCCCGCAGATCCACGATCCACCGGTGCAGCGATGCGCAAGGCGGGGGACATCCAAAACGGCCCGTTTGCTGAGCACCTGTCGCCGTTGATCATCGTCTACGACTTGGTGAACAGCGAGAAGGCGACGAACGAAATAAGCATTCTCGGCTCGATGACTCGTGCGATGCCGGCGAGCCATCTGATGGCGACGTTTCATTGAACTGGCCGCTGACCATCCAAGCAGCCCGCCCCGAGCGGGCTTTTTAACGCCCGCTCGATATCCCGTTAGGCCCTGATGCGTGCTGCCTCTTTACAGGCTCCGCTCGTGGCCCAGTCGAGCTTCAGGCTTTAACCTTGCCGCTCGCCGTCAATCCCACGTAATCAGGCACGTTTGGCTTTGGCTCAGGCCGATCCTTCACCGGGTTTTGCTCGTTGTACGAGTCGTGCTGTGCGGTGGCCACTATCGCGTCAGCCTCTTCCAACTCTGCAAGTAGTTGCGCCTCACGGGCCTCTTTGCTTTCGACAGAGCGATCTGAGCTATCCCTGTTGATGCGGATCAATTCCCCAATGCGGTCACGGCGGGTGCGCGCCTCGGCCACAGCGTCCCGGTGGTCTTTAGGCAGGGGATTGTTCTGGACGTTGGTGCGGCGTTTGTTCAAGCGGGTCTCCGTTGTAGGGTGAGCGAGGCCTGTCAACTTTAACCTGCAACTTTCGCGGATCCAACACGGCTCAGGGGCGCCCTGCTCGGCCCTTTGTTTGTCCACAGTCATCCCGCTTCGCCCACCGTATTGATGATGCAAATTCGCTGGACCTATGGGTCAATCCGTCACCGCGCCCACGCGGACCGTGGGAGCTTCGGGACACACCATGGCAACAAGGAAAATTGGGAGGGACGCGGAGACCGGGCTGTTCAAGCCGGTGAAGGAGGCTGAAAAAGACAAAAAGGGATCGGTAGTCGAGACCATCAAGATCCCTGCGAAAAAGCCCCCGGCCAAAAAAACCAAGTAGCCTGGCTCTCTACATCAGCCCACCCTACCCCGGTGGGCTTTTTTACGCCTGGACGATCTACCTCCATGGCTCAACCGCAAAGGGCTAATAGATAGCCAGTTTGCCTCGCTGAATCGTGAAACTCCTTGCATCCCCGCGACCGAGCACCACCTCAATGGGGCAAGAAGTTCGCCATGCTTTCAAGGCTTCTTGTCGACGGCATCGTGCTTGCCGCATGTGCGAAAGTATGCGGTGCCATGCTCGAGCGTGAAACTGGCTTTGTAGTTGTCATCTGCTGTGAGATGGATTGTCCAAACCGCGACCTTTTTGGTTGGGTCCAAGCGGCTTTGCACTTCGCGGTTCTTCAGAGTGTGAAGGTGCAACTTTGCAGGCGGCGCATCCAATTCCATGAAAAGCATGGACTGAATTGCTTTTTTTCCCTCTGCCTGAACGTTACCCGGCAGATCTTTCCATCTGGCTCGGTACGCGTCGTTGTTCAGGTCGATTCCTCGGATGGTACGCCCCTCGATCGGGGCGTTCATCCTTCCGAGGCGATGCGATCGAAGACAGCTTCCAGTTCAGCCGCGTTAGTAGCGGAGTAGCCTTCGCTGATGTGAGCGTGATTGGCTTCAATGTCCATCAATGCCCAGCGGAATGATTCCATGGCGTCGAAAAGATCGCAGGCCGCGGCGGCTGCGTTCGTCGCAGCAGCGCTGATCTTGCCGTGCCTTTTAGCGATGGCTGCAAGGTTGAGAAAATCGCCATGCCTGCGGAGCATGCCGTGTTTCATGCCCTCAATGTGTTTGAACATGTCGTCGAGCGAAGGGTAGGATTCGATGCCAGCGGCATCGTTGGAACTGTTCCTCAACTCGTCAGCAGCTCCGCGGAACCAGATGGTGTCGTCTCTCATGGACTTAGTCATCTTGTCCACCACTCTTGCGTTGAAGTGGTCAAACCAGGCGAAAGAAAGGCGTCGAACGAAAGGCCCAATCAGCGAGGAGTTGTGAAGCTCGCTCTCGATACGTCCCATGCGTTCCGTCGCCAGATCGAAGAAGGTCGAATCTATGGCCATTGCTGATCTCATCTCTCTTCCCTCCCTGGTTGATGGTGCGGTGGTTCTTCTCTTGTGTTCGCCGAAGCGAAAACTTGACCATCTGGTCAAGACTCCCAATTATGGGCGTTATTAGCGAGACTGTTAGTAACGTCGTGGACTTATCCACACTTTTCCGCACGTTTTCGCACTTTGCCCCACATCACGCTACGGGTTTACCCATGGCTCAGCAGCGTTAACCTGTCGTTTTAACCAGTTGTTGCAGGGCCTACCTTGAGGTTCCCCGTGTGTCGGCCTCTCCACATTGCTTGCGCTTTGATCTTGGTTCACGAGATGCTCTCAAGGACTGCCTTCGCCTTCCCTGGTGGCGTTGATGTGACAGATCCAGGCCCCACTAGTTCCGCATGGCCTGCATCAATCGTTCGTTATGGTGCCGTGGGTCACCATGCATCCGGGGTACAGGTTCCCTGCACATCGATGACGTGGCGCTATTGACGGGCCTCTTCTCGTCCACGGTCGTCCCGCTTCGTGTCGCACAATGGCGCAAGCGGCACGCATTCATCCGTGCCTACCGAGCGAAAGGGCGCGATGAGGATTGCTGAAGAAATTGCATTGATGGAAGCCGAATTTGTCCCTGGTGATGTGCTGCTAACCGCGGTTGCCGAGCAAGAACAAGTCCATGCCTATCAAGCAGCAAGTTGGTTTGTGCGACACCTCACCGCGCTGGACGAGCTTCCGATGTTTGCGTTCAATCGTCTCCTGAGGGATTTCCGCATCATTTCGCCCCCTTGGTCGTCCGACGTTTTCCACGCTGTGGCGGACCAGAGACCAGATGAAGTCGACTGGGACGAAGACCAAGATGGCTATATCGGCGGTTGGCTCTCGCCCGCGCTTGAAGATTTCTTTGCTGGCACTGGCGTAAAGTTTCCCGCCGCAAGGGTGGCCGCCCTGCTCAACCCAGGCCAGGACCCAGGTGCGGTCGCTTCTACGATTGCGGAAACGTTTCAGCCCTCGCCCCAAAGCCTCGAGGCCTTGCGCGCAGAGACGCTATCGACAAAGGAGCGCACGACGCTCTTGACCATCATCGCGGCCATTGCCGAAGAAGCAAAGATCCAAATCTTGACCCCCAGCAAGTCCGCGGAGTTGATTGCCGGGCTGACCGTTGCGATGGGCACTCCCGTCGCAAAGCGCACGATCGAAGAGCACCTCAAGAAGATTCCTGACGCCCTGGAGCGCCGAGCCAGATAGCAACGGACTGGCAGTTGCCGCCGTCGCTTGGCAATTGCCAGTCCGGCTGATGCGCCTGGGCTAAGCATTAACAATCGTTCTCCGTCCAACATAGTCCCGGATAGTGCCGCACAATCCGGTGATGGCAATTCTGCCGTCCAGATGGACAAGGCGAGATGACGATAAAAATCCCACCGCGGAAGTACCTCACGTTCAAGGAATTAGTAGACCGCTGGCAGTGCACAGACAGTGATCTGAGATACCTCGTTGTAAACGGCGAAATGAAGCCCTCCTTCAAGGCGACGGAGCCGCTTAACGTTCCTGACTGGGAATTTGATTCGTTTTCCGGAGCGTGCATTCCAAGTGACAAAATGTCGGGCATCGAAGGATACGATTTGGAGATACTGCCAGGAGGTTGGCTTTACCTTCAGAGCCCCCAAGTCATCGCTCCTCTGGACTGCAGATTTGAACTGGCCAGTTCGGCTCGCGATCCTAAGGTTCCGGAAGATGAAAATGACGGGCCACTAGGTTCGTGGTTTTGGCTGACCGTGCCTCTCGGAATGGATGAAGTGCAAGAAAAATGTGCTTTCGTGATGGAGGAAGTGCTGAGGTACGAGTCTCGGCACGACCAAGAAACCCCAAACGCCGAAATCGAAAAACCCCTGGGGAATCGCGAGCGCGACACCCTGCTTTGCATCATCGGAACCGTTTGCACGATTGCAGGGATCGACTTCAAAAAGTCATCGAAGTCTGCTGCCCAGATTCAGCATGCCGCAGCCCAACTGGGCGTCTCCATCGGAGACTCGACCATCGAGGGCCATCTCAAAAAGGCGAGGGAAGCGCTTGGCAGCCGCATGAAATAAGGGCTTGATAGGCAATTGCCTATTTGGTTTGGGCAATTGCCCCCACGGTCCAGCCTGAGCAACGACAGTTCATCCCATACCGCCACGGCGGGTTTACTGGGATGAACGATGCCACCAAACACTACAGCGCAGCCGCTACCTACCAAGCCGAGTGGTTTGTCCGGGATTTTGACGGTGAAGTCCAAGATCATTGGCGGCATGAGCACCGTCAAAATCTTCGTGAATTTAGGGTTTGGGCCCATCCGCCGCAGCTACAGCCTTGGCACGGGAGGCTTTCACCCATATACCAAGATCGTCGAACAGGTTCATGGCGACGATGATCAGCATCGTCTGCATTCCCAATCCCAGCAGGAGATCCTGTCGCGCGGCCGGCTGGTGATTGTTGAAGAGCTCGAAGGCCATCCAGATCAGCCCTCCAATCACGAACAAATCCAGGGCGACCATAAAAAGCTTGAAGTTCAGGGCGCGCCTCAACTGGTCCTTGTGCCGCTCCAGCCAATCCTTCAGAAGGAAGCTGACGATTTGCTGGAGCAGAAACAGGAGCCCGGCGCCAACCAGCGAGCCGAGATTGAATACGTCCATGGGTTATGGCTTGCGCTTGGGGGATGGTCCGTTGTTCGCGACCTTCCGTCCTACCTGCATCGGTTTTCTGTTTATTACCGATTGGTAGAAGTCGAGGGGTTCCTGGATGGCGTCACCGCGAGAAGAAATCGTCCTAGCTGCTACGCGCTTCGCCTTTTTAAGATTGGCCTCGGCAGTCTTCGCAGTCTCCATGGCCTTGTCAAAACGTCCAGCTTCAAGGGTCCTTTCCGCATCAAGGTAAAGCAGGTACGCAGCCTCGTAGGCCTCATCAAGTTCTTTCTTGTTCGGAAACTCTACTCCCAACGCATCCAGTGCGGGGAACAACTCCATGAAAGCCTGCCCCACGATGGCGCCTTGAAAGATACGGCTGACATTCTGAATCTCCATGGCCGCAGCGTCTTCCTCCGCCTTTGCGACTGCAAGAGCCAATGCCTGGACCACAGTGTCCGAGCCGGACGGCTCGATCGAAAAGGACGCATCAAGTCGATGCAGCAACTCCGCATGCAAGCTGCGCCCACTTTTCTCCGCGGCGGCCTGCACCTTGCTTTTTAGCTCCTCCGGCATTCGCAGAGGGTAGGAGGGAGCTTGATGTCTGTCTGTTGCCATACCCGGATTGTGGACATCAAAAGGATTCTTTTCAAAGAATCTAATTGACATCCACAAATTAAGAATCTATATTTCATCCACATCATGCCAAACAAAGACCGCCATCAAATTCCGCCAACCCCGGTTCGGCTGCCTGACTCCTTGAAAGCCGACTTGAAAAAGTCTGCAAGCAAGAACGATCGCAGCCTAAACGGCGAAATCGTCAACCGCCTCCGGTCGACATTCGACGACCACAACCCTAGCCAACTCAAAGGAGCCCGTGCATGAGCAACATCATTCCCTTCAACTTCGACGGTGCAGCGATCCGTGTGATCGACCTAGACGGCGCACCCTGGTTCGTCGCGATGGAAATCGGCGCGGTCCTGGCTTACTCAGACGCTGAAGCGATGACCCGTCGTCTCGACGACGACGAAAAACAAAACCTACAGATCGTCGGTTTCGGTTCCAGAGGCGTAACCCTGATCAACGAATCAGGTCTCTACTCTGCAATTCTCGGCAGCCGCAAGCCAGAAGCGATGAAGTTCAAGAAGTGGGTTACTTCGGAAGTGCTGCCAACGATCCGCAAAACCGGCAGCTACACCGCGCCCAAGCCCGGCGCGTCACAGGTTCGTCTGGCCTATGACGCAGCCAAGGCTTTCCCGCCGCTGTTCCGCGTGGCACGCCTGCTCGGCTGCGACAAGAACGCCGCCGCCATCAGCGCGAACCAGATGGTGACCAAGCTCACCGATGTGAACCTGATGGCGGGCCTGGGCCAGATTCACCTGGTGGCGGAAAAGCAGGACACCCAGTTCTTCACGCCGACCGAGTTGGGCAAGCGCATCGACACCAGCGCCCGCGGCGTGAATCTGCTGCTGGCCGAAGCCGGTCTGCAGATGAAGCGTGGTGACGTGTGGGAAGTGACCGAGGCCGGCCACGAGTTCGCGCGGATCTACGACACCGGCAAGAAACACGGCAGCGGCGTACCCGTGCAACAGATCAAGTGGGCGGCGAATGTTTTGCCGCTGCTTGGCGAGCAGAAAGAGGCCGCATGAGGCCCACAAAAGGCGAATCCGCTAAGCACGGCAATGCGAAGCGGATTCTTGAAAACCACCCCAGCGCTTAAACCGAAGGAATCTTCATGGCGAATCCTACCGCAGGCACGCCCACGCGTGCAACCAGGGCAAAAACCGCCCCTCCGCCCTCCGTCGTCGAAGACCCGACGACATCTGCTCTTTCCCCAGCGCAAACCGTCTGGATCGAGAGCGCCCGGCCCATTCTTCGCGAGTGGATCGACAACCTGTACGAGCTGAACAACACCATCATCTCGGAAGAAGCCGAAGGGCCGGCGGCCAAGCTGGTCGATCTGGCGGAACGGGAAATCAAGCGCCTGCAACGCGCTGAAGACACCGACGACGGATGGCGAGCGCCCTACGAGTTCAGCTACGAGCTGTCGTACGGCATGCAGGTGTTGTTCGAGGCGGCCCACAGCGCTGCCGATGAAACGGTATGCGACCCGGCCGGCCTGGTGAGGCATGCCGCACTGGTGGCCCAGGCAGCGGCCTGGACGCACCTGGTAAGCGAGACGGTGGACAAGCTGCCGGCGAGCATCGACACCCTTCGCGAGGTCTGCAAGGGCAGCGCTGTGTCGTTCGCCGCGTCACGTACGCCCTCGCCCGCCAAACCGATCTCCGCCAATTCCATGAACGGCTACAACCCGGCCCAGGTCAAGATGGCCTTCGAACACCTGGCGTCGATGGCCTGCACGATCCGTGACTATCTCGAGCAGGACGAAGCCGTCAGCCCCTTCCCCGCCATCATGATGGTGTCGCAGGTGGGTGCGTTGGCCGATCAGATGGCGAACTTCAGCGTGATCGGCCCGGTCTCCGAATGGGCCATCGGCCCGCAGTTCCGCGATGCCGGAAAGGCGGTGACAGCATGAACGCGACCATCACCCCGACCCGGGCCAAAGCCAAGCCCGCCGTCGTCGAACAGCCGGCCGCGCCCGCCCTGCCCTGGTGGCTCGGCCCCACGACACAGGCACGCGACGCGCTGAGCACCCTGCTCAACGAGGCCTATCACCTCGACCTGCCTGATGAGGACAGTGATTCGAATTACGCTTTGCGGCTGCTCGGCATGGCCGCCGCGGTGGTGGACGATGAGATGCTTCCCGCCGAGATGCTGAACGCCGAAGATCCTCAGAACACGGTGGCCGAAGCGTCTTTCAACTGCATCGCCCTGCTGCGTGCCACGTTGGTCCACCCGGACGGCTCGTTCGACATCCGTCGGCGCACATGGGTCCAGCATGCGTTGAGCATCCTCAACGTGATGACCAGCATGCACATGAGCGGGGCCAAGGGGCAGGACTACGTGCCGACGCTGGAGCGAGCCGTACAGACCGCGCCGCCAGAGCTGGCTTCCGTTCAACCGCCGCAGGCCATCACACGCGACACCGAACTCGTACAGAGCGGCGATATCGCCCTCAGCATCGTCTCGCATGCAACGTGGGACATCGAACCCCTCAGCGATGCATTACTCGACGTGGCCGGCGAATTGGGCGGCGTAGAGGCAGGCCTTGTCCGGTGCTATGCCCTGCGCATCAAGCATCTGAACAGCATCGTCATGTCGTACCTGACCGACGACTCCATCACCGTCGACGAATCTCACCAGGCCGTCTTCGGCCGGCCGTTCCCCGAAGGAGTCCCAGCATGAGCACCACCGAAGCACTCTCGGCCAACGAAATCGAGCGGTACTGGGGCCACTTCAGCCTCTCCATGGACTCGGCTTACGAAATAATCGATCGAGCCACGAAGGCTGCCGCTGAACAAACGCACTGCCGTCGTACGCTGGAGATTGCTCGCGACTGGCTCGGAGCAACCACCAATACATTGTCCGAAGACCGGGCGTCCGAGGCGACCGTCGCCGAGGCCCGGGGCGACCTCGCGTCAATCATCGCCCTTCTCTTCGGCGGCATCAAACTCGCCGATGGGCCGGATGCTGCAACAGTTCAGGCACTGTTGGTCAAGGCGAACGACCAGTTGACCATCCTGCTCGGTGAACTGGACACGGTGGAGGCCAAGGGCTACTTGGCGAAACCGGCACGCGAAGAGCGCGATCCAGCTCAGGCGGAGAAACCAAAGGAATTCCTCAGCGGGCGCACTGAAGATGACGTGCAACAGGCCCTGACGGAAATCGTCACGGTCTGCGAGTCGGGCTGCAGCTACATCGACAAAGCGGCGCAGGCGGGCGAAGTGGACCTGGCGGTGGTTCGGTCGATGTTGAAACAGGTCGGCAGCCTGGCCGACGACTTGGGCATGACGCACTATGGCGTGGGCAGCCCGGTCGATTGGGTCATTCAGTTCGCCCCCGAAAAGGCAGGTGCCGAATGAAAACGCCCTACCTCGTGCTTTGCACCAACTCCCAAGCCGCGCGCATCGTGGAGGATCGAGCCACGCTGGAGCGTTTCGCTGCGGCGGTCTCAAGCCAGCTCGCGGATCTGCTGGTCGTCGTCGGCAACACGGACGCCGACGAGGGGTTCATCAAGGGCACCCTTGAACTGGCCGCCGATCTGGCTTTTCAACTCCAGCAAGCTTGCGCCGCCCTCAGGGACGGCCCTGAACGTCATCAAGACTTCGATTGGCAGGCCCCGCCGGAGTCTGTGCAGAGACGAAGCGCAAAGGCGGTGGCGGCATGATTCCGTCGTCGAATTTACTGCGCTCCTTCTGCGACTCCGGGTATGGCAATGTGGTTGATAGCGATGATCTGCGCGATGGCCAAAATCTCGTTCCGGGTGTACTCGCTGCCAGGAAAGGCAAGGGCCGCAACTTCAATGGCGGCCGCGATTTGATCCAAGGTCCGCTCTTTGGCGATGTTCAGGCCGCGCTTCTTGGCGATGTCCGTAAATGCATTCATGTGAGTCCCCGAAGAATTAAGTCGCTCAGTATGACTGCGCATGGAGAAGGCACAGCATGACCAGCAACATCGAACAGGCCAGGTCCCTGATCCGCCAAGCCCTGATGCTGCTCGGCGAAGGTCCCGGCAGCGAGGCACCAGCCCCGGACCGGCTGATCCGTCTGCCCGAGGTGATGGAGATCACCGGGTTGAAGAAGTCGACCATCTACAGGATGCTCAAGGACGGCGTGTTCCCTCCACCCGGCAAGCTGGGCACGAGGTTCACGACCTGGAAAGAAACCGCCATTCGGGCCTGGGTTGACGCCCGGGTCCCACACACACCATGACCAACGACCAACAATACCGCTGGGTAAAGCTCTCCCGGCATTGCGAAATGACCGGCGACACGCCGGATGCCGTCCACGCCCGCCGCCGAAAGCAGCAGTGGACCGACGGCGTACAGTGCAAGCTCGGCAAGGATGGCAACCTGTACGTGAACCCGGAGGAATGGAACAAATGGGTGGAGGGCAACCAGCCGGAAACATCGCATGTCCGCGTGGCATAAAGATCCGCGAGTTCAAGCACGAGCTGCGCATCCAGATCGCATTCAGCTTCCGCTCGGTCGAATGCCGTGAACTGCTGCCGCCCGGCCCGATCACCAAGACGGCCGTCACCCTGGCCAACGGGCTGCGCGCGGAGATCCTGCGCAAGATTTCGGAGGGGACTTTCGTCTACGGCGATTACTTCCCCAGCAGTCCGCGGGCCAAGACCTTCGGCGCCGATGGCGTGCGAATCACCGTCGGTAAGCGGCTGCAGAAGCAGCTGGAGGCCTACGAGCACCAGGTGGCCAACGGCACCATGTCGCCCAGCACGCTCGACGGCTACAGGAAGGCCATCCGCAGCGAACGCATGGCACACTGGACGGACAAGCCCCTTGCGGCCGTCACGCCCAGCGAGTTGCGCACGTGGGTCGCCAGCCTGGACGTCACGGCCAAGTTCGCCCGCAACCTGCTGACGCCGCTGCGCAGCGTATTCGAGGACGCGCTGAACGACGACCTGATCGAGTTCAACCCCTTCGACCGGATTGCCCTTACCAAGCTGCTGAAGCAGACCACCAAGGCCAGCGACTACGAGGTGGATCCGTTCACCGAGGACGAGCGCGAGGCCCTCATCTCCGCATGCCGACCGGACGAAGCGCCCATGGTACGGTTCTGGTTCGCCACCGGGCTACGTCCAGGCGAACTGATGGCGCTGCAGTGGCCCAAGATCGACTGGACGGAGAAGAAAGCGCGGATCGACCGCAACCAGGTGGCCGGCGTCGTGAAGGGACCGAAGACGGAAGCTGGCATCCGCGACATCGAACTCAGCACTGAAGCTATCGCTGCCCTCACCGCCCAGAAACCGATCACCTTCCTGGCCAACGCCCATGTCTGGGTCAACCCGGCCAGCGGCAAGGCCTGGACGACCGACGCCCAACTGCGCAAAACATTGTGGGTATCGCTATGCAAGCGGGCCGCGGTGCGGTACAGGAATCCGTACCAGGTACGCCACACCTGGGCTAGCAGCCAGATCACCGCGGGGGTCAATCCGTGGTTCGTTGCGGATCAACTCGGCCATGTGGACGTGCAACTGGTGTTCACCACCTACGGCAAGTTCATGCCGGCCGACTACCGCAAGCCGCGTGTAGCCGGGTTGAAAGTGGTGGCGAACAATGGTTAAGCGTGCGTTTCCGCGTGCGAATTTCGGTGCGAAATCCGTGCGAAACGGGGGCCAGTTTGGGGAGGTAAAAGCCGGTTTGGAAGGAAAAACGCCAATGGTCTCCCATTGGCGTTAGTCGTCTTTACTGGTGGAGCTGGGGGGATTTGAACCCCCGTCCGCAAGCCTTCTTCGAGCAGATCTACATGTTTAGCGGTCTGATTTGAGTCTTGCCACCTGTGTCGCGCAGTCGCACGCTACACAGGACGCCAGTACCCTATTGTCTCGCTCCAGACCAAGGTACCCGGTCCGGCGCCAGCCGATGTGAATAACCTTACAGCCTGGACTGATCGACTTGCGTCAAAAAGCCCTTGCCCAGCCCATCGGCCTGCTGTTGTAAGGCTCACTGGTTATTAAGCAGCGAGTGCGAAACGTTCGTCGTTTGCAGTTAGTTTGTTTGAATCTGTTTTACGAGCGCATTCAGCTCGACATGCACCACAGCGATTCCGAACCCACGTCGAAACCAGTGCAGCCCCAGGGTTTGCATTTTAGGCCATTTGCCCGGATCACAAGGGCTCGAGTCAGTTTAGCCAGTTTAATAAGGCCAGTGGCGTGTCGATGGACGCATGGGCGCCCCAGGCGGCCGGATCTGCCTTGTTCCCGAGATAGCCGTAGGTGGCGGCAATGGTGCCCATGCCGGCGGCGCGGCCGGCAATGATGTCGCGTTCATCGTCGCCGACGTAGAGGCAGCGCTCGGGCGCCAGGCCGATGCGCCGGGCCGCTTCGAACAGAGGCTCGGGGTGCGGCTTACTGTGCGGCGTGGTGTCGCCGCAGACCACGGTGCGGGCGGTGGCGAACAGCGGGATGGCACGGGTCAACGGCAGGGAGAAACGCTCGGCCTTGTTGGTGACCACGCCCCAGGGCAAGCCGCGGGCATCGAGCTGGGCGATGAGTTCGGCCACGCCATCGAAAGCGTGGGTGCGTTCGGTCATGCAGTTTTCGTAATTGACGAAGAACTCTTCGCGCATGGCCGGAAAATCCGGATGGTCCGGCTTCATGTCGAAAGCCAAGCCGAGCATGCCGCGCGCACCGGCACCGGCCATGTGCCGGTAGTGCGAGAGCGGTAGGGAATCCAGTCCGCGGTCTGTGCGCATGCGGTCGACGGCGGCGCCAAGATCGGGAGCACTGTCGATGAGGGTGCCGTCGAGGTCGAACAGAACGGCGTCGATGGGGCCGAAAGGACTCATGCTGCAGGCTTTCTGGTGGCAAACATGTAGTTGACGCTGGTGTCCGCGCTGAGCCAATAGCGGCGCGTGAGCGGGTTGTGCTCGAGGCCGCGGGTCTGCTGCAGCGCCAGGCCTGCCGCGCGTGCATAGAACGCAAGTTCACTCGGGCGGATCAGCTTGGCGTATTCATGCGTGCCGCGGGGCAACATGTTCAATACATATTCGGCACCGACGATGGCCAGCAGGAAAGCTTTGGCATTGCGGTTGATGGTGGAGAAGAACACCCAGCCGCCAGGCTTCACGAGATCGGCACAGGCTTGCACCACCGACGCCGGATCGGGCACGTGCTCCAACATCTCCATGCAGGTCACGATGTCGAAGCTGGCCGCTTGCTCGGCGGCAATGGCTTCGGCGCTGACTTCGCGGAATTGCAGGTTCGGTGTGCCGGCCTCCAGCGCGTGCAGTTGCGCGACCCGCAGTGCCTTGGTCGACAGGTCGATCCCAAGGACTTCAGCACCCTGGCGCGCCATCGCATCGGACAGGATGCCACCGCCACAGCCGATGTCGAGCACCTTCTGGCCAGCGAGCGGCGCGATGCCGTTGATCCAGTCCAGGCGCAACGGATTGATCTGGTGCAGCGGGCGGAATTCGCTGTCCGGGTCCCACCAGCGGTGCGCAAGTTCGGAGAATTTGGCCAGTTCGGCCGGGTCGGCATTCAGGGTCGGTTGCTGCATGTTGTCATTGTCCCGCAATCAGACGTACGGCCAGCGTCCGGACAAGAAAAAGCCCCGCGAGCGTGAGCAGGCGGGGCTGGCGAGCAGGCCGCAGCCTGCTCCAATCCATGAAAGGCGGATTGGCGGAAATCAGTTGGCGCGGGTGCCGACCACTTCGATTTCAACGCGACGGTTCTTGGCGCGGCCTTCAGCGGTCTTGTTGTCAGCCACTGGTTGCTTCTCGCCCTTGCCTTCGGTGTAGACGCGGTTCTTTTCGATGCCCTTGGACACCAGGTAAGCCTTGACGGCTTCGGAACGGCGGACCGACAGCTTCTGGTTGTAGGCATCGCTACCCACGGAGTCGGTGTGACCCACGGCGATGATGACTTCCAGGTTGATGCCCTTCACCTTGCTCACGAGGTCGTCCAGCTTGGCCTTGCCTTCTGGCTTCAGGACCGACTTGTCGAAGTCAAAGAACGCGTCAGCGGCGTAGGTGACCTTGGTCGCAGCGACGGCTGGTGCGGCGGCGGCAGGAGCCGGGGCAGCAGGAGCCGGAGCAGCGGCAGGTGCC
Source organism: Rhodoferax koreense (assembly GCF_001955695.1). Classification (NCBI taxonomy): domain Bacteria; kingdom Pseudomonadati; phylum Pseudomonadota; class Betaproteobacteria; order Burkholderiales; family Comamonadaceae; genus Rhodoferax; species Rhodoferax koreensis. The sequence continues at coordinate 1,677,659 of NZ_CP019236.1, read as the reverse complement.
GGTGCAGCAGGAGCGGCGGTTGGAGCGACCAGCGCGCCATCGCAGCCAGGAGCAGCGGTTGCAGGCGTCCAGTTCGCATCGCGCCAGCACAGTTCGTTGGTGCCGTTCTTCCAGACCAGTTCGTTAGAACCGTTCTTCCAGTTATCAACGGTTTGTGCACCAGCGGCCGTTACCAACGCTGCGGAGGCAAACAACATCGCCACTTTGTTCAATTTCTTCATGGTTCTCCTCTTGGGGGGAAAAGGCGCAGCAGCGCTGCGAAACAGGACGCTCACAGTGACCACCACCGTGAACGTTCATTGAATTGTGCCACACGTAACTATGAAACCAAGGGTTAACGGGCGTTTGCATCGTAGGACGAAAGCCGATTTAAGCGCATGTGTTGCGGCGGTGCGACAGCCACTTGACCTTAAAATGAAACCCTCTCGCCGCATCACGTCCAATCGCTCATGACCCAGTTCGCCAAAGAAACCCTGCCCATCAGCCTTGAAGAGGAGATGCGGCGCAGCTACCTCGATTACGCGATGAGCGTGATCGTGGGCCGGGCATTGCCTGATGCACGCGATGGCCTGAAGCCGGTGCACCGCCGGGTGCTGTTCGCCATGCACGAACTGAACAACGACTGGAACCGCGCATACAAGAAGTCGGCGCGCATCGTGGGCGACGTGATCGGCAAGTACCACCCGCACGGCGACCAGTCGGTGTACGACACCATCGTGCGCATGGCGCAGGATTTCTCCATGCGCCACATGCTGGTCGATGGCCAGGGCAACTTCGGCTCGGTCGACGGCGACAACGCCGCGGCGATGCGGTATACCGAAATCCGCCTGGCCAAGATCGCGCATGAACTGCTGGCCGACCTCGACAAGGAAACCGTCGATTTCGGGCCGAACTACGACGGCAGCGAGAAGGAACCGCTGGTGCTGCCCACGCGGCTGCCTAATCTATTAGTGAACGGCTCGGGCGGCATCGCCGTGGGCATGGCCACCAACATTCCGCCGCACAACCTGAACGAGGTGGTCGACGCCTGCCTGCATCTGCTGCGCAACCCGGACGCTTCGGTCGACGACCTGATGGAAATCATTCCGGCGCCCGACTTCCCCACGGCCGGCATCATCTACGGCATCAACGGCGTGAAGGACGGCTACCGCACCGGCCGCGGCAAGGTGGTCATGCGCGCCAAGTGCCACTTCGAGGACATCGACCGCGGCCAGCGCCAGGCGATCATCGTCGACGAGCTGCCCTACCAGGTCAACAAGAAGACGCTGCAGGAGCGCATGGCCGAACTGGTGCACGAGAAGAAGATCGAGGGCATCAGCCACATCCAGGACGAGTCCGACAAGTCCGGCATGCGACTCGTGATCGAATTGAAGCGCGGCGAAGTGCCCGAGGTGGTGCTGAACAACCTCTACAAGCAGACGCAGCTGCAGGACACCTTCGGCATGAACATGGTGGCCCTGATCAACGGCCAGCCCAAGCTCTGCAACCTGAAGGACCTGGTCGAGGTGTTCCTCGAACACCGGCGCGAAGTGGTCACGCGGCGCACGGTGTTCAACCTGCGCAAGGCCCGCGAGCGCGGCCACGTGCTCGAAGGCCTGGCGGTGGCGCTGGCCAACATCGACGACTTCATCCGCATCATCCGCGAGTCGCCCACGCCGCCCGTGGCCAAGGTCGAACTCATGAACCGCCCCTGGGACAGCAAGCTCGTGCGCGAGATGCTCACCCGCACGCGGGCCGACGGCGGCATCGTCAACGCCGACGACTACCGGCCCGACGGCCTGGACCGGGCCTTCGGCATGGGCGCCGACGGCTTGTACCGCCTCTCCGACACGCAGGCGCAAGAGATTTTGCAGATGCGCCTGCAGCGCCTGACCGGCCTGGAGCAGGACAAGATCGTCGCCGAATACAAGGAGGTGATGGCCGAAATCGAGGACTTCCTCGACATCCTGGCCAAGCCCGAACGCGTGTCGGTCATCATCGGCGAGGAACTCACCGCCATCAAGACCGAATTCGGCCAGACCAAGCTCGGCGCGCGCCGCAGCCTGGTGGAGCACAGCTCGTTCGACCTGAGCACCGAAGACCTGATCACGCCGACGGACATGGTCGTCACGCTGTCACACAGCGGCTATATCAAGAGCCAGCCCTTGTCCGAATACCGTGCGCAGAAGCGCGGCGGCCGCGGCAAGCAGGCCACGGCGACGAAGGAAGACGACTGGGTCGACCAACTGTTCATCGCCAACACGCACGACTACCTGCTGTGCTTCTCCAACCGCGGCCGGCTCTACTGGCTGAAGGTGTGGGAAGCGCCGCAGGGCTCGCGCGGCTCGCGCGGCCGGCCCATCGTCAACATGTTTCCGCTGCAGGAAGGCGAGAAGATCAACGTCGTGCTCGCGCTCACCGGCGCCAACCGCACCTTCCCCGCCGACCACTATGTGTTCATGGCAACCAGCATGGGCACGGTGAAGAAGACCCCGCTGGAAGATTTCAGCAACCCGCGCAAGGCCGGCATCATTGCCGTCGACCTCGATCCGGGCGACTTCCTGATCGGCGCCGCCCTCACCGATGGCGAACACGACGTGATGCTGTTCTCCGACGGCGGCAAGGCCGTGCGCTTCGATGAAAACGACGTGCGCCCCATGGGTCGCAATGCCCGCGGCGTGCGCGGCATGATGCTCGAAGAAGGCCAGAGCGTGATCGCCATGCTGGTGGCCGAGGACGAAGCCCAGAGCGTGCTCACCGCCACGCTGAACGGCTACGGCAAACGCACCAGCATCACCGAATACACGCGCCACGGCCGCGGCACCAAGGGCATGATCGCGATCCAGCAGAGCGAGCGCAACGGCAAGGTCGTGGCCGCCACGCTGGTGCATGCGGACGACGAGATCATGCTGATCACCGACAAGGGCGTGCTGGTGCGCACCCGCGTCAGCGAGATCCGCGAACTCGGTCGCGCCACCCAGGGCGTCACCCTCATCGGGCTGGACGAAGGCTCCAAGCTCAGCGGTCTGCAGCGCATCGTGGAAAACGACGCGAACGTGCCTGCGGCAGATGCCGAATCCGGCGGCGGCGAAACGGCGGCCCCCGATACCGGCGAAGCCCCCGACGCGCCAGACGCCTGATCCGCCATCTCCGTAGCGCCTTGCTACTGATTCAATAGCTACCTGCGCCTATCCCACCTGCGCAGTAGGCACTTTTTACTGTGGACTTGAGATGAACCGACCGTACAACTTTTCCGCCGGTCCCGCGGCCATTCCCGAAGAGGTGCTGGCCACGGCCGCGAGCGAAATGCTCGACTGGCACGGCAGCGGCATGAGCGTGATGGAAATGAGCCACCGCGGCAAGGAATTCATCTCCATCTACGAAGAGGCGGAAGCCACCATCCGCGAACTGCTGGCCGTGCCGGGCCAGTTCAAGATCCTGTTCATGCAGGGCGGCGGCCTGGCCGAGAACGCCATCGTGCCGTTGAACCTGTCGCGCGGCGGCAGGGCGAACTTCGTGGTCACCGGCAGTTGGAGCCAGAAGTCGCAGAAGGAAGCGCAGAAGTATTGCGAGGTGCACATCGCCGCCAGCAACGCCTCGCCCGCCGGCCACACCAGCCTGCCCGATCCTGCCACCTGGTCGCTCGATGCCAAGGCCAGCTACACCCACATCTGCACCAACGAGACCATCGACGGCGTCGAATTCCAGACCCTGCCCGATCTCAAGGCGCTCGGCAGCGATGCGCCGCTGGTGATCGACTTCTCGTCCCATGTGGCTTCGCGGCCCGTGGATTGGTCCAAGGTCGGCCTGGCCTTCGGTGGCGCGCAGAAGAACCTCGGCCCGGCCGGCTTGACCATGGTCGTGGTGCGCGAAGACCTGCTCGGCCATGCCATGGCCGTCTGCCCCAGCGCCTTCAACTACAAGACCGTGGCCGACAACGAGTCGATGTTCAACACGCCGCCGACCTACGCCATCTACATCGCCGGCCTGACCTTCCAGTGGCTCAAGCGCCAGAGTGAGGCCGGCCTGACCGGCATCGCCGCCATGGAGCACCGCAACATCGCCAAGGCCAGGTTGCTGTACGAGGCCATCGACGGCTCGCAGCTTTACTTCAACAAGGTCGACGCGGCCTGCCGTTCGCGCATGAACGTCCCGTTCTTCCTGCGTGACGAGCGCCGCAACGACGCCTTCCTCGCCGGCGCCAAGGCGCGCGGCCTGCTGCAGCTCAAGGGCCACAAGTCGGTGGGCGGCATGCGCGCCAGCATCTACAACGCCATGCCGCTGGCCGGCGTGCAGGCGCTGGTGGACTACATGCGAGAATTTGAGACGAAACAAGCCTGAGCCATGTCCGAACCACATTCCTCGTCCGAACCCACCAAAGACATGCCGAACCTGGCCGACCTGCGCGTGCAGATCGACGCCATCGACCAGGAACTGCTGTCCCTGCTGAACCGGCGCGCCCATGTGGCCGAACAGGTCGGCGAAGTCAAGAAACGCGAAGGCACGCCCTTCTTCCGGCCCGACCGCGTGGCCCAGGTGATCGAGAAGATCCAGACGCGCAACCCCGGTCCGCTGAAGGACCAGCACGTGACCAACATCTGGCGCGAGATCATGTCGGCCTGCCTGGCGCTGGAGGCGCCTCAGCGCGTGGCCGTGCTCGGCCCGGTGGGCACCTTCACCGAGCAGGCGGCGCTCGAATACTTCGGCAACGCCGTGGAGATGGTCTACTGCGCCAGCTTCGACGAAGTGTTCCACGCCACGGCGTCGGGCGCGGCGCAGTATGGCGTGGTCGGCGTCGAGAACTCGACCGAAGGCGTGGTGGCGCGCACGCTCGACCTGTTCCTGCACTCGCCGTTGCATGTGGTCGGCGAGGTGAGCCTTTTGATCCGCCACAACCTGCTGCGCCAGAGCGATTCGCTCGAGGGCATCGAGGTCGTGCTGGCCCATCCCCAGGCGCTCGCCCAGTGCCAGACCTGGCTGAGCCGCCACCTGCCGCACGCGGAGCGCCGCGCCGTGTCGAGCAACGCCGAAGGCGCCCGCCTGGCGACCACCAACCCGGCCTGGGCCGGCCTGGCCAGCGAGCATGCCGCGGCCCAGTTCAACCTGCACATCGCCGCCCACGCGGTGCAGGACGAAGCCTATAACCGCACGCGCTTCGCCGTGATCTGCCTGCCGCAGACCCTGGCCGCGCCGCCGGCCACGGGCAAGGATTGCACCAGCCTCGTGGTCTCGGTGCCGAACGTGCCCGGCGCCATGCACGACCTGCTGATGCCGCTCAAGCGGCATGGCGTGTCCATGACGCGCTTCGAATCACGACCGGCGCGCACCGGCCAGTGGGACTACTTCTTCTACATCGACCTCGACGGCCATCCGAGCCAGCCCAACGTCGGCCAGGCACTCGATGAACTGAGCAAGATCTGCGCGTTCTACAAGGTGCTGGGTACCTATCCCGTCAGTTCATGAAAGCCATGCCAGATGTTTGAACAACTCGGCCTGATCGGCTGCGGCCTGATGGGCGGCTCGTTCGCCTTGGCGTTGAAACGAGCCGGCCTAGTCAAACGGGTGGTCGGCTACAGCAAGTCGCCCTCCACCACCAGCCAGGCGCGCCAGTTGGGGGTGATCGACGTGGAAGCGCCATCGGCGCTGCTGGCGGTCGCCGGCGCCGACATCGTGCTGCTGGCCGTGCCGGTGTCCGCCACCGAGGCCACCTTCAAGTCGATCAAGCACCTGATCACGCCGCAGACCCTGGTGATGGACGTGGGCTCGACCAAGCGCGATGTGGTGGACGCGGCGCGGCGCGCACTGCGCGAACAGGTCGGCTCCTTCGTGCCCGCGCACCCGATCACGGGCAAGGAAGTGTCGGGCGTGGAGCATGCCGACCCCGACCTCTACATCGGCAAACACGTGATCCTCACCCCCATCGAACGCACCATGCCGCGCCAGATCCAGCAGGCCACGGAAGTGTGGACGGCGCTGGGCTGCAACGTGGTGCAGATGACGCCCGAGTCGCACGACGCGGCGTTTGCCGCGGTGAGCCACCTGCCCCACCTGATCGCCTTCGCCATGATGCAAAGCCTGCTGACCCAGCCCAATGGCGCGGAATACCTGCGCCTGGCCGGCCCGGGCTTTCGCGATTTCACGCGCATCGCGGCCAGCGATCCGCACATGTGGCGCGACATCCTGGTGGCCAACCGCGAGGAGCTGCTGACCCAGACGCAACACTTCCGGCGCGCGTTGGAGCACCTGGAACAACTCATCGACAGACAGGACGGCGACGCGCTCGAAGACCTGATCGCCCAAGCCAGCGACGCCCGCGCCGACTGGCGCATGGTGTCCTTCAAACCCCAGAAATAGTGCCCGCCTGATGTTCTCCACCGCTTTCCTCGATCTCCCGCCACTGGAGGGTGCCGGCGGCACGGTGCTGCTGCCCGGCTCCAAGAGCATCTCCAACCGCGTGCTGCTGCTGGCGGCCCTGAGCGGCGGCACCACCACCGTGCACGACCTGCTCGACTCCGACGACACGCGCGTGATGCTCGCGGCGCTGCGCCAGCTCGGCTGCGGCGTCGCGCAGCAGGGCTCGACCGTGGAGATCACCGGCCTCGACGGCCAGCTCAAGGTCACGCAGGCCGACCTGTTCATGGGCAACGCGGGCACGGCGATCCGCCCGCTGACCGCCGCGCTGGCCGTGCTCGGCGGCGACTTCACACTGCATGGCGTGCCGCGCATGCACGAGCGCCCGATCGGCGACCTGGTCGATGCCCTGCGCCAGCTCGGCTGCCTGGTGGCCTACACGGGCAATCCCGGTTATCCGCCGCTGCGTCTGGGCGGCCAGGGTGCGCCACCCCGACTGCACCTGGACGCCCCGATCCGCGTGCGCGGCGACGTGTCGAGCCAGTTTCTCACCGCGCTGTTGATGGCCCTGCCCCTGGTGGCCAGGCAGGACGTCGTCATCGAAGTCGTGGGCGAACTCATCTCCAAGCCCTACATCGAGATCACGCTGAACCTGCTGGCGCGCTTCGGGATCACGGTCGCGCGCGAGGGCTGGCAGCGTTTCACGATCCCCGCCGGCAGCCGCTACCGGTCACCGGGCGAGATCCATGTCGAGGCCGACGCCTCTTCCGCTAGCTATTTCATAGCACTCGGCGCAATTGCGACGGGCGACAGCGGCACAATTCGCATCGAAGGCGTGGGCGAGGCGTCGATCCAGGGCGACATCCGTTTCGTCGAGGCCGCACGCCTCATGGGCGCGCAGGTCGCCGGCGGGCCGAACTGGCTCGAAATCCGCCGCGGCACCTGGCCGCTCAAGGCCATCGACCTCGACTGCAACCACATTCCCGACGCGGCCATGACGCTGGCGGTGATGGCGCTGTATGCCGACGGCCCGACGACCCTGCGCAACATCGCCAGTTGGCGCGTGAAGGAAACGGACCGCATCGCCGCCATGGCCACCGAAATGCGCAAACTCGGCGCCACGGTGGAAGAAGGCGCGGACTTCATCCGCGTGCAGCCGCTGGCGAATCCAGCGGATTGGCGCGCTGCGAGCATCCACACCTACGACGACCATCGGGTTGCCATGTGTTTCTCGCTCGCCGCCTTCAATCCGGCCGGCCTGCCGGTGCGCGTCGAAGATCCGAAATGCGTCGCCAAGACCTTCCCCGACTATTTCGAAACCCTGCTCTCGGTGTCGCACACGGCGACCCGGCACATCCCGGTGATCTGCGTCGACGGCCCCACCGCCTCCGGCAAGGGCACGGTGGCGGTGGCGGTCGCGGCGCGACTGGGCTACCACTTCCTCGATTCCGGCGCGATGTACCGCGTCACCGCCCTGGCCGCGTCGCGCGCCGGCCTGGCCATCGACACGGCGCATGAAGCCGCCATCGCCACGCTGGCGCAGACGCTGCCGGTGCGCTTCGAAGGCGGCAAGGTGTGGCTGGCCGGCGACGACGTGACCGAGCAGATCCGCACCGAGGAAGCCGGCATGAACGCCTCCAGGGTGTCGGCATTACCGAGCGTGCGCACCGCGCTGGTGGCCCTGCAGCACAGCTTCCGGCGCCTGCCCGGCCTGGTGGCCGACGGGCGCGACATGGGCACGGTGATCTTCCCGCAGGCCTCGCTCAAGGTGTATCTCACGGCCAGCGCCGCCTGCCGCGCCGAACGCCGGCATAAGCAGTTGATTTCAAAGGGGATTTCAACTACAATCGACAGTCTTCGCGCAGACCTGGAAGCGCGGGATGCCCGGGACTCGTCCCGCAGCGTCTCGCCTCTGAAGCCCGCGCAGGATGCCTTGCTGCTCGACAACTCCGAGATCTCGATTACCCAATCGGTCGATCAGGTGCTGGCGTGGTGGGAAGGCCGGCAGCCTTTCTGAGGTTGCCAAAACCCTGGCCCATTCCGTTGGTTCCGCGCTGCAGGCCGTGTCCTCGAACATGTGCCGCACGCGGTCTGGCGGTCTGGTTTTCAACCCTGCAACCCCGCGGTCTCAAACACCGCAAACCGCCACGACAGCCATAAAAACGGTCGCAATCCCGCGCCCGGAAACCTGCTCAGTGGATTAGGAAACTCAATGTCAGAATCTTTTGCCGACCTTTTCGCCGAATCGGAACAACGTACTGAAACCCGTATCGGTGAAGTCGTCACCGCCGAAGTCGTCCGTATCGAACACAACTTCGTCGTCGTCAACGCAGGCCTCAAGTCCGAAGCCTACGTGCCGCTCGAAGAATTCAAGACCGACAAGGGCGAAGTCGAAGTCCAAGTGGGCGAATTCATCTCGGTGGCCATCGTCGCCATCGAAAACGGCTACGGCGACACCATCGTCAGCCGCGACACCGCCAAGCGCCTGGCTTCCTGGATGTCCCTGGAGAAATCCCTGGAATCCGGCGAGTTCGTCACCGGCACCACCAGCGGCAAGGTCAAGGGCGGCCTGACCGTCCTGGTCAACGGCATCCGCGCCTTCCTGCCCGGCTCGCTGATCGACACCCGCCCCATCAAGGACTTGTCTCCCTATGAGAACAAGACCATGGAATTCAAGGTCATCAAGCTCGACCGCAAGCGCAACAACGTGGTGCTGAGCCGCCGCGCCGTTGTCGAAGCGTCGATGGGCGAAGAACGCGCCAAGCTGATGGAAACCCTGAAGGAAGGTTCCGTGGTGCACGGCGTGGTCAAGAACATCACCGAATACGGTGCGTTCGTGGACCTGGGCGGCATCGACGGCCTGCTGCACATCACCGACATGGCATGGCGTCGCGTGCGTCACCCGTCCGAAGTCGTGACGGCTGGCCAGGAAATCACCGCCAAGATCCTGAAGTTCGACACCGAGAAGAACCGTGTCTCGCTGGGTCTGAAGCAAATGGGCGACGATCCTTGGATGGGCGTGAACCGCCGTTATCCGCAAGGCACGCGCCTGTTCGGCAAGATCACGAACATCGCCGACTACGGTGCATTCGTCGAACTCGAACCCGGCATCGAAGGCCTGGTGCACGTCTCCGAAATGGACTGGACCAACAAGAACATCGCTCCCGCCAAGCTGGTCACGCTGGGTGAAGAAGTCGAAGTCATGGTCCTGGAAATCGACGAAGACAAGCGCCGCATCAGCCTGGGCATGAAGCAATGCAAGGCCAACCCATGGCAAGAGTTCGCGCAGGACACGAAGCGCGGCGACCGCGTCAAGGGTCCGATCAAGTCGATCACCGACTTCGGCGTGTTCGTCGGCCTGGCTGCCGGCATCGACGGCCTGGTCCACCTGTCCGACCTCTCGTGGAACGAACCCGGCGAAGCCGCGGTGCGCAACTACAAGAAGGGCCAGGAAGTGGAAGCCATCGTGTTGGCCGTCGACGTCGACCGCGAACGCATCTCGCTGGGCATCAAGCAGCTCGACTCCGATCCGTTCACGACCTTCGTGACGGTGAACGACAAGGGCCAGACGGTGACCGGCAAGGTCAAGACCGTCGACGCCCGTGGCGCCGAGATCGACCTGGGTGAAGACATCATCGGTTACCTGCGCGCTTCCGAAATCAGCCGCGACCGCGTCGAAGACGCGCGCAACGTGCTGAAGGAAGGCGACGAAGTCACCGCCGTGGTGGTCAACGTGGATCGCAAGACCCGCAACATCCAGCTGTCGATCAAGGCCAAGGATGCAGCCGACCAAAGCGAAGCGATGCAGTCGCTGAGCCAGCAATCCGCGCGTGAAAACGCCGGCACCACCAGCCTGGGTGCCCTGCTGCGCGCCAAGCTGGACAACAACAATAACTAAGTTGTTGAACGGTTGAGCTCAGGCCGATCCGACTTGCAAGGGCAAGAGGATTGGCCTGATTCACGACCGACGCATGTCCGCATGCGTTTTGATTTCCACCCGGCGCAGCATCCACCGGCCTTTCGATGCGCACCGGATGGAAATCAAAACGGAATGAACTCCCTCGCCCAATGACCCGATCCGACCTTGTTGAAGAGCTGGCCGCCCGTTTCAGCCAGCTGACCCACCGCGACGCGGAAGCCGCCGTCAAGACCATCCTGGACGCGGTCAGCGAAGCGCTGGTGCGCGGCCACCGCATCGAGATCCGCGGTTTCGGCAGCTTCTCGATCAACCGCCGGCCGCCGCGCATGGGACGCAACCCGCGCAGCGGCGAGGCCGTGGCCATTCCCGAAAAACGCGTGCCGCACTTCAAGCCCGGCAAGGCCCTGCGCGAAGCCGTCGACCAGCGCACGGCCGAACTCGAAAACAAGCCCATCTCCCGCCGCGCCTGAACCTGCCGCGCGGCGTTCTGGAGGCTCTGACGATTGAATAGAATGCCAGCCGATAGAGGGCCAAAATGAAAAATCTGATGTGGCTGCTTAAGTGGGTACTTAAAGCAGCCATTTTTTTTACCCTGTTCGCGTTCGCCCTGAACAACCAGCAGGATGCGACCGTGCATTTCTTTTTCGGCACGCAATGGCGCGCACCGATGGTGCTGCTGATCCTGAGCGCTTTCGCCGCCGGTCTGGCGCTGGGCATCCTCGGCATGGTGCCGCGCTGGTGGAAACACCGCGTGGTGGCGCGCAAGTCGCTGCAGCCCGCAACCCCGGTGCCACCGGCCTCGGCCGTGACCGCCGACGTGCCGCGCACCGAGCCTCTGACGGGCCCACCGCATGGACTTTGATCTCGGCTGGATCCTGCTCGGCCTGCCGATCACCTTCATCCTCGGCTGGCTGGCCTCGCGTTTCGATCTGCGCCAGCTCCGCGTGGAGAACCGGCAGGCGCCGAAGGCTTATTTCAAGGGCCTGAACTTCCTGCTCAACGAACAACAGGACCAGGCCATCGACGCCTTCATCGAGGCCGTGCAGAAAGATCCGGACACCTCGGAACTGCACTTCGCGCTCGGCAACCTGTTCCGCCGTCGCGGCGAATACGAACGCGCCGTGCGGGTGCATGAGCACCTGCTCTCGCGCGGCGACCTCAGCACGGTGGACCGCGACCGTTCGCAGCACGCACTGGCGCTCGACTTCCTGAAGGCCGGCCTGCTCGACCGCGCCGAGGCCGCGCTGCGCAAGCTCGAAGGCACGAAGTACGAAGCGCAGAGCCGCCTGGCGTTGCTGTCGATCTACGAACGTTCGCGCGACTGGCCCAAGGCTTCGGCCATCGCCAAGAAGCTCGAGGACGCGGGCCAGGGCAGCTTCAACGGGCGGCTCGCGCATTACCTGTGCGAGCAGGCCGCCGCCCTGGTCGCTTCGCGCCAGCCCGAAGCGGCCCTGCTGCTGTTGCAACAGGCCATCGCCACCGCGCCGCAGGCGCCGCGACCGCGCATCGACCTGGCGGCCCTGCAGCAACAGGCCGGCCAATTTGGCGAAGCCTTTGCCACGCTGCAGACGCTCGCCGAGACCGCACCGATCGCCATGCCGCTGATTGCGCCGATGATCGCGCGCGTCGGCACCGAGGCCGGCCGATCGGCAGAAGCACTCGCTTTGCTAGAAGCCAGCTACGCCCAGAGCCCGTCGCTCGACGTGCTCGAGGCCATCGTTTCGCTGCAGTCCGCCAACCCGGCCGAGGCCGCCGCTGCACGTTACCGCTATGTGCAGCATCTCGACCACGAGCAATCGCTGGTCGCTGCCGCACGCTGGATCGCCGGCGAGAAACTCGAACACGAAGAATTCCATCCCCAGGTGCAACGCGCGCTCGACCACGCCACCAAGCCGCTCACGCGTTACCGCTGTGCGGCCTGTGGCTTCGAGGCCAAGCAGCATTTCTGGCAATGCCCCGGCTGCCAGGCCTGGGACAGCTATCCCGCAAGAAGGGTCGAAGAACTGTAATATGGAACACCCCCAAGTCGCTCACTTCGTGTAGCTCTCCCCCCCTTGCAGGGGGCGACACCAGCGGCCTGGCAAAGCCAGTTCTGCGGTGCCTCTGGAATAGGTCAGATCCGTTCTACAGTGCACGCAGCGCGTTATAAAAACAAAATGACAACCTTTTCCAAACTGTCGCGCGCACAGATGACCCAGGCCCAAGTGCTGGTGGTCGGCGACGCCATGCTCGACCGCTACTGGTACGGCGCCGTGGACCGCATCAGCCCCGAGGCACCGGTGCCCGTGGTGCGGGTCACGCGCGAGGAAGAACGCATCGGCGGCGCGGCCAACGTGGCCTACAACATCGTCACGCTCGGCGCGCAGGCATCGCTCTTGACGGTGGTGGGCGACGACGATGCGAGCCACAAGCTCGAGGCCCTGGTCGCCAACACCGGCATCCGCACGCACTTCGGCCGCGATCCGCAGTTGCAGACCACGGTCAAGCTGCGTGTCATCGGCCGCCAGCAGCAACTGCTGCGCGTGGACTTCGAGAACACGCCCAAGAGCGAGATCCTGGCCACGCAGTCGGCCACCTTCGCCACCCTGCTGCCGACGCACCAGGCCGTGCTGTTTTCCGATTACGGCAAGGGCGGCCTGGCCCACGTGGGCGACATGATCGCGCTGGCGCACGCGAGCGGCAAGAAGATCCTGATCGACCCCAAGGGCAGCGACTATTCACGCTACAGCCGCGCCAGCCTGATCACGCCGAACCGCGCCGAGCTGCAGCAGGTGGTGGGCAGTTGGAGCAGTGAGGAAGAGTTGCGCAACAAGTCGCAGAACCTGCGCCAGCAATTGCAACTGGAAGCCCTGCTGGTCACGCGCAGCGAGGAAGGCATGACGCTTTACGACGAAGCCGGCGAACTGCACGTGAGCGCCCAAGCCCGCGAGGTGTTCGACGTCACCGGTGCCGGCGACACGGTGATCGCCACCATGGCCGCGCTGGTCGCAGCCGGCCTGAGCCTGCGCGAGGCCATGCCGCTCGCGAACCGCGCCGGTGGCGTGGTGGTGGGCAAGTTCGGCACGGCCACCGTCAGCTACGACGAACTGTTTTCCGCGCTTTAAAGAGGATTTCCCATGACCCGCATCGTTGTCACCGGCGCAGCCGGCTTCATCGGCAGCAACCTGGTGCGCGGCCTGAACGCGCGCGGCATCAACAACATCATCGCGGTCGACGATCTCACGCAGGGCGACAAATTCCGCAACCTGGTCGATCTGCAGATCGCCGACTACGTCGACCAGGACGTGTTCTACAGCCGCTTCGCGCAGGGCGTGTATGGCGACGTCGAGGCCGTGTTCCATGAAGGCGCGTGCAGCGACACCATGGAGAGCGACGGCAAGTACATGATGGACAACAACTACCGCGTGTCCTGCGACCTGTTCCAGGCCTGCCAGCACCGCGGCACGCGCCTGTTGTACGCCTCGTCCGCGGCCACTTATGGCGGCTCGACCAGCTTCATCGAGACGCAGGAATACGAACGCCCGCTCAACGTCTACGGCTATTCCAAGCTGCTGTTCGACCAGCGCATGCGCCTCGAATGCGGCGCCGACTTCGGCAGGCTGAAGAACCTCACCAACAACCAGGTGGTGGGCTTTCGTTACTTCAACGTCTACGGCCCGCGCGAGCAGCACAAGGGGCGCATGGCCAGCGTGGCCTTCCACCAGTTCAACCAGTTCAAGGCGGAAGGCCGGGTCAAGCTGTTTGGCGAATACGGCGGCTACGCCCAGGGCGGCCAGATGCGCGACTTCGTGTTCATCGACGACGTGGTGGCGGTGAACCTGTGGTTCTTCGACCATCCGGACCAATCGGGCATCTTCAACCTCGGCACCGGCCGCGCGCAGCCGTTCAACGACGTGGCGCATGCCGTCGTGAATACCCTGCGCGCCGAGGCCGGCCAGCCCGCGCTGAGCCTGGACGATGCGGTGACGCAAGGCCTGATCGAATACGTCGCCTTCCCGGATGCGCTGCGCGGCAAATACCAGTGCCACACCCAGGCCGACCTCACGGCCCTGCGCGCCACGGGTTGCGACCATGTGTTCGCCGATGTCCAGACCGGCGTCGCACGTTATGTGCAAAGCCTATCGCAGGACGGCTCGGCCGCTATCAAATAAATAGCTGACCGCGCAGACCCCGCCTGCGCCGCAGGCCTTTTTTCTTAAGAAGCCGGCACATCCATCCGCAAGCCCTTGGGCAGCGGAAACTTCACCGTCTCCTCGATGCCGTCCATCTTGCGCACGGCCACCGCGCCCAGGGCCTTGATGCGGTCGATCACCTGCTTCACCAAGACTTCGGGCGCCGACGCACCAGCGGTCAGGCCGACGCGGGTCTTGCCCTCGAACCAGGCGGGCTGCAACTCTTCGGCGCTGTCGACCATGAAGGCCGGCGTACCCAGTTTCTCGGCCAGTTCACGCAAGCGGTTGCTGTTGGAGCTGGTGGGGCTGCCGACCACGATGACGATGTCGACCTGCGGGCTCATGACCTTGATCGCGTCCTGCCGGTTCTGCGTGGCGTAGCAGATGTCCTGCTGCTTGGGTTCGCGGATCAGCGGGAACCGCGCCTTCACGGCGGCGGAGATTTCAGCCGCGTCGTCCACGCTCAGCGTGGTCTGCGTCACGACGGCCAGTTTGCTGGTTTGCGACGGCTGCACATGGGCCACGTCGGCCACGTCTTCCACCAGGTGGATGCCACTCTCGAGCTGGCCCATCGTGCCTTCGACCTCGGGATGGCCCTTGTGGCCGATCATGATGAACTCGAAGCCTTCCTTGTGCAGCTTGGCTACCTCGACATGCACCTTTGTCACCAACGGGCAGGTCGCGTCGAAGATCTGGAAGCCGCGCGCACGGGCTTCGTCCTGCACGGCCTTGCTCACGCCGTGGGCCGAGAACACCAGGGTCGCGCCCGGTGGCACATCGCTCAATTCCTCGATGAAGATCGCGCCCTTGTCCTTCAAATCGTTGACGACGTAGGTGTTGTGCACGATCTCGTGGCGCACGTAGATCGGCCGGCCGAATTTCGCCAGCGCGCGTTCGACGATCTCGATGGCCCGGTCAACGCCCGCGCAGAAGCCGCGCGGTTCGGCGAGGAGGATGACCCCCACGCTACCCGCTTCGCGTGGTTCGCTGCCCCCCGGGGGGGCCGATTTTTCTAGGGGCGGCCCGTCGAAAAATGTTTCCTCAGGACAGCTCATAGCACACCGATCAACAGCACTTCGAACGTCACCGGCTGGTCGGCCAGCGGGTGGTTGAAGTCAAACAACACGGCGTCCGATCCATCGGCCTTGCCGACCTGCTGCACCGCACCAGCGTACTGGCCCAGGCCGTCCGGCGTGGGGAACTGCACCACGTCGCCCACGCGGTAGGTCTCGTCGGGGTCGCCCAGCTGGTTGAGCAGCTTGCGCGCCACCCACTGCACCATGTCGGGCTTGCGTTCGCCGAAGGCCTCGCCCGCCGGGATCTCGAAGCTGGCGCGTGTGCCCTCTTCCAGCCCCAGCAGCCGCTGCTCGACGGCCGGCGACAGCTCTCCCGTGCCCAGCGACAGCGTGGCCGGCTTGCCTTCGAAGGTGTTGATGATGTCGCCCCCCGGCCCCGCCAGGCGGTAATGCAGGGTCAGGAAAGACCCGGGTTGGACGGTGGCGATGGTGGTGGACATAAAAACTCTCTGGGCCGCGCCCGATAGTGGCCGGGTCGGCATTTGGCGAATAAACTGGCCTCCATTGTAGAAAGTTAAGCGGCCAGCCCCCGCCAAGAACCATAAAACCCTGCATGCCCCGCCCGACCCTGCCGCCTCTGCAATGCCGCTCAAAGATTTGCCCCCCGATGCACAGCCGCGCGAGAAGCTGCTCGCGCGCGGCCCCGGCGCGCTCGTCGACGCGGAACTGCTGGCGCTGCTGCTGCGCACCGGCATCCAGGGCAAGGGCGTGTTGATGCTGGCCCAGGAACTGCTCGCGCCGCCGCCGCTGGGCTTCGGCGGCATCGCCGGGCTGCTGCACACCACGGCCGATGGCCTCAGGCGCATCAAGGGCCTGGGGCCGGCCAAGCGCGCCGAGATCGTGGCCGTGCTGGAGTTGTCGCGGCGCGCGCTGGCACAGCAGCTCCAGGAGCGCGAGGTGCTGACGGCGCCCGAAGCCGTGAAGCATTTCCTGCAGTTGCACCTGGCGGCCAAGGCGCACGAGGTGTTCGCGGTGATGTTCCTCGACGCGCAGCACCGGCTGCTGGCCATGGAGGAAATGTTCAAGGGCAGCCTGACCCAGACCAGCATCTACCCGCGCGAAGTCGTGCTGCGCGCCTTGCACCACCAGGCCGCGGCCGTGGTGCTGGCCCACAACCACCCCAGCGGCAGCGTGCAGCCCTCCAGGGCCGACGAATCCCTGACGCAGACGCTGAAGTCGGCGCTGGGCCTGGTCGATGTGCGGGTTCTGGACCATGTGATCGTCGGCCCCGGCGTGTCGTTGTCGATGGCCGAGAAGGGTTTGCTTTGAAGATCACCTCGCTGCAGGACCTGAAGAAGATCCAGAAGTCCATCCAGGAGACCGCCGCACGGCAGGCCGCCGAACGCGCCGCCCAGCTCGAGCGCGAACGCCGGCTCGCGGCGCAGAAGAACCTGTTCATGCTGGCCGTCGGCGCCGTCAACCCGCTGCCCGACCAGCGCAAGGCCGAACTCAGGAAGGCCCAGCCCGAGCCGGTGGCCACCCAGCTGCAGCGCGACGAACAGGCGGTGCTGGTCGAGGCGATCAGCGACGGCTTCGACGCCAGCAACCTGCTCGACACCGACGACGCGCTGAGTTATCGCCGCCAGGGCATCGGCGCCGACGTGACGCGCCGGCTGCGCAAGGGCGAATGGAGCATCCAGCGCCAGATCGACCTGCACGGCCTGCGCAGCGACGCCGCACGCGACGCCTTGTCGGGCTTCATCCGCGACGCGCAGAAGCACGGCATCCGCTGCGTGCGCGTGGTGCACGGCAAGGGCCTGAGCTCACCCGGCAAGACGCCGGTGCTCAAGGGCAAGGTGCGCAACTGGCTGGTGCAGAAGAACGAGGTGCTGGCCTTCGTGCAGGCCCGGCCGATCGACGGCGGCGCGGGTGCGCTGGTGGTGCTGCTCAAGCCCGGCTGAACCGCAGGGTCAACCGACCGGCGCGCTGCAACGTCATACACTCTGTCGGCGCTGGTGCAGCCGTCTCGCGAAAAACATGTTCAAAACCCTCCTGAAGCAACTCTCGCCCGCCGGTGAACGCGGCCGCCTGTCGATCCTGATCTTTCACCGCGTCCTGCCCGAACGCGACCCGATCTTCCCCGGCGAAGTCGATGCCGCCGCCTTCGACGCGATCTGCGGCTGGATGAAGGCCTGGTGCAACGTGTTGCCGCTGGACGTCGCAGTGCAGAAGCTGAAGGAACGCAGCCTGCCCGAGCGCGCCGCCGCCATCACCTTCGACGACGGTTATGCCGACAACCGCACCGTGGCCCTGCCGATCCTGGCCCGGCACGGCCTGACCTCCACCTTCTTCATCGCCACCGACTTCCTCGATGGCGGCCGCATGTGGAACGACACCGTGATCGAATCGGTGCGCCTGTGCCAGTCGCCGCAGCTCGACCTGACCCAACTCGCCAAGCGCGACGGCTCGGGCCACCTCGGCAGCCACACCATCGACACGCCCGAGGCCAAGCGCCAGGCCATCGAGCACATCATCGGCCAGATCAAATACCTGCCGGTGCTGGAGCGCCACCTGCTCACCGAGAAGATCGCCGATTGCGCGGCCGTGAAGCCGCCGGTGGACCTGATGATGACGTCGCAGCAGGTGCGCGAACTGCGCGACGCCGGCATGCAGATCGGGGCGCACACACGGTCGCACCCGATCCTGGCCAAGCTCGAAGCCGACGCTGCCTATGCCGAGATCGCGCAGAGCCAGCGCTTCCTGGAAAGTGTGCTCGGCGAACGCGTGGGCCTGTTCGCCTACCCCAACGGCAAGCCCGGCACCGACTACATCCCCGAGAGCGTGCGCATCGTGCGCGAACTCGGCTTCGACGCCGCCGTCTCCACCACCAAGGGCGCGGCCGATGCCGGCACCGACCTGTTCCAGATCCCGCGCTTCACGCCCTGGGATCGCAGCCGCCTCAAGTTCGGCGCACGCTTCGCGGACAACCTCTGGCGCGCCTGACAGGCCGCCGCATCGCCTGAACAGGCGTTGCACCCCGACGGCTTCGACGTTATAACCGCGCACCCGGAGGCGCGATGTACATCCACCAGTTGTCGGTTCGCAACCTGCGCAGCATCGCGGCGCTGGAGGCCAATTTCGCCTTCGATGGCCAGCGTTACGGCCCGGCCAGCGGCATGGTGCCGCCGCGCCTGGCCAACGTGAACGTGATCCTCGGCGACAACGGCGTGGGCAAATCCTCGCTGCTGCAGGCCGTGGCGCTGGCGGTGCTCGGGCCTGATGCCGGCGATTTGCCGACACGGCCGATGGTGCGCATGCAGCCCGGCGGGGACGCTGCCCGCAGCCGCGCGGTCGGCGCCCATGCGGCCGAGATCGAAGCCGTCTTCGCTTCCGCGGCATCTCCTCGGGGTGCGCGCAGCCTGGCTGCACCCCCGTCCGTCCACAGCATGCTGCGCATCGTGCGCGAGACCGGCAACACCCGCGGCGAACAGACCGAATGGCTGGGCCCGAACCCCAGGACCCGCGGCGCCGCCCCGGCCGGCTTCGCCGTCGGCTACGGCGCGACGCGAAACGCAGCTGCGGCTGCCTCCGCCACCGCACGCGGCCAGCCGACTTCGCTGCAGGCGCAGCGTTTCGCCAGCCTGCTCGACCACGGCGGCGGCTTGGTGGCGCTGGAGATGTGGATGCCGCAGCTGCAGCGCAGCCGGCGCCGCTTTCAGGAGGCCACAGCGCTGCTCAACCGCCTGCTCGCCCCCGTGTCCTGCCGCTTCACGGGCCGGCGCGACCGCCAGGGTATCTACCTTTTCGAAGGCCAGGCCCCTGTCGCGCTGCCGCTGGCCGCCTGGTCCGACGCGCAGCGCAGCTTCATCGGCTGGGTGGCCGACCTGCTCTACCACCTGTGCGCCGCCTGTCCGCGCGGCCAGGCCCTGGCCGATCAGCCCGGCATTGCGCTGGTCGACGAGATCGACGCGCACCTGCATCCGTCGGTGCAGATGCAGATCGTGCCCACCCTGGCCGCCGCGCTGCCCCGGGTGCAGTTCATCCTCACCTGCCACAGCCCGCTGGTGGTGGGCGGGCTCGACATTGCCAACCTGCTGGTGCTGCGCCGCGCCGGCGACGGCGTGGAAGCCACACGCATCGACCGGCCGGTCTACGGACTCGACGCCGACCAGTTGCTGGTGAGCGATCTTTTCGGCCTGCCCTCCACGCGCGCCGCAGGCCAGCGCGACACCTTGAAACGCCTGGCCACGCAGGCCCGCGGCGGCGATGCCCAGGCCGCGCTGCGCTTCCTCGATGCGCTGGCGCCGGGCCAGGGCGGCGGCGCGCGATGATCCGCTACCCTATCGGCGAAGCCGAACTGCGCCGGCGCATCGAAGACCCTGCGCAGGGCGGCAAGGCGGGGTGGCTGGCGCTGGCCGCCACGGGCCAGGCGGCCGTGGCGAAGGCCGGCCGCTGGACCAACGGGCAGTTCCCGGAACTCTGGACCGACGTCAAGGGCGTCTACATCACGCTGCAGCACTCGAAATGCGCGTACTGCGAAACCGTGGTCGGTGGCGCGGCCGGCCGGGTCGAGTTCGACGTGGAGCACTTCCGGCCCAAGTCGCGCGTGCAGCCGTGGTCGCCTCCGGCACCGCTGGCCGCGTTGAAGATCGTGGTTGCACGAGGCGACGCCGCCGGTTACCACCTCCTGCCCTATTCGATCTGGAACTATGCGGTGTCGTGCAAGACCTGCAACACCAGCTACAAGGGCGACCGCTTCCCCACCGCCGCCGCGCCCGCAAAAACCAGCGCCGCGACGGCTGCGCTCAAGGCCGAGAAAGCCTATCTGGTGTATCCGATCGGCAGCCGCGACACCGACCCGCAAAGTCTGATCGGCTTCAACGGCGCCTCGCCCTGCGCCGTGGCCAAGAGCGGTTTCCCACGGCAACGCGCGCTGGTCACCATCGCCTTCTTCGGACTGGACGACGCCGACCGGCGCGGTGACATCTTCAAGGCCCGTGCCGGTGTGATTCTGGCGGTGGGCATGTGCCGCCAGTTGCTGGTGGCGGCCAACGCGGCGACCAAGGCCAAGCTGCAAAAGCGCCTGGACGCCTTCCTTTCGCCTGCGGCGCAACACAGCGCTTGCGCCCAGGCCTTCAACGCGTTGTGGGACGCGGATCCGGCCCTGGCCGCCGACTTCATGGACAAGGCCGACGCGCTGTTCCAGAGCAGTTCCTGAGCGGTCCCAAGCGGCCTAGCCGTAGCTCAGACCCCCTTGTTGCGCATCCAGTCCGCGGTCTGGAAGAAACTGGCCTTGAGCCGCTGGCGCAGGTCGTCCGGCACGCCGGTCTCGCCCATCGCCTGGTCCATGCAGGCCAGCCACTGGTCGCGCTCCAGAATGCCGATGGCGAAAGGCATGTGCCGCATGCGCAGCCGCGGATGGCCGAACTGCTCGGTGTAGTGCTGCGGCCCGCCCATCCAGCCGCACAGGAACCAGAACAGCCGCTGCCGCGCGTTGTCCAAGGTCGGCCCATGGGCGGCGCGCAGGGCCGCGTATTGCGGCTCGAGTTCCATCAGGTCGTAGAACCGCTCGACCATGGCCTTGATGCGGTCCTCTCCGCCGATCCATTCGAAAGGGGTGTTGAAGGGCGCGGGTTCTTCGGGTGTCATGGGCGGGGATTCTAGGTGTCCCGTTGTTCGCCCCACTGCAGGATGGCGTCGAGTGCCGGACACAGCGCCTGGCCCCAGGCCGTCATGCGGTAGTCGACTCGCGGCGGCACTTCCGGATACACCGTGCGCGCAACGATGCCATCCGCCTCCAGTTGACGAAGCTGCTGCGCCAGCATCTTCTGCGAGATGCCGTCGATGCGTTTTTCGAGGTCCGAGAAGCGCTGCACCTGACCGCCGAACAGATGGAACAGGATGACCAGCTTCCAGCGCCCCTCCACCAGGCCCAGGAGTGCCTCGATGTCGATGGCCGCCGACAGCGGCGTGTAGACCTTGCGCTGGGCCGGGGGATTGGCCCCACGCAAGGCACTTACTTCCTGGTGCGTACTTCTCATGCGATCAGGATACCCCGAGCATCAAGACCTCGCGACCTCCAAGCCATCACCATGACACTCGAACACCATCCCGCCCTCGCCCGCTACCTGGAAGCACAGCGCCTGCGCGACCCCTCGCGGCTCGATGCCTGCTTTGCACCCGATGCCACGGTCCACGACGAAGGCCAGACCTGGCAGGGCCTGGCGCAAATCCAGGCCTGGAAGCAGGCGGCCCAGGCCAAGTACCAATACGACCTCACAGCGATCAGCCTCACGCCCCAGGACGGCCAGCTCAAGCTGCTGACGCGGGTGGCGGGAAACTTCCCCGGCAGTCCGGTCAACCTGATGCATGTCTTCACCGTCGCGGACGACAAGATCCAGTCGCTGGCGATCCGCAACCCGGTCCAGCTCGAAGGCCTGCGCGCCCTGGTCACCGGCGGCACCAAGGGGGTCGGCGCGGCCGTGGTGACCCGGCTGAGCGCGGCTGGCGCCCGGGTGTGGACCACGGCGCGCTCGCGCCCGGCCGATCTGCAGGCGGAGAGCTTCACCGCGGCGGACGTGAGCACGGCCGCAGGCTGCCAAGCAGTGGCCGAGGCCGTGCAGGCGAAATTCGGCGGCGTGGACATCATCGTGCATGTGGTCGGCGGCTCCAGCGCCCCGGCCGGCGGCCATGCCGTGCTGGACGACGCGCAATGGCAGCGGGCAATCGACCTGAACCTGCTCCC
Organism: Rhodoferax koreense; assembly: GCF_001955695.1. Classification (NCBI taxonomy): domain Bacteria; kingdom Pseudomonadati; phylum Pseudomonadota; class Betaproteobacteria; order Burkholderiales; family Comamonadaceae; genus Rhodoferax; species Rhodoferax koreensis. Next base: position 1,655,477 of record NZ_CP019236.1, on the reverse strand, counting down.
CGCGGTGCGGCTCGACCGCGCGCTTCTGCCCGGCATGCTGGCGCAAGGCTCTGGCGTGATCGTGCATATCACGTCCATCCAGCGGCAGTTGCCGCTGCACGAAGCCACGCTCGCCTACGCCGCGGCCAAGGCCGCGCTCTCCAACTACAGCAAGGGCCTGTCGAAGGAAGTCAGCCCAAGGGGTGTGCGTGTGGTACGGGTTTCGCCCGGCTGGGTGGCAACCGAAGCAGCCGTGGCGCTGGTGCGGGAGATCGCCCGCCAGAACGGCACCGACGAGCACGCCGCCCGGCAGTCGTTGATGGCTTCCCTCGGTGGCATTCCGCTTGGCCGGCCCTGCCGACCCGGGGAGGTGGCCGACCTGGTGGCGTTCCTGGTGTCGCCGCAGGCCGGCGCGATCACCGGGACGGAGTACGTCATCGACGGCGGCACGGTGCCGACGGCCTGAAGGCCGGCCCATGCCGGTTCAATCCGAAGCGCTGCGCAGCGTCAGCATCACCGGCCGGCGCAAGATCTCGCGCAGCCCCCACCAACCGGCTGCCAGCGCCAGCACGGCACCGGCCAACGCGCCGAGCACGGGCACCCACAGCGACGAGGTCCAGGCGAAGTCGAACACGAAACGCGCCAGCGCCCAGCCCACGGCCACGGCCGCGAGGCTGGCCAGGAAACCGGCGAGCAGGCCGACGCCGGCGAGTTCGGCGCGCTGCACCTGGCGCAGCAACGCGGCCGGCGCACCCAGCGCACGCATGATGGCGAATTCGCGCGCGCGCTGCTCGCGCGTGGCGGTGATGGCGGCGAACAGCACCACCAGCCCGGCGGCGAGCGTGAAGCCGAACAGGAATTCAACCGCGCGGATCACCTGGTCCAGCACGCGCTGTACCTGGGCCAGCGCGGTGCTGAGATCGACGTTGGTGACATTGGGAAAAGCCCGCACCAGGCTGTTGTCGAAACCCTTGGTGTCCGGTGCGCGGAAGGCCGTCATGTAGGTCACCGGCACGTCGGGCAGCGTGCTGACCGGGTAGATCACGAAGAAGTTGGCGTGCATCGAGCCCCAGTCCACCTTGCGCAACGAGGTGATCTTCGCATCGGTCTGCTGCCCGCCCATGTCGAAGCGCAATGAATCGCCGAGCTTCAGGCCGAGCGTCTTGGCGATGCCTTCCTCCACGCTGATCGCACCGGGCTCCTCGTCGGTCCATTTGCCGGCGACGATCTCGTTGTGCGGCGGCCGGGTGGCGCTGTTCGACAGGTTGAACTCGCGGTCGACCAGGCGCTTGGCGCGGTCGTCGGTGTAGTCGTCGGGCGAAACCGGCTTGTCGTTCACGGCCACCAGACGGCCGCGGATCATCGGGTACCAGTCGTACTGGCGCACGCCACCGTCGCGCAGGGCCTTCTGGAACGGTTCGTTCTGCTCGGGCATGACGTTGATCACGAAGCGGTTGGGCGCATCGGCCGGCGTGGCCTTGCGCCAGCTGTCGACGAGGTCGGTGCGCAGCAGCACCAGCAGCATCAGCGCCAGCAGCCCGACGGCAAGCGCGCTCACCTGCACCACGGCATAGGCCGGCCGCGCCGAGATCTGGCGCGTGGCCAGCACCAGCCAGCGCGGCGCCGTGGCCTCGTTGACGCTGCGCCGCAACAACATCACGCACACCCAACTCAGCGCCGCAAACACCAGCACCGCCGCGCCGAAGCCGCCGACCGCGATCAGCCCCAGTTTCACATCGCTGCTGGCCGCCAGCAGCAGCGCCGCGAAGCCGAGCACGCCCAGGCCGAGCGCGGCCACCGACGTCGGCTTGAGGTTGCCCATGTCGCGCCGGATCACGCGCAGCGGCGGCACCTGCGCCAGCTGCAACACTGGCGGCAGGCCGAAGGCGCACAGCAGCGTCAGGCCCATGCCCAGGCCGAACATCACGGGCCACAGCGTCGCCGCGGGCAACGTGGCATCGACCAGGCCGGCCAGCAGCGCGACGAAGGCGTAATGCACGCCGAAACCGAGCGCCACGCCGAGTCCGCTCGCGAACAGGCCGACCAGCGCGAACTCGAAGGCATAACTCAGGGCGATGGTGCGCTGGCTCTGGCCCAGCACACGCAGCATGGCGCAGTCGTCCAGGTGATTCGCCGCGAAGCCGCGTGCGGCCAGGCCCACCGCCACCGCGCTCAGCAGCGCCGACAGCAGCGCCACCAGGTTCAGGAACTTGTTGGCGCGCTCCAGCGTCTGGCGCATCTCGGGCCGGCCGCTGTCCAGCGACTCCAGGCGCAGCCCGCGCGTGGCGGGTTTCTTGATCTCGGCATCGGCCCAGGCCACGAAGTCGGCCACCGGGCGCTCGGCGCCGGCCACGGCCAGGCGGTAGGTGAGCCGGCTCGCCGGCTGGACCAGCCCGGTGGCGGCGAGATCCCGCTCGTTGATCATCACGCGCGGCGCGAAGCTCATGAACCCGCCGCCGCGGTCGGGCTCGATGACGATGATGCGCGCGATGCGGAACGCCGAATCGCCCATGAGCAACTGGTCGCCCATGCGCAGGCCGAGCACATCGAGCAGCGGCGCATCCACCCAGGCCTCGCCCGGCGCGGGGATCTCCCGCGTGGCCGCGCCGGGCGCGTTCGGCGCATCGGGTCCGCTGGCCACCTTCAGGCTGCCGCGCAGCGGATAGCCCGGCGGCACCACCTTGAGCGCCACCAGCTTGGCCGCGCCGCCCTGGGCATCCGGGGCCCGGCCCATGGTCGGAAAGCCCACTGTGAGCGCGGTCTGCAGGCCCAGCGCGCGCGCCTGCGCCAGGTAGCCGGCCGGCGGCGCGTTGTCGCTGACCAGCACCGCGTCGCCGCCGAGCAGTTGCCGCGCGTCGCGCTGCAGGCCGCCCTGCAGCCGGTCGGCGAAGAAACCGACCGCGCTGAGCGCGGCCACGGCCAGCGTCACGGCCACGATCAGCAACCGCAGTTCCCCCGAGCGCAGGTCGCGCCAGAGCGTGCGCCAGCCCAGGCGCCAGAAGGAGTTTTTCATAAGTGGCCGCTACCTTAGCGCAAATGCCGACGCCCACGCGGTTCAGGTGGAATTGCGGGCATTGCGGTATTGCGGTATCACGCCCCCGGAGCGGTGCAAGCCCTTCAGGCCGCAGCCAGCGTCGCGGGCGTCGTGTCCTCGTTGAACGCGCTGTCGCCGCGTCCATGCTTCTTCACGAAGTACATGGCCTGGTCGGCCGCATGCATCAGCACGCTCAGGTCGCGCCCGTCGGAAGGAAACCGGGCGATGCCGATGCTGCACCCCACCTTCAGCTGCTTTCCGTCGAAAGGCACCGGCTGTGCGACCAGATGGATCATCCGCTGTACCAGGGCCTGCAACGCCGCGCGGTCGGGCGTGTCGCCGAGCAGCACCGCGAACTCGTCACCGCCCAGGCGCGCCGCCAGATCGCGCCCGCCCAGCACGGACTGCAGGCGCTGGCCGACGGTGGCCAGCACCTTGTCGCCGGCCGCATGGCCGCATTGGTCGTTCACGGGCTTGAAATGGTCCAGGTCGATCAGCAGCACGGCCGCCTGCGTGCTCGTCTCCAGCAGGCGACGTCCATGCTGCGTCCATCCGCTGCGGTTGGACAGGCCGGTCAGCGGATCGGTCTGCGCATCGCGGGCCAGTTGCTCGGCCTTCTGGCCAAGCTCGCCATTGAGCTTGCGCACGAGATGGATGCGGCTGCCCATCGCGACGACGAGCACGGTGATCTCGACCACCAGGCCGAATTGCAGGCCGTCGTAGTGCCAGGGCAGATCCAAGACCCGGAAATTGTTCAGCGCCACACCGGCGGCCGCGAAGAACAGCACCGCCAGCGCGGCCAGGTACCAGCCAGCAGGCCTGAAGCCGCGTTGCAACGCCACGCCTGCGGCGGCGAACATGACGACGGGCGTTGCCAACGACAGGGCCTGGGTGAGGACCAGGGCCCAGCGCGTCGGCCCCAGCAACGCCAGCAGCACGGCCAATCCGCACAGCGGCATGAAAGCCAGCAGGCTCCTGGCAAGACGCGGCGCATAACGCGGCAGCTCGAGGAAGCTGCGGCAGAACAGTGCGGCGAAGGCGATCCATAGCGGCGGCGCGGCCAGGACCACGGTCGGCACCCAGGCGCGGGCATCGGCCAGCAGATAGCGGCCGAGATGGCCGTTGAGCGCGGCGATGGTGACGATCGCGAACAGGCAGGCCAGGAAGTGATAGCCATACAGCGGCTCGCGGAACACCGCCAGCAGCATCAGGTTGTAGATCAGCATACCGAGCAGCAGCCCATAACAGATGCCGTTGTACATCGACAGACCCTGCTCGGCCTGGCCGAACTGGACCGCGTCCCACACGCTCCACTGGTAGTACTGCGGCAGGTCGGAGACGGCGCGCAGGTACAAGGTGTACTCGCCCGGCTGCGCCAGATGGAACCGGTACATGGCGCGGTCGCCGTCCAGCGCGGGCTGCGCCGACGGCACGGCCAGGTCGCCGAGGCGCGGAGGTGCCAAGGCCGTGCCATTGACGTCGTAGGGGCCGTACACGCTGAAGTGCTGGAGGATGGAATTGGAGGAGTCGATCAACCAATTGCCGTTGCTGCCTGCCTGGTGCAGCCGCACCTTGAACCAGCGCGCATGCGCATCCAGGCCAGATTGCTGCACGACCGACGACGGCACGGCGAAGCGGTCGTCCAGGGAAGTGTTGCGGATGTCGGCGATGCTCATGCTGCCCTGGACGTCCTCCAGATAGCCGATGCGCCCGACCAGGGAAGTCCCCCCAGGCGCTGCGTCCAGTGTCACCAGTGGCACCACCTCGGCCCGGGCGACGGCAGAGGCGAGCAGGACCCAGCTCCAGGCCAGCACCAAGGCCAGGCAGCAGCTGCGGATCGACAACAGGGGCGGGCGAGACGTCACCATCGATTTGCACAATATTCAGCTGTCTATCGTTATTTGTACACAAAACTTTAGTTGAAAATAATTGAGCACCATGTTACCAGCGGATGCACTCTACCGGCGCGGCCCCGACAGCTACAGTACGCTAGCGCTTCCGCCATCCCGCTCGAAAGGAATCACGATGACCTGGTCAGCCCGACAGTATTCAAGCTTCGAACAGGAGCGAACCCGCCCGGTGCGCGATCTCGTCGCCGCGCTGCAGGTCGAACATGTACGCAGCGCGGTCGACATAGGGTGCGGCCCGGGCAACTCGACCGAAGTACTGGCCCGGCGCTACCCCGGCGCGGTCGTGACCGGCATGGACAGTTCCGACGACATGGTGGCCGCCGCACGCGAGCGCCTGCCCGCGCTGCGGTTCGAGGTGGCCGACATCGCCAGCTGGCAGCCACCGCAAAGCTACGACGTGATCCTGGCCAACGCCTCGCTGCAATGGCTGCCCGACCATGCACGGCTCTACCCGCGGCTCGTGGCGCAACTCGCGCCGGGCGGCAGCCTGGCCGTGCAGACGCCCGACAACCTCGAGGAGCCGGCACACCGCCTGATGCGCGAGGTGGCGGCCGATGGCCCCTGGTCGGCCAAGATCGGCGGTCTCGAACATCCGCCACGCCACAGCGCCGAGTTCTACTACGCACTGCTGCGCCCGGTTTGCAGCCAGGTCGACGTGTGGCGCACCACCTACTTCCACCCGCTCAAAGGCGGCGCGGCTGCAGTGGTCGAATGGTTCAAGGGCACGGCGCTCAGGCCTTATGTGGCGCCGCTCGATGCGGACGAAAAAGCCGCCTTTCTTGCGCGTTACCTCGAAGCCATCGCCAAGGCCTATCCGGCGCTGCCGGACGGCACCGTGCTGCTGCCGTTCCCGCGGCTGTTCATTTTGGCGAGCCGCTGACAAAGAGGATTTCTTCATGTGGCAAGCCAGCGAACGTTATCCCGACCCGGCGATCGAGGTGCTCGATCCGCGCTTTCTCAACTACCGCATCACATCAGCCGCCGTGGAGCGGCTGGCCACCGGCATGCGCTGGGCCGAAGGGCCGGCCTGGTTCGGCGACGGGCGCTACCTGCTGTGGAGCGACATCCCGAACAACCGCATCATGAAGTGGGAAGAGGAAACCGGCGCGGTGAGCGTGTTCCGCAAACCGTCGAACTACGCCAATGGCCACACGCGCGACCGGCAGGGCCGGCTCGTCGGCTGCGAACACGGCGGCCGGCGCGTGGTGCGCACCGAATACGACGGCAGCCTCACCGTGCTGATGGACCGCTTCGAGGGCAAGCGCCTGAATTCGCCGAACGACGTGGTGGTCAAGTCCGACGGTTCGGTCTGGTTCACCGACCCGCCGTTCGGCATCCTCGGTTTCTACGAAGGCGCGCCAGCCCCCAGCGAGTTGCCGACCAACGTCTACCGGCTCGACCCAGTCACGGGGGCGGCCACCGTTGTCACCTCGGCCGTGGCGCGGCCGAACGGCCTGTGTTTCTCGCCCGACGAAAGCCGGCTCTACTTGGTCGAGTCCGGTGCGGTGCCCCGCCGCATCCGGGTCTTCGACCTGAGCCAGGACGGACAGCGGCTCGAAAACGACCGGGTCTTCGTGCAATGCGCGGAAGGCGAGACGCCGGATGGCTTTCGCTGCGACGTGGACGGCAACCTCTGGGCCGGATGGGGCCTGGGCGAGGGCCGCGACGGCGTGCGCATCTTCGCCCCGGAGGGCACCGCCATCGGCCACATCCACCTGCCGGAACGCTGCGCCAACCTGTGTTTCGGCGGCCCGGCGCGCAACCGCCTGTTCATGGCGGCGAGCCAGTCGGTCTATGCGCTGTATGTGAATACCCAGGGGGCAGCCGGCGGCTGAAACGGGGCCGCCACCGATCACGGCGCCGGCTGCGACAGCACCCAGATCGCGAGCAGGCGCGCATCGGCTTCGCTGACCTTGGGCTGGCGCGGCATGATGACGCGGCCCCAGGTGCCCACGCTGCCGCTGCGGATCTTGGCCGCGAGCTGTGCGGGCATGGCCGGGTCGTTCCGGTAGCGCTCGGCGACCTGGGCAAAGCCCGGGCCGACCTGCTTGTGCACCAGGCCATGGCAGGAAAAGCAGCCGTAGTCCTGCGCTTTCTGTTGAGGCGTCGGTTCGTTCGCGCTGCAAGCCAGAACAGGCCACAGCCCGGCCATCAGCCATGCAACACGGAGCCGACGGATGAACATCATGCCGCCGGCACGTAACGCGTCGCGCGCGGCGAGCGGCACAGGCCCCAGAGCTGCAACCCGGCCCGCGTGGCAATCTCCAGCGCAAGCGAGGTGGGCGCAGAGATCGTGGCGAGCATGGGGATGTCGAGCCGCGCGCATTTGCGCACCAGCTCGTAGCTTGCGCGGCTGGACATGACGACAAAGCCGTCTTCCTTCAACCGCCCCTGCAGCGCCAGCCGGCCGAGCAGCTTGTCGAGCGCGTTGTGCCGGCCCACGTCTTCGAGCACATCGCGCAGCGTGCCGTCCGGTGCAGCCCAGCCCGCGGCATGCACGGCGCCGGCCTCGGCATTCAAGGTCTGCCAGGCCGGCATGGCGTCGATGGCGCGCAGCACGGTAGCCGCCGGCATCGACGCCACCCAGGCGCGCGGCGTGATCGCCTCGGGCACGATGTCCAGCGCCTCGAGGCTGTCGATGCCGCAAATGCCGCAACCGGTACGGCCCGCCAGCGCACGGCGCCGTTCCTTCAGCCGCGCGAAACAGCGCGAGGCGATGTCCAGGTGCACTTCGCACGCGGCGGGCGAGCCGAGCAGCTCGACCCCATACACGTCGGCCGGGCTGTCGACCAGGCCTTCGCTCAGCGCGAAGCCGAGCGCGAATTCGTGCAGATCCGCCGGTGTGGCCATCATCACCGCATGCGAGATGCCGTTGAACACCAGCGCCACCGGCACCTCGGCTGCCACCACGTCGTCGCGTGCGGCACCTGTGGGGCCGGTCTGCGCCGAGAATGACCACACGCGGCACGGTGCCAGCGGCTCGGGTATCTGCTCGGTGATGATTGCGTCGTCGTCAGGTGTCGGCATCGGGTTCCTTCAGCGATGGCAGGGTACGCCGGCCCGCCTCGGTGAGGTGGACCATCCAGCGGCCATCGAGCGACTCTACACGCAGCCAGTCCGGACCGGGCTGGCCGCCGATCGTGGCCTCGCTCATGAGGTGCAGCCGGCGCAACAGCACACTCGCGCCGAGGCCGAGCCGCTTGCCCAGCCTCGGCAATGACACGGGCTCGGACGACTCGGCCAGGGCCTGCAGGATGGCGACCGTAAACGCGTCGGCCATGGCTCAAGCCACGCCGGCGTCTGCCTTCAGGGCAGCGCCCGCGTCCACATCGGCAGCATGCGGCACCAGTACCACGGGGATCGATTTCGAGGTCGGCGTGCCGGCGTTCAGCGCGACGGACGACAACGGCACGAGCGGATTCGTCTCCGGGTAATAAGCCGCGATGTCGCCGCGCGGGATGTTGTACGCCACCAGCTTGAACTTGTCGGCACGCCGCTGCTGGCCATCGTCCCACACCGTCTTGATGTCGACCCAATCGCCATCCTTCAAGCCGAGTTGCTTGATGTCGGCGGCGTTGATGAAGACCACACGGCGCTGCCCGAACACGCCGCGGTAGCGGTCGTCGTGGCCGTAGATGGTGGTGTTGTACTGGTCGTGCGAACGCGTGGTGAGCAGCGTGAACACGGTGGTGTCGAGCCCGCGCGATCGCACCTGTTCGCGGGCCTTGTGCGACGGTGTGTCGCGCGGCACGGCATGCGTGAAGAAGCCGGCCTTCTTCGATGCGGTATTCCATTCGCGCTCGCTCGCGGTATTGCGCAGGCGAAACCCGCCCGGCACGGCCACGCGCTGGTTGAAGTCCTTGAAGTCGTCGAACACCGCCTCGATCTTGTCGCGGATGCGGCTGTAGTCCTCGATGAGCCAGAGCCACGGCGTCTTCGAGCGATGACCGATCGTGGCCGCGGCCAGCCGGGCGACGATGGCCGGCTCGGACAGCAGGTCTTCGGACGCCGGCGGGTTGATGCCCGAGGAAATGTGCACCATGCTCATCGAGTCCTCCACCGTCACGCCCTGCGGGCCGGCGGCCTGCACGTCGATCTCGGTGCGGCCCAGACAGGGCAGGATCAGCGCCTCGCGGCCATGCACGATATGGCTGCGGTTGAGCTTGGTCGTGACGTGCACCGTCAGGTCACACTGGCGCAGCGCCTTCCAGGTCTCGTAGGTGTCGGGCGTGGCCGCGGCGAAGTTGCCACCGAGCGCGAAAAAGACCTTGCCCTTGCCTTCCAGCATGGCCTGGATCGACTCTACCGTGTCCCAGCCGTTCTCGCGCGGCGGCGCGAAACCGAACACCTCGCCCAGCCGGTCCAGGAAGGCCGCCGGCGGCTTCTCCCAGATGCCCATGGTGCGATCGCCCTGCACATTGCTGTGGCCGCGCACCGGGCAGGGGCCGGCGCCGGGCCGGCCGATGTTGCCGCGCAGCATCAGCAGGTTCACCAGCATCTGGATGGTGGCCACCGAGTCGCGGTGCTGGGTGATGCCCATGCCCCAGCACAGGATGGTGCGTTCGGCATTGCAGTACACGTCGGCGGCGGCGCGGATCTGCGCCTCGCTCAGGCCCGATTCCTCCTCCAGCAAGGTCCAGGACTCGGCACGCAGATCGGCGGCGAGTTCGGCGAAGCCGGTCGTGTGTTCGGCGATGAAGCCGAGGTCGAGCACCTGGTCGCCGCGGTCCTCGCGCTCGATCACATGCTTCATCATGCCCTTGACCGCGGCCAGGTCGCCGCCCACGCGCAGTTGGTAGTAGTGCGTGCTGATCTCGGTTGAACTGAGGGTGGCCATCTCGAGCTTGTCCTGCGGATCGGCGAAGCGCTCCAGCCCGCGTTCACGCAGCGGGTTGAAGCTCACGATCTTCGCGCCGCGCTTGTGCGCCTGCCGCAGTTCGCCAAGCATGCGCGGGTGGTTGGTGCCGGGGTTCTGGCCGAAGATGAAGATGGCGTCGGCCAGTTCGAAGTCGTGCAGCGTCACCGTGCCCTTGCCCACGCCGATCTGCGGCCGCATGCCGCTGCCGCTGGGCTCGTGGCACATGTTGGAGCAATCGGGAAAATTGTTGGTGCCGTATTCGCGCACGAACAACTGGTACAGGAAGGCCGCCTCGTTGCTGGCCCGGCCCGAGGTGTAGAACACGGCCTGGTTCGGATCGGGCAAGGTGTTCAGATGCCGGGCGATGAGGGCGAAGGCGTCGTCCCACGCGATCGGCACGTATTTGTCGCTGGCCGCGTCATACACCATGGGATGCGTCAGCCGCCCTTGGTCTTCGAGCCAGAAGTCGCTTTGCTTCGCGAGTTCGGCAACGGTGTACCGGTCGAAAAGTTCAGGGCCGGCGCGCCGCGCGGTAGCCTCGGCTGCCACGGCCTTCACGCCGTTCTCGCAGAACTCGAAGGTGGAGGCGTGGTTGCGGTCGGGCCAGGCGCAGCCCGGGCAGTCGAAGCCGTCGGGCTGGTTCGCCGACAGCAGCGTCTTCGCGCCCTTGAGCGCAATGTCTTGTTTCAACAGCGCGTTGGTGACGCTGCGCAACGCCCCCCAGCCGCCCGCGGGGCCCTTGTAGAGCTCGATCTTTTGTTCTTGCATGCGGCAGTATTGGATGCGGCTTGATCCAGGTCAAATTGAATCGGGACATGCGGCGATTCAATTTGGAAATGAGGAATCCGGGTGGGCATGGTGCTCCGTCGTGCCTCGGTAGACTTCATGGCCTCAATTGACGTTGTTGGCCACGCTGCCCTTGCCCGAAGAATGGCTCGCTGCGGAGCCGGCCCATAGCTGGTTGCGCGAGACGCTGATGACGTTGTGCCTCTGCGCCCTCGCCGTCACCGAAGGCCGGTACCGGGAGCGCACCCTCCCTCAGTTGAAGAACTTGGCCGCGCTCACCAGCGTCTTGTAGACGCCCCAGGCCAGCGGAATGCCCACCGCGGCCCAGGCCAGCGCCACCGTCAACGGGCTCACCGCGTCGGCGTTGCCGCGGCCGCTGCCGACCTCGGAAGCCGATGCCTTTTCATGCGCCAGTTTCTTCTCCACCGCGAGTTCGGCGTCCGTCATGAAGTGTTTGTCCGCCAGCGGACGCACCAGCAGGTTGGCGACGAGGCCGATCACCAGCATGCCGACCAGGATGTACATGGTCTGGTTGTAGACCTGTTCGCGCGGGATGCCCAGGCCGAGCTGGTATTCGCGCATGTAGTTCACCACCACCGGGCCGAGGATGCCGGCCGTGGCCCAGGCGGTGAGCAGGCGGCCGTGGATGGCGCCGACGAATTGCGTGCCGAACAGATCGGCCAGGTAGGCCGGGATGGTGGCGAAGCCGCCACCGTACATCGACAGGATGATGCAGAAGGCGCCGACGAAGGCCAGCTTGCTGCCCGCGCCCGCACTTGACGGGATGCTGAAGTACAGCAGGCCGCCGAGCACGAAGAACACGCAATACGTCATCTTGCGGCCCAGCTTGTCGGACAGGCTGGCCCAGACGAAGCGGCCACCGATGTTGAACAGGCTCAAGAGCGCGGTGAAGCCGCCGGCCACGGCCGCGATGGCCGCGAGCTGCGCCTTGTCGAGTTCGGCGAACTTCTGCGGCACGCCGATGAGGGCGCCGCCGAACACTTCCTGCAGCATGGGCGAAGACATGCCGATCACGCCGATGCCGGCGCTCACGTTCATGCACAACACGGTCCACAGCAGCCAGAACTGCGGGATGCCCCAGACCTTCTTCACGTGCACATGGCGCTGCGTGATCATCGTGTTGGCGGTGGGCGGCGGCGGCGTCCAGCCGGCGGGCTTCCAGCCCGTGGCCGGCACGCGGTAGCCGAGTGCGCCGGCCATCATGAACACGAAGTAGACCAGCGCCATGACGACGAAGGTCTGCAGCACGCCGGCGCTGGTGGGCGTGGCGAAAGACTTCATCAGCTCCACGGCGAGCGGCGAGCCGATCATCGCGCCGCCGCCGAAGCCCATGATGGCCATGCCGGTGGCCATGCCGCGCCGATCGGGGAACCACTTGATCAGCGTGGACACCGGCGAGATGTAGCCCAGCCCCAGGCCGATGCCGCCGATCACGCCCGAGCCGAGGATCATCAGCCAGAACTGATGCAGGTGGATGCCCAGCGCCGACAGCAGCATGCCGCCACACCAGCACAGGGCGCTGACGACGCCGGCCTTGCGCGGGCCCACGCGTTCGAGCCAGCCGCCCCAGATGGCCGCCGAGCAGCCGAGGAACACGAAGAACAGCGTGTACATCCAGCCGAGCGTGGCGATGCGCCAGTCGCAGTCGGTGGCGAACAGTTCGGCGAAGAAACTCATGTCCTTGGCGCAGGCCTGGGCCCCGGTGCCGGCCGTGGCCAGCATCTTGGACAGCGGCAGCCAGAACACCGAGAAGCCATAGGCCATGCCGATGCACAGGTGGATGGCGAGCGCGGCCGGTGGCACCAGCCAGCGGTTGAAGCCGGCGCCGGCGATGATGCGCTCCTTCTCCAGCCAGCCGGGCATCGCCGATGGGCTGGCAGGGCCGCCCGCTGGCAGTGTGGCGGTTTGGAAGGTGTCCGAAGATGGTCCGGCCATAAGGCTCCTCAAAGTTGGGGTTGACAACGTTGCGGTGCCGGAGATCGCCGTCATCCGCAAACGAAGCCGCGGAGTGTACTTTTCGTAACCCCGTCGATCCAATTGGATCGGCACATGGTGCAATTCAGGAAAAAAATGAAGGGGAAACCCTGGGCGAGGTCAGTTCGGCAGCGGGAACTCGGTCATCGGCGGCAATTGCTGCAGCCAGGTTTCGTCCTGCATCAGCGCGATGGCGGCCTGCAGCGCACGCGACACGCGGTCGCTGTTGTGCGTCATGAAGCCCAGCGGCGTCTGCAGCAGCGGCTCGACCAGCGGCCGGGCCTCGAAGGCGGCGTCGTGGCGCAACAGCTCAAGCGCCGCGCCGGGCAACACGCTGGCCAGCGCGCCGGCGCCCACGCTGCGCGCCAGGGTGTGGATCGAGTTGGTCTCCATGGCCGGCGTGACCAGCACGCCCGCGGCCTCGAAGGCCTGGTCGACGATGGCGCGGTTGTGCATGTCGGGCGTGAGCAGGCACAACGGCAAGGCGCCCGCCTCGGCCCAGGACATCGGCGCGCCGAGCCGCCAGGCCGGCTCTGCACCGGGCTCCTCGCCGGGACCGGAAGTGCGCTGCACCAGGTAGTAGCGCTCCGTGCATTGTGGCCAGACGGCCAGGCTCACGTTGCGTACGCGGGTGCGGTCGGTGTAGCCCAGGGCCAGGTCGAGCGACATGCTGTCGAGAGCGGTCTCGATCTCGAGCGAGCTCAGCGAGATCACCGTGGGCATGATGCCCGGATGGCGCAGCTGCAGCGCGATGGCGAAACGCGAGAGGATCGGCATGGCGGTCGGCACTGCGGCCAGCCGCAGCCGCCCGCTGGGCTGCGTGGCTTCGTTGTGCAGCCGCTGGCGCAACAGTTCCTGCTCGTGCAGCATGCGCTGCGCGGTGGCGAACACGGCCTCCCCCTCGGCCGTGAGCCCGGCGAAGGTGCGGCCACGCTTCACGATCAGCACGCCGAATTCGCCTTCCAGCGCGCGCAACGCGTTCGACAGCGCCGGCTGCGTGATGTGGCAGGCCTGGGCCGCGCGGCCGAAGTGGCGGTGCTCGTTGAGCGCCACCAAATAACGCATGGAGGCGAGGACGTTCAAGTGTTTTTACTGATGGAAATGGTCGGGAACTTGGAAGAAAAGTCCTTGTTCTTCCCCGCGATCGACACCGCCACCTGGCGCGCCACGGCCTTGTACAGCGCGGCCACCTCGCCGTCCGGATCGGCCGCCACGGTGGGATTGCCGGTGTCGGCCTGCTCGCGGATGCGGATGTCCAGCGGCAGCGCGCCGAGGTAGTCCATCTGGTAGTCGGCCGCCATCTTCCTGCCACCGTCGGCGCCGAAGATGTGCTCCACATGGCCGCAGTTCGAACACACGTGCACCGCCATGTTCTCGACGATGCCGAGGATCGGCACGCCGACCTTCTCGAACATCTTGATGGCCTTCTTGGCGTCGAGCAGCGCGATATCCTGCGGCGTGGTGACGATCACCGCGCCCGTCATCGGCACGCGCTGGGACAGCGTGAGCTGGATGTCGCCGGTGCCCGGCGGCAGGTCGACGATGAGGTAGTCCAGGTCCTTCCAGTTGGTCTGGCGCAGCAGCTGTTCCAGCGCCTGGGTGGCCATCGGGCCGCGCCAGATCATGGCCTCGTCCTGCGCCACCAGGAAGCCGATCGACATCACCTGTACGCCGTGGTTGACCATCGGCTCCATGGTCTTGCCGTCGACGCTGTCGGGCCGGCCGGTGATGCCCATCATCATCGGCTGGCTCGGGCCGTAGATGTCGGCGTCGAGCAGGCCCACGCTGGCCCCCTCGGCGGCCAGTGCCAGCGCCAGGTTGGCAGCGGTGGTGCTTTTGCCCACGCCACCCTTGCCGGAGGCGACGGCCACGATGTTCTTCACGCCGGGCAGCAACTGCACGCCGCGCTGCACGGCATGCGGCACGATCACGCTGGACAGGTTCACGCTCACGTTCCGCACGCCTGGCACGGTGCGGGCGGCCGCGGCCAGCGCCTCGCGCAAGGCCGGTATCCGGCTCTTGGCCGGGTAGCCCAACACCACGTCGAATGCCACGTCGGCGCCCGCCAGCTGGAAGTTGCGCACGGCCTTGGTGGAAACGAAATCAAGGCCGGTATGGGGATCGACGACGGTGGCGAGCGCGTCGAGGACGAGTTGTTGGGTCACGGACATTGGGGGTTACTCCTGGGGGCCTGTAGTCTAGCGAAGGCCTGCCGACCCCGACGTCCGTCGGGCCATCGCACAGAACTGCCGCGGAATGCTATATATTCAATAGCAAAAGAAGAGACATCCATCGCCCTCCGAAGCGCATGACAACGCCATTGCAAGCCCAACGGCCCGTCGCCTCCCCGTCCACGGGGTTGCTGCTCACGGGCGGCGGCGCCCGCGCGGCCTACCAGGTCGGCGTGCTGCAGGCGCTGGCGGATCTGCGCCGGGCCAGCGGCGCCAGCGACCAGGGCAATCCGTTTCCGATCATCGCCGGCACCTCGGCCGGCGCCATCAATGCCGCGGCGCTGGCCTGCGGCGCCGACGATTTCGACGGCACGGTGCGCCGCATCGCCGAGGTCTGGCGCGGCTTTCACGCCGGCCAGGTGTACCGCGCGGATTCGCTGGGCGTCGCCCGCACCGGGGCGCGCTGGCTGGGCCTGTTGTCGGTGGGCTGGATGCTGGCGCAATGGCGCCGCGTGCACCCGCGTTCGCTGCTCGACAACAGCCCGCTGCACGACCTGCTGAAGCAGCTGGTGCCGCTGGAGCGCTTGCCCGAGCTGGTGCGCCAGGGCCATCTGCATGCGCTGGCGGTCACCGCTTCGAGCTATAGCTCGGGCGAACACGTGACCTTCTTCGACGGCGACGCCGATCTCCAGCCTTGGACACGGTCGCAGCGCCAGGCGGTGCGCGCGCCCATCACCCACGCGCACCTGCTGGCCTCGTCGGCCATTCCCTTCGCGTTCGCCGCCGTGCCGCTGCCCATGCAGGGCGGCACCGAGTATTTCGGCGACGGCTCGATGCGGCAGTCCGCGCCCATTGCGCCAGCCATCCATTTCGGGGCCGAGCGCATCGTGGTGATCGGCGCGGGCCGCATGCACGAGCCACCGGGCGAGGCCCCCACGCTGGGCAGCGAAACCTACCCGTCGCTCGCGCAGATCGCGGGCCATGCGCTGTCCAGCATCTTCCTGGACGCGCTGTCGGTCGACGTGGAGCGCGTGCGCCGCATCAACCAGACGCTGGCGCTGATCCCGGCCGAACAGCGCCACCTCAGCACCCTGCGCCCGATCGAGCTGCTGGTGATCGCGCCCTCGCAGCGGCTGGATGCGGTGGCGGCCCGCCACGTCCAGAGCCTGCCGCCGGCGGTGCGCGCCATGCTCAGGGGGCTCGGCATGGGCTCGCAGGAAGCCGACGCCAAGGGCTCGGCGCTGGCCAGCTACCTGCTGTTCGAGGCCGACTACACCCGCGAGCTGATGGCCCTGGGCCATGCCGATGCCTGCCGGCAGAGCGCCGAGATCTGCGCGTTCTTCGGCTGGCCGGCCATCGCGCTGTAGCCGTCGCGCCAGCCTGGCGGGTTTGGGCGGGCGCGGCACGGCCGACTAAAATCGGGGGCTGTTTTGAAAGCCCGCAGTCCATGCCACGCCAAATCTTTGTCACCACCGCCCTGCCCTACGCCAACGGCAACTTCCACATCGGCCACATCATGGAATACATCCAGGCCGATATCTGGGTGCGGCACCAGCGCATGCAGGGCAACCTGGTGAACTTCGTCGGTGCGGACGACACGCATGGCGCGCCGATCATGATCGCCGCCGAAAAAGCCGGCAAGACGCCGCAGCAGTTCGTGGCCGACATCGCCGCCGGCCGCAAGCCCTACCTCGAAGGTTTCCACATCGCCTTCGACAACTGGCACAGCACCGACGCGCCCGAAAACCACCAGCTGGCCCAGCAGATCTACCGCGAGCTCAAGGCGGCGGGCCTGATCGCGAGCAAGACCATCGAGCAGTTCTTCGACCCCGAGAAGAACATGTTCCTGCCCGACCGCTTCATCAAGGGCGAGTGCCCGAACTGCCATGCCAAGGACCAGTACGGCGACAACTGCGAGGTCTGCGGCAAGGTCTATGCGCCGACCGACCTGATCAACCCGTACTCGGCCCTTTCAGGTGCCAAGCCCGAACTCAAGAGCTCGGAACACCTGTTCTTCGAACTGTCGAACCCACGCTGCGTGGAATTCCTGGAAAAGTGGACGCAGGACGGCCGGCTGCAACCCGAGGTGGCCAACAAGGTCAAGGAATGGTTCACCGTGCGCACCAACCCGGACGGCAGCACCAGCGAAGGCCTGGGCGACTGGGACATCAGCCGCGACGCGCCCTACTTCGGCATCGAGATCCCGGACGCACCGGGCAAGTATTTCTACGTGTGGCTCGACGCGCCGGTGGGCTACCTCGCCTCGCTGAAGAACCTGCTCGACAAGCGCGGTGAAGACTTCGACGCCTACATGGCCAATCCGGACCTGGAGCAGTACCACTTCATCGGCAAGGACATCGTCACCTTCCACACGCTGTTCTGGCCGGCGATGCTGCACTTCAGCGGCCGCAAGACGCCGAACTCGGTGTTCGTGCACGGCTTTCTCACCGTCAACAACGGGGAGAAGATGAGCAAGAGCCGCGGCACCGGCCTGGACCCGCTCAAGTACCTGAGCCTGGGCATGAACCCGGAATGGCTGCGCTACTACATCGCCGCCAAGCTCAATGGCAGGAACGAAGACATCGACTTCAACGCCGAAGACTTCATGGCGCGCGTGAACAGCGACTTGATCGGCAAGTATGTCAACATCGCCAGCCGCGCGGCGGGCTTCCTGGCCAAGCGCTTCGGCGGCGCGCTGGGCGCGGTGTCCGAAGACGGCATCGCGCTGATCGAGGAACTGCGCTTCGAGGCCGAGTCGATTCAGCGCTACTACGAGCAGCGCGACACCGCCCGTGCGCTGCGTGAAGTCATGGCACTGGCCGACCGTGTGAACGCCTATGTCGATGCCAACAAGCCTTGGGAGCTCGCCAAGAAGGAAGACGCGCGCGAACGGCTGCACGACGTGTGTTCGGCCTGCGTCGAAGCCTTCCGCCTGCTCACGCTGTACCTCAAGCCGGTGCTGCCTGCGCTCGCGGCCGAAGTCGAAAGCTTCCTGAAAATCGCGCCGCTGCAGGACGGCGACGCCGTCACGCCATTGCGCCCCGGCCATGTGATCGGCGACTACAAGCACCTGATGCAGCGTGTCGACATCAAACAGCTTGATGCATTATTTGAGGCTCCCACGCAATCAGAGACTGCGCTGGCAGCTACGGAAAAAATAGCACCAGGCGGTGAAGAAATTGCACCCCTGATCACCATCGATGACTTCGCGAAGATCGACCTGCGCATTGCGAAGATCGTGAACTGCGAACCCGTGGAAGGCTCGACGAAGCTGCTGCGCCTGACGCTGGACGTGGGCGAAGGCCGCGAACGCAACGTGTTCAGCGGCATCGCCAGCGCCTACAAGCCGGAACAGCTCGTCGGCAAGCTCACGGTGATGGTGGCCAACCTCGCGCCGCGCAAGATGAAGTTCGGCGTGAGCGAAGGCATGGTGCTCGCGGGCAGCCATGGCGACGACAAGGTGGACGGTGGCATCTACGTGCTCGAACCCTTCCCTGGCGCGCAGCCGGGCATGCGCGTGCGCTGAAAGGGCCTCAGGGCTTGGCGGGTTGGGGCTTGCCGGTGCGGTCGTCGCCACCGGCGTCTTCGACATCGCCACGGCTCACCGGTGCGCTGGTGCCAGCCGCATAGCTGCGGTCGTTGCCAATGGCGCCGCGGGCGCTGTAATCGCTGCCGCTGCTGTCGCTGGGGCCAACCGGTGGGCTGCCGTCGGCGCGGCCGGCACCGTCGGCCCGCTCCGATGGCAGCACACTGCCGTACTGGTGCGCGCTGTTGTCGTCGCCATAACCGCCACCCGCTTCGTTGCCGCCGTTGCCGTCACCGCTGGCACTGCCGTATGCGTTGGTGTTGCGATGGCCATCATGGTCGCCGCGGCGCTGGTTCAGCGGATTTTCTTTTTTGTCCATCTCGCATCCTTTCGGTTCTTGCCCGAATCGGGCCGTGATACAAGGATGCACAAGGCGATGTGCCGCACGGGCCGGTGTGTGGCCCATCCAGACGTAGGCGCCGACCGACGGTGAATTCGCGGTGGGTCAGCGGTTGGTTCCGCCGTCGGTCTGCGGATCGGGTACCGAGCCGGTGCGCAGCACGCGGTAATCGTTGTCGAAGGTGACGGTGAAGATCAGCTGCTGCTGGTCGCGGCGGTAGCGCCAGTCGTAGTCGACCTCCTTCTTCAGCGCGAAGGGGGTGATCTTCATCGGCTTGCCGAGCATCTTGCGCACGTCCTCCATCATCATGCCGGGCTGCACCTTGGCGAAATTCTCCGGCGTGAGCACCTGGCGCAGCGCGCTCATCTTGCCGTCGGGGCCGATGGTGATCATGTAGTTCTGCGTGCCCGCGGGCTGGCGGTTGTATTCCAGGGTGCGGCCGCCGCCGGGCGCGTCCCAGATCTTCTCGGGTTCGCCGAACTTCGCGCGCACGTCGGCCTCGGTGGCCACGCCTTCCTCGAGTTCGGCGATGCGTTGCGGATCGCAGCCGGAAAGCAGCAGCGCCGCCAGACAGGTTCCCAAGCAAATTTTCTTCAAACGACTGGCAACCATCGCTCCCCCGTAAAATCAAGCAAAGAGGTTAAGTCTATGTCCATATTTCGCCGTCCCGATTACCAGTCCGACACCACGCAGTTCATCGACCAGCTGAAGGCCCAGAAGCCCGAGCTGGAGGCCCAGCAACGCGCCGGCCGCGCGCTGCTGTGGGACAAGAACGTGGACCGCGCCGCCTGGCGCGAATACCGCGAAGCCCAGGTCGAACAGCAGCCCTACGTCTACCAGACCCAGGTCAAATAGACCCCGCGTTCATCATCGAATCCATTGCCAGCGCAGCATTTACGGACGCTGACAGCTACTGATTCGATAGCAAACTTGAACAACAACGTGGACCACGCAGCCACCCTGGCCCTGCCACCGGAGCCGGGCGGCAGCGGCACGCCCCAGGTCGTCGACCAGGTGGCCCTGGCGCGCCTGTACGGCGAGCCGCTGTTCACCATGCCGCACGACCTGTACATCCCGCCGGATGCGCTGGAAGTGTTCCTCGAGGCCTTCGAGGGCCCGCTCGATCTGCTGCTCTACCTGATCCGCAAGCAGAACTTCAACATCCTCGACATCCCGATGGCCGGCCTCACGCGCCAGTACTTGGTGTACGTGGAGGAGATCCGCACGCGCAACCTGGAGCTCGCCGCCGAGTACCTGCTCATGGCCGCGATGCTGATCGAGATCAAGTCGCGCATGCTGCTGCCGCCCAAGGCCGTGGCCGAGGGCGAGGAGCCCGAGGACCCGCGTGCCGAGCTGGTGCGCCGCCTGCTCGAATACGAGCAGATGAAACTCGCCGCGGCGCGCCTGAATGCCCTGCCGCAGTACGGCCGCGACTTCCTCAAGGCCCAGGTCTACATCGAGCAATCGCTGCAGCCGCGTTTCCCCGACGTGCACCTGGTCGACCTGCAGCAGGCCTGGGCCGACATCCTGAAGCGGGCGCGGCTCGTGCAGCACCACAAGATCAGCCGCGAGGAGCTGTCGGTGCGCGAACACATGAGCTATGTGCTCAAGCGGCTGCAGGGCCGCAAGTTCGTCGAGTTCGAGGAATTGTTCGACCCGGCCAAGGGCATGTCGGTGCTGGTGGTGACCTTCATCGCCCTGCTCGAACTCGGCAAGGAAACCCTGATCGAGATCACCCAGGCCGAAGCCTTCGCGCCGATCTACGTGCGTCTGGCCTATTCGCCGGTCTGAGCCAGGCCGAGCGGCCGGACCATCGGCTTCGCCGCGCTGCGTGCCGGCACCAGGTGGCCCACGAACAGCCGCGTCGATGCCTCCCAGCTGAAATGCAGCGCCCGCGCCCGTGCCTCGGCGCGCGGCGTGGCCAGGGCCCCGAAGAAGGCCTCGCGCAAGTCCTCGTGCAACACGCCGCCACGCGCGGCGCCATCGTGCGCACCCAGCACCTCGAACGGTCCGTCCACCGGATAGGCCGCCACCGGCGTGCCGCAGGCCATGGCCTCGGCCATCACCAGGCCGAAGGTTTCCGACGGGCTGGGGAAGACGAACACGTCGGCGCTGGCATAGACCCTGGCCAGTTCGTCGCGCGGCAGCACGCCCATCCACCGCACGCCGGGAAAACGCTCCTTGAGCGAGGCTTCCAGCGGCCCGACGCCGCAGACGATCTTCGTGCCCGGGATGTCGAGCTTGAGGAAGGCCTCGACGTTCTTCTCGTACGACACCCGGCCCACATACAGCGACACCGGCCGGGCCAGCGTGCCGGTCGAGGCGCAGCCGCGTGCCGTCTCGGCATAGGCGAAAAGCCGCGCGTCGACGCCGTGCGTCCAGCGCCGCAGATTCCGGAAGCCGCGCTGCTCCAGCATCTGCAGCACGCCGAGCGTGGGCACCATCACGCCCGACGAGGCCTTGTGGAACCGGCGAAACAGCGCATAGCCCCAGGCCAGCGGCAGCTTCAGCGCGGCCTGCAGGATTTCCGGGAACCGCGTGTGGAACGCGGTGGTGAAAGCCAGCCCGTGGCGCATGGCATAGCCGCGCGCGGCCCAGCCGAGCGGACCTTCGGTGGCGATGTGCAGCGCGTCGAATTCCAGCGCGTCCAGGCGGCGGGCCATTTCGCGGCGCGGGCGCACGGCGATGTCGATGCCGGCATAACCCGGGCACGGCCGGGTGCGGAACAGGCCGGGGTGGATCACCTCCACGCGGTGGCCGGCCAGCTCGAGTTCGCGCACCAGCTCCACCAAAGTGGTGACCACGCCGTTGACCTGCGGCTGCCAGGCGTCGGTGACGAGGGCGATCCTCATGCGGGCATCTCTTCCGGAGTGAATTCTTCCGGTGTGGATTCCAGCGGGCGGGACCCGGCCGAAGGCTGGCGGATGCGCCCGTTCCACTGCACGAGTTCGAGCCGGCCGTCGAGATGCTCGACCAGCGCCGTGCGGCTTTCCACCCAATCGCCGTCGTTGCAGTACAGCGTGCCGTCGATCTCGCGCATCTCGGCGCGGTGGATGTGGCCGCAGACCACGCCGTGGTGGCCGCGCTTGCGCGCCTCGGCGGCCACGGCCTCTTCGAAATCGGTGACGTAGTTCAACGCCTTCTTCACCTTGAGCTTGAGATAGGCCGACAGCGACCAGTACGGCAGGCCCATGCGGTTGCGCAGCCGGTTCAGGTGGCGGTTGAGCTTGAGCGTGAATTCGTAGAGGCCGTCGCCCACATAGGCGAGCCACTTGGCGCACTGGATCACCGCGTCGAAGGCGTCACCGTGCACCACCCACAGGCGACGGCCGTCGGCCGTGGTGTGCACCATCTCGTCCTGCACCTCGATGCCGCCGAAATGCAGGCCGAGGAAACCGCGCGCGAATTCGTCGTGGTTGCCGGGGATGAAGACCACGCGGCAGCCCTTGCGCGCGCGGCGCAGCAGCTTCTGCACCACGTCGTTGTGCGACTGCGGCCAATACCACTTGCGGCGCAGCTGCCAGCCGTCGATGATGTCGCCGACCAGGTACAGGGACTGGCTCGGATGGTGTTTCAGGAAGTCGAGCAGCGCCTCGGCCTGGCAGCCCGCTGTACCCAGGTGCAGGTCGGAGATGAAGATCGCGCGGTAACGCGGCGGGCCGGCGCTCTCCTCCGCTTCGATGTCCGGCCCGGTGCCGGCAGCAACGCCGTTCAACAGCTTGCTCCAGGGGGCGGTGGCATCGAAGGTGGCCTGCATGTCAACCTCCGTTCAGACCTTGTGGGCCGCGGCCGAGGAAGTGTTTGCGGTAGCGCGAAGGCATGTCGGCGATGCGCATGAGCATCGGAAGGTCGGCGGTGTTGAAGTCCGGGTCCCAGGCCGGCGCGCCGAGGATCTTCGCGCCCAGGCGCAGGTAGCCCTTGATCAGCGCCGGCGGCTCGATGTCGAGCGTGCCGTCGAGCTGGTCGACGGGCAGCGGCAGCCGCGGCAACACGTGGTGCTCGATCGGCGCGAGGTGCGTGCGCTTGAGCTGCTGCCAGATGCTGGCTGCGGCGTCTCCGCTGACCACGCCGTTGTGCAGCATCGGAATGCTGGCGCAGCCGACCATGGTGTCGAGCTGGTTGCGCACCATGAATTCAGCCAGCGCGCCCCACAGCGCCATGATCACGCCGCCCTGGCGGTAGTCGGCATGCACGCAGCTGCGGCCCAACTCCACCATGCGCGGGCGCAGCGTGCGCAGCCGGGTCAGGTCGAATTCGGTGTCGCTGTAGGTGCTGCCCACGCGCCGGGCCTGCACCGGCGTGAGCACGCGGTAGGTGCCGACCACTTCGCGCGTCGCGGCGTCGCGTACCAGCAGGTGTTCGCAATAGTCGTCGAACAGGTCCACGTCGTGGCCCGGCACGTTGGTGGACAGCCGCGCGCCCATCTCGCCAGCGAAGACCTGGTAGCGCAGGCGCTGGGCCTGGCGCATTTCGTCCTGGTGCTTGGCCCAGGCGACCTCGATGCCCTGCGGTGCATTCCGCGCAACGGATTCAGCCGCCGGCACCGGCGCCTCGACCACGGCCGCCGCGGCGACGTAAGCCCGGCGCGTGAAGGCACCACGCAGCAGGGAGGCCGGCGTGATCGGCGACAGCGGGAACGTCGGGTTGGGCAGCTCTTTCACGGTCGGCTCCTGTTGGTGCATGAAAATGTCATGCAGGGAGTCTGAAAGCGCGCGGTGACGGGGGTGTGTCGTTTCGATGGCGGTTCGATGACAGCGCCCGAAGCCCGCCGGTCGATATGATCGGTGCCACCTCATCACCCCGCCACGCATCCGCCATGTCCGCCAACCTCACCGCCTTCCTCGTCCACTGGGCCATCACCGCGCTCTCGCTGTGGATCGCCAGCCATATCTTCAGCGGGCTCAAGTTCAGCAGCACCGGCGCGCTGGTGGTGTCCGCGCTGCTGCTCGGTTTTGCCAACGCCATCGTCAAGCCGCTGCTGATCGTGCTGACCCTGCCGCTCACGCTGCTGACCTTCGGCATCTTCCTGCTGGTCATCAACGCGCTGGTGCTGCTGCTGGTCTCGGCGCTGGTACGCGGCTTCAAGCTCTCGGGCTTCTGGACGGCGTTCTTCGCCAGCATCTTCATCTCGCTCCTGAGCATTGCCATCGGCTCGCTGCTCGGCGGCGACACCCCGGCCACCACCATCCAGATGCCGCACAACGGCGTCTGGCTGTAGCCACCACGTTCGGCCATGAGCCAAGGCAAGCGGGTCTCCGCGACCCTTCCCGACGACGCGGTCCGGGCCATCCAGGCCATGGGCGCCGCGGCCCGGCAGGCCCGCCTGCAGGCCGGCGAAGGCCAGGCCGCCGCAGCCGCCCGCCTGGGCGTGCACGTCCAGACCATCGGCCGCATCGAGGCGGGAGAACCGGGCGTGGCCGTCGGCCATGTCCTGGGCATGCTCGCGCTGTACGGCATCCAGACCAACCTCCAGTCGCCCCAGGGCTGAGCACGCCCGCGACATGCACAACCCACGGTAGATCCCCATGCAACTCGCCACCTGGAACGTCAACTCCCTCGCTGTCCGCCTGCCGCAGGTGATCGACTGGCTGCTCGCCCATCCGGTGGATGTGCTGGCCCTGCAGGAAACCAAGCTCACCGACGACAAGTTTCCCCACGCGGCGCTGGCCGAGGCCGGCTACCGGGCGCAGTGGTACGGCCAGAAGACCTACAACGGCGTGGCGCTGCTCACGCGCAGCGAAGCCACCGACGTGGTGCGCAACATCCCGGGCTTCGACGACGAACTGGCGCGCGTGATCACCGCCACCGTCGACGGCGTGCGCGTCATCGGCGCGTACATGCCCAATGGCCAGGCGCCCGGCACCGACAAGTTCGACTACAAGATGCACTGGCTCAAGGCGTTGCGCGACTGGGTGCGCGAGGAGCTGGCCACGCATCCGAAGCTGGTGCTGATGGGCGACTACAACATCACCTTCGACGACGCCGACGTGTGGGACCCGGTGCTGCTCAAGGACACCATCCACTGCACGGAAGAAGAGCGCTACCACCTGCGGGCGCTGGTCGCCCTGGGGCTGGCCGATGCCCATCGGCTGTTCCCGCAGCCGGAAAAGAGCTATTCGTGGTGGGACTACCGCGACTTCGCCTTCCGCCGCAACCGCGGCCTGCGCATCGACCACATCCTCATCAGCGAGGCGCTCAAACCGTTGGCCCGGCGTTGCGTCATCGACAAGCCGACGCGCAAGAACGAACGGCCCAGCGACCATGCGCCGGTGATCGTGGAGCTCGATCTCTGAGGCGTCCGAGGTTTCCGGCGTGTTCGTAAACAAGTGAAACCCCGGTAGAGGCGGCGCGGTGCCCTGGGTAGACTGAAACTTGCCGAACAACAAGGAACCGCATGAAGCCTGCTTTCACCAGCCTCCCCCGTCTCGGCAGCCTCGCCTGCGCCGCCCTGCTGGCCGCCTGCGCCTCGCCAGGCCATCCCCCGGCCTTCAGCTACAAGACGCCGGACCAGCCCGAGGGCTCCTCCGGCTACACCGAGAAACCCGGCTGGCGCACCCATACGTATGCGGTGGCCGCGGCCAACCCGTTGGCCACCGATGCCGGTGCGCAGGTGCTCAAGGCCGGTGGCTCGGCCATCGACGCCGCCATCGCCGTGCAGATGGTTCTGGCCCTGGTGGAGCCGCAGTCCAGCGGCGTCGCCGGCGGCGCATTCCTGGTGTATTTCAACGGCAAGGACGTCGAGGCCTTCGACGGCCGCGAGACGGCACCGGCCGCGGCCGACGAAAGGCTGTTCCTCGGCGCGGACGGCAAGCCGCTGGCCTTCTATGACGCTGTAGTCGGTGGTCGCTCGGTCGGCACGCCTGGCGCGGTGCGCATGCTGGAGCTGGCCCACCGCGAGTACGGCCGCCTGCCCTGGGCGCAGTTGTTCCAGCCGGCGATCCAGTTGGCCACCAACGGCTTCAAGGTCAGCGCCCGGCTGAACACCCTGCTCGCCGGCGAGCCGCACCTGAAGAAGGATCCGGTGGCTGCCGCGTATTTCTACGACGCGAGCGGCCAGCCCTGGCCCGTGGGCCATGTGCTGAAGAATCCGGCGTTGGCCGATGTCCTGCAGCGCATCGCCACGCAGGGCTCCAAGGGCTTGCTCGAAGGCGAGGTGGCCCAGGCCATCGTCGACAAGGTGCGGCACCATCCGGCCAATCCCGGCCAACTCGCGCTGACCGACCTGTCTGGCTACCAGGCGAAGAAACGCGCCTCCCTCTGCTTCGACTACACGGCCAAGGCGGCTGCTGGCGCGAAGGATTACCGCATCTGCGGCATGCCGCCGCCCAGTTCGGGCACCATCGCCGTGGGCCAGATCCTCGGCCTGTTGAACAACACCGATGCGGCACGCCTGCCGCTGGCCGCCGGCGTGACCGGCTTTTCCGGGCCGACCCCTGGCGCGGACTGGCTGCACCTCTACACCGAGGCCTCGCGCCTGGCGTTTGCCGATCGTGGCCAGTTCGTGGCCGATCCCGATTTCGTGCAGCCCCCCGGCGGCAGTTGGTCCACACTGTTGAGCCCGGCCTACCTGGCGGAACGGGCCAGGCGCATCGACGGCTCACCCACCGGCCAGAGCATGAAGACAGCCACGCCGGGCCATCCGGGCGCGATGCAGGTGAGCTACGCACCCAGCCCCGACCAACCCGAATACGGCACGAGCCACATCAGCATCGTTGACGCCTACGGCCATGCGCTGGCGATGACCACCACCATCGAGGACCAGTTCGGTGCGCGCCAGATGGTGCGGGGCTTCCTGCTGAACAACGAACTCACCGACTTCAGCTTTGCGCCGGCCGACGCCGCCGGCCTGCCGATCGCCAACCGCGTGCAGCCCGGCAAGCGACCACGCTCGTCGATGTCGCCGACACTGGTGTTCGACAAGGCCACCGGCCAGTTGGTGATGAGTGGGGGCAGCCCCGGCGGTGCGGTGATCATCCACTACACGGCCAAGACGCTGTACGGCGTGCTCAACTGGGGCATGAACGCGCAGACTGCGATCAACCTGCCCAACTTCGGCTCGCTCAACGGGCCGACGCTGCTGGAGGAAAAACGCTTTCCGCCTTCCACCGTGGAGGCCCTGCGCGCGCGCGGCGCGGAAGTGCGCGAGCAACCCATGGTCAGCGGCCTGCAAGCCATCCAGAAGACCGCCGACGGTTATTTCGGTGGCGCCGATCCGCGCCGCGAAGGCTTGGTGCTCGGCGACTGAAGCCGCGGCGGTTTCAGAGGACTAGAAACGGCCCTGTCCGTCCCCGGTGCGGTCGTGCACCCAGCGCACCGCCTGCTGCTGGGCGTGGCGCAATGCCTCCTCGGCGCCGGCGTAAGCCTCGGCATCCTGCGGCAATGCGAGCTGCTCCAGCCCGGGCAGGCCATGACGGTACAGCACATGGGGTTCGAAGCTCTCGGGTCCGCGTTCGATCACGCTGCAGGTGAAATGGCAACCACGGTACTCGAAGGCCGTGTCGGTCGTTGCGTCCATCAGGCCGCCCCTTACGGTGCACCGGCGGCTGTGGTACCGCGGCCGGCGCTGGGCGGCATGCCGAGACTCACCCGGATCTCCTCCGCCGACACGCCCACGGATGCCACTGCCCGGCGCAAGGCGGCCTCGCTGACGCCGAGTGCGGCGGTCCAGTAGTTCACCTCGCGCGGCTCGGTGATGTTGATGTCGCCGTGGTCCGATGCAGCGGATGTTTGGTGGTGATCTGCCATGGAAACCTCCTGAAGTAGCCGCCATTTTTCCGCGCCGCTCAGTGCTGGCCTGTCGGCGGAAACAAGCACACGGTGTGGGATTGCGCCTGCCGGGTGCACACGTAGGCCGAAGCCCACACAGGTGCGTGATTGGCCTACGCGCTAATGGGAAACCCCATGGCAAGGCAGCGCCGCACGACGACCTAGGATGGCCAGGCACCAATCGTGCTTCACTCCCCATGCAACCAAGGTTTTCCCCATGCTCATCCAGATCGGCTATGACATCGAATTGAGCGTGACCGCTCCCACCGCGCTGATCTACATGCTGCAGGTGCACCCCTCCAGGGCGGCGGACCTGGTTGCGCCCGAGAACATCACCATCAGCCCGCCGCTGCAGACCGACTTCTACCAGGACGCGTTCGACAACCATTGCGCACGCGTCCATATCCCGTACGGCACCAGCACCGTGCGGCTCCAGAACCAGGCCACCATCCGCGACAGCGGCCTGCCCGATCCGGTGGACTTCTACGCCTATGAACACGCGCCCGCCGATCTGCCGGTGGAGACACTGCAGTTCCTGCTGCCCAGCCGCTATTGTGATTTTGACGGGGAACTGCTCGCATTCGCCTGGAGCCGTTTCAACGGCGTGCCGCAGGGATGGCAACGGGTTCAGGCCGTCTGCGATTTCGTGCACCAGCACATCCGCTTCGACTACCAGACCGCTCGCCCGACACGCACCGCGCTCGACGGCTTCCGCGAAGGTGTGGGCGTGTGCCGCGACTACACGCACTTGGCGATTTCGCTGTGCCGTTGCCTGAACATTCCCGCGCGCTACGTCACCGGCTACCTCGGTGATATCGGCATTCCGCCCGTGCCGTATCCGATGGACTTCAGCGCCTGGTTCGAGGTCTACCTGGGCGACCGCTGGCACACCTTTGACGCGCGCCACAACACGCCGCGCATCGGCCGCGTGGTCATCGCCCGCGGGCGCGACGCCGCCGACGTACCCATCACCATGGCGTTCGGTGCCAATTCGCTACTGCGCTTCAACGTCACCACCGACGAAGTGTTCTGAACCGCGTCTGCCCCAGCCCGGGGCACGCACACCCCGGGCGCACCAGAAGCGCTTACGGCCCGTCACATCGGTCCACTTGCCAGCCCCTGGTCACTTCACTACGATGGCACTGCCGGAATTTGAATCAACTTGTGACTTGAGTCGCCAATTGCGTTTCGCAGGTGTCTTGGATCCATCGATTCAATTCCACCATCGAAACGGAGGCGAACATGTGCAACCTGGAACCCCGCGGAACCCAGTTGCGGCCGACCACTCGCCGCACGGTGCTCGCCGCCCTCGGCATGGCGCTGTCGGCAACGTCGTTCGGCCAGGCCCCTGCGCCCGAGATCTACCTCGTCTCCGACGAATGGCACGACCTCACGCGCCGCGACGGCACCGGGCTGTATTTCGACCTGATCCGCATGGTCTACGAGCGCCGGGGCGTGAAGATCAGGATCGGCATCTTTCCCTATGCCCGCACGGTGCAGATGGTGAAGGAGAAGCAGGCCGACGCCTGGGTCGCCTCCTTCCTGCACGAGAAGGATTTCCCGCTCTATCCGAAATGGCATTTCGACCAGAACGCCCAGATGGTGGTGTTCCGCAAGACCCTTCCCGGCGGCTACAGCGGGCTCGCTTCGCTGCGCAACAAACGCGTGGGTTGGCTGCGCGACTTCGGGCTGGACCGCTACATCCTCGAGCCGATGAAGATCAACGAGGTGGACTCGATCAAGAGCGCCTTCCTGATGCTGGAGAACGACCGCTTCGACTACTTCATCGGCGCCAAGTCCGATCTGGAGGACGGCATCAAGAAGGACAAGATCGACATGGGCCGCTACGAGATGGTGTTCGCCATGAATCTCGGCCTGTACCTGGCCTTCGCCGATACCGAGCGCGGCCGGAGCTTCCGGGCGATGTGGGACAAGGAAATGGAGGGCCTGCACAAGACCGACGCCTTCAAGGCCGTCTACAAGAAGTACGGCTACGACTACCCGTTCCCTTGAGCCCGGCTGGATGTGGCATGCCCCGGGCCGGCGGCCGGGTCGGCGTCGCAACCGGGAAATCTCGGCCGTCGACTTTCAAGACGGCGCCGGGCGTGCGGCAAGGCCTGCCATGTGCCATCATGCGCGCCTCGTGACCCCGTTCGCCCCATTCACCCGTTTGCAGGCGCTCCCTTCGAAAGCGACAGATGCTCATCAATTGTGTGGTCTACCAGCAAGGCGCCAAGCTGGCCGACATCCCCGTCCAACAGATCAGTGAATACCTCGCCCGGCCCGGCACCTTCGTCTGGGTGGCGCTGCAGGACGCCACCGCCGAGGAGCTTGCCGAGATGCAGGCCCAGTTCGGCCTGCACGAACTGGCGGTGGAAGACGCCCAGCATGGCCACCAGCGACCCAAGATCGAGGAATACGGCCCGTCCATCTTTGCCGTGCTGCACCTGGTGGAGATCGACCCGGCCGATCCCGTGTCATTGCATGTGGGCGAGGTCGACGTGTTCACCGGGCGCAACTACGTGCTGTCGGTGCGCAACCGCAGCAAGGTCGGCTTCCTCGGCGTGCGCGAGCGCTGCGAACGCGAACCCGAACTCTTGACCAACGGCGCGGGCTTCGTGCTGTATGCGCTGATGGACGCGGTGGTGGACCGTTACTTTCCGATCATCGATGCCTTCGAGTCCGAACTCGAAACCATCGAGCAGCAGATCTTCACTTCCGGCGCGGCGCGCGCCAACATCGAGCGGCTGTACGAGCTCAAGCGGCGCGTGATGGTGCTCAAACACGCCGTGGCCCCGTTGCTCGAAGGCACGAGCCGACTGCATGGCGGACGCGTGCCGCAGATGTGCGCCGGCGTGCAGGACTACTTCCGCGACGTGGTGGACCATCTGGCGCGCATCAACGGCTCGATCGACACCATCCGCGACACCATCGGCACGGCCATCCAGGTGAACCTGGCCATGGTGACCATCGAGGAAGGCGAAGTCACGAAGAAACTGGCCGCCTATGCCAGCATCTTCGCGGTGTGCACGGCGTTCGCCGGCATCTGGGGCATGAACTTCGAAGCCATGCCGGAACTCAAGTGGCGCTACGGCTACCCGGTGGCCCTGCTGGTGATCGCCGTCGCCTGCGGCCTGGTCTACCGCAAGTTCAGGAAGGCAGGGTGGGTCTGAACGGCCTGCCTACTGCGCCGACACCCGCCAGATGACGTTGCCCACGTCGTCGGCCACCAGCAGGGCGCCCGTCTTGTCCAGGGCCACGCCCACCGGGCGCCCGAGGGCCTTGCCGTCGTCGCTGAGGAAACCGGTGAGCACGTCCACGGGCGCGCCGGCCGGCTTGCCGTTCTGGAACGGTACGAACACCACCTTGTAGCCGCTGTGCGGCTTGCGGTTCCATGAGCCGTGCTGCCCGATGAACATGCCCTGGGCGAACACGGCGGGCAGCGTGGTGCCGGCGGACCAGGCCAGGCCGAGAGAAGCCGTGTGCGGCCCGAGCGCGTAATCGGGCACGGTCGCCTTGGCCACCATCTCGGGCGCAGGGGGCTTCACGCGCACATCCACGTGCTGGCCGTAGTAGCTATACGGCCAACCGTAGAACGCGCCGTCGCGCACGGACGTCATGTAGTCCGGCACGAGGTCGCTGCCGATCTCGTCGCGCTCGTTGACCACGGTCCACAGCGTCGGCGCGGACCCGGCGGAAGCCGGTGTCCAGGCCATGCCGTTCGGGTTGCGCAGGCCCGAGGCGAACACGCGATGGGCGCCGGTCTGCGCGTCGACCTCCCAGACGGCGGCGCGGCCGGTTTCGGCCTCGATGCCGTTTTCGGCCACGTTGCTGTTCGAGCCCACGGTCACGTAGAGCTTGCTGCCGTCCGCGCTGGCGATCACGTTCTTCGTCCAGTGGTGGTTGATCGGGCCGGCGGGCAGGGCCACGAGCGGCGTGCCCGGCGCGCTGATCTGCGTGTCACCGGTTTTGTAGGGGAAGCCGACCACCGCGTCCGAATTCGCGACGAACAGCCTGTTGCCCACCAGCGCCATGCCGAAGGGCGAATTCAGGCCGGCCAGCAGCACGCTGCGCTGGTCTGCCACGCCGTCGCCATCGGTGTCGCGCAACAGCGTGATCCGGTTGGCGCTCGGCACACCGGCCCCGGCGCGGGCCATCACCTTCTTCATCACCCAGCCCTTGATGCCCTTGCCGTCCTCCGGCTTGGGCGGCGCATTGCTCTCGGCCACCAGCACGTCGCCGTTGGGCAGCGTCATGACCCAGCGCGGATGGTCCAGGCCGCTGGCGAAGGCCTGCACCTTGGTGCCGGCCGCCGCCTTCGGCGTGGCACCTGCCGGCCATCCCTGGGCCGGGGCGATGTTCACGGTGGGAATCAGCGTGGGGTTCGGCTCGGGGAGCGTGGGCGTGGCGCCGGTGCCGTCGAGCACCGTCAGTTTGGCGGTCTCGCCGCAGCCCGCCACCAACGACGCGGCTGCCACCGCCACCAGGCTGGTCGAAAAAATACGCTGAAAAACCATGTTTTGCTCCTGTGCCTCGCGGCTCTTGGCCGAAAAGCTTACCGGGCCGGGCACGGCCGATCCGTGCGTGGCCATGCTCGGCTTCTGTAGGAGCGCAGGCCAATTTGCCTCCGCCCCAGAAAGGGGCGTCGACTCAGGAGCCGATCGGAACGGGGAATGCGGCGGCCGGAGGGGCGAGCGCTTCCCGCAAGGCCGCATCGAACGCCGCCGCCTGCTCGAACTGCACCCAATGGCCCGCATGGTCGATGAACCGCAGGCCACGGAAACCAGGCGCCGAGGCCAGCGCCGCTTCAAGTGCCTCCAGCTTGCCTAGGTACAGCACATCTTCACGGCCGTAGATGGCGAAAACCGGACAGGTCACGACGGCCAACGCCTGCAGCAGGGCGTCGCTGTAGGCCAGGCGGCGGCCCGGCATGCGGTCGCGCACCACGTTGGCGGCGTGCAGGGCCAGCGCCAGCGGTGTGATGGAGGCCGCGTCGGCGAACATCAGAGCCTTGAGGTTCAAGCGATGCACGGCTTCGACCTCGGCGGGATCGGCCAGATGCCGCCAACCGGTCAACTGCACGGCGCGGCGCGAGGCCAGGCCCAGCCCCGGCGCACCACAGACCACCAGGCGGTGCACGCGGGCGGGATGCGCGGCTGCCAGCAGCCCGGCGGTGAGCCCCCCGAACGAAAAACCCACGAGATCGCAGGCCCGGTGGCCGGAGGCGCCAGGCGTACCGAGCAGCAGTCGCAGGCCGGCCTCGAGCGGCGCCACCAGCGCATCGGCGTCGCGCCCCTGCGCAGGTAGCGCCGAGTCGCCGAAACCCGGCAGATCGGGCACCAGGACCTGGCGGCCGGCCTGGACGAGCGGCGCGATATTGCGGACCCAATGCGTCCAGCTGCCGCTGCCGCCATGGAACAACACCACCGGTGGCAATTCGCTGGCCTCGCCCCAGATGTGCCAGACCACATGGCCATCGCCGCACGGCGTTTCGCGGCGCGTGGCCATGGCCAGCAGTTGTGGAATCAGCGCGGGTGTGTCGAGGTGCAGGGCGGCGTCGAGGGCGGCATCGGTGAACGGCATGCCTTGTTTATACCCTCAGCGCACGCGCTCCCAGAACCAGAAGGCGGCGACCAGCACCAGCAGCCACGAACCGCCACGCACCACCACGCGGCCATGCCAGGGTTGGCGCTGCACCACCTGCGACATCAACACCCAGCCGGCCACGGCGAGCAACTGGCCGCATTCGACGCCCAGGTTGAAGCCGGCCAACGCCCAGGGCAACAGGCCGGCCGGCGCGGCGGCCTCGGTCAGCAGGCTGGCGAAGCCGTAGCCGTGCACCATGCCGAACAGCAGCGCCAGCACGTCGGTGCGCACGTGCCGCACCGGAAAGATGTTGAGCAGCGCCGTGATGGCGATGGTGACGGCGATGGCCGGCTCGACCCAGGCCGGGGAAGCGGAAGTCAACCCCAGCGTCGCCAGGATCAGCGTGATCGAGTGGCCGACCGTGAACGCCGTCACGGTGCGCAGCAGCGCCCACCAGTTGGCGGCATGGCGCGCCGCCTGCAGGTCGGTTTCGCGCGGTGCACGCCGGCCCAGCGCCAGCCGCAGCGGCAACACCAGCGCCAGCAGGAACGCGAGGTGGTCGTAGCCTTCGAGCAGATGGTGCACGCCCAGGTTCAGGTAGGCCCACAGTGTGGCCGGGCCGGTGTGTGCGCCAGCGGCAACCGGGGCACCGCCCTCCGGCTTAGCGTGGCGGATCGACAGCGCGCCCGGCGCCGTGGCCGACCAGGTGGACAACAGGGCCTGCCCATCGACCATGCCGGTGACCAGCAGCCGGTGCGTGGCGTCCTGCTCGCGCAGCAGTCGGTAGCGGAAGGACGTGGCACCGCGGCAGGCCGTGTCGCTGGCGAATCGGATGTAGGTACCGTCGCTGCGCCGTTCCAGGCCGGCATAGCTCCAGGCCAGATGGCACGCCGGAGCGCCCGGTGCGGCGTCGCCTTCGATGCCGGTGCTGGCCTGCAACAGATCGTGCATGGCAGGCAGGGCCGCCTTGATCTCGCCCCAGGTGACCTGGCCGTCGGCATTGGCGTCGAGCGGCACCAGCAGGTCCAGGTCCTTGATGGCGATGGCCAGCGTGAGCTTCAGCGCCGCCGTGTCGGCCACGCCCGTGGTCTGCACGTCGAGGTAGGCGTCGCTGCCCTTGTGCGCCCAGGCCGGCGCCTGCACCAGCAGGAGCAGCAGACAGGACAACACGAGGCGAGGGAAGTGCCTCATCGCGCCACCAGCCGCTGGTCCTGCAGGCCCGTGGCCTGGATCTGCTGACGGATGCGAGCGGCGGCCTCGGTGTCGCCGGCCGCGGCGGCGACCTCCAGCGCAATCCACCAGTCGATCGGCTCGCGCTGCAAGGCCAGGTTGCGCAGCGCCAGCGGCAGCGCCCGCGCGGGCGCGTCGTCGAGCCACCATGCCAGCAGCGCACGCTCGCGGTCGTGCAGGTCGAGGTCGTCGCCACGGCGGTCGAGCGCGGCCTCGCGCGCATGGAGTTCGTCGCGCAGGGCCGCCCAGCCGGCATCGTTCAAACGGCGCAAGGCCAAGGCCTGGCGCAGCAGCACCGCGTCGGTGAGCGGCAGGCCGGCGAGCAGCTTGCGCGCTGCCGTGTTGTCACCCGTGCGCAGCAGCAGGTCGCTGAAGGCGATGGCGGTGTAGAGATCGTGTTCGGCGGCCAGGCTCTGCGTGTAGGCGATGCGTGCGGCCGCGGGCCGCCCGGCCCGCTCTTCGCTCTCGGCCAGCAGGGAGTAGATCCAACTCCGCTGCGCTTCGCCGCCGCGCATCGGCAGGCTGTCCAGCATCAGGCGAAAGGCTGCGCCAGCCATCGGCTGCCGACCCTGCAACGACAGCGTCTCCAGTTCGCAGGCGCGGGCATACAGGGCCTGGCCCGCGCGGCCCACGGCCTCGCAGGCGGCGAGGGCCTGCGCATAGCGGCCTTCGACGCGTTCGAGCGCGGCCAGGTCCAGCCAGCCCTGTGCGTGTTGCGGCGCGCGCGCAAGTGTGGCCTGCAGCACGGCACGGGCCGGGCCGAACAGGTGCCGGCCCTGCTGCACCGTGGCCTGCAGGATGGCCAGGTCGGGCGGCGCATCCGGCTTGTCCCACCAGGGGGCGAGCGCGGATAGCGCCCTGCCCCAGTAGCGCGCATCACCGGTCTGGCGCGCCACGTTGATGGCCTCGCGCGCCGCTCCTGCGGCCAGCACCGGGTCCGCCGGGCGCGCGGCTGCGGCAGACGCAACCGGCGCGGGTCTCGAGCGCGTGACCGCCGGCAGCACCTCGACCACTTCGTCGTCCCGCGCAGGCTCGGCCAGGGGCGCCGCGAGACTCGCCGTGGCCAGCATCAGCGCCAATGCCATCGCCGCGGTGAGTCTGCCCTTCATCATCAGAGGTCGGCGGGCTCGTCGGACTCGCTGGTGGCCAACTTCGCATTGCCGAGCAGCACCGGCTCGCTGGTCTCGCTGGTCGCGGCTATCAGTTGCCTGGCGAAGGCGATCACGTCCTTGATGCCTTGCTCCACGCCGACCGGCACCTCCGTGCCATCGACGAAGCCGCCGCCCGAGGCCGTGCCACCACCGCCACCGCCGCCACCACAGGCGCCGAGCGCGATGGTGGCCGCGGCCACCATCGCCGTGGTTGCCATAGAGAAATTTTTCATGTCAAAGCTCCTTGTTGGTCGGCGCCCGCGGCCGCGTCAATAAGATGCCGAACCGGAGTTCGGTGTGTTGAGGTAGGGGAACCGGGCGAGGAAGGGCACGGTCGCCTGGTCCACACCGTCGTGGATGTTGGCCGACTGCGCGCCCAGCGGCACACTGGCTGGCTTGCAGGCCGAGGTCAGGCTCGGCACGCCCGGCACGCCGTTCAATCCGAGGGCATTGCCGTCGCCATTGATCACGCACAGCCCGCCGAGCATGGCCACCAGCGCGATGTCGACCACGTCGTCCTTGGGCCGGCGGCCGTTCGGAAAGCCCGCCAGGTCCTTGGCCTGGGCCAGATTGGCCGGGCCGCCGACACGCAGCACCTCGCCGGCCACGCCGAGTCGGTTCTGGTCGGCGAACATCACCGGCGCGATGGCCGTGTTCAGCCGCAGCATTTCGGACGGTGCGACCGAGGCCGGCTTGTTGACCCCGGCGATGCCGGTGAGGAACACGGTGGCCAGGTCGGTACGCGGCAGATTGGTCGGCGCCACGGCGGAGGCATTGCCGGCCAGGGCGATACCCAGCAGCGCGGGCAGGCTCGGGTTGGTCACGTAGCTGAGGAACTGGGCGTCGTCCTGCGGCTTGGAAGCGTTGAATTTGTCCTTGTCGGGCAGGCCGATCACGAGTTCGTTCACCAGTGGCTGACCCAGGCGGGAGACCTGCACCCAGGCGCCGCCGGCCTTCTCGCTGGTCTGGTGGCCCGACGGCGGCTTGCCGTTGAGCAGCCGCGCCTGGCGCATGCTGGCCGTGGTCCAGCCGCCGATTACCGGATCGGCGCCGGCCGTCAGGCAGTCCTTCGGCACTTCGATGGCGATCGAGGTGATGTTGGCCTTCTGGATGACGTGGTTGCCGCCTTTGCCGACCGCGTCCTTGTTGGCCGGATCGAGCAGGAAGGCCGCGGGTGCATTGACCAGGTCGAACACCGTGCCGAGGTTCACGGCGAAACCTTCCTGGCGCTGGCCGACGAACACCTTGCCGATGTCCTTGCCGGCCGGGCAGCCCGGAATCTTGATGCTGTGGATGTGTTTCTGCGCGTAGGCTTCATAAGCCGCCGGATCACCCAGCGTCTTGGCGCCGATGTAGTCCACCGGCTTTTCGAACACCGTCGCGCCGCTGTCCTTGGTCACCGCCTGCGCCCCGCCCTTGCGCCGGTCGCCGCGCACCACGCTCACGGTGTAGGTTTCGTTGAGGTTCAGGTTCGGGTCGTTGACCTGGCTCACGGCGCCGGCCTGGATCAGCGGGATCGGCACGCTGGCCGAGCCGATGGGCAGCGGCACGCTGTTGAGCTTGTTGTTGAAGCGGAACTGGAAGGTCAGGTCCTCCTTGCCGTCACCGTTGTTGTCGATGTGGATCTCGTACAGGGCGTTCGGGTCGAGCTGGAAGTAGTTCGGCCCGCCGTACGGAGCCTGCAGCGGCTGGTAGTTGGCGATCATGGTCACATAGTCGGAACGGCCGCCGCTGCCGTTGCCGGCCACGCCCTCGTAGCTGCGAAACATGTAGAAATCCGTGCCGTCCACCTTCGGACTGGTGGTGATGAACGGGGCTTCGCGGTGGCTCGACGCCATTGCGGCGGCGGCGACCAGCAACAGGGAGCAACCCTGCGCGACTTTGGCAAACCTGAAGACCATGATTTCGCTCCTGTGAATACGTTGTGGGTGGTGGCGGAACGTACAAAGGCTTACGTCCCTTGACCCATACGAAGCGAAATCGGCAACAGATTCAAAAAAGCGCAATTTCGGTGTCTGCTGAATCCGCGCAGCCTGCCGTCGCGTACCACCTGCACACCATGCCGCACCGTCTTGCCCTTCCCCCGACCACCGCGTCACTTCACGCGCCGCACGGCCGGGCGTGCCGGTCTGCGCACGGGTATTTTTGGCAAAACCGGTCGTTATTGCACAATCCGCCGATGCCCCAAGTCC
This sequence comes from Rhodoferax koreense, assembly GCF_001955695.1. Classification (NCBI taxonomy): domain Bacteria; kingdom Pseudomonadati; phylum Pseudomonadota; class Betaproteobacteria; order Burkholderiales; family Comamonadaceae; genus Rhodoferax; species Rhodoferax koreensis. The sequence goes on along the minus strand of NZ_CP019236.1, from coordinate 1,617,893 downwards.
TCGCCGACACCGAACTCATCGAACTGCTCGACCGGGTGGCCGCGCGCGACCAGGCGGCGCTGAAAACCCTGTACGACCGGACCGCCTCCAAGCTCTACGGCCTGGCGCTGCGCGTGGTCGGCCAGCGCGATGGTGCGGAAGACGTGTTGCAGGAAGCCTTCGTCACCATCTGGCGCGTGGCCGGCGACTACCGTGCCAGCCTGAGCCCGCCCATGGCCTGGATGGGGCTGATCGTGCGCAGCCGGGGCCTGGATTTCCTGCGCCGGCGCACGGCGGACCGCGCCCAGTTGACGCAGGAGTTCGACGACATCATGGCCGACACCTTCGAAGGCGAGGCGGCCAACCCGATGGACAGCACCGATGCCAGCCAGCAGGCGCGCGCGCTGCACGACTGCCTGGCCCAGCTCGACGGCCGGCAGCGCGAGGTGGTGAGCCTGGCCTATCTGCGCGACCTGAGCCACGGCGAACTCGCCGCCCAGTTGCGCCTGCCGCTGGGCACTGTGAAGACCTGGATCCGGCGCGGCCTGATGCAGTTGCGCAACTGCATGGCCGGTTTCACCTGACAAGCCGCCATGGACATCCAACACCATCCCGAACTGCTGGACCGCCTGGCGTCGCAGTACGCGCTCGGCAGCCTGCGCGCGGGCGCGCGGCGCCGGCTCGAGGCCATGGCACGCGAACAGCCACCGGTGCGCGCGGCCTTGCTGATCTGGCAGGCGCGGCTGGCTTCGCTCGCCGAACTGCAGCCGGCACAACGCCCCGCGCCCGAGGTCTGGACGCGTATCGACAACCTCGTCGCTGCGGACGTGGTGCGCCAGTCCATGCAGGCTGGCGCGACGCGCCAGGCGCCGGCCAGGGGCGGCTGGCTGGGCAGCCTCGGGTTGTGGCGCGGGTTGGCGGCTTCCGGCGTGGCCGCAGCCGTACTGGCGCTGGTCAACACGGCGCAAGTGCGTGAACGGCTCGGCCAGGAGGTCGCCACGTTGCAGACCCGCCTTGCGACGACACCGCAGATCCAGTACGTGGCCGTGCTGGTCCATGCGCAGCCCGGCACCACCGAGGACACGGCTTCCATGCTGGTGACCTTCGACGCGCAGAACGGCCAGCTCGTGTTGCAGCGCGTGGGCAACTACCAGGAAACGCCGGACAAGTCCTTGCAGCTGTGGGCCTTGCCGCCTTCGGGCGCGCCGCGCTCGTTGGGCGTGCTAGGCCGTGACCGCGTGCTGCGGATTCCCGCCGGCCCTGGCGAAGTGCGCGAAGTGCCTGCGCTGGCCATCAGCCTGGAGCCGCGCGGCGGCGTGCCGGGCGCCGGCGGGCCGACCGGACCGGTGTTGTTCAAAGGCGCGCTGATTCAGAAAACGTCGTAGCGCGACGCGGCCGCCTTCACTTCACCCCTTTCTTCGCCTGCCATTTCTTCATGAAGGCGATCTCGGTTTCCTGGGCCTTGACGATGTCCTGCGCCATCTTGCGCAGTTCCGGGTCCTTGCCGTACTTCAGCTGAACCTGGGCCATGGCCACCGCGCCCTCGTGGTGCGGGATCATGTGAGAGACGAAATCACGGTCGGCGTCGCCGGTGTAGGCCACGCCCATGTCCTTCATCATCTTCTCGTCGCTGGCCTGGAAAGCCTTGGTCGACGGGCTCGCATCGGCCGGGGCGGCGGGCGCGTTGTGGGCGCCGTGGTCCATCTTGGACTGTGCCACGGCGGGCACGGTCAGCACGGCGAGGCACAGGCCGATGGCGGCGCTGGCCGATTGGATGGCGAAAGAGCGGGGGGTGTTCATGGGAAGAATCCTCGGGTTGCGGTACATGGCCGGCATCTTCGGCCTTGCCCCCATGGGAAGGTCAAGCCCCTCGACGACGAATCCGCAAATGGCGGCCGCCTATTGCCTTGCCATGCGGATGTTGGCCGGCAGCGCGGCCGGATGGCTGGTGCGAAAGGGGTTGATGTCCAGCCCGCCGCGCCGCGTGTAGCGCGCATACACCGTGAGCTTGATGGGCCGGCAGCGGCGCCAGATCTCCATGAAGATGCGCTCGACACACTGCTCGTGGAACTCGTTGTGGTTGCGAAAGCTCACGATAAAGCGCAGCAGCCCCGCCTGGTCGATCTGCGGCCCGCTGTAGCTGATCTGCACGCTGCCCCAGTCGGGCTGACCGGTGACCAGGCAGTTGCTCTTGAGCAGGTTGCTGGTCAGGACCTCGGTGACCGGGGCCTCGTCGAAAGTCGCGGTGAGCAGTTCCGGCGCTGGCGTGTAGTGCGTGCACTCGAGATCGAGCCGGTCCAGGCTCAGGCCGTCGATCTCGTGCACTGGCTCGCGGTCGAAGGCATCGGGCAGGAGCAGTTTCACGCCGACCGTGGAGGGCGTTTCGCTGCCGCGCCAGACAGCCTCGCTGATGTCGGCGCGGATGCGGTCGCGCACGGCCTGGGCATCGGCGAAGCGCGTGTTGTTGAAGCTGTTCAGATACAGCTTGAACGACTTGCTCTCGACGATGTTGGGCGTCTCGCAGGGCACGGTGATGTGGGCCAGCGCCACCTGGGGCTTGCCGCGCGGGTTGAGCCAGCTCAGTTCGAACGCCGTCCACAGGTCGGCGCCGAAGAACGGCACCGGCTGCTGGCCCGTGCTCGCGTCCGCGCCCAGGCCGATCTCCGCCCGTTTGCCAGCGCGCGGTATCGGGAATAGCAGCGAGGCGTCGTACTGGTCGATGTAGGCGGATGTCTTGCCGAGCTGGGATTGTTCGGGGGTGTTCATGGTCGGTTCAAGCTAGGTGTGTGTTGCGAGGTGGGGCTGCAGTTCGACCAACAGCCGTTCGACGACGCCGGGTGGCAGGTCATGGCCCATGCCGTCGATGCCGACCAGCCGCGCGCCCTGGATGCGGCGCGCCGTGTCCTCCCCGCAGGCATACGGCACCAGGGGGTCGGCCCGGCCGTGCAGCACCAGCGTGGGGGCGCGCAGGTTGATGAGTTCGAGCGCACGCGTGACATCGGCCCCCACGGCCACCATCTGGCGCACGGTGCCGGCCGGGTGGAAGCTGCGGTCCATGGATTCGGCCACGCGCGCGCGGAGTTCGGCCTCGGGCGTGGGAAAACCGGGGCTGCCGATCGCCTGGAAGAGCCTCACCGCGTGGTCGATCAGGCCTGGCCGGCTCTGGTCGACCGGGCGGCGCATCATCAGGCGCAAGACCTCGGGCTTCGGCGGCGGCAGATGGCGCGCGCCGCTCGAACTCATGATGCTGGTGAGGCTGGCGACGCGGTCCGGCGCGGCCAACGCCACGCGTTGCGCGATCATGCCGCCCATGCTGGCGCCGACCACGTGGGCCTTGCGGATGCCCAACGCATCGAGTGCGCCGACGGCGTCGAGCGCCATGTCGCGCAGGCTGTAGGGCGGGCGCACGGGCAGGCCGAAACGCAGCTTGGTCGCGGTCCACAACACATTGGGTGTGCCGAGCTGGTCGAAATGCTGGCTCAGGCCGATGTCGCGGTTGTCGAGCCGCACCACGCGGTAGCCGGCATCCACGAGGGCCCGCACCAGGGCCGGCGGCCAGCCGGTGAGCTGCATGCCCAGGCCCATGATCAGCAGGACCACGGGGCGGCCGGGCGCGCCGGTGTCCTCGACCTCGAGGGAGATGCCGTTGGCTTTTACTTGCATGCGATCGGGACGCGTGATGAACCGGCGTTGGCGAAGAAACCAGGTGCTTCGACAGGCTCAGCCCCTTCGACAAGCTCAGGATGATCGGGTGCTTCGACAGGCTCAGCACGAACGGGGCTCATGTTCATACGAACTCACGCTCGCGCAGCCACTTGGTGGCGATCCACTTCTCGCCGGCCAGGACGGGGGCGCCGCCGTGCAGGCTGCGCGTCGAAGGATCGGGCCGGTCGTAGCTGAAGAACACGGCGTTGCCGCGCTGCGGCGCGACCTCGAAATGGACGTCGGGGAACGTGGTTCCGCCGCCCCGCTCCGGCTCGTTCAGGTACATCACCAATGTGGCGACGCGCTGGCCGCCGCGCTTGAGGATGGTGGGCGTGCCGGCGGCGCCAACATCGAAATAGTCGTAGTGCGGCTTGTATTCCGCGCCTGGCCGGTAGTGCAGCACCTGAAGGCCTTCGCCATTGACCTCCGGCCAGTTCAGGAGTCGCGCGATACGCGCCTCGATGCGCTGGATCAGCGGGGTTTCGCCCCGGTTGAAGAACATGCCGTCGCTGGTGCGGTCGACGTTGACCTCCTGCCCGCCGGTCTGCACGGCCACCGTCAGCGAGCGTTGCAGGCGCGGCTCCGCGGTCGCAATCAGTTCCTCGCATTCCTCGGCGCTGAGCAGGTTGCCCAATACCACGAGGCGCGGCTGGCGCATGCTGCATAGGACCTGCACCCGCCGGTCGCCGGCATCGATGAAGGACCGGCCGTTCGACGGGAGTGGCTCCGGCACCGGCACCGCTTCCCCGGGCCGACCCTGCTGCGCCGCCTGCAGGGCAGCCTGCACGGCGCGCGGGCCGAGGTGTTCGCTGAGCGTGGTCTCCATCGCGTCCATCGCCGTTTCCTCGTGCCAGCCGGCGTCGCGCATCGACTGCAGGATGATGTCGGCCCCATGGCCGGCTTCGGCCTGGTCGATGATCCACTGGCGGAGCTGCGGTGTGATGTTCTGCGGGGAAGTGCTCTGGGTCATGGCTGGAGCCTCCTGTTGCGGTGCTGTCGTGATCTGGCCGAGGTCAGTCCGCGGTCTTGCGGCGGAAGACCAGCCGGTCGGGCTCGGAGGCCGCGGCGGCAAACGCATAACCTTCCAGGTCGAAGCCTTCGAGCTGCCGCGGCAGGCTGAGCCGCTGCGTCGTGGCGTAGCGCGCCATCAGGCCGCGCGCGCGCTTGGCCATGAAGCTGATGATCTTGTACCGGCCATTCTTCCACTCCTCGAAAACGCATTCGACCACGCGCGCCTTGAGGACATCGAGGTCCACTGCCTTGAAATATTCCTGCGAGGCCAGGTTCACCACCACCGGCGTGCTGTCGCTGCGCAGCCGCTTGTTCAGGTGCTCGGCGATGCGTGCACCCCAGAACTTGTAGAGCGTGGCGCCATGTCCGCCGGCCAGCCGCGTGCCCATCTCCAGTCGGTAGGGTTGCATGCGGTCGAGCGGGCGCAGCACGCCGTACAGGCCGCTCAAGATGCACAGGTGGTCCTGCGCCCAGGCCAGGTCTTCCGCGCCCAGGCTGCCCGCGTCGAGCCCACCGTAGACGTCGCCATTGAAGGCCAGCACCGCCTGCTTCGAATTGTGCGCGGTGAAACGCGGGCGCCAGGCCTGATACCGCGCCACGTTGAGCTCGGCCAGCGCATCGCTCAGGTGCATGAGTTCGGCGATCTGGCGAGGCGACTGCGCCTTCAGCAAAGCGATCAGTTCGGTCGATTGCGCAACGAACTGCGGCTGGGTGTGCGGCAGCTCGCCGGTCGGGGTGTCGAAATCGAGCGATTTGGCGGGGGACAGCAAAAACAGCATGGAGCGGAGGGAGGTAACGCGGAAGTCCGAGGGAAGCGGGCTATCTTAGGTGAACGCCGGCCACGGCCGCTGGACAGCGATTAAAATCCACCCATCCTGTCATCCATCTCCCAACGGCATCCAAACGGGATGCCGTTTTTCATTTCCCTGGGTCATCCATGAGCGACACACTTCAGCAGCCCGGCTTAGACAGCCTGTCCAAATCCTTCGAGCCCGCCGCCATCGAGGCCCACTGGGGCCCGGAATGGGAGCGGCGCGGCTACGCGGCGGCGGGCTACCGCGGCACGCGGGCGCCGCAGGCTGGCGAGCCGTCGTTCGCCATCCAGCTGCCGCCGCCGAACGTGACCGGCACGCTGCACATGGGCCATGCGTTCAACCAGACCATCATGGACAGCCTGACCCGCTACCACCGCATGCGCGGCTTCAACACCGTGTGGGTGCCCGGCACCGACCACGCCGGCATCGCCACGCAGATCGTGGTGGAACGCCAGCTGCAGGAACAGAAGATCAGCCGGCACGACCTGGGCCGCAAGAACTTCGTCGCCAAGGTGTGGGAGTGGAAGGAGCAGAGCGGCAACACCATCACCACACAGATGCGCCGCATGGGCGACAGCGTGGACTGGGGCCGCGAATACTTCACCATGGACCCGAAGCTGTCCAAGACGGTGACCGAGACCTTCGTGCGGCTCTACCAGCAGGGGCTGATCTACCGTGGCAAGCGCCTGGTCAACTGGGACCCGGTGCTGCAGAGCGCGGTGAGCGACCTGGAGGTGGAAAGCGTCGAATCCGATGGGAAGATGCACTACATCACCTATCCGTTCGCCGACGGGCCGCAGCTCATCGATGGGGTGATGCAGCGCGGCATGACGATTGCCACCACGCGGCCCGAGACCATGCTCGCCGACGGCGCGCTGGCCGTGCACCCGGAAGACGAGCGTTACCGGCACCTGCTCGGCAAACTGGTTGATCTGCCCTTGTGCGACCGGCGCATTCCGATCATCGCCGACGACTTCGTGGACCGCGCCTTCGGCTCGGGCTGCGTGAAGATCACCGGTGCGCACGATTTCAACGACTACGCCTGCGCCCAGCGCCACAACATCCCGCTGATCACGATCTTCACGCTCGACGCGAAGATCAACGAGAACGGCCCGGCCGCCTACCAGGGCATGGACCGCTTCGACGCGCGCAAGGCCGTGCTGCGCGACTTGGAAGCCCAGGGTTTCCTCATCGAAAGCAAGCCGCACAAGCTGATGCTGCCGATCTGTGCCCGCACCGGCCAGGTGGTCGAGCCGATGTTGACGGACCAATGGTTCGTCGCGATGACGAAGGTGAGCGAACAGGACCCGACCGGCAAATCCATCGCCACGAAGGCCATCGAGGCCGTGAGCAGCGGCCAGGTGCAGTTCGTGCCCGAGAACTGGGTCAACACCTACAACCAGTGGATGAACAACATCCAGGACTGGTGTATCAGCCGCCAGTTGTGGTGGGGCCATCAGATCCCGGCCTGGTACGACGAGGATGGGAAGGTCTACGTGGCACGCGACGAGGCCGAAGCGCAGGCCCAGGCACCCGGCAAGACGCTCAAGCGCGACGAGGACGTGCTCGACACCTGGTATTCGTCGGCGCTGGTCCCTTTCAGCACCATGGGCTGGCCGGACGCGGCCGTCGCCCCCGCCGTTCGCACTGAGCCTGTCGAAGTGCCTGCGCCATCTGCAACCCTTCGACAAGCTCAGGGCGAGCGGAATTTGAGCGATTACGACCTCTACCTGCCCTCCTCCGTGCTCGTAACGGGCTACGACATCATCTTCTTCTGGGTCGCCCGGATGATCATGATGACCACGCATTTCACCGGCCAGGTGCCGTTCAAACACGTCTACATCCACGGCCTGGTGCGCGACGCGCAGGGCAAGAAGATGAGCAAGAGCGAAGGCAACGTGCTCGACCCGGTCGACCTGATCGACGGCATCGCGCTCGCGCCCCTGCTCGACAAGCGCACCACCGGCCTGCGCAAGCCCGAGACCGCGCCCACCGTGCGCAAGAACACCGAAAAGGAATTCCCCGAAGGCATTCCGGCCTTCGGCGCCGATGCGCTGCGTTTCACCTTCGCGTCGCTCGCCACGCTTGGCCGGAGCATCAACTTCGACAGCAAGCGCTGCGAGGGCTACCGCAACTTCTGCAACAAGCTGTGGAACGCCACGCGTTTCGTGCTGATGAACTGCGAAGGCCAGGACTGCGGCCTGAAGGAACACACCAAAGCCGAATGCCAGCCCGGCGGGCCGTTCCACGGCTACATGCAGTTCAGCCAGGCCGACCGCTGGATCAGCTCCATCCTGCAAAAGGTGGAAGCGGACGTGGCCAAGGGCTTCGCCGAATACCGGCTCGACAACGTGGCGGGTGCGGTCTACGACTTCGTCTGGAACGAGTTCTGCGACTGGTATCTCGAAATCGCCAAGGTGCAGATTCAGAACGGCTCGGAAGCGCAGCAGCGCGCCACGCGCCGCACGCTGATCCGTACGCTGGAGGCCATCCTGCGGCTGGCGCATCCGCTGATCCCGTTCATGACCGAGGAACTGTGGCAGAAGGTCGCACCCGTCGCAGGCATTACCGGTGAATCGGTGAGCATTGCGCCCTATCCGCAGGCGCAGCCGGCCAAGATCGACGAGGCCGCCATCGCCCACGTGGCCAAGCTCAAGCAGATGGTCGACGCCTGCCGCAACCTGCGCGGCGAGATGAACGTATCCCCCGCCACGCGGCTGCCGCTGTACGCGTTCGGCGACGCGGAATTCATGGCGCAGGTCGCCCCGGCCCTGAAGGCGCTGGCCAAGCTCAGCGAGGTCAAGATCTTCGACGACGAAGCCGCCTGGCAAGCCGCGGCGCAGGCCGCCCCGACGGTGGTCAGTGGTGAAGCGCGCATCTGCCTGCACATGGAAATCGACGTGGCCGCCGAGAAGGCGCGCCTGGGCAAGGAGGTGGGCAAGCTGCAGGCCGAGATCGCCAAGGCGAACGGCAAGCTCGGCAACGAAGCCTTCGTCGCCAAGGCGCCGCCGGCCGTCATCACCCAGGAACGCCAACGCGTGGCGGATTTCACCGCAACGCTGGCCCGCATCGAGGCCCAACTCGTAAGACTAGGCTGATGGACGGCACCCGGATCGTGCGCTAGGATTGTGCAGCCCGGGTAAACCCGATCGTTTTTTCCAACTCCCCCTCAGTGCACATGCCCAACTCTCACAAAATCGTCAAGAAGGCTGTTTTCCCGGTGGCCGGACTCGGCACCCGGTTCCTGCCGGCCACCAAGGCGCAACCCAAGGAAATGTTGCCGATCGTGGACAAGCCACTGATCCAGTACGCCGTGGAAGAAGCCTACGCCGCCGGCATCCGCCACATGATTTTTGTGACTGGACGCAACAAACGTGCGATCGAAGACCACTTCGACACCGCCTACGAACTCGAGGCCGAACTCGAGGCCGCCAACAAGAAGGAACTGCTGGCGTTGGTGCGTTCGGTGCATCCCGACGACATGGACTGCTCCTTCGTGCGCCAGCCGCGTTCGCTGGGCTTGGGCCATGCGGTGCTCTGCGCCGAGCATCTGGTGGGCCACGAGCCCTTCGCCGTGCTGCTCGCCGACGACCTGATGATCGGCCCACCGGGCGGCCAACCCGTGCTGGCGCAGATGACGGCCGCATTCTCGCGCTGGGGCACCTCGCTGCTGGCCGTGCAGGAAGTGCCGCTGGACCAAGTGCGCCGCTACGGCATCGTGGCCGGCGAAGTCGTGCCGGGTCTGGAAGACGGCCGGCTCACCCGCGTCAGCCACATGGTGGAAAAACCTTCGCCCGAAGAATCGCCTTCGCGCATGGGCGTGGCCGGCCGTTATGTGCTCACGCCCGGTGTGTTCGAGCAGATCCGCAAGCAGCCGCGCGGCGCGGGCGGTGAAATCCAGTTGACCGACGGCATCGCCGGCTTGCTCAAGACCGAAATCGTGCACGCCTACGAATACGAGGGCAAGCGCTTCGACTGCGGCAGCAAGCACGGCTTCCTGGAAGCCACCGTGTCGCTGGCGCTGCAGCACCCGGAAGTCGGCGCCGGCTTCCGTGAGTACCTGAAGTCCCAGTCGCTGAACTGAAAGGGTTCTGCGACCTCGAAGCCGCGCCCTGTGCGCGGCTTTTTCGTTGACGCACGGAAACTCAGCGGCGGCGCAACACGTGGATGTAGTCCGCACCCGCCGTCTGCTGATCGACCAGTTCGTTGCCGGTCTGCTTCGCGAAGGCCTGGAAGTCGCGCATCGAACCCGCGTCGGTGGATACCACGCGCAGCAATTCGCCGCTCTGCATCCCCGTCAGGGCCTTCTTGGCCTTGAGAATGGGCAGCGGGCAGTTCAATCCGCGCGTATCGAGCTCTTGGTTCACTTGCATTGAGATTCCTTCGAAAAATCAGGCTGGGAACACGCCAGTGGACAGATAACGGTCGCCGCGATCGCACACCACGAACACGATCGTCGCATGGCTTTCGCGCTTGGCGATCTCCTGCGCCACCCAGCAGGCACCCGCGGCCGAGATGCCGCCGAAGATGCCCTCTTCGCGTGCCAGGCGACGGCACATTTCCTCGGCATCGTCCTGGCCCACATAGACCAGTTCGTCCACCCGCGAAGGATCGTAGATCTTCGGCAGGTATTCCTGCGGCCACTTGCGGATGCCGGGAATGCGCGAGCCCTCGCTCGGCTGGGCGCCGACGATGCGCACCTCGGGGTTCTTTTCCTTGAGGAAGCGCGACACCCCGGTGATGGTGCCCGTGGTGCCCATGGCGCTCACGAAGTGCGTGATGCGCCCGCCCGTCTGCTCCCAGATCTCGGGACCGGTGGTCTCGTAGTGGATGCGCGGATTGTCCTGGTTGGCGAACTGGTCGAGCACGCGGCCCTTGCCCTCGCGCTGCATCTGCTCGGACAGGTCACGCGCGTATTCCATGCCGCCGCTCTTGGGCGTGAGGATCAGTTCGGCACCAAAGGCCTTCATGGTCTGCGCACGTTCGATCGACAGGTCCTCCGGCATGATCAGCACCATGCGGTACCCCTTGACCGCCGCCGCCATCGCCAGCGCAATGCCGGTGTTCCCCGAAGTGGCCTCGATCAAGGTGTCGCCCGGCTTGATCTCGCCGCGTTCTTCCGCACGCTTGATCATCGACAGCGCCGGCCGGTCCTTCACCGAACCCGCCGGGTTGTTGCCTTCGAGTTTTCCCAGCACCACATTGCCACGCACGTTGTTTTCTGCAGCACCGATACGCTGCAAGGCCACCAGCGGCGTCTTGCCGATGGCATCTTCGATCGTTGGGTAGTTCATACCCGCACTGTGCCATAATTCGACTCTTGTTTCTGCCGGCCCGGGTGGTGAAATTGGTAGACGCAGGGGACTCAAAATCCCCCACCGAAAGGTGTGCCGGTTCGATTCCGGCCCCGGGCACCATTCAAAATTCTCTAGCGTTTTCAACACGTTAGAGACTTCTGAAGATCGCTCCAGATACTGGGTGTTAGAGCCGATCCAATCTTGACCACCAGTGCCAATTGAATTTTGACCAGGGGCTAGAGCGGCCTCCGTGGAGGCCGGCTGTGAATAACTATAGGCTGTCTGCCTCGGTTGGGCCTCCTTTTCTTGCATTGGTTTGGTCTGTTTCCGAGCCGTCAGGCGAGGCCCCCTCCGCGTTCTCGACGGACTGGCCAGCCGCCACCTTCCGGCTCTGCTCCCTCGTTTTGATCCGTCCCTTGGCTTCGTGCGTGCTGTGCCGGAACCGGTAGGACTCGTTGCCCGTCTCGATGATGTGGCAGTGGTGGGTCAGCCGGTCGAGCAAGGCCGTGGTCATCTTGGCGTCGCCGAACACACTGGACCACTCTGCAAACGTCAGGTTGGTGGTGATCATTACGCTGGTGTGTTCGTAGAGCTTGGACAGCAGATGGAACAGCAGCGCACCACCGGCCTGGCTGAACGGCAGGTAGCCCAATTCATCGAGCACCACCAGGTCCATGCGCACCAGGCTCATGGCCATGCGCCCAGCCCGGCCCTGGGTCTTCTCCTGCTCCAGCGCATTGACCAGGTCGACCGTGGAGTAGAAGCGCACCCGCTTGCCGTGCCGGGTCAAGCCCGAGATGCCCAGCGCCGTGGCCAGATGGGTCTTGCCGGTGCCCGGCCCGCCGACCAGCACCACGTTCTGTGCATCCTGGGTGAACGACAGGTCGGCCAGCTTCTGGATCAACCGCTGGTCGACCTGCGAGACGGCGAAGTCGAACCCGGCCAGATCGCGGTGCATGGGGAAGCGGGCCGACTTCATCTGGTGGGCAATCGAGCGCATGGCCCGGTCGGCGTCCTCGGCCTGCAGCAGGTGTTCCACCAGCCAGCGGGATGCGGCCAAGGTGCTGTCACCCCCTTGCTCGGTCAGATCGGCCCAGGCCGCGGCCATGCCGTTCAGCCGCAGTGCTTTCAACTGTGCCTGCACATCGTTGGTGGTGTCACGCATGGCCGACCTCCTGTCCGTCCACGCGATCCAGATGGGTCGGTCGCAGCCGGTCGTAGCGTGCTGTGTCGGCCACCGGCACCTGGCTGAGCCGCAGCGAGGTCTCGGCCTGCGCCGGGGTGACAGGGTTGTTCAACCGCGCCAGCACGTTGCGCACATGCTCGACGCTGATGCTGCCGCTCGGTGCCATGCCCTCGAGCACCAGCTCGACCGCCACCAGCACCGCTTCGAGCCCGGCCTGTGGCACCACGGCCAGCACCTGGGCCATGGCCTTGTCGCCACCCGGATGGCGGAGCAGCGACTGGCGCAAGCGCAGCAGCGGTGCCGGCAGGTCCAGGAACGGCGTGCCGTTGCGCAAGGCGCCGGGCTTGCGCTGCACCAGTTCGATGTAATGCTGCCAGTCGTAGCTGGTCTGGCCGCTGCCGGGCAGACGGGCATGGCTGGCGACCACGGCGTCGGCCGTGGCCACGTCGATGCGCCCGGGATAGACCCGGGTGCTGACGATGTGGCCGGCCCATTCACAGGGCACGGAGTAGCGGTTGCGGGCGGCCGCCACCAGGCAGGTGCTGCTGACCCGGGCCAGCCGCTCGACGTAGCCGTCGAACGGAGCCGGCATGGACATCAGGTGGCCTTTCTCCAACTCCCACATCTCGGCGACCGTGAACTGCCGGTGGATCGGGTGGGCGGTGTCGGCCCACACCGAACGGCAACGCTCACCCAGCCAGGCGTTGAGCTCGATGAAGGAGCCGAAGCGCCGGGTGCCGGCTTCGATCCAGATGCGCCGCCGGCTGTCCTGCACGTTCTTCTCGACCACGCCTTTCTCCCAGCCCGAGGCGACGTTGCAGAAGTCGGGGTCGAACAGGTAGTGGCTGCACATGGCGGCGAAGCGGGCGTTGACGATGCGCTGCTTGCCGCGCTGCACCTTGTCCACGGCGGTGCGCATGTTGTCGTAGATGCCGCGCCGGGTCACGCCGCCCAGCGCCTGGAAGGACCGGGTGTGGGCATCGAACAGCATCTCATGGCCCTGGCTCGGGTAGGCCACCAGCCAGAAGGCCCGGCTGGCGCACAGCTTCAGGTGCGCCACCTGGACGTTGTAGAACACCCGCCGACGACCATGGCCTCGTCGCTCCAGTCGAACTGGAAAGCCTCGCCCAACTCGAAACTCAGCGGCACGAAGGCCTTGGTCGGACTGGATGCCGATTCGACCCGCCAGCGGCGGATGTAGTCGGTGACGGCGCTGTAGCCACCGCGGTAACCCTGGGCCTGGATCTGGGCGAACAGGGCGCGGCCGCTGCGCCGGCCTTGCTTGGGCCGATGGCTGTCGGTCGTGAGGGCCTGGTGCAGGGTGGCCTCGAAGGCGGTGAGCTTGCCCTCGACGCTGGCGCGTTCGTACTTAGGCACGGCCTCGCCGGGTGCCTTGAGCCACTTCTTGACCGTGTTGCGCGAGAGCCCGGTGCGCTTCGCGATCTCGCTAAGGGAGAGTTGGTCGCGCAACTTCATGCGCCTGACCTTGCCAATCATGTCCATGGTGATCACCTTGAATCCCTGCTGAAAGTTTCAGCAGGTCAGTGGAACACCCCGGTCAATTTTGGATCGGCACTTTACGGTTTAGCTGGTCAGTTTTGGATCGGCACTAACATTGAAGGATTCAAACTGCCCGAGGAAGAGGAAGCAAGAACGCGCCGTTTTATCAATGGCGAGATCGACCTTGCCGAGTTCTTGGATCCGCTGAAACTGTCTTGAGTTGCGACAGGTTCCCCGAAGCCATGCGCAACGCCAAGGGTCGCGCGCACTAGGCCACTAGGCGCGCCGCAGCAGCTCGGCACGCGACCTTCTCTGGGGTTTTAAGCTAAACAACGAGCCGCATCAGCACGAGCATCAGGCCGCCCAACTTGTTCTTTAGAAGAACAGGAACCAGGGCCAAAGCCAGAACAGCCAGGGTTGTTGCGTCAAAGGTCATGCACATCATTGGAGCGTCACGGCGCCTATGTAATGTGCCCTCTTTTCAGAAACGCAGGGCAGCAGCCCGGTAGCTCGACCAGGCCGTGCCTGACCAAGCCGGGACCAGCGGCGCCGGACGGTTGCTCAAAAAGGCCGACCCACTTTCGCATGCGAAAGTGGGTCGGAACTGGCGACGGTCCAGCCTGTTGAGAGGCGGTTTGACGTGACAAAACCGGCCGAGTGCTTCTGGTGTGTTCAGGCCTACCGTTCTCTGGAAGAACGAATACCGCTTGGTCATGACCAAAAAATGAGGGGCATTGTGGACTACTGCAGGATAGGTTAACCGCCGGTACACTGTGCGCACAGCGCCATTTTGAAACACCCCCTCGCACTGTTAAAACCTTATCGGGAGGCAATTTGGACAAGCCAAGCCGTGCAATGAACGTCCACCTAGGGGCGGACTTGAAAGCCCGCTGGACCGACTATTGCGCGGCCCTGGGGATGTCGCCGGGCGCAGCCATCAAGGAAGCTATAAAGGCGCAGCTTGAGAAGGCAGGCAAAAGTCCCGAGCCTAAGACTTACCAGCAGACACACGAAGCGCCGGCCAGCGAGCCGAAAGAGCGTTTTGAAATCCTGCTGACCGCATCTGAAAAGCGAGCTATCCGCGAGCGCGCGAACGTAGAGCGTTGTTCCGCGCGACGGTGGATAGTTGACGCCTGCAGAGCGGGGCTCACTCGCGAAGCGCAGTTTGGCATGAGCGAAATAGAAGCGTTGGGTGAATCGAACTATCAGCTTTTGGCGGTCGGCCGGAATCTGAACCAAATCGCGCGGCGCTTGAATGAAGGCAAGAACAAGCAATTAACCGTGGAGCACATCGAAAAGTTAAGCCGCCGCATCGATAAGCATACGGAAATTGTGAGCACTGCCATAAGAGCCAGTCTTGAGCGATGGGTCATCGAATGATGAAGGGGTGTATGGCGAACAAAGAAAGATTTTGGCACCACGCCGAGCAAAGGAAGAAGCATGCAGATCAGCAGGATGCATAGGGCCAGCGATTACCGAATATTTCGGAATTTCAGTTGGCCTACAGAACTCCCCGACTTTGCTCGATTCAACGTTATTCACGGTTGGAATGGCTCAGGTAAAACTTCGCTATCGAACCTCTTTCGACATATTGAGCGACGGTAACGGTTGACAGACGGACGGGTCGAAATCCTGCTAGACCAGACGCGAGTCGCTGGGACAGATTTCGGCACGGCAGCAGTACTTCAAGAAATCCTTGCTCTAATCCGCGAATGCGACCCTGAGCATTTCAAGTGCATGACTGAATTGGTCGCCCCACCCATGGCTCACACAGCCGGGAACTAGAGAAGAAGTGTTCATTGTTGATTTCCAACCAGCCCATGCATGTCAGTCTTTCCGGCGGCGGTCTACGGGCTGCCTTCTTCCATCTGGGCGCGTTGCACGGCTTGGCCGGTGATGGCCGGCTACAGCGAGTGAATCAGTTGTCGACAGTATCTGGACAGCCATCTTCTTGGCTGAATGGTCAAAGGCTGCGCAGCGATCACCAAGGTTAACGCCTGAAGATCTGCAGGCCTGCTCGCTCCGAGCATTTGAGCGACTGTGGCACTGGGCGTATGCTTGTCCGCGCTCACGTGCATTTGGCTCCGTCAGAGCACTGACTAGGGTAATCGTTCACGGGGAGGCCGGCTTTGGTTCAGCCATGGCACGCCAGTACAAAAAGCTTTTACGGGATGATCTTGACAATGGACTGTCACAGCTTGCTGCTTGTGTATTGCCGGAGTGGCGACTGGCTACCAGCGACTACACCAGCGGGAAACGAGCAATGCTGGTCTTCAATGATCGAGGGCAAATGCGCTCAGCTGATGCAATCTACCTCCCGACGGAGGACATAGGCATAGCGAAGGCGCTCAGCGCGTCGACCGGGATTCCTGGCGCATTTGAACCGCTTAGATGGAAAAAACACCAGCTTGCCGACGGAGGAATTCTTGACAATCAAGGCCTCCGCGAGTTGATGGATACCTCGGCTGAGCGTCTTTGCATCGACGCCTCAGCACCGCTCGCGCCCCTAATTTGGCAATCTGGCTGGACGGCGCCATTGCGTGCCATGGACATGCTGATGGAGCAGACGCGTGGCGATGTGTTGACAAGTAGATTACCTATTGTGTCCTTGCGTGATGACATTCCATCACCGTCCGCATTTCGATGGCGAGGGGCTATTGCTGCACTACGCACAGACCTAGATCGCACAGACCTAGATCGATTCACAAGCCTTGAATGTGATCTGGCATTTCTGGCGGGGCTATCAGTCTACTCTTGGTCGATCTGATCTACCGCCACGGGCTCCATTTAAGAAATCGCATCAGACTACGATGGCATTATGGCGTTTCGTTAATGACCCCATTGCCACCACGAATGAGAATATTCCTGAATTACGCAAGCAATTATTGCAGGAGCTTGATCGAGGAAAGTACCGTATATTGCCCAATTGGCGTGTCAAAGAACGGTGGGGCCCTGTCATGAACTTTGGACAGTTCTATCTGGTCTTTACTTTTTTCTTGGTTGGGGCATTTTATGCAATCGTTCCAATCCTTATAGTTTATGCAAAATTGAAAATTTCATGGGTGGCCTTTGGGGTATTACTCTGGGCCCTAGGAATTCTCGCGTTGTTTGTCATGCACTTGCGTCGACCAGAGGAAAGTATGCGTGTAACATACAGGACATGGTTGCGCATCCTAATTGGCGCTCCAATGGCGTTAATCTTGGGCATGTTTGGACCACTGTCTTGGTTGGCAACAAGAATGATGTCTGATCGGGATGGCAGTGTGTTCAGCCTACGCAAAAAAATTCGGCGCGTTGTGGACTCACTAGCTTCTTGAAACCTGAACCGCACCGGGTTCGTGGAGGCTTTTTGATTTAAATCAGGCCGCCACGGTGGAGGGCTGATTGGCAAGTTGCCAATAGTAATTTGCCTCAGCTCATGGAGGCGGGATGTATCCAATGGGCTCCAGCAGTCTGTGGGGGTTAAACCAGGACACCTATTCCAGGGTGGCCAATTCCACTGATTCCTTGGTCTTCCACGGTGCGCGACGGTGGATCTACTCGGCCCTGTACAGGCCATTGATCTTAAGCGCGTGGCAATTCCGTAGGCCTTGCTGGTCTGGACGCTTTCTACAACTGACACAGGCCTCACCACGGTATCGATCTTGTGCCACCTATCTCCCGTCTCTCGTTGTCCCGAAAGAATCTCATGACACTTCACAGCTAGGGGCTGCTTTGCAGGGCGGATTCAACCGGTCGATGCAACACATTCGTTGAACATCTCGGCGGGTGTGTGGAAGCCGAGCGTCTTGCGCGGCCTCTCGTTCAATTGTCGCGCTATCGCGTTGAGTTGGAGCTGTGAGTAGCCCGAGATGTCGATGCCCTTCGGCAGGTATTGCCTGGGCAGCCCATTGGTGTTCTCGTTACTGCCGCGTTGCCACGGGCTTTGGGGATCACAGAAGCAGACTTGGATGTCGGTGGCCATCGTGAATCGCTTGTGACCGTGCATCTCCGTGCCTCGATCCCAAGTCAATGACTTGTAGAGCTCCTGCGGCAGCTTGCGCGCGTTCTTGATCAGCGCGTTGACGACCGACTGCGAGTCCTTGCCTTCGAGCTTGACCAACATCACGTATCGCGTCTGTCGCTCGACCAATGTGGCGATCTGGCTGTTGCCGCTGCCGAACACCAAGTCTCCCTCCCAATGAACAGGCACCGCCCGATCTTCGACAGATGCGGGGCGCTCGCTGATCGACACGGCATCCGCGATCTGCCCATGGATCGCCGTCTTTTGCGTGTAGGAACGAGAGCGTCGCATGCCGCGCGTGCGCCTGAGGTGCTCAAGCAGCTCCTTCTTCAACGCGCCACGCGCTTGAATGAACAGGCTGCGGTAGATGGTCTCGTGTGACACATGAAGGTTCGGGTCGTTCGGATAAGCATGCGTGAGCCAGCCGGCGATCTGCTTGGGCGACCACCGCATTCGAAGCAGGTTCGCCACGACACCAGCCAGCGCCCGATTCTTGACCAGCTTGCATAGCTGTGGCCGTAGGGCTCGGTTCCAAGCCGCTTCGTCGGCGACGCTTGCCCGATAGCTGTCTTGCCCGGCGTTGCGCCCAATCTCGCGGCTGATGGTCGACGGCGCCCTGCCAAGTCGGGCGGCCACCGAGCGCATCGATTGACCAACGATCAGCGCACCAGAGATCTCTTCTCGCTCTGCCAGGGTCAACGCAGTGGCGCTGCGCCTGCGCTGCGGCGGTCGAATGCCACCGGTCTTTGACAAGATGTTGTGGATCGAAGTGTGAGGTCGATCAAACAGATGGCCAATCTGGTGAAGAGTCCAGCCTTCCTTCCATCGCTCCCACATCAATGCCTTCTGGGCGTCCGTGTAGTAGGTTCGCGTCCGATACTTCATCTGCAACACTCCTTCTGCTCATGCAGCTTTTAGTGTGTTGCATCGACCGGTTGAATCCGCCAGCGATTGCTGTCACTCAGCCCTCAACAGCGAGTCCACCGTCTCATCGATCTTCCGGTCATTCGCACGGGCTCCCGGTTGACCCCTGTCGCCACAACTCATACCAAAGTCGCTCACACTATTGCGTCAGCAACGCATGCTTGACGAGCAGTCTCGACGAGGAGGAGGACATGCTCAACTGTGGCGCTTGAGCCCTACGAACTCCAGGATCAAATGGTGGCAGGTGAAGTCTTGGGGATAAGGCTTACCGACGGGGGGCGACCGAACGTGATGGGACATCCGATGCGCCCGCATCAACGAAGGGCCGCCCACTTGGTGCAACGTACACCCTAATTTCTTGCCGATGCCGTCCAGTGCTTCCGACGAGTCCCCGCTCAGCAAGTAGCCAAGCATGGCTGCCGAGCCGGAGAAAGGCGAGTATCGGCAGGTAAGGAACTGCTGCCTGACGTCCTCCAGGTACTCCGAAATTCTTCCAGCGGTCTCCAGCACCTTTGCCTCCAGGGGCCACATCAACCGTTCATCCGACCGCAGCACAAACGCAATGTCGTACTGGGGCGGCTGCGCTGGCGGCGCCGCCATGGTCTCGTGCTCATATGCGCCATGCTGAACTCGAAAGGGTTCGTCGCCCGACATTGCATCGTTGATGCGCGCTTCCAGTCGCTGGGTAATGCTGCGTTCCAGATCGCGCGTGTCAATAGTTGGCGGCGACGCTCGCATGTCATCGTAAGCGGTCCAGACGAGGGTCAGCAGCGTGTCTGCGGGTGCCTGCATCCACGCCTTTGCTAGGGCGACAAAAGCCGGGTCGGCGGAGATAGTCATAGGATGGTCCGCGTCATGCCATCTTGATGCTGCATTCGAAACAGATCCACCGAGGCTTCATCCGCGTCGTTCAGGGCCGTGGACCTTGTCCAGTAGCGATGCACGTTGGGCTTGACGATGATGATCATTGGAACGCCATGGCCGGCGTCGTAGAGACGCACCACGCGCTTGGTATAGATCCCCAGTCGGCCCCCAGTGTCTTTCCCGTCCTGCAGATCCAGTCGCTCCAACTCGCCTAGAAGTGCCGGGGTGGTCATCTTGCGCCACTCGACGGGGGGGACGGATGAACGGCCAAGTTCAATAGAGACCATCTGATAAGGCAAAGCGTCGTCGTCCGGGGTGCAGAAAATGGTCGCACTCACTGCCTTGTCGGCACCAAAACCCGCCCTGAGCACACGCATGAAGTAAGTGCAGTAGTCACGGAGGTGGGCATTTGACGGGGCTCGCTCTTCCATACGCTGACTCTTGACCTTAGTTCGCCCCTTCTTCTCTTGAAAATCGGCGAGCGCCAACTCGCAAAGATCCTCAACCAGCACCTGCTCCGCGTCCTTCAGCGCGAACGCGCGGTACACGATCTCATCAATATCTTCATAGCTTTTGACCTTTTTGATCTGAGGCGGCAGTGGATGAGGGATCGGGATGTCCAGCAGTTCATTGGTCAGTGCCGCGGGACGGTAGGCGGCAATCCGTCCGCTGGTGAGCTTGAGGAAATAAACGGCCAGCAGGCTGTTCACGGCGAGGCAGGCGGCGTCAAGGAAGGATTGAGGACCATGGATCGACACGTAGTTGTCACTGAATACAGCCGCCGATTTGCTATTCGATTGAGCCAAGCGGGCCTGGAATCTGGCACGCCCCTTCTGCAGACCTTTCTTGAGAATAAGCTGGGGCCATTCGAAAGCTGCGAAGTTGGTGGAATCCTTGGAATGCACGCGGAGATCGCGCGTCGGAGCCAACAGGTCCGTGTCCAGGTGCATCAGCGATCCGTCCGGAAACGTGGTCTGGTCAAACAGCGGGCGTCCGTCCAAGTCAGGCTGAGGCCGAGTCCGGTCACCATAGATGAACCCTTGGCGCGTCAGCACCTTGATCGACTCGCCAGGGTTGGAAATGGTGGGGTATCCAACCAGCCGCTTGAGCAGGGAGCGATCACGAGGCGAGCCCCACATGAGTACCGTCCAGATCGTCGAATCATTCAGGGCTTCATGAACATATAAAGTACGGCAATCCTGGGGTTCAATCATGATTGTGAACTCGTCGGTCAGAGGCTTAAGCCGTTTAGGGCTGACGTACGAGATCCGGTCATTCCATGCCGGTCGGCCGGGAGACAGGACTACGATGCATGAAGGCGAAACGGACGTCTTGGTCGTGTGTGACTTGCGTTTGAACACGTCGAATCGAAGCGCTGCCAAGTTCACCACCTCCTCAACGCGGTGCGACTGAAACAACTGCTGACGGAACTCGCATGACTTGACACTCGTGTTGAACAAGAAGGCGCTTGCCGACTGAATCATCGCCACGCGCCCAGTCGGTTTTAACAACTGCGCCGCCTTGGCCAAGAAGAGTCCCCCGATGTCCTTGTTCGCAACGGTCCAGTTCCGCCGGTCAGCCTGGGCCCAGGCTTTTGCCTGCTCAGTCACGAGATCCTCGCCCCATGGTGCATTGCCAACCACGAGGTCATAGCACTGTGCGCTGGTCTGCGTACTGATGGCAGGGTTCTGCTCCGCAAAGAAGTCGCTGCATAGCAACCTGCGGTCTCGCATGCTCGGAAAAACAACCTGCGTCCAGTAGTGGCGCGGCTCGATCTCGTCGCACATTGCCAGATAGAGGCTAAAACAAGCAACGCGCACGGCATGCGGGTCGATATCCACGCCGATTAGGTTGCGCTCCAGCAGTCGCCGCAGCAGTTCGGCGCGCACCGGTTGACCTGGGTTGGCCAGTCTCCAGCGATGGACCAGACGCTGGAAGACCTTGACCAGAAAGATGCCCGAGCCGCACGAGGGGTCGAGCACCTTGAGGTCCCAGTCCAGCCCGCCCCACGGTAGCACCTTGTCCAACACGAAATCGACCAGATGCGGTGGCGTATAGAACACGCCGCCGTCGGCCGCGCGTTCATCGACAAACGTCTCGTAGATGCTGCTGATGAACTCCAACGGAATGACGTCGAACGAGTATTGTGGCCATAGACACTGCTGGCCGGACGGCATGTCAACATTGCCCCGAATGAAATCGGCCAACAAGGACAGATGCTTCTTGTTAACGATGCGCTTCTCCGCCGCCCAGCCTTTTGCGCGGGCTTCTGGTGTATCGCCCTTTCCGGGGAAGAGGTCGCCATTGAAGCGTTCATTGAGCCAATCGAACAACGCGTAGGCGTCTGTGTAGCTCGAAAGAATACTGTCGAAGCCTGCGTGGAGCTTTCTCAACACGCCTTCCGCATGAAGCCGGGCGAGTTTGGATGCTGTTAGGGCGGGGTTGCCGTCCACGTCCTTTCGATCAAACAGGAACTGAACAAATATGATGCGTGCCAGCAGATCATGGCAGACGTCTTCGTCGTCCAAGCCGATTTCTGCGAGAAGGTGCCTGACGTGCCTCAGGTTCCCCAGCAGCAACTGATCAGCGCGTCCATCACGGTCGAAACGCCCGGCGTGTTTAGAGAAAAACACCCCAGACACCAAATTGATCCAATGCAAGGACTGCGCTGCAACGCGTTCGAGCGCCAGGGTCTTCGATCCGGCAAGCTCGTCTGCGGTCACTGTGTAGACCACCCGGTCCGAGGACCGCTGGCCGAAGACAGGCGCCTCGCAGCATGTCCATACGCGCACCAAGCTAGGTTCGACGGTGATAAGGGCCGGACAATGAGAGAAGTTCCAGGCCAACCGGTGAAGTTCACTAAGCGTGTCATCCGAAGCTGGTTGCGAGAACTCCACCACGACCGCGATGGGCGGCTCGGTACTCGCAGCGCTCGGAACTTCGGCAAGCACACCAATGCGACACCCTTGGCCCGCTGCCTCCCCGGTTAAAGCGCGGCCGACTTTCTCTTGCACCAGAGCCGCAAACTTCGCGGCGCCTGCGCCGTCCGGTCGTACGATTTGCTCGGGGCGGTTCCAGCCCAGGCTTGCATGCAGCCAGTCCAACGTGAACACAGGCTGCTCGATCACGATTGCAGCTCCAACTGCTCTTGCCTGTCGCCACCGAAACGGCCAGGCTTGGCCGCGCCCCTTGGCTTCTTGGGCGTTCGGTCGATCTTTGCCAGCACGTCTTCGAAGCCGATGTTGCGCCCCTTTAACTCCGACAGCAGTGTGGCAATGACTGCCAAATGGGTGGGCACCCTGCCAACGCTGGCGTAGTTCGACACGGAGTTCTTGTTCATCCCTATGAGTTCTGCAAATGCGCGCACAGTGAGTCCAGCCAGGGCCAGCTCAGCGAGGAAAGCATCGTAGGTCATCCGGCCGTTACATCCATCAAGATGCACATTATTTTATGACGAAAGATACACAAAACAATGTGTAGCGGCACAACTATCCCTCTTTAAGACCGTATTGACGACCCATAGTCAAGGCAGAGGTCACTCAAAGGCCACGTACATCGAACGACCGGTTACCGCGGCAGTTGCCATTCAGCCCTCAATCACGAGCGACAGAGTCCAGTCTTGATCTATCGCTCGAAGCCTCGCGCCGAACGGCGGGTCATGGCCGGAAAGGGTGGGCACAAAGACGCGCCAGGAAGCTGACTGTCGATGCCCTGGTCAGGGGCTGACCAAGGTCAGCCGTCGGCGAAATCCACGAACTGACGCTGCCGGCCAAGCGCGGGCGTTCGCAAGTGACCGCCTTGTGCACGCCCATGCGCCCCCCCGGATGAAGGGGTAAGCCATCCTGCTGCCCGGTAGCGCGGCGGCATCAGACACTAGTGCAACGCGCCACCCGGCCGCAGCATATTCATCGTGAAGTCGTAGCCGCCGCCGAAACTGATAACCAACGGCGAGCTTCGGACGCCTTGTCTCGGGCCGGATGCAGCCCGAGAGTGCCGATCACCGTCGGCAGAATGGTAAAGTAGCGCCGGACTCGCAGACAGATTTTTTGCCATGATTCATGGCATGTGAAAGAAATGTCCCCGGGAAATGCTCCTCGGTATCCTCGCCGTATTGCGGCAATGCGCGTCCCCTGCGTTCGCGTAAGAGTGTCTGCGAGTCCACCTTATAACAATGACACTTGCAAACTTGAAGGGCGCCACCGATCTTCATGGTGTGGCGAAGCTACTTGATGTGAAGGCGGGAATGCTTTCGTACATTTTGTACAAGCAGCCTAAACCGGATCTATATAAGAAGTTCGAAATCAGCAAGAAGACGGGAGGCGTTCGGGAAATATCGGCGCCGTGCCCCCACTTGAAACTAATTCAGCAAAGGCTTGCTGCCATTCTTCTCGGTTGCTCATTAGAGCTCAAAGCGAAACATGCGACCGCGGTCAAGAACAAGAACTATGTGAGGCGTGAGGTTTCGCACGGCTTCACAAAGGGTCGTAGCATCGTTAGCAATGGTGAAGAGCACATTACGCGGCGCTTTGTCTTCAATGCAGACCTTTCCGATTTCTTCGGGACAATTAACTTCGGGAGGGTCCGAGGTTTTTTCATTAAAGACGAGAATTTTTCTCTTTTTCCAGCGGTTGCAACGATTCTTGCCCAGATCGCTTGCAGCGAAAACAAGCTCCCGCAGGGAAGTCCTTGCTCGCCAATTATCTCAAATCTGATTGGGCATCTTCTCGACATGCGACTCGTTGAGTTCGCATTGAGGCAGGGCTGCACATACACTAGATATGCTGATGACTTAACATTCAGCACCAATAAGCCTGAGTTCCCCACAGCCATAGCGGTTCAAAAAGAAGGCGACCCGCATAAGTGGATTCCCGGGGGCGGCTTGCAGAAAATTGTTCAGAAGTGCGGCTTTTCATTGAATGAGAAAAAGACTAGGCTCCAATACAGAGACTCTCGTCAGGAAGTGACCGGACTGACTGTAAACAAAAAAGTCAATGTCCCCGCGACGTATCGTTATGCCGCTCGCGCAATGGCGAACAACCTTTTTAAGACGGGAAAATTCCAGCACACTATCCACTTCACCGACAAAGACGGTGCAGCGCAAGAGCTACGAAGAGATGGCCATGCTGGCGAGTTGCGAGGAATGCTTAGTTACGTCGATCAGATAGATTTATATAATTCTTGCCGCGAAGAAGCGAACAGTTTGGTTCCTCTTGGTGCGCCCGGTAGACTTCAGCTCTATCGCCGAGTAATTTACTTCGACAGTTTTTATGCCCTCAGCAAGCCCATGATTGTATGCGAGGGAAAAACTGACAACACATACATAAAGCACGCAATCCTGCAACTTGCGGGTCACTACCCAACACTTGCCTCTGCCTCTATAACTGGTGGAAAGCCTGAATTAAAGGTTCGCTTGTATAAATATGCAGATCGTCGCTCGGCCGTTGTCACAGACATTGGCGGAGGCGTCGGAGGCTTGTGTCATCTTATTAAGAACTATCATGCCGACGTGGTCAACAAGTTTCGCGCCCCGCGACCAATGCATCCGGTGATCCTGTTGATTGATAACGATCTTGGTGCAGACAGCATATATGGGGCGATTTCGGGCTTGCTAAAGATAAAGAAGCCGAAAGGCCTTCGGCCTTTTATCCATCTCTTCTCGAATTTGTACGTCGTTCCAACGCCACTTGGCCCTGGAAATTCTCAAACGATGATTGAAGATTTCTTTGACGCCGCGACGCAAGCAGTGACGCTCAACGGGAAGACTTTTTCTCGACAGGATGAGGACTCTTCGAAGCATTATGGGAAGGCGGCATTTGCGCGAGACGTAGTTGCAAAAAATGCGGATAGCATTGATTTTAATGGGTTTCGGTCTATTCTGGATAGGCTTCGAGACGTGCTGCTCGACTATCCAACTCGACCATAGATTCCCTTTGATGTTCTGATCGATACATATAAATACATGCTCCATTGAATGAAGAATTAGCTGCCGGGGCAGGTGAAAGTCGATGGAAGGCCTTGCAAAAGCCCACTGACCCGCATGAACACTGGGTTTGCGCCAGTTCCCATGGTTGCTTGATCCCTCGAGAATCTTCACATCAGCTTTTGATTCCTGGGAGTTTGTCGACGCCCGAAGCCCAAAGCGCTGCCGATTTCTTCCACCCGCGTTTGGCCGAGTGCGCGGGGTGTCTGACCGGCAGGTTTGGGGCGGCGAAATCAGCAAAGCCGATGTCAGATCAGGGGCGCACAGCGCCAACTCGCCGATTGCGCAAACAGCCGCTCGCGCAGCTTGGGGACGAGCTGTCGCTGACTGACCGATTCGGGATGTACAGCGGACCGACGCGCCTGTTGAACGTAAATGGCGGGTTTCGCGCGCCGCGGTCGCTCAGCGCTGAAATCTCAAAGTCAGCAATCAGTCTGCAGCTGTCGTTCGCGGCTTTGCAGTGGCCAACCCTTCGTGGCCGAGAGCACCAATTCGCAGATTTCATGGGCGTCCGTTGACCTCGACGTAGCGGTATTGCGGAGTCGATTCCCCAACAGCAGTCGCCGTTTTCCGCGCCGCCAGTCCCACGGTGTGGTCACCTCAACGTCACGCCAAAGGCCAGCGCGCTTTGCCCGCGCCTCCTGCTCTGCGTATTCGTACTGGCCGCGGGCCTCTTGCGACTGCTCGCTTGTATAGGCCTGGTAGCCGATACGCCGCAGGGGCGATGAAAGCGCTTTGATAAGTCGCTCAGCAGCTTGTTGGCCCATAGTGGCGGTCAGCGTCGGCGTCTTCATTGCAGCTTGGGCTTCACGCCAGCTTCGTTTGCTGCTCAACTATGGATGGGCGTGACATAGATTTTCCAGTCCAACCAACTAGCGCTGTGCTGGAATGTAGTTGACCAGTTGCGTCTGAGACAGCCGTCTGCATCCGGCGTGCGAATGGCGGAAATCAGCCTGGCGGGGTCCATCGCAAATCACTGCGCGCCATCGAGTTAGGACCACCAACCACCCCTCCAAAGAAGCGCATCCGCGGTACAGTACAGGTACACAGATCAGTTTTCACCGATTTCGCAAAACTTCGCTAACCTACTGATCTGAAATTACTTTTTACTTCTTCAACCTTCGCTCAGCTTCGCACCGCTTACCCAGACAGAGCACCTTACACAGCGACTCAAAATCCCCCACCGAAAGGTGTGCCGGTTCGATTCCGGCCCCGGGCACCACGGCACCTCATGCAAACCCCTTGATTCGCACGGATCAAGGGGTTTTTCATTGGGCGATTCGGCCTTTCCGCGCCATCACGGCAGCACCGTGCACCGCACGGTGACGGTCACTGAGCCGCCGTTCGGGAAAGCCGGCAGGGTGATGCCGCTGCCGGTCAGGCTGGCCACCGGCACCGTGGCAGACGGGCAGCTGGCGCCGGCGGTGGCTGTGCAGGTCGCCGTGGCCGAGGGAATCTGGCAGTTCAGACCCACCGGAGTGTCGGTGAGCTTCGCGCCGTGGGCCGCGGCCGGGCCGTTGTTGGTCGCCACGATGGTGTAGGTCACCACCTGGCCGACCTGCACCGCCCCGGGCGGGCTGGCGGTCTTGAC
The DNA here is from genome assembly GCF_001955695.1 of Rhodoferax koreense. NCBI lineage: Bacteria > Pseudomonadati > Pseudomonadota > Betaproteobacteria > Burkholderiales > Comamonadaceae > Rhodoferax > Rhodoferax koreensis. The sequence goes on along the minus strand of NZ_CP019236.1, from coordinate 1,591,038 downwards.
CACCTGCAGGTCGGCCAGGATCGCCGTGTTCGTCAGCGTGCAGGTGAGGTCGTCACCGGCCACCGGCGTGACGGAGAAGCTGGTGCCCGTGCCGCTGGGCGTCTGCCCGCCGACGAGGGCGTTGGTGCAGGCGTAGCTGCTGCTGTAGTTGGCCAGGTTGGTGGCGCCCGCACCGCCCTCCGACAGGGTGTAGCTGTTGCCGATCGTGATACCGCTGTGCGTGAGCACGCCCGTGGCGGTGCTGCCGCTGCCGGTGGTGGTCAGCCCCGCCATGCCGGTCATGTTCAGCGTGAACTGGTCGGCCGCGGCGGCCCGGCCACTGGGCAGGGCCTTTTGCAGCCGCAGCAGCGGGATGCGGCTGTTGGTGAAGGTGCAGGTGATGTTGGCCCCCGAGGCCGTGGCGGCAGCATCGAGCGTGACGGTGCGCGCGGCCAGGTCGGTCGTGGCCGTGCCGCCGCCGCCCAGGCCGGTGCAGTTGATGGCGCTGAGGACGTAGCCGGCCGGCGGGCTAGCTTCGGTCAGTGTCGTGGCGATGCCTGCCGTCGTCAGCACCTGCGACGTGCCGCTCACCGCCGTGCCGGCCACCGTGGTCGTGAGCGTCTGGGGCGCCACGCCGTTGCTGCCGCTGAGGCTGAAGGCGCCGACACCGCCCAGGCTCAGTTTGCTGAGGGTGACGCGTGCCGCGGCCTGGTCGGTGTCGGTGGCGGTGTTGTTGGCCGGGTTGGGATCGTTGACGTTGCTCGGCGGCGTGACCGTCACCGTATTGGTCAGTGCCCCGGTGAAGCCGGTGGGCACGGTCATGGTGACCGTGTAGGTCGCCACGGCGCCCGACGGCAGGTTCAGCCCGGTGTCGTTGAGCGCCCCGCTGCCGCTGGCCGCGCCGCAGACAGACCCGCCAGAGGTGGCCGCGCAGGTCCAGCTCACCGTGCCGGCGCTGATGCCGGCCGGCACCGGGTCGCTCACCGTCACGTTCTGCGCCCCGAACGGCCCGCCGTTGCGGACCACGATGGCGTAGCTGCGGGTCTCGCCGGGCACGTAGGTGTCGTTGGCCAGGTCGCTCGGGCCTTGCGCCGGGGTGTTGGTCTTGGTCACCGACAGATCGGCGGGGAATTGGATGGCGGCGCTGGCGCAGTTGGCGCCGTCGGCGTTGCCCGCAGCTGGTGCACTGCTCATCAGCGTGGCGGCTCCGGTGGCCGGGTCGATGGCGTAGATGGGCCCGCCGCCGCTGGCCAGCAGCGCGTTGCTGAAGCCCCACATCGCAATCGCCGAACCGAGCGGCGAGGTCGAGCCATTGTCGACAACGACGCCAGAGCCTGGATTGACACTGACCAGCCTGCCGCCACTGAGGCCGTACAACAGCCCGTTGTACCAGGCCAGGTCCGACACCAGGATGGACTGGCTCATGCTGATGCTGGTGGCCGTGCGCGCGGCGATGTTGACGCGGTACAGCGTCGCGCCGCCGGATCCGGAGGTCAGGTAATAGTCGCCCGCGGGCGAAATCACGCCGTTGCTGTAGTTGCCCACGGGCAGTCCGGCGATGACACCCAGGTTGACACTGCTGCCGTCCGAGCCCACCCGGATCAATTCGTTGCCGCTAGAGCCGTCCCACTCGATGCCGTAAATGTAGTTGTCCAGCGGGTTGTAGCCGATGCCGTTGCGCGCCAGGCCCGTGCCGAGGCTGGTGTAGGTGAACGGTGAACTCAAATAGCCCACGTTGTACAACGTGGACACATTCGGACTGCTCGCCGTACTGACCTGGTCCAGGAACATCCGCGCATTGCAGCTCCCGAATCCGGGTTGCGGCACCACCGTCAAAGATGCGCTGGGCGCCAGGACGAGATTGCCGATCGTGCTGCTCATGTTGGCGGCGGTATTCGAATAAGTTCCGCTGGAAACCGCCGTCACCGAGACCGACACTGTGCAACTCGCGTTCGCAGCCACCGTGAGGCCGCTTACCTGCACGCCGGTATCGCCTGCATTGAGCGTACCGCCAGAAGTGTTCGCCACCGTGGCGCCGCTGCAGGTGCTGCTGCTGATCCCGTTGGCGAGGCTCAGGCCGGCGGGAAAAATATCCGTGAAGTCGAGGGGCCCCAGCGGCATCGCCGTCGCCGCGTTGGTGCCGTTGGTCGCGTTGGTGTTATCGATCGTGAAGGTCAATGCGGTGGTCTGGCCCGACTGGATCGACGCCGCAGCGAATGCCTTGGTCAAACGCGCCGTCTGGAAAGACACCGACCAGGTCCAACCATCTCCGGAGTTGTAAGCGATGAGCTGGCGGTTCGCCGCGGACCAGCTCTGAACCGGCCCCCCATTCATGCGGAAACTGCCGCACGCGCCGCTAGGGTTGCCTCCGCCGTTCCCCATGCAGCCGCCGTTGTCCGCAGGCTGTGGCGTGTCGTTGAAGCGCGTGGTGGTCCCATTCAGCGCTGCCACCTCCATGGCGTCGTTCTTGGCCAGTTGGGTGTACGTGACCGCCCCGCCCGAGATGGTGGTGGCGCTCACGTCGTATACGGTGCCGTCCAGATTCTGGAGGTGGAGGACCGGGCCGATGATCGGCTTGTTGAAGCTGAAGCTGTGTGGCACCGTACGCAGGACCCCCGCGGCACCGTTGCCGATGCATTGGCTGACGGAAACGCTGCCCGCCGGTGGATCGGGTTCGATGAATGTGGCAACGTTGGTGCCACCCAAGGTCCCACCAGGCGCGGCGTGTTGGCTTGAGCCGCAAAAAGCAGGGTTGTTGATGGCGGCGCCCTGGGTATAGGTCGCCGTGACCCCGTTGCCGAACCCCAGCGACATCGCCTGCCCGTTACTGGCTGTCGTGCCGGTCGCCGTTGTCATCCATTGGTCGGCTTGTGCCATGAAGGGAAGGCAGGCGCCGGCAGCGAGCATGCAGAGCCCGGCCCAGGCGCTTTGCCACAGGCATCGTTTTACGGCCAACACGACTGCTTTCACCAGCATGGCAACGCCTCGCGGCAGGCGTGGCGAAGTCCTGCGAACTGATCTCCGTTGTTCGGTGAAAAATGTTGCATGCAACGGAAACCGTTATGCGGCAAATAAATAGAAAAGTAGATGAGCGTTTTTTTATTTTTGATTGTCTACAAAATTCCGTTTTTCTATCTTGGTTTAATCATTTGCTTACATAATTAGGTACTAAGAAACTAATTTTTTCCTTGCATAGCGAGCATCCTTGCCCGTGGCTGGTCGGCACCCGGGTTGGCCCTTCGCTCCAACAGCGAAAATCGGCGCATGAAACACCGCATCCATTCATCGCTTGGTCAGGTCCGGCTGCTCTACCTTGCCGGTGCTGCATGGCTGGCCGGCTGTGCCACGGCACCGCCCCACCCGGCAAGCCCGCCTGTACCACCGTCGTCTGCCGCGCCCGTCCCAAGCCAGCTCGCCCCAGCCGGCGACGCCGTGCGGGCCCAGGGCTTCGCCCGCTGGATCGAGGACTTCCGGGTCACGGCGCGCGCCGCGGGCATCAGCGACACCATCCTGCGCGAGGCGTTCGATGGTGTGCAGGAACTGCCGCGTGTGGTGGCCGCCGACCGTGCGCAGCCCGAATTCACGCGCACGGTGTGGGACTATCTCGACACCGCCGTGTCGCCGCAACGCGTCGCCCGCGGACAGGACAAATGGCTGCAGGTGCGGGCCGAGGCCGATGCGGCGGCGGCGCGTTACGGCGTGCCGGCCAACATCCTGATCGCCATCTGGGGCATGGAGAGCAACTACGGCAGCAACTATGGCGACATCCCGACCATCGACGCCCTGGCCACGCTGGGCTTCGAGGGCCGGCGTGAGGAATGGGCACGCGGCCAGTTGCTCGCGGCCCTGCAGATCCTGCAGAACGGCGACATCGACCGTGGCCACATGATCGGCTCATGGGCGGGCGCCATGGGCCAGACGCAGTTCCTGCCGTCCAACTTCCTGGCCTATGCGGTGGACGCCGACGGCGACGGCCGGCGCGACATCTGGGGCAGCATGGCCGACGTGCTGGCCTCTACCGCCAACTTTCTGGCCCGCTCCGGCTGGCAGGCCGACCAACCCTGGGGCACGGAAGTCCAGTTGCCGCCCGGCTTCGACGTGGCCCGGGCCGATGCCACTGTGCGTCAACCGGCCGCGCTATGGACGGCCGAGGGTTTGCGCAGCGCCGATGGCAGCGCACTGCCACCGTTGACCGATGCGGAAGTCCTCCTGCCCGCAGGCGCGCGTGGCCCGGCGTTCCTGGTCGGCCCGAGTTTCCGCTCCATCCTGCGCTACAACAACTCGGTGAGCTACGCACTCGCCGTCAGCCTGCTGTCGCAACGCCTGGCGGGTGGCGCAGAAGTGCAGGCGGCCTGGCCGCGTGATCTGCAGGCACCGACACGCAGCCAGGTGCTCGCACTGCAGACGGCACTGAACAAGCGTGGTTTTGCGAGCGGCACGCCCGACGGCATGATGGGCCCGGCCACGCGCGGCGCGATCCGCGCCTACCAGCGCAGCATCGGCGTGCCAGCGGATGGTTACCCGGATCCCGAACTGCTGCGCCGGCTGCGGGAATGAGCCGGGCCAGCTCTCGTTGACATGCGGGGATGACCGCCCTGGTTCAAGGCAACACCGTGCACTGCATCGTCAGCATTACCGAGCCGCCGTTCGGGAAGGCCGGCAGGGTGATGCCGCTGCCGGTCAGGCTGGCCACCGGCACCGTGGCAGACGGGCAACTGGCGCCGGCGGTGGCTGTGCAGGTCGCCGTGGCCGAGGGAATCTGGCAGTTCAGACCCACCGGGGTGTCGGTGAGCTTCGCGCCGTGGGCCGCGGCCGGGCCGTTGTTGGTCGCCACGATGGTGTAGGTCACCACCTGGCCGACCTGCACCGCCCCGGGCGGGCTGGCGGTCTTGACCACCTGCAGGTCGGCCAGGATCGCCGTGTTCGTCAGCGTGCAGGTGAGGTCGTCACCGGCCACCGGCGTGACGGAGAAGCTGGTGCCCGTGCCGCCGGGCGTCTGCCCGCCGACGAGGGCGTTGGTGCAGGCGTAGCTGCTGCTGTAGTTGGCCAGGTTGGTGGCGCCCGCACCGCCCTCCGACAGGGTGTAGCTGTTGCCGATCGTGATACCGCTGTGCGTGAGCACGCCCGTGGCGGTGCTGCCGCTGCCGGTGGTGGTCAGCCCCGCCATGCCGGTCATGTTCAGCGTGAACTGGTCGGCCGCGGCGGCCCGGCCACTGGGCAGGGCCTTTTGCAGCCGCAGCAGCGGGATGCGGCTGTTGGTGAAGGTGCAGGTGATGTTGGCCCCCGAGGCCGTGGCGGCAGCATCGAGCGTGACGCTGCGCGCGGCCAGGTCGGGCGTGGCCGTGCCGCCGCCGCCCAGGCCGGTGCAGTTGATGGCGCTGAGGACGTAGCCGGCCGGCGGGCTAGCTTCGGTCAGTGTCGTGGCGATGCCTGCCGTCGTCAGCACCTGCGACGTGCCGCTCACCGCCGTGCCGGCCACCGTGGTCGTGAGCGTCTGGGGCGCCACGCCGTTGCTGCCGCTGAGGCTGAAGGCGCCGACACCGCCCAGGCTCAGTTTGCTGAGGGTGACGCGTGCCGCGGCCTGGTCGGTGTCGGTGGCGGTGTTGTTGGCCGGGTTGGGATCGTTGACGTTGCTCGGCGGCGTGACCGTCACCGTATTGGTCAGTGCCCCGGTGAAGCCGGTGGGCACGGTCATGGTGACCGTGTAGGTCGCCACGGCGCCCGACGGCAGGTTCAGCCCGGTGTCGTTGAGCGCCCCGCTGCCGCTGGCCGCGCCGCAGACAGACCCGCCAGAGGTGGCCGCGCAGGTCCAGCTCACCGTGCCGGCGCTGATGCCGGCCGGCACCGGGTCGCTCACCGTCACGTTCTGCGCCCCGAACGGCCCGCCGTTGCGGACCACGATGCTGTAGCTGCGGGTCTCGCCAGGCACGTAGGTGTCGTTGGCCAGGTCGCTCGGGCCTTGCGCCGGGGTGTTGGTCTTGGTCACCGACAGATCGGCCGGAGCAGGACACCCATAGATCGCAGGACCGGTAAAGAAGAAATCATCCGCGGCCGAGCCCGCCGTGTAGGTCATCTGCACACTGGTGATCGTTGTGACCGAAGACGGCAGCGTGACCCAGATATCTTCGTTCGACACCCGATTGGTCTCCAGGGTGGTCGTTCCGTCAAACAGGCTCGCACCGTTCAGCGCCACCAGCGTCCCGTAACCGGCAAAGCCCGCTTGCGTTGTCATCGTCGCGTAATTGGTTCCGTTCACGCGCAGTGTCATGGTCGCCGCGTTCGATGGCAAAGGGTAGCCCGGGCTCCATTTCCAATTCATGTCGACGACAAAGCGGCCACCGTTCCCGGTACCCAGCCTGTAGTCGCCGGAAGTCGCCGTCAGCGTGGCGGTTCGCGTTTCGGTGGTGCTGTCGGTAAAGAAGTTGCTTTGAAAGGGGGCCGTTGCCAACAAGTTGACAGGCGTTCCGACCGTGCAGGTGGCGGGTGCGGGCGGCGAGGCGGTCACGCCAGTGGTGGCACTGGCGCAATGCGCGGCATTGCTGCACGACGGGCCTGCTGTGGGCGCTGTGCCGCCGTTGAAGGCGTCGCCGCCGCCTCCAACGGAAGCGTAGTTGACAACCGAGGAAGGCGATTCCGATGTGACCACGACGGGAATGATCAGCACCGCGGTGCCGCCGGCAGCAAGGGCTGTCGCCGAAGTACATGCGATCAGCATGCCGGTATTGGGAACGATGGTGGTCGCACTCTGCGCCGCCTCGTCCGAGTAGCTGCAGGTCCATCCGGTCGCGGCGGCGAATCCACTGGCCGGACGGATGCCGATGCCCGATGGCAACTGGTCGCGCACCGTGATGGTCCCGCTCGTAGACACCGCTCCCGTGTTGCCAACGGTCAGTGTGTAGGCGGCGCCGGGCTGTCCTACCGTCCACGGCCCGTTGCTTGCCTTGGTGATCGACAACGAAGGCGGCAGCAGATTGTTCACGAGCGTGCAGGTGACATCATCGCCCGCCGCAGGCGTGAGGGAGAAGCTCGTGCCCGCTCCACTGGGCATGCTGGTTCCCGTACCACTGGAGGCATTGGTACATGCGTAGCTCGTGTCGTAGCTGTTGAGCGTCGTGCTGCCCGATGCGACTTCGGACAATGTATAGACAGTGCCTGCCGTGAACGGCGCGAGCGTTGCGGTGCCGTTGCCCACAGTCGTCCCCGTGCCGGTCGTGGTGGTACTGGCCTGCGTGCTCCCTGCGTCCGCGATGGACAGCGTGAACTGGTTCGTCGCCGATACGCGGCCTCCGCCGATGACCTTCTGGATACGCAACGAAGCCTTGCACTGGTTGATCTGGATGTTGCGAAAGCGGATGTCATCGTCTGCCCCGCCGCCGTTGTAATTGGAGCGATAGAGATACTGCACGCTGGTGACCCGCGTGACGGAAAGCGGCAGACGAATGGTGAACGGACGGTAGGTGCGCCCACTCGAGAAGGCATCACCGACAAAGGGTTGCTGCGTGGCGGTTTCCGCATTGCCATCGACGGAAATCGACGATCCGTTGTCTGGCTGGAATACCCCGTTCGGACTGTTCAGGCCGGCTGAACTGTCCGATGTGGACAGCATCGCGTACCTGACCCCGTTGATGAGGATTTCCAACGTCGCCATGCCCGAGTTGGCACCATTGGAGTTGTTCCATTGAAGCTCACCCGCCACGCCGATCGCCCCGTTCGGCTGGGTGCCCAGGCGCGTGGTCGTTTGAGACCCATTCAACGTCGGGGTGTGGGTCTGGCCGGCCGTGTCGTCAGCGACAAAGCCTGAGTCGGCCGGCGAAGCAATCACAGGCAGCGAATTCGCAACCGAGCACTGATTGGTCGATTGCGCGTTCGCATCGCCCAAGCCGAAAACGCTGGCCAATACCAGGAAGCACCCAAGCGCAAGTTTTTTGGCGAGGGATTGGGAAGACCTCATCATGGGAAGCTAGACGATGAAATTTATAAAAATGTAACTTCTACAACAATATCATCAAAAAGAAAATTTCATTCATCTGCGCTTGTTTACTCGAGCGATGGGGATGGCCCGCTTACATTGCTTCCGGCTCAAGGCAACACCGTGCACTGCATGGCCAGCGTGACTGAGCCGCCATTCGGGAAAGCCGGCAGGGTGATCCCGCTGCCGGTCAGGCTGGCCACCGGCACCGTGGCAGACGGGCAGCTGGCGCCGGCGGTGGCTGTGCAGGTCGCCGTGGCCGAGGGAATCTGGCAGTTCAGACCCACCGGGGTGTCGGTGAGCTTCGCGCCGTGGGCCGCGGCCGGGCCGTTGTTGGTCGCCACGATGGTGTAGGTCACCACCTGGCCGACCTGCACCGCCCCGGGCGGGCTGGCGGTCTTGACCACCTGCAGTCGGCCAGGATCGCCGTGTTCGTCAGCGTGCAGGTGAGGTCGTCACCGGCCACCGGCGTGACGGAGAAGCTGGTGCCCGTGCCGCTGGGCGTCTGCCCGCCGACGAGGGCGTTGGTGCAGGCGTAGCTGCTGCTGTAGTTGGCCAGGTTGGTGGCGCCCGCGCCGCTCTCCGACAGGGTGTAGCTGTTGCCGATCGTGATACCGCTGTGCGTGAGCACGCCCGTGGCGGTGCTGCCGCTGCCGGTGGTGGTCAGCCCCGCCATGCCGGTCATGTTCAGCGTGAACTGGTCGGCCGCGGCGGCCCGGCCACTGGGCAGGGCCTTTTGCAGCCGCAGCAGCGGGATGCGGCTGTTGGTGAAGGTGCAGGTGATGTTGGCCCCCGAGGCCGTGGCGGCAGCATCGAGCGTGACGGTGCGCGCGGCCAGGTCGGGCGTGGCCGTGCCGCCGCCGCCCAGGCCGGTGCAGTTGATGGCGCTGAGGACGTAGCCGGCCGGCGGGCTAGCTTCGGTCAGGGTCGTGGCGATGCCTGCCGTCGTCAGCACCTGCGACGTGCCGCTCACCGCCGTGCCGGCCACCGTGGTCGTGAGCGTCTGGGGCGCCACGCCGTTGCTGCCGCTGAGGCTGAAGGCGCCGACACCGCCCAGGCTCAGTTTGCTGAGGGTGACGCGTGCCGCGGCCTGGTCGGTGTCGGTGGCGGTGTTGTTGGCCGGGTTGGGATCGTTGACGTTGCTCGGCGGCGTGACCGTCACCGTATTGGTCAGTGCCCCGGTGAAGCCGGTGGGCACGGTCATGGTGACCGTGTAGGTCGCCACGGCGCCCGACGGCAGGTTCAGCCCGGTGTCGTTGAGCGCCCCGCTGCCGCTGGCCGCGCCGCAGACAGACCCGCCAGAGGTGGCCGCGCAGGTCCAGCTCACCGTGCCGGCGCTGATGCCGGCCGGCACCGGGTCGCTCACCGTCACGTTCTGCGCCCCGAACGGCCCGCCGTTGCGGACCACGATGGCGTAGCTGCGGGTCTCGCCGGGCACGTAGGTGTCGTTGGCCAGGTCGCTCGGGCCTTGCGCCGGGGTGTTGGTCTTGGTCACCGACAGATCGGCGGGGAATTGGATGGCGGCGCTGGCGCAGTTGGCGCCGTCGGCGTTGCCCGCAGCTGGTGCACTGCTCATCAGCGTGGCGGCTCCGGTGGCCGGGTCGATGGCGTAGATGGGCCCGCCGCCGCTGGCCAGCAGCGCGTTGCTGAAGCCCCACATCGCAATCGCCGAACCGAGCGGCGAGGTCGAGCCATTGTCGACAACGACGCCAGAGCCTGGATTGACACTGACCAGCCTGCCGCCACTGAGGCCGTACAACAGCCCGTTGTACCAGGCCAGGTCCGACACCAGGATGGACTGGCTCATGCTGATGCTGGTGGCCGTGCGCGCGGCGATGTTGACGCGGTACAGCGTCGCGCCGCCGGATCCGGAGGTCAGGTAATAGTCGCCCGCGGGCGAAATCACGCCGTTGCTGTAGTTGCCCACGGGCAGTCCGGCGATGACACCCAGGTTGACACTGCTGCCGTCCGAGCCCACCCGGATCAATTCGTTGCCGCTAGAGCCGTCCCACTCGATGCCGTAAATGTAGTTGTCCAGCGGGTTGTAGCCGATGCCGTTGCGCGCCAGGCCCGTGCCGAGGCTGGTGTAGGTGAACGGTGAACTCAAATAGCCCACGTTGTACAACGTGGACACATTCGGACTGCTCGCCGTACTGACCTGGTCCAGGAACATCCGCGCATTGCAGCTCCCGAATCCGGGTTGCACCCGGGAATTGGTAAACGTGCAGGTCAATTGCGCCCCCGCTACCACCTCGGACCCCGGAATGGTCAGCAGACCGCTTGACAGGTTACTGGTGACAGGGACATTGGCATTGCTTGCATTGACGCAAGTGGCCGAACTCAGAGCCCAGCCGGTGGGAATGGTTTCGGTGATGCTGGTGGGGGTGTTGAATTGCGACAGGAATACGCCGGTGGCGGCTTGCGGATTGGTCGTCGCCGTACTCAGCGTCAAGGATGCCGGCAAGCCGTTGGTGCCCCCGGTAAAACTGAAACTGCCGGTGCCATCGATGCTTTGTTTGCGCACGATCACGCAGGCTGGCACCGTCGCGTTGAATGCGGTGTTGGCGGCATCCAGTATGGTCGTGGCGTTATAGGTGGTGCTATAGGACGCAATGCGCGGCGTACCGGTATCAAACGCCTGAGTCGAGATGGCTGTCGAATGGGCAGCGTCGTAATCGTTCCCGGTGCCGCCCCTGCTGGCGAAGGCACCCAGCTCCCCCCGGTTCACGGCGGACGTGGCCGTCGCATCGATACCCACGCCGACAATGACGGCGTTGCGCACATTTTTGAAACGATTGCTGTAGTAATAGAAACCAAGGCCGGTTTCGGTGGATGGCATTTCCCGGATTGATGTGCCATCGAGGCGGCCGAAGTTCGGGTCCGCATCGGTCATGTGGATCAACATCAGTTGCTGGGTGGGAGCGGACGGCCCCAGCGTGGGCTGGTTGTAGCTGTCGTTGCCTCCCGTCGTGCCGCCGCTATACAGCGCGCCTTCCAGAACCTTCAAGGCATGCTGGGCATAGTCGTCGTTGACATTGACGGTGAAGTTGCCACCGCCGCAATTGTCGCGATTGATCGCACCGGCAAAGTTGGTGCCGAATGAACGGCAGACCTTGTTGGCGGGACTGTTGTTGCCTGCATAGGCAAAATCAGCGGGATTGGTGGACCACCCACCCGGAATGGCGGAGCCGGTGGCAAGGTCGATGCGGCAACCATCGCGGCTGGCGCGGCGACCCGCCTCGCAGCCCCAATTGACCACTGCCAGGCGATAACCCGGGCGGCTCAGCACGCTTGCGGCGATGCCGGCGATAGCTTGCTGCGCCTCGTCGAACTCGGCATTGGTAATGGAGCTGGAGTTGTCCACAAACAGCAATACGTCCTTCCCAGGCGGCGTAGGGCAAGACTGCGCTAGCACCTGCGCGCTCAAGGCCAGCAAGACGCTGCTCAATACACAGACGAAACGAAAACGCCTGACTGACTTTTCAAAACGGCCGTTCTTCAAGGCTTCGAACGTGGTCTTCATGCGTAGGAATCCCTCATCACGTGCTTATCCGCCTGGGTGCCCCTCGGCGTGTCCTGGTATGTCCGGACACGGCTCACCAGGCCAGCCTTGCGCCCCATCAGTACGCAACCGAAAAAACAAGTAAATGTAACCTTTACAACAATAATAGCAGCGTAACCAAGGAGCGTCGGGATGCGCGATTGTGTTCAAACGCCGGCATTGACGGATTGCGTACCGATGTAGGCAACCGGGGCGCCTTAACCGGCCCGCGCCAAGATCACCTCTGCGAGGCGTTCGATTCGCCGCCGGCGGTGTCCATCGAAGCGAGGTGTTTCTTCCGGGGCCCGAACCGGAAGCGGCCGCACGATCGCCTGGCTAAGCCAATGCCAGCGCCGATCCGGTCCTGAAGACCGATACTGCGCGCACGAGTTGCTCGGCCTGATCGTTCAGGCTTTGGGCTGCGGCTGCCGACTGCTCCACCAGCGCGGCGTTCTGCTGCGTGGCCTGGTCCATCTGGGTCACGGCCTCGCCGACCTGGCTCACGCCCTGGCTCTGCTCGGTGCTGGCCGCGCTGATCTCGCCCATGATGTCGGTTACCCGGCGAATGGCGGTCACCACCTCCTGCATCGTCACGCCGGCCTGGTCGACCAACGTCGTGCCCTGGTCCACGCGTTCGACGCTGGCCGAGATCAGGTTCTTGATTTCCTTGGCGGCGTCCGCGCTGCGCTGGGCCAGGCTGCGCACTTCGCTGGCCACCACGGCGAAGCCCCGGCCCTGTTCGCCCGCGCGGGCCGCTTCCACCGCGGCATTGAGCGCCAGGATGTTGGTCTGGAACGCGATGCCGTCGATCACGCTGATGATGTCGGCGATCTTCTTCGAGCTGTCGTTGATGCCCTTCATGGTCTCCACCACCTGGCCGACCACGTCGCCGCCGCGCACGGCCACGGTGGAAGCGCTCTGCGCGAGCTGGTTCGCCTGACGCGCGTTGTCGGCGTTCTGCTTCACGGTGGAGCTGAGCTCTTCCATCGAGGCGGCCGTCTGCTGCAGCGCACTGGCCTGCTGCTCGGTGCGTGCGGAGAGGTCGTTGTTGCCGTGCGAAATCTCGGCCGAGGCCGTGGCCACGCCTTCAGCATTGCGGCGCACCTGAAGCACCGTCTGGCTGAGGCTGGTCTGCATGTTCTTCAGCGAAGCCATCACACTGCGTTCGTCGCCCGGTGCGAGACGGATCGGCATGCTCAGGTCGCCTTGCGCCACGCCCCGCGCGATGTCCACGGCGGCTGACGGCTCACCGCCGAACTGCCGAAGCAGTCCACGCGTCATCATCGTGCCGAAGGCCAGCAGCGCCACGCCCACGGCCAGCGTCAGTCCCGCCAGGGTGAATTTGGCCCGCTGGCTCGACGCGCGCGAGACCGCGTGGGCTTCCTGCACGGCCTTCTGGTTGTAGCCGATCAGGGCGCCCAGCGCGTCGCCCAGGGTCTTGAAACTCTGCCCTGAATCGACTCGGGCGCGGCGGCGCAATTCATCCTGCGCGGAGTAATCGGCGGCCTTGGCCCCGGCCAAGGTCTCGGCCGCGCTGGCCCGATAGCTGGCGAAACGCTGCGCCACGGTCTGGAACAGTTGGCGCTCCACGTCGTTGTCGACGCCCTTTTCGTAGCTGGCCATCTGCTCGGCGAAGCGCTTGTCGTGGCGATTCAGCGTGGCCTCGTCGGCGTCCACCTCGCGGGAATTCTGAGCGACCGCCAGGCTGAGCTCGGTCTGCCGGATGTTATTGGCTGCGTCGTTGATGCCGGACACCACGACCAGGCTGGGCACCGCGTCCTCGGCCAGGAAGGCCTCCGTCTCCGAAGCGGTGGTGAGTGCCATGAAGCCGAGCAAGGCCATGAGAATGCTCGACGCCAGCCCCGCCAGCGATAGCATCAACAGTTTGGTTCTGAGCGTCATGTGGCGACCGGACATCTGTGTTTTTTTCTGTAAATGAGAAGCCCGCGACCATACGGGAATCATCGACCGATGACCGGAGGGTTTTCCCTCGGTGGATGCGTCGAAGCTGGGACCCTGTCCGACTTCGCACGAATCGAACGGCAAAAATTGCGTCAGCCAGCCGTCATGCGCAGCCGGATGGCCTGCCAGACGGCACGTTTGGCCGCGGGTGACGCCCGGCTCCAGCCCGAGATTTCATCGAGCGTGCGAAAGCAGCCTTCGCACAGGCCCGCATGCGCATCGATGCGGCATACCGAAATGCAGGGCGAGGGTACGTCGTCGCCCGCCAAGGCCACGGTGTCGGCGCGGGCGGCCACGCGCCGCACGGCATCCTCGCGCGCGAGGCGCCGGGCCTCGGCCTCGAGCGACGGTGTGGACGGAATGTCTGCCATCAGTGAATCGGCGAATCAGCGCCGCCCGAGGGTGCGCTGGCCCATCTCGACGAGCCGGTTTTCCGGCAACTCGAAATAGTCGGATGCGCGGCCCGCATTGCGCTGCAGCCAGCCGAACAGCGCGCTGCGCAGCGCCGTCATGTGCAGCATGTGCCGCCCGCTGAGCGAAGCGCGCGAGACGAAATAGGAAGTACTCATCGAGGCGCAGTCCAGCCCCTTCTGGTACGCCAGGATGCGGATGAACTCGGGGACGTTGGGCCTTTCCATGAAGCCGTGGCGCGCGGTGACGAGCCAGATGCCGTGGCCCAGCGTGTGGCCCTCGATGCGTTGCCGCGCATCGATGCGCGGCACGTCGCAGGCCAATACGCGCAACACGATCACGATGTCGTGCAGCACCTGGTTGTGCTTGAGGTTGTGCAGCAGCGCATGCGGCACGGCGTGTTCGTCCGAGTTCAGGAACACCGCCGTGCCGCGCACGCGGTGCGGCATGTGACCTTCGAGCGAAGCGACAAAGGCCTCGATCGGCAGGCTTTCTGCGGCGGCGGCCTCCAGGCCGAGCCGACGCCCCTTGGCCCAGGTGGTGAACAGCAGCATGACCACGGCCGCCACCGCCAGCGTAAGCCAGCCGCCGTCGAGGATCTTCAGGCTGTTGGCCAGCACGAAGGTGAGGTCGATGAAGGCGAAGGCCAGCACGCCCAGGCCGACGGCCAGCCTGTTCCAGCGCCACAGACGGTAGGCGACGACGCCGGCCAGCAGGGTGGTGGTGACCATCGTGATCGACACCGCGATGCCGTAGGCGGCCGACAAGGCGCCCGAGCTGCGGAAACCGATCACCAGCAGCAACACGCCGACCATCAGCGTCCAGTTGACCATGGGCACGTAGATCTGGCCGATGGCCTCGCCCGAAGTCTGCACCACGCGCATGCGCGGGAGGTAGCCCATGCGCATGGCCTGTGCCGTCAGGGAAAACGCGCCGGAAATCACCGCTTGCGACGCGATCACCGTGGCCATGGCCGCCAGCAGCACCATCGGCAACACGGCCCAGCCCGGGTACATGCGGAAGAACGGGTTGTCGATGGCCGCCGGATCGACCAGCACCAGTGCGCCCTGGCCGAAGTAGTTGAGCACCAGGCTCGGCAGCGCGATGAACAGCCAGGCCAGGCGGATCGGCGCCGCGCCGAAATGCCCCATGTCGGCGTACAACGCCTCACCACCCGTGAAGGCAAGGAACACGGCACCCAGCACCGCCAGCGCCTGGGCACGGTGTGTGATCAGGAAGCCCACGGCGTGACGCGGATCGAGCGCGGCGAGTATCTGCGGCTGCTGCGAAACATGCCACAGCCCGCCCAGCGCCAGCACCCCGAACCACAGCAGCATCACCGGGCCGAAGATCCGGCCCACCACACCCGTGCCCTTGCGCTGCACGGCGAACAAGCCGACGAGGATGAACATCGTGACCGGGATCACATAGGTCTGCAGTTGCGGCGCCAGCACCTCCAGGCCCTCCACGGCCGACAGCACCGAGATCGCCGGCGTGATGAGGCTGTCGCCGTAGAACATGGCCGCGCCGAGCAGGCCGAGTCCACCGATGGCGCGCCATAGCCAATGGCCCGCGCTGCCTGGCGCGCGCTCGCCGAGCGCCTTGCGCGCCAGCGCCTGCAGCGCCAGGATGCCGCCTTCGCCGTCGTGGTCGGCGCGCAGCACGAACACCACGTATTTGAGCGTGACGACAAATACCAGCCCCCAGAAGATGAGCGACAGCAGGCCGAGCACGGCGGCCTGCGTGAGCACAACCCCATGATCGGGATTCAGGGTTTCCTTGAAGGCATACAGTGGCGAGGTGCCGATGTCGCCGAAAACCACGCCGAGCGCGGCGATCAGCAGGGCTGGGCCGTGCCGCGCGTGGCTGGCAGGCGCCGCGTCGACGGCTGCCTCCTGTTTGATGCTCATTCTCTCGCCTCGAACTGATGATCGTTGGATGGTCTGGGCATTGCGCGCACCCGTGCGCATGCGCTGCGACTCTACCTTATGCACGAAGCGGCAGATCCGCCGCTGCTAACGTGACATCCGCACGCCGACCTGTTTGGCGAGCTGCGCGATGCCGCCGGCCAGCAGTTTCTCGCGCCGGCGGTCCATGCGGTCGATCGGCACCGACGTGCTGACCGCCACGCGCCGCCCCATGGCCGTCTTGCCCACATAGGCCGCGAAGCAATGCAGCCCGGCCGACACCTCCTCCACGTCGAGCGCCACGCCCGCGTTGCGCACCTGCGCGAGCGCCTTGAGCAACTGCGGCACGCGGGTGATGCTGCGCTCGGTCAGCGCCACCAGCGTCGGCGGCAGCATGGCGAGCACGTCGGCATCGTCCATGCTGGCCATGATGGCCTTGCCCAGCGCGCTGCAGTGCGCGGGCAGGCGCGTGCCGAGGTCGGACACCAGCCGCACCGGCCGGTTCGCATCCTCGCGTGCCACGTAGACGACTTCGGCGCCGTCGAGGATGGCCATCTGCACCGCCTCGTTGTGCCTGGCCACGAAGGCGCTGGCCGCGGTGCGGAACGCCTCCTGCAGGCCGTCATGGCGCAGGTAGGCACTGCCGTGCTCGAACAGCCGCACGCCGATGACGTAGCCGTCGCCGCTGCGCTCGATCCAATTTCGGCGCTCGAGCGATTCGAGCAGGAGGTAGAGCGTGCTCCTGGCCAGGCCCGTGGCTTCCAGCAACTCGGCGGCACGCACCGGGGCGCGCACCTCGGCCAGACGCTGCAGCACCATGTCGGCCCTGCGCAGCGCGGGGACTTCGTAAGCTTCCGTCATGGGTTCGAGATTGTCCAACAGGTTGGAACATAAATCAATATGATGGACTCGCTCCAATGGCGCAGTTAAGCTGACGCTCCTTTTTCCAAGCCACCTCCAAGAGACAAGTTTCACATGACACCCATCGACATCGCCACCAGCCTGCCTCAGGACCTCGCACGCGCCACGTTGATCGGCCGCGTCTGGCGCAATGGTCCTGTCGGCGGGCCCAGCGTGGTCGCCGTACGCAATGGCGAAGCCTTCGACATCACGGCCAGCGTGCCAACCACGGCCGACCTGCTCGACCGCGGCGACGCACTCGCCTTCGCCCGCAGCGCCAAGGGCGAATCTCTCGGACCGGTGCAGGCCTTGCTGGAAGCCAGCCTCCAGACGACCAAGACTGACATCACCCTGCTCGCACCCAACGACGTGCAGGCCATCAAGGCCTGTGGCGTGACCTTTGCCGTGAGCCTGCTCGAGCGCGTACTGGAAGAACAAACCCATGGCGATGCCGAGAAGGCCAGCGAATTCCGCGAACGCTTGCAGTCCCAGCTCGGCGTGAACCTGGCGCAGATCAAGCCCGGCTCCAAGGCGGCGCTGACGCTCAAGGCCGAGATGGTGGCACGTGGCGCGTGGTCGCAGTACATGGAGGTCGGCCTCGGCGTGGACGCGGAAGTGTTCTCCAAGTCTCAGCCGATGTCGGCCGTGGGCTTCGGCGCCGAGGTGGGGTTGTCGCCGTCTTCGGAGTGGAACAACCCCGAGCCGGAAATCGTGCTGGCCGTGAACGCGCGTGGCGAAACGGTGGGCGCATCCCTCGGCAACGACGTCAACCTGCGCGACATCGAGGGCCGCAGCGCGCTGCTGCTCGGCAAGGCCAAGGACAACAACGGCTCCTGCGCCATCGGCCCCTTCATCCGCCTGTTCGACGAGCACTTCACGATCGACAGCGTGCGCCAGGCCGAGGTGTCGCTGCTGATCGAAGGTGCCGCGGACGGTTTCGTGCTCGAGGGCGTGAGCAACATGCGCGAGATCAGCCGCGATCCGCTGGACCTGGTGGCCCAGACCTGCGGCAAGCACCACCAGTACCCCGACGGCTTCATGCTGTTCCTCGGCACCATGTTCTCGCCGATCCAGGACCGCGGCGCCAAAGGCTCGGGTTTCACCCACAAGCTCGGCGATCGAGTGAGCATCCACACGCCGCAGCTGGGCCGGCTGGTCAACACCGTCCAGCTCTCCACCGAGATCGCGCCGTGGACCTTCGGCACGCGCGCGCTGTACGCCAACCTGCTGCAGCGCGGGCTGCTGGGTTCGGCGCAGTGACAACACCCGCCGGGCCTTGCTGCCGGGCGGGCGCTTTAGGCGTCGGGCGCCGTCAGGTCATCGTTACGAGCGGATGATCTGCCCGTTCTCGATGCGCACGCGGTCGCCCACGCGCAGGTCGATGCCGCCGCCGATGTCATAGGCCCGGTAACTGCCGTTGTCGAGCTGGATCGACACTCGGTAGACCTCGCGCACGTTGGGTGCGGCGCTGTTCTTCTCGATGCTGTTGCCGGCCACCGCGCCGCCGACGGCACCGACCGCGGTCGCGGCGTCACGGCCGAACCCCCCGCCGATCTGGTGGCCGATGATCGCACCTGCCACGCCGCCGATGATGGCGCCCGCGCCGCTACCGCTGCGCGGCCTTTCCTCGGTCCGCACCAGCTGGATCTGCGTGACCCGGCCGAATTCGGCCATCTGGACCTGCTGAGCGGGCACGGCGTAACCCTGTTGCGTGGATTGCACCGGGTAGGCGGCCTGGTTCGGATAAGCCTGGTTCGGATAACCGTTGTCGGAATAGGCCGGCGGCGCGGCGCAGCCGACAAGGCCAGCGGCGAGCACCGCCGCAGCGGCGAGCGAGGCGCCGGTGCGGACGGCCCGCACCTTGGCGGGCGAGAAGAACAGGGAACGGGACAGGTGCTGCATGGCAGTCTCCTTGGAAGTTGGTCTCGGCGAGGTCCGCTGCTTCCCGCATGTTGGACATCGCATGCCGGTATTCGAGCACGATGGCGTGCAGTCCGCACTCAGGCAAGCCCGCCTCGTGACGTGGGCGGTGCGCGGTGATTCGGTGTAGGACAAGACCTCATTGCCAGCAATGCGCTCACCACCTGGACCGGCCTCCGGCAGGCTTAGCAAAATATTTGCAGCAAGCCCCTCGGACAAGGCCGTCGCCGCTTGCATGGACCCCGAATTAGGTGCAAGCTTTCCTCGACGCCCGCCGCTTTCCGGCGGGGCATTTCGCCATCATCGCCAGGTGGCCGCGAGGGGAGCAGATCATGCATGCAGCCAAGCTTTGGGCCAGACGGCTCGGAACTCTTCGGCTTGGGATTTTTTGTATCGCGGCTCTCGCAGGGGCACTGCACGCGCAGGCCGCCAGCGTGGCGCCGCCACCGCCCCAGGCCATGATCGACGCCATGAGCCGCGCCAACGCCGCGGTCGTGGGCCTGCAGGTCACGGTGGCCGAAGGTGCGCGCTCGGCCGAATCACTAGGCAACCGGCGCCAGGGCTCCGGCGTGGTGATCGGCAGCGACGGCCTGATCCTGACCATCGGCTACCTGCTGCTCGAGGCGGAAAGCATCCAGATCGTCACGCAGGACAACAAGGTCTTGCCGGCCCAGGCGGTGGGTTACGACCAAGCCACGGGTTTCGGCCTGGTCAAGCCTCTGCTGCCGTTGCGCGGCATCGCGCCGGTGCCGCTGGGCGACCTGAGCGACACCCGGCCCGGCACGGTGCTGATGGCCGCCACCGGCGGCGAAGACGGCGACGTGAACATGACGCAGTTGGTGAGCCTTCGGCCGTTTTCGGGCTACTGGGAATACTTCATCGAATCCGCGCTGTTCACCAGCCCGCCGATCGAGAACCATTCGGGCGCGCCGCTGTTCAACCAGCGCGGCGAGCTCATCGGCGTTGGCAGCCTGCTGGTGCTCGACGCCATGGGGGACAAGCGGCGCTTTCCCGGCAACATGTTCGTGCCCGTCACCCTGCTCAAGCCGATCCTGGCCGAGTTGCAGCAAACCGGCAGCACCAAGCTCAGCCGGCGGCCCTGGCTGGGCCTGACCTCCACCGAGCAGGGTGGCCGCGTCCAGGTGCTGCAGGTCAACAAGGAAGGACCGGCCGAGAGCGCCGGCCTGCAGCCCGGCGACCTCGTCCTCGCGGTGGACGGCGCCAAGGTCGATTCGCTGGAATCGTTCTATAAGAAGCTGTGGTCGCATCCCGAGCCCGATGCCGATGTGCAGCTCACCGTGCTGCAAGGCGCGGACATCAAGACGATCAAGCTCAAGGGCGCGGACCGCATGTCGACCATGCGCAAACCGGCCGGCATTTGAGCGTGGTCAACCTGACCGCAAACCACTTTCCACCGACGGATACCACAGCCGCAGCCCGAGTTCGTGCTTAAGCCGGTCATTGTCCAGCCGGCGCGATTCGCCCATAAAGCTCAACAGCATCAGCGGCAACTGTCCCTGGGCCGTGCTGCGCGGCACGCGCTTTGGTCGCGGCATGCCGTAGAGGTCGGCGGCGAGGTCGAAATAGTCGCCCATCAGCAACTGACTGTCGTCGCAGACGTTGTAGATGCGCTGCGGCCGGCCGCGCCACAGGGCCGCCACGCAAGCGCGTGCGAGATCGTTCGCATGGATGTGGTTGGTGTAGACATCGTCGCGCGCCTCCAGCACCGGTGTTCCCTTCTGCAGGCGCGCCAGTGGCGTGCCGCCTTCGCGGTCGGGAGCGTAGATGCCGGGAATGCGCAGGATGCTGGCGCGCACCGTGCCGGCGTGGCGCGCCATGCGGCCCGCAAACCGCACGGCAGCCTCGGCGTCGACGCGCCGCTTGGCCCGTTCGGTGTGCGCGGCCAGCGTCCGCGTTTCCGCCGCCACCTCGCCGCGGCAGTCGCCGTAGACGCCGGTGGTGGAGCCGTAGACCAGCGCAGCCGGCGCGCTGCGGTGCTGCAGTGCGCGCAGCAACGCCTTGGTGCGCGGATCGCCCCGTCCCTCCCCGGGCGGCGGCGCCAGATGCAGCACCCGCGTGGCGAGGCCGGCCAGGCGGCGCAGGGTGGCCGGCTGATCGAGATTGCCCCGCAGAGGGGTGATGCCGTGGGCACGCAGCAGCGGCAGGCGGTCCGCGCTGGAGGTCAGCGCCAGCAGCCGCACCTGGCGCGGCAGGGCCTGGGCCACGCGCAGGCCGACGTCGCCGCAGCCCACGATCAACAGGCGTTCACGGCGGAAGCGCGCTGGCAGCGCACCGAGAGGGGATTGGTTTGAAGGCAAAATCGGGGATTGTGAACAGAGAGTCCTCTGAGGATAACGAAAAGATGAGCAGCCCCAATGAGGCCTCCAGCGCGGCCATGGCCCAGGCCGAATTCAGCGTCAGCGTGCTGCCCAGCGGCCGCAGCTTCACCACCCATGCGGGCGAATCCATTCTCGCCGCCGGCATCCGCCAGGGCGTGGGCCTGCCCTATGGCTGCAAGGACGGCGCCTGCGGCAGCTGCAAGTGCAGGAAGCTGGCCGGCAGCGTGGTGCACGGCCCGCACCAGAGCAAGGCGCTGAGCCCCGAGGAGGACGCGGCCGGGCTGGTGCTGACGTGCTGCGCGATCCCGCTGTCCGACGTGGTGCTCGAATCGCGCCAGGTCACCGACGAAAGCGCATTTCCGATCAAGAAGATGCCTTCCCGGGTGAGCAGCCTGGAAAGGGTCTCGGCCGACGTGATGGTGGTCCGCCTGCAATTGCCGGCGAACGACAACCTGCGTTACCACGCCGGGCAATACGTGGAATTCATCCTGCGCGACGGCGCGCGGCGCAGCTACAG
Organism: Rhodoferax koreense; assembly: GCF_001955695.1. Classification (NCBI taxonomy): domain Bacteria; kingdom Pseudomonadati; phylum Pseudomonadota; class Betaproteobacteria; order Burkholderiales; family Comamonadaceae; genus Rhodoferax; species Rhodoferax koreensis. The sequence goes on along the minus strand of NZ_CP019236.1, from coordinate 1,569,593 downwards.
CATGGCCAATGCGCCGACGGCCCGGCCGGAGCCGGTGGAAGGTGTGGCAACTGCGAATCCCGGCATCGAATTGCACATCCGCCACATGCCGGGCGGCAAGTTCACCGACCACGTGTTCGGCGCCATGAAAGAGAAGGAAATCCTGCGCATCGAAGGCCCTTACGGCAGCTTCTTCCTGCGCGACGACTCCGACAAACCCATCGTGCTGCTGGCCTCGGGCACGGGTTTCGCACCGATCAAGGCCGTGCTCGAACACATGCTGGCCAAAGGCATCACGCGGCCGGCCACGCTCTACTGGGGCGGCCGCCGCCCGGGCGACCTGTACATGGACGGCTGGGTGAAGGCGCGCCTCGCCGAAATGCCGAACCTGCGCTACGTGCCGGTGGTCTCCAATGCCCTGCCCGAAGACCACTGGACGGGCCGCACCGGCTTCGTGCACCAGGCGGTGCTGGACGACCTGCCCGACCTCTCCGGCCACCAGGTCTATGCCTGTGGCGCACCGATCGTGGTCGAATCGGCGCGCGACGCCTATACCCGGCTGGCCGGCCTGGACCCCGAGGAGTTCTTCGCCGACGCCTTCACCACCGAAGCCGACAAGCACTCCGGCTGATCGGCCCGCATCCGGCGAATCACCGGGTCACTGCCACCAGACCTCCATCTGCACGCCGAAGCTGGTGGCGCTCTTGCGACCATTGGTACCGAACGAGCTGCTGTTGGCCGTGGCGGCCGCATCGTTCCAGTTGGCGCGGGTCAGGTAGACGCGGAATTCCGGCCGGGTCCAGAAGTCGGTGTTGGGTGAAAACGCCACCGCGGCTGTGCTCTTGTAGAGGCGTTGCTTATCCTGGCCGTCGATGGCGCGCGATGTCAGCCCGACTTCGCCCAGCAGCTTGACCTGCCTGGCGACGCCGTAACTGACACGCCCACCGACACTGAGATCCTTGGTCTTGACACCGTCGGACGGGCCGCTGTCAGGGGTCCTGGTCTGGTAGCCAACCAGGGCCTGCCCGCCGAATTTGCCGACCTGCCAGTTGATGGCCTCGATGATGCGCGCCTGTTTGGCACCGGCCTGGGCCACACCGTTGACATCGTCCAGGTTGTAGAATTTGCCGTTGAGTGCCGCATGGCCGTTCGAGGCCTGCAGGAACAGGGAATTGGTCAACCCCTTCACCAAAAAGTCCTTCTGGTTGTGCAGCAGACCGAGCGCCCCGCCCTTCTTGCCCAGGGCGTAGCTTCCGCCGATGACCCCGCCCGTGAGGCTCAGCAGGCCGCCCGGGTTGACCGGCAGATCGACCAGCTGGAAGTTCATCCGCTTGCCATTGTTCGAGCTGGTGTTGTGGTTGTCGCTGTTGCCGTCGCTGTAGACGGAGAGATTGAGCTTGCCGCCGCCCACGGCAATGCCGTCGACACCCGCGCCGTAGTTGTCGCCATCTTCCATGACCCAGTTGTCCAGGATGTGGACATCCTGGATGCGGTGGAAGCGTTGGCCCGCCCAGAAGCTCAGGTTGGGCGCGAATTCGAGGCCCGAGATGTCCGAATACACCTGCGCCGTGCCGCTGGTGCCGTTGTAGACCTTGGGCATGTAGTACACGCCCCACTTGAGGCCTTCGCCGAGATCGAATTTCCTGCCGAGTCCGAATTCGATGTAGTTGTCGCCTTCATTGCCCAGGCGGTAGTGCTGCAGATCGCCGCCGAGCTGGTAGCCGGCCTTGGGCTGGCTGCCGGCCGCGCCATAGAAGCCGCCGCGCGCATAACCCCAAAGGTCCAGGCCGGTGGCCGTGCTGATCTTCTTGGCCACGGCGTCGGCCCCGGTCGGCTCCTCGGTGGGGTCGGCCGCGCGGGCCTGGCCCCCGAGCAGCAGGGAAACGGTGAAGGCGGCGGCGCCGAGGGTACTGAGCTTGAGTTTTTGTCGTTTCACGGAAACATCTCCATTTTTTGTGTTTGCGGTTGCTATCGCTGCGAAAAAACGCCACCGCCCGCTAGCCGGTGGCGCTGGGAACTCGGATCACCTCAGGTAGTCCGTGGGGTGGAAATGGGTCAGGTCGGGGATCACGCGGTCGGCCTCGAACAACACCGAACGGCTGCCGACACCGACCGCGAACATGCCGGCCGAGCGGATGGCCTGCACGCCGGCGACCGCGTCCTCCACACCGACGCAGCGCCCGGGCGCCACGCCCAGGGCCTGCGCCGCGCGGAGGAAGATCTCGGGATCGGGTTTGCCGTGGCGCACCTGGTTGGCGTCCACCACGTGGTCGAACAAGCCGGTGATCTGCAGCCGGTCCAGCACGGCCAGCGCGTTCTTGCTGGCCGAAGCCAGCGCCAGGCCCAAGCCGGACGCGCGCACGGCCTTCAAGGCCTCGACCGCACCGGGCAACAGGTCGGCCGAGGTGATGCGGGCCAGCAGCCGGACATAGGCCGCGTTCTTGCGGTCGGCCAGCCGCATCTTCTGCTCGTTGCTGTATTGCCCCGCCCTGGCGCCCAGGATCAGTTCGAGCGACTCCATGCGCGACACGCCCTTGAGGCGCTCGCCCATCGCATTGTTGAACGGCAGGCCCAGGGCGAGGGCCAACTCGTGCCAGGCCGCCAGGTGCAGCGCGGCCGTGTCGGTGATGACGCCATCCAGGTCGAAGATGAACGCGTGTCGGAATTCGGTGGCCATGGGGATCTTTCGGAAAGTTGGAATCCGTCTCAGAGCGGCATGGTTCGTTCGGGCTCGGCCCGGGTCAGCACCAGTTCCTCGCCGCGATGTACCAGGCGAAGGCTTTCGCCATCGACGAGCCGGTACCTGCAACCGTGCGCCTGCACCTCGACCTGCAGCTGTGCCTGCCCCAGGCGCAACTTGAAGGCGTAGCGCTGCCAGCCCGGCGGCAAGGTCGGCGAGAACGCGGCCACGCTGCGGCGCATGCGCAGGCCGGCGAAACCGGCCACCACGCCGAGCCAGGCGCCGGCCATGGCGGCGGTGTGCACGCCGTGGCGGGTGTTGCCGTGGTGGTCGTCGAGGTCGGTGCGCGCGCCGTCGGCGAAGTAGGCATAGGCCTTGTCGGCATAACCAACTTCGGAGGCGACGATGCCGAAGATGCAGCGCGAGAGCGAGGAATCGTGCGTGGTCAGCGGCTCGTAGTAGTCGAAGTCGCGCCGCTTTTCCTCGATGCCGAACTCGTGTCCGAGCAGCAGCAGCGCCAGCACCACGTCGGCCTGTTTGCAGACGCGGTGCCGGTAGATCACCAACGCGTGGTAATGCAGCAGCAGCGGGCGTCTGGCGCCGTCGAAGCCGCTGTCGGCCCACGCCGGCTTGGCGGTGAAGCTGTCGTCCTGCGGATGCACGCCCAGCGCGGCGTCGTAGGGCAGGTACATGTGTTCGGCCGCGTCGCGCCACGCCGGTGGCTCATCGGCCACCAGGGTGATTCGATCGTGCAGCACCGCCAGCGTGGCCGGGTGGCGCCTGGCCAGCCAGTCGAACACCTCCACGGCGAAGGCCAGGTGCATGCGCGCCATGGCATTGGTGTAGAAGTTGTTGTTGACCAGCGCGGTGTATTCGTCGGGCCCGGTGACGGTGTAGATGCAGAAGCGCCGCGCGGGCAGGCCAGCTTCCTTGCGGACTTCGAAGTGACCGAGGCCGAGCCAGATGCGCGCGGTCTCGAACACCATCTCCGCACCGTGCTGCAGCATGAAGTCGTCGTCGCCGGTCACCTCCCAATAACTCTTCACGGCATAGGCGATGTCGGCGTTGATGTGCACCTGGGCGGTGCCCGCCGGAAAATAGGAGGAACATTCCTCGCCCGCAATGGTGCGCCAGGGGTACAGCGCCCCTCGCGGATGCGCCAGGTCGCGGGCCCTCGCCCGGGCCGCGTCCAGCGTGTGGTAGCGGAACTCGAGCAGCTTTCGCGCGATGGCCGGCTGCGTGTAGAGCATCACCGGGAACACATAGATCTCGGTGTCCCAGAAATAGTGGCCGTCGTAGCCGCTGCCGGTCACCCCCTTGGCCGCCACGTTGCTGCGTCCGTCGCGGCCCACCGACTGCAGCAGGTGCAACTGGTTGAAGCGCAGCCCCTGCTGCAGCGCTGGGTCGCCGTCGATCTGGACATCGGCTTCGCGCCAGAACCGGTCGAGGAAATGCCGCTGCTCCTCGCACAGGCGGTCGAAGCCGGCCTCGACGGCCAGGCGCAGCTGCGTGTCCGCCTGGTCGGCGAGTTCGTCGACCGGCGTGGCACCCGAGGTCACCAGGGCCACCACCTTGTCGAGTTGCAGGCTTTCTCCCTTCTCCAGCCGCACACTGAAGCGCTGGCCGGGCGAGAGCGGGCCGCCGCAGTCCTCGGACGCGACCATCCCCTGCCGCTCGCAGCGCGCCTGGCTCTGCTGCGCGCTCACCACCACCAGCCCGCTGCGGCGCGTGCGCTGGGTGAGCACGGTGCGGCCGGGGCTGCGCGCCATCGCGACCGGCTCCAGCGCATTGGCCGCATGGGCCGAACCGACACGCGGATCGTCGCTGCCCATGATTTCCCGAGAACTTGCGTCGATGAAGGATTCGACGGCGACGACGGCCGGGCCGTCCAGTGGACGCAGTTCATAACGCAGCGCGAACACCGTCTGCCGCTCGAAACTCACCAGCCGGGTGCTGTTCACGGCCACGCGCCGCCCGCGTGGCGACACCCAGACGAAGCAGCGGGTGAGCAGGCCGGCGTCGAAATGCAGGGTGCGTGCGTAGTCCTCGATGCGACCGGTCTGCGGATCGAAGAACTCGTCGTCGATCCACCAGTGCACGGCCTTGGCATTGGGCAGGCTCACGATGAACTGGTTCGTGCGCGCCAGGCCGTAGCCGTTCTCGGGATAACGGATGTCCTCGGTGTCGTAGAAACCGTTGACGTAGATCGCGTCCTGCTCGGTGCCGGGCCAGCAGGCGCCCTCCTCGTGTGCGCCGCGAACGCCGATGCGGCCATTGCCCAGGCAGAACAGGGTTTCATGCAGCGCCGCGCTTGCAGCATCGGGACGGGTCTCGCGCAGGCTCCAGGGCGCGGTCTCGAGTGCCGCGGAAAAGGATTCGGACATGCCCATACGTGATCAGGAACTCATCGGCGCTCGGAAAGACGGAACGGGAGCGCGCAGCCTCATGCCACCACCGTGCGGGTACGCGCCACGGTGACGCCGGCCACCAGCGGCTGGCCGAGTACGTCGGCGTCCACCGTGCGCTTGAGCGCCACGTCGTTGGCGTCGAACATGTGCAGGCATTGCGGCGGGAAGTACAGCGTGATCGGATTGCCCACCGACACGCTGGCCTGGCCGCTCTGGCGCACGGTGACGAGTTCGCCGCCGGCCAGCCGCACATAGACGTAGCTCGACTCGCCGAGCTGTTCGAGAAAGGCCACCAGGCCGGTCACCACGTTGGCATCGCCGGGCGGCACGATCTGCACGTGCTCGGGTCGCACGCCGAGCGTGACTTCGGCATTGGGTGGCAACCCGGTGGCATCGACCTCGGCCAGGCAGGCGACTTCGGAGACCATGGCCACGGCCGATTTGCCATTGGCCCGCGCCAGGCGCGCGGACACGAAGTTCATCTTCGGGCTGCCGATGAAGCCGGCCACGAACTTGTTCACCGGATGGTGGTAGAGCTCCAGCGGCGGGCCGAATTGCGCGACGCTGCCATCGCGCTGCACGGCCTCCCCCGCATTGAGCAGCACGATCTTGTCGGCCAGGGTCATGGCCTCGACTTGGTCGTGCGTCACGTAGATCATGCTGGCGGTGCCGATGTCCTTGTGCAGCTTGGCGATCTCGAGCCGGGTCTGCACCCGCAGCGAGGCGTCGAGGTTGGATAGCGGTTCGTCGAACAGGAACACATCGGGCTCGCGCACGATGGCGCGGCCGATGGCCACGCGCTGGCGCTGGCCGCCCGAGAGTTCCTTGGGCAAGCGCTTGAGCAACGGGTCGAGCTGCAGGATCTTGGAGGCCTTGCGCACGCGCTGGTCGACCGTGGTGCTCTCGGTCTTCAACTGCTTGAGGCCGAAGGCCATGTTGTCGTAGACCGTCATGTGCGGATACAGCGCGTAGCTCTGGAACACCATGGCCACGCCGCGGCGCGAAGGCGGGGTTTCGTTGACGCGCTGGCCCTTGATGCCCAGGTCGCCGCTGGAGATGTCTTCCAGCCCGGCGACCATGCGCAGCAGCGTGGACTTGCCGCAACCCGATGGCCCGACGAAGACCACGAACTCGCCGGCCTGGATTTCCAGGTTGACGTTGCGGATGGTGTCGGCGCTGGCGCCGTCATAGCGTTTGTGGATGTTGCGAAAGCTGATGGCGGACATGTGGGGTCTCCTGTCAAATCGAGATGGGCGAGATGGGAAGCGCGACAAAGGCGCTGCCGTGCGGCGGCAGCTTGAGAGCGTGGCCATCGCGGTGCGTGCCCGGCGTGGTGGCGGGAGCGTCCTCGGCCAAATGCCAATCACCCGCCTCGACCTCGTAGCGCGCGGGCTGGTCGCCGAGGTTGAAGACACACAGCAGCCGCTGGTCGGCATGCGTGCGCTCGAAGGCCAGCACCGGGCCTTGCAACGGCAGCAGCGCCATTGCACCGGCCACCAAGGCCGGCTGCGCGCGCCGCCACTGCAGCAGTCGGCGGTAGTGGTGCAGCAGCGAACCCGCATCGGCCCACTGCCGGTCAGCCGCCAGCGCGCGGTGGGACTCGCCCAGCGGCAGCCAGGGCCGCGCATGGCCGCTGCCGAAACCCAGATCGGGTGCGTCCGCCATCCACGGCATCGGCGTGCGGCAGCCGTCGCGGCCCTTGTATTGCGGCCACATCGCGATGCCGTAGGGGTCCTGCAGATCGGCAAGCTCGATGTCCACCTCGGGCAGGCCGAGTTCCTCGCCCTGGTAGATGCAGGCGCTCCCGCGCAGTGTCAGCAGCAGCGCCGCCACCTGGCGCAGCAGCGCGGGATGCGGCGCCTGGCCGCCCCAGCGCGTCGCCACGCGCACGCAGTCGTGGTTGGAGACCGCCCAGCAGGGCCAGCCATCCGCGATCTGCGCCTGCAGGTTGGCCAGCAGGCCGTGCACATAGGGCGCGTCATATGTGGGGCCGAGCAGGTCGAAGCAATACGCCATGTGCAGCTTGTCACCGCCGCTGGTGTACTGGGCCATCAGCGCCACGCCACGTTCGTCGCCGATCTCGCCGACCATGGTGGTGTCGGCGTACTGGTCGACGAGGTGGCGCAGCCGGCGCAGGAAGTCCAAGGCCTCGGGCTGGCTCTTGTCGTACTGGTGCACCTGCCAGGCATAGGGGTTGGCGGCCGGCGCGGTCGGGTCCACGTGTGTCGGTGCACCCCGGCCGGGGTTGTCGCGCAATTGCCGGTCGTGGCAGCAGAAGTTGATGGCGTCGAGGCGGTAGCCGTCCACGCCGCGGTCGAGCCAGAAGCGCACCTCGGCGAGCAGCGCGTCCTGCACCGCCGGGTTGTGGATGTTCAGGTCGGGCTGGCTGGCCAGGAAGTTGTGCAGGTAGTACTGGCAGCGCCGCGTATCCCATTGCCAGGCGCTGCCGCCGAACACGCTGAGCCAGTTGTTGGGCGGCGTGCCGTCATGTTTGGCGTCGGCCCAGACGAACCAGTCGGCCTTCGGGTTGTCACGGCTGCTGCGGCTCTCGGTGAACCAGGCGTGCTGGTCCGAGCAGTGCGACAGCACCTGGTCGATCACGACCTTCAGGCCGAGGGCATGCGCGCGCGCGACCAGCGCGTCGAAATCGGCCAGTGTGCCGTACATCGGATCGACATCGCGGTAGTCGCTGACGTCGTAGCCGAAATCCTTCTGCGGACTCTTGAAGAACGGCGACAGCCAGACGGCGTCCACGCCCAGCCGGGCGATGTGGTCCAGCCGTGCGGTGATGCCGGGCAGGTCGCCGATGCCGTCGCCGTTGCCGTCGGCAAAGCTGCGCGGATAGACCTGGTAGATGACGCCGCCTCGCCACCATGGCGTTTCGACGGTGGGCATGGGCGCGCTCATCCCTTGACGGCGCCGGAGGTCAGGCCGCCGACGATCTTGCGCTGGAAGGCCAGCACCAGCACGATCAGCGGCAGCGTCACCAGCACCGACGCCGCCATGATCTTGCCCCAGGGGATCTCGTACTTGTCGGCACCGCTGATCAGCGAGATCGACACCGGCACGGTGCGGTCGGTGTTGTTCAGCACAAAGGTCAACGCGAACAGGAATTCGTTCCAGGCCGCGATGAAGGCCAGGAGGCCGGTGGTGACGAGGGCCGGCCACATCACCGGCAGGAACACCTTGGTGATGATGCCCCAGGGGGTGCAGCCGTCCATGATGGCCGCCTCCTCGAGTTCCTTGGGCAGGTCGCGCACGAAGGTCGTCAACACCCAGACCGTGAACGGCAGCGTGAAGATCATGTAGGGCAGCGTGAGGCCCCACCAGTGGTTGTAGAACCCGATGGTCTGCATCAGCTCGAACATGCCCGACAGCACGGCCACCTGCGGGAACATGGACACGGCCAGCACGCACAGCAGCAGCAGGCCGCGACCCTTGAACTGGATGCGGCCCAGCGCGTAGGCCGCCGTCACGCCGAGCAGCAGCGAGGCGACCACGACCAGGAAGGAAACGCCCAGCGAGTTGAAGATGTGCCGGCCGAAGGGCTGTTCCGGCACGGTGAACAGGCTGATGTAGTTTTTCAGCGTGGGCGCGTCGGGCCAAAGCGAGGTGCTGAAGAGCTCGGTGCCCTGCTTCAGCGAAGTCACGATGGCGAAGTAGAACGGGAACAGGCAGAACAGGCTGATCAGGACGACCAGCGTGTACAGGCCGATGTTGCCGAGCAGGCGCTGGGTGGAGAGGTTCATGGCTTGGTTCCCTGTCTTCACTTCTTGCCACCCAGGTCCACGCGCGACAGCTTCAGGTACAGCAGCGTGCAGGCGCCGATGATCAGGAACAGCACGGTGGAGGCGGCCGAGCCGTAGCCCACGTAGTTGTTGTCGACGATCTCGCGGCGCACGAAGCCGGACATGCTGATCGTGGCCACGCTGTTGGAGGTCATCACGTAGATGATGTCGAACACCCGCAGCGCATCGAGCAGGCGGAAGATCACCGCCACCATCAGCGCGGGCCAGATCAGCGGCAGCGTGACCTTGAAGAAGACCTTGACCGGATGGATGCCGTCGACGTGGGCGGCCTCGTAGCAGTCGCGCGGCAGCATCTGCAGCGCGGCCAGCGTGAGCAGCGCCATGAACGGCGTGGTCTTCCACACGTCGACCAGCACCACCGACCACAGCGCGTAGGCCGGGTCGGCCGTCCAGGCGATGTTGTGGTCGATGATGCCGGCGCTGCGCAGCATGGCGTTCAGCACGCCGAACTGGTCGTGCATGATCCAGGCCCACATCTTGGCCGAGACGATGGTGGGGATCGCCCAGGGCACGAGGACCGCCGCGCGCACCAGCGCGCGGCCCTTGAATTCGGCATTGAGCACCAGCGCGAAGACCACGCCCAGCACCGTCTCCAGCACCACCGAGACCAGGGAGAACTTGAAGGTGTTCTGGATCGCCATGCCCCAGTCGGTCTGCCAGAAGCCTTCGGGTGCCGCAAAGTTGAAGACGCCGTATTCGCCGAAGTAGTTGGACAGGCCGACCAGCTTGTAGGTCGAGTCGCCGATGCTGTCCAGGCTGGCGTCGGTGAAGCTGAACCAGATGGTTCGGCCTAACGGCCAGCCCGCGACCAGGGCCAGCACGACGAGCGTGGGCGCGAGGAACAACCACGCACTGCGCGTGCGTTCACGGGTGAGTTCGGATTTCGGATTGGTCATGCATCTCTTCCGGCAAGCGGCAGGCGCCACCACCCGCGCCCCCGAGGCCGGGGGCGATGGAGGGGCGCAGTGGGTTGAAGAAGCGTGGAGGGAGAAAGACGGCGGGAAGCGTCTACCAGTTCGGTCCGCGCCGGATCGCGTTGATCTTGGCTTCGAGCTTCTTCAGGCTCTCGTCGGCCTTGGCACCGCCGGACAGCACGTCGTGCGAAGCGTTCCAGAACGCGGCGGACACCTCGTTGTATTTCGCCCCGGTGACCGTGGCCGGGCGTGGCACGGCGTTGGTGAAGGTGTCGTACAGCGTGCCGAAGAACGGGCTGGCCTTCAGCACTTCCGGATCCTTGTACAAAGCCGGAATCGTCGGGTTGTACGAGCCGCGGATGGCGCGGTCCTTCTGCACGGCGGCGCTGGAGAGGTACATCACCAGGTCCGCGGCTTCGGTCGGATGCTTGGAGTACTTGACCACCGACAACTGCCAGCCGCCGAGCGTGGCGGCCGACTTGCCGTCGTCGCCCTTGGGCAGCGCCACCACGCCGACCTTGTCCTTCACCGGGCTGTCGGCCCCCTGGCTCAGCGACCAGGCGTAGGGCCAGTTGCGCATGAAGACCGAATTGCCCTTCTGGAATACGCCACGCGCGTCTTCTTCGCCGTAGTTGAGCACGCCGGTGGGGGCGATGGTGCCGATCCAGCCGGCCGCGGTGGTCAGCGCCTTCGCGGCCTGGGGATTGTTGACCGTGACCTTGCCGGTGGCGTCCACGATGGCGCCGCCGCCGTAGCTCGAGATCCATTCCAGGCTGTTGCAGCTCAGACCCTCGTACGCCTTGGCCTGGAAGACATAGCCCTGCATGTCGGCATTGCCGGCCTTGCGCTCGCCGTCCATTACCTTCTTGGCGGTGGCGGTCAGCTCGTCCCAGGTCGTGGGCGGCTTCTCGCCATACTTGGCCAGCAGGTCCTTGCGGTAGTACAGCACCCCGGCGTCGGTGAACCACGGCATTGCGAGCAGCTTACCGTCGACCGTGTTGTTGGACACGATGGCCGGGAAGTGTTCCTTCTCCGCGCCCTTGCTGTAGGGGCCGAGGTCCAGCAGGTGGGCCTTGATCGTGCCGGGCCACACCACATCGACCGAAATCACGTCCACATCGGTCGACTTGGCGGCGAACATCTGCCGGAACAGGCCGAGGATGTCGGAGGTGGACTGCGGGATGGTCAGGTGCTTCACGGTGTTGCCCGTCTTCTTGCTCCACTCGTCGGTGGCCTTCTTGCAGAACTCGAAGTCCTGGCCCACGGTGCCGCACGATACGGTGATCGTCACGCCGGCGTGCGCGCTGAGCGCGGCGACACCGATCGAAAGCCCGGCCGCCATGTGTTTCCATAATGTGTTCATTTTTCTCCTTCGTTATATTTTGAGGACAATCAACGCCGCGCAAGCATATTCAAAGCGCTTTGAGGCCAATTGCAGTAGTTACCCGAGTTTTGGTTTCAAAATAATTCTTTTGAATATTTGCATACACAATTACTTCGAAAAATTCGATCGAAATCCGAGCGGAATACGCCAACTGCCATGTCGCTGAAGAAAATTGCCGAGGAACTGGGCCTGTCGTTGACCACTGTGAGCCGTGCGCTGAACGGCTATCCGGAGGTGGCCAAGGCCACGCGCGCGGCCGTCGCGGATGCGGCCAGGCGGCTGAACCACCAGCCCAACGCCCGTGCGCGCGCCCTGGCGCTGGGCCGTGCCGGCGCCATCGGCGTGGTCTTCCCCATCACACCGGGCGACCTCGGCGATCCCCTGTTCCTGGCCGTGGTGAGCCGCATGGGCGAGCGCCTGGCACAGCAAGACCTCGACATGCACATCATTGCGGCACCGGCCGAAGGCGAACTGCAGGTCTACCAGCGCGCGCTCGGCCACATCGCGGCCTTCGTGGTGCCGCGCACCCGGGTGCGCGACCAGCGGCTGGCGCTGCTGCAGGCCCGCGGCGTGCCTTTCGTGGCCTATGGCCGCAGCGAGCGGTTCACCGACCCATACGCGTGGCTGGACTTCGACAACGAACGCGGCGCCCGCGAGGCCACCGAACGCCTCATCGGTTTCGGCCACCGGGACATCGCCTACCTCGGCGCCCCCGCGGCCTACAACTTCGCCACGCTGCGCTACCGCGGCTTCGAACGGGCGATGCAACAGGCCGGGTTGGCCGCGGGGCCGGCCGGGGTGCAGCGCGTGGAACTGGATCGGGGCGCGGGTTTCGCGGCGATGAGCCGGCTGCTGAACCGGCCCCGGCCGCCCACGGCGGTGCTGGTCGACAATCACCTCGCCGGCGTGGGCGCGGTGCATGCGGCGCTGCAGGCCGGCAAGGTCCTCGGGCGGGACATGTCGCTGATCGTCTACGACGGCCTGGGGCCCGACTCGGTCTTGCTGCGCAATACCATTACCGCCGTGGTGCAGCCGACGGCACAGACCGTGGCCGACATGCTGGTGGACTTTACACTCGCGAGGTTGAGCGGCCGCCCGCCGCAAGACCTGCAGCACCTCGGTGTCCCCGAATTGCTGCCTGGAGACAGTGACGGCCCGGCGCCTGCGTGAGGGCTTGACGCCAGCAACATGGCCGCCGTCGCTTGGGCCAACCCTTTAGCGACACACCATGCACAAAAGACAACTTCTCTCGTTCTGCGCCGCGGTGGCGCTGGCGGCACTGGGCACGGCACAGCACAACGCCAACGCGCAGGCATCGGCGCGGCCGCTGCGCATCATCGTGCCGTATGCGGCCGGCGGCCCGATCGACCTGACGGCGCGCATCCTGGCCGAACGGGTGAAGGACACGCTCGGTCCGGTGATCATCGAGAACCGGCCCGGCGCCGGCGGCAACATCGGCGCCGATGCCGTGGCCAAGGCCGCGCCCGACGGCCTGACGATCGGCATCGCGGCCACCGCCACCAACGCGGTCAACCCATGGCTCTACAGCAAGATGCCGTTCAATGCCGCCACCGACTTCGCGCCGATCACGCAGATGGTGCGCGTGCCCAACGTGCTCGTGATGAATGCGGACACCGCGCAGCGGCTGAAGATCAACACGCTGGCCGACCTGATCGCCTATGCCAAGGCGCATCCCGCCAAGCTCAACTATGCCTCGGGCGGCAACGGCAGCGCGGGCCATCTCGCAGGTGAGATGTTCAAGGCCCAGGCCGGCATCTTCGCCGTGCACATCCCGTACAACGGCGGCAACCCGGCGCAGCTGGCGCTGTTGTCGGGTCAGGTCGACTTCAACTTCGACAAACTGGCCACGGCGGCGCCGAACATCCGCTCGGGCAAGCTCAAGGCCATCGCCGTGACCACCGCCACGCGCAGCAGCGCCCTGCCCGAGGTGCCCCCCGTGGCCCACACGTTGAAAGGCTTCGCCATCGACACCTGGTGGGGCCTGGTGGCGCCGGCGCACACGCCGAAGGACGTGATCGCCCGGCTGAACCAAGCCTTCGTGGCCGCGCTGAACGCACCGGAGACCCACACGCGCTTCGCCAACCTGCTGGCCGAACCGGTGCCCAGCACGCCCGAGGCGTTCGGCGCGTTCATGCACGGCGAACTCGCCAAGTACGAAAAGGTGGTGAAGGCCTCCGGCGCGAAGGTCGACTGACCGCCTCAGCTGGCGCGCGTTTCCTTGACCTGCACGTCGGTGACGTCGATCAGGTCGCGCTCGCGCTGCACCGGACCGGCCGGCGCCGAAGCCCGCGCGCGCGGCTGCCAGCGATCGCCGGCGCGAAACACGCTGTTCCAGCCCGCGCCCGGATTCACGCGCATCACCCACGGCGTAACCGGACGGCCGGTGATCCTGGCCCATGCCGCACGCAGGCCCCAAACGGCGGCCAGCAGCATCACCACGACCAGCAGGCTGGCGGCGAACACCAGGGCGAAACCGACGAGCAGGAGCCGCAGCAGCAAGCGGATCATACCGGCAAGAAAATTGTCCACAAACGAACCTCCACATTGACGAGGCGCAAGCCTCACCGGCAAATTGGACCACGGCCGACAAAGAGACCACAGCCAGCAGGGACGATGCCGCTAACATGGCCTCCACAACATCCCCATGTTCTCAAATGAGGGTCGAAGATGGAATTCAAGGACTATTACAAGGTGATGGGCCTGGCGCGTGAGGCCACCCCCGAAGAAATCAAGCGTGCCTACCGGCAGCTCGCGCGCAAGAACCACCCCGACGTGAACAAGGAGGCCGGCGCGGAGCAACGCTTCAAGGACATCGGCGAGGCCTATGCCGTGCTGAAGGACCCCGAGAAGCGCGCCGCCTATGACGCACTCGGCGCGCAACGCGAGGGGCAGGAGTTCCGCCCGCCACCGGACTGGAACGCCAACCGCGCCCATGGTCGCGATCCGCGCGGGTCGCGGGAGTCGTTCGGCGACGAAGAGGCCGCCGACGCCAGCGATTTCTTCGAGACCCTGTTCCGCCACGGCTTCGGCGGTGCCCAGCCACGCGGCGCGCCCCCGGGCGGCCACGGCTTCACGGCCGATGGCGAAGACCAGTACGCCAAGGTGCTGATCGCGCTGGAGGACAGTTATGCCGGCACCACGCGCCGCATCGTGCTGCGCGTGCCCGAGCGCGATGAACAGGGCCGGGTGCAGATGCGCGAGCAGCAGCTCGACGTGACCATTCCGCGCGGCGTGCGCGCCGGCCAGCACATCCGGCTGGCGGGGCGCGGCGCGCCCGGCATGGGCAACGGCAAGCCGGGCGACCTGTTCCTCGAGGTCGAATTCGAGCCGCATGCGCACTATCGCGTCGACAAGCGCGACGTCTACCTCGACCTGCCCGTGAGCCCCTGGGAAGCCGCGCTGGGCGCCGAGATCAACGTGCCCACGCCGAGCGGCGAGGTCGAGCTCAAGATTCCCGCGGGCTCGTCCGCGGGCCGCAAGCTACGCCTCAAAGGCCGGGGCATCCCGGGCAGCACGCCGGGCGACTTCTACTTCGTGCTGCAGATCGCCGTGCCACCGGCCGACTCCGATGCCGCGAGCCAGCTCTACCGCGACATGGCGGCACAGTTCAAAAGCTTCAATCCCCGCGCGAAACTGGGAGCATCGACATGAACCAGAACCCGGGGGCCGGCGTCACCGGCCCGATCCACGAAGAGCAGCAGGACCTGACCCTGGCCGACCTCTGCCAGCATTGCCGCGTGCGCACCGAATACGTCGTGGAGATGGTCGAGGAAGGCGTGCTCAGCCCCGAAGGTACGGCACCGCAGACGTGGCGCTTCACCGGCGTGCATGTGCAGCGTGCCCGCGTGGCCGTGCGGCTGCAGCGCGACCTGGGCGTGAACCCTGCGGGCGCGGCGCTGGCGCTGCAATTGCTCGACGAGATCGAGGCGCTCAAGGCCCGCCTGCAAACGCTCTCGAGGTAGCTACTTCACCGAGAAGAAGGCGTGCATGCGCGCCTTCAGGTCCTTGCTGCGGTTGGGCACGGCCGAGGCCGATTGCTCGAGCCGGGCGTCCGTGGCGGCACGCCGCTGGGCCAGCAAGGTGGAGATCTCGCCGGCGAGTTCGGGCCGCGCGGCCAGCACTTGGCCGAAACCCTGCTTGTCGAGCCGGTAGCATTCGACATCGGTCACCGCCAGCACCGTGGCGCTGCGCGGCTCGCCGGTGAGCAGGCCCATCTCGCCGAAGAATTCGCCGTCGCGCAGCCGGGCGACCACGGTACGCCCCGCCGGGGCGCCATGGTGCCCGTTGCCACCCTCCACCACCACGTCGGCCTCGCCGTGGATCACCAGGTAGAGCCAATGCGCCACCGCGCCCTGGCGCGTGATCACGCTGCCCGCCACGAACGGCGCATGCACCAGATGATCGGCCAGGATCTGCTGCTCCGACTCGGGCAGGTTGGCAAACAGAGCGATGCCGCGGATCGCGGCCAGTCGGCGTGCCATCTCGCGCTGCTCGCGGGTCGCGCGCGACTGCTCGTCCTCCTGCGTCAGCCAACGCTCGGCCACCGGCACGCCGAGCCGGATCCCTTCGCGCGCGAGCGCCGTCAGCGCGTGCACACGCACTGCCGAGTCGGTCGGGTCATCGAACTGCGGGTCGGTCAGCCAGTAGCGCAGCGTGTAGCGGTGGTAGCCCGCGCCGATCTCCATCAGCACCGCGCTCGCCGGCGGCGCCTCGGCCACGTGCGAAATGCCGGCGTCGCGCACCGATTGCTCCAGCACCTGCAACACCCTGCCGGGCGAGGCGGCCTGGTCGATGTTGAAGTGCACCAGGCGGCGCCACTGCAGCGGCTGGCCGGGCTGACGGCGCAGCACCCGGAACCGGTTCTTCATGAGCCAGCTGTTGGGCACCACCACGGTCTCGCGGTTGCGGGTGACGATTTCGGTGAAGCGCCAGCGCACGTCCACCACCCGGCCGCTGAGGTCGTCGATCTGCACCCATTCGCCGACACGCAGCGAATTGTCCAGCTGCAGCGCCACGCCGCCCATCACGTTGCCCAGCGTGTCCTGCATGGCGAAGGCCAGCACCGCCGTCATGATGGCCGAGGTGGCGAACAACTGCGAGGGGTCGAGTCCTGCCAGCCGCAGCGACAGCAGGCCCCAGACCAGCGTGAGCCCGGCCAGCGTCAGGTCCTGCGCAATCTGCGGCAGGTGGATGCGCATCCCCGGCAGCAAGATGCGGAACAGCAGCAAGGTTCCGAGCTGGATCGCCGCCCAGACACCGAGCACCTGGGCGGCCTGGCGCAGTACCAGCGCCGCCGCGTTCGACGCGGGCTGGCCGCTGGCCTCGAGCAGTGCGGCCAGCAGCAGCGAGGCCACGGTGAGATTGAGCAAGGCCCAGGTCGCGCGCAGGCCACGCTGGTGCAATGGCCGCCACAGCCGAAGGCCTGCGGCCAGCAGCGCACAGACGCCGACCAGCACCAGCAACTGCTGGCGTAGAAGGCCGTCGGTCCAGATGGGCATGCGGTGTCTCCGGGGCGGGCAAGAAGCGGGCGTATGCGCTTCGCAACGCGACAGTGGCCATGGTATTGCGTTTCACGGTCGGGCGGAACCGGCGCCGCAACGCAAAAAGGCCGCCGCGCAAGCCTGCGCGGCGGCCCCGTACCCAGCACCCTGGCGGGCTTAATGCAGCGTGCGCCCGAAGCTGAACTGGCCTGGCGCCTGGATCGGGTCCACGTCCACCGGGATCACGTCCTTCGGCGCGAACTGCCCTTCGAGCAGCAGCTTGGACAGCGGATTCTCGATGCGTTGCTGGATCGCGCGCTTGAGCGGCCGCGCACCGAACACCGGGTCGAAGCCGACCTTGGCCAGCTCGGCGAGCGCGGCCGGCGTGATCTCCAGCGTCAGGTCCATCTTGGCCAGACGGGCCTGCAGCACCTTGATCTGGATCGCGGCGATCGCCTCGATGTTCTTCGCGTCCAGCGCATGGAACACCACGGTCTCGTCGATGCGGTTGAGGAACTCGGGGCGGAAGTAGTTCTTCAACTCGTCCTGCACCGCGTCCTTGATGTCTTCCGCGTCACGGCCCACCATGCTCTGGATGATCGGCGAGCCGATGTTGCTGGTCATCACGATCACGGTGTTCTTGAAGTCCACGGTGCGGCCCTGGCCGTCGGTCAGGCGGCCGTCGTCGAGCACTTGCAGCAGCACGTTGAACACGTCGGGATGCGCCTTTTCCACCTCGTCGAGCAGCAGCACGCTGTAGGGCTTGCGGCGCACGGCCTCGGTCAGGTAGCCACCCTCCTCGTAGCCCACATAACCCGGGGGCGCGCCGATCAAACGGGCCACGGAGTGTTTCTCCATGAACTCGCTCATGTCGATGCGCACCAGGTGGTCTTCCGAGTCGAACAGGAAGCCCGCCAGCGCCTTGCACAACTCGGTCTTGCCCACGCCCGTGGGGCCCAGGAACAGGAAGGAGCCGGTCGGCCGGTTCGGATCGGACAGCCCGGCCCGCGAGCGGCGGATGGCGCTGGAGACGGCCGAGATGGCCTCGTCCTGCCCGACCACGCGCTCGTGCAGCTTGGTCTCCATCTGCAGCAGCTTGTCGCGTTCGCCCTGCATGAGCTTGCTCACCGGGATGCCGGTGGCGCGCGCCACCACTTCGGCGATTTCCTCCGCGCCGACCTGGGTGCGCAACAGCCGCGGCGCGTTGGCCGTGCTCTTGTTCGATTCCTTCGCCTGGGCTTCCTTGAGCTGCTTCTCGAGCTCGGGCAGCTTGCCGTATTGCAGCTCGGCCACCTGGTTGAAGTCGCCCTTGCGCTTCAATTCCTCGATCTGGAAGCGCATCTTGTCGATGGCTTCCATCACGTGGGCGCTGCCCTGCGCCTGGGCCTTTTCGGACTGCCAGATCTCGTCGTAGTCGGCGATTTCCTTCTCGAGCTTGACGATCTCCTCCTCGATCAGCGCGAAGCGCTTGATCGAAGACTCGTCCTTCTCGCGGCGCACGGCTTCGCGCTCGATCTTGAGCTGGATCAGCCGGCGGTCGAGCCGGTCCATCACCTCGGGCTTGGAGTCGCGCTCGATGGCGATCTTGCTCGCGGCCTCGTCGATCAGGTCGATGGCCTTGTCGGGCAGGAAGCGGTCGGTGATGTAGCGGTCACTGAGTTCGGCCGCGGCCACGATGGCCGGGTCGGTGATCTGCACGCCGTGGTGGGCTTCGTATTTCTCCTGCAGGCCGCGCAGGATGGCGATGGTCGCCTCCACCGTCGGCTCGCCCACGAGGATCTTCTGGAAACGGCGCTCCAGCGCGGCGTCCTTCTCGATGTACTTGCGGTATTCGTCGAGCGTGGTGGCGCCCACGCAGTGCAGCTCGCCGCGCGCCAGGGCGGGCTTGAGCATGTTGCCCGCGTCCATGGCGCCTTCGCCCTTGCCGGCGCCGACCATGGTGTGCAGTTCGTCGATGAAGACGATGGTCTGGCCTTCGTCCTTGGCCAGTTCATTGAGCACGCTCTTCAGCCGTTCCTCGAATTCCCCACGGAACTTGGCGCCGGCCAGCAGTGCCGCCATGTCGAGCGACAGCACGCGCTTGCCCTTGAGCGAATCGGGCACCTCGCCGGCCACGATGCGCTGGGCCAGGCCTTCGACGATGGCGGTCTTGCCCACGCCGGGCTCGCCAATGAGCACGGGGTTGTTCTTGGTGCGGCGCTGCAGCACCTGGATGGCACGGCGGATTTCCTCGTCGCGGCCGATCACCGGGTCGAGCTTGCCCAAGCGGGCCCGCTCGGTCAGGTCCATGCAGTATTTCTTGAGGGCTTCGCGCTGGCCCTCGGCGTCGGCGCTGTTCACGCCCTGGCCGCCGCGCACCGCATCGATGGCGGCCTCGAGCGACTTGCGTGTGACGCCGTTGGCGCGCACCAGGTTGCCGACGTCGGCCTTGCTGTCGGCCAGCGCCAGCAGGAAGAGTTCACCGGCGATGAACTGGTCGTTGCGCTTGATGGCTTCCTTTTCCGTGGCCTGCAGCAGCTTGGCCAGGTCCTGGCCGACCTGCACCTGGTCGTGACCCTGTACCTGGGGCAGCTTCTTGATGGCGGCATCGGCCGCCTGCTGCAAGCCCTTGAGGTTGGCACCGGCGCGCTCGAGCAGCGCACGCGGGCCGTCGTCCTGGCCGAGCATGGCGGCCAGAAGGTGTACCGGCTCGATGTACGCGTTGTCGTTGGCCAGCGCCAGCGACTGCGCGTCGCTCAGGGCTTCCTGGAACTTGGTGGTGAGTTTGTCTTGTCGCATGGGTGTGTATCTTTTGAACTGGTTGGTCCGAACTGTTGTCTAGCTGAGGCTGTTGCGGATGTTTTCAAGATCGTGCCGGGTGCCGTCTGCCGCGCACTTGACCCAGGTCAAGCGCTGTCGCAACGGCCCGGGCGCCCACCTGGCGGCCGCCTAGCGCCCGCCTCGACCAGCGTCTGCCCTCGGGCCTCAGTCCGAAGAGTTGGACGCGTGAATGCCCCAGCGCGCCAGCGCCGCGTCGTCGCTCACCCGCGCATCCACCCAGCGCGCGCCCTCGGCCGTGCGCTCCTTCTTCCAGAACGGCGCCTGGGTCTTCAGGTAGTCCATCAGGAATTCGCAGGCCTGGAAACTCTGGCCGCGGTGCGCCGACGACACCGCCACCAGCACGATCTGGTCGAGCGGCTGCAGCAGGCCGACGCGGTGCACCACCCGCGCCGCGAAGATGTCGAAGCGCTGCAGCGCCTGGTCGATCATGGCCTCGATGGCCTTTTCGGTCATGCCGGGGTAGTGCTCGAGTTCCATGGACTGGACTTCGCCACGCACAGCACCACCGTTCCGATCTCGCACAGTGCCGATGAAAGAGCAGACCGCACCCACGCGAGGATCGTCACGACGCAGGGCCGCGATCTCGGCCGTCAGGTCGAAATCTTCCGTCTGGATGGAAACGCGCGCAGGTGCCATGACGCCATTGTGGCCCATCGCCGCGCGGGCCTGCCGACCTTGCCGTTAAACTCGCAGCCCATGTTTGGCCACACCCGTTCCCCCTCCGGCTCGACGCGCACCAGCGCGCCGAACGTCGCGGCCGTGGCCAAAAAATCCAAAAAACTGTTGCTCATCTGACCGGAGCAAGGGTTCCGTCGTCGGATGAGCGACGGAACCGCTTCGGCTTGGCAACCCGCCCGTCTTCGGCCCGCGCTCTTTCGACGGTGGTTTTCCATCGGTCTGTTTTGTTCAAGGACATCGCGTGGCTACTTCGCATTCTTCGCATTCTTCGCCCACTTCCCCCTCCCGCGTCGATGGCGCCCCGTTGGCCGGCCTGTGGATTCCGCTGGTGACCCCGTTCCGGGCCGGCGCCGTCGACCACGGCGCGCTGGCCGCGCTGGTGCGCGATCTGCGGCCCAAAGGCATCGCCGGCTTCGTGGCCTGCGGGAGCACCGGCGAGGCGGCGGCGCTGGACGATGCGGAACAACTCGCCGTGCTCGACACCGTGCGCGAGGCGGCCGCCGGCCTGCCGGTGATGATGGGCCTGTCCGGCTACCACCTGCCCCACCTGCTCGACCGGCTGGCCGCCGCGGCACAGCGGCCGCTGGCTGGCGTGCTGGTGGCTGCACCCTGTTATGTGCGGCCCGCGCAGGCCGGGCTGCTGCAATGGTTCACCGCGCTGGCCGACGCGAGCCCGGTGCCGTTGGTGCTGTACGACATTCCCTACCGCACCGGCGTCAAGCTGGAACTGGCGACCCTGCTCGCCCTGGCCGACCATCCGCGCATCCGTGCGATCAAGGACTGCGGCGGCGACGCGGCCAAGACGCAGGCCTTGCTGGCCGACGGCCGGCTGCAGGTGCTGGCGGGCGAAGACGCCCAGATCTTCACGACGATGGCGCTCGGCGGCGCGGGCGCGATCGCGGCCAGCGCGCACCGGCACACCGAGAAATTCGTGGCCGTGATGCGGCTGGTGGCGGCGGGCCGCCTGGCCGAAGCCCGGGCGCTATGGGAGCCCCTGCAGCCGTGGATCCAGGCCGCCTTCGCCGAGCCGAACCCTTCGCCGCTGAAGGCGGTACTGGCGCACCACGGCGCGATGGCGCTGGAGTTCCGGCCGCCGATGACGCCGGCCAGCGACGCCCTGCTTGCCCGCCTGCTGGCGGTGGACCAGGCGCTCTCCCGCTGACGGCCGTTCAGCCGCCGGTGACGGGTGGGAAAAACGCCACCTCGTCGCCGTCGGCCAGCGCCGCGTCTTCCTGGCGCATCACCTGGTTCAGCGCCATGCGCACCGATCTGCCGCGCGCCAGGCTGCCGGCACGGGCCTCGTCCCGGGCGATGAGCTGGTCGCGCAGCGCGCCCAGCGTGCCGGCCTGGGTCTCGACGACCTCCTCGGCGGTGCCGATGGCTTCGCGGATCGAGGCGAAGTACTTCACCTTGAGTTTCATGCCAGCAGTTCCGCAAACGAGATGAACTGCACCGTTTCACCCTGCACGATGGCGTGGCCCGGCGGCACGTCGACCACGCCGTCGCCCCAGACGGTGGAGGTGAGCACCCCCGAGCTCTGGTTGCGGAACAGTTCCACGCCGCCAGCGGCATTGCGGCGCACGCGCAGGAATTCGCGGCGCTTGTCGGCGCGCGGCCAGTCGAAATGGGCGGGCAACGCCACCGGTACGGGCGCGAGCCGCTGCACACCCTGCAGCTTCAGCAGGAACGGCCGCACCAGCAGCACGAAGGTGATGAAACTCGACACCGGATTGCCGGGCAGGCCGATGAAATGGCACGGCGCGCCTTCGGGGCCCGGCTTGACGATGGGCGAATGGATCTTGCCGTAGGCGAAGGGTTTGCCGGGCTTGATCGCGATCTGCCAGAGGTTGAGTTCGCCGAGTTCCTGCACGGCCGGCTTCACATGGTCTTCCTCGCCGACCGACACGCCGCCGCTGGTGAGGATCAGGTCGTGCGCCAGGCTCGCATCGCGCAGCGCCTGCAGTGTGGCGGCGCGCTGGTCGGGCACGATGCCGAAATCGGTGATCACGCAGCCCAGGCGCTGCAGCAACGCGCGCAGGAAGAAGCGGTTGGAGTTGTAGATGGCGCCCGGCTTCATCTGGTCCGGTGGCACGGCACCGGGCATGACGAGTTCGTCGCCGGTGGAAAACAGCGCCACGCGCGGACGGGCCACGACCGGCAGGGCATCCATGCCGATGCTGGCCGCCAGGCCGAGTTCGGCGGGCGTGAGGCGCGTGCCCTTCGGCAGCACCACCGCGCCGAGCGCGACGTCCTCCCCCGCGCGGCGGATCGACTTGCCCAACACGGGCAGTCGCTGGATGCGCACCGCGCCCAGGCCCGCCCCACCCGGCTCAACCGGTTCGCCCATCACCTCGCAGTCTTCCTGCATCACCACCGCGTCGGCGCCGCTGGGCACCGGCGCGCCGGTGAAGATGCGCGCCACCGTGCCGGGCGCGAGGTCGGTGCCGACCGCGCCCGCGGCGATGCGCTGCGACACCGGCAGCACGGTGCCGGCGGCCGGCAGGTCGGCGCAACGCACGGCATAGCCGTCCATGGCGCTGTTGTCCATCGGCGGCACCTGCAGCGGCGACACCACGTCGCGCGACAGCACCCGGCCGTCGGCGTCGAAGGTGGAGACGGACTCCGTCTGCGTCAGCGGCGCGGCCTGGGCCAGCAGCTCGGCCATGGCGTCGTCGAGCGATTTCATAGGTTGGGGGGTCATCAATGGCGCGTTCATGGCAGTTTCAACATGCGGTATTCGAACAGGTCCTGGTTGGCCATCAGCCAGTCGGCAATGGCCGGCGCGTCGTTCAGGTCGAGCACCTCGCGCAACGTGGGCGCGGGCAGTGCATCGGGCGCATCCGTGGCGATGGCCATCACGTCCTGGTCGTCAGGATAACGCGCCGGCTGGCCGGCTGCAGCGCGCCAGACTTCGACCTTGAACAGGTCGCTGAATTTGAAGCCCTCGACCAGCACCCAGTCGATGCCGGGGTCGAGTTCGGCGATGAGCTGGTGCACGGAGAGCGGCGTGGGCGATTCGAACTCGCGCATCAGCGCCAGGCGCCTGTCGGAGGCGATCAGCACCTCGTAGGCACCGGCCTGGCGATGGCGGTAGCTGTCCTTGCCGGGATGGTCGATGTCGAAGCGGTGGTGCGCGTGCTTGACCACCGACACGCGCTGGCCATGCGCCTTGAGCGCGGGAATCAGGCGCTCGAGCAATGTGGTCTTGCCCGCGCCCGAATAACCGGCGAAACCGACCACCTTCATGCGGCCGGCTTCCCGCTGCGACCCGCCCTGCTATCTATTCGATAGCTGATTGCGCAGCCGCACTCTGCGCGGGAGGCGGATTCAGGCACAACTCTTGGCGATGAACGCCTGCACCGCGGCGGCGTCGGCCGGCAGATCGATCACGCGCCGTGGCAGGTCTTCGATGCCGATGAACTTGGGCGGCCTTTCGGGCTCGATGCCCAGCGCCTCCTGCACCGTGGCGGCGAACTTGATCGGCAGCGCTGTCTCCAGCACGATCATCGGCACGCCCGGGCGGCGGTAGGCCTGCGCCACCTTCACGCCGTCGGCCGTGTGGGTGTCGATCATCACGCCGTGGCGGTCGTAGGTGTCCTTGATCGTGGCCAGGCGGTCGGCATGGGTGCTCTTGCCGCTCTTGAAGCCGTAACGCGTGGCGGCGTCCTGGAAGGCCGGGTCGGTGCCAAGGTCAAACTTCCCCTGGGTCGACAACTGCGCGCCGAACAGATCGCGCGTGCGCGCGCCGTCGCGGCCCAGCAGGTCGAACACGAAACGCTCGAAGTTCGAGGCCTTGGAGATGTCCATCGACGGGCTCGAGGTCTCGTGCGTGTCGGCGCTGCCGCGCACGCGGTAGACGCCGGTGCGGAAGAATTCGTCGAGCACGTCGTTCTCGTTGGTAGCCACCACCAGCTGGTCGATCGGCAGGCCCATCATGCGCGCCACATGGCCCGCGCAGACGTTGCCGAAGTTGCCGGACGGCACGGTGAAGCTGACCTTTTCCGCATTGGCCGTGGTCGCCTGCAGGTAACCCGCGAAGTAATACACCACCTGGGCCAGCAGCCGCGCCCAGTTGATCGAGTTCACCGTGCCGATCTTGTACTGGCGCTTGAAGGCCAGGTCGTTGGACACCGCCTTGACGATGTCCTGGCAGTCGTCGAACACACCTTCGATGGCGATGTTGAAGATGTTGGCGTCCATCAGGCTGAACATCTGCGCCTGCTGGAACGGGCTCATGCGGCCCTTGGGCGAGGTCATGAAGACACGCACGCCCTGCTTGCCGCGCATGGCGTATTCGGCCGCGCTGCCGGTGTCGCCGCTGGTGGCCCCCAGGATGTTCAGCGTCTCGCCGCGCCGCGCCAGCTCGTATTCGAACAGGTTGCCCAGCAGCTGCATGGCCATGTCCTTGAAGGCCAGCGTCGGGCCGTTGGACAAGGCTTCGAGCCACAGACCACCACCATCCTTGCCGTCTTCCAGGTGGCGCAGCGGCACGATCTCGCCGGTGCCGAAGACTTCGGCGGTGTAGGTCTTCTGGCAGATGGCGCGCAGGTCGTCGGCCGCAATGTCGTCGATGTACAGCGACAGGATCTCGAACGCGAGCTCGGCATAACCCTGGTCGCGATAGACCTTGCGCCAGCGCGTGAGCGTGGCGTCGTCGACTTGCGGATACGCCTCGGGCAGGTACAGGCCGCCATCGGGCGCCAGGCCTTCGAGCAGGATTTCGCAGAATTTGCGCGGGGTCTTGTCGCCGCGGGTGGAGAGGTAGTTCATCAGGCCAGTTCCTCCTTGCGGATGCGCGTGATCGGGGCCAGCACCGTCGGCAGCGCCTGCATCTCGGCGATGGCGGCGTCCATCTTGGCCTCGACGCAGTCGTGCGTCAGGATGATCACGTCCGTCTGCGTGGAGCCCTCGCCACCCACCTCGTCGGCCTCGCGCTGCAGCACCGCGTCGATGCTGATGCCGGCCCCGGCCAACAAACCGGTGACTTTGGCCAGCACGCCGGCCTCGTCGGCCACGCGCAGGCGCAGGTAGTAGCTGGTGACGATCTCGCTCATCGGCAGCACGGGCAGGTCGCTCATGGCGTCGGGCTGGAAGGCCAGGTGCGGCACGCGCTGCAGCGGGTCGGCGGTGTGCAGCCGGGTGATGTCGACCAGGTCGGCGATCACCGCGCTGGCGGTGGGCTCGCTGCCCGCACCCTTGCCGTAGTAGAGCGTGGTGCCGACGGCGTCGCCCTGCACCATCACCGCGTTCATCGCGCCTTCGACGTTGGCGATCAGCCGCTTGGCCGGCACCAGGCTCGGGTGCACGCGCAGCTCGATGCCCTTGGCGGTGCGCTTGGTGATGCCCAGCAGCTTGATGCGGTAGCCGAGCTGCTCCGCGTAACGGATGTCCTGCGCGCCCAGCTTGGTGATGCCTTCGATGTAGGCCTTGTCGAACTGCACCGGGATGCCGAAGGCGATGGCCGACATGATGGTCGCCTTGTGCGCCGCGTCCACGCCTTCGATGTCGAAGGTCGGATCGGCTTCGGCGTAACCCAGGCGCTGGGCCTCCTTGAGCACGACCTCGAAATCCAGGCCCTTGTCGCGCATCTCCGACAGGATGAAGTTGGTCGTGCCGTTGATGATGCCAGCGATCCACTGGATGCTGTTGGCGGTCAGGCCTTCGCGCAGCGCCTTGATGATCGGGATGCCGCCGGCCACTGCGGCCTCGAAGGCCACCATCACGCCCTTGCTGGACGCCGCCGCGAAGATCTCGGTGCCGTGCACGGCCAGCAGCGCCTTGTTGGCGGTGACCACGTGTTTGCCGGCGGCGATGGCTTCCATCACCAGTTGCTTGGCGATGCCGTAGCCACCGATGAGTTCGACGACGATGTCGATGTCGGGATTGGCGATGATGGCGCGGGCGTCGTCCACCACCTTCACACCCGTACCGACGATGGCCTGGGCGCGTGCGGTATCCAGGTCGGCCACCATGGTGATCTCGATGCCGCGGCCGGCGCGACGCATGATTTCAGGCTGGTTGCGCTTGAGCACGTTGAAGACGCCGCTGCCGACGGTACCGATGCCCAGGAGGCCGACTTGGATGGATTTCATAAGAATTCTTGAAGTGAAAAGTGACTGCCGCGCTGATCCGATCAGCGTCAGGCGCTACGTTTACGATAGTGCTCGAGGAACTTGGCGATGCGGCCGATGGCCTCGCGCAGGTCGTCCTCGTGCGGCAGGAACACGATGCGGAAGTGGTCCGGCGTGGCCCAGTTGAAGCCCGTGCCCTGCACCAGCATCACCCGGGTTTCCTGCAGCAGCTCGAGGAAGAATTGCCGGTCGTCCTCGATCGGGTAGACCTTCGGATCGAGCTTCGGGAACATGTACAGCGCCGCTTGTGGCTTGACGCAGCTCACGCCGGGAATCGCGGTGATGAGTTCGTAGGCCAGGTCGCGCTGGCGGCGCAGGCGCCCGCCCGGCGCCACCAGGTCGTTGATGCTCTGGTAGCCGCCAAGCGCGGTCTGGATCGCCCACTGGCCGGGCACGTTGGCGCACAGCCGCATGTTCGAGAGCATGTTCAGGCCCTCGATGTAGTCGCGCGCCGGCTTCTTCTCGCCGGAGACGACCAGCCAGCCGGCGCGGTAGCCGCAGGAGCGGTAGCTCTTGCTCAAGGAATTGAAGGTCAGCGTCAACACGTCATCGCTGAGCGAGGCGATGGCGGTGTGTTTCACGCCGTCGTACAGCACCTTGTCGTAGACCTCGTCGGCGAAGATCACCAGCCCGTGCTGGCGCGCCAGGGCGACGATGCTTTGGAGCAGTTCGTCGGAATACAGCGCGCCGGTCGGGTTGTTCGGGTTGATAACCACGATGCCCTTGGTACGCGGCGTGATCTTGGCGCGGATGTCGTCCAGATCGGGCATCCAGCCGTTCGACTCGTCGCAGATGTAGTGCACCGGCGTGCCGCCGGACAGGCTGACGGCAGCGGTCCACAGCGGATAGTCGGGCGCGGGCAGCAGCAGCTCGTCGCCATCGTTGAGCAGCGCATTGGTGGCCATGACGATGAGCTCGCTCGCACCGTTGCCGAGGTAGATGTCGTCGAGCGTGACGCCGGCGATGCCCTGTTTCTGCGTCTCGTGCATCACCGCCTTGCGCGCCGCGAAGATGCCCTTGCTGTCGGAATAACCGGCCGAATTCGGCAGGTTGCGGATCATGTCCTGCTGGATTTCCTCGGGCGAATCGAAGCCGAACACCGCCAGGTTGCCGATGTTGAGCTTGATGATCTTCTGGCCCTCTTCCTCCATCTGGCGGGCGGCGTCCATGATGGGGCCGCGGATGTCGTAACAGACGCTGGCCAGCTTGGCTGATTTTTGAATGGTCTTCATGTGTCCCACGATCAAGCGCGCGTTGTGTGCCATGCCCCCGTCAGCGGCATCTGCATTGGCGAAACCTATAATTGGACCACATTTCTGCGGGCCTTCCAGGCGGTGCAGCCCTCTACCGACGAGCCCGACCAAGCACTGCCTGCGCCATGAAACTCCAACCCGACAAATTCGACGTCCAGGCCATCACGGGCTACGGCCCGGGCTGGGTCGCCCTGCAGAACGAGCGCATCGCGCACAGCGTGATCCTCGGCTCGCGCGGCGAACGGGTGGACTGGCACTGCCCGTCGTTCGAAGACCTGACGCCCGGGCATTTCGAGATCCTGGCCGGGCTCAAACCCGAACTGGTGATCTTCGGCAGCGGCGACCGCATCCGCTTTCCGCAGCCGGCATGGCTGCAGGCACTGATCGCCCAACGCCTCGGCCTGGAGACCATGGACACGCGCGCAGCCTGCCGCACCTACAACATCCTGGCACAGGAAGGCCGCCACGTGGTTGTGGCTTTGCTGCTCGAGCCGGTGGCCTGAGCGGGTTTTCAGAGTAAAATCGCGGGTTGCAGTTCGAAGAAGCCAGAAGGCCTGTACCGCTGAAGGGGCGTGCCGGCGTTTGCGGGTGGCCTCGACGAAGATGGAGTGTAGGCCAAGCTTACCTCGCCTTGCGTCAGGTAGCTCCAGCCACTTCCAACTTTCAACGACCACATCCTGTCAAAAGAGATTCAAAGCTATATGGCGATCGTTGTCAATAAACCCATCCCCGAATTTGAAGCCAACGCCACTGGCGGAATCAAGGTCTCGAATACTTCCCATCTCGGCAAAGTCGTCGTCCTGTATTTTTACCCCAAAGACAATACGCCAGGCTGCACCACCGAAGCCATGCAGTTCCGCGACAAGCACAAGGAATTCGTGAAGGCGGGTGCCACCGTGTTCGGCGTCTCGCGCGACAACATGAAGTCGCACGACGAATTCAAGACCAAGCTCGAGCTGCCGTTCGAACTCATCGCCGACACCGAAGAGAAGATGTGCCACATGTTCGGCGTGGTCAAGAACAAGATCATGTACGGCAAGAAGGTCAAGGGCATCGAGCGCAGCACCTTCCTGATCGGCGCCGATGGCCTGCTCAAGAACGAATGGCGCGGACTGAAGGTGCCGGGCCACGTGGACGACGTGCTGCAGGCCGTGAAGGACCTCAAGAAGGCCGTCTGAGCGGCGGCGAAAGCGCTGGCTGGCGCATCGACCCGATGGCCGGCATGGTGTCGTCGGGGTCATGCATAATGAATCCATGCAGTTAGAGTTTTCGACCTTGCGTTCCCTCTGAAAAGCCGCCCAGGCCTCCTGGTCGGCTTTTTTGTTTTTCGATTGTTCAACGATCTTTTTTGCGAGCCCCACGCCACATGCCATTGCCTCCCGCCCCTACCAAGCGCGCCGCGTCCCTGGCCCGCGAAGACTACGACGCACCGGTTCGCACGGCCAGCAAACCCGGCCGCAGCAAAAAGACCCGCGTCGACGATGCGGCGCAGGATGAAAAACCGGTCGCCCGGCTGTTGCCGGCCGAGCAGATCGAAACGCGCGCACCGGTGCTGGCCAAGGAACCGCCCGCGCCCGCCGAAGTCGTCACCGCCCGCGCCGTCACGCCGGCCAACGACGACGCGGCCAGCCGCGACCGCGGTGCCCTGCTGCGCGAGCCCGCGCCCAAACGCAAGGCCGCGCCGAAGCCGGCGGGCCCGGCCAAGCTGTTCGTGCTCGACACCAATGTGCTGATGCACGACCCGATGTGCCTGTTCCGCTTCGAGGAACACGACATCTTCCTGCCGATGATCGTGCTGGAAGAACTCGACAGCCACAAGAAGGGCATGACCGAGGTCGCACGCAACGCCCGCCAGACCAGCCGCACGCTGGACGCACTGGCCGCGGCGAAGGAACAGGACATCGCCACCGGCCTGCCGCTGGACGCCACCGGCCACCGCGAAGCCCAGGGCAAGCTGTTCTTCCAGACGCAGGTGCTCGACTACAAGCTGCCGATCAGCCTGCCGCAGGGCAAGGCGGACAACCAGATCCTCGGCGTGGTGGAAGCCCTGCGCCAGCAGCATGCGCCGCGCGAGGTGGTGCTGGTGTCGAAGGACATCAACATGCGCGTCAAGGCGCGCGCGCTCGGCCTGGGCGCCGAGGACTACCAGAACGACAAGGCGCTCGAGGACGGTGAATTCCTGTACTCGGGTGCCCTCGCCCTTCCGCCCGATTTCTGGAGCAAGAACGGCAAGACGGTGGAGAGCTGGCAGCAGGGCCTGCACACCTTCTACCGCATCACCGGCCCGATCGTGCCCGAACTCCTGATCAACCAGTTCGTCTACTTCGAGGCGCCAGGCGAGCCCAGCCTGTACGCGCGCGTCACCGAAATCCGCGCCAAGACCGCGGTGCTCAAGACGCTCAAGGACTACAACCACCTGAAGCATGCGGTGTGGGGCGTGACCACGCGCAACCGCGAGCAGAACTTCGCCATGAACCTGCTGCTCGACCCCGAGGTCGACTTCGTCACGCTGACCGGCAATGCCGGCACCGGCAAGACCTTGATGGCGCTCGCCTCCGGCCTGACGCAGGTGCTCGACGACCGCCGCTACACCGAGATCATCATGACGCGCGCCACCGTGAGTGTGGGCGAGGACATCGGCTTCCTGCCCGGCACCGAAGAGGAAAAGATGGGTCCGTGGATGGGCGCGCTCGACGACAACCTCGAAGTCCTGGCCAAGACCGAGACCAGCGCCGGCGAATGGGGCCGCGCGGCCACCAACGAGCTGATCCGTTCGCGCATCAAGATCAAGAGCATGAACTTCATGCGCGGGCGTACCTTCCTCAACAAGTACGTCATCATCGACGAGGCACAGAACCTGACGCCCAAGCAGATGAAGACGCTGATCACGCGCGCGGGGCCAGGCACCAAGATCGTCTGCATGGGCAACCTGCAGCAGATCGATACGCCCTACCTGACCGAGGGCTCGTCCGGCCTCACGTTCGCGGTCGACAAGTTCAAGGGCTGGCCGCACAGCGGTCACATCACCCTGGCGCGCGGTGAACGTTCACGCCTGGCCGATTTCGCCAGTGAAGTGCTTTGAATGGAATTGATCGAGGAGACGAACCCATGATTCTGGAAATCGCGGACATCCGCATCAAGCCGGGCCAGCAGGCCGCATTCGACGAAGCAATCCAGCGCGCGCTGTCGACCGTGATGGGCAAGGTGAAGGGCGCGCTGTCGTATTCGGTGCACAAGGGCGTGGAATCGCCGGAGCGCTACGTCCTGCAGATCGCCTGGACCTCCATCGAGGCCCACAACGTCGGTTTTCGCGAATCTCCTGCCTTCGGCGAATGGCGGGCCATCATCGGGCCCTTCTTCGCGAGCCCGCCGGTGGTGGAGCATTTCGACTTGCTGGTCAAGTCCTGAACCCGCCTACCAGTCAAAAGGGCCCGCATCTGCGGGCCCTTTTTTCATGCATGAGGAAGAGAGGTCAGCGTTGTGACACCGCACGCTCCGCCAGGTAGATCTCGACCCGGCGGTTGCGCGCACGACCGGCTTCGGTGCTGTTGTCGGCGATCGGCTCGCGCGAACCCACACCGTTGACGGCGATGCGGGTGTAGTCCACGCCGCGCGAGGCCAGGTAGTCGCGCGCGCTCACGGCGCGGTTCATCGACAGCGGGTTGTTGATCGCGTCGCTGCCGGTGCTGTCGGTATGGCCGATGATGCGCACCTCGGTGTTGGGCTGGTCGCGCAGGCCGTTGGCGAACTGATCGAGGATGGGCCGCAGGTTCGGCTTGATGTCGGCGCGCCCCGTATCGAACGAGATGTCGCTCGGAATGTTGAGCTTGAGCTGGTTGTCCTGCGTCTGCACCACGTCGACGCCGGTGCCGGCGGTGGCGCGTTCCATCGCCACCTTCTTGTCCTGCATGTGCTTGGACCAGATGTAGCCGCCCAATGCACCGACACCCGCGCCGATGGCCGCGCCGGTACGGTTGCCGCCGATCAGCGCACCCGCCACGGCGCCGCCGGCCGCGCCGATGCCCGCACCCTTCTGCGTCTCGCTCATGTTGGCACAGCCGCTGAGCAGCACCGCGGCGCCGGCAACGGCCAGCAATGAAGTACGCGCCTTGTTGGAAAAGTTGACCATGAGGACTCTCCTTGTAGTGATGTGGATCATGCGCCATTGGAACGCAAGCGCATCGCCCTGTTCCTTCACGCAGGTCATACAACGCGACAAAAGGTAAACGGACGACGCATGACCGACGGAGATACCCACAGTTACACGCGGCCTTGGCCGACATGCGGCGTGCGAGGCGCTGCCCTGGCTGTCGGCATCGGCTGACAGCTGCTGGGGCCCTGCGCCGATGCGTGCGCCACAACCTCCCCCCTAGAGTGATTGCTCAACCAATCAACACAAACCCAAGGAGATGCCATGAGCGCCACCACATCCGACCACGACAAGCTTTTCGACCTGATCAAGGACACCCGTTTCGGCATGCTGACGCACCGCCATGACGACGGCCAGCTGCACAGCCATCCGCTGACCACGCAGAACAAGAAGGCCGACGAAGCCGCGACGCTGTATTTCTTCGTGCCGAAGAACGGCGACATCGTGCGCCACGTGGCAACGGACCCGAGTGTGAACGTGGCCTACGCTAATACGGACGCGGACAGCTATGTCTCGGTGTCCGGCCAGGCCAGTGTGCTGGAAGACCAGGCCAAGAAGGAAGAACTTTTCAACCCCATGGCCAAGGCCTGGTTTCCGGCGGGCCCGACCGACCCGAATCTGGCGCTGCTGGCCGTGCGGATCCTCGAAGCGGAATACTGGGACGTCGATGACAGCAAGATGGTGCAGTTGTTCAAGATGGCCAAGGCCGCCGTCACCGGCGAGCCGCCGCAGAATCTCGGCGAACACAAGAAGCTCAACATCGCCTGACGGCTTGAGCCAACACCCCTTGCGCCAATGAAAAAGCCCCGCGGCCGCGGGGCTTTTTGCTGTGGAAGGCCTGAAGATCAGGCAGCCACGCCGTCGGCGACCGACTTGTATTCCTCGAGCTTGTCGAAGTTCAGGTACTGGTAGATCTGGCCGCTGGACGCATCAAGCACGCCCACGCTGGCCATGTACTCTTCCCTGGTCGGGATGCGGCCCAGGCGCGAGCAGATCGCGGCCAGTTCGGCGCTGCCGAGGTAGACGAAGGTGTTCTTGCCCAGCCGGTTCGGGAAGTTGCGGGTGGAGGTCGACATCACCGTCGCGCCTTCGCGCACCTGCGCCTGGTTGCCCATGCACAGCGAGCAGCCCGGCATCTCGGTACGGGCACCGGCGTTGCCGAACACGCCGTAATGGCCTTCTTCGGTGAGCTGGTGCGCATCCATCTTGGTCGGCGGCGCGATCCACAGCTTGACCGGGATGTCGCGCTTGCCTTCGAGCAGCTTGGAGGCCGCGCGGAAGTGGCCGATGTTGGTCATGCACGAACCGATGAAGACCTCGTCGATCTTGGCGCCGGCCACGTCGGACAGCGTCTTCACGTCGTCCGGGTCGTTCGGGCAGGCCACGATCGGCTCGTGGATGTCGGCCAGGTCGATCTCGATCACGGCCGCGTATTCGGCGTCGGCGTCACCCTTGAGCAGTTGCGGGTCCTTGAGCCAGGCTTCCTGCGCGGCGATGCGGCGCTGCAGCGTGCGCGCATCGGCGTAGCCTTCGGCGATCATCCACTTCATCAGCGTGATGTTGCTGTTGATGTATTCGATGATCGGCTCCTTGTTCAGGTGCACCGTGCAGCCGGCGGCCGAGCGTTCGGCCGAAGCGTCGCTCAATTCGAAGGCCTGTTCGACCTTCAGGTCCGGCAGGCCTTCGATTTCCAGGATGCGGCCCGAGAAGATGTTCTTCTTGCCCTGCTTGGCCACCGTCAGCAAGCCGTCCTTGATGGCGTACAGCGGGATCGCGTTGACCAGGTCGCGCAGCGTGACGCCGGGCTGCATCTTGCCCTTGAAGCGCACCAGCACGGATTCAGGCATGTCCAGCGGCATCACGCCGGTGGCGGCCGCGAAGGCCACCAGGCCGGAGCCCGCGGGGAAGCTGATGCCGATCGGGAAGCGCGTGTGGCTGTCGCCGCCGGTGCCCACGGTGTCGGGCGTGAGCAGGCGGTTGAGCCAGCTGTGGATCACGCCGTCGCCAGGGCGCAGCGAAACGCCGCCGCGGTTGGCCATGAAGTCGGGCAACTCGTGGTGCATCTTCACGTCCACCTTCTTCGGGTAGGCCGCGGTGTGGCAGAAGGACTGCATCACCAGGTCGGCGCTGAAGCCGAGGCAGGCCAGGTCCTTGAGTTCGTCGCGGGTCATCGGGCCGGTGGTGTCCTGCGAACCGACCGAAGTCATCTTGGGTTCGCAGTAGGTGCCTGGGCGCACACCCTGGCCTTCGGGCAGGCCGCAGGCGCGGCCGACCATCTTCTGCGCGAGCGAGAAGCCCTTCTTGGTGTCCACCGGGCTGGTGGGCAGGCGGAACAGCGTCGACACGGGCAGGCCGAGTGCCTCGCGCGCCTTGGCCGTGAGGCCGCGGCCGATGATCAGCGGAATGCGGCCACCGGCGCGCACTTCGTCGAACAGCACGTCGCTCTTGACCTGGAACTCGGCGATGACCTTGCCGTCTTTCAGGGCCTTGCCGTCGTAGGGGCGCAGTTCGACCACGTCGCCCATCTCCATCTGGCTCACGTCGAGCTCGATCGGCAGCGCGCCCGAGTCTTCCATGGTGTTGTAGAAGATCGGCGCGATCTTGCCGCCGAGGCAGACGCCGCCGAAACGCTTGTTCGGCACGAAGGGGATGTCTTCGCCGGTGAACCACAGCACCGAGTTGGTGGCGCTCTTGCGGCTGGAACCGGTGCCGACCACGTCGCCGGCGTAGGCCACCAGATGGCCGCGCGCGCGCAGGTCTTCGATGAACTTCACCGGGCCGCGCTTGCCGTCCTCCTCGGGCACGATGCCGGGGCGCGCATTCTTGTGCATCGCCAGCGCGTGCATCGGGATGTCGGGACGCGTCGTCGCGTCGGGCGCGGGGGACAGGTCATCGGTGTTGATCTCGCCGGCCACCTTGAAGATGCTGACGGTGATGCTTTGCGGCACTTCCGGACGGCTGGTGAACCATTCGGCATCGGCCCAGCTCTGCAGCACGCTCTTGGCATTGGCGTTGCCGTTGTCGGCCTTTTCCTTGACGTCGTGGAACTGGTCGAACATCAGCAGGGTTTTCTTCAGGCCTTCGGCGGCGACGGTGCCGACTTCGGCGTCGTCGAGCAGATCGACCAGCGGGCTGATGTTGTAGCCGCCGAGCATGGTGCCCAGCAGTTCGGTGGCGCGTGCGCGCGAGAGGTACTGGCTCTTTTCCGTGCCATGGGCGACAGCGGCCAGGTAGCTCGCCTTGACCTTGGCCGCATCGTCCACGCCCGCGGGCACGCGGTGCGTCAGCAACTCCAGCAGGAAGGCGCCATCCTTGGCGTCGGCCGTCTTCAGCAGCTCGATGGCCTCCGAAGTCTGCTTGGCGGTCAGCGGCAGGGGTGGAATGCCGAGCGCGGCGCGTTCGGCGACATGGGCGAGATAGGCTTGCAACATGGTTTTCTCCGGTTCAAAAATCGTGGGGCGGGCGGGGCGGATGGAGGGACTCTGGAATTACTTGTTGGCCGGCGGCACGGCGTCGAGGACGCTCGGCGGCGGGTTCTTGCGGATCGCCTCGGCCACGACGACCTGGGACGGGCTCATGCATTCATCGGCCAGGCGCTGGCCGAGCTTGTGGTTCATCAGCATGGATTTGTTGGCCAGTTGCAGCCAGACCGCGCCGGCCTTCTGGTCCTCGAGCCGGATGGCACCGGTGGTCGTGGCCACGGGGGACATGCGGTACTTGAGGTTCTTCATCGTCATGTCGAAGTAGCCCGGATTCTTGGGATCGGCCACCACGGTGACCGAGTTGCCGAGTTCGCAGGGCATGGTGCCGACCTCGATGCGCTGGGCGATCGCCAGCTCGGCCGGCGTGAGGGCCGCTTCGGCGGCTTCGATGCCGGCAGCGACGTTCTTGGCGGCGCTCTTGAGTTCGACGCGGCTCTTCGAAGGAGGCTCCTTCTTGGCCACGACCTTCTTCGGCTGGGCCTTGGCTTTTGGCTCGGCCTTCGCAGCGGCTTTGGTGGCAGGGGTGGTCTTCTTGGCCGGTGCATCGGCTTGCGCCAGCGCCAAGCCCGGCAGGAGGGCGCTCAAGGCGAGGGTCAGGAAAATGGCTTTCATGGGATGGACGTCGTTGGGGTTGATGGGGAGGAAACAGGCCGGACGGCCTGGAAATAGGACTGCATTTCGGGCGGCAGAGCGCGCCCCGTCTGGTGGGCACGCTCGAGCACCTGCCAGAAATAGCGGTAGCTGGCGCGGTCGTGCAATTGGGCTCCGAAAGAGATCGGCGCCCAGTTCGCCTCGACGGCGGCAGCGATGATGCTTGAAGCGGCTTCGATCTCGGCTTCGGCAGGTGCGAAGGCGGCAAGGATGGGCCGGATCTGGTTGGGGTGGATGCTCCACATGCGGGTGAAGCCGAATTCGCGCGCCGCGCGCGTGGCCGCGGCCTGCATGGCGGCGGTATCGTTGAATTCGGTGACCACGCAGTGCGACGGCACCTTGCCGTGGGCGTGGCAGGCCGAGGCGATCTCGAGTTTGGCGCGCACGACCAGCGGATGCACGAACTGCCCCTTGGCACCCATGGCGTCGGAAGGAATCGCGCCGCCGTGCGCCGAGACGAAATCCATGAGCCCGAAGCTCAGCGACTGCACGCGCGGCTGCGCGGCGATCTCGAAGGCGCGGTGTACCGCGGCCGGCGACTCTATCAAAACTTGTAGCGGCAGATGCCCGGCGGATGCGCGCTGCAGGGCTTTTTCGGCCTGAATCACGTCGCGCACCGACTCGACCTTGGGCAGCATGATGTGCGTCAGCCGATGGCCCGCCTGGCCCGCGATGGTGGCGATGTCGGCCTCGAACGAAGGGTGGTCGACAGGATGGACCCGCACGCCGACGCGGGCGTTGTCGGCCGCGGCCAGCGCCAGCGCAACCACCAGCGCGGCATGCTCGGGCTCGCCGCCGACGGGCGCGCCGTCCTCGCAGTCCAGCGTCACGTCGAAGACGCAGGCGCCGAACTCCTCGGTCATTTCAGCCTGCAGCTGCAGGCTCTTGCGCATGCGCGCCTCCACGCCGCTGTAGTGGTCGCAGACCGGCAGAAAACCGCTGCCAGCCTGGGCCCCGAGCAGAACTTGGCGTGGATGTGGACGCATCGAACCGCTTAGAGCAGGTGCGCCACGCCGGCTTGTTCGTCGGTCAGCTCTTTCAGGGTCTTGTCGATGCGTTCCTGGCTGAAAGCGTCGATCTCGAGGCCTTCGACGACCTTGTATTCGCCGTTTTCACAGGTGACGGGGAAGCCGAACATCACGTCCTTCGGAATGCCGTACTGGCCGTCCGACGGGATGCCCATGGTGACCCACTTGCCATTGGTGCCCAGCGCCCAGTCGCGCATGTGGTCGATGGCGGCGTTGGCGGCCGATGCGGCGGAGGACAGGCCACGCGCCTCGATGATGGCCGCGCCGCGCTTGCCCACCGTCGGCAGGAAGGTGTTGGCGTTCCATTCCTGGTCGTTGATCATCTTGGCGACGGACTCGCCCTTGATGGTGGCGAAACGGTAGTCGGCGTACATCGTGGGCGAGTGGTTGCCCCAGACGGTGAGCTTCTCGATGTCGGCCACCGGCTTGCCGGTCTTGGCGGCGATCTGGCTCGCGGCACGGTTGTGGTCCAGGCGCAGCATGGCGGTGAAGTTCTTGCGTGGCAGGTCGGGTGCGCTCTTCATGGCGATGTAGGCGTTGGTGTTGGCGGGGTTGCCGACCACCAGCACCTTGACGTTGCGGCTGGCGACGGCGTTCAGCGCCTTGCCTTGCGCGGTGAAGATGGCGCCGTTGACGGCCAACAGCTCAGCGCGTTCCATACCCGGGCCACGGGGGCGCGAGCCGACCAGCAGCGCGTAGTCCACGTCCTTGAACGCCGTCATCGGGTCGCTGTGGGCTTCCATGCCCACCAGCAGCGGGAAGGCGCAGTCGTCGAGCTCCATCATCACGCCCTTGAGCGCCTTCTGCGGACCTTCGACAGGCACTTCCAGCAGTTGCAGGATGACGGGCTGGTCCTTGCCGAGCATTTCGCCGGAAGCGATGCGAAACAGCAGTGCGTAGCCGATTTGACCTGCGGCGCCGGTAACGGCCACGCGAACGGGTTTTTTGCTCATGGGGAAAAGCTCCAGATGTGTTGAGGAAGAAGGCTTTGGCGCCGCACCGCCAACTGGTGAGAAGCGGCGAAGAAGCGCCACGCGAACAGCCCTGGAGTTTACTCTCGAAAATCCGGTAGCGTCAATTTGTCTTATGTCTTATATAAGATATGATTCCGGTCGATTCAAGCGCGCAATTCAACCAGCCTCACGATCGATCCGAATCCCCCAACGCTGCGATGGCCCAGACCCCTTCCACCTCCGCCGAAGCCAGCTCCGTGGCAACCGAAAGCAGCCCGTCGCCGGCTTTGTCCACGCCGGCATTCAGCCCGCTGTACCAGCAGATCAAGGGCCTGATCCTGCAGAGCCTGCAGGCTGGCGAGTGGAAGCCCGGTGAATCGATCCCGAGCGAGATGGAGCTGGCCGCGCGCTACCGCGTGAGCCAGGGCACGGTGCGCAAGGCCATCGACGAACTCGCCGCCGAAAACCTGCTGCTAAGGCGCCAGGGCAAGGGCACGTTCGTTGCCACGCACGCCGAGCAACAAGTGCGTTACAGGTTTTTGAAACTCATGCCCGACCACGGCAGCGTCGACACGGAAGGCCCGGCACAGCGCCATATCGTCGACGGCAAGCGCCTGCGCGCCAATGCCGACGTGGCCCGGCTGCTCGGCCTGCGCACGGGCGATGCCGTGCTGCAGGTACGCCGGGTGCTGTCGTTCTCCTCGAACGGCGTGTTCGTGCCGACCATCCTGGAGGATCTGTGGTTGCCCGGCGTCCCGTTCAAGGGCCTCACGGCCGAGCGCCTGGCCGACGACCGCGGGCCGATGTACGCGATGTTCGAGGCCGAGTTCGGCATCCGCATGGTGCGGGCCGAGGAGAAGATCCGCGCGGTGATGCCCGACGCGGAACAGGCCGCCCTGCTGAAGCTTCCCCCGCAGACGCCGCTGCTCAGCGTGGAGCGCATCGCCTACACCTACAACGACGTGCCGATGGAGCTGCGCCGCGGGCTCTACAGCACGGCCACGCACCACTACCGCAACGAGCTCAGCTGAGCGCTGAGTTGACCGTTGCCGAAGGATTTGAAGCGGACTTTTCTCACACCATGCTGCATTGCAATAGAATTTTGAGTTGTTTGCAATGACGAATTACAAAGCAGTTACATCCACGAAAGCGCATCCATGACAGAGCTCGCCTCATCACCACGGCCCAAGCGGCCCGAATTCAGAAACATTAATGCCCTCAAGGATCTGCCCTCCTACCGCCTGCCGCCAGCAGGCTGGGTCTCGATCCTGCATCGCATCAGCGGCTTCATCATGTTTCTGCTGATGCCGTTCATCATCTGGATGTTCGACACCTCTGTCTCAAGTGAATTCTCTTTCGCCAAATTCAAGTCCGTGTTCAACGTCGGTGCCGGCTTCGTGCCCGGCTGGTTCTTCAAGCTGGTGGCGCTGGCGCTGATCTGGGCCTACCTGCACCACTTCATCGCCGGCCTGCGCCATCTGTGGATGGACGTGAACCACGCGGTGAGCAAGGAATTCGGCCGCTCCTCGGCCATCTTCACGCTTGCGCTCAGCCTGGGCCTGACCTTCGTGCTGATGCTGAAACTGTTCGGCGCTTACTGAAACCTCGGAGCAAAACAAAAATGTCTGTCAACTACGGCTCCAAGCGCCTCGTCGTCGGCGCGCACTACGGTCTGCGCGACTGGCTCGCCCAACGTGTCACCGCCGGCCTCATGGCCATCTTCACCGTGCTGGTGCTGGCCCAGCTGCTGCTCACCAAGGGACCGATCGGCTACGACCTGTGGGCCGGCATCTTCGCCGCCCAATGGATGAAGGTGCTGACCTTCTCCGTGATCCTGGCCCTGCTCTATCACGTCTGGGTGGGCATGCGCGACATCTGGATGGACTACGTGACGTCCATCATCTGGCTCCGGCTTTCGCTCCAGATTTTCACCATCGTCTGGCTGGTCGGCTGCGCCGGCTGGGCCATCCAAGTCCTCTGGAGAGTTTGAAAGTAGCCATGTCCTACACCAAAGCCAACATCACCAAGCGCAAGTTCGACGTCGTCATCATCGGCGCCGGCGGCTCCGGCATGCGCGCCGCCCTCGAACTGTCCCGCGCCGGCCTCAACGTGGCCTCGCTGTCCAAAGTGTTTCCCACCCGCAGCCACACCGTGGCCGCGCAAGGCGGCGTCTCCGCCTCGCTGGGCAACATGTCCGAAGACAACTGGCACTACCACTTCTACGACACCATCAAGGGCTCCGACTGGCTCGGCGACCAGGACGCGATCGAATTCATGTGCCGCGAAGCCCCGAAGGTGGTCTATGAACTGGAACACTTCGGCATGCCGTTCGACCGCAACCCCGACGGCACGATCTACCAGCGCCCGTTCGGCGGCCACACCGCCAACTACGGCGAGAAACCCGTGCAGCGCGCCTGCGCCGCGGCAGACCGCACCGGCCACGCCATGCTGCACACGCTGTACCAGCAGAACGTCAAGGCCAAGACCAACTTCTTCGTCGAATGGATGGCGTTGGACCTGATCCGCGACGCCGACGGCGACGTGGTCGGCGTGACCGCTCTCGAGATGGAAACCGGCGACCTGCACATCCTGCAGGCCAAGACCGTGCTGCTGGCCACCGGTGGTGCCGGCCGCATCTTCGGCGCATCGACCAACGCCTTCATCAACACCGGCGACGGCCTGGGCATGGCGGCACGCTCGGGCATCGCGCTGCAGGACATGGAGTTCTGGCAGTTCCACCCCACCGGCGTCGCCGGCGCCGGCGTGCTGCTGACCGAAGGCTGCCGCGGCGAAGGCGCGATCCTGCGCAACGCCGATGGCGAACGCTTCATGGAGCGTTATGCGCCCACGCTGAAGGATCTGGCACCGCGCGACTTCGTCTCGCGTTGCATGGACCAGGAAATCAAGGAAGGCCGCGGCTGCGGTCCGAACAAGGACTACATCGTCCTGGACATGACCCACCTGGGCGTGGAGACCATCGCCAAGCGCCTGCCCAGCGTGCTGGAGATCGGCCACAACTTCGCCAACGTCGACATCACCAAGGAGCCGATCCCGGTGGTGCCCACGATCCATTACCAGATGGGCGGCATCCCGACCAACATCAACGGCCAGGTCATCACCCAGAAGGACGGTATCGACAACGCCGTCGTCAACGGCCTCTACGCCGTGGGCGAGTGCGCCTGCGTGAGCGTGCACGGCGCGAACCGCCTGGGCACGAACTCGCTGCTCGACCTGCTGGTGTTCGGCAAGGCCGCCGGCCGCCACATCGTCGAATTCAACAACCGCAACAAGGAGCACAAGCCTCTGCCGGCGGATGCGGCCGACAAGACCCTGGCGCGCCTGAACCAGTTGGACAGCTCGACCGACGGCACGTATTCGCAGGACATCGCCGGCGACATCCGCGCCGCGATGCAACTGCACGCCGGCGTGTTCCGCACCCAGGCCAGCATGGACGAAGGCGTGAAGAAGATCGCCGAGATCCGCAGCCGCGTGGCCAGCGTCACGCTGAAGGACAAGTCCAAGGTGTTCAACACCGCGCGCATCGAGGCGCTCGAGGTCGACAACCTGATCGAAGTGGCGCAGGCCACGATGGTCTCGGCCGCGGCGCGCCGCGAATGCCGTGGCGCCCACACGGTGTACGACTACGAACACCCGGCCGACCATGCGGAATTCCCGCTCGGCCGCAACGACAAGGAGTGGATGAAGCACACGCTGTGGTACAGCGAGGGGAACCGGCTGGCCTACAAGCCGGTCAACCTCAAGCCGCTCACGGTGGACAGCGTGCCGCCGAAGGTCCGTACCTTCTGATCGCGCAACGCTGCGCGAACCTCAGCCACTGAGCCCACGAGAACACAACCATGACGAAACGCACCTTCCAGATCTACCGCTACGACCCGGACACCGACGCCAAGCCGTACATGCAGACCATCGAGATCGAACTCGACGGCCATGAACGCATGCTGCTCGACGCCCTGGTCAAGCTGAAGAAACAGGACCCCACGCTGTCGTTCCGCCGCTCCTGCCGCGAAGGCGTGTGCGGCTCCGACGCGATGAACATCAATGGCAAGAACGGCCTGGCCTGCCTGACCAACATGAACACGCTGCCCGGCGTGGTGGTGCTGAAGCCGCTGCCCGGCCTGCCGGTCATCCGCGACCTGATCGTGGACATGACCCAGTTCTTCAAGCAGTACAACTCGATCAAGCCGTACCTGATCAGCGACACGCCGGCCCCCGAGCGCGAGCGGCTGCAAAGCCCCGAGGAGCGCGAGGAGCTCAACGGCCTGTACGAATGCATCCTGTGCGCGAGCTGCTCCACGAGCTGCCCGAGCTTCTGGTGGAACCCCGACAAGTTCGTCGGCCCGGCCGGTCTGCTGCAGGCCTACCGCTTCATCGCCGACAGCCGCGACGACGCCACCGCCGAGCGCCTGGACAACCTGGAAGATCCGTACCGCCTGTTCCGCTGCCACACCATCATGAATTGCGTCGACGTCTGCCCCAAGGGCCTGAACCCGACCAAGGCGATCGGCAAGATCAAGGAGATGATGGTTTTGCGCACCATCTGAGGCACACGTGAGCCAACGCCCGGAATCCAAGGCCGCCACCGGCGCCGAAAAACTCGACGAACGGGGGCTGAGCAAGCTGCGCTGGCGCTGCCGAAGGGGCCTGCTCGAAAACGACCTGTTCATCGGCCGGTTTTTCGAACGCCATGCGCACGAACTCACTGTCACCCAGGCGCAAGCTCTGGGTGATCTAATGGATTTGAGCGACCACGACCTGCTCGACCTGCACCTCGCAAGAAGGACGCTAGCCGAGGTGAGCAAGGATCTGGACCGGGAAGATGTACGAGAAGTGTTGAGTCTATTGAGAGTAAACCGCTGAAAGGGCGAACATGAAATTAGCTGACAACAAAGCCACCCTGTCGTTTAGCAACGGCAGCCCGAGCGTCGAGATGCCGGTCTACCAGGGCAACATCGGCCCCGACGTGATCGACATCCGCAAGCTGTACGCGCAGACCGGCATGTTCACCTACGATCCCGGTTTCCTGTCCACCGCTTCGTGCCAGTCCGCCATCACCTACATCGATGGCGACAAGGGCGAACTGCTGTACCGCGGCTACCCCATCGAACAGTTGGCCACCAACTGCGACTTCATGGAAACCTGCCACCTGCTGCTGTACGGCGAACTGCCGGACGGCAAGCAGAAGAACGACTTCACCAAGCTCGTGACCAACCACACCATGGTCAACGAGCAGATGCAGTTCTTCCTGCGCGGCTTCCGTCGCGACGCGCATCCGATGGCCATCATGACCGGCCTGGTCGGCGCCCTGTCGGCCTTCTACCACGACAGCACGGACATCAACAATCCACAGCACCGCGAGATCGCCGCGATCCGCCTGATCGCCAAGATGCCGACGCTGGTGGCCATGGCCTACAAGTACACCATCGGCCAGCCGTACATGTACCCGAAGAACGAGCTGAGCTACGCCGGCAACTTCCTGCACATGATGTTCGCCACGCCGTGCGAAGAATACAAGGTCAGCCCGGTGCTCGAGCGCGCACTCGACCGCATCTTCACGCTGCACGCCGACCACGAGCAGAACGCCTCCACCTCCACGGTGCGCCTGTGCGGGTCTTCCGGCACCAACCCGTTCGCGGCCATCGCCGCCGGCGTGGCCTGCCTCTGGGGCCCGGCCCACGGCGGCGCCAACGAAGCCGCGCTGAACATGCTCGGCGACATCCAGAAGATGGGCGGCGTGGCCAAGGTCGGCGAGTTCATGGAGAAGGTCAAGGACAAGAACTCCGGCGTCAAGCTGATGGGTTTCGGTCACCGCGTCTACAAGAACTACGACCCGCGTGCCAAGCTCATGCAGGAAACCTGCAAGGAAGTGCTGGCCGAGCTCGGCCTGGAAAACGACCCGCTGTTCAAGCTGGCGATGGCGCTCGAGAAGATCGCGCTGGAAGACGACTACTTCGTCTCCCGCAAGCTGTACCCGAACGTCGACTTCTACTCCGGCATCGTCCAGCGCGCCATCGGCATCCCGGTGCCGCTGTTCACCGCCGTGTTCGCCCTGGCCCGCACCGTGGGCTGGATCGCGCAGCTCAACGAAATGATCGGTGACCCGGAATACAAGATCGGCCGCCCACGCCAGCTCTTCACCGGCGCCGTTCGCCGCGACGTTCAGCCGCTCGACAAGCGCTGAGCACCTCGTGCGGCCGCATGGCCACACGAACAACGGCCCGTCGATGGCAACATCGGCGGGCTTTTTCATTGCCCAAGGAGGCCCGAAATGCCAGCGACGCCCGACCGGATCCAGACTGCCACCGCGCTGCGCGACCTCGTCGCAGCCCGCCCCACCCCGCGGGCCTGCCAATGTGCGCTCGGCACCTGTGCCGCCTGGGAAAGCATCACCGAAGAACGCTGGCCCGGTGCCCAGCTCGAAGCTGTCGCCACGCTGCGCGACCCCGATCTCGACGAGCCGACCTTCGAGGAACGCCATCCGCACGGCACGCGCTACGAATCGCCCGACGCGCCAATCACCCTGACGTTCTTTCCGTTCAACCGCTGCGACGTCTGGCATTGCCGGGTTTGCGACAAGCACCTGCTGCGCTACACCGAATTCGGCGGCTATTACGTGGACCACCGCGTACGCACGCTGGACCCCGGCCTGATCGAGGACTGACGCCCGCTCACAGCGGTGCTTCGGGATGTGGCGCACCGTCGTAGCCGCCCCACACCGATTGGTCGAATTCCATCACCGTGCCCGTCATCAAGCCCGATTCGGCGCTGCACAGGAAGGCCAC
Organism: Rhodoferax koreense; assembly: GCF_001955695.1. Lineage (NCBI taxonomy): Bacteria > Pseudomonadati > Pseudomonadota > Betaproteobacteria > Burkholderiales > Comamonadaceae > Rhodoferax > Rhodoferax koreensis. The sequence continues at coordinate 1,524,972 of NZ_CP019236.1, read as the reverse complement.
GGCGCGGGCCGCTTCCTTCGGATCGACGAGCCGGCCAAAGGGCTGGCTGGCCGCCGCCTTCTGCAGCCAGTCGGCATCGGCATGGTGGAATTCCCGCTGGATCCGGTCTTCGCCTTCCGAGGCCATCCATCCCAGGTTCAGGCCGTTGACCCGGATGCGGTTGCGCAGCAGGCTGTAGGCCGTGTTGCGCGTGAGCGTGGCCAGCGCCCCTTTCGACGCGCTGTAGGCGCTCAGGAACGATTGGCCGGCCATTGCCGACATCGAGCCGATGTTGACGATGCAGCCCTCGACCTGGTCGCGCCGCATCAGCTTGATGGCTTCCTGCATCAGGAAAAACGGCGCCCGCACGTTGACGGCGAACATGCGGTCGAACAGTTCCGGCTCGGTGTCCACGATGCTGCCGCGGTCGGTGATCGCCGCCGCATTCACCAGGATGTCGACGCCGCCGAAGCTGGTGTCGGCCGCATCGACAACCTTGCGGCAGTCTTCCACCCGGGCCAGGTCGGCTTGTACGTAGATGGCCTGCGCGCCCGCCGCGCACAGCTGCTGCGCCTGCGCCTCGCCCTTTTCCCGGTTGCGCCCGCAGATCACGATCGCCTGCGCGCCGCGCTCGGCGAACAGGCCCGCGATGGCGGCGCCGAGCCCCTGGGTGCCGCCGGTGACGATGGCGACCTTGCCGCTGAAAGATGTCTGTTGTGAATGCATGGATGTCCCCTCCTGGTGCGCCAAGTGTCGGCCCCTGCGCCGCTCGGCGGATCGGTAGAACACCTCATCCGTACGGGCCGGCATGACGGCCATCGTGGATCACGATGGCGAACGCGTCCCAAAAGCGGGAAAATCGCCAACCCCTCTCGTGCAGAGATGTCCAAGGCGGACAGCTTGCACGACCACCCCACCATGAGACCCACAGAACGCAACTTCGCCCGCCGGATGGACCTGACCTCGCTGCAGCTGTTCGTGGCGGTGTGCGAGCTCGGCAGCATCGGCCGCGCGGCGGAGCGCGAATTCATCGCGGCCTCGGCCGTGAGCAAGCGGCTCAGCGACCTCGAGGCCACGCTCGACACCACCCTGCTCTACCGCCACACGCGCGGCGTGGACCTCACGCCGGCCGGCGAAAGCCTGCTGCACCATGCCCGCTCGGTGTTGTACAGCCTGGAGAAGATGCAGGGCGAACTCAGCGAATACGCCGACGGCGTGCGCGGCCACGTGCGCATCCACGCCAGCATCTCGGCCATCGTGCAGTTCCTGCCCGAAGACCTGGGCGACTTCATCCGCCAGCATGCCGAAGTCAAGATCGACCTGGAGGAACACCTCAGCACGGAGGTGGTGCGCGCGGTGCAGGAAGGCGCGGCCGACCTCGGCATCTGCAATACCGCGGCCGGCACCGGCGAACTGCAGACGATGCCCTATCGGCAAGATCAATTGGTATTGATCGTGCCGCAAGCCCATTCGCTATCTGCGCTGACTGCTATCGATTTTGTAGAGACACTGGATTTCGACCACGTCGGCCTGCACGCCAACAGCTCGATCTACCTGGCCATGCACGAAGCCGCGGCGCGAAGCGGACGCAGCATCAAGCTGCGCATCCACGTGACCGGCCTGGACGCCATGTGCCGCATGATCCACAACGGCCTGGGCGTGGGCGTGATGCCGCTGCGCGCCTTCGAACTGATGCACGGCGTGGGCGCCCTGGCGGCGATCACGCTCAACGACGCCTGGGCCACGCGCCGCATCGACCTCGTGGCGCGCGATTTCTCGACGCTGCCGGTCACGGCGCGGCTGCTCGTCGATCACCTTTCCCCCACCGCGGTGGCTGCCACCGCGACCTAAAATCTACAGACCCACGAAGGAAGAACCATGGCACGCACGCTCTACGACAAGATCTGGGACGAACACGTCGTCCATACCGAGGAGGACGGCACGTCCATCCTCTACATCGACCGCCACCTGGTGCACGAGGTCACCAGCCCGCAGGCCTTCGAAGGCCTGCGCCAGGCCGGCCGCAAGGTGTGGCGCATCAGCTCCATCGTGGCCACGGCCGACCACAACACGCCGACCACCGGCTGGGAACTCGGCTACGACGGCATCACCGATCCAATCAGCAAGGAACAGATCACCACGCTGGACGCCAACATCGCCGAATCCGGCTCCGCCGCGTACTTCCCGTTCCTGTCGAAGCGCCAGGGCATCGTGCACGTGATCGGCCCCGAAAACGGTGCCACGCTGCCGGGCATGACGGTGGTCTGCGGCGATTCGCACACCTCGACGCACGGTGCCTTCGGTGCACTCGCCCACGGCATCGGCACCAGCGAGGTCGAACACGTGATGGCCACGCAGACTTTGCTGGCCAAGAAGGCGAAGAACATGCTCGTCAAGGTGGAAGGCACGCTGCCCAAGGGCTGCAGCGGCAAGGACATCGTGCTGGCCATCATCGGCAAGATCGGCACGGCGGGCGGCACCGGCTACACCATCGAATTCGCCGGCTCGGCGATCCGCGCGCTCAGCATGGAAGGCCGCATGACGGTCTGCAACATGGCCATCGAAGGCGGCGCGCGCGCCGGCCTGGTGGCAGTGGACGACAAGACCATCGAGTACGTGAAGGGCCGGCTGCTCTCGCCCACCGGTGCCGAATGGGACCAGGCCGTGCGCTACTGGAAGACGCTGCAGAGCGATCCCGGCGCGCATTTCGACGCCGTGGTCGAGCTCGACGCGAGCCAGATCCAGCCGCAGGTCACCTGGGGCACCTCGCCCGAGATGGTGCTCGGCGTGGACGGCCGCGTGCCCGATCCTGAAAAGGAAAAGGACGCCAACAAGCGCGGCGCCATCGAACGCGCGCTGACCTACATGAACCTGGAGCCCGGCAAGCCGCTGAACGACATCTTCGTCGACAAGGTGTTCATCGGCTCCTGCACCAACAGCCGCATCGAAGACATGCGCGAGGCCGCCGCCATGGTCAAGAAGCTCGGCCAGAAGGTCGCGAAGAACATCAAGCTGGCCATGGTCGTGCCTGGTTCTGGCTTGGTGAAGGAACAGGCCGAACGCGAAGGCCTGGACCAGATCTTCAAGGCCGCCGGCTTCGAATGGCGCGAACCCGGCTGCTCGATGTGCCTGGCCATGAACGCCGACAAGCTGGAGCCCGGCGAACGCTGCGCCTCGACCAGCAACCGCAACTTCGAAGGCCGGCAAGGCGCGGGCGGTCGCACGCACCTCGTGAGCCCCGCGATGGCCGCCGCCGCCGCCGTGCACGGCCATTTCGTCGACATCCGCCAATTCGCCTGAGGAGACACACCATGCAGAAATTCACCGTGCACAAGGGCCTCGTGGCGCCGATGGACCGCGAGAACGTCGACACCGACGCCATCATCCCGAAGCAGTTCCTGAAGTCGATCAAGAAGACCGGTTTCGGCCCGAACCTGTTCGACGAATGGCGCTACCTGGACCCGGGCTTTCCCGGCCAGGACCCGGCCAGCCGCAAGCCCAACCCCGACTTCGTGCTGAACCAGCCGCGCTACGCCGGCGCCTCCATCCTGCTGGCGCGCAAGAACTTCGGTTGCGGCTCCTCGCGCGAACACGCGCCGTGGGCGCTCGACCAGTATGGTTTCCGCGCCATCATTGCGCCGAGCTACGCCGACATCTTCTTCAACAACAGCTTCAAGAACGGCCTGTTGCCGATCGTGCTGCCTGAAGCGCAGGTCGCCGAATTGTTCGATGCCTGCCTGGCCTTTCCCGGCTACAGCCTGACCATCGACCTGGAACGCCAGGTGGTCGTCAAGCCGCAGGGGGAAGAGTTGCCGTTCGACGTGCAGGCCTTCCGCAAGTACTGCCTGCTCAACGGCTTCGACGACATCGGCCTGACGCTGCTCAAATCCGACAAGATCAAGGCCTTCGAAGCCGAGCGCTTGATCCAAAAACCCTGGCTGGCGCATACGACGCTTGCGTAAGCAGCTATTGATTCGATAGCAAACCAAGAATTCAACGAGGAGAAACATGAAAATTGCAGTCTTGCCGGGCGACGGCATCGGCACCGAAATCGTGGCCGAGGCCATCCGTGTCCTGAACGTGCTCGACCTGAATTTCGAGATGGAAACCGCCCTGGTCGGCGGAGCCGCGTACGAGGCCCACGGCCATCCGCTGCCCGAGGCCACGCTCAAGCTGGCGAAGGAGGCCGACGCGGTGCTGTTCGGCGCGGTCGGCGACTGGAAGTACGACAAACTGGAGCGCCAGTTCCGCCCCGAACAGGCCATCCTCGGCCTGCGCAAGAACCTCGGCCTGTTCGCCAACTTCCGCCCGGCGATCTGCTACGAACAACTGGTCGGCGCGTCCAGCCTCAAGCCCGAACTGGTGGCCGGCCTGGACATCCTGATCGTGCGCGAACTCACCGGCGACATCTACTTCGGCCAGCCGCGCGGCCGCCGCACGGCGGTGGACGGGCACTTCCCCGGCGCCGAGGAAGCCTTCGACACCATGCGCTACAGCCGCCCCGAGATCGAACGCATCGCCCATGTGGCGTTCCAGGCCGCGCGCAAACGCGACAAGCGCGTGACCAGCGTGGACAAGGCCAACGTGCTCGAGACCTTCCAGTTCTGGAAGGACGTGGTCACCGAGGTCGGCAAGGAATACCCCGATGTGGCGTTGGACCACATGTACGTGGACAACGCCGCCATGCAACTGGTGAAGGCACCGAAGAAGTTCGACGTGATCGTCACCGGCAACATGTTCGGCGACATCCTCTCCGACGCGGCGGCCATGCTCACCGGCTCGATCGGCATGTTGCCCTCGGCCTCGCTGAACGCGAGCAACCAGGGCCTGTACGAACCCAGCCACGGCAGCGCGCCCGACATCGCCGGCAAAGGCATCGCCAATCCTTTGGCTACAATACTGTCCGCTGCCATGATGCTCCGTTTCTCACTCAACCAGACCGAAGCTGCCGACCGTATCGAGTCGGCGGTGAAGCAGGTGCTCGCCTCCGGCTTGCGCACCTCGGACATCTGGTCGGCAGGCACCACGAAGGTCAGCACCATCGAGATGGGCGACGCGGTCGTGGCTGCGATTACCAAGACGACCACCAAAGGCTGATCCAGCCCGGTTCGTCACGCCCTTTCCGGCTCGACGAGCCGGGCTTCAAAAACACCCCGGTTCCGTTTTTTGAAGTTTCATTTTGAAAGGGCAATGTGATGAAAGTAGGCAATCTCGTAGGTTTGGTCGGATGGCGCGGCATGGTCGGCTCGGTGCTGATCGACCGCATGCAGGCCGAAGGTGACTTCGACCTCATCGAACCGGTGTTCTTCTCCACCTCCAATGCCGGCGGCAAGGCCCCGGCCCAGGCGAAGAACGAAACCAAGCTGCAGGACGCGTTCGACGTGAACGCCCTGAAGCGCTGCGACATCATCATCACCGCCCAGGGCGGCGACTACACCTCCGAGATCTATCCCAAGCTGCGCGCCGCGGGCTGGAACGGCCACTGGATCGACGCCGCCTCCACGCTGCGCATGAAGGACGACGCCATCATCGTGCTCGACCCGGTGAACCTGCCGGTGATCCAGAAGGCGCTCTCGAACGGTGGCAAGAACTGGATCGGCGGCAACTGCACCGTGAGCTGCATGCTGATGGGCGTGGGCGCGCTGTACAAGGCCGGCCTCGTCGAATGGATGACGTCCATGACCTACCAGGCCGCGTCCGGCGGCGGCGCCCAGCACATGCGCGAACTGCTCACGCAGTTCGGCACGCTCAACGGCGAAGTGCGCGCCCTGCTCGACGACCCGAAGTCGGCCATCCTGGAGATCGACCGCAAGGTGCTGGCCAAGCAGCAGTCGCTCACCGCGCTGGAAACCGCCAACTTCGGCGTGCCGCTGGGCGGCAGCCTGATCCCCTGGATCGACAAGGACCTCGGCATCGGCAAGTCGCACGACGACGCCGAATGGGGTGTCTCCAAGGAAGAATGGAAGGGCGGCGCCGAAACCAACAAGATCCTCGGCCAGGGCGCGGCCTTCGGCACGGCTACCACGCCGGTCGACGGCTTCTGCGTGCGTGTGGGCGCCATGCGCTGCCACAGCCAGGCTCTGACCTTCAAGCTCAAGAAGGACGTGCCGACAGCCGACATCGAGGCCATGATCGCCGAAGACAACGCCTGGGTGAAGGTGGTGCCGAACACGCGCGAAGCCACGGTGAAGGACCTGACACCCGTGGCCGTCACCGGCACGCTCGGCATCCCGGTGGGTCGCATTCGCAAGCTCGCCATGGGCCCGGACTACGTGGGCGCGTTCACCATCGGTGACCAGCTGCTGTGGGGCGCGGCCGAACCGCTGCGCCGCATGCTGCGCATCCTGCTGGACGCCGCACGCTGAGCTTCCCATGATCTGCCAACGACCTGCCACCGCGCAGGTCGTTGCAGTTTGGCAACATGTCACTGACTGTAACTGGCTCGGTGTCGCCACCTCGCCAAGTTAAAACCTGCCTTAGCTTGTCAGCGTAAGACATTGATGCTAAGGTACTTTTTTCGATTTTGTGTCGTCGCAAGCCTGAATGATGAAACCAAAAATGCCTGTCGATCCGGCCCCTACCACACCTGGTTTGACGGCATCTTTGTCTGGATGGAAGGCTTCTGCGAGTGCCTTGACGGTGGCCATCGCGCTGGCGTTTCCGGCTGGCGACGCCCTGGCGCTTTCGCTGGGCCGCATCACCGTCCTGTCCGCGCTCGGTGAGCCGTTGCGCGCCGAAATCGAGGTGCCCGACATCAGCGCCTCCGAGGCCGAAACGCTGCGCACCGAAATTGCGCCGGTCGAAGCCTTCCGCGCCGCGGGCCTGGAGTACAGCCCGGCATTGAACAATGTGCGCGTGCAGTTGCAACGCCGCCCGAACGGCCAGTCGGTGCTGCGCGTGAGCAGCGACACGGTCGTCAACGATCCGTTCATCGACATCATCCTGCAGGCCACTTGGTCTTCGGGCCGCACGGTGCGCGACTACACCATCCTGCTCGACCCACCGGCCTTGCGCCAGCCGCCGCCAGCCGTGGCCGTGGCACCGCAGGTGACGGCGCCCACGGCGCCGGCCGTGCGCACGCCGCCGCCCGTGGTGGCGCAACGTGCACCGGCACCGCCAGCCGTCGCGGCACCGCCACCGGCGGTCGCCACACCACCGGCCACGCCGCCAGCCCCCGCCCCCACGCCAGCGCCAGCGCCCGCTCGGCCGCCGGTGGCGGCACCGCGCCCCGCACCGGCCTCCGTGCCCACACCAGCCCCTACGCCGGCACCCGCGCCGGCGAATTCGGGCCCAGGGTCGCAACAGGTGACGGTCAAGCCCGGCGACACCGCCAGCCGCATCGCCGCCGCCAACAAGCCGGCCAGCGTGTCGCTCGACCAGATGCTGGTGGCGATGCTGCGCAGCAACCCCGACGCCTTCATCCGAGGCAACGTGAACCGCATGAAGGCCGGCGCCGTGCTCGACGTGCCGAGTGCGGCCACCGCCGCGGCCACGCCGCCAGCCGAGGCTTCGCAGATCATCACCGCGCAAAGCCGCGACTTCAACGCCTTCCGCAACCGCCTGGCCAGCAATGTGCCGACCGCCCAGGTGGCCGGTGCGGACCGGCGCGCCAGCGGCCGCGTGCAGTCCCAGGTCGAAGACCGGCGCAGCAGCGCCACCGCGCCCGACAAGCTCACCTTGTCCAAGGGCGCGCTGAAAAACCAGGAGGCCGAGGAAAAGATCGCGCGCGAAAAAGCCGCGCGCGACGCCGCCAACCGCGTAGCCGAACTGTCGAAGAACATCAGCGACCTGGCCCAACTCGGCGTTGCCAGCTCCGCTGCATCGAGCGCCGCACCGTCTTCCTCCCCTGTTCCCGCGCCGGTGCCGACCGCCGCCGCTTCGGCGACATCTTCCACGCCGGCGCCGGGCGCCCCTGCGGCGGCCCCTGCCGCTTCCGGGCCGGCCGCAGCGCCCGCCGCGCCCACGGTTGTCGCCACCCCGGCCCCTGTTCCTGCCGTTGCGCCACCCGCGTCCGCGGCCAAGGCCTCTGCCGCCCCAGCCGCCCCGCCGGCATTGGAGACGAGCGACAGCTGGATGGACAGCTTGCGCGACAACCCGCTGATGCCTGTGGCCGCAGCCGGTCTGGTGGCCTTGCTGGCCGCCTTCGGCGTCTACCGCGCGCGCCAGCGCAAGAAAGCGGCCGAGCTCGACAGCGCTTTCCTGGAGAGCCGGCAGCAGCCTGATTCGTTCTTCGGCGCCAGCGGCGGCCAGCACGTGGACACCAGCGAAGACGAGAACGGCCCGGCCTCCTCGATGTCCTACTCGCCGAGCCAGCTCGATGCCGCGGGCGACGTGGATCCGGTCGCCGAAGCCGACGTCTACCTGGCCTACGGCCGCGACCTGCAGGCCGAGGAAATCCTCAAGGAAGCGCTGCGCAACACACCGACCCGCATCGCCATCCACACCAAGCTGCTCGAGATCTACGCCAAGCGCCGCGACACGACCTCCTTCGGCCCGCTGGCAGCCAACGCCTTCGAACTGACCGAGGGCCAGGGCCCGGACTGGGAGCACATCGCCCAGCTCGGCCGTGACATCGAGCCCGACAACGGTCTGTACCGCAGCGCCGCCAACGCCGCCGGCGGTCACAGCGGCGCTGGCGCACTCGCTGCGGCCACGGCGCTGGGCACCATCGAGGCACCGCTGTCGGAAGCGATGCCTACCGAATCCGCACCGCTGGCGAATCCAAGCACGGCGCCCGCCCCCCTGCCCGCTTCGGCTTCGCCTGCACCGGCACCGACGGCCGAAGTCGCCGAAGCCCCGGTGCCGCCGCGCAGCACGCCGGAATCGCTCGACCTGGACCTCGACCTCGACCTGACCCGCGGCAGCCATCTGCCGGAACGCGCCATCGCCGCGGCCGGTGGTGCGGCAGCCGCGCTGGCTGCCCAACATGCTTCGGAAGCCAGCGCCGAAGTGGCAAAACCGGATTCGCCCGACATCGATCTCGACCTCGACTTCGATCTGGAAACCCCGGCCGACCGCGCCGCCAGTTCGCTGACCATGCCGGCCGCGCTCGATCTGCCGGGCCAGGCCACTGAAGACAAGGCCGCCGCCGACAGCGACGCCCTGGACTTCGACATCGACCTGGGCCAACTCGCCGAAGCCGAGCCTCCCGCAGCGCCAACGGTTGCCGAAGCCGCCGCCGCGCCCACTGCTGCCGATACCGGCCTCATCGAATTCGACCTGGGTTCGCTCACCCTCGACCTCGGCGATTCGACGCCCGGCGGCGCCGTGGCCGCCGAGGGCGCTTCCGCAACGGAACCCGACGCGGACGACCCGCTGGCCACCAAGCTCGCGCTGGCCGAGGAGTTCAGCTCCATCGGCGACGAGGACGGCGCCCGCGCCCTCGCCGAGGAAGTGCTCGAGGAAGCCACCGGCAGCCTGCGCGCGCGCGCCCAGCGCTTCCTCGCCGAGCTGTCTTCTTGACGGCTGGCCGCCGGCGCGGGGTCCGCTGATGCGTCTGGCCTTGGGTATCAGTTACAACGGCCAGGGCTATGAAGGCTGGCAGAGCCAGTTGTCCGGCCGCACGGTGCAGGACAAGCTCGAAGCCGCGCTGTTCTCGTTCACGCGCCAGAAGGTGTCGACGCTGTGCGCCGGTCGCACCGATGCCGGCGTGCACGGCCTGATGCAGGTGGTGCATTTCGACACCGCGCTGCAGCGGCCGATCAACGCCTGGGTGCGCGGCGTGAATGCCTTCCTGCCGGACGACATCGCCGTGCAGTGGTCCAAGGAAATGCCCGACAGTTTCCATTGCCGCGGCAGTGCCACGGGCAGGCGCTATGTCTACGCGCTGCTCGAGTCCCCGGTGCGGCCCAGCGTCGAATCCGGCCGCGTGGGCTGGGTGTTCCGCCCGCTCGACCTGGAAGCCATGCAAAAGGCGGCAGAACTGCTCGTCGGCGAGCACGATTTTTCGTCGTTCCGCGCCTCGGCCTGCCAGGCCCTGTCGCCGGTAAAGACGCTGCGTCGGCTCGAGATCAGCCGGCGCGGCCGGTACTGGCGTTTCGAATTCGAAGCCAACGCGTTCCTGCACCACATGATCCGCAACCTGATGGGCAGCCTGCTCCAGGTGGGCCAGGGCTTTCAGCCGCCGCAATGGATCGCCGAAGTGCTGGCCGCGCGCAGCCGCGATGCCGCGGCGCCCACGTTTTCGCCCAATGGCCTGTACTTTCTGGGCCCGGTCTACGATGCCCATTGGGGCCTGCCGGAAAAGACGGCTGCGTATGATTGGCTGCCATGACGAGCGCTAAAAATTTGATTCGTACCCGCATCAAGATCTGCGGCCTGACACGGGAGCAGGACGTGGACGCGGCCGTGGCGGCCGGCGCCGACGCGGTCGGCTTCGTGATGTACCCGAAGAGCCCGCGCTACGTGGCCCCCGAACGTGCCGCGGTGCTGGCGCGGCGGCTGCCGCCTTTCGTGACGCCGGTGCTGCTGTTCGTCAACGAAGAACTATCGAAAATCGTAGCAGCCTGCGCAGCAGTACCGGGCGCCACAATGCAATTTCATGGTGAAGAAACGCCGGCAGACTGCATCGCCAGCGCGGCGCGCGTGCAGCGCCCGTTCCTGCGCGCGGCGCGAATTCCCCTCGATTCGCCCACAGATTTCGACTTGGTAGAATTCGCTTCCAGCTTCAAGGCTGCCCAGGCCATCCTGCTCGACGCCCATGTCGAAGGTTATGGCGGCGGCGGAAAAACATTCAATTGGTCACGTCTACCTCCAAGCGTCAACTCTCACCTCGTCTTAAGTGGTGGACTCACGCCTGCAAACGTGACCGATGGCATTTTGCAGTTGCGGCCACGCGGACTCTCGCTGGCCGTTGATGTCAGCTCCGGCGTCGAATCCTCCAAGGGAATCAAGGACGCCGACAAGATCCATCAGTTTGTCGACGCCGTGCGCGCCGCCGACAGGCAACTCGCGGAAAACAACCATGTCCCATCCTCAAGCTCCACAGGCTTACCAGCAACCTGACGCCTCCGGCCACTTCGGCATCTACGGCGGCAGCTTCATCTCCGAAACCCTGACCCATGCCATCGAAGAGCTGAAAGAGGCTTACGCGAAGTACCAGAACGACCCGGAATTCCTGGCCGAATTCCAGTACGAACTCGCGCATTTCGTGGGCCGGCCCTCGCCCGTGTACCACGCCGCGCGCACCAGTCGCGAAATGGGCGGGGCGCAGATCTTCCTCAAGCGCGAAGACCTGAACCACACCGGCGCCCACAAGATCAACAACGTGATCGGCCAGGCCATGCTGGCCAAACGCATGGGCAAGCCGCGCATCATCGCCGAGACCGGCGCCGGCCAGCACGGCGTGGCCACGGCCACCATCTGCGCGCGCTACGGCCTGGAATGCATCGTCTACATGGGCAGCGAAGACGTGAAGCGCCAAAGCCCCAATGTCTACCGCATGAAGCTGCTCGGCGCGACCGTCGTGCCAGTCGAATCCGGCAGCAAGACGCTGAAGGACGCCCTGAACGAGGCCATGCGCGACTGGGTGGCCAACGTGGACAACACCTTCTACATCATCGGCACCGTGGCCGGCCCGCACCCTTACCCGATGATGGTGCGCGACTTCCAGCGCGTGATCGGCGACGAGTGCCTGGTGCAGATGCCCGAGATGCTGGCCGCGGCCGGCTGCAAGACCGCCCAGCCCGACGCCGTGCTGGCCTGCGTGGGCGGCGGCAGCAATGCCATGGGCATCTTCTACCCGTACATCGACGAGGCGGGTACGCGGCTCATCGGCGTGGAAGCCGCGGGCCTGGGCCTGGAAAGCGGCAAACATTCGGCTTCCCTGCAAAAAGGCAGCGCGGGCGTGCTGCACGGCAACCGCACCTACCTGCTGCAGGACGAGAACGGCCAGGTCACCGAGACGCACAGCATCAGCGCCGGCCTGGACTACCCCGGGGTCGGCCCGGAGCATGCTTACCTGAAGGACATCGGCCGCGCCGAATACGTGGGCATCACCGATACCGAGGCGCTGGAAGCCTTCCACTACCTCTGCCGCACCGAAGGCATCATCCCGGCGCTCGAATCCAGCCACGCCTTTGCCTACGCCATGAAGCTGGCCAAGACCATGCGGCCGGACCAATCGATTTTGGTGAACCTCTCCGGCCGCGGCGACAAGGACATCGGCACCGTGGCCGACCTCTCGGGGGCCGACTTCTACGACCGGCCGTCGATGCGCGGCCTGGCCGTCAAGGGCGCAACGACCGAGGTGTCCGCATGACCCGCATCCAAAACACATTCGCCCAACTCAAGGCGCAAGGCCGCAAGGCGCTGATCCCCTACGTCACCGCCGGCTTCCCGTTTGCGGACGTCACGCCCGAACTCATGCACGCCATGGTGGACGCGGGCGCCGACGTGATCGAACTCGGAGTGCCCTTCAGCGACCCGATGGCCGATGGCCCGGTCATCCAGAAAGCCGGCGACAAGGCGCTGGCCTTCGGCATCGGCATGGTCCAGGTGCTGGACATGGTGCGCGACTTCCGCCAGAAGGATGCAGCGACGCCGGTGGTGCTCATGGGTTATGCCAACCCGGTCGAGCGTTACGACCAGCGCCATGGCGCCGATGCCTTCATCCGCGACGCGGCTGCGGCGGGCGTCGATGGCGTGCTGATCGTCGACTATCCACCCGAGGAATGTGTCGAATTCGCCGGCAAACTGCGGGCGAACGGCATGGACCTGATCTTCCTGCTCGCGCCGACCTCCACCGATCAGCGCATGCGGCAGGTGGCCGAGGTAGCCAGCGGCTATGTGTATTACGTGTCGCTCAAGGGTGTGACGGGTGCCGGCACACTCGACACCGCCGCCGTCGAGGCCATGCTGCCGCGCATCCGCAGCCACGTGAACGTGCCCGTGGGTGTCGGTTTCGGCATCCGCGACGCGGCCACGGCCCAGGCCATCGGCCGCGTGGCCGACGCCGTGGTGATCGGCAGCAAGATCATCCAGCTCATCGAAGACCAGCCCCGAGACCAGGTGGCGGCAACGGCCGGCGGCTTCCTGCGCGGCATCCGACAGGCGTTGGACGCATAATCCGCGCTGTTCCAGAACAGGGGGAGGCATGCGCTCCCCCATCCCGTGAGGACCCGAAAACATGTCTTGGCTCGAAAAACTGCTTCCGTCGAAAATCCAGCGCTCCGACCCGGCCGACCGCCGCAGCGTGCCCGAAGGCCTGTGGATCAAGTGCCCGAGCTGCGAAACTGTGCTCTACAAGACCGACCTGGAGCAGAACCAGAACGTCTGCCCGAGCTGCGGCCACCACATGCGCATCGGCGCCCGCGCGCGGCTCAACGCCTTCCTCGACAACGAAGGCCGCTTCGAGATCGGCCAGGAAGTCATTCCCGTCGATCCGCTGAAGTTCAAGGACAGCCGCAAATACCCCGAGCGCCTGAAGGAAGCCATGGAGAACACCGGCGAGACCGACGCGCTGGTGGTGGTCGGCGGCTCGGTGCACGGCATCAACGTGATTGTGGCCTGCTTCGAGTTTGAGTTCATGGGCGGCAGCATGGGCAGCGTGGTCGGCGAGCGTTTCGTGCGCGCCGTGCACACCGCCATCGAGCAGAAGGTGCCGTTCATCTGCTTCACCGCCACCGGCGGCGCGCGCATGCAGGAAGGCCTGCTCTCGCTGATGCAGATGGCCAAGACCAATGCCTCGCTGACGCGCCTGGCCAAGAAGGGCCTGCCTTACATCAGCGTGTTGACCGACCCGACCATGGGCGGCGTGAGCGCCGGCTTCGCCTTCGTGGGCGACGTGGTGATCGCCGAGCCCAAGGCGCTGATCGGCTTCGCCGGCCCACGCGTCATCGAGTCCACCGTGCGCGTGACGCTGCCGGAAGGCTTCCAGCGCGCCGAGTTCCTGCAGCAAAAGGGCGCGATCGACCTGATCTGCCACCGCAAGGACCTGCGCAAGACCATCGCCAACACGCTGGCGATGCTGCAGCGCCAGCCGGCCGACGCGGTGGTGTGAGAATCAGCCTGGGTTGACACGAAGGGACGGCGCGGCCGTCCCTTGTTGTTTAGAAGGTGGCGAGCACCGCGTTCATGGCGTGGCCCAGCACGATGGAGGCGACCTGCAGGATGACCAGCAGCGCCAGCGGCGACAGGTCCACACCGCTGACCAGTGGAATGATCTTGCGCAAGGGCTGGAGCGGCGGCGCGCACAGCCGCTCGATCACGTCCATCATCGGCGAACGCGTCTGCATCCACGACAGCACGGCGTAGATGATGAGCAGGCCGGTGAGCCCGTAGATCGCCATCGCCACCAGGCCGAACAGCGCCAGCACCGGCAACGCCAGCAGATTGCCGACGGCGCCCATCAGCAGCCACAGCACGAAATACTGGAACAGCTTGAGCAAAAACGCGCCGAGCAGGCTCGCCAGATCCCAACCGCCGGCGGCCGGAATGACGCGGCGCAGCGGCAGCACCATCCAGTCGGTCAGCGCAAAAACCAGGCTGCCGACGGGGTTGCGGAAGGAAATGCGCTGGTATTGCATGTAGACCCGCAGCAAACACGCGCTGCCCAGCAAACCCGTCGCGACTTCGAGCAAAAATGAGATGATTTGGTAGAGCATGGGCACGGGGCGGTGAGGTCGTGGGATGATACCGGTTGTCACCAACGCACCAGAGTCGCCCGTGTCCAAGTCCCTTGCCTTGTCCGCCCTGCCGCTGTTCCCGCTCGGCACCGTGCTGTTTCCCGACGGCCTGCTGCCCCTGCGGATCTTCGAGGTGCGCTACCTCGACATGGTGCAGCGCTGTTTCCAGAGCGGAACGCCCTTCGGCGTGGTGGCGCTCACACGCGGCGCCGAGGTGCGCCAGGCCGGCAGCGACCCCGAGGCTTTCCACCCCACCGGCACGCTGGCGCGCATCACCCAGGTCGAGACGCCCCAGCCCGGCCTGCTCGTCATCCAGTGCACCGGCACCGAACGCTTTCACCTGCGCAGTTCCCACCAGCTCGGCCATGGCCTGTGGGTGGGCGACGCCGAGCTCATCGACGCGGACCTCGCCGTGCCCGTGCCCGACGACCTGAAACACACCGCCGCCGCACTGCAGCAGTTGATGGAAACCCTGCGTGAACAACAGCCGTCCGCGCCCGACGGCATGCCGATCCAGGCGCCCTACCGCCTGGACGATTGCGGCTGGGTTGCGAACCGCTGGTGCGAGTTGCTGCCGCTGCCGGTGTCGATGAAACAACGGCTGATGGCGCTCGACAACCCGCTGGTCCGGCTGGAACTGATCGGCGACCTGCTGTCGCAGCACCATATCGCCAACTGAGCGCCGACCGAGAATCCACTGCGCAAGATGGCCGCCGTCCCCTCCTCGCTGAACTTCCCCGCCCACCCCGTGCTCGCCTGGTCGCGTTCGGCCAAGCGCAGCGTGGTCGTCGCCCTCGACGTGGTCATGTCGCTGTTCGCGATGTGGATGGCGTTCACGCTGCGCCTGGACACGCTGCACTGGCCCGAAGGCATCCAATGGGTGATCTACGCGCTTGGACCGCTGCTGTCGGTGCCGATTTTTGTGCGCTTCGGCTTGTACCGGGCGATCTTCCGCTACACCGGTCTGGCCGCGCTCACCGCGACGGCGCAGGCCGTGGCGGTGTACGGCGTGGTTCTGCTGGGGACGCTGTTGTGGATGCAGTGGATGAAGTGGGAAGTCGTGCCGCGCAGCGTGGGCGTGATGCAGCCGCTGATTTTTCTGTTGTTGGTGGGGGGAAGCCGGGCGATGGCGCGGTTCTGGTTGGCGGGACTGTCAACCAGCTCGAATCGCGCCAGCGGACGCCTGCTGATCTACGGTGCCGGCAGTGCCGGGGTGCAGACCGCCGCCGCCTTGAGCAGCGGACAACAGCAGTATGTGGTGCTGGGTTTCATCGACGACGATCCGGCCAAGGTGGGTCGCAGCATCAACGATGTGCAGGTGTACGCGCCAGTGCAGATTCCAGCACTCGTGGCGCGGCTGAAGGTGACGGACATCCTGCTGGCGCTGCCGAGCGCGACGCGCGAGCGGCGCAATCAGATCCTGAAGCAGTTGCAGCCGCTGCCGCTGCACATCCGCACGCTGCCCGGCCTGTCGGACCTGGCCAGCGGCCGGGTGACCGTGCAGGACATCCGCGAGCTCGACATCGAGGATCTGCTAGGGCGCGAGCCCGTGCCGCCACGGCCGGAACTGCTGGCGCGGAACCTGACCGACAAGGTGGTGCTGGTGACGGGTGCAGGGGGGAGCATCGGAAGCGAGTTGTGCCGGCAGATTTTGCGGGAACGGCCGAAGCAATTGCTGCTGCTGGATCACAGTGAATTTGCGTTGTACAGCATTCATGCGGAACTGTTGGGGTTGTGTAAAGCCAACTCATGGGAAACCCAGCTGACGCCGATACTCGGCAGTGTTGTGCACTATGCCCGCTTGGCTACGCTGTGCAGAACGTGGAAACCGACCAGTGTTTACCATGCAGCCGCCTACAAACATGTGCCGCTGGTGGAGGACAACCCCGCCGAGGGGGTCATGAACAATGTGCTGGGCACACTGAACCTCGCACGCGCCGCGATCGAAGGTAAGGTCGAACATTTTGTGTTGGTGTCCACCGACAAGGCGGTGCGGCCGACGAACGTGATGGGGGCAAGCAAGCGCGTGGCGGAGTTGATCTTGCAGGCGCTGGCAGCCAGCCCAACCGTTGCTTTCCAGACACCTGCAGATGTGGGAACTACCACGCTGAACAATCACACCCGATTTTCGATGGTCCGCTTCGGCAATGTGCTGGGCTCCAGCGGCAGTGTGGTGCCATTGTTTCGAAGTCAGCTCGCGGCTGGGGGTCCTCTCACCGTCACCCATGTCGAGGTGACCCGCTATTTCATGACCATCCCGGAAGCGGCGCAACTCGTGGTTCAGGCTGGTGCCATGGCCCGGGGCGGAGACGTATTCGTGTTGGAAATGGGGCAACCTGTCAAGATTCTAGATTTGGCAATGCGCATGGTTGCGCTGGCTGGCCTGAGCGTGCGTGATGCCGCCCATCCCGACGGTGACGTGGAGATGGTGATCACAGGCCTGCGGCCGGGAGAAAAACTCCATGAGGAACTTCTCATAGGCGACAACCCGGAACCTACCGAGCATCCCCGCATCATGCGCGCGCGGGAGGAATTCATTACCTGGCCGATATTGAGCGAGCAACTGCAGAGCTTGACCGATGCCGCTCGCCATGGCGCCAACGCGCAAATGCTGACGACGCTGAGGCACATCGTCCCCAACTTTCTTCCCGACACTTTGCACCTCGTTGTGACCTGAACGGTATCAGCATCATCAGACGCGCAACCAAGAAGCCGGCAGCAGGTCCGGTGAGTCGTCAGCACCGGCGTACCAGCGCCGCGGGGCGATAACCTGCCGACCCTCGTTCGCGTTTAACCAGGCGCCCCACCAACTGAAGCTACTGTTGGCAATGATGTTGTGCTTGCACAGACTCATCAGCCGCATGTCATTGAAACTTTCGGCTCCTGTGTTGTGGCCAAGAAAATGGCATGGCGCGGCGGCCTTAATGTGTTGTGAGCACCAGTGAGAATCGTCGGAGAAAACGAAAAAAACAGGCCTCTGAACCAGTCGCGAGATTTCGGCGATGGCCGCTTCGTAGTATGAAAGCGGCATCACCCCATGCAGCTTCTGCGCTCTTTGGTTGAACACGTAATCCCCACGCCGCACGTGCAGGCTCACCGAGTTGGACTTGGCAATTCGTTCAGACCATTCCAGATTTCGATCGGTCAAGTCTGTCTTGAACAAAAACTCGGAGCGGATACTGCCTGCCACATCACTGAAGTACTTTTCCGATTGCCAATAGCCTGAAAGATAGACGTCGTCAGGCACCTCGAAAAATCCTGGCCAAAAACCCACCGAAGGCTCGTTCACAATCTTTGGCGTCCGCAAGATACCAAGTCGAGGATGCGTAGAAATGTCTCGCAAGGCGGTTTGCATGCGCCAGCCGAACGTCTTTCGGATCTCGGACTCAGCGGCGACTAAGGCCTTGCAATGGAACAGCCGAAACAGCTCGAAGCCCTGGTGATGTGTCTGAGTCTCGTAACCCGCAAGGTCCAGATACAAAGGCTGACTCTTGTGCCACGCCAAAGCCCTGGCCGCGGCGTACTGGAACATTTGGTTCCCGAGTCCTCCCGTCATCTTGGCCACAATCATGGCTTTCTCCCGGACAGCGCGACCTGATGCAATGTCCTCAGAACCTCTCCCCATTCATTGGCAAGCTGCTCGGACCTCGCAACGCCCGCACCTGGAAAGAAATTCTGACCGCGCCATCGTGTCCACGCATCACGCCACGAGCGCAAGCCATAACAAGCCAGCGCAAGACCGGCGTCACGCCAAGCTTGAACCGATGCAAAATGCCTAAGCTGGAACTGCAGTACCGCACGGCGGGTGCGTGCAAGCTTCGACCAATCGACATGATGACGCAGACGGTAGCCGAGCAGGATCTCCGGTACGCAAGCAAAGCGACTGTGCGTGTAGGTGCGCAGCAGTAGCTCCTGATCTTCGCAAGCATAAGGCGCAGGTTCGCGATAAAGGTTTGCACGAAACCACGAGGTCCGCCCCATCCAGCCTGGGTGTGCTAGATGAAAACCTCGCCATGGCCGAGCACAAATCTTCTCGTGCTCAAATTCGCAAGGCGGTATGCCGACGAGTTTGTCGTTATCATCAATGGCTGCAATCGCCACGCCCACCAAGTCCAACCGCTCGTCATGCGACAGCAACTCAAGTTGTTTAGTGAAACGCGTTGGAAACGCGATGTCGTCGGCATCCATGCGTGCCACATACCGCCCACGAGAGATGGCTATGCCTTCATTAAGACGGACGGCAATGCCGCAACTCAGGCCGTGCCGGATCACACGAATGCGCGGGTCTTGCATTGCCACGATCTGCTCGACAGCACTGTCGCTCGAGCCATCGTCAATCACCAGCATTTCCCAATCTCGAAAAGTCTGACACACCACGGACAGAACGGCCGATTTCAGATGTGCCCCGCCATTACGCACCGGCATCACCACACTGACCAACGGGATCTCAATGCCGGTGACGCTGTCCGACGACCAGTGATCGAGGGCGATACCTCGATCCACCGAAAGGGGGGTAGTGCCTGTCTTCAAGAGTTGACGGGTCTCTTGCGAGACCCATGTGGTAATGCGTGCCTTAGTCGGCGAAACATATGCCTGTAGGCGATGGTGTATTTAACCGGCGTCGCAAGGAGCAGCAGGAAAACCTCGGAAAAACTGGCGAGCTTGAGGTACCCGGCAATGATCTTGCGATCGACCGGAAATAGGACGCGCTGAAAAATCTTCTGTCCGATGCCACGTTCCTGGTTGATTTCGAGCGTGCTCGCCGCGTCGTCGTGGATTCTTTTGTGGAGTACCACCGACGGCGTACCAGCAATGCAACCCCGGCGCAGAAAATCGAAGATCATGTGATAGTCGTGCCCATAACTTTGTATAGGCAGTTCGGCCATAAATTTTCTTTCAAACAACGAATAGAAGAGGTTGGCTTTGCCGCACCCCTCGAAGTCCAAAAAAAATTTAAGCCTGCGCCACATCAGGGGCTCGTCATAACGGAATGTCTGCCGATTGACGATATGCTCGATGGGCAGAGACCGGCCATCCACTTGAAGGACGCGCCCGAATGCCGCCTGCACGGCCCCCGTCTGCACAACATGCAACAGGGTCTCGATCCATCGGTCGTCCCAGTAATCGTCGCACGCGGCCCACATGAAATATTGGCCAGTTGCCTGATCCAGTAGGTACTGAAAGTTACCCAGGGCACCGATATTCGAGGCTTGCCGGACATAACGAACCCGAGCATCACGCGCAGCAAATTCGCGGCACAGATTTGCGGTGTTGTCGGTCGATGCATTGTCCGAAATGATCAGTTCGAAATTGATGTGCGATTGGCGCAGAAGCGATTCCAACGCCTCGCGGATGTAGCGCCCACCGTTGAACACCGGCATTCCAATGCTGACCATGGGCGGCGAGCTCTTAAAGATTTCAGGCATGTGTTTTGAACCCCACAATCAGGTCGAGCGCAAACTGCCTGATGCGCGGAACGACCATACTGACGCCGAACACGGTCACCGCATAAATCAGAAACAGTTGGATCACAGATATCGTCGTATCTTTGAAAACCCATCGGAACAGCAAAGATACAGCCGACGCGACCGCGACCGGTAGCCCGATGTCCCACAGGTACCACCGCCATTTCTCTTTCCGAAGAAGGTGACGAAAGAAGAATTGCATGCCAATCAAAAAACCCACCGCATGGATCGCCGCCCAAACGGATGCAGCACCGATGGCGCCATGGTAGTGGATCGATGCAGCCAGGATCGGACTGAAAACCAGCAGCGACAAACCGTTCATGCCGACCCCGAAACGCGTCCACCCCGTCGAGAGTGCAAAGATGTGCGGTATATACAAAAATCCGTTCAGTATCACACCCAGTGCAAACAGCGACACCAGAGGCGTGGCGGTGGTAGTCAGCACGGGATCGCGCGTCCAGTGTTGCAGGATGGCGCCACTGAAAAAGATCAGCATGCTGGCTGGCGGCAGCAAGACCCAGGTCAGAAACTGCGCGGCCTGGTGAAAGGCTTCTCCCAGGTCGCTGGATTTAGGGCTAGCGGCGAGACTGGTGAACTTGGGAAAGTAGACCTGGGTGATTGGAATGATCAACTGATACAAGCCCGCAGCCACCGTCCACGCGGCGGTGTAATAACCAAAGGTTTCAAGCGTGGACAGTCGGGACAACATCAGTTTGTCCAACTGCGTCAACAACACTGCCAGACTGGTGGCAAGCATTGAACCACCAGCAAATCTCCATACGCTGGCAATCTCCCTCTTCGAAAATCGGCCGGGTGCTGCGCCGCCTGGAAGCTCGCTATTGATTTTCCAACCGAAGCTGGCAATCGTCGCTGCGGACACCAGCATCTGCCAGCCAAAAAACAGAACAAGGCTCGGAGCCCATACAGCGAGCAGCAATGCCGCCCCGCCCCATCGCAAGGTCGACAGCAGCGTCGTAGCGGCATTTAGCCAGACATGCTGGTGAAGACCGAGCATGGCACCACGGTAAATGCCTTCGACGAAACGCAATGCAACCAGTGCGCCGATCAACGTGATCGCACGGGCCACCTCGGACACGTCGAGCGTTCGCAACTTAAGCCAGTCGCTGGCGATCCATTGTGAGGATAACCAAACCGCAACCGCAATGGCCATGCCGATGCCGCCGACGATCCACTCGATTGTTCTAAATAGGTCACGCGTATTCTGCGCTCCACGTTCTCCGGCTGAAAACCGCGCCATTTCACGGTTGATGGTGGGCGTGATACCGAAGTCGAGCAACGTGAACCAAGTCTGCATGAACATCAGTACACCGACCAATCCATAGCCTTCAAGTCCGAGAAATCGGATGTAGACCGGGAGAAACACGATGGCCATCAGACCGGACCATCCTTGGCCGATGTAGTTCGCGAGGATGTGCAGGCGCGTGGATTTCTGAAAATTGGTCATGGAACCAGACGCAACGCGACGACAGCCGGCGGGTTGCGCCCGCAACCCACCTTCAGCCTCGCGATTAAGCATCCACCATTGTCCGGTACAGGGCGGTGGTCAACCCGTTGATGCGTCCCATGGAGAACTCCACCTCGGCAAACCGGCGCCCCAAGGCGCCCATGCGCACCCGATCGGTCGCGCTGTCCAGAAGCCGGCCGATGGCCTCGGCCAACCCAGCGGCATCGCGCACCGGCACCAGCAGACCAGTCTGTTCATGCAACACGAGTTGCCGACATCCGGTCACGTCGGTCGCCACCATCGGCAACCCGCAAGACATGGCCTCGATCAGGAACTTCGGCAGGCCTTCTCGGTAGGAAGGCAGGCAGGCTATCTGGCATTGGCGCAACACATTAGCCATATCGTCACGATGACCGAGCCACTCCACCACACCCTCGTCATGCCAGGCTTGCAACTCCGCGTCGGAAAAGGACGAAGGATTGCCGGGGTCTGGCGCCCCCACCAGCCAGAAGCGGGCCCGAACGCCACGCTGGGCCAACATGCGCGCCGCATCGACGTACTCGCGCACACCCTTGTCGCGCAGCATGCGGGCACCCATCACGACAATGGGAACTTCGCCACGCACATCAGATGGAGCAAAAACCTCTGTGTCGACGCCAGCACCTGGAATGAGCACGGCGTCGCACGGACGTACGCTGCCGCTCTGGATGCTGTCCGCCTGATCTTCTTCGTTTTCGAAAACCACCTTGCTTCCCGGCGGGTTCATCAGCCCACGCAACAGCAGGCTCACAGTCCTGCGAAGCCAGCGCCCTTGCGAACCCTGCGCGGTGAAGACATAACCCATACCCACAGGCGCATTGACGATGGCGCGCAGACCAAGACAGCGTGCCGCTAGGCTACCGTAGATGATGGGCTTCAGCGCAACTTGGTGCACAAGGCTCGGTCGCTGCTGACGATAGCAACGCCAGACTTGCCGCAACACGCCGAGCTCCTTGAAAAATCGGGTGCTGCTGCGCTCCATTTCGAGGTGCAGCAAACCAAAACCGGCATCGCGAATCTGCTGCCCATGTGTGCGCTCACGCGTCAGCACCAGAATGTCGAAGCCCTGTGCCTGCGCAGCCTTCGCTCTCGCCATGAAATGCGAACAAAAGAACCAGTCTTCGGAAATGAAATAAAGCAAAGTCGCCATGCAGGCTCAGAGTTAGCGTCGGCTTTCTACAATGTGCTGCCGGCGCTCAATAAGTTTAGATGAAAGAAGCCTGTCGATGATGTGGCACCAATCCATGCATAAGAGACGGAACCTGGGCGCCTGCCTCGTCTCGGGTGCCAATGGTTTCCTCGGATCCGCCCTGCTTCGGCACTTGCGGATGCTGGGAACACAGAAGTTGATCGGCACTGTACGCGACATTTCGACCTTGGCAACCGTTGCCTCTGGCACAGGAGTGCAAATCTTCGAGGTAGGGGACATCGATGGCACAACCGACTGGTCTACAGCGCTGTCCGGTGTGCAGTCTGTGGTGCATGCCGCCGCGCGCGTCCATGTGATGTACGAAATGCCGAGCGCCGACACTATCTCGTTGTTTCGCCGCACCAACGTCGAAGCCACTCTGCATCTGGCGCGTCAGGCTGCAGTAGCCGGTGTCGAAAGATTCGTGTACGTCAGTTCGGTCAAGGTCAACGGCGAACGTACTGCGCCTCATCGGCCGTTCTTTGAGGACAGCGCTCCACGGCCTGAGGACGCTTACGCCATCAGCAAATACGAGGCCGAGAAAGGCTTGGCAAAGATCGAGGCACAAACCGGCATGCAACTGGTGGTCGTCCGCCCGCCACTGGTGTACGGCCCTGGGGTGCGTGCCAATTTCGCCAGTTTGATGAAGGCGGTGGCCAGAGGTGCGCCGCTACCGCTCGCCGCGGTGCAAAACCGCCGAAGCTTGGTCGCACTGGACAATCTGGTCGATTTCATCGCAACGTGCATGGTGCACCCGGCAGCGGCCGGTCAAACCTTCCTTGTTAGCGACGGAGAAGACGTCGCGACGGCCGATCTCGTGCGGCGGCTAGCTCAAGCGATGCACCGGCCGGCGCGACTTTTTGCGGTGCCGCCTGGCATCCTGACCGCAGCGGCCAGTTTCCTCGGCCGCCGCGCCCAAGCGCAGCGGTTGTGCGAAAGTTTGCAGGTAGATATCTCCAAAGCACGTTCGCTGCTGGATTGGACGCCGCCCATTGGCCTAGACGAAGGATTGCGCCGGGCCGTTGAGGGTGTAACCCGATGAGCAAGCGCCTGATGGATTTCCTGCTCGCGTTTCTTGCCCTGCTCGTACTGGTGTTACCGATGCTGTTGCTAGCCCTGCTTGTCCGCCTCACATCCCCCGGCCCAGTCCTATATTGGTCCAACCGCATCGGCCGCCACAACCGTATCTTCCGCATGCCCAAGTTCCGCAGCATGCGCATCGACACACCCGAAGTCGCCACTCATCTTCTGGCAAAACCGGAGAGCTACCTCACGCCTATCGGCAGCTTCCTGCGCAGAAGCAGCCTCGACGAATTGCCGCAGTTGTGGAGCATCCTCAAGGGCGACATGAGTTTTGTCGGACCGCGGCCGGCGTTGTTCAACCAGCAGGATCTGATCGCCCTACGGAACCAGTACGGCATACAAACGCTGACGCCAGGCCTCACGGGCTGGGCTCAAATCAACGGGCGGGACGATTTGTCAATTCCGGCGAAGGTCGCACTCGACTCTTATTACCTGAAGCATCATTCGTTGTGGATGGACCTCAAAATCTTGTTTCTGACTGCGCAGAGCGTCCTGCGGCGGCAAGGTGTTTCGCATTGAGCATCGAGTGCAATAGCGGTCACGTGAGCCAGCGGCGTGACAGGTCGGATAACGCCTTAACATACCAGCCAGCAAACTGCTTGCCTCCAAGCCGTTACTTTTTGGAGAACGTCCGTGCCCGGCAATATTTTTGACCTCTCTTGTCATGACGATGCTCGCCGGTGCAGCGCGCGGCGTCGTTTTAACGTCATCGAAATCACCAGATGAAAGCCCTCATCTGCGGCATCGGTGGCCAAGACGGCGCCTACTTGGCACGTCACCTACTCGACAAGGGCTACGAAGTCTGGGGCACCTCGCGCGACGCACAGTTGGCGACTTTCGACAACCTGCGCAGGCTCGGTATCCGCGAGCGTGTGACCACGCTGTCGATGGCCACGAACGACTTCCGAAGCGTGTTGCAGGCGCTGACCAAGAGTCAGCCTGACGAGGTCTACAACCTGGCGGGCCAGACGTCGGTCGGCCTGTCCTTCGAACAACCGACCGAGGCGCTCGAAAGCATCGCCACGGCCACGCTCAACCTGCTGGAAGTCATCCGATTTCTCCGGGCGCCGATCCGCTTCTACCAGGCCGGCTCGAGCGAATGTTTCGGCGATGTCGGCGAAATCGCCGCTACCGAAACCACGCATTTCGAGCCGCGCAGCCCCTACGCCGTGGCCAAGTCCACCGCCCACTGGCTGGTGGTGAACTACCGCGACGCCTACGGCCTGTACGCTTGCAACGGCATTCTGTTCAACCACGAATCCGCCTTACGGCCTTCGCGTTTCGTCACGCGCAAGATCGCGCAGGGCGCGGTGCGCATCGCGCGCCGCGCGACCGAAAAACTGGTGCTGGGCGACCTCGGCATCCGGCGCGACTGGGGTTGGAGCCCGGAATACGTGGACGCGATGTGGCGCATGCTCCAACTCGACAAGCCACAGGACTTCGTCATCGCTACAGGCGTGTCGAGCTCCTTGCAGGAATTCGTGGCCGCGGCGTTCGCCGAGGTCGGGCTCGACTGGCAGGCCCATGTGGTACAGGACGCGCAGTTTTTCCGTCCGACGGAAATCCGCCACAGCCGTGGCGATGCGTCCAAGGCCCACGCGCACCTCGGCTGGAAGGCGACGATGAACATGCACGACGTGGCGCGGGCCATGGTGCGGCACGAGCTCGATCCGACGCTGCCCTTGTAAATCCGCTCTGGAGCGGGCCGAACCGCCCCGCCGGAAAACTTAGAATCGCAGGTTCCGGCCAATTTCGCCGATCCTGATCATTCCCGAACGGTTTCCCATGTCTGAACAAACCCCATCTCCCGCCAGTGCGCCCGCCACCGACGACAACCAATTGATCGCCGAGCGCCGCGAAAAACTCAAGGCGATCCGCCAGCGGCAGGTAGATGGGCTGGGCGTGGCTTTTCCGAACGACTTCAAGCCGGCCGACCACGCGGCCAAGCTGCTGGCGGCGCATGGCGCCAAGGAGGCCGAGGAATTGGTGGCGCTCGGCGCCACGGCGTCGGTGGCCGGCCGCATGATGCTCAAGCGCGTGATGGGCAAGGCCAGTTTCGCCACGTTGCAGGACAGCACCGGCCGCATCCAGCTCTACGTGACGCGCGACGACGTGGGCGAGGAAACCTACGCCCGCTTCAAGCACTGGGACCTGGGCGATATCGTGGCCGCCGAAGGCCGTGTCTTCAAGACCAAGACCGGCGAGCTCTCGATCCACGCCACCAGCGTGCGCCTCTTGACCAAGAGCCTGCGACCTTTGCCCGACAAGTTCCACGGCATGGCCGACCAGGAACAGAAGTACCGCCAGCGCTACGTGGACCTGATCACCGACGAGTCCGCGCGCCAGCGCTTCGCCGCACGCAGCAAGGCCGTGAGCGCGCTGCGCGAGTTCATGGTCAGCCACGACTTCCTCGAGGTCGAAACACCGATGCTGCACCCGATCCCGGGCGGCGCCAACGCCAAGCCGTTCAAGACGCACCACAACGCGCTCGACCAGGAGATGTTCCTGCGCATCGCGCCGGAGCTCTACCTGAAGCGGCTGATCGTCGGCGGTTTCGACCGCGTGTTCGAGATCAACCGCAGCTACCGCAACGAAGGCATCTCGGTACGCCACAACCCCGAGTTCACCATGATGGAGTTCTACGCGGCCTACTGGAACTACCAGGACCTGATGGACTACACCGAGAAGCTGATCCGTGACGCCGCGCAGCGCGCCACCGGCTCGCTGCAGCTCACCTACGCGGGCAAGCCGGTGGATCTGAGCCAGCCGTTCGAGCGGCTCACCATCGTGGAGGCCATCCGCAAATACACCGAGGCCGGCGACCACGTGAACGATGCCCAATGGCTGACGGATGCGCTCAAGAAGCTCGGCCTGAACGAGGCCAAGAACAAGCTCGCCGGCCGCTCGCTGGCCAGCCTGCAGGTGCTGTATTTCGAGGAAACCGTGGAAGAGAAGCTGTGGCAGCCGACCTTCATCATGGAACACCCGACCGAGATCTCACCGCTGGCGCGCGCCAACGACGAGCGCCCGGAAGTGACGGAACGCTTCGAGCTCTACATCACCGGCCGCGAATTCGGCAACGGCTTCTCGGAACTGAACGACGCCGAGGACCAGGCCGCACGCTTCAACGCCCAGGTGGCCGCCAAGGACAGCGGCGACGACGAGGCCATGTTCTACGACCACGACTTCGTGCGTGCGCTCGAATACGGCATGCCGCCCACCGGCGGTTGCGGCATCGGCATCGACCGGCTGATGATGCTGCTGACGGACAGCCCGAGCATCCGCGACGTGATCCTGTTCCCGGCGCTGCGTCGAGAGGGCTGAGGCATCTTGAAGTTGGCCTGGTCGCAGAGCATCGGGGCGAACATCGGCGCCCTGGCGGACAGCACGCGGCTGAACCGCTACAGGACCTACATCCCCGAGTGGGCGCATGAGTGGCTGGACGTCATCGTGCCCGGCCTGCAGATCCTGCTGATCGTGGTGGTGGCCATGCTGCTGCACCACACGGTGCGCCGGCTGCTGCGCCGCGCCGCCAGGCTCTACCACCTGCCGATGGAGCTGGTGCGGCCGATCGGCGGCGTGGTGCGCTGGTTCATCATCGGCGGCGCCTTCCTGATGTGCCTGGAACGCCTGGGCGTGTCGGCCACGGTGTTGTGGACCGCATTCTCCAGCTTCGCGGCCGTGGGCGCGGTGGCCTTCTTCGCGGTGTGGAGCGTGCTGTCGAACTTCTTCTGCGCGCTGTTGATCTTCACCGTGCGGCCGTTTCGCATCGGCGACTACATCGAGATCATCGACAGCGGCGAAAAACCCGGCGCGCGGGGCCAGGTGATCGACATCGACATGCTGTTCACCACGCTGCGCGACGTGGACGCGGCCGAGCCCAACACGCAGTTGCACGTTCCGAACACCTTGATCTTCCAGAAGATGGTGCGCCACTGGCGCCATGCGCCCTACCCGCGCGAGCCTTCCGCCGTGCACCCTGGACCGCCAGCGGCGGCGGAGCCGGCCGCCGAGCCAGAACCAGCCCCCTCCAAGCCGGAGTGAGGCCTTAAGGCACCATCCACAAGGCTTGTACGTAAGCCGGCTGTGTCATCAGTTCGTCCCAGTCCGGCGACGGTGTGACGGGCAACAGCACGCGGCGCCGGGCTTCGGAGGCCTCTTCGGGCTGCCAGTGCCCCTTGACCTGGGCCTCGGCCAGGCCGGCCAGCAGTTCGTCGACGGCGGCGCCGTCGCCCAGGCTCTGGTTGCACAGCAGCACCATGTCGCAGCCCGCCTGCAGCGCCGCCAGCGCAGCCTCGGTGTACCCCACGTCGCGTCCGCCGATGCGCCTGGCGGCCGCCATGCTCAGGTCGTCGCTGAACACCGCACCGTGGAAGTCGAGCCGGCCGCGCAGGATGTCCTGCAGCCATTTCGCCGAAAAGCCGGCCGGGCGCTCGTCGATCTTCGGATAGACCACGTGCGCTGGCATCACGGCCGTGAGCGTGGTGCTGAGCCAGCCGTAGGGCGCGGCATCATCGGCCAGGATGGCCTTGAGGCTGCGCCGGTCCACCGGCATCTCGGTATGGGAATCGGCGCGCACATGGCCGTGGCCCGGGAAATGTTTGCCGCAGTTGGCCATGCCGGCTTGCAGCAGGCCCTGCATCAGGCTCTTGGCCAGCAAGGCCGCCACACGCGCATCGCTGTGGAAGGCGCGGTCGCCGATGACGCTGCTTTCGCCATATTCAAGGTCGAGCACGGGCGTGAAGCTGAAATCCACGCCACAGGCCCGCAGTTCCGCCGCGAGCACGTAGCCGCAGGCCGTGGCCACGTTGGTGGCACGCATGGCGTCTTCCATCCAGATCTCGCCGAGCCGGCGCATCGGCGGCAGGTGCGTGAAGCCGTCGGTCTTGAAGCGCTGCACGCGGCCGCCTTCGTGGTCGACACAGATGAGCACGTCGTCGCGCACGGCCTTGATGTCGCGGCACAGGGCGGTGAGCTGCGCGCGGTCCTGCCAGTTGCGTGCGAACAGGATCAGGCCGCCGGTGAGCGGGTGGCGCAGGCGCTCGCGGTCGACCGCGCTCAGGCGGGTGCCGGCGATGTCGAGGATGACGGGGGCGTGCTGGTGCATGGTGTCTCCAGGTTCAATTTTTTTCCACCACCACGAAGCTCGCGGCGTATTCGCTCTCATCGGTCACGGTCACCTGGGCGCTGAGGCCCTGGGCCTCGAACCACGCCTTGAGCCCGTCGTGCAGCACGATCACCGGCTGGCCGCTCTTGAGGTTGCCGATCTCGCACAGCCGCCAGGTCATCGGCATGCGCATGCCCAGGCCGATGGCCTTGCTGAAGGCCTCCTTGGCGCTGAAGCGTGTGGCCAGGTAACGCACGCCGCGCTCGGGCCACCTCGCGCCGCGGGCGCGCCAGGTGGCGAGCTCGGCGTCGCTCAGGATCTTTTCGGCGAACCGGTCGCCATGCCGCTCCAGGCTTGCGCGGATGCGACGGATGTCGCAGATGTCGGTGCCGATGCCGAAAATCATGCGCTGCGCTCTCAGGCTTCGGCCATGCAGCGCAGGTAGTCGCGCACCGTCGCGGCGTAGCCGAGCTCGAGCGCGTCGGCGATGAGGGCATGGCCGATCGACACCTCCCGCACAGCCGGGCAGGCGCGCAGGAAGGCGGTGAGGTTGTCGCGGCTCAGGTCGTGGCCCGCATTCACTCCCAAATCGATAGCAGCCGCCGCTTGTGCAGCCTGCGCAAACTGCGCAAAAACCTCATCATTTCGAGCCGTACCAAAGGCGCTCGCAAAACTTTCGGTGTAGAGCTCGACGCGGTCCGCGCCCACGGCCTTGGCCGCAGCCATGGCATCCGCCTGCGGATCCATGAACAGGCTCACGCGCACGCCGAGCGACTGTGCCTCCCGGATCAGCGGGCGCAGGCGTTCGCCGTCCTTGTCCAGATCCCAGCCGTGGTCGCTGGTGAACTGGTCTTCGCTGTCGGGCACGAAGGTGCATTGGGTGGGCCGCACATCGCGGATGAAACCCATGAGGTTCTGGAACGGATTGCCTTCGATGTTGAACTCTCGGCCCGGCCAGTTTTTCATGAGGGCCGCCAGCTCGGGCACGTCGGCCGCGCGGATGTGCCGCTCATCGGGCCGCGGATGCACGGTGATGCCGTGCGCGCCGGCCTCCAGGCACAACGTGGCAGCGCGCGTCACGCTGGGAATGCCGAGGTGGCGCGTGTTGCGCACCAGCGCGACCTTGTTGATGTTGACGGAGAGAGCAGTTTTTGACATGGCAGCGACTACGGCGATTTTTTACAGCGATTGAAGGTCGATCATCATCCGCCGCGTGTGCAGCGTGGCGACACCGCAATGGTAGTGCAGCAGGGCACGCAATTGCGGCTTCAAACCATTCGCCACCTCGGCGCAGGCGCGCAGCGTCGCGAGAAACGGAGCCCCGTCTTGCAGCCCGCGTTGCAGCGACTGCCACTGCGCGCCGCTCAAGCTGGCCCGGTCGTCCGCATGACTCTGGCGCAGCCCGCCTTCGGGGACGAGACTGTAGCGTTCGGCACCGATGAGCGGGGCCATGGTCAGCGTCTGCGCGTCGAGCAGGGGCAGCAGGCCGATCTCGCGCAGCAGCAGCAGTTCGAAGGCGCGCAGCGCCGGCTCCAGCGCCTCCCCATGCTCGGAAGCCAGCACCTGCACCACGGCCGCATAGGCGTCGAACAACACCTGATGCGGATCGTCGCGCGCCAGCAAGCGCATCAGCAGTTCGTTGAGGTAGAGCCCGGACAGCAGTGCATCGCCCGTCGGCATGACATGCCCGCCCACCCATTCCGCGCCCTTGAGGTTGCGGATCTCGGACTCCCCGCCGAAGCTGACACGCAGCGGCTGCAGCGGCAGCAGGATGGGCCGGAAATTGGAGGTGGGCTTCTTCGCCCCCTTGGCCACCAGCGCCACGCGGCCCTGGTGGCGCGTGAACACGTCCAGGATCAGGCTCGACTCGCTCCAGTCGTAGCGGTGCAGCACATAAGCGGGTTCTTCGTGGGGACGCCGGGTCGCCACGGGTCACTCATAACCAAAGCTGCGGACTCTGGCTTCGTCATCCGCCCAGCCGGAGCGGACTTTCACCCACATCTCGATGAACACCTTGGCATCGAGCGCCTTCTCTAGCTCGACACGGGTTTCCATGCCGATGCGCTTGATGCGTTCACCCTTGTCGCCGATCACCATGGCCTTGTGGCCGTCGCGTTCGACGACGATGGTGGCGGCGATGCGCAACAGGCGCTTCTGCCCCTTCTTGGCCGGCGGCTCTTCCTCGAACTTGTCGATGACGATGGTCGAGGTGTAGGGCAGCTCGTCGCCGGTCAGGCGGAACAGCTTCTCGCGCACCGTCTCGGAGGCCAGGAATTTCTCGCTGCGGTCGGTGAGTTCGTCCTCGGCATACCACCAGGCCTGCTGCGGCAGGAACTTGGCGCAGATGTCGAACAGGCGCTCGATGTCCTTGGCGTTCTTGGCCGACATCGGCACGAATTCGGCGAACGCGTGGCGCTCGTGCATGGTCTTCAGCCAGGGCGCGATCTCGGCACGGCGGTGGATGTTGTCGAGCTTGTTGGCGATCAGCAGCACCGGGATGTCCTGCTTCAGCAGCGACAGCACCTTGGCGTCGGCCAGCGTGAAGCTGCCGGCCTCGACCACGAACAGGATCAGGTCCACGTCGCCCACGGCGCCGAGCACGGTCTTGTTGAGCGAACGGTTCAGCGCGTTGTTGTGGTGTGTCTGGAAGCCCGGCGTGTCGACGAAGACGAACTGCGTCGCGCCACGCGTGCGGATGCCGGTGATGCGGTGGCGCGTGGTCTGGGCCTTGCGCGAGGTGATGCTGATCTTCTGCCCGACGAGGGCGTTGAGCAGCGTCGACTTGCCGACGTTGGGCTTGCCGACGATGGCCACCAGGCCGCAGCGTTGCTCTGCCACGGGCACGAGGCTGTCGCCCGGCGCCTTCTTCAGCGACGACAACATGCCGTCGATGGCGCTCAGCTGGGCCTCCAGGTTCTCTGGTTGGTCGGGCTCGGGCGCGTCGGCGGAGGTCGTGTTTTCGGTCGGATTCATGGGGGCCTTCTGCGCAGAGGTTAGCGCTTGGAGTTCAATTTGGCCAGCATGGCCGCGGCCGCGGCCTGTTCACCGGCGCGCCTGGAGCCGCCGATGCCGCGCTCCACCAGTCCCAGCTCGACAATCTCGCATTCCACATCGAAGGTCTGCCGGTGCGCCGCGCCCAGCGTGCTCACCACGCGGTAGGCCGGCAGCTTCATTTTGCGGCCTTGCAGCCATTCCTGCAGTTCGGTCTTGGAGTCCTTGGCCGTCGCCGCCAGTTCGGCGTTGATCTGCACGGCCTGGAACAGGCGGTGCACCAGCTTTTCCGCCACGTCGTAACCCGCGTCGAGGTACACCGCGCCGATCACCGCTTCCAGCGCGTCGGCCAGGATCGACGGCCGTTTGCTGCCGCCGGACTTGGCCTCGCCCTCGCCCAGGCGCAACACCGCGGGCAGGCCCATCTCGACCGACAGCAGGTGCAGCGTATCCTGCCTGACCAGGCTGGCGCGCACGCGCGACAGGTCGCCCTCGGGCATGGCACTGAGCCGCGCGTAGAGCAGGCTGGCCACGGCCAGGTTCAATACCGAATCGCCCAGGAACTCGAGCCGCTCGTTGTGGTCGGCTGAAAAACTGCGGTGCGTGGTGGCGCGTACCAGCAGCCGCTCGTCCTTGAAGACATGCTGCAGCCGTTGCTGTAGCGCCAGAAGTCCGTCGTTCACGCTATTTGGAGTGTCCGGCGTACTTGATCAGCAGGTAGGCCGGGCCGAACAATTCGATTTCCTTGTTGTAGGCGAAGCTCACGACGACCTTGTCGCCGTTCTTGCTCACGTCCAGGTCCTTACCGCTGATCGAGGAGATGTCGTCGATGGTGGCGGCCTTGTCGAAGATGCTGCGCACTTCGGGCACGGTGTTGCCTGTCTTGGCCTTTTCAACGGCTTTCAGGATCGCCTGGTGCTCGATCACCGTCGGCACCACCTTGGCGCCCACGATGAAGATCGAAACTCCGAGCGCCACCATGACCACCAAGCCCAGAAAGGAGATGCCGCGCTGGTTGCGCTTCGGCGGATATTTCATGACGAGCTTTTCCTTCGGTTAATGGAACGAGCCGATGCGCTTGAGGCTGCTGAAGTTCATCCAGATGAAAAACGCCTTGCCGACGATGTTCTTATCGGGCACGAAACCCCAGTAGCGCGAATCGAGCGAATTATCGCGGTTGTCGCCCATCATGAAATACTGGCCTTCAGGCACCTTGCAGGTTACGCCTTCCACGGTGTAGCGGCAGTTCTGTTTGAACGGGAAATCGTCCACGCCGGGCACGAAGGCCGGCCGCTCGTCGTCGTTGAGCAGGCGGTGCGGCTGCCCGCCGAGCTGCTCCTCGTATTGCTTGAAATACCGCATCGTGTCCTCGTCGAAGAACTCCGGCACGGAAGTCGTCGGCACGGCCTGGCCATTGATGGTGAGGCGCTTGTTGAGGTAGGCCACTTCGTCACCGGGCACGCCGACCACGCGCTTGATGTAGTCCAGGCTCGGCTTGGGCGGGTAGCGGAACACCATCACGTCGCCCCGCTGCGGCTTCGTGCCTTCGGTGATCTTGGTGTTGAGCACCGGCAGGCGGATGCCGTAGTGGAATTTGTTGACCAGGATCAGGTCGCCGACCAGCAGCGTCGGGATCATCGAGCCCGACGGGATCTTGAACGGCTCGAACAGGAAGGAGCGCAGCAGGAACACGATCAGGATCACCGGGAACAGGCCGGCGGTCCAATCGAGCCACCAGGGCTGCGCGAGGATGCGGTTGCGCGCTTCGGCCGTGGTGTTGTCGACCTGATTGATGCCCATCTTGTTGAGCTCGCCCTGGCGTCGGGTGAAGTCGGCCTCCAGCGTGGCGGCAGCTTGGCGGCGGCGCGGCGCGAAGTAGAGACGTTCGGCCAGCCAGTACAGGCCGGTGACCACGGTGGCCAGGAACAACAACAGCGCGAAGTTGCCTTCGAGTTGCCCGAAATACCAGGCGCCGGCGTAGCCCACGAAGGCCGCCAAAATGATCGAGGTCAGGATTTGCATCAGTCTTCTACTTGCAGAATGGCCAGGAAGGCCTCTTGCGGCACTTCCACGGAGCCGATTTGCTTCATGCGTTTCTTGCCGGCTTTTTGTTTTTCGAGGAGCTTCTTCTTGCGCGAGATATCACCGCCGTAGCACTTGGCCAGAACGTTCTTGCGCAGGGCCTTGATTGTCTCACGCGCGATGATGTTGGCCCCGATGGCCGCCTGGATCGCAACGTCGAACATCTGCCGCGAAATGATCTCGCGCATCTTGGCCACCACGGCGCGGCCGCGGTACTGCGACTGCGAGCGGTGCACGATGATCGACAACGCATCCACCTTCTCGCCGTTGAGCAGGATGTCGACCTTGACCACGTCGGACGCGCGGTACTCCTTGAACTCGTAGTCCATCGAAGCGTAGCCGCGACTCACCGACTTGAGCTTGTCGAAGAAGTCGAGCACGATCTCGCCCAGCGGCATCTCGTAGGTCAGCACCACCTGGCGGCCCTTGTAGGCCATGTTCATCTGCACGCCGCGCTTCTGGTTGGCCAGTGTCATCACCACGCCCACGTATTCCTGCGGCATGTACAGGTGCACGGTGACGATGGGCTCGCGGATCTCGGCCATCTTGCCGACATCGGGCATCTTCGACGGGTTCTCCACCATGATGGTTTCGCCGTCGCTCTTCATCACCTGGTAGACCACGCTGGGCGCCGTGGTGATCAGGTCCTGGTCGAACTCGCGCTCGAGCCGCTCCTGCACGATCTCCATGTGCAGGAGGCCGAGGAAGCCGCAGCGGAAGCCGAAGCCCAACGCCTGGCTGACCTCGGGCTCGTACTGCAGCGACGCGTCGTTGAGCTTGAGCTTCTCGAGCGCGTCGCGCAGCGAGTCGTATTCGCTGGCTTCGGTCGGGTACAGGCCCGCGAACACCTGCGGCTGGATTTCCTTGAAGCCGGGCAGCGCTTCGGTGGCCGGGCCCAGGTTGTTCGGCAACTTCTTTTCGAGTGTGACGGTGTCGCCTACTTTGGCGGCCTGCAGTTCCTTGATGCCGGCGATGATGAAGCCCACCTCGCCCGCCTCGAGCGATTCGCGCGGCTGGCTCGCCGGCGTGAACACGCCGAGGTTGTCGGCGTTGTAGACCGCGCCCGAGGCCATCATCTTGAAACGTTCGCCGCGGCCGAGCCGGCCATCGACCACGCGCACCAGCATCACCACGCCGACATACGGGTCGAACCAGCTGTCGATGATCATGGCGCGCAGCGGCGCGTTCGGATTGCCCTTGGGCGGCGGCACCTTGGCCACCACGGCCTCGAGGATCTCGTCGATGCCCACGCCGGTCTTGGCCGAGCACGGGATCGCATCGGTGGCGTCCAGGCCGATCACGTCCTCGATCTCGGCACGCGCGTTGTCCAGATCGGCGTTCGGCAGGTCGATCTTGTTCAGCACCGGCAACACCTCGACACCGAGCTCGAGCGCCGTGTAGCAGTTGGCCACGGTCTGCGCTTCGACGCCTTGCGAAGCGTCCACGACAAGCAATGCACCTTCGCATGCCGACAGCGAACGACTGACCTCGTAGGAAAAGTCCACATGGCCCGGTGTATCGATCAGATTGAGGTTGTAGACCTGCCCATCGAGGGCCTTGTAGCGCAGTGCGGCGGTCTGCGCCTTGATAGTTATCCCACGCTCCTTCTCGATGTCCATCGAGTCGAGAACCTGGGCTTCCATGTCGCGCTCCGCGAGTCCGCCGCAACGCTGGATCAACCTGTCAGCAAGTGTTGACTTGCCATGGTCGATGTGCGCGATGATGGAAAAATTTCTGATGTGATTCATCAACGAGACGCTTTAAGTAATTGAATTTAATAGGCGCGGAAAAGAAAAAAGGGCGCGTTCGTGAAAACGCGCCCTGAACCAACAATCTTTGGCAACTGCGATAGCTGGGACTTCATTGTAGGCAAAAAGCACGCTTCGCAAACCCCGCGCCGGGTCGATCAGGGAGCGTTGCAAGGTCACAACATGGTTTTTATACACAGCTTATTCACAGTTACGGTGGATAGTTATCTGAACAACTTGTGGGTGATCTGTGGATCGCCTGTGAGCCGCAGGATTCCGTACCGCATGGTGGTTTCCAGGGTTTTCGATATGCTCATAATGGCTAGAGCCAGGGCCCGATTCTATCCAAAATCGTCATTAGCCAGATCCGAAAGTTAGCATCCGCAAACTTGAAGCCAGGCCGAACCGCCCTGAGAAATTTTTGTTACAGCCGTTGCTGGAGCCTTCGAACGCCCGGAAAAGCCCCAAACCCCAGCCTGGTTTGGGGGCTTTGGCCCAGCGCCTGCCGCTCAGCGACTCGGCCGGATCAGCGCATAACTGGCCCATTCGCCCCGGCGGAACAGGATGTTGACCGGCTTGGTCTTGTCGGTCTTGGCGACCGCCGCCTCGAAGTCGCGCACGCTGGCGATCTCGGTGTTGGCAATGGCCACGATCACGTCTCCCTCGCGCACGCCGGCGCGTGCGGCACCATCGGTGGCCGCATCGACCCGCACGCCGCCCTTGAGCTTGAGCTCCTTCTTCTGCGCGTCGGTGAGGTCGCTGATGGCCAGGCCGAGCAACTGGCCGCCGGGCGATGCCTTGGGCTTGTCTTCCTTGTCGACGGCCTTCTTCACGGGCTTGTCGGCCTCGATCTCGGCGATCACCACCGTCAGGTCCTTGGTACTGCCACGGCGGAACACCGTCAGCACGCTCCGGGTGCCGGGTTTGGTGTTGCCCACCATGCGCGGCAGGTCAGAGAACTTGGCGATCTCCTTGCCGTCGAACTTGACCACGATGTCCCCCGCTTCCACGCCAGCCTTCTCGGCCGGCGATCCGGCTTCGACGCCGCGCACCAGCGCGCCTTGCGGCTTGCCCAGACCGATCGACTCGGCCACGTCCTTGGTGACCTGGTCGATCTGCACGCCGATGCGGCCACGCGAGACGCGGCCCGTGGTGCGCAATTGCTCGCTGACACGCGTGGCTTCGTCGATGGGAATCGCGAACGAGATGCCCATGAAACCACCCGAGCGCGAATAGATCTGGCTGTTGATGCCGACCACTTCGCCGCGCATGTTGATCAGCGGGCCGCCGGAGTTGCCGGGATTGATCGCCACGTCGGTCTGGATGAAAGGCAGGTAGTCGCCGGTATCGCGCTGCTTGGCGCTGACGATGCCGGCCGTCACGGTGTTTTCCAGGCCGAAGGGCGAGCCGATGGCCATCACCCACTCACCCACCTTGAGCCGGCCCACGTCGCCGAGCTTGACCGCGGGCAGGCCGGTGGCCTCGATGCGGACCACGGCCACGTCGGTGCGCTTGTCGGAGCCGATGATCTTGGCCTTGAACTCGCGCTTGTCGGTCAGCGTGACGATGACCTCGTCCGCGCCTTCGACCACATGGGCGTTGGTCATGATCAGGCCGTCGGTGCTCAGGATGAAGCCCGAGCCGACGCCGCGCGGTGTCTCCTCGTCCGGGTCGGCACGCGGAGGCCGCGGCGCCTGGCGCGGCTGGTTCGGCTGGCCCGGAATCGGCACGCCGAAGCGGCGGAAGAATTCGAGCATCTCCTCGTCCATGCCGTTGGCGCCATCGGCCTTGGCCGAGGCCTTCTCCAGCGTGCGGATGTTGACCACCGAGGGCCCCACCTGTTCCACCAGGTCGGTGAAGTCGGGCAAGGTGCGGGTCTGGGCCCACACCGGCTGCGCGGGCAGCAGCGTCGCCGAGGCGGCCACGGCCATCATCCCCGCCAGGGCGAAGGAACGCATTTTCTTCAGATCGACTTGCAACATCTTCGGGCCTTTTTTTCCAGGAATCGGGTGTGGGTCAGCCGGGGCGGCCGGCTTCCATGCGCGCCGCACGGGTGCATTTTTTCAGCTGCGGCTGCAGCAGGATATGGTGGTTTATTTGCTGCGCTCAAGGGCTTGCGCAAAAGCTTTCAGCGTTTGCGGCGGTACTTCGCCGACCACGGTGATCCACCAGTCGTTGACGTGCTGCGACAGCGACTGCGTGGCACCCATGGCCATGAAACCTTCGTGCGCATGGCGTGCCGGATCGAAATCCTCGACGAACACCGAGACCGAGGCCAGGCCGTCGGAAAAAATCCATTGCAGCGTGCCATCCGGCTTGCCGGCCGCCACGGGAGCGGCGTCCGCGGACGGGGCGCCGGCGCCCGTAGGCCGCTTGAAGCAGCTCATCGGCTTGAAGCCGGGAATAGCGCCCTTGAGCGACCACCCCTCGGCCAGCGCCGTGGTCTTCTGCATCTCGACCTTCTCGATCCGGTAGCCGGCGGTGTTGCCCATCATGGCCGCGAGTTTGTCCATGCGCACCGGCGCATCGAGCTGCAGTTCGGAAAAGGCGGCCTGCTCGAGCACGCTCCCGTCGGTATCCAGCGTCTGCAGCTTGACCACCAGGCCGCTTTTCTTCTCGCTCCAGATGCGGTAGCCGTAACGCAGTTTGTCCTTGGGCACGAGGCGCACCACGTCGGCATCGAAGCCGGCCACACGTTCGCTGCCGACACGCTTGGCGCCGTAGAACTCGGGGATCGACGAGTCGCCGGTCTGCAGCAGGTTCGGAAACAAGCCCAGCGATTCGCGGCGTTCGGTCTGGGCCACCTTGCTGTCGGGCAGGAAGGTGATCACCTGGTCGTTGCGGCGGAAGGTGGAGCGCGGCGCGCCAGTGAGCGTCTCGACACGCTCCATCTGCTGGTCACCGTTGCATACGTGCCAGATGCGGGCGCTCGACAGGCTGCCCGAGCCCGAGGAAACCACGAAGGTGCCCACATAGGCACGTTTGCGCGAAGCGTTGTGCATGCGCAGCAGCCAGTCGCTGACGCTGCGTTCGGCACCCGGTTCGCCGGCCGCCTGAGGCTCGGCCTTGGGCGCGGCGGGCGACACCGGCTGCGCGGCCAGCGGCCAACCGGCAAGCCCGCAGGCCAGCACCAGCAGCGTCTTGGCGAGAAACTCAGTTCGCATCACAGGCTTTCAGGAACCGTGGCCTCAGCGCGCGGGGGCGTCGAAGGTGGCATTGCGCAGGAAGCCAGCGGGCATCTGCAGCGCCGAGGTGCCGCCGAACTGTTTGTGCGCGGCCATCAACTCGTCGAGCCGGCGGTCGCGGATCATGACCTGCGGCTCCCCGCCGGGCAACGTCACGGCCTGGACGGTCTGGCTGGGTGGCACCGGCGCGGCGGCCGGCATCGGCGCGGAGAACTGCACGAGCTGGATCGGCGAGGCGGCCGCCATCGGACCGAGTTCACTCGAGACGCTGGCCAGCGTGGGGGCCGACACCAAGGCGATCTGCTGCGAGGAGGCCTGCGACGCGCCGGGCATGCCGGGTGCGCCGATCAGGTTCCAGCCGATGGCCGCGACTGCGGCCATCGAGGCGAATCCGGCCACCATCTTCCAGCGGAAGGCAGGCTCGTTGGCAGCCATCGGCAATGCCGTGGACACCGGGGCCCCATTGGCCCGCCCGGCCACGGCATCGGCGACCGCCACCTGCGAGGGCTGTTCCACGGGCACGGGACGCGCGAAGCCGGGCTCCTGCTTCAGCCGGCCCTGCAGGCGCGCGAGAAAGGCGCCGTCGCCTTCACACCGCGCCAGCTCACCCGAACGCAACACGTCGCCGATGAGGTGGTAACGGTGCCAGGTGGCGCGGGCCTCGTCATCGTGCAGAACGTGGTCGACGGCCTGCGCGAAAGCGGTGCCGCGCAACTGGCCGTCAGCCAGCGCCGACAGCATTTCGTGTTTGTTCAAGCTATGTTCCGTATCCATCTGAATCACCTCATTCCTGCCCTGCGAGCACGCTTCAGGCCATTGTTGCCCCGCCCTTCCTCTTTCGCCATCCGGTTCACCATCGTTTGCCCGCCTGGTTTTCCAGCAGCGGCTTGACGCGGGCGGATATCGCCTCGCGCGCCCGGAAGATGCGCGAACGCACCGTGCCGATGGGGCAGTTCATGGCTTCCGCGATGTCTTCATAACTCATGCCTTCGATCTCTCGCAACGTGACCGCCTGGCGCAAATCCTCGGGCAGCGCCTCCATGGCCGCATTCACCATGGCCGAGATCTGCTGGGCCGCCAGCACTGTGTCAGGGGTCTCGTAGCTGATTGGTTCGCTTTCCCGGCGGGAAGTTTCATCTTCGTCGTCGGACGGGCGTAAAGCGGCTTCGCTGACCGTCGGGTCGCGCTTGAAATCCATCAGTGTCTTTTTCGCCGTATTCACGGCGATACGGTAGAGCCAGGTGTAGAACTGGGCATCGCCGCGGAATTTCGGCAGCGCGCGGTAGGCACGGATGAAGGTTTCCTGCGCGATGTCCTCCACCAGGTCCACGTCGCGCACCATGCGCCCGATCAGGCGCTGAATACGGCGCTGGTACTTGATCACCAGCAATTCGAACGCGCGCTGATCGCCCGCGACGGTGCGCTCGACCAGCATCAGGTCGCTGTCGGTGGCGACGGCGGATGCGGCAGGCGGGGGCGGCTCGACAGGAGGCGGCGTGGTGGTCATGTTTCAGGCGAGGCGGGCGCCGCGGGCTTGACGGCATTCGGTTGCGCATCGTCCGACACGGCCCGTGATTCGGCGCGCGAATATACCGCACGGCGCAGATCGCCCCAGCGTTCGGGCATGTTCGTCCATTCGAGCCAGCACCACAGCCGGTGGCCACTGTCCAGATGCAGGCACAGCAACAGCCGGTCCTGCAGATCGAGATGCAGCTCCAGCCGGGCCGGTTCGGCCTGTTCGCCCGGGTTCCAGAGCCAGACCTGGCCGTCCCAGCGCAGTTCGCCCGGCACCATGGCACGCCAGCTCGACCAGGCCGCCCCGCCGGCCAGCGGCAGGCACGCCAACACCAGCCACTGGCGCCAGCCCATGGCCGCTGCCCCCAGGCACCACCAGGCCGCCAGTGCCGCGGCGAACAGCCAGATGGCGAGCAGCAGCCGGCCGAAAAAAAGCGAACGCCCCACCGGATAACTGACCGATGGGGCGTTGTGCATGGTTCAAGCCGGGAGCTTCAGAAGGATCGTGCCAGGCCGCGGCCCGCGGTGGAGAAAGCGGCCGGGCGTGGCATCAGACGCGCTTGAAGACCAGCGTGCCGTTCGTGCCGCCAAAACCGAAATTGTTCTTCACGGCAATGTCGATCTTCACATCACGCGCGGTGTTGGCGCAGTAGTCCAGGTCGCATTCCGGATCCTGGTTGAAGATGTTGATCGTCGGCGGACTCTTCTGGTGGTAAACCGCGAGTGCGGTGAACACACTCTCGATCCCGCCGGCACCGCCGAGCAAGTGGCCGGTCATCGACTTGGTCGAATTCACCAGCGTCTTCTTCGCATGGTCGCCCAGCGCCAGCTTGATGGCATTGGTTTCGTTCAGATCGCCCAGCGGCGTGGACGTGCCGTGCGCGTTCAGGTAGTCGACTTGGTCCGGGTTGACGCCGGCGTTCTTCAACGCCATCTGCATCGAGCGGCGCGGGCCGTCCACGTCGGGCGCGGTCATGTGGTAGGCATCGCCGGTCAGGCCGAAACCCACGATTTCGGCGTAGATCTTGGCGCCACGGGCCTTGGCATGTTCGTATTCCTCGAGCACGACCACTCCCGCGCCTTCGCCGAGCACGAAGCCGTCGCGGTCCTTGTCCCAGGGGCGCGATGCGGTCTTGGGGTCGTCGTTGCGAAAGCTCAAGGCGCGGGCTGCGGCGAAACCGCCGATGCCCAGCGGCGACATGGTGGATTCGGCGCCGCCTGCGATCATCACGTCGCAGTCGCCGTATTCGATCATGCGCGCCGACTGGCCGATCGCATGCAGCCCGGTGGTGCAGGCGGTGACGACCGCCAGGTTCGGGCCCTTGAAGCCGAATTTGATCGACACATGGCCCGAGATCATGTTGATGATGGACGCGGGCACGAAGAACGGCGAGACCCGGCGCGGGCCGCGGGCCACGAGTTCGGCATGCGTGTTCTCGATCATCGGCAGACCGCCGATGCCGGAGCCGATGTTGCAACCGATGCGCGTGGCTTCTTCCTCGCCGAGCGCGTCGCCGGTGGGCAGACCCGAATCGGCCACCGCCTCGATGGCCGCGGCCAGGCCGAGGTGGATGAAGCGGTCCATGTGGCGCGCTTCCTTCTCGGGAATCAGATCGGTGATGTTGAAGCCTTTGACTTCACCGCCGAATTTGCACGCGAACGGGGTCGCGTCGAAACTCTGGATGAAATCGATGCCGGACTGGCCGGCCAGCAAGGCCTGCCAGGAGTCGGCCACCGTGTTGCCC
The DNA here is from genome assembly GCF_001955695.1 of Rhodoferax koreense. Lineage (NCBI taxonomy): Bacteria > Pseudomonadati > Pseudomonadota > Betaproteobacteria > Burkholderiales > Comamonadaceae > Rhodoferax > Rhodoferax koreensis. The sequence goes on along the minus strand of NZ_CP019236.1, from coordinate 1,482,755 downwards.
ACGGGACTGACACAGCCTAAGCCTGTAACGACGACACGACGACGGGTCATAAGTATTTGGGTTGGTTAGCCGCCAACAGGGCGGAATCATGCCGCGCGATGCCTGCGCACCGCGCTGCAACCGCATCAGGCCTTCTGGTGGCTGGTGGCGTAGTCGATGGCGTTCTGCACGGTGGTGATCTTCTCGGCGTCTTCGTCGGGAATCTCGATGCCGAATTCATCTTCCAGGGCCATGACCAGTTCCACGGTATCGAGCGAGTCGGCGCCGAGGTCGGCCACGAAAGCTTTTTCGGCGGTGACCTGGGTTTCTTCCACACCCAGTTGTTCTGCAATGATTTTCTTAACGCGTGCTTCGATATCGCTCATGGTTCCCTCTGAGGGTTGTAAAAAGAATCCGTGATTTTAGCCGCGCCCGGGGTTTTGACCCCGGCGCGGCTGCCGAACGGATTTAACGGCTGGGTTCTTCGAAAAAGTCGGCTCGCGCCTACATGTACATGCCGCCGTTGACGTGCAGCTCCTGGCCGGTCACGTAGGCGGCTTCGGGCGAGGCCAGATAGGCCACCGCATGGGCCACGTCGGCCGGCTTGCCCAGGTGGCCCAGCGGGATCTGCGAAAGCAGGGCCTTCTGTTGTTCGTCGGGCAGGCTGGCGGTCATGTCGGTGTCGATGAAGCCGGGCGCCACGCAGTTCACGGTGATGTTGCGCGAACCCAGTTCACGGGCCAGCGCGCGGGTCATGCCGGCCACGCCGGCCTTGGCCGCGGCGTAGTTGGCTTGGCCGGGGTTGCCGGAGGCACCGACCACCGAGGTGATGCTGATGATGCGGCCGTAGCGCTGCTTCATCATCGTGCGCATCACGGCGCGGCTCATGCGGAACACGGCACGCAGGTTGGTATCCATCACCGCGTCCCAGTCCTCGTCTTTCATGCGCATGGCCAGCGTGTCGCGCGTGATGCCGGCGTTGTTCACCAGCACCTGCAGGCCGCCGAATTCCTTGGCCAGCGCCTCGACCGCGGCTTCGGCCGTGGCGTCGTTCACATTGAGCTTGCGGCCGCAACTGCCCGGAAAGGCCGCCAACGCCTCGTCGATGCGCGCCGCGCCCTCGTCGGTGGTGGCGGTGCCAATGACCTTCAAGCCGCGCTGCGCCAACGCCAGCGCGATGGCCGCGCCAATGCCGCGCGAGGCGCCGGTGACGAGGGCCACCTGGCCTGCGAAAACGATGGGTTCGCTCATGCTGCAGCACCTTCCAGTTGAGTCTTGACTTCGGCCAGCGTTGCGGCGTCGAACAGCGGCAGGCCGGTGAGTTCGGCATCGATGCGCTTGGCCATGCCGGCCAGCACCTTGCCCGGCCCGCATTCGACCAGCGTGTGCACGCCACGCGCCTTGATCGCCGCCACGCACTCCACCCAGCGCACCGGGCCGTAAGCCTGGCGCACCAGGGCGTCGCGCATGCGGTCGGCATCGGTCTCCACCGACACGTCGATGTTGTTGACCAGCGGAATCTGCGGCACGGCGAACGTGGTGTCCGCCAGCTTCACGCGCAGCTTCTCGGCGGCGGGCCGCATCAGGCTCGAATGGAAAGGTGCCGACACCGGCAGCGGCAAGGCGCGCTTCGCACCTTGTAATTTCAGCACTTCGCAGGCCTTCTCGACCGCGGCCTTGCTGCCGGCGATCACGGTCTGGGCGGGGTCGTTGAAGTTCACGGCCTCGACGATCTCAAGGGATTGGCCTTCGGCACGCAGCGTCGCGGTGACTTCGGCGCAGCCGGCAATGACTTTCAGCGCATCCATGCCGAGGATGGCCGCCATGGCGCCGGTGCCGACCGGCACCGCGTCCTGCATGGCCTGGGCACGGAAGCGCACCAGCGGCGCGGCCTGGGCCAGCGTGAGCACGCCCGAAGCGACGAGCGCCGAATATTCGCCCAGCGAGTGACCGGCCACCACCGAAGGCGCCACACCGACTTCGGCCATCCAGACGCGGTAGGCGGCGACACCCGCCACCAGCATCACCGGCTGGGTGTTGGTGGTCAGCGCCAGGGTTTCCTTGGGGCCTTCCTGGATCAGCCGGCCGACGTCTTCGCCCAGGGCTTCGGAGGCTTCGCGCAGCGTCTCGGCGACCACGGGATGCTCGCCCCACGCATCGAGCATGCCCACGGATTGCGAGCCCTGGCCCGGAAAGATGAATGCAAAAGATTTCATGATTTCAGATCGAAACAGCCGCCAGCACAGATGACATCTGCGCAGGCTGCTATAGATTCAATAACACCGCGCCCCAGGTGAAGCCACCGCCCACGCCTTCGAGCATGAGGGTCTGACCCGGCAAGATCCTGCCGCCGCGCACACCGGCGTCGAGCGCGAGCGGAATCGACGCCGCCGAGGTGTTGCCGTGCTGGTCCACCGTGACGATGACCTTGTCCATCGGCAGCTTGAGCTTCCTGGCCGTGCTCTGCATGATGCGGATGTTGGCCTGGTGCGGGATCAGCCAGTCGATGTCGGCCTCGGTCTTGCCGGCCTTGGCCAGCGTGGCACGCGCCGCTTCCTCCAGCACACCCACGGCCAGCTTGAACACGGCCTGGCCGTCCATCTTAAGCAGGGGAAGGCCCAGCACCTCGCCGCCGGACACATGGCCGGGCACGCAGAGGATGCCCACGTGTTTGCCATCGGCGTGCAGGTCGCTGGCCAGGATGCCCGGCGTTTCGGACGCCTCGAGCACCACAGCGCCCGCGCCGTCGCCGAACAGCACGCAGGTGGTGCGGTCCGAGAAATCGAGGATGCGCGAGAAGACTTCCGAGCCGATCACCAGCGCCTTGCTGGCCGCGCCGGTCTGGATCATGGCGTCAGCCACGGTGAGCGCGTAGACGAAGCCGCTGCACACGGCCTGCACGTCGAAGGCCGCGCAGCCGGCGACGCCGAGCTTGTGTTGCAGGATGCAGGCGGTCGACGGGAACACCATGTCCGGCGTGGATGTGGCGACGATGATCAGGTCGATGTCCTTGGCGTCCAGGCCCGCGGCCTGCAGCGCGCTCTGCGCGGCAGGCAGGGCGAGGTCGCTGCTGGTGACGTCTGGGGCGGCGAAGTGGCGGGCACGGATGCCGGTGCGCTCGACGATCCATTCGTCGGAGGTTTCCACACCGCGGGTCGCCAGTTCGGCGGCCAGGTCAGCATTGGTCAGGCGGCGGGGCGGGAGATAGCTGCCGGTGCCGGTGATGCGCGAATAACGTCTCATAAATTGGTCGATGCGACCGCCTCCGGCGCGACCACCGCATCGGCACCCGACAACAGCGGTGCAGCATGCGCGATACGTGCCTGGACACGGTCCAGCAGTTGATGGCGAGCCGCATCATACGCCCGGTTCAGGGCCTGCTCGAAGGCGAAGGCATCGGCCGATCCGTGGCTCTTGAACACCAGCCCGCGCAGGCCGAGCAAGGCGCCGCCGTTGTGCCGGCGGTAATCCATGCGCTTCTTCAGCGCCGTGAGCACCGGATAGGCCAGCACCGCCGCCACCTTGGTGAAGGCATTGCGCGAGAACTCGGCCTTGAGGAAGTTGACGATCATCGTCGCCAGGCCTTCGCTGGTCTTCAGCGCCACATTGCCGACGAAGCCGTCGCAGACCACGATGTCGGTCGTGCCCTTGAAGATGTCGTTGCCCTCGACGTTGCCGTAGAAGTTCAGGTCGCCGGCCAGGCCCGCGGCGCGCAGCAGTTCGCCGGCCTGCTTGATGATTTCATTGCCCTTGATCGCCTCTTCGCCGATGTTGAGCAGGCCGACCGTGGGGTTTTCGTTGTCGCTGAGCACCGACACCAGGGCGGAGCCCATCACGGCAAACTGCAGCAGGTGCTCGGCCGTGCAATCGACGTTGGCACCGAGGTCGAGCACCGTGGTGGCGCCGCCCTTGGCATTTGGAATCTGCCCCGCGATGGCCGGCCGGTCGATGCCGTCGAGCGTCTTCAGCACGTAGCGGGCGATGGCCATCAGCGCGCCGGTGTTGCCGGCCGACAGCGCGGCCTGGGCGGCACCGTCCTTGACCTGCTGGATCGCCACCCGCATCGAGGAATCCTTCTTGCGGCGCAGGGCGACTTCGATCGGGTCGTCCATGCCGACGACTTCGCTGGCGGCGACGACCCTGGCACGGGCGTGCGAGAACGCCGCCAGGCTCGCGGGCAGGCCCACGAGCAGCAACTCGGCATCAGGGTGAAGATCGAGGAATTGCCGGCACGCCGGCAGCGTGACCTGGGGGCCGTGGTCGCCCCCCATGCAATCGACAGCGATGGTGATCATGCGGGATCGACGCGGTCCGGGCACTGCTGACAGGAAAGGACAGCCATCAAAAACGGCCCGTGGCTACTTGCACCGTAGCGACGGGCCTGCATGCGAATGCCGGAAAGAGAAAAGGGCCGGAAGCCGATCAGGCTTCGGACTTGTTCTTCAGGACCTGGCGACCGCGGTAGAAACCGTTCGGGCTGATGTGGTGGCGCAGGTGGGTTTCGCCCGTGGTCGGCTCGACCGCGATGCCGGGTACGTTCAGTGCGTTGTGCGAACGGTGCATGCCACGCTTGGACGGGGACTTCTTGTTCTGTTGGACTGCCATGATCGGCTCCTGGATAAATGCGTTTAAAAAAATTTAAACGGTTGAGATGGGAGGAAATGCGACAAAAGAACTGACCCAGCCTTTTCGCGCGAAGCCTTTGATTATAGCCCAAGTCCTCTTCGGTGGCGACTCCGGCGTCGCCGGCCGATTCAGTGCGGCTTGCCGCCCTTGAGCCTGGCGAGCGCCGCGAACGGCTTGGGCTTGTCGGCCAATGCCGCTTCGAAATCCTCGTCCGCCACTTCGAGCTTCACCTCCGTCGGGCACACCTCGTGGCGTGGCACGAGCGGCATTTCCATCAGCAATTCGTCTTCGATGAGTGCGGCCAGGTCGAACGCCGGATCGAGCGCAAGCACTTCCTCCTCGGCTTCCTCGTCGAGCAGGGCCGCGGTTTCCTCGTCGGCGACGAAACGGAAGGCGCGGTCCACCACCAGCGGAATCTCCACCGGCAGCAGGCAACGTTGGCAGGTCACCGGCACGGTGGCGTCAGCCTGCAGGTGCAGCCAGATCTCGGAGGGCTCGCCGGGCACGGCACGCATCTCGCCTTGCGCCGACCAATTGACCGCCAAATCGGCACCCTGCCCTTGCGATTCCTCCATCAGGCGCTCGTATTTTTGTAGCGTATCGTGCGCGGAACGCGTGCCGGATGACTGGGCAAACGCTCGCACGTCGAGCGGAATGGCGAAGCTGTCTTTTTTCATTGGCGCAGTGTAAGAGAATCAAAGCATGCCTTCCACGCCCCATTCCCCTACCCGCAAGCTGATCCTGGGCTCGACCTCGCCCTACCGCCGCGAACTCATGCAGCGCCTGCGCCTGCCGTTCGACGTGGTCGCGCCCGAGGTCGACGAAACGCCGCGCGCGGGCGAAACCCCGCACGATCTTGCCAAGCGACTGGCTTTGGCCAAGGCCCAGGCCGTGGCACGCCAACATCCTTCGGCCGTGGTCATCGGTTCCGACCAGGTCGCCGATCTGAATGGCGAGCCGCTCGGCAAACCCGGCGACCATGCCCGTGCGGTGGCGCAATTGCGCCGCATGCGCGGCCAGACCATGATCTTCCAGACCGCCGTGGCCGTGGTCTGTGCAGAGGCCGGCTTTGCGCAAAGCGCGCTGGCGCCGGTGCGCGTGGTGTTTCGCGCGCTGTCGGACGACGAGATCGAAGCCTACCTGCAGGCCGAGCAGCCTTACGACTGCGCCGGCAGCGCCAAGAGCGAGGGCCTGGGCATCGCCCTGCTCGACGCCATCGACAGCGACGACCCGACGGCGCTCATCGGCCTGCCGCTGATCCGCACCTGCCAACTGCTGCGCGCCGCCGGCGTGAAACTGCTGTGAGCGCGCCCGCCCTGCAGCGCGGCCGCCTCTTCCTCGTGCCCGCGCCGCTCGATTTCGGCTGCGAGACCCAGGCACCGCTGACCGACGCCCTGCCGCTGGGCACCCTGCAGGCCGCAGCCGGCCTGCAGCACTGGATCACCGAAAACGCCAAGTCCACCCGCGCCTACCTCAAGCGCGTGAACGAGATCGTGCCGCTGGCGCAACCGATCCAGGCGCTGGACATCCAGGAACTGCCGCGCGAAGTACACAAGAAGGGCGACCACGGCGGCAATTTCGACGCCACGCCCTTGCTCGCACCCGCGCTGCAGGGTTTCGACCTGGGTCTGCTGAGCGAAGCCGGCATGCCGGCGGTGGCCGATCCGGGCTCCTCGGTGGTCCGGGCAGCGCATGCGCTCGGCCTCGAGGTGCGGCCGCTGGTCGGCCCGGTGTCGCTGCTGCTGGCGCTCGCCGCGAGCGGGCTCAACGGCCAGAACTTCGCCTTCGTGGGTTACCTGCCGCAGGACGCGACGGAACGCGGCCAGCGCATCCGCGAACTCGAATCGCTGGCCCTGAAGACCGGCCAGACCCAGTTGTTCATCGAAACGCCCTACCGCAACGCGGCCCTGCTGCAGGCACTGCTACAAACTTTGCAGCACAACACCCGGCTCGCCGTGAGCAGTGGACTCACGCTGTCGGTGCAGACCATCCTCAGCGACAGCGCCAAGGGTTGGAAGCAGCGCAATCTGTCGGAACGCGTGACGGGTCAGCCGGCCGTCTTCGCGATCGGCCGCTGATCAAGTCTCAACGCAGGGCCGGCAGCGAACGCAGCGCACGCACGCTGCCTTCGCCGATGGCCGCGCCGAAGCGCTTGGCCAGGCGCTCGGCCACGTTGTCGCGGCGCGTGTAGTCGATCAGTTCCTCGGCCTTGACCACTTCGCGGGCCACGTAGTCGAGGTTGCCGAGGTGGTCGGCCAAACCCATCTCCACGGCCTGCTGACCGCTCCAGAACAGGCCGCTGAAGGTTTCAGGCGTTTCCTTGAGGCGGTCGCCACGGCCGGCCTTGACCGCGCCGATGAACTGCTGGTGGATCTGGTCGAGCATGGCCTGGGCGTAGGCGCGCTGCTTTTCGGTCTGCGGGCTGAACGGATCGAGGAAGCCCTTGTTTTCGCCCGCGGTGAGCAGCCGGCGCTCGACGCCGAGTTTTTCCATCAGGCCGGTGAAGCCGAAGCCGTCCATCAACACGCCGATGCTGCCGACGATGCTGGCCTTGTCGACGAAGATCTGGTCGGTGGCCACGGCGATGTAGTACGCGGCCGAGGCGCAGGTTTCCTCCACCACGGCGTAGACCGGCTTCTTGTGCAGGGCCTTCAGGCGGCGGATTTCATCGTTGATGATGCCGGCCTGCACCGGGCTGCCGCCTGGCGAGTTGATCAGCAGCACCACGGCCTGGGCGCCTTCGTCCTCGAAAGCGCTACGCATCGCGGCGATCACGAATTCGGCGCTCGCATCGGCACCGGCGGCGATTTCGCCCTTGATCTCGACCACGGCCGTGTGCGCGGTGGTCTTGTCGGCGGTGGGCTGGGCCTTGGACAGCCCCATCCAGGCCACGATGACGAAGAAAGCCAGCCAGGCCAGGCGCACGAAGGTCTTCCAGCGGCGCGTGGCCTTCTGCTCGGCGAGCGCGGCGAAGGCAAGTTTCTCCAGCGCGGCACGTTCCCAGCCGACCGCCTGTCCGGGTGGCGGCGATGCAGCCGGGCCGCTGGGCGGCGCGGACGAGAAGGTCGGCTCCCGGTCGGGGCTGCCGGGAAGATGGGGATCGGTCATGTTGGGGAACTCGTGGCGAAAGAAAAGACTAAAAAACAACAGGCAACAACTGGGCCCGAGTATGCCAGTGGACCACGCCGTCGAATTCCGAAAGCTCGATTTTCACCAGCCCGCCGCGGCACGGCCCGCCGCCGCACTGCCCGGTGTCGGGCCGGTACACGGCGCCATGGGTGGCGCAGATCAGCCATTCGCCGGTGTGGTCGAAGAAGCGGTTGGGCTGGTAGTCGAGCTCCATCGGCACGTGGGAACAGCGGTTCAGGTAGGCATGGGCCTGGCCGTTGTAGCGGATGGCGAAGGCCCGGCAGGTCTGGCCGAGGTACAGGACGTCGAAGGGCACGGCCTCGCCGCCGTCCTGCAGATCGCGCGAATTGCACAGCGGGATGATGTCCATGGGCCGTGCGCGTCCGGGTTGTCTAGGCGTTGGCCAGCAGCCAGTCGTGCAGTTCGCGCACCGAATGCGCGATGGCGCGCGGCTTGAGCACTTCGAAGTTTGCCGGTTCGTGGGCGCCGTAGCTCACGCCGACGCTGGCGCAGCCGGCATTGACCGCCATCTGCAGGTCGTGCGTGGTGTCCCCGATCATCAGGGTGCGTTCGGCCGGCACGCCGAATTCGCGCATCAGCTCGTGCAGCATGCGCGGATGCGGCTTGCCGGCGGTCTCGTCGGCGGTGCGCGAGCCGTCGAACAGGCCTTGCAGCGCCACCGTGTGCAGCGCCTCGTCGAGGCCGCGGCGCGACTTGCCGGTGGCCACGGTCAGCACGTGCTGGCGCGACTTCAGATCGGCGAGCATCGTCAACACGCCGTCGAACAGGCTGATGTCGTTCTGGTGCACCAGGTAATGGTGGCGGTAACGCGCGCCGAGCTCGGGGTATTTTTCGGGCGGTACGTCGGGCGCCGCATGGGCCAGCGCCTGCATCAGCGCCATGCCGATCACATAGGAAGCCGCCTCGTCACTCGGCACCGTGCCGCCCACGTCGCGCACCGCCTCCTGGATGCAGCGCGTGATGATGGCGGTCGAATCGAACAGCGTGCCGTCCCAATCGAAGGCGATCAGGTCGAACTGCCGCTGGCTACCGCCCATACACGTCTTCGAATCGGACGATGTCGTCCTCACCGAGATAACTGCCGGACTGGACCTCGATCATCTCCAGCGGCACGCGCCCCGGATTCTCCAGCCGGTGCGTCGTGCCCAGCGGGATGTAGGTCGATTCGTTTTCCGACACCAGGTAGGTTTCCTCGCCGCGCGTGACCTTGGCCGTGCCGCTGACGACGATCCAGTGTTCGGCGCGGTGGTGGTGCATCTGCAGCGACAGCGTGCCGCCCGGCTTGACCACGATGCGCTTGACCTGGAAGCGCGCGCCGTGGTCCACGCTGTCGTACCAGCCCCAGGGCCGGAACACCTTGCGGTGCAGCTGGCCTTCGGAGCGCTTGTTCTTCTTCAGCTGATCGACGATCTTCTTCACGTCCTGCGTCTTGTCCTTGTGCGCGACCAGGATGGCATCGGCGGTCTCGACGACGACCATGTTCTCCACGCCCACGCAGGCGATTAGCCGGCCTTCGGACAGCGCCAGCGTATTCGTGCAGTCCTGCAGCAGCACGTCGCCCTGCGCCACGTTGCCGGCGTCGTCTTTCGGCAGCACCTGCCACAGCGCATCCCAGGCGCCCACGTCGGACCAGCCGGCCGACAGGCCGATCACCACGCCCGGCGGCAGTTTGCCGCCATCGGCGCTGGCGATGCGCTCCATCACCGCGTAGTCGATCGAGTCGCTCGGGCAGGTGCCGAAGGCTTCCTTGCCGACCCGCACGAATTCGCCGTCGGTCTTGCCCGCGTCCCAGGCGGTCTGGCAGGCTTCGAGAATGTCCTGGCGGCAGGCGCCGATGGCGGCCAGCCAGACGGAGGCACGCACCATGAACAGACCGCTGTTCCAGGCATAGGTGCCGGCGTCGAGGTAACTCTGGGCCGTGGCCAGGTCGGGCTTCTCGACGAAACGCGCGATGAGCTTGGCGCTGCCGTCACCGCCGCCGAAGGCCGCGCCGGACTGGATGTAGCCGTAGCCGGTCTCCGGTGTGTCGGCGGTGATGCCGAAGGTCACGACCGCACCTTCGGCGGCCAGCGCCGCGCCCTGGCGCACCACGGCCTGGAAGGCGGCCGTGTCGAGGATCACGTGGTCGGCCGGCATCACCAGCAGCACCGGATCGGTGCCGTCACGCCTGGCCGCCAGCGCGGCCAGCGTCAAGGCCGGCGCGGTGTTGCGGCCCGTGGGCTCCAGGACGATGGTGCCGGGCTGGCCCATCAGGCGCAGCTGTTCGGCGATGACGAAGCGGTATTCCTCGTTGCACACCACCATCGGCGGTGCGAGCTCACCCGCGCCCAGGCCCTCGAGCCGGCGCACGGTCGCCTGCAGCAGCGAGTCTGCGCCGATCAGCGGCAGCAACTGCTTGGGGTACTTTTCGCGCGACAGTGGCCACAGGCGTGTGCCCGAACCGCCGGAAAGAACGACCGGTTGAATCAACATGAAGGCTCCAATCAAAAACGAATCCGGCTGCGCAAGCACACTGGCGAACGAAAGCCAAGGGGGTTTGCGAGTGCTATTGGCTTCATTATTGCAGAGGGCCCGCCCGCTCCCGGTGACATCAGCCCGTGTTGCGCAGGCCGGCGGCGATGCCGTTGATAGAGATGTGGATGCCGGTCTGCACCCGCTGGTCGCCCTGCCCCGCGCGGTAACGCCGCACCAGTTCGATCTGCAGGTGGTGCAGCGGATCGATGTAGGGGAAGCGATGGCGGATCGAGCGCTGCAGCGCCGCATTGCCCGACAGCCGTTGTTTTTCGCCGGTGATCAGCACCAGCGCATTCGCCGTGCGGTGCCATTCGGCCTCGATCGCCTGGAAGATCTTCTTGCGCTGGCGCGCATCGGCCACGAGTTCGGCATAACGCGAGGCCAGGGCCAGGTCGCTCTTGGCCAGCACCATGTCCATGTTGCTCAGCAAGGTGCTGAAGAATGGCCACTGGCGGTACATTTTTTGTAGCACGGCCAGCGCTTCCTTCCTGCCCGAGGGGCCATTTTCGTTGAGCAAGGCTTCCACGGCGGAACCGAAGCCGAACCAGCCCGGCAATGCCAGACGGCACTGGCCCCAGCTGAAGCCCCAGGGAATCGCGCGCAAGTCCTCGATGCGCTGCGTGGCCTTGCGTGAGGCCGGGCGCGAGCCGATGTTGAGTTCGGCGATTTCCCGTATCGGTGTGGAATCGAAGAAATACGAGGTGAAGCCGGGCGTCTCATAGACCAGCGCGCGGTAAGCCGCCATGCTGGCGTCCGACAGTGCGGCCGCCGCCTTCAGGAAAGCCGGCGTCGCGGGCTTGGTCGGCTGCAGCAGCGTGGCCTCCAGCGTGGCCGCCACCAGGGTTTCCAGGTTGCGCCGGCCGATCTCCGGGTTGGCGTATTTGGAGCCGATGACTTCGCCCTGCTCGGTGAGCCGGATCTGGCCGCGCACCGTGCCCGGCGGCTGGGCCAGGATGGCCTGGTAGCTCGGGCCGCCGCCGCGGCCCACCGTGCCGCCGCGGCCGTGGAACATGCGCAGCGTGATGTTATGGCTGTTGGCCAACTCGTCGAACAGGTCGACCAGCGCGATCTCGGCGCGGTACAGCTCCCAGTTGCTGGTGAAGATGCCGCCGTCCTTGTTGCTGTCGGAATAGCCCAGCATGATGTCCTGCTCGGCGCCGCTGCGCTGCACCAGTTTGGCGATGCCGGGCAAGGCATAGAACTCGCGCATGATCGGCGCGGCATTGCGCAGGTCTTCGATGGTTTCGAACAGCGGCACGACGATCAGGTCGTTCGTTGCCTTCTGGTCCAGCGTGCCGTGCATCAGGCCGACTTCCTTCTGCAGCAGCAGCACTTCCAGCAGGTCGCTCACCGTCTCGGTGTGGCTGATGATGTAGTGGCGGATCGCCTGCGCGCCGTAGCGCGCCCGCACGGTGCGGGCTGTCTCGAAGATGGCGATTTCGTGTTGCGTGTGGTCCGAATAGGCCGCCCCGACCACGCGCAGCGGCCGCGCGTCGTTCAACAGGCGCAGCAGCAGTTCGCGCTTGGCCATTTCGTCGAGCGCGGAATAACTGGATTCCACGCGTGCCACCGCCAGCAGTTCGGCCACCACTTCCTCGTGCTTGTCCGAACTCTGGCGCAGGTCGACCGTGGCCAGGTGGAAGCCGAACACTTCGACCGCGCGGATCAGCGGATGCAGGCGGGCCGCGGCCAGCGGCGCGCCGTGGTTGGCCACCAGCGAGGCTTCGATGGTGCGCAGGTCGGCCAGGAAATCCTCGGCCAGCAGGTAGGCGTTCTGCGGCGCCACCGCATGGCGCGCGGCATCGCCGCCGGTCAGGTCCTTGAGCGTGGCGGCCAGGCGTGCGTACATGCCGGTCAGGGCCAGGCGATAGGGCTCGTCCTGGCGGTGCACGTTGGTGTCGGGCGAACTCTTCGCGAGTGCGACCAGTTCCGCCGACATGCCCACCAGGCCACCCGACAGCGACAACTCGCCGCCGAGGTAATGCACCTCGGTGAGGTAGTGGCGCAGCGCCATCTCGGACTGGCGGCGCAACGCGTATTCGAGGGTCTGCGCGCTCACGTTGGGGTTGCCGTCGCGGTCGCCGCCGATCCACTGGCCCATGCGCAGGAAGCTGTGCACCGGCTGGTTGCCCAGCTCGCGCTCGAGGTCGGCATACAGCCTGGGAATCTCGCGCAGGAAGGTGGATTCGTAGTAGCTCAGCGCGTTTTCGATTTCGTCGATCACGGTGAGCTTGGACATGCGCAGGAGTCGGGTCTGCCAGAGCTGCATCACGCGCGCCCGCAGTTGCGCCTCGTTGGCCGCCAGTTCGCGCGGCGTGACGGCGTCCTTGCCGCCACCGGAGAGCGCGGCGCGGGTCTTGATCTCGTCGCGCGTCACCAGCAGTTGGGCGATGTCGCGTTCGGCATCGAGGATGCTCTTGCGCTGCACCTCGGTCGGGTGCGCGGTGAGCACCGGCGCCACATAGCTGTGGGCCAGCGTCTGGGCGATCGTCTTGGGCGAGATGCCGGCCCAACGCAGCCGCGCCAGCGCCACCTCGATGCTGCCTTCCTGCGTGTCGCCGGCGCGTTCGTGGACCGCACGGCGGCGGATGTGATGCCGATCCTCCGCCAGGTTGGCCAGGTGGCTGAAATAGGTGAAGGCGCGGATCACGCTCACCGTCTGGTCGCCCGACAGGCCCTTGAGCAGCTTCTTCAAGGCCTTGTCGGCCTCGGCATCCGCGTCCCGGCGGAACGCCACCGACAGCTTGCGCACCTGCTCGATCAACTCGAACGCGGCCACGCCTTCCTGCTCGCGGATCACGTCGCCGAGAATGCGGCCGAGCAGGCGGATGTCTTCGACCAGCGGGCGCTCGTTGTCCTTGGCGCGGGCGCCGGGCCGGGCCGGCGAGGCGGCATTGGCGTTGGTGGAAGTGCCGGAGGGAGAATTGGGCGCGCGCTTGGCGCCGCTGTCCTGGTCTGCCGTGGTCATGCGGGAAGCTTCCTGGGAAGGCTGAAGGGCTGGGGTGGACCTGCTGCGGCGCCGTCCGGCGCACCGGCGGCCAAGCAGGTGGAAGGCAGACCGCATGCTAGCATTGACCATCCCCTTTTCAGGGCCTTTTGATTACCAACAGGTTACCGGTTTGAGTTCATCCCCCTCTCTGCGCATCGTCATCGCCACCCGCGAAAGCCGGTTGGCCCTGTGGCAGGCCGAACACGTGCGATCCCTGCTCGCCAAGCTGGGCCACCAGGTCGAACTGCTGGGCATGACCACGCGCGGCGACCAGATCCTGGACCGCTCGCTGAGCAAGGTCGGCGGCAAGGGCCTGTTCGTGAAGGAGCTCGAAGTCGCGCTGGAGGAAGGCCGCGCCGACATCGCCGTGCATTCGCTGAAGGATGTGCCGATGGACCTGCCCGAAGGTTTCGTGCTGGCCTGCGTGATGGAGCGCGAAGACCCGCGCGACGCCTTCGTCTCCAACCGGTATGCGACGCTCGCGGCCGTTCCCGACGGCGGCGTGATCGGCACCTCGAGCCTGCGCCGCACCGTGCTGCTGCGCGCGCTGCGGCCCGACCTGCGCATCGAACCGCTGCGCGGCAACCTCGACACGCGGCTGCGCAAACTCGACGAAGGCCAGTACGACGGCATCGTGCTCGCCGCCGCCGGGCTGATCCGCCTGGGACTGGCCGAACGCATCCGCGCCGTCTTCGATCCGGTGGCCATGCGGCCGGCCGCCGGCCAGGGCGCCCTCGGCATCGAGGTGCGCGCCGACCGGCAGGACCTGATCGAGGCGCTCGCGCCCCTGGCCCACGCGCCGACCTGGCAGGCCGTGACGGCCGAACGCGCCGTGAGCCGCGGCATGGGCGGCAGCTGCTCGATGCCGCTGGCGGCGTTCGCGCAATGGGACGGCACCGCGCTGCAGCTCGATGCGGCCTGGGGCGCCACCGAAGGCCCGGGCCCGTTGGTGATGGCCACGGGGCGCGCCACCGTCACCAACGTGGCGGATGCGGATGCGCTCGGCCAGGAGGTCGTGGCCCGGCTGCGCGCAGGCGGCGCGCACTGAAGCCCCCCGACGCGACATGCCCGTGCGCGTGATCGTCACCCGGCCGCAACACGACGCCGAACGCTGGGTGGCCGAGTTGCAGGCGCGCGGCATCGGGGCCGAGGCGCTGCCGCTGATCGACATCCGGCCGGCCACCGACCCCCACCCGGTGCACACGGCCTGGCGACAGCTCGCCAGTTACCAGGCTGCCATGTTCGTCAGCGGCAACGCGGTCCAGCATTTTTATGCCTCCAACCGGGCTGTGGCCGGGATCAATCCAGCGCCAGCAGCTATCGATACAAGAGCATGGGCTACCGGCCCGGGCACACTCGCGGCGCTGCACCAGGCCGGCGTTGATCCCGCGTTGATCGACGCACCGGCCGCCTCGGCCGGGCAGTTCGATTCGGAAGCGCTGTGGCAGATCGTCGGCCCCCAGGTGGTGGCGGGCAGCCGCGTGCTGATCGTGCGCGGCGGCGCACCCGGCGGCGAAAGCGCGGGCCGCAACTGGTTCGCGCGGCAACTCGACGCGGCCGGCGCGCAGGTGGACTTCGTCGTGGCCTACGAACGCCATCCACCGCAGTGGACGCCGGCGCAGGCGCAGAGGGCCCGGCAGGCCGCTCGCGATGGTTCGGTCTGGCTGCTCAGCAGCTCGGAGGCCATCGGCCACCTGGCGCAGCGCATGCCCGCCGACACCCTGGCCGGCGCACGCGCCGTGGCCACGCATCCACGCATCGCACAGGCGGCGTACGAGGCCGGCTTCGGTGTTGTTTGCGAGTCACGGCCGACCCTGGACGACGTGGTGGCCTCTATAGAATCGCTCGCATGAATGCTGAGTTCCCCATCGAGCCTGCCGCCGCGCCCGCTGCGGCCGCCTCCGCGCCGGCCACCCAGCCCATCGGCAGCACAGCGGATGCACCCGCTGCGCGCAAGGCGGCCTCGTCGTCGGGCGGCCGGGGACTGGTCTGGGGCGTGGGCCTGATCGCGGTCTTGTCCCTCGCGGGCAACGCATTGCTCTGGCAGAAACTCGCCACCATCCAGGAACACCTCGCCCGGCAAAGCGCCGACGCGGGTGCGCAGGCCGTCGAGGCGCGCACCATGGCGCGCCAGGCGCAAGACCTCGCGCGCGATACCGCCGCGCGCCAGGCCGTCTCCGACGCCCGCCTCAGCGAAGCCACCCTGCAGCGCGGCCAGCTCGAGGAGCTGATGCAAAGCCTGTCGCGCTCGCGCGACGAGAACCTGGTGGTCGACCTCGAATCCGCGCTGCGGCTGGCACAGCAGCAGGCGCAGCTCACCGGCAGCGTCGAGCCGCTGCTGGCCGCGCTCAAGACCGCCGATGACCGCATCGTGCGTGCCGCCAACCCGCGCCTGGCACCGCTGCAGCGGGCCATCGCTCACGACACGGACCGCATCAAGGCCGCCAGCGTCACCGACACCCCCGGCTTGCTGGTCAAGCTCGACGACCTGGTGCGCCAGGTCGACGACCTGCCCACGCTCAACGCCTTCCTGCCGCTCGGCCCCGGCGGCAACGGCACCGTGCCCGCCCCGCCGCCCGTGCCCGCGGTGTGGTGGCACCGCGCGCTCGACGTGGTCTACCAGGAAGCCCGCAAGCTGCTGCGCGTGAGCCGCATCGACCGCCCCGAGGCCGCGTTGCTGTCACCCGAGCAGACCTTCTTCCTGCGCGAAAACCTCAAGCTCAAGCTGCTCAACGCCCGGCTCGGCCTGCTGGCGCGGCAGATGGAATCGGCCCGCTCCGACCTGGCCGCGGCCAACGCCATGCTCAACAAATACTTCGACCCGGCCGCGCGCAAGACCCAGGCCACCTCCGGCCTGCTGTCCCAGGTGCAGGCGCAGATGAAGGCCGTCGAATTGCCGCAGGTCGACGAAACGCTCGCCGCGTTGGCCACCGCCGCTGCTGGCCGTTAAAGCATGAGAGCGATTGCCTGGCTACTGGCCCTGTTCGCCGCGGCGGTTGCCGTGGCGCTTTTTGCCGGCGACAACCAGGGCACGGTGACGCTGTTCTGGCCGCCCTACCGCGTTGACCTGTCGCTGAACCTCGTGTTGCTGCTGCTGGTCGGCAGCTTCGTCGTGCTGCACCTGGCGCTGCGCGCCCTGGCTGCGCTGTTCTCCATGCCGCAGCAGGCCCGGCGCTGGCGCGTGCAGCAGCGCGAGCGCGCCATGCACGCCTCGCTGCTGGACGCACTGTCGCACCTGCTGGCAGGCCGTTTCCTGCGCGCGCGCAAGGCCGCCGAGGCCGCGCTCGGCCAGGAACAGGCCCTGACCGCCAGCGGCCACCATCTGGCCCATGCCGACAAGCTGCGCGCCATGTCGCACCTGGTCACCGCCGAAAGCGCCCAGGCGCTGCAGGACCGCGCGACGCGCGACGAGCATTTGCTGCTGGCCATCGACAACACCGCCCAGCGCGACGCCCAGGAAACCCGCGAAGGCGTGCAGTTGCGTGCCGCGCGCTGGGCCCTCAGCGACCGCGATGCCCATGCCGCGCTGCAGTGGCTCGACGCCCTGCCCCAGGGCGCGGCCCGGCGCACGCTGGCACTGCGTGCCCGGCTCAAGGCCGCCCGGCTGGCGCGCCAGACCATGAATGCCCTGGAAACCGCGCGCCTGCTGGCCAAGCACCGCGCGTTCTCGCAGGACGGCGCCCAGAGCCTGCTGCGCAACCTGGCAATGGAGCTCATCAACGACGCGCATGACCCCGCGCAACTGCAGCGAGCCTGGGGCCAGCTCGACAGCGCCGAGCGCCAGATGCCGGAGGTCGCAATCCACGCCGCGCAGCGCCTGGCCGCGCTGCAAGGCGACGTCGCCCAGGCGCGCCAGTGGCTGCTGCCGATCTGGGAGCGGCGCATGGCCCAGCCGGAAGCCTGGAGCGAGAGCCAGTCGATCAAGCTGATTCGCGCGCTGGAAGCCGGTTTCGCTGCCTCCGAGGACCCGATCGACCTGCCCTGGCTGCACCGCATCGAAGCCGCCCAGCAACGCCATGGCCGCGATGCCAATTTGCAGTACCTGGCCGGCATGGCGTGCCTGCGCCACCAGCTCTGGGGCAAAGCCCAGCAGTTGCTCACGCAGTCGGTGCAGAACCTGCAGGACACGGGGCTGCAGCGCAGCGCCTGGCGTGCGCTGGCGACACTGGCCGAACAACGCGAGGATGAGGCGGCGGCGCGCGAGGCCTACAAGCGGGCTGCGACGGTCTGAGGTTTCGACAAGGCCTCTGGTGTGCATGACCAGGCCCTTCGACAAGCTCAGGGCGAACGGGAAGAAGATTGGATTGCTCCAATAGACAGCGCTGCAAAGCAGTCGGCCCGTTCCCCGTTCCCCGTTCCCCGTTCGGGCTGAGCTTGTCGAAGCCTTACGAGTTGGACACTGAGGATCCCCCAAAAAAAATGGACCCGAAGGTCCATTTTTCATTTCAGCGCGGTGCTCAGAACGGCAGTTGCATGTCGCTCAGGTTGCGCTTGGTCTCGACCATCACCAGCGGCTCGTTCTGCACCACGATCGCCGGTGGGCGTTCGCGCGGGACGTGGACCGGCTTGGGCTCGGCAGCAATCGCGGCCTGGACGGCGGCGGCGCGTTCGGCATCGGTGCCAACCCATTGCAGGCCGGAGCTTTGCGCCACTTCGGCGAGTTCGACCAGCGGCAGCACGAAGGCCTGGGCCTTGGGCAGCGACGACGCGGCAACAGCCGGCGCCGGCGTCGCCACCGGTGCCGCAACGGGTGCGGGTGCAGGTGCGGAAGCGGCCACGGGTGCGGCCTGGACCGGTGCCGGCGCAGCGACGGGCGCAGCCGGTTCGGCCGCCAGCGCCACCTCGTTCGGCACGAAGGCCGCAGGCGCACTGGCGCCCTCGGCATCGGCGCCTTCACGCGGTGCGCGGTCCTTGCGGTCGCGGCCGTAACGGTCACGCGAGCGTTTCTCGCGGCGTTGCGGCTCGGCGCCTTCCGCCGTTTCGACGCGCTCACCGCCGTCGGCGGCATTCACGGCCGCCTCGGGCTGGGCCGAGGGGGCTGCTGCGGTCGATGCCGCGGCCACCGCGAAGTAGGACGGACGCTCCGGACGTGCGGCCGGTTCGGCGTCCACGCGTTCGGCGGCGGCTGGTGCCTCGGCCGACAGTTCCTGGCCACCGTCGGTGCGGGCTTCGTTGCGCTCGCGGCCGGGCTGCCCCTCTTCGCGCGGACCACGTTCGCCACGGCTGCCGCGACCGCCTCTTCCGCCACGCTCGCCGCGTTCACGGCCTTCGGGACGTTCACCACGTTCGCCAGGCTGGCGTGGCGCGCGTTCAGGACGTGCTTCCTGGCTGGCGCCTTCGACCGATGCGGCCGCCGCATCCTGGCCTGCCTGCCCCTGGGCCAGCGCTTCGGGTGCGAGGTTCGCGGTTTCCGCGTCCTGGCGTGGGCGGCGTTCACCGCGTCCGCGGCCACCGCGGCCGGTCTGGCCTTCTTCACCGGCGACTGGTGCGGGGCGTTCGTTGCGTTCACCACGTTCGCCGCGTTCCGGACGATCGCCGCGCGGCGGGCGCTCGGCGCCGTTGCGTGCGGCGCCGCGTTCCTGGCCTTCACGGGGCTCGCGTGGTTCACGCGGTTCGCGCAGTTCACGGCTTTCGCCGTCGCGCGGCGCGCCACCGCGTCCACCGCGACCGCCGCGGCCTTCGACTTCCTCGCGGCCACCTCGGCCACCACGGCTACGGCCAGCGCCCCCTTCACGGCCGCCTTCGCGGTTGCCGCGGCCATCACGGCCTTCGCGTTTTTCTTCGGTCTTCGCCGCCGGTGCGGGCGGTGCCGCGACCACAGGGGCCGGCGCCGGTGCCGGCTTCACGCCGAACAGACCCTTGATCCAGCCGAAGAAGCCGGTTTCCGCAGGCGCTGGCGCGGGTGGGGCGACCACCGGCGCAGGTGCCGGCGCGGCCACTTCCGCCACGGGCTTGGGCACGGCCACCGGCGCGGGTGCGTCGGGCAACACGCCCTTGATCACCGGCGTCTGCTTGTTGGTCGGCTCCTGCGAGCGGCGCGTCACCGAGGTGGCGTCGTCGATCTCGTCGGCCATCTTGTAGCTGGCCTCGATGTGGTCCAGGCGTGGATCGTCGTGCTTCAGGCGTTCGAGCTTGTAGTTCGGCGTCTCCAGCGTCTTGTTGGGCACCATCAGCACATTGATGCGCTGCTTGAGCTCGATCTTGGCGATCTCGGTGCGCTTCTCGTTGAGCAGGAACGAGGCCACGTCGACCGGCACCTGGCACAGCACGGAGGCCGTGTTGTCCTTCAGCGATTCCTCCTGGATGATGCGCAGGATCTGCAGCGCGGAGCTTTCCGTGTCGCGGATGTGGCCGGAGCCGCCGCAACGCGGGCAAGGGATCGAGGCGCCTTCCGACAACGCAGGCCGAAGCCGTTGCCGGCTCATTTCCATGAGGCCGAACTTGCTGATGGTGCCGAACTGCACGCGGGCGCGGTCCTGGCGCAGCGCGTCGCGCAGGCGGTTTTCCACGTCGCGGCGGTTGCGCGACTCTTCCATGTCGATGAAGTCGATGACGATCAGGCCGCCCAGGTCGCGCAGGCGCATCTGGCGGGCCACTTCCTCGGCGGCCTCCAGGTTGGTGCGGGTGGCGGTTTCCTCGATGTCGCCGCCGCGGATGGACCGGGCGGAGTTCACGTCCACCGACACCAGGGCTTCGGTGTGGTCGATCACGATGGCGCCACCCGAAGGCAGCTGCACGGTGCGCGCGTAGGCCGACTCGATCTGGTGCTCGATCTGGAAGCGGCTGAACAGCGGCGCGTCGTCGCGGTAGCGCTTCACACGGGCGGCGTGCTCGGGCATGACGTGGGCCATGAACTGCTGGGCCTGCTCGTACACGTCGTCGGTGTCGATCAGGATGTCGCCGATGTCGTGGTTGAAGTAGTCGCGGATGGCGCGGATCACCAGGCTCGATTCCTGGTAGATCAGGAAAGCGCCCTTGCCGCCCTTGCCGGCACCGTCGATGGCGCTCCACAGCTTGAGCAGGTAGTTCAGGTCCCACTGGAGTTCGGGCGCGCTGCGGCCGATGCCGGCGGTGCGCGCGATGATGCTCATCCCGTTCGGGTATTCGAGCTGGTCCATCGCTTCCTTGAGCTCGGCCCGGTCGTCGCCTTCGATGCGGCGCGACACGCCGCCGCCGCGCGGGTTGTTCGGCATCAGCACCACGTAGCGGCCGGCGAGCGACACGAAGGTGGTGAGGGCCGCGCCCTTGTTGCCGCGTTCTTCCTTCTCGACCTGGACCAGCAGCTCCTGGCCTTCGCGGATCACGTCGCTGATGCGGGCCTGGTTGACCGGCACGCCCTGCGTGAAGTATTGCTTGGAGATTTCCTTGAACGGCAGGAAGCCGTGGCGGTCTTCGCCGTAGTCGACGAAACAGGCTTCGAGCGATGGCTCGACGCGGGTCACGACCGCCTTGTAGATGTTGCCCTTGCGCTGTTCGCGCCCTTCGATCTCGATCTCGTAGTCGAGCAGTTTCTGCCCGTCGACGATGGCCAGCCGGCGTTCTTCGGCCTGCGTGGCATTAATCAGCATCCGTTTCATGGTGCGTTTCCTTTACCGGGCCGCCTCGGCCCGGAACTGTTGGGTATCACATGCTCAAAATGAGCCTCTTGATGCCGGAACAGACGCCTGGAAACGAAGGGAATTGCCGGAGAGCCGCGTCATGTGAGCCAGGGCTCGCGGTTGAGCGGTATGGGCGCGTGGAGGGAAGCGAAGGTGCGCCGCGATCGACTTGCTACCGAATTCGTAGCTGACTGCGCAGGCGGGGCGTGCTGGACAGGCGATCCCATGCCGAAAAGCGGGGGCAGAAGCCACCGCAAGCAGAGTTGAATCATCACCATCAGCACAAAGAGTTTCTCGCTTCGATCCGCCGGACAAGTGCCGCTTGCGCGGCGCTTGCCAGGTTGAGGGTATTCCGTATCAGGGTTTCCAGGGGCGTCGGCTCGACCCGCAACCGCTTCCTGCCACCAGCGCCAGGGTCGCTTGGTTTGCAGGAAAACGCCTCGGGAGGCATCGACTTCGCAGCGAAATCGCTTGGGTGCTCTAAACTTGTGATTAATCAAGCACTTACGACACTACGCTGGTGAAAAACATTATAGGTGCTAACAAGCCCCCTCTCGCGCCTGAAGTCAAATTGGTAACAGTTGATGAAGATGGCGCCGGTCAGCGGCTGGACAACTTCCTCATGCGCCACCTCAAAGGGGTGCCGAAAACGCACGTCTACCGCATCATCCGCAGCGGCGAGGTGCGCATCAACAAGGGGCGCGCGGCCGCCGACACACGGCTGGCCGAAGGCGATGTGGTGCGGCTGCCGCCGGTGCGCACCTCCGAACGCGCCACCGAAAAGGCCGAGGCCATGGCCGAGGCGGTGCACGCCGCGCCGGCACGCGAATTCCCAGTGATCTTCGAAGACGACCACCTGCTGGCCATCGATAAGCCCGCCGGCGTGGCGGTGCACGGCGGCAGCGGCGTGAGTTTCGGAGTGATCGAGCAGCTGCGCATCGCGCGGCCGGGCGCGAAGTTCCTGGAACTGGTGCACCGGCTGGACCGAGAGACCTCGGGCATCCTGCTGATCGCCAAGAAGCGCAGCGCGCTCACCCGGTTGCAGGACCAGTTCCGCGAACGCGAAACCGGCAAGACCTACCTGGCCCTGGTGCAGGGCGCCTGGCCGGCCAACAAGAAGGTGCTCGACAAGCCGTTGCACAAATACCTGCTGCCCGACGGCGAGCGGCGCGTGAAGGTGGTCGCCAGGGACGACCCGGACGGCATGCGCTCGCTGAGCCTGGTGAAGGTGCGGCAAAAGCTGGCCGGCTACAGCCTGCTCGAGGTGACGATCAAGACCGGCCGCACGCACCAGATCCGCGTGCACCTGGCCAGCGAAGGCCACGGCATCGTGGGCGACGACAAATATGGCGATTTCGAGCTGAACAAGGCGTTGCAGAAACAAGGCCTCAAACGCATGTTCCTGCATGCCTGGCATCTGACGCTGAACCATCCCGGCACGGGCGAACCGATGGCGCTTGATGCGCCGTTGCCACAGGAGTTGCAGGCCTTCATGGACGCGCAACCGGGTGTGGGTGCAAACTAGGGCGGTACACAGTTTTATTTACACCCCATCCTGAATCAAGGATGATTCGGTAACTTTATGCTACCTGCTACATTTTGGGCTTATGGCCGCAGTCGATTCGTTTAAACAGGACGCCCCCACGGTCGCGCTGCCAGGGCTCGGCCGCGCACTGATACTGGCCGGCAAGCTCGGTCAAAAAGCGGCGGAAGACATCTACCGCAAGGCGCAGACCGGCCGCACCAGCTTCATTGCCGAACTGGTCGGCTCGGGTGCCGTGTCGGCCTACGATCTGGCGCACACCATGTCCACCGCGTTCGCGGCACCGCTGCTGGACATCGAGGCCATCGACCTGCAGCGCCTGCCCAAGGACCTGCTCGACGCCAAGATCTGCCAGGCCTACCGCGTGGTGGTGCTGAGCAAGCGCAACAACCGGCTGATCGTCGCCACGGCCGACCCGTCCGACCAGGAGGCTGCCGAGAAGATCAAGTTCTCCACCCAGATGGGCGTGGACTGGATCATTGCCGAATACGACAAGCTCTCCAAGCTGGTCGATGCCAGCGCGGTATCGGCCAACGAGGCCATGGAAGGCCTGGTCGGCGGCGGCGATTTCGATTTCGAGGACAGCGTGATCTCTGCGGCCGCCGACGTGGCCGAGGTGAACACCTCCGAGGTCGAAGACGCGCCGGTGGTGAAGTTCCTGCACAAGATGCTGCTCGACGCGTTCGGCATGCGCGCCTCCGACCTGCACTTCGAGCCCTACGAACACAACTACCGCGTGCGCTTCCGCATCGACGGCGAACTGCGCGAGATCGCCTCGCCGCCGGTGGCCATCAAGGAAAAGCTGGCCTCGCGCATCAAGGTCATCTCGCGGCTGGACATCTCCGAGAAACGCGTGCCGCAGGACGGCAAGATGAAGCTCAAGGTCGGCCCCGACCGCGTGATCGACTTCCGCGTGAGCACCCTGCCCACGCTGTTCGGCGAGAAGATCGTGATCCGGATCCTGGACCCGAGCAGCGCCAAGCTCGGCATCGACGCGCTCGGCTACGAACCCGAGGAAAAGGCGCGGCTGATGCATGCCATCGGCCGGCCCTACGGCATGATCCTGGTGACCGGGCCCACCGGCTCGGGCAAGACCGTGTCGCTCTACACCTGCCTGAACCTCTTGAACAAGCCGGGCGTGAACATCGCCACCGCCGAAGACCCGTCGGAAATCAACCTGCCCGGCGTGAACCAGGTGAACGTGAACGAGAAGGCCGGACTGACCTTCGCCGTGGCGCTCAAGTCCTTCCTGCGACAGGATCCAGACATCATCATGGTCGGCGAAATCCGCGACCTGGAAACCGCTGACATCTCGATCAAGGCCGCGCAGACCGGCCACCTGGTGCTGTCCACGCTGCACACCAACGACGCGCCGACCACCCTCACCCGCATGCGCAACATGGGCATCGCGCCGTTCAACATCGCCTCCAGCGTGATCCTGATCACCGCGCAGCGGCTGGCGCGGCGCCTCTGTCCGCAGTGCAAGACGCCGCTGGACATCCCGAACAAGACGCTGCTCGAAGCCGGCTACGAGGAAGAAGAACTCGACGGCAGCTGGCAGACCTACGGCCCGGTCGGCTGCTCGGCCTGCAACAACGGCTACAAGGGCCGTGTCGGCATCTACCAGGTGATGCCGATCTCCGAGGAAATCCAGCGCATCATCCTGCGGGACGGCAATGCGCCGGAGATCGCCGCCCAGGCCAAGCGCGAAGGCGTGCGCTCGCTGCGCCAGGCCGGCCTGTACAAGGCCAAGCTGGGACTGACCTCGCTGGAAGAAGTGCTCGCGGTGAGCAACGAGTAAAAGAGAGATCCACCAAGGTTACCCATGGCAACAGCAGCGTCCAGAGACATCAAGGAATTTGTCTTCGAGTGGGAAGGCAAGGACCGCAATGGCAAACAGGTGCGCGGCGAAACCCGTGCCGTGGGCGAAAACCAGGTCCAGGCCACGCTGCGCCGCCAGGGTGTGTTCCCCACGAAGATCAAGAAGCGCCGCATGCGCTCGGGCAAGGCCATCAAGCCCAAGGACATCGCCATCTTCACGCGCCAGCTGGCGACGATGATGAAGGCCGGCGTGCCGCTGCTGCAGGCCTTCGACATCGTGGGCCGCGGCAACACCAACGCCAGCGTGACCAAGCTGCTCAACGACATCCGCTCCGACGTGGAAACCGGCAGCTCGCTCAGCGGCGCGTTCCGCAAGTTCCCGATGTACTTCAACAGCCTTTACTGCAACCTCGTGGAAGCCGGCGAGGCCGCGGGTATCCTGGAGTCGCTGCTCGACCGGCTCGCGGTCTACATGGAGAAGACCGAGGCCATCAAGTCGAAGATCAAGTCGGCGCTGATGTATCCGGCCTCGGTCATCGTGGTGGCTTTCGTCGTGGTGGCGGTGATCATGATCTTCGTGATCCCGGCATTCAAGGAGGTGTTCAGCAGCTTCGGGGCCGACCTGCCCGCGCCCACGCTCCTGGTGATCGCCATCAGCGAGGTCTTCGTCGCCTACTGGTGGCTGATCTTCGGCGGCATCTTCGGCGCGTTCTACTTCTTCATGCAGGCCTGGAAGCGCAACGAGAAGATGCAGATGTTCATGGACCGGCTGCTGCTCAAGGTGCCTGTCTTCGGCGCGCTGATCGAGAAATCCTGCATCGCCCGCTGGACGCGCACCCTGTCGACCATGTTCGCGGCCGGCGTGCCGCTGGTCGAGGCGCTCGACTCGGTGGGCGGCGCGTCGGGCAATTCGGTGTTCGCCATCGCCACCGAGAAGATCCAGCAGCAGGTCTCCACCGGCACCAGCCTCACCGCCGCTATGACCAACGCCAACATCTTCCCGTCGATGGTGCTGCAGATGTGCTCGATCGGCGAGGAATCCGGCTCGATCGACCACATGCTCGGCAAGGCCGCCGACTTCTACGAAGCCGAGGTCGACGACATGGTGGCCGGCCTGTCGAGCCTGATGGAGCCGATCATCATCGTGTTCCTCGGCACCTTGATTGGCGGCATCGTGGTGTCGATGTACCTGCCGATCTTCAAGCTCGGCCAGGTGGTCTGATCCGGCCCGGCCCGCGCTAGGTCAGCGCGACATCGAAGCCGCGGCGCACGCCCGGCCGCTCGAACAGGCCGTGGTACCAGCGGCCGACATGCGGGTAATCGGCGAGATCGATACGGTGGCGCTCATGTCGCCAGGCCCAGCCGAGGATGGCGAAGTCGGCGATCGTCAGTTCGGGACCAGCGACGAATTCCGACTGCGCCAAGCGCCGGTCAAGCACGCCGTACAGGCGCTGCGTCTCCTGGCTGAACCGGGCCAGGCCGTAGGCGCGATCGCTCTCGTCGGCCAGCGCCACGAAATGGTGGACCTGCCCCGGCATCGGCCCGAAGCCGCCGACCTGCCACATCAGCCACTGCAGCACCTGCGTGCGCTCGCGCAGGCCCTCGGGCAGGAACAGGCCGGTTTTCTCCGCCAGGTACAGCAGGATGGCCCCCGACTCGAAGATGCCGATCGGGCTGCCGCCCGGCCCATCCGAATCGACGATGGCCGGGATCTTGTTGTTCGGCGCGATGGCCAGGAACGCCGGCGCGAACTGCTCGTTCTTCGTGATGTCGACCGGCACGACACGGTAGGCCAGGCCCATTTCCTCCAGCGCCACGCTGATCTTGCGCGCATTGGGTGTGTTCCAGGCGTAAAGCTCAATCATGCTGCCGCCTTCGTTATCGCGCGCTCCAGGAAGTCGAGGCGGTCCTGGCCCCAGTAACCCTGGCCTTCGAACACGAACCAGGGCGCACCGAACACGCCCGCGTCGAGCGCGGCGCGGGTATGGGCCTGGTACTGTGCCGCCACCTCGGGCGACTGCGAGCGCTCCACCAGCAACCGGCCGTCGAGACCGGACGCGGTGGCCAGATCGGCCAGCGTCTGCACGTCGGCGATGTTCTTTTGCTCGGCCCAGACGGCACTGAACACCGCTCCGGCGACCGTCATCGCGGCGGCGGAGCCGTGGTCCAGGTCGGCCGCGATGATCAGCTTAGAGGCAGGATCCGCCGCCACCGGGAAAAACGCGGGCTGGGTGTTCATCGGTAGGCCGAGGAAATCGCGCCAGCGCGCGAGTTCCACCAGCCGGTACGCCTGCCGTTGCGGCGCCCGCTGGCCCAGGGGCAGACCGCCGGACTGCTTGAACACCTCGCCCATGTCGCAGGGCCTGACGCGCACCTCGCAGCCCAGGCGCGCGACAAGCTCGGCGAACCGCGCATGCCCCAGGTAGGCAAACGGCGACTGCGGCGGAAAGTAGTAATCGATGGTCTTGGTCATGCGGATGTCTCTGCGTATGTTGGAAGAGGAGATGAAGCCGGCGCCATCCTACCGCCTGGATGCCGGGCCCGTGAATTTGCGGAACATGGCACTTGCGATCGTTGCCTGTGCACGTTTGTCGGCCAAAATGCCGGTTTCAAAAGAACGGATGCGCCTCCTATGCTGGTGAGTTCCCTGCAGAACCTGTCGTGGCTCGATGCCGCGCTCGGCGGCGTCCTGGGCCTGTTGCTCGGCAGCTTCCTCAACGTGGTGATCCACCGCCTGCCGCTGATGATGGAACGCCAGTGGGCGCAGGAAGCGGCCGAGATGGCGGGCACGGCCACCACAGAAAATCTTGCCGCCGAAAAGCCGCTGAACCTGATGCGGCCGGGCTCGCGCTGCCCGCACTGCGGCCACCAGATCCGCTGGTACGAGAACATCCCGGTGCTGAGCTACCTCGCCCTGCGCGGGCGTTGCTCGGCCTGCCAGGCGCCGATCAGCGCGCGCTACCCCATCGTCGAACTCGTCACCGGCGCGCTGTTCTTCTTCTGTTTCGCGCGCTGGGGCATCAACCCCACGGGCCTGGCCTGGTGCGGCTTTGCCGCGGCGCTCCTGACGTTGGCGCTGATCGACTGGGACACCACCCTGCTGCCCGACGACATCACGCTGCCGCTGCTGTGGGCCGGCCTGATCGCGGCCGCGCTGCAATGGACTTCGACGCCGCTTGCGGCCTCGCTGTGGGGCGCGGTGGCGGGCTACATGTCGCTGTGGACCATCTACTGGGCCTTCAAGCTGCTGACCGGCAAGGAAGGCATGGGTTTCGGCGACTTCAAGCTGTTCGCCGGCCTGGGCGCCTGGTTCGGCTGGCAGGCGCTGGTGCCGATCATCCTCATGGCCTCGGTGATCGGCGCCATCGTCGGCATCGCGCTGAAGATCAACAGCAAACTTCGCGAAGGCGGTTATGTGCCGTTCGGCCCGTTTCTAGCCGGTGCGGGCCTGACGGCGATGTTCTTCGGGCCCGAGGCGATCCTGCGTTTCGTCGGCCTTTAGAAAGATCGCAACGATGATCCGGCTCGGCCTCACCGGCGGCATCGGCAGCGGCAAGAGCACGGTGGCCCACATGCTCGAAGCACGCGGCGCCCGCATCGTCGATGCCGATGCCATCGCCCGCGCCTGCACGGCCGCCGGCGGCGCGGCGATGCCGGCGATCCTGGCGACGTTCGGCCCGGACTTCATCACGCCAGCAGGTGCGCTCGACCGCGAGCAGATGCGCACGCTGGCCTTTGGCGACCCCGAGGCCAAGCAGCGCCTGGAGGCCATCGTGCATCCGCTGGTCGGCGCGGAGATCGCCGCACAGGCCAGCGCCGCCGACCTGGCCGGCGTGCGCTGCTGCGTGTTCGACATCCCCCTGCTCGTCGAATCGAAACGCTGGCCGTCGCAGCTGGACCGGGTGCTGGTCGTCGATTGCCGCGAGGAAACCCAGGTCAGCCGTGTGGTTGCACGCAGCGGGATGGCCGCCGGGATGGCGCAGAAAATCGTTGCCGCCCAGGCCAGCCGCGCCCGGCGCCGCGCTGCCGCCGACATCGTCGTGTTCAATGACGGCTGTTCACTGGACCAACTGCGGGCCGAGGTGGAACAGATCGGTGCACACTTCGGGCTATGATGCCCGCCACTGGAAAAAATGCCGCGTGATCCTCTACGAATACCCCTTTAACGAACGCATCCGAACCTATCTGCGGCTGGAGCATTTGTTCCGGCGGCTCGGTGAACTGGTGCCGCGGGAGCATCCGCTCGACCACCACTACGCGCTGGCCACGATCTTCGAGGTCATGGATGTGGCCGCGCGGGCCGACCTGAAGTCGGAAGTGCTGAAAGACCTGGAGAAGCAGAAGGCGGTGCTCAACGGCTACCGCGGCAACCCCTCGATCGCCGAGGACCGGCTCGACGAGGTCATCCACCAGCTCGACCGCTGTTTTACCGCGTTGCACCAGCAAGCGGGCAAGGCGGGCCACGACCTCACCGAAAACGACTGGCTGATGGGCCTGCGCAGCCGCATCGGCATCCCAGGCGGCACCTGCGAATTCGACCTGCCGGCCTACTACGCCTGGCAGCACAAGCCCGCGGCGGAACGCCGCCATGCGGTGGAGACCTGGGCCACGTCGCTGGCGCCGCTGGCCGAATCCATCCATCACCTGCTGAAGATGCTGCGCGATTCCGGCGCCCCGCAGAAGGTCATGGCGCTGGCGGGGCAGTTCCAGCAGAACCTGCCGCAAGGCCGCACCTACCAGTTGCTGCGCCTGCGCATCGACGACACGCTTGGCCTGATCCCGGAGATCAGCGGCAATCGTCTGATGGTTTCGGTGCGGCTGATGCGCCATGAAGCCGACGACCGCCTGCATCCCGCCACCGAGGATGCGGCTTTCGAACTCGCGCTTTGCGCGTAGCCGTTAAAGGTATCGAGATGGAAGACGATCAGAAGCCAGCCCAGGCGCCCGTGGTGGCGCAGCGCTGGGTGCCCTGCCCCACCTGCAAGGGCGACAGCCTGTACGCGGCCAGCAACCGTTTCCGGCCGTTCTGCAGCGAACGCTGCAAGAACATCGACCTTGGGGCCTGGGCCAGCGAAAGTTTCGCCGTGCCCGCGGAGGCGCCCCCCGAAGACCAGGTCTACGGCGACGCCAAGCTGCAGTAGCAAGCGAATCGGGCCCTAACGCAGATTAGGCCTGCGACTTAAGCTACCGAAAACGTAGCACCCTCGAAACCGCGTTCTGCCGCCAGCCAACCCAGCACCGGCACCGTGCCGGGCAACACCGGGCCTACATCCAGCGGCAGGCCCTGCCAGGCGAAACTTTGCGCTTCGCGCATCTGCAGCTCGCCGGTCCAGTCGAAAACCTTGCAGAAGTTGAGCCGCACCAGCGCGTGCGGGTAATCGACGAGTTCGACTTTCCACGGCTCGGCCGCGCCGATGGCGATACCGAGTTCCTCGTGCAATTCGCGGCGCAGCGCCTGTTCCACCGTTTCCCCGGCTTCGAGCTTGCCGCCCGGAAATTCCCAATAACCCGCGTAGACCTTGCCCTCGGGCCGCGAAGTGACCAGGAAGCGGCCGTCGGGCCGGATCAACACGCCCACGGCGACGTCGACCACGGCGCGGTCGGCACCGCCTTCGCGTGGTCGGTCACCGTCAGCCACCAATGGCGTCGAGGTCATGCTGCCGTCGTATGTTGACCCGCGTAGTCCCGTGCGAACTGGTAGGCGACACGGCCGCTGCGCGACCCACGTTCGAGCGCCCAGACCAGCGAGAGCTGGCGCGCCGCCGCGATGGCCTCATCCGTCACACCGAAGGAGCGCAGCCACTGCGCCACGATGGCCAGGTATTCGTCCTGCGAGAACGGGTAGAAGCTCACCCACAGGCCGAAACGCTCCGACAGCGAGATCTTCTCTTCCACCACCTCGCCGGGATGGACCTCGCCATCCTCGGTATGGGTGTAGGTGAGGTTCTCCTTCATGTATTCGGGCAGCAGGTGGCGCCGGTTGCTGGTCGCGTAGATCAGCACGTTGGGCGACGCGGCCGACACCGAGCCGTCGAGGATGGACTTCAGCGCCTTGTAGCCCGGCTCGCCGTCCTCGAAGCTCAGGTCGTCGCAGAAGATCATGAACTTCTCGGGACGGGCGGCCACCACGTCGATGATGTCGGGCAGGTCCACCAGATCGGCCTTGTCGACCTCGATCAGGCGCAGGCCCCGGGCCGCATAGGCGTTCAGGCAGGCCTTGATCAGCGAAGACTTGCCGGTCCCGCGCGCACCGGTGAGCAGCACGTTGTTGGCCGGCTTGCCCTCGACGAACTGCAAGGTGTTGCGCTGGATCTTTTCCTTCTGGCCGTCGATCTCCTGCAGGTCGGCGAGCGCGATCGCACCCACGTGCCGCACCGGCTCCAGGCTGCCGTGGCCCGAGCTGCGCTTGCGGTAGCGGTAGGCGATGGAAGCGTTCCAGTCGGGCGCGCTCAGCGGCTGCGGCAGGATGCTTTCGATGCGCTGCAGCAGCTGTTCGGCACGGTTGATGAGTTTTTCAAATTTCTCGTTCATGGCTTTGTCTCGATTTCATACACACCGGTTCGCTTGACGAAGACGCTGTCCTATTCCAGGAACACCACGGAACCGGCTTTGCCGGGCCGTCGGTGTTGCCCCCTGCAAGGGGGTGGGCGCGACACGAAGTGCGCAACCTGGGGGTGAGCCTTAAGACCTGTAATCCGCGTTGATGGTCACGTAGTCGTGGCTCAGGTCGCAGGTCCAGACCGTGTCGGCCACGGCGCCGCGGCCCAGCACGACACGCACCGTGATCTCGCTTTGCTTCATCACGCGCTGGCCATCTTCCTCGCGGTAGGCCGGGTTGCGCCCGCCCTTCACGGCCACGTGCACGTCGTCGAGGTAGAGGTCGATCAGGGTCTGGTCGAGATCGTCGATGCCGGCATAACCCACCGCCGCCAGGATGCGGCCGAGGTTCGGGTCGCTGGCGAAGAACGCGGTCTTGACCAGCGGCGAGTGCGCGATGGCATAGGCCACCTTGCGGCATTCCTCGCCGGTCTGGCCGCCTTCGACGCGGATCGTGATGAACTTGGTCGCGCCCTCGCCGTCGCGCACGATGGCCTGGGCGAGCTTCTGCGCCACCGACAGCATCGCGGCCTTCAGCGCACGCCCGTCTTCGCTGTCGAACGAGGTGATGGGCGCATGCGCCGCCTTGTTGCTGGCGATGACCACGAAGGAATCGTTGGTCGAGGTGTCGCCGTCGATCGTGACGCGGTTGAACGAGGCGTCGGCCAAGTCCTTGGCGAGTTGCGCCATCAACGCCTGGTCGATATTGGCATCGGTGGCCATGAAGCCGAGCATGGTCGCCATGTTCGGCCGGATCATGCCCGCGCCCTTGCTGATGCCGGTGATGCTGACCGTGGCACCGCCGAGCTGTACCTGTGCACTGAACGCCTTGGGCACGGTGTCGGTGGTCATGATGGCCTCGGCCGCACGCGCCCAATGGTTTTCCTGTGCATCGGCCAGCGCGGCGGTCAGGCCGGCCTCGATGCGGTCGGTCGGCAGCGGCTCCATGATCACACCGGTGGAGAACGGCAGGATCTGCTCGGGCGCGATGTTCAGATGGCGTGCGAGTGCGATGCAGGTCGAACGCGCACGCATCAGACCGTCGTCGCCCGTGCCCGCATTGGCATTGCCGGTGTTGATCAACATGGCGCGGATGCCCAGGCCCAAGCCCAGGTGGTCGCGGCAGATCTGCACCGGCGCGGCGCAGAAGCGGTTTTGCGTGAACACACCCGAGACCGACGCGCCTTCGTCGAGCAGCACCACCGTCAAATCCTTCCGGTTGGCCTTGCGCACGCCGGCCTCGGCAATGCCCAGCCGCACGCCGGCGACGGGAAACAGGTCAGCGGGATTCGGCGCGGAGAGATGAACGGGCATGGCGGGCTTTCAATCAAAAATTTCGTTGGATTATGCGAAAAACAGATGTCAAAAAAACGGGCCTCGGCCCGTTTTTCATTCCTTCAACCGCCTGCGCTCAGGCCAGCTTGCCGTGGCAGGCTTTGTACTTCTTGCCGCTGCCGCAAGGGCAAGGATCGTTGCGCCCCACACGCGGCATGGCGTCGGCCGCGGCAAGCTGCACGCGCGGGCCCGCGCTGCCGCTGTCCACGCGGGTCTCGACCTCGCCGCTCTCGGTGGGTGCGGTGTAGGTCACGTTGGAAATGCTCTCGGCGCGGTTTTCCATGTCTTCGGCCGCCTGGCCCAGCTGTTCGCTGGACTGCACCTTCACCGTCATCAGCACCTTGGTCACGTCGTTCTTCACGGCGTCGAGCAGTTGGCCGAACAGTTCGAAGGCTTCGCGCTTGTATTCCTGCTTCGGCTGCTTCTGCGCATAACCGCGCAGGTGGATGCCCTGGCGCAGGTAGTCGAGCGCGCTCAAGTGTTCG